>NZ_UXAU01000031.1 GCF_900609065.1 Arthrobacter ulcerisalmonis | reverse complement strand
TGAAGACCTCTTAGTCGTTCGGTGTGTGTGGTAACCACCAACCTAAGAGGTCTTCACCCTTTTACGATGTAACCAACGTCCTGGCCGAGTACACCTAGCTGAGGGGGCCGGCCGCGCCGATCCCTGGCTGGCGATCTAAAGGTCAGGTACTGGCGCTGTCCGGGACGTCGTCAGCGTCGATGGCGTCCGGGACAAACGGCTCGGCAAACCACAGCCGAGTCTCGCCGTACTTTTTCTCGGCAAACCGCTCGAGTCCGCCGGGCCAACGAGGCTCCGGAGATCGCGATGAGCGCTCCACCAACACCACTCCGCCTGTGGCCAGATGTTCGGCCAATTTTCCCAGGACCGCAGCAAGCGCCTCTTCGTCCAGCGGGTAGGGCGGGTCGAGGAAGACCAGGTCCCATTCGGCGGACGGCGCAGCGCGGTCCAGGAAGGCCTCGACTTTGGCCCGATGGACCGTGACCACTTTGCGGCCGAGCACACCGTTGACAAGGTCAGCGTTGCGCTGGCAGACGGCACTGGCTTTGGCGTCGAACTCCACCAGCTCCACCGAAGTTGCTCCCCGGCTGCCACTTTCCAGCCCAAGGGCTCCGGAACCGGCATACAGGTCCAGCACCCGAGCCTCCGAAATCACATTAAACGCGTCCAGCCGGGAAAAGAGCGCTTCCTTGACCCGGTCCGTGGTGGGCCTGGTCAAGGAGCCGGGCACGCTGCTGAGGGTTGTTCCACCGGCGGCCCCGGAAATGATGCGGCTCATGGGTGGGCCTGGCTAACCGCGTTCAAGGAACGCCTCCTTCTCGGGATTGAGGTACTTCTCGATACCCGCGGCCAGTTCAGGGTGGCGGGCTAGATCGGGGTCCATATTAACCAGGCGTTGAGCGTCTCCGCGAGCCAGTTCGATGATGTCGCCGTGTTCGAGGACGCGCAGCAGCTTCAGGGTGGAGCGGACCCCAGACTGCGAGGCGCCCAGGATGTCGCCTTCGCGGCGCAGTTTCAGGTCCTCCTGGGACAGCACGAACCCGTCGGTGGTCGCGGCCACAGCTTCGAGCCGTCGGCGACTGGGATGGTCCGGCTCCAAGGTGGTCACCAGCAGGCAGGTCCCCGGCAGCCCACCACGGCCAACACGTCCGCGCAGCTGGTGGAGTTGGGAAATACCAAACCTGTCGGCGTCCAGGATCACCATGAGGGTGGCGTTGTGGACATCCACGCCCACCTCGATCACCGTGGTGGACACGAGCAGCTTGGTCTCGTTGGCCGTGAAACTGGCCATGGTCTGGGTCTTGGTGTCCGGGTCCTGGCGGCCGTGCAGCGGGGCCAGCGGAACACCAGCCAGGGCCGGCTCGGCCAGCAGGTGGTCCACGACGGCGGTGACGGACGCGAGCTCCCTGCCCTCGCCTTCCGTTTCCTCCGGCGGCGGTCTGGATTCGCCGGGGCTGAAGTCACCGTCGTCGTCCGTGCCGATCTTTGGGCACACGACGTAGACCTGGTGGCCGGCGTCGATCTCTTCCCGGGCGCGGGACCAGATGCGGCTGACCCAGGATGGGTTTTCGGCGAGTCCCACCAGGTGCGTGGTGATGGGGGCGCGGCCCTTGGGCAGCTCATCCAGGGTGGAGATTTCGAGGTCGCCAAAGACCGTCATGGCCACGGTGCGCGGAATGGGGGTGGCCGTCATGACCAGTACGTGGGGTGGGCGCCGGGCCTTGGCACGCAAGACATCGCGCTGTTCAACGCCAAATCGGTGCTGTTCATCCACCACGATCAGTCCGAGGTCGTAGAAGGAGACGTTGTCACTGAGCAGCGCGTGCGTGCCGATCACGATCCCGGCGGTGCCGGCGGCGGCGTCCAGCATTGCCTGCTTGCGGGCAGCCGTTGGCATGGAACCCGTGAGCAGCGAAACCTGCACGGCGGCGCCGCCACTGAGCCCTCCCAGGAGCCCATCGGCGGACAGCGGGCCCAGGGTGCGGCGGATCGACTCGTAGTGTTGGGCTGCCAGGACCTCGGTGGGGGCAAGCAACGCTGCCTGGCCGCCCGCGTCCACCACCTGCAACATGGCGCGCAGGGCCACCACCGTTTTGCCTGACCCCACCTCGCCTTGCAGCAGCCGGTTCATGGGGTGGTTACGGGCCAGTTCCTCAGCGAGGGTCTCACCGACGTCCAGTTGGCCTTTGGTGAGCGTGAACGGCAAGGCCGAATCGAACGCGGCCAGGATGCCTGCTGGCTCCGGGTTGCGGGCCGTGGCGTCTTCAGCGGCAATCTGCGCCCGGCGGCGGGCCAACGAGGTCTGCAATACCAGGGCCTCTTGATACCTGAACCTGGCCCGCGCACGGTTCCAGTCGGCACCGTTTTCGGGCTCGTGGATGCGCCGGTACGCCTCAGCGAGGGACAGGAACTTTTCCCGTCTGGCGATGGTCTGGGGAATCGGGTCTGGGAGCGCGTCCAGGTCCGCGGTCTGCAGCAGTGCACGCACCACAGCTTGGATCTTCCAGCTGGGAAGTTTGGCCGTGGCTGGATACACGGGGATGGGCATGGCGGCGATGGCCTCGGGGTCCCTGCCACCGTTCGTTTCGGGGTCGTCGTCCACCAGGATGAAGTCAGGGTTGGTGAGGCCCAGGGCGCCGTTGAAGCTGGTGACCTTGCCGGAGAAGATCGCCCGCCGGCCTTGGAGGAGTTCTGCTTTGGCCTTGAACCCGTTGAAGAAGCTGATCTTCAGTGTGCCGGGGATCTTGCCGTGGAAGTCCCGTCCGCCCACCACGCGAAGGCCGCGGGAGCCGTCGTCGTCCGAAATCACAATGTCGGTGATGGTGCCTTTACGGGCGCGCATGGTGCGGGTGGTGTTGCTGAGGACGCGGGCCAGCAGGGTGACTTCTTCGTCCCGCGGGATCTCGCTGATCGGCGTCAGTTCACCCCGGGTCATGTACCGGCGAGGGAAGTAGGTGAGCAGTTCTTCAACAGTGGCCAGACCCAGCTGCTTTTGGATCACAGCTGCCGAGCTCTTACCGATCCGTCGTTCCAGGGGCAGGGTTGATTCAGCGCTCATGCCCGCTGGAGTTCACTGTGTCCGGCTGGGGGTCGCGGGGAAGGGCCAGATCGCTCACGCTGATCTGGGACGGGTTGCCCAGGGCCTGGATGATATTGACGGCAATGTCCTGCTCTGGAACGTGGACATGCACGCGCCACCGGTAGTTGCCCTCGGCGTCGGCGCCGCCGCCCACCTGGCTCATGATGACCGACTCCCCCACCTCGTCGAGGCGCTGCCGCAGCGTGGCCGCGTTCAGCGGCGAGAGGGAGATGGTGCACATGACTTCCACGCCGTCGTCGTCCGGCAAGGAAGTGTGGATGTGCGGATCCGAAACATCGTAGCCGTGCAGGCCGTCCAATAGTTCCGACTGCAGTTCCAGGCCCGTGACGGCAGACCGCAGGCAGTCGAAGATCAGCAGCATGCCAACGCCGCCGGCATCCACCACGCGTGCGGTGGTGAGGGCATCGAGCTGGTCTTCAGTCCGGATGACGGCTGCCAGCGCACCATTGACGGCGGCGTCGATGGTCAGGCCCAGGGCGTGGTTACTGTCATCGCCGTCCTGGGCGGCGTCAACGGCCGCAGCGGCCCGGGCAGCAGCTTCCATGACGGAGAGCATGGTGCCGGGAACGGGGTCGCTCAGGGCCGACCACGCGCGGATCTGGGCGCGGTGCAAGGCGGCGGCCAAGAGGCTGGAGGTAAGCCTAGTGTGGCCAGCCAAAGGTTCGGCGGCGGCGCACAGGAATACTGCAAACAACGTCCCGGAATTGCCCTTGGCGTCCTCCATGGCGGCCTGGCCTGCCGTGGCCAGAACAGCGCCCACATCGGTGGGGCCGGGCTGGGCATCCGCAATGGCCAGGGCCTGCGCGGCGGCACGGACGGTGAGGTAGAGGTTGGTGCCGGTGTCCCCGTCTGCTACGGGGAAGATATTGATGGCATTGAGGCGGTCGCTGTGGTTGCCCAGGGCAGTTTCAGCCTGGCCCAACCACCTCTTCATCGCGTGCGCGTTTGCGGCGACCTTAGTCTGCAAAGTGATCCCATCCCCCGGTGCCAGCGGCCCGGCCCGCAATGTTGACGCCCGGGCCCTCATTGAATCCCAGTGCTCGTACTGAGCCTATCGCAGTGAATCCAACTGGTAGCTGAATGTCAGCTGGGAATGTGGACAGCAGCCCATGGTCTTCCCCGCCGCCCAACACCCAGGCGACGGGGTCCACCGCCAGCACGTCAGCGGCCGGCTGGAGCGCAGCTGCCAGCGGAGCCAGGGCGGCGGGGTCCAGGTCCAAGGCCACGCCGCTGGCAGTGGCCAGCCGCAGGCCATCCCGCAGCAGCCCGTCCGAGATGTCCAGCATGGCCGTGGCGCCTGCGGCCAGGGCGACGGGGCCGGCATGCAGTGGTGGGCGGGGCCGGCTTTGCAAATCCACGAAGTGACGCTGCGCTGGGGTCAGTGAGTCAAACGGAACGCTTGATTCGAGCAGCGCCAGGCCTGCAGCCGCGCAGCCCACGGTTCCCGCGAGGGCCACGGTGTCCCCTGGTGCGGCGCCGGAGCGCAGGACCGGCGCGCCGCCGTCGAGGTTCCCCAACACCGCGACGGTGACGGAGATTTCCCGGCCGCGGCCCAAGTCACCGCCTGCCACCGAGCAATGCTGGGCGCCGAGTTCGCTGATGCCAGCTACCAAGCCGTCCGCCAACTCCTCCACCCAAGCCACCGGCGTGTCTGCCGGCAAGGTGAGACTGACCACCATTGAGGTAGCGGTGGCGCCCATGGCGTTGATGTCGCTCAGGTTTTGGGCAGCGGCCTTCCAGCCGACGTCGAACCCGGTGCTGCGGTAGCCGTTAGGCCAGGCGAGCCGGAAGTCCTGGTCCTGCACCTGGGTGTCAACGCTGATCACCGTGCGCCCATCCGGCGCGGCAACCACGGCGGCGTCGTCCCCCGGGCCCAGCAGCAGGGCGTCGGTGTGGGGCGCCGGGAGGCTGAGGCGGGGGAAGATGCGGGACAGGAGCGCGCCCTCGGAGAGCGTGGCGACGGTGACGGTTTCAGGCACGGATCTACCGTATCGTCTAGGTCCGACAGTCGGCAGCGGCGGCGGCCGGGCGGGGAGTTGCGCTGACGGCCGCCAGACTTCGCTGCAAGGGCAGATAGGCTGGATGGGTGTTTGGATCAAACCCGAAAAGTCACACCCGCCGCGCTGCCGCTTTGCTTGCCGTCACCGCCGCCCTCCTTGGCGTGTCCGCCTGCTCCCCCGCTGTGGACGTGAAGCCTGCCGCCGACGCAGCGAACCCGGCCTGCGCATCCATGATGGTGGCCCTGCCAGACGCCATTGGCGACTCCACGCTGCGCAAGACCAACAGCCAGGCCACCGCCGCGTGGGGCGACCCGTCGCTGGTGGTGCTTCGCTGCGGAGTGAACGCCCCCGGACCTACCACCGATCGGTGCGTCAGCGTCAACGGCGTGGATTGGGTCATCAAGGAAGGCGACCCGGTCTGGACACTGACCACTTTTGGCCGCGAACCTGCCACCGAAATCCTGATGGATCCGGACAAGATCAGTTCTGCCACCGTCCTTGCTGACCTCTCCGGTCCGGCGGCCAAGATTCAGCAGGTGCGGAAGTGTGTGGGCCAGGAGGAACTGCCCAACCTGCCCACGTCCCAGCAGTAACGCGGGAGCGGCTGCGTACCAAGGTGACTAGCGCAGCCCGGTCTTCCGGTTCAATGCCAGGTAGATGAGTTCATCGATCAGCTCGGCGTAGCCCAGGCCTGAGGCCGCCCACATCTGTGGGTACATGCTCTTGGGCGTGAAGCCAGGCATGGTGTTGATCTCGTTGATGATCAGTTCGCCGGCTGCGGTGTAGAAGAAATCCACCCGGCTCAGGCCTTCCGCGCCCACCGCATCGAAGGCAGTGGCCGCGAGCTCACGGACCCTGGCGATGGCTTCTTCGGGGATGTCGGCCGGGCAACTCAGGACGGCAGCGTTATCCTCAACATATTTGGCAGTGAAGTCGTAGAATTCATGACTGCCGCCGGCTACGGAGATCTCCCCGGGCATGGAGGTGCGGGGGCCTGCGGTGCCCCGGCCCTCAAGAACGGCGCATTCGATTTCGCGGCCAACAATGCCCGCCTCGATGACCAACTTAAGGTCGTGCTGGCGTGCTTCATCGATGGCAGCATCCAGCTCCGCCAACGAATCCACCTTGGAGATTCCCATCGAGGAACCCGCCCTGGCCGGCTTGACGAAGACAGGGAAACCCAGCTTGTCCACGGCCTTGCGGACAGCCTCGGGATCTGTCAGCCATTGCCTGTCGGTGACCGCAAGGTAGGGGCCCACCTGCAGTCCGGCAGCTTCAAAAACTACTTTCATGTAGTGCTTGTCCATGCCCACGGCGGAGGCCAGGACACCGGCGCCCACGTACCGGGTGTTGGACAGTTCCAGGAGGCCTTGAATGGTGCCGTCTTCACCGAAAGGTCCGTGGAGCAGGGGAAAGACCACGTCCACAGCGCCCAGCTCCTGGGGAACCGTGTTGGGCGCTGCCACGATCAGCTGGTGTTCCCCGCCGATCTCGGCCAACGTGACCGTCTGGTCGGCTGGCTGGATTTCCGGGAGAGCTGTTGCCGCGAGCGACCACTGGGTGGTGTCTTGGGCTGCCAGCACCCATTGGCCGGTTTTTGCAATGCCGATGGGGATGACATCGTATTTCTCGGTGTCGATCGCCCCAAGTACACCTGCTGCCGTGACGCAGCTGACGGCGTGTTCGCTGGAACGGCCGCCGAACAACACCGCAACGCGTGGCTTGCGCACGGAGCCGGAGTCAGGTGCTGGGGTCAGGTCGTGGGGCATATCAGTAATCGCCTTCAGGTTTAAGATCCCGGGCCAGCAGCAGCGGACCCAGTTGGTCTACGGAAATCTTGCCCGCCAACACCGCAACGACGGCGGCAGTAATGGGCATCTCAACGTCCAGTTTTTTGGCCAGTTGATGGACCGCCTGGCCGGATTTGATGCCCTCGGCAGTTTGGGTCATGGTCTGGCCCACTTCTTCGAGGGTCAACCCCTCGCCGAGCAGCCGGCCCGCCGTGTGGTTGCGGGACAGCGGTGAGGAACAGGTGGCCACCAGATCGCCCAGCCCGGCCAGGCCAGCCATGGTCTGGGCCTCACCGCCCAGGGCCAACGCCAGTCGGGAGGTTTCGGCGAGTCCCCGGGTAATCACGGAGGCCTTGGTGTTATCCCCCATTTGCTTGCCCTCACAGATACCCACGGCCAAAGCAATGACGTTCTTGACAATGCCGCCAATTTCAACTCCCACCACGTCCGCGGTGGTGTACGGCCGGAAGTAAGGAGCGGTGCAGCTGCGGGCAATCCACCCTGCAACGGCGGAATCCGCGCAAGCAACCACAGAGGCAGTCGGCTCCTGGCGGGCGATCTCCATGGCAAGGTTTGGCCCAGAGACCACGGCAATGCGTTCGTCAGGAATCCCCAGCTCTTCACTGATGACCTGGCTCATCCTGGCATCGGTGTTGAGCTCAAGGCCCTTCATCAGCGAAACCACCACCGCATCCTGGGCAACCAGGTCCTTCCACTCGCGCAGCTGCAGGCGCAGGGACTGCGCGGGGACGGCCAGGATCACCAGGTCCGCGCCTGTCAGCACCGCCGCCACGTCAGTCGAGGCGGAGATACTCTGGGGCAGCACCGTGTCTTTAAGGTACTGGGTGTTGCGGTGCAAGGTGTTGATCTCTTCGACCACACCGGGGCGCCTGCCCCAGATCCGGATGGCTCGTGGTTGGTCTCCCGCCGTGGCAGCGTCAGCCAGGATCTTGGCGAAAGTGGTGCCCCAGGAACCTGCACCGAGCACAGCGACCGAACGGGCGGAACCGCTGCGGGTCAGTTCGTGTGTCACGGTGTTTCCGTTCCGCCTTCCGGCTGCTGCCCGCGCTCTACGAAGCGGCCGTGCGTACTTTGCTGCTGTTTGGCTGGATCCCACCGTTCAACGGGTGGCACTTCTGCACGCAACTCTGCCAGGAGATGCGTGATCGCGTCCATGATGGCCTCCGTGGCTCCGGTCAGTGTGGCCTTGTCCAACGGGCGCCCCTCGAAGGCGCTGAGGTCCACCGGCTCACCCACAACCACCCGGGCGGTCTTGCGGGGAAACAGATGGAATCTCTTTCCATAGCGGGGAAAGACCTCATGGGCTCCCCAGTGAGCAACGGGAACCACCGGGATTCCACCTTCCAGTGCCAGCCTGGCTGCACCCGTGTGGCCCTTCATGGGCCACAGGTCGGGGTCCCGCGTCAACGTACCCTCGGGATAGATGATGATGGCACCGCCCTTGCCCACAATCTCCTGGGCCAACTGGAGGGACCGGTTGGCGCCGGCCGTGGAGCGTTCCACCGGGATCTGCTGGGTGGCGTGGAGTACCCAGCCCACCACGGGCACCTTGAACAGTCCTGCCTTGGCCAGGAAATGCGGCGCCCGCTTCTGGTTGTAGAACATGTGCCCCACCACCAGCGGGTCAATTTCCGTACAGTGATTGGGCGCCGCGATAAAACCACCGCTGGGTAGTTTTTCCAGGCCTGACCATTGCCGGTTCATGGCCAGGTTCAAGGCGGTTCGGGCGATTGCCGCAATGACAACAAACGTTGTTCGGCTCTTGGCCGATTCCTTCATCTGGACTAGTCCGTGCTGGTGATGTCGAAGTCTGCGCCCAGGCCGGCAAGCTTTTCAGTGAAGCGTTCGTACCCGCGGTTGATGATGTCGATGCCCGTCACGCGGGACGTTCCGTTGGCCGCAAGGGCAGCAATCAGGTGGCTGAATCCACCCCGAAGATCCGGGATGTCAATGTCCGTCCCTGTGAGTTGCGTGGGCCCGGAAATGACGGCCGAGTGCAGGAAGTTCCGTTGGCCAAAGCGGCAGGGCACACTCCCCAGGCATTCGCGGTGGACCTGGATGCTTGCCCCCATGCGGATCAACGCTTCGGTAAAGCCAAAGCGGTTTTCGTAGACCGTTTCGTGCACGATCGAGACGCCCTCGGCCTGGGTGAGTGCCACCACGAGGGGCTGCTGCCAGTCGGTCATGAAGCCGGGGTGCACGTCTGTCTCGAGGACCAGCGGGTTGAGTTTTCCGCCGCGGTGGTAGAAACGGATGCCGTCTTCACCGATGTCCATTCCGCCGCCTACCTTGCGGTAGGTGTTCAGGAAGGTCATCATGTCCCGCTGTGACGCGCCTTCGACGAAGATGTCACCGCGCGTTACCAGGGCAGCAGACGCCCACGACGCCGATTCGTTGCGGTCCGAAAGTGCGCGGTGGTTGTAGCCGCCAAGGTCGCGGACGCCCTCGATCCGGATGGTCCGGTCTGTCTGGACGCTGATGATGGCACCCATTTTTTGCAGCACGGCGATCAGGTCAATGATTTCCGGCTCGGTGGCGGCGCCGGCCAGTTCGGTGATTCCGTCGGCGCGGGTAGCGCTCAGCAAGACCTGCTCGGTGGCGCCCACGGAGGGGTACGGCAGGGAAATTTTGGTGCCTTTGAGGCCCTTGGGTGCTGAAATATGGATTCCGCCGGGGCGCTTCTCGACGACGGCGCCGAACTGCCGGAGGACGTCCAGGTGGTAGTCAATGGGCCGGTCGCCGATTTTGCAGCCGCCCAGGTCGGGAATGAAGGCCTCACCGATCGCGTGGATGAGGGGCCCGCAGAGCAGGATAGGGATCCGGGAATCGCCAGCATGCGCGTCAATGGCGGTGCTTGGCGCGGTCCGCGCTCCGGTGGGATCCAGGGTCAGGTCTCCCGTGACGGGATCCTTGTCCACCGTGACCCCGTGCAACTGCAGCAACGAGGTGACAACTTCGACGTCTTTGATCTCGGGAACATTCCGGAGAACGGACGCCTCGTTGCCCAGCAACGCCGCCACCATAGCCTTGGGGACGAGGTTTTTTGCCCCCCGGACGCTGACGCGACCAGTCAACGGAACTCCGCCACGGATTGTCAGAACACTACTCATCTACCGGTTTCCTTACGATTGCGCGCCTCCAAGTCCTTCCAAAGGCTTCATCCAAGCATAAGAGGTCACGTTACCGAACCGAAATAAGCAGGCTCCGAACAGATCGTGGTCGCAAGCAAACCGCTGCGGCTCAGGCCCTGAAACCTGTGGCCCCGTCCTGAGTCAGGACGGGGCCACAGCAGGATCAATCGGGTAGCCGCTCAGGAAAGCCGAGCGGGCAGCGTCTTTGGCATGAAGGAAGGCCGGGTGGCCTCAAACGCGGTAATGTCGCCCTCATGCTGCAGGGTGAGGCCAATGTCGTCGAGCCCTTCGATCAGGCGCCACCGGGTGTAATCGTCGATCTGGAACGGCGCCACAATGTTCCCGCAGACCACGGTCTTGGACTCGAGGTCCACCGTGACCTTGGTCCCCGGAGCATTCTCCAATTCCTTCCAGATCAGCTCGATGTCGTCCTGCTCCAATTCGGCAGCAACCAATCCCTGCTTGCCAGAGTTACCCCGGAAGATATCTGCGAAGCGGGAAGAAAGCACTGCCTTGAAGCCGTAGTCCTTGAGCGCCCACACGGCGTGTTCGCGTGAGGACCCGGTCCCAAAGTCCGGTCCGGCCACCAGGACCGAGCCAGCGTTAAACGGTTCCTGGTTCAAAATGAACGCAGGGTCTTTCCGCCAGCCGGAGAACAGCGCGTCCTCGAAGCCGGTCCGGGTGATGCGTTTCAGGTACACGGCCGGGATGATCTGGTCGGTGTCGACGTTGCTCTGTCGCAGTGGGACGCCGACGCCTGTGTGCTTAGTGAACTTTTCCATGATGTCTCCTACGCTGCGTCGGTGCCGGCAGCGGCGGGCTCGGCTGCGGGTTCCAGGTCTGATGGCGAGCTGAGCGTCCCACGGATCGCGGTGGCTGCAGCGACGACGGGCGAGACCAGGTGGGTCCTGCCGCCCTTACCCTGCCGGCCTTCGAAGTTGCGGTTGGAGGTGGAAGCGCAACGCTCCCCCACTTCCAGCTGGTCCGGGTTCATGCCCAGGCACATGGAGCAGCCGGCAAACCGCCACTCTGCACCGAAGTCCTTGAAGACCTTGTCCAGGCCTTCGGCTTCGGCTTCGAGACGGACCCGAGCCGAACCGGGGACCACCAGCATGCGGATCTGCGGGTCTTTGGTTCGGCCCCGGATGATGTCCGCGGCAGCCCGGAGATCCTCCATCCGGGAGTTGGTGCAAGAGCCCAGGAAGACGGTATCCACCCGGATTTCCTTCATGGGGGTGCCCGCGGTGAGGCCCATGTACTGCAGGGCGCGCTCTGCGGCGGCCTTGGCGTTCTCGTCGCCAAAATCCTCCGGGTTCGGGACCGGCTGGGAAAGCGAGACGCCCTGGCCGGGGTTCGTACCCCAGGTGACAAACGGCTCCAGCGCGTCGGCGTCGAGGTCCACCTGCGCATCGAAGGTGGCACCGTCGTCGGTGTTCAGCGTGTTCCAGTATTCGACGGCGGCATCCCAGTCCGCTCCTTCGGGAGCGTGCGGGCGGCCCTGCATGAACTCGTACGTCGTTGCGTCTGGCGCCACCATGCCGGCACGGGCGCCGGCCTCAATGGACATGTTGCAGATGGTCATTCGGGCGTCCATGGACAGGGCGCGGATGGCCGAGCCGCGGTACTCCAGGACATAGCCCTGGCCGCCGCCGGTTCCAATCTTGGCGATGACGGCCAGGATGATGTCCTTGGCCGTGACGCCGGGGCGCAGCGTCCCTTCGACGTTAATGGCCATGGTCTTGAAGGGCTTGAGAGACAGCGTCTGGGTAGCCATGACGTGCTCCACCTCGGAGGTGCCAATCCCCATGGCCAGCGCACCGAAGGCGCCGTGCGTGGACGTATGCGAGTCACCGCAGACCACCGTCATGCCCGGCTGGGTGAGTCCCAGCTGCGGCCCCACCACATGCACGATGCCTTGTTCGGCGTCGCCCAGGCTGTGGAGGCGCACGCCGAACTCCGCGCAGTTGTTCCGCAGCGTCTGGATCTGGGTCCGACTGGTCAGATCCGCAATAGGCTTGTCGATGTCCAGCGTCGGAGTGTTGTGATCCTCCGTGGCGATGGTCAGGTCCGGGCGGCGCAGCGGCCTGCCAGCCAACCGCAAGCCCTCGAAGGCCTGCGGTGACGTGACCTCGTGGACCAGGTGAAGGTCGATGAAGAGAAGGTCGGGCTGGGCATTGGCTCCTTCGCCATCGCCCTTGCGCACCACGTGCGCATCCCAAACTTTCTCGGCCAATGTCTTTGCCATGGCCAACTCCCTTCACTGCTGATTGACTGATGGTCTCAACTGAATCAGGCTGGCTCTGTGCAACGCCAGCCGAAAGATTTGCATCTCAGATAATGAGACGGCAATATCATTACATGGACAATTCTAGTGGAGTCGGCGTCATTGATAAAGCGGCCCATGTGCTCGATGCTTTGGAGGCCGGGCCCACCACCCTGGCGCAGCTGGTAGCAGCAACCGGCTTGGCTCGCCCCACCGTGCATCGGCTTGCCCTGGCACTGGTACACCACCGCCTGGTGAGCCGGGACATCCAGGGCCGATTCGTACTGGGCAGCCGGCTGGTAGAGCTCGCCTCGGCAGCCGGCGAAGACCGGCTGATCGCCTCTGCCGGCCCCGTCCTGATGCAGTTGCGGGACGCCACTGGCGAAAGTGCGCAGATCTTCCGCCGGCAGGGTGATTGGCGGGTCTGTGTGGCCTCCGCCGAACGACCCATCGGGCTCCGCGACACCATTCCCGTAGGGACCCAGCTGTCCATGAAGGCAGGCTCCGCGGCCCAGGTCCTGCTGGCGTGGGAGGACCACGATCGCCTCCTGGAAGGCCTGCAATCGGCTCGTTTTACGCCCACCGTACTGGCAGGCGTACGACGGCGGGGCTGGGGCCAGAGCCTCGGCGAGCGCGAGCCGGGGGTTGCCTCAGTCTCGGCACCGGTGCGCGGACCGTCCGGTCGCGTGATTGCAGCCGTCTCGATCTCCGGTCCCATCGAACGCCTCACCCGCCAGCCCGGACGCCTGCACGCCGAGGTGGTCTGCAATGCAGCACGCGTCCTCACCGAGGCACTGCGCAAAACAAACGACTGACGCCTCTCCCCTTCTACCTGGACCCCAGGCGTAGGCTGGGGCTATGAGCAGCTACGCGGTCTTCCTCCGAGGCGTCAACGTGGGCGGGATAACCATCAAAATGGCCGAGTTGACCGCTGCCCTGGATGCCACTGGATTCGGCTCCGTCAAGACCCTCCTGGCCAGCGGCAACGTGGTGCTCACCAGCAACAAAAGTGCCAAAGCGGTCAAGGACCTGGTGGAAAAGTGCCTGCGGTCGAACTTCGGCTACGACGCCTGGGTGGTGGTTCTCACGGCACAGCGGGTGGCCGAACTCGTCGAGGCCTGCCCGTACCCTTCTGACGATGCCGCCACCCATACCTACATCACGCTATCCTCCGATCCAGCACCGCTGAGGGAACTCCTTGAGGCCGGAACTGAGCAGGACGGCACCGAGCTCACCACACTGGGCAGCGACGCCCTCGCCTGGTTGGCGCCTAAAGGTGGCACATTGGACAGCCCGTTCAGCAAGCTCACGGCCAAGGCCCGCTACAAGTCCACCACCACAACGCGGAACCTGCGCACCTTAATCAAGGTCAGGGATGCGGCCCCGCACCCGTAGCTTTGCGGACCGCCTTCGCGAACGCTTCGCACCGTAGCACCTCATCCCGGACTGGCTCAACCACCAACCGCCCGGCCACGGCGTCCACCGCATGGTCCAGCCGTCGTCGTGCGTTCCGGCCGCGAAGCCTGGCGGCGGCAGCGCTGACCACGCCGCCCGCGATTGCCAGCAGGACGCCCAGCAAGACTCCGCCCAGGATCATCAGGGTGGGCAGCGGCCAGCCTTCAACGCGCGGCACCGCCGGGACGGGCAATTGGAGATATCCTAGGCCTGCCAGAACGCCCAACCAGCCAGCGCCGGCAAGGCCTACCACCAGAGCCAGCCACTGCACCACGTTGACGGCGCTCCACCACCAGGAGCCCTTGTTGGCCTGCAGGTCGGTGCCGGCGATCGCCTGGTCCACTGCGTTGGGTAACTGTTCGCGGCCCGCACGCGCGGCGTCGCGGATTGCCGCCCGCCACGGTCCTGGTGCACCAGCACTGGCATCATCCGCGAAGGCCCGCACAGCCGAATCGGTCCTGGCCCGTTGCGGTGCGGCGGCGGGTGGCAGCGACGTGCGGTTTACGTGCGCCTGCGCCGGGTCCCGGCGGAGGTTGAGCCGCCTAAGCGGGTCAACGCGGAATCTGCCCAACCACCTGGTGACCGGCCAGCCCGTCCGGCGTGCAGCCTCCAGCCGGTACGACCGCTCCACTGCCGCCACCACCACGGGAACGTTTGCCGCCGTCGACAGTTCGCGGGCGAGTCGCTGCGCCGCTCCGGCCTGGACACCCGCTGGGCTCCCGCTCCCCGACGCCGCCGCGAGTGCCTGTGCCGACGCCTGCACATCGGCGGCCAGCCGCTGCGACAGGGCTTCACGGCGTACCACCACGCCGCTGATCGCCGACCGGAGCTCAGCCACGCCAGCACCCGATACCGCCGACGCCGGCAGCACCGGCACCCGGCCCAATCCTTCGGCAGCAAGGATGGCGCGCAGGGATTCCAGCACGGCCGGTGCGTCTGCCGTGGCCAGCCGGTCCATCTGGTTCAGCACCACCAGGGTGACGGCGCCGTGGGCAGACATGGGTGCCAGGAATCCACTGTGAACAGCGTTGTCAGCGTACTTTTGTGGATCGAGGACCCAGACCAGCACGTCCACCATGCCTGCAAGGCGTTGAACGATCTCCCGGTTGGCGGTGCTTGTGGAGTCGACGTCCGGCAGGTCCAGGAGGATGAGTCCGCTGCCGGCATCAGCAAGCCCGTGCACGGGACCTGATGGATGGCGCTGATCCACCTCGAGCCAGTCCAGAAGTTCTCCGCTGCCCTCACCTTTCCAGAGGCTGGCGAGCGGCTGGGACGTGGTGGGCCGACGCGCGGCCACCGTGGCAGTGTCTTGCCCCAGGACCGCGTTGAACAGGGACGACTTTCCGCTGCCCGTGGCACCGAAGAATCCGACCACCGTGTGCTCTGCCGACAGCGACCGCCGGGCAGTGGCACGTTCCAGGACGTCCTCAACGGCGTCAAGGACCTCCTCAGGCAGCACTCCGCCTGCGAGTTCGCGGGCCTCGTTGAGCGCCTCCAAGCGATCTTGTAAACGGGACGCGTCACGTTGGGCGCTGTGCCTGCTCACGCCGTACCGCCCATCGCCCCAAGTGCCCGGGCGTGGGCCGCCAGCCGCTCACCGGCCGATGCGGCTTGATCGGGAAGCCGCAGAAGGAAACGCTGCTGCTCCGCCCCCAGGAGCTGCTGGCAGCGAAGGTGCAGGTCCTCCCGGGCGTGTTGCGCCATCCGCCGCACGGCATCCTCACCGAAGACGGCCTCCAACAGCTTTTGGCCGACGACGGCGGTCCCTCCTGCGACGCCCACCTCAAGTCCGCTGAGTCCAGCCGTCATGGAAAAGACCACGATCATCAGGGCGGCGCCCAGGCCGTTGATGCCGATAGACAGCCACCTGGCCTGCGATCTCTTGCCCGCGCCCTCCGTCTGGATGAGTTCCATCAGACTGGCCTGCCAGGCACGGATTTCGGCTGCTGCCCGGTCTGCGAAGTCCGGGCTGGCGCCGGAGAGATCGTCAAGTCCCAGCAGGTGCCGCCCAGCGGCGTCAGTGCGCCAGCGCCGATCGGTTGTCTCAGCAGCCGTACCTGCCGCCGCCACAATGACCGCCTGCAGTCCGGTCTCGATGGCCGTTTCCACGCGCACTGCCGGCGGTGGCTGGCCGCGGAAGAAGGCGCCGATGCGGTCACGGAGCCGGCCGACGTTTTGTTCAAGCGCGCGGAAGAACTCGCCAGTGCCCACAAAGTCCTGCCACCTGGCCAACACTTCACCGCGCAGCAGCGCACCATCTTTTGTCGAGTCGATGATGGTGTCCACGGCGGCCTGGTGGGCATCGATCGCGGCGGCCTGGAGAGTCTTCGTGGCGGCGGCCTGCCCGGTGGCCGCCGCCGCCAACGACTCAACGGTGCCGGACATGGCCCGGACGGCACCTGCCAGCGTCCGCCGGGCGATGTCAGTCCGGCGTGCCGTGTCTGCGGCCAGTTCGTGCAGCCACTCCTGGAGGGGCGCCACAGCTGACGCCGGGAGCATGCCTACAGCGTCGAGGGGTTCTTCGTTGACCACAAAGAGCCTGGCGCTGCCCAAACCCTGCCGTTGCAAGAGGGCGGTGAGATCCTGCGCCACCTCGTCCTGGACCTCAACGGGAACCCTGTCCAGCACGATGGCAACGGTGATGTCCCGGCTCGCGGCGTCCAACAAAAGCTGCCAGGGAACGGCATCTGCGTAGCGATTCGCGGTGGTGACAAAAACCCACAAGTCCGCAGCCGCAAGCAGCTGGCCAGCCAGGGCTCTGTTGTCATCGGAAATTGAATCGACGTCCGGCGCGTCCAGGAGGGCAATTCCCTGCGGAACTTCCGGATGTCCCACCAGCACCAGAGATGACACGCGGTCCGCGTCTGGAGCAACCCCCGCTCGATTCGACGGGAGAGCGGTTGCAGACACCGTTCCCTTGATCCGGCCCAACCCCGGGAGCACGCGCTGGTCCGAAAACCAATGTGCATCTTCCGGGTGGTGCACCAGAATGGGTTGCCGGGTGGTGGGGCGGATGGCGCCGGCCCGCGTCACTGGGAAGCCAACCAGTGCGTTGACCAGCGTGGACTTGCCCGCACCCGTGGATCCACCCACCACAGCAAGCAGCGGAGCGTCGAGGCTCCGGTACCGCGGCAGAATGTAGTCGTCCAGTTGGGCCAGGACCTGGCGGGCGTTGGTGCGGGCCTGCTGGGCACCGGGAACGTCCAGCGGCAGCACCAAGGTCGAGAGCTCTGAGCGCACGTCTTCCAGCACGGCAATCGCGCCCTGTCCGGTTCCCTCGCCTTGGCCGCGACGGTTGCCCTGTCCTGCCTGGTTGATCGGACTCATCATGGGCCCATCATGTCACCGCTGGCGCTTATCGGGCGGATACGGAGCGGAGGCCTGGACCTGCACGGGAACATCAGAGACGTGCCAGGTATGCGAAAAGGTCCCGGACATTTGTCCAGGACCTTTTCAATGGTGACCCCAGCGGGATTCGAACCCGCGTTACCGCCGTGAGAGGGCAGCGTACTAGGCCGCTATACGATGGGGCCAGTACTTTTTCGGCGTTTCCGCCAAACAAGCTCAGTCAGTATTACACAGGCCAAGCTTTTGTTTCAAGCTGAGAATATCAACGTGAAACACCCGAAATCAGGCAAGAATTTGCTGTCATTCAGAGCTGGGATACCAGGACTCGAACCTAGAATGTCGGTACCAGAAACCGATGTGTTGCCAATTACACCATATCCCAAAGCGCTTTCTGCGGCCGTTCTGTGGAACAAGTTCCACGTCCCCGGCGCCTCAGCACGAGAAATTACTTTACCGGAGGAATGGCCGGTTCACAAATCGGCGCTGGCGGGGCAAGTTTTGGTTGCGAATCCGCCACCGCCGCCGCCCCGCCATGCCATCAGCCCCGCCCTTGAGACCCTTTGTTCGCCGTCGCCAAAGGACGAAGCAACTCGCCAAGACCGGCGATCCGAAGCCCCGTAAAATCACCGTCCAGGGCGGCGCCCCTGTCCAGCCAGACCCCGACCAAGCCAGCGTCGGTGGCTCCCTCGGCGTCGAGGAGCCGATTATCCCCAACGTAGAGCGTCCGCTCGGGGGAGGTGCCCAACAACCGCACGCCCTCCAGGTAAATGGCTGGCTCCGGCTTGGCCGCACCCACCGTGTCTGTGCCCACCAGATGGGTGATCCTTTGCAGGTCTGCCTTGTTCAACTTGGCCCGCTGATAATCGTGGACATTGTTGCTCACGGCGCCGTAAGGAAGCCCGGCAGCGTCCAGGGCGTCCAAGAGCGGCGCCACGTCGGCAAACGCCGTGACGTGCCCGTGCTGGACCTCCGCATACGCCTGGACCCAGCGCTGCAACTCCTCACCCTCTGGGAGCTCAACGCCTACGCGGCCCAGTGCTGCCCGCCCCCGCAGGATCCGCTGATCGTTGAAGGTGAGCTCACCGGCAAGGTAACGGTCGTAGTAGTGGGAGGTCTCGTGGGTGAACACCCTCCCCACGGCGTGCCACCCAGCTGCGTCGAGGCCCGGAATCAGGTGCTCGCTGACCTCACGCAAAGCGGTGGTCATAGCGTACTCAAGGTCCACCAAGGTGTCGTCGATATCGAAGAGGACACCCTGGATGTCCCCGAACCGGGGATGTAGGCCCGGGACGGCGGTCGCTGACGCGTCAGTCATCAGCCGCGGAACGCCCGGATCCGGGCCAGCGAGGACTCCTTGCCCAGGATCACCATTGACTCAAAGAGGGGCGGCGAAATCTTGCGCCCGGAAACAGCAGTCCGGACCGGACCGAAGGCGAGGCGAGGCTTCACGCCGAGGCCCTCAACCAACGCTTCCTTGAGCGCGGCCTGAATGTTTTCTGCCTGCCAGTCCGAAACCGGTTCCAGCGCGGCGATCGCCGCATCAAGTACCTCGGCCAAGTTCTCCGGCAATCCCTTCCGGGCGTCGTCAGCAACGTCAATGGCGTCGTCGGCCTTGAACAGGAAGGCGAGCATTTCCGGCGCCTCGCCCAGGAGCGTGATCCGCTCCTGCACCAAGGGTGCGGCCGCAGTCAGGATTTCCTCCTGCGCGGCAGTGAGGTCCTCCCCCACCAGGCCGGCGGTCCGCAGGTATGGCACCAGCCTGTTGCGGAAGTCCTCGGGCGCCAGAAGACGCACGTGGGTGCCGTTGATGGCCTCAGCCTTCTTCAGGTCGAAGCGCGCCGGGTTGCCCAGGACGTCGTGGATATCGAAGTTCGCCACCAACTGCTCAACGGTGAAGATGTCCTCGTCTGCACTCAGCGACCAACCCAGCAATGACAGGTAGTTCAGCAGGCCTTCGGGAATGAAGCCACGCTCACGGTGCAGGAACAGGCTCGATTCCGGATCCCGTTTGGAAAGCTTCTTGTTGCCCTGGCCCATGACGTACGGCAGGTGGCCAAACTCGGGCATGTACTCGGCCACGCCAACCGCATACAGCGCACGGTAGAGCGCGATCTGCCGCGGCGTGGAGCTGAGTAGGTCTTCGCCGCGGAGCACGTGGGTGATACCCATGAGCGCATCATCCAGCGGGTTGACCAGCGTGTACAGCGGCGCACCATTGGCCCTGACCACGGCAAAGTCGGGCACCGAACCGGCGCGGAAGGTAATCTCGCCGCGGACCAGGTCCGTGAAGGTGATGTCGTCGTCGGACATCCGGAGGCGAAGCACCGGCTCGCGTCCTTCGGCCTTGAACGCTGCCACCTGCTCGTCGCTGAGCTCCCGGTCAAAGCCGTCGTAGCCCAGCTTGGGGTCCCGGCCGGCCGCGCGGTGCCGCGCTTCGATTTCATCCGGCGTGGAGTAGGACTCGTAGACGAAGCCACCCTCACGGAGCCGCGCAATCACATCCTGGTAAATCTCACTGCGCTGCGACTGGCGGTAAGGCTCGTGCGGCCCGCCCACTTCAACGCCCTCATCCCAGGTGATGCCCAGCCATTTCAGCGCATCCAGCAGCTGGTGGTAGCTTTCTTCGCTATCGCGCGCGGCGTCCGTGTCCTCGATCCGGAACACCAGCGTGCCCTTGGTGTGGCGCGCGTAGGCCCAGTTGAACAGGGCGGTACGGATCAAACCAACGTGCGGGGTGCCGGTGGGCGAGGGGCAGAACCGGACCCGGACGGGCGTTTCGGCGGTGACAGACGGGATGGGGGCAGCAGGCGACACGAAAGCGGTAGTCATAGTGGTTCCAACTTTACCGCTTGCGTGACTGCCGCCCGCTGCCCTTCAGATGCTTCGCCTGCGATTAGCGCCTGACGATCGGGTTGGACAGCCGCCCGATGCCTTCAATCTCCACTTCGAACCGGTCGCCGGCCTGGACCAGGCCAACCCCGGCGGGCGTACCGGTCATGATGACATCGCCGGGCAGGAGCGTGAACGCCTGCGAGACGATGGACACCAATTCCCGGACGCCGCGGATCATCTGGTTGCTGTTGCCGTCCTGGCGCAGTTCGCCGTTGAGGCGGCCCTGGATCTGCAGGTCTTCGGTGTCCAACTCAGTTTCGATCCAGGGACCCAGCGGCGCGGAGGTATCGAAACCTTTGGCGCGTGCCCACTGCAGATCAGTCTTCTGTACATCCCGGGCCGTGAGGTCGTTGCCGCAGGTGTAGCCGAAGATGACGTCATCCACTCGATCTTCGGGGACGTCCTTGCAGATCCGGCCGATCACCACGCACAGCTCAGCTTCAAACGACACTTCCGCGGAGAACTCCGGCAGCACCACAGGATCGTTGGGGCCCACCACGGAGGTGTTCGGCTTGAGGAACAACAGCGGCTGGGGCGGTACCTCGTTGCCCAACTCCGCAGCATGATCGGCGTAGTTTCGGCCTACGCCAATCACCTTGGAGCGCGGAATGATGGGCGCGAGCAGCCGCACGTCTTCCAGCTTGTGGCGCACCGACGTGCGCTCCACGCCATTGAAGAACGGGTCACCGTGGATGACAGTGATTTCCTCGCTCCCCGCCTCGCCTTCGACAACGCCATAGAGGGGATCAGAATCGACAACAAACCTTGCAATACGCATGAATCCAAGCCTACCGTCAGCTCACCGGCGGGACGTGCCGCTACGCACCGCCGTTGCGGGGGTCCTCAGCGCGGGGGTACTGGAGCTGGGCTGCGACGGACAGTTCCGCGGCCCCTCGCACGGAAGGGTCGACGTCGGCATAGACGTCTGCAGCCACCTCACCTGCGGTGGCGTCCCGGCCAAGCTGCTGCAGCGCTGCGCGGACCTGATCCAGCCGGGCCAGCCGATGCTTGCGATACTCCGCGGCGATGTCCGTCAGTGCGGGCAGTGCGGGCCCGTGGGCGGGCAGAACCTTGGCCGGGCCGAGTGCCGACAGTCTGTCGAGGCTGGCCAGGTAGTCGCCCACGGTGCCGTCCGGGAAATCCAGCACGGTGGTGCCGCGGCCCAAAATGGTGTCGCCCGTGAGGACGGAGCCGGCTCCCGCATTGTCGCCATTGTCAGCAGGGAGATGGAAGCAGACCGAATCGGACGTGTGGCCAGGGGTGGACAGCACGTTAATCAGAACGCCCGCGGCCTCGATGACCTCACCATCAGTCAGTGGCGAACCACCGTGGCAGTGGGCTGGATCCGCCGCGCGCACGGGCGCTCCGGTCAGCTCCCGCAGACGTTCCGAGCCAGCGGTGTGATCGGCATGGCGGTGGGTCACTAGGATCAGCGCCACTTTGCCTGCTGTGGCCAAGGCCCGGAGGTGGTTTTCATCCAGCGGGCCCGGATCCACTACCACCACCTGGCCCGAGCCGGGCGCCCCCACCAAATACGAGTTGGTTCCGTCCAAGGTCATGGGCCCGGGGTTGGGCGCCACGATAAACCGGGTCAGGGCGGAGCTCGACTGGGGCACGGCGATCAACGGTGAAGTCACCTTCCCATCCTTACACCTGACCCGCACGCCCTACCACTGGATGAGAACTGCCCACCGGAATAGAACCGCCCGCCGCGGAGGTTGTGCACCATGAAGACCTACCGAACACCAGCAGAAAGCGGACCCCGCCTCCATGAGCATCACCACCCTTGCCGAGATCATCGCCAGCGCCGACACTGCGGGGCATGACCACGCGGCAGCCGAGAAGAACAGCGGCCTGCTGCACATCCACAACCACGCCAGTGGCAGCATCGTCTGGTTCCCCACCTGGAAGACCTTCCGCGAAACCTCTGACTGGGCTGTGGCTGTTGACGGCGTCACGGAAGAGTTCACGGCCAGCACCGAGCCGGCGGAGAGCGTCGCGGCAACGTTTGTGGCTGAAGACCTGGCGGATCTGTTGGCCCGTGCCGCGTCGTCCAGCGACGCCAATGTCTTTGTCCAGGACAACCTGGTCAGCCACCTGACCCGCACCTGGGCTGTGGCCGATGCCGTCGCCAAAGCCAACGGTGCCGAGCTGCCCACCGGCGGCACGCCGGCCGTCTTCGCCGACTATCCGTATGACGTGTACGCGCAGGATGGCGGCGTCTTCGCCACCACGCTGTGGAACGACATCATCGATGCCCGCCGCAACCACGCACTGGCCGAAGAAGCCGCACGGAAGGCACTCAAGCCAGTGTCCCGCAAAGCCCTCAAGAACGCCGCCCGCAAGGCCGCGCGCCGCTGACCAGCCGCCGTCGTCGGGACTCTCCTCCAAAGAGCAGAGCCCAGCACAACACAAAAGGTGCCCACCGGATCGGATCCGGTGGGCACCTTTAGTTGCGCCACGAAGTGTTGCGCCTGCCGTTAGACCAGCCGGGTCAACCAGCCATGCTGGTCTTCCACGGTGCCGGTCTGGATGCCCAGGAGCTGTTCGCGGATGGCCATGGTGGTCTCGCCGGGGGTGGCGTCCTCGGAGCCGATGAATTCGGTGGCGTCGCGCAGCACACCGATGGGCGTGATGACTGCAGCAGTGCCGCTCGCGAAGACTTCGGTGATCTCACCGGAGGCCACGCCGTCGCGCCACTCGTCAAGGGTGATCTTGCGTTCAGTGACGGTGCGGCCCATGTCCTTGGCGATCTGCAGGATGGACATCCGGGTGACGCCTTCCAGGATGGTGCCGCTGAGCGCGGGCGTGACCAGGGAACCGTCCTTCATGACGAAGAAGAGGTTCATCCCACCTAGCTCCTCAACGGCGTTGTCGTTCGCCTGGTCGAGGAAGAGCACCTGCTTGCAGCCGTTGGCCTCTGCCTCCTGCTGGGCGATCAGCGACGCGGCGTAGTTGCCACCGCACTTCGCAGCTCCCGTGCCGCCGCGGCCTGCGCGGGCGTATTCGCGGGAGATCCAGATGGAGATGGGCTTAAGCGTGCCGCCGAAGTAGTTACCGGCCGGGGACGCGATGACCCGGAAGGACACCTCGCGGGCCGCCCGAACTCCCAAGAAGGCCTCCGTGGCAATCATGAACGGGCGCAGGTACAGGGCCTCGCCGTCACCGCTGGGAACCCATTCCTGGTCCGCGGCAACGAGTTCCCGGATGGCTTCGAGGAACAGTTCCTCGGGGAGTTCCGGGAGAGCCAGCCGACGGGCCGAGCGGTTCAACCGGTTCGCGTTGGCATCGGGGCGGAAAGTCCAGATCGAGCCGTCTGCGTGCCGGTAGGCCTTGAGGCCTTCGAAAATCTCCTGGCCGTAATGCAGGACAGCGGCAGACGGGTCCAGGCTGATAGGCCCGTAGGCCTCCACCCGGGCGTTGTGCCAGCCGCCGTCGCCTTCAGCGGTGACGCTGTAGTCGATGACCGCAGTGTGGTCGGTGAAGTAGTCGCCGAATCCTGGGTTTGCCAGGATGGCGGTACGTTCCTCAGCGGACTTCGGGGTGGCCGAAAGCTGCTGGCTGAATTCGACGCCATGGGCAGTCTGAGTCATGGTTCCTCCACGATCGGCCGCAGAGCGTTCAGCAGTGAACCTCGGGCGGCATTTGGTGATTCGTATGAAAGTTTACGCCCGAACATTGGAGCTCTGGCGCGAGGCTACAGGCCGGCGGCCACGGCGTCGCCCACGGCACTGGTGGAGCGGGCACTTCCGTCGCGGGTTTCGACGTCGGCAACCACTGCTGCTTCGATCTTGCGGGCCGCGGCGGTGAAGCCGAGGTGATCGAGCAGGAGCGACGCGGACAGGATTGCCGCCGTCGGATCTGCTATGCCCTGACCCGCAATATCCGGTGCCGAGCCGTGGACCGGTTCGAACATGGAGGGCGCGGTGCGGTCCATGTTGATGTTGCCGGAAGCGGCCAGCCCAATACCGCCGGTGATGGCAGCGGCGAGGTCGGTGAGGATGTCACCGAAGAGGTTGTCCGTAACGATCACGTCGAAACGGGAAGGATCCGTGACCATGAAAATGGTGGCGGCGTCCACGTGCAGGTAGTCGTGCGTGACCTGCGGGAATTCCTGGGCCACGGCCTCGACCGTGCGGCGCCACAGGTGGCCGGCAAAGACCAGGACGTTGTGCTTGTGCACCAGGGTGACGTGCTTGCGGTCCCGCTCGCTGGCGCGACGGAACGCATCGCGGACCACGCGCTCCACGCCATGGGCGGTGTTCAGCGATACCTCGGTGGCCACCTCGTGAATGGTGCCGGTACGGAGGCTGCCGCCGTTGCCCACGTAAGGACCTTCGGTACCTTCGCGGACCACAATGAAGTCGATGACACCGGGGTTGGCCAGCGGGCTGCCCACCGTGCCATAAAGGCGGGACGGGCGCAGGTTGACGTAGTGGTCAAGGCTGAACCTCAGTTTGAGCAGCATTTCGCGCTCGATGATGCCGGACGGAATCCGCGTGTCGCCGGGGGCAGCTCCCACCGCACCGAACAGGATGGCGTCACGGGTGCGCAGGTCCGCCAGCACCTCGTCGGGGAGGGTCTCGCCGGTGGCCAGCCAGTGCTCGGCACCAAGCTTGTAGTGGGTCTGCTTGAGCTCTACACCCTCGGCTGCAACAGCCTTTTCGAGGACTTTGAGGGCCTCCGCAATAACCTCGGGGCCAATGCCGTCGCCGGGGATAACTGCCAGATCAATGGAGGATGCGCTCATGCTTTAAGGGTAGCCAAGTCATCCAGCATGTGGTCAAGGCGTCTCACTATTTGAACACTTCAATCTCAGCCCGTGGCATGAGGCGCAGCGGTGACTGGGCGCATAGGGTTTCATGGTGGACAGACGGCACAAGATATACAACTGGATGCGCGACAACACCTTCAAAATGGACCTGGGCCTGATGCTGCCGATCCTGGTGCTGTGCGCTCCTGTCTACCTGCTTGCTGACCGGCCCGGGTACTTTTTCCTTGCTGCGGCCTTGGTGATTCCCCTGGCGTGGCGGCGGGTCCGGCCGGTCTATGCCGCGGCTTTCATTGTGCTGGCCTGCTTGGTGCACTGGGCGTTGGCACTGGAACCCAACGCCGGACTGGTGGCCGTGCCACTGGTGATCTACGCCGCGGCCGCATACGGACCCACCTGGGCCAGCCGTAGCGTCCTGATCCTGGGCTTGCTGGGTGGCGTCATGCTGACCAGCCGATCCTTCAGCGGCACTGCGGAAACCGGCGTCCTGGGCCTGACCATCGGTGCCGTCTACACCGTGCTGATCTGGATGCTCGTTCTGTTCAGCTGGACCCTTGGCGACCTCACCCGAGTCCGGCGGCTGCAACTGCAGACCCTCTCGGACCGAGCCCGCCGGCTGGAAACCGAACAGCAGCAGGAACGCTCACTCGCGGCTGCCGACGAGCGCGCCCACATTGCCCGCGAAATGCACGACATCGTGGCCCATTCACTGTCCGTCATCATCACCCAGGCCGACGGCGCCCGGTACGCTGCCGCCGCCAACCCCGCCATTGCCACGGACACCCTGGCCACCGTCGCCTCCACCGCACGCGGCTCGCTGGCCGAGATGCGCCGTCTGCTGGGCGTCCTGCGACAGGAGGACGGCGCGTCCACCAGGCCCTTGCCGGGGCTGGCAGACCTGGACGACCTGTACCTCGGGTTCCGGGCAGCTGGCCTGCAGCTTGCCGCCGAGCACCACGGCACGCCCCGCCGCGACCTTCCCGCTGGCGCGGAGCTCACCGCGTACCGGGCACTGCAGGAATCATTGACCAACGTCCTTAAACACGCCGGTCCGCAGGCCACAGCCCATGTATCCCTAGCGTGGCAGCCTCGCGGCCTGCAGATCGACGTGCACGACGACGGTAGGGGCGCCGCAGCCGACCCCACCGACGGCCTCGGCAACGGCCTGCGCGGAATGCAGGAACGCATCAGCCTCTACGATGGATCCTTGAGCGCAGGACCGGCCACCGGCGGTGGCTTCCACGTCGCCGCATTCCTCCCCTACACGGAAGCCTGACCATGACCTCCTCCCCTTCTGAGTCTTCGCCCCTGGGTTCTGCCGGCGTTCCGGATGCCACAATCGCTTCGGCTTCCACCAACCGGATCAAGGTTGCCCTGGTGGATGACCAACGGCTGGTCCGCTCCGGTTTTGGCATGCTGATCAACTCCCAGCCGGACCTCGAAGTAGTAGCCGAAGCCGGTAACGGCGTTGAGGCTCTCGCCGCCCTGGCCGCGGTCAGCGCGGACGTGGTCCTGATGGACGTCCGGATGCCCGGCATGGACGGCATCGAAGCCACCCGTCAGCTCATGCAGCGAGCGCTGGCGGCGCCGGCAGGATCCCGGCGCGCCAACATCCGGATCGTGGTGCTCACCACGTTTGACCTGGACGAATATGCCCTTGCCGCCATCCAGGCCGGCGCCAGCGGTTTCCTCCTCAAGGACGCACCCCCAGAGGAGCTGCTCGAGGCCATCCGCACCGTCTACCGTGGCGACGCAGTCATTGCGCCCTCCACCACGCGTCGGCTCCTGGACCACGTAGCTCCCCTGCTCCGCGCCCAGGCGCCGGCCGCGCAGGAGCACGATGCCGCCGTCGCGCGCCTCACGGCCCGCGAGCGCGAGGTGTTTGAGCTCATCGCCCAAGGCCAGTCCAACCCGGAGATCGCCGCGGGCCTCTTTGTCTCCGAAGCCACGGTCAAAACCCACGTGGGGCACATTCTGGCCAAGCTTGGCGCGCGGGACAGGGTCCAAGCAGTGGTGATCGCCTACGAGACCGGGATTGTCACACCGGGAAGCACTTCTTAACGGGTTCTTAAGTCCCCTCGCCAAGAATCAAGAGAACGATTCCTGCTGCTGAGAGGCTCCCCCGTGTCTGCCGAAATAACATCCGGCCCCAAACGACCGCTCCGGCTGCCGCGACTGCCTGCACCCAGGCACTGGCTGGGCATTGGCCTGACACTCGCTGTCCTGGTGATTGCCGTGGGGTTCCTGACGCGGACGGTGCCGGACCTGACCGCCGACGAAATGGCCGTCGACCAAGGATTCAGCCGTCACCATGACCCGGTCTTGACCACGCTGGCGCTCGCCCTCAACCTGTTGTTCGGACCGGTGGGAGGAGTGGCGATAGTGGCTGCCGTTGGCCTCTACCTCCTCCTGGTCCGACGATCCGCCGACAAAGCAGTGGTCTTCGTCCTCACGGTCTGCACGGGCTGGCTGTCCAGCCAGCTCTTCAAACTCATCATCGGCAGGGTCCGGCCGGACCCCTCTCTCCTGTTTGATCCCTTGGTACCGGAGCCCGTCTCCAACAGCTTTCCCAGTGGACACACCTCCCTTGCCGTTGCCGTGGTCCTGGCCGCCTTCTTCATCGCCGAGGGAACCCGGGCCGCGAAGCCCCTTCTCTGGGCGGGGCTGGTGGGTGCCGGGATCGTTGCGTGGTCCCGCGTCTACATCGGGGCGCACTATCCCCTCGACGTCGTGGCGGCCTTCCCGGCTACGATTGCCGCCGTCGTCCTCATGGCTGGCCTGTGGAACCGCCACGCTTCCGGCGTCGACCTCCTTCCTCGCCTGCGGCGCAGCGCACGGAACGCGCCCCGGCGCGCAAGAATTGAGTCGTGACTACTGCAGAGAGGCCCACCGTTCTCCTGGTCGAAGATGATCCGATGCTGGGCCCGCTGATCCAGGAACTCCTGGCCCCCGACTATGACGTCCACCTCGCCGTCGACGGCCGGGCGGGACTGCATGCCGGCCTGTCGCGGACCTGGGACGTGATGGTGGTGGATCGCGGCCTGCCGGGGCTGGATGGCGTGGCGCTGATTGCCGCGCTGCGAGCCAAAGGCGTTGCCACGCCCATCTTGATCCTCACCGCGCTGGGTGCCATCGACGCGAAAGTCAGCGGACTGGACGCGGGCGCCAACGACTATATGGTCAAGCCGTTCGATGCCCTGGAGCTGGCCGCCCGGCTCAGGGCGCTCACGCGCAGCTACCAGCAGGAAGCGCGGACGGTCAGCTTTGGGGATTGGGAACTCAACCCCGGCACCAGGACGGCGCGGTCCCTGTACGGCCTCGTTGCTGACTTGACCGCCAAGGAGTGTGAGCTGTTGGCCACGCTGGCCGCAGCTCCCGAACGCGTTTACACACGGGAAGAGCTCCTCCGGGCAACGCACAGCCACGGTGAACTGGCTGGCGTGATTGACACCTACGTCCATCACCTCCGCCGGAAGATCTCCAAGTCCGCCATCCGTACCGTGCACGGTGTTGGATATCAGATCGGCGCGGCCCGTGACTGACTCACCAGAACCAACGGCCGGTGACCAGGCGATCCTGCGCCGGGCATCCCTCCGCATTGCGCTCCGGATCAGTGCCGCCTGCGCAGTCCTCGTCCTGTGCCTGTTGGCCGCGGCTACCTTCTACCTGCTTCACCAGGCGGGGAAGGCACCGGCTGGCGGAACCGACACCCGTTACGCCTACCTCGACACCGACGACCTCATCAAAGCCATGATCGTGGCCGGTGCGGTGGGGATCCTGCTGGCCGGAGGCGTTGGCTGGGTCAGTGCCCGCAGCGCCATTCGGCCCCTCGGTGCGGCCCTTGCCCTGCAGCGACGCTTCGTCCAGGACGCCAGCCACGAAATGCGCACGCCGCTGGCAATCCTCGACGCCCGGATTCAACTAGCCCAACGCTTTGCTGCGCCAGACTCGTCAACAGGCCAGGCGTTGGCCAGGATCCGAAGCGACACCTCCGAGCTGACGCTGATCGTCAACGAACTCCTCGAGGCGGCTGCCGGATCGGCAGCTACCCCTGACACCGCACCCACGGACCCCACCGACGTCGCCACCGTGGCCGGAGGTGTCGCGAACAACCTTCAGCTGCTGGCCAGCGCCCGGGAGATCTCGGTGGAGTGCACTTCTGCCGGACACCCCCGCGCGCGGATCGCACCCCAGCGGCTGCACCGCGCCATCCTCGGCCTGGCCGAAAACGCCCTCACCCACACACCCACCGGCGGCTTGATCAGCATCACCGCCACCGCCACCAGCGGCCAGGTCGTCATCACCGTGACCGACACCGGCCCCGGCATCACAGGCATCGACAAACACCGCATCTTTGACCGCTTTGCCCGGACCACTCGTCCTGCAATGGGGCAGGAACAGCGCAACTTCGGGATTGGTTTGGCCCTGGTCCGTGACATTGCCACTGCCGCCGGCGGCTCGGCCGACGTGGCCTCCACTGGACCGCTGGGCACGTGCATGCGGATTGTGCTGCCGCTGGCGACCTGACTTTGCGCGACGCCAGCGGCGGCGTCGAGCCGTTGGTGACCTCACGCGCCGAGGCTTCAGCGCCGCCGTCGAGCGGTCGGCTAGAGCGGAGCCGCCAGCCGCTGCCTGACCGCATCGCGGTCCACGTTCATGGCCGCCAACAAGGCCGTCACCGGATCCTGCTCTTCACGCTCCAGCAGGCTGAGAAGCAGGTCTGCCGTGGTGATTTCCTTGGCGTGCTGACGGGTGGCCCGGTGCACCATGGTGGCCATCACTGCCTTGGCCCCCGAGCTGAAGGGCGGCTTGCGGCCTGGCGCGGGCTTGCTGGTTGGCTCGAAGCCGGCAACGCTCAGTCCCACCGCCTGCAACGCTGCAGCGTCCAGGCACGCAGCGGCGGCATGCGCCTGCTGCAGGGTTACCCCCAGAACGCCGGTCGCGGTGGGCTCGTGCAACGCGCCCAACAGGAGGTGCTCGGTTCCCAA
Source organism: Arthrobacter ulcerisalmonis (assembly GCF_900609065.1). Lineage (GTDB taxonomy): Bacteria > Actinomycetota > Actinomycetes > Actinomycetales > Micrococcaceae > Arthrobacter > Arthrobacter ulcerisalmonis. The sequence goes on along the minus strand of NZ_UXAU01000031.1, from coordinate 23,651 downwards.
GCGCCTGTCGCCGCTGTCCCGTGCTTCATCCATGGCATAGCCGACGATCCTGCGGGTGTCGCTGGCAAATCGTTCAAACATGATCCATCACTCCCGATACTTGACGTGCACCGATTGTCGGGAGACGCCAAGCGCATCCCCGATCTGCTCCCACGTCCAGCCGTCCTGGCGGGCCGCGTGGACGCTGGCCGCTTCAACCTGTTCGGCCAGTCGACGGAGGGCGCCAACCGCCCGCAGTCCCACCGCGGGGTCTGTGGAGCGGAGCTGGCTGGCTAGGTCTTGGATCTCCATGCGTGTCAGTCTAGATTGACGGGCGTCCACATGTCAATCTAGACTGACAGGCATTTCACCCCCGCACCGGAAACAGGGTGCCCAGTTCGCGGACCGTGTCATCGAAAAGCGAGACTGGGTCGGCGTCGACCCCAGCCCCCTCCCTCAAGGCCAGCGCCTGCCAGGCAATCCGCCATGTCGCAGTGACCACCTCGGCCACCAACAGCGCCTGAATGGCCCCCAGGGCGCCTTGTTGAATCAACGCCGAGCTGAGCGCCTGGGCCAGGTCGCGCTCATACCGCGCCACAACACGCGTCATGTCCGGATCCTTGGCGAACAACCTCGAAATCCTTCGAAAGTAGTTCCGCTCCACCTCGGCGGCAAAAAGCTGGCGACATTCGGCCAACAAATCTGCCAGGATCCCTGCTGGATCTGTCCGGCGAGCCTCCAAGACGACAAGGACGTCGATCAGATCCTGCAGGCCTGGCAGGAGGGCATGCTCCTTGGACGGGTAGTAGCGGAAGAACGTACGCTCCGTGACACCTACGCGCGCCGCAATGTGGCCAATCGTCGTGGCGTCGAGGCCGTTCTCTTCGACCAGGTCCAGCGTGGCGGACTGAATATCACCCAACATCTGAGCTCGGTGTTCGGCTCGAATCCCCATGCGCTTCTCCTCTGTCAGCGGCGGTGCCCGTATCGACGGCGCCCGCCGCAGGTGGCCACAAACCAGCCCACTATATTTTGCGTCACACTCTGACGCCTTTAGCTTACGAAACATGTCAGACCCTGACATGATCTAGATAGTTCAATTCTGACAGACGAGGTAAGTACCCATGACCACAGCAACTTCCGAAACCAATAGCCCACCCGGATCAAGGATCGCCACGGGGGCAGCATCGCTCTCGAAAAAGCAGCTCACCGGAGTCATCGCATCCCTGGCGCTGGCCGCGTTCCTGATGATCCTCAACGAGACAGTGCTAACCGTTGCGCTGCCCTCCATCATGGCCGACTATGGCGTCTCCGCGGCCGCTGGCCAGTGGCTGACCACGGGGTTCCTGCTGACCATGGCCGTGGTCATCCCCCTCACCGGCTACCTGTTGCAGCGTTTCACCCTCCGCAGGCTGTTCATCTTTGCGCTGTCGAGCTTCCTGTTGGGCACCATCCTTGCCCTGGTGGCGCCTACGTTTGAAGTCCTGCTCGCAGCACGGGTCATCCAAGCTGTGGGCACCGCCATTGTCATGCCACTGCTCATGACCACCACCCTCACCATGGTTCCCGTCCAGCACCGCGGCACGGTCATGGGTCTGAACTCGATCGTCATCTCGGTGGCGCCCGCGATCGGTCCCACCGTCTCCGGCCTGATTGTCAACGCGCTGTCGTGGCATTGGATCTTCGGTGTGATGGCACCCCTGGGCATCATCATCCTGGCCTTGGGCATGGTGTTCCTGAAGGTACCGTCAGCCACCCGCAAGCTGCCCCTCGACATCACCTCCGTGATTCTCTCCGCCCTTGCCTTCGGCGGTCTGGTCTACGCCATCTCCACCGCGGCCGAAGCCACGGAAAGCCCGGCTGCACCACTGGTCAGCGGCATCGTTGGCGTAGCGGCTTTGATCCTGTTCATCCGTCGCCAGATCCGGTTGACCCGCGACGGCCGCGAACTCCTGAACCTGGAGCCGTTCAGGAACCGAACTTTCACCCTCAGCGTCGTCATGATCATGATCGCCATGGGCACGTTGCTTGGCACGGTAGTCATCCTGCCCATCCTGCTGCAGAATGGCAGCGGCCTGACCACCATGACCATCGGCCTGATGCTGCTGCCCGGCGGCCTGGCACAGATCGCCGTTGGCCCCATCTTTGGCCGCGTCTTCGACCGTCACGGTCCCCGCCCCGTCCTCATCCCCGGCGCCTTGCTGCTCGCCGTGGGCCAGTGGCTGTTCACCACCGTCAACTCCGGCACCGCACTGTGGCTGATCGTCACCTTCCATACGATCTTCTGCATCGGCCTGGCCATGCTGATGACCGGTTTGCTGGCCGCAGCCCTGAGCGGGGTCCCGCACAAGCTCTACGGCCACGGCTCGGCAATCTTCAACACCGGCCAGCAACTTGGCGGCGCCATCGGCACCACCATCTTCGTCACTGTGCTGAGTGCTGTTGCGGCAACCCAGACCGGCGCAGGGTCGGCCCCGGTGGACGGCTTGTTCGACGGCGCCCACCTCGCCTTCATCGTGGGCGGCATCCTGGCCACCGCAGCCCTCGCCTGCGCACCGTTCATCAAAGTTCCGACGAAAAACACCCCGCAGGCCTCCAACTCCCAACTCCCAGCGCCTAGGACGCCGCACCCTGCCCGCACCGCTGTTCCGCCACCCACTCGAGCAGCGGCGCGGAAGGGCAGCCAGACGACGGCGGGGTGAGACCCGCCGTCGTCCACGCCGCCACCTCAACCCCAGGGATGACGGAATGCCAGTCCAGGACCATTCCGCGGGTCGATCCGCTGTGCGTGGCGGGCACATAGCGTGGAAGCATGACAACTTCCGTGCATGCCCATCACTCCCCCGACGGCGGGAGTACCACGCCGACGGCCGCCGTCCAGGCCATCGCCGTAGCCAAGACCTACGGCGTTGGCGACACCCGCGTGAGTGCGCTCCGCGACGTCAGCGTCAGCTTCGAAACCAGGCGGTTCACCGCCATCATGGGGCCGTCAGGCTCGGGAAAATCCACCCTGATGCATTGCCTGGCCGGTCTTGATACCGCCGACACCGGCCAGATCCTGGTGGGCGGCACCGACATCACGGCCCTCAACGATAAGCAGCTGACCACCCTGCGCCGGGACCGGATTGGCTTCGTGTTCCAGGCCTTCAACCTGGTTCCCACGCTGACGGCCGAGCAGAACATCACCTTGCCGTTGGCGCTGGCAAACGCCACAGCGGACACCGAATGGTTCGACTATGTGGTGGAAACGCTGGGCCTCAAAGATCGCCTCAAGCACCGCCCGCATGAATTGTCCGGCGGGCAACAGCAGCGTGTTGCCGTGGCCCGCGCCCTGCTGACCAGGCCCGATGTGATCTTTGGTGACGAGCCCACCGGCAACCTCGACTCGACGGCAGGCGGCGAAGTCCTCGCGCTCCTGCGCCGCAGCAGCCAGGAAATGGGCCAGACCATCATCATGGTCACGCACGATCCCGTCGCCGCCAGCTACGCGGACCGGGTGGTCCTGATGAGCGACGGCAACCTGGTGGGCGAAATCCAAGAGCCCACCGCCGAATCGGTGCTTGCCGCACTGGCAGCGCTCGGCAAGTTGGGCGGCTAGGCCGTGCTGCAGGTAGCAATCTCCCAGTTCCGCAGCCACAGCCGCCGCTTCATCGCCGTAGGCCTGGCAGTCCTGCTGGCCGTGGCCTTCCTGTCCACCACACTGATGGTGGGCGCCAGCACGCAGGCTTCCCTAGGTGCCAGCCTTGGCGAGTCATACAAACGGGCGGACCTGATCGCCACCCCCGGAATGAACGACGCCGGCCAACGCGCCGATTTCAGCCAGGCGGCGGTTGACGCCCTGGCCAAGGACCCAGCGGTGGCCGAGGTGTATGGCCAACAGTCTGCCTATGCATCCTTTGTGGTCAACGGAAGGGACGTATTTGGCAAGGTGCGCAACCTGGCTCCAGCAGCCTTGGAACCGAGCACCTTGGCAAGCGGTACCCTCCCCACGGAGGCCAACCAAATTGCCGTGGACCAGACCACCGCTGACAGGTACAACCTGGCAGCAGGACAACCCTTGGTGTTGGCCACGGGTGCCGCTGGAACCAACCTGTCCCTCACCATCACGGGGATACTCACGGCCAGCAACGATCCCTTCGCCAGCTCCACAGCGCAGATGGTGGCACTGTCATCGACGGTGTCCACTTTGGCGGCCAACAGCACCAGCCCCGCCGACGATGGCACAGGCGCAGGCGCAACCGCCGCCGAAACTCCGGCCGGGTACGATTCCATGCAGATGGTGCTCAAACCCCGGACCGACAAAGCTGCCGCGCCCGCCGCACTGACCACGGTACTCGTGGCGGCCGGCGCTTCTGCGCCCACGGTCCGCACAGCCCAGGACGAGGTGACCCAACAGGTCGCGTCCATGACAGGTGGCCAGGACCAGCTCACCATGGTGCTACTGGTGTTTGCGGCCGTGGCGCTCGTGGTGGCAGCCCTAGTGGTGTCGAATACCTTTGCGGTCTTGGTGGCCCAACGAACCCGCGAATTGGCCTTGCTGCGCTGCCTCGGCGCGGGTAGGACCCAGGTCCGCAATTCGGTGCTCCTGGAGGCCCTGGTGGTGGGTTTGGTTGCCTCGATTCTGGGTGTTCTGGCCGGGACCGGGCTCATGGCTGGACTGATCGGCTGGGCCAGGACGCAACCCGACTCGACGTTCGCCACGTTGGCGGTGCCGCCGTCGGCCATCATTGGTGGGTTGGCGGTGGGCGTTCTGCTGACGGTGCTGGCAGCCCTTGTTCCTGCCCGGGCCGCCACCGCCGTTGCCCCGCTCGCGGCCTTGCGGCCAGCGGACGATGCTTCGCTCCGCAATTCCAGGGGCCGCATCCGGCTGGTCCTCGGCCTGCTGGCACTGGTGGCCGGCGTCCCGCTGCTGATCTGGGGTGCGCTCAAGGTTCAGCTGGTGGTGGCGTTTGGCGGCGGACTCATCAGCTTCATCGGTGTGCTGATGTGCTCCTCGCTGTTCATCCCGGCCCTGGTGCAATTGCTGGGCAAACTGGCGAAGCCAACGGGTGTGCCGGGGAAACTGGCGTCGCTCAATGCGGTCCGCAACCCTGGCCGCACGTCCATCACTGCCGCAGCCCTGCTGATCGGTGTCACCCTGGTAACGCTGATGATGACGGGCGCCGCCACCTCCCGGGTGGCGTTCGACAAAGCCCTGGCGCAGAACTATCCGGTGGACATGGCGGTGTCAGACGCTGGCTTCACCGAGGCGCAGCGTGCCACGGTGGAGGGGCTGGACGGGGTCGAGTCGGCGGCGCTGCTGCCTGACGTGGGGACGGCCTCACTTGGTGGCTTCGAACAAAGCGTCCTCGCACTCCCGGCCGACCAGGCCGGCACCATCCTGCGGGACACCTCCCTCCAGCTGGAACCTGGGAAAATTTACCTGCCCGAGGGGTCCCCGGCTGGGCCTGTGACGGTGACGGGGAGCGGCGGAACCGAGGTGCTTGCCGCCGTCGTCCTCGAAACCCGGAACATGCCGCCGCTGGTCAGTACGGAGACGGCGCAGGGGTTGGGCGCGCCGCAGGAGGTGCGCGCCATGTGGCTGCGGCTGGCGGGCGCCAACGGTGCGACGCTGTCCAGTGACGACGTCCGCGGGATCCAGCAGGCCGTGTCTGAAGCGCTTGACGTGCCAGAGAGCGCGGTCAGCGGCGCGGCCATCGAACGCCTGACGTTCAACCAGATCATCGACGTGCTGCTGCTGGTGGTGACGGCGCTGCTGGGTGTGGCCGTGCTGATTGCTTTGATCGGCGTCGCCAACACGTTGTCCCTCTCGGTCCTGGAACGGACACGGGAGAACTCACTGCTGCGAGCCCTTGGCCTGACCCGGGGGCAGCTGCGCGGAATGCTGGCACTGGAAGCGGTCCTCGTGGCGGCCGTCGCGGCAATCCTGGGGACCGTGCTGGGCGTGGCCTACGGCTGGCTGGGGGCGATGGCGGCGCTGGGTGGCGTCACGGATGTACAGCCCTCGGTGCCTTGGCTGCAACTGTTGGGGGTGTTGGCTGTGGCAATTATCGCCGGCCTGCTCGCCTCGGTGGTTCCCGGCAGGCGCGCGGCGAGGCTGTCACCGGTGGCGGGGCTGGCCACCACGTAGCCCCCTCTCCCAAGGGTCAGACGGCCGGCTCTTCGTACTTGGGGAACACCGGAATCGGGGCCGGGAGCGGCGTCCCCGCCACGATCGGGGTGTCCAGGGCCGCGAACTTGCGAGCATCGCCGTCGTGCTGGCCCAGGGTGTCCAGGATCGCGCCGGTGGAACCGGGCATGACGGGCTGCGCCAAGATGGACACGATCCGCAGCACCTCCAACGTCACGTACAGCACGGTGTTCATGCGTTCGACGTCGGTCTTCCGCAGCACCCAAGGGGCCTGCTCGGCGAAGTACGCGTTGGTGTCACCCAGAACCGTCCAGATCGCCTCGAGCGCACGGCTGAATTCCTGCTTCTCGAAGGCAGCCCGGGATGCCGCCAACAGACCATTGGCCTGCGCCAGCAACGCCGAATCGGCGGCAGAGAACGCTCCAGGGGTTGGAACCTTGCCCTCACAGTTCTTCGCCACCATGGACAGTGACCGCTGCGCCAGGTTGCCGAAGTTGTTGGCCAGGTCCGAGTTCATCCGGCCAACAATGGCCTCGTGGTTGTAGCTGCCATCGGCACCGAAGGGTACCTCGCGGAGGAAAAAGAACCGCACCTGGTCCAGGCCATACTGCGCCACAAAATCAGCCGGCGCCACCACGTTGCCAAGCGACTTGGACATTTTCACGCCGTTGTTGTGCAGGAAGCCGTGGATCATCACGCGCTTGGGCAGTTCGATGCCGGCGCTCATCAGGAACGCGGGCCAGTAGATAGCGTGGAACCGGGAAATGTCCTTGCCGATCACGTGCACATCAGCGGGCCAGAACTTCTGGAAGCTCGCAGACTCAACGTCCGGGTAGCCCACGCCGGTGAGGTAGTTGGTGAGCGCGTCCACCCACACGTACATGACGTGCTTGTCGTTCCCTGGCACGGGGACGCCCCAGTCGAAGGTGGTGCGGCTGATGGACAGGTCCTCCAGGCCGCGCTTGACGAAGCTGATGACCTCGTTGAAACGGGACTGCGGCGCACCGAACTCCGGTTCGGCCTCGTACAGGGCCAACAGCTTGTCCTGGTAGGAGGACAGCCTGAAGAAGTAGCTCTCCTCCGCCGTCCACGTCAGTTCGGTGTCAGTCTCTTTCGAGTACCGCACGCCGTCGTCCTTCAGGACTGTCTCGTCCTCCACATAGAACGCCTCGTCGCGGACGGAATACCAGCCCTCGTACTTGTCGAGGTAGATGTCTCCGTTGGCTTCCATCTTCTGCCAGATGGCCTGCGACGCCGCGTAGTGGTCAGCGTCAGTGGTCCGGATGAACCTGTCGTAGGTGATGCCCAAAGCGGCGTGAGCTGCCTTGTAGACCTCTGCGTTCCGGTCCACCAGTTCCTTGGGGCTGATGCCTTCCTTCTCCGCGGCCTGGGCGATCTTCATGCCGTGCTCATCCGTGCCGGTCAGGAACATCACGTCGTGGCCGTCCAACCGCTTGAACCGGGCCATCGCGTCCGTGGCGATGTACTCGTAGGCGTGGCCGATGTGCGGCACCCCGTTGGGGTAGGTGATAGCCGTGGTGAGGTAGAACGGCGGTTTCTCGGAAGCAGTCACGGGGCGTTACCTTCGGTGCGGAGGGACAGGCTAAATCAGTTCAGTCAGGGTATCGCTGAGCCGGACCAGTTCGTGGTCATGCGAGGCCACCAGCACGGCGATGCCATCGGAGGTGGTGTCCTTGAGGATGCTGATGATGCGGTTCGCGGAGGCCCGGTCCAGGCTGGCCGTGGGCTCGTCCACCACCAGCACGCGGGTGCCCAGGATCAGCGCCCGCGCAATGGCAACGCGCTGGCGCTCACCGCCGGACAGCTGCGCCGGGCGGTGCCGCATGCGCCGGCCCAGGCCCACCAGGTCCAGGAGGTCCTTGGCCATGTCGCGGCGCTGTTCCACCTCGCCGTCGGGCACAGCCGGCAGCAGCACGTTCTCCAGCGCGCTCATGCCGTCGATCAACGCACCGCCCTGGTCCACGTAGCCAATGAGCGCACGACGGCGGTCGGCAATCTCGTCGTCGCCCATGCTTTCGAGCGAATCGCCTTCCCAGAAAACCCGGCCCGACGTCGGCAGCGTCAGCCCCGCGCCGACAGTCAGGATGCTCGTCTTGCCGGATCCGCTGCGGCCCGCAACGCAATGCATCTCACCGGCGTGCAGGGTCAAGTCAAAGTTCTCGACCACGCTGACGGCCTCGGCGCCGCTCTTGCCACCGCCGTAGCGGATGGTGATGTCCTTGAGTTCCAGCGGCGTGGCGTGGTCGGCGGCCTTGACGATGGTGTTGGCGCGCGTCTGCAGCGACACGTCTCCCCCGCTGGCCCTCCGGCTGCGCTGGACGTTCGTGGAGTCTGTCATCGGACTACTTTCGTTGCAATTGGAATCCAGCAAAGGACGGCTACCAGGCCAGCTACCCCGGCCCAGAGGGCGGCGTAGGGGGCCAGCAGCAGGCCGATTCCCAGCGCACCCAGCACGCCGAGAGGTAGTGCCACGGTTCCCACCAGGGCGTTTTCGAAGAATCGCACCTGGCGGAGCATGTCCGGGTTCCAGCCCATGGCCGAAAGGATACCCAGGTATTGGCGCTTGGCGTTGAGCTCAAATCGGCCGGTGACCAGCGTGAGGATGAGGCCAACTGCGACGCCCGCCACTGCCAACACGATGCTGGGCAGCGCCACGCTCGTGGCCGCCAGACCACTCAACGCGCTGGCACCGGCAGCCCGGGGGATGTCGATCAGCAGGGATATCAAGCCACCCACCGACGCGCCAAACACGCCCACCGCCACGGCCAGGGACAACGTGTTGAACTTGTTGGTGGCCAGCTGCCTGTTGGCAAAGGTCAAGGGCGAATCCACGGCGATCAGCCGCTCATCATGCTGCGGCTCCTGATCTATCTCATCGCGATGCCGCAGTTGGCGGGCCGCAAAGAGAGCAGCACCAACGTAGAGCACCAGGACGGCACCCGTCACCAGCGCCGTAGTGAAGCTCCAGCTGATCAAGCTCAACACCAGCCCGGCGATGGTAAGCAGGATGGCACCAACGCCGAACTCCTCCAGCACCCAGGTGCGGATGCGGCGTTGCGTCCAGCCCATGGCCCGCAGTGTCCCGGCCTCGGTGCGGCGCTTCCGGATGTAGCTGATAGTGGACGCGCCGGTGAGCAGCGCAGCCCCGCACAGGGTGAGGAAGAGCAGGGTGACATTGGTGCCGGTCAGCGAACCGGTCACGGCTTCAGCGGCGTTCTGGCGTACCCACGACTGCTGGACAGTGCCCAACGCGGCTTCCTTGCCGGCGTCGTCCTTGGAGTATCCGGGGACGAAAATGCTGGCGTCTTCGCGCGCGGAACCGGCCACCACGATGGCTTCCAGGCCCATGCTGCGGATATCGGTCGCTAATTTCTCGACGTCCGGCTGTGCTTCCTTCCAGGTGCCGGGCGCGGTGGCCCGGACGCGGATGGCGTCAATGACCGCCGCGTTTTCGGTGTAGCCGCGGGCTGCAGCCAGGCCGTAGTAGTCGGTGATGGCACCGGCGGACTGGCCCGCAAGGCCGGTGGCGCTCAGCGAAGGCTTGAGCTCGGCGTTGGCGTCCTTTCCTGCCGCATCCTTGACCAGCGAGAACGGTGTGGGGTCATAGCCGCCCAGCGGCAACTTGTTCACGTCACCGGCAGCTTGGGCTACGGTGGCCGGGTCGAACGTGCCGTAAACCATGGCCAGCGGCGCAGCAGATGTCTTGCCGGTGGCGACGCTTTCCCGATAAGAGCGTTCGTCCACGGGCGCGCGCTGGGTCTGGTCCACTGGAGCTCCGGTGGCGCTCTTCTCCGGCAGGCGGTTGACGGTAACCCATTCGCCGGGCTCGGCTGTCTTACCCTCAGCGCCGTTGGCTGCGGTTTCGCCGTTCAGGTACTGCGGAGCCGCGGTGAAGACGGTGCTCCATGTGGCGGGGGTGTACAGACCCTGGTTGAAGTTTCCGTTGCTCCCCAGCAGTGAACTGTGATCGGTGGAGCCAGGCCAGGACAGCGCGAACGGATCCTTGGACACGAACGGCAGGTAATCCTTACCCAACGAGCGGGAAGCGGTGCCGACGTCCTTGACGACCTTGCCGGCGTCGTCGATTTCTTCGATCTTGACGTTGTAGGTCAGGTCCAGTGACGTGCCCGAGCGGACCACCAGTGGAATGGCCTGCGAGGCGTCCGTGAGCTGGCCGGTGCGCTTGGCCTGCTGGTACTGGGTCATCAAGGGCGCCCAGTATTTGAGCTTGACGCCCAGGAAATCGGGGCCCTCTTCAAGCTTCGAAAGATCAATCCCGGTGGTGAACAGGCCTTCGAAGTAGCGGCCGACCGCGCCGGCGTTGCGGGCGTCAGCGGGCGGCGCCTTCTCCAACGGGGCCAGGAAATCGCCGGCGTCACCCAGCAGCGCACGCTCGGAGGCGGGGTCGACGGCGACCACGGACTCGGTGACTTCAGGCGCCAGTGGGAGCGCTACCGACAGGTTGAAGAGGTTGTGCTCAGAGCCACCGGCAGGGGACGGGAATTTGATCCCGGTTTCCTTCTCCGGGGCGGCGATGCGGATGCTGCTGCCCCCGCCCGCTTTCTCCTCCATCAGCTTGGCCTTGCCCAACGTCCCCTCCGCGGAGGTTTTGAACAGGGTCTGCTCGGAGACGCCGTCGGAACTCACAGCGCTGGCCGTGAGCCGGTACTTCTTGGTGCCATCACTGAGGACGGACTCCGCAGCGGGCCAGTCAGCGGGCGCAGTGGCGCCCGCGGCCTGATCAGTGCTGGCCGTTCCCGCCAGCCCGGAGTTGTAGCCCAGGTAGTCCATGGCGTCCAGGCGTGGCGTTTCCAGGTTCTGGGTGACCCTCGAGACCAGGCTGATGGGCGCCGCAACATCGGTGCCCGGCAGCTTGCGGATTTTATCCAGCTGATCGAAGCCGATCCCGCCGGTGCCGGTGGCAATTTCCGGCTGCATCAACGTTCCGGCCGGCGCTTTCGCCTGGACCAGGATGTCGTAGAGCCCGCGGGAATTCTCATCCACGGTCCGGTTCAGCGCAGCTTGCGACTGGCTTTGGACAAGAACCGACAAGCACATCGCTGCAATGAGGATGGCAGCGGTCAGCAGCAGCACTTTGCTCCTGATGAACCTCTGGACAGCGTTCATTGAACTCCCTGAAACCTGGTTTGCGTACGCACACTCATATCCACCCCGGCGGGACAAGCCCCAGCAAGACATGGCGCAGCTGGGACAGATGTGCAAAAGTATTGGCCGGCCTGCCGGCACCGTCCAGAACTACGACAGCGCCATTTTTCAGCAGACCGACCAATCATACGTGCCCCATGCGGGGCGCGCCCAAGCGACGCGAACGCCGTCGGCGTTTCCTAGTCCTCCAGGTTTACTTCCCGCACCATGTCAGCGCCGATTCCGGACTTGATGGCGTCCAGGACCTGCTGCGGGACGGAGCTGTCAATGGTGAGCAACGCCATAACCTGGCCATCCTCATCCTGACGAGCCACCTGCATGCCGGCGATGTTGATGTTATTCATGCCCAGGATGTGGCCGATGGTGCCGATCACGCCTGGACGGTCGGCGTACGCCACCACCACCAAGTGCTCGCTGATGGGGATCTCCACCTCGAAGCCGTTGACGCCCACCAGCTTGGGGATCTGCTTGGGGCCGGTCAGCGTCCCGGCAACAGAGATCTGGGTGCCGTCGCTCAGGGCGCCACGCAGGGTCAGCAGGTTCCGGTAGGACTCCGTCTCGGTGGTGGTGATCAGGCGGACGTTGATGCCGCGCTGCTCGGCGATGACGGGAGCGTTGACGTAGGAGACCTGCTCGGTGACCACGTCGGCGAAGATGCCCTTCAGTGCTGCAAGTTCCAGGACCTTGACGTCCAGGCTGGAAATTTCGCCGGCAACTTCGACGTCGAACTGGGTCAGGGACCCGTGGGTCAGAGCCGTGAAGATCCGGCCCAGGTTCTCGATCAGCGGGATACCGGGGCGAACGTCAGGGGCAATGACGCCGCCAGCAACGTTGACGGCGTCGGGTACCAGTTCGCCGGCCAGGGCCAGGCGGACGGACTTGGCGACGGAGACGCCGGCCTTTTCCTGGGCTTCGTCGGTGGAGGCGCCCAGGTGCGGGGTGACCACCACGTTGTCGAGTTTGAAGAACGGCAGGTCCGTGCTGGGCTCTTTGGAGAAAACGTCGACGCCGGCACCGGCAATCTCGCCATCCTGCAGTGCGGTGTACAGGGCTTCCTCGTCCACCAGACCGCCGCGGGCCACGTTGATCACGTACGCGGAGGTCTTCATCTTCTTGAAGGCTTCGGCACCGAGCATGCCCACCGTCTCCGGCGTCTTGGGCATGTGGATGGTGATGAAGTCAGACTGGGCCAGCAGTTCATCAAGGGTCACCAGCTGGACGCCGAGCTGTGCGGCCCGGGCCGAGGTGATGTAGGGGTCGTAGGCCAGGATCTTGGTCTCGAAACCCTTCAGTCGGGCAGCAACCAGGGCGCCAATGCGGCCCAGCCCGATGATGCCGACCTTCTTTTCAAACAGTTCGATGCCCGTGTACTTGGAGCGCTTCCACTCGCCGTCCTTGAGGGCCGAGCTGGCCTGCGGAATGTGGCGGGCCAGGCTGAGGATGTGCCCCACAGTGAGTTCAGCTGCGGAAACGATGTTCGACGTGGGGGCGTTGACCACCATGACACCGGCCTGGGTCGCGGCCTTGATGTCCACGTTGTCCAGGCCCACGCCTGCGCGGGCGATGACCTTCAGGTTCTTCGCTGCCGCGATGGCCTCGGCATCCACTTGGGTGGCCGAGCGCACCAGGATGGCATCGACGTCGACAATTGCCTCGAGCAGCTGCGCACGGTCAGCGCCGTCCGTCTGGCGGATCTCGAAATCCGGGCCGAGTGCGTCAACGGTGGCGGGGGAAAGTTCTTCGGCGAGCAGTACTACGGGTTTTGACACGGGGGAATCCTCTGCGTTGCAGTCCTTGGAATGGGACAAGTCTAGGCCGACGGAAAGGCCGGACTCACATTGTTAAGTGTGGGCCCGGCCTCGCCGATGATGCTTCGGTGGTACTTCGCGTAGCTGGGACGCGGGTGGGTGCTAGCGGGCTACGGAGCCGTCCACGTAGTCCTCGTCCTGCTGCTGCCAGGCGAAGAGGGCGCGCAGTTCGCGGCCCACGCCTTCGATGGGGTGCTGTTCGCCCTTTGCGCGCAGTGCCTTGAACTCCACACCGCCGTTGTCCTGGTCTTCGATGAACCGGGTAGCAAACGCGCCGGACTGAATGTCGGCGAGAACTGCCTTCATGTTCTCCTTCACCTCGGGGGTGATGACGCGCGGGCCGGAGACGTAGTCGCCGTATTCTGCGGTGTCGGAGACGCTCCAACGCTGCTTGGCGATGCCGCCTTCCCACATGAGGTCAACGATGAGCTTGAGCTCGTGGAGTACCTCGAAGTAGGCGATCTGCGGCTGGTAGCCAGCTTCGGTCAAGGTTTCGAAACCGTACTGGACCAGCTGGGAGACGCCGCCGCACAGGACTGACTGCTCGCCGAACAGGTCGGTTTCGGTCTCTTCGGTGAAGGTGGTCTTGATGACACCGGCGCGGGTACCACCGATCGCCTTGGCGTAGCTCTTGGCGAGGTCCCAGGCAGCGCCCGAGGCGTCCTGCTCCACAGCAATGATGTCCGGGATGCCACGGCCGGCTTCGAATTCGCGGCGCACAGTGTGACCCGGCGCCTTCGGGGCGATCAGGATGACGTCAACACCCTCAGGTGCCTGGATGTAGCCGAAGCGGATGTTGAAGCCGTGGGCGAACGCCAGGGCCTTGCCCGCGGTCAGCTTGTCCTTGACGAAGTCGTTGTAGATGGCGCGCTGGTGCTGGTCCGGTGCCAGGATCATGATGACGTCGGCCCATTCGGCGGCGTCGGCAACGTTCTTGACGGTGAAGCCGGCTTCTTCGGCCTTGGCGATCGACTTGGAGCCCTCCTTGAGGGCAATGACAACCTCGACGCCGGAATCCCGCAGGTTAAGTGCGTGGGCGTGACCCTGCGAGCCGTAGCCAACAATGGCAACCTTGCGGCCCTGGATGATTGACAGGTCTGCATCGTCGTCGTAGAACATTTCAGTCACTTGCGTAACTCCTCTTGAGTGGTGTGGTAAATCGGTGGTGGTAAGTGGTGCTGCGGTTGCGGGCGGGCCCAACCTCAGGCAGGTGCCTAGGCTGAACGCAACGCCCGGTCACTCATGGAGCGGGATCCCCGTCCAACGGCCAGGGTGCCGGACTGCACAATTTCGCGAATGCCAAAGGGCTCCAGCACGGAGAGCAGTGCGGAGAGCTTTTCGGGGTGACCGGTGGCCTCAATGACGACGGAGTCGGTGGAAACGTCCACCACTGAGGCGCGGAACAGGTCTGCAGCTTGGGTGACCTGCAGGCGTGTCGCGGCATCCGCACGTACCTTGACCAGGATGTGGTCGCGCTGTACGGAAGATTCAGCGGTGAGTTCGACGATCTTGATCACGTTGATCAGCTTGTTGAGCTGCTTGGTGACCTGTTCGATGAGCTCACCGTCGGCGTCGACCACTACCGTCATCCGGGAGATGCCCGAAACTTCGGTGGGGCCAACGGCCAGGGAGTTGATATTGAAGGCGCGGCGGGCGAAGAGGCTGGCCACGCGGGTCAGAACGCCGGGCTTGTCTTCGACCAGCACGGACAGTGTGTGGCGGGTCATGTCAGTCTTCCTCTTCCCAGTCCGGGGTCATGTTGCGGGCGATCTGGATCTGGTCGTTGCTCACGCCGGCGGGGACCATGGGCCACACCATCGCGTTGGGGCTCACCACGAAGTCGATCACCACGGGGCGGTCGTTGATTTCCAGGGCCTTCTGGATAGTGGCGTCGATATCTTCGGCACGTTCGCAGCGGAACGACGCGCAACCGTAGGCCTCCCCCAGCTTAACGAAGTCCGGGATGCGGACGGTGTCGTGACCGGTGTTGAGGTCGGTGTTGGAGTAACGGCCTTCGTAGAACAGGGTCTGCCATTGGCGGACCATACCCAGCGAGGAGTTGTTGATGACAGCAACCTTGATGGGGATTTTGTTCAACGCGCAGGTGGCCAACTCCTGGTTGGTCATCTGGAAGCAGCCGTCACCGTCGATGGCCCAGACCACCCGGTCCGGGTTGCCCACCTTGGCGCCCATGGCTGCCGGCACGGCGTACCCCATGGTGCCGGCGCCGCCGGAGTTCAGCCAGGCGTGCGGGCGCTCGTACTTGATGAACTGGGCAGCCCACATCTGGTGCTGGCCAACACCTGCAACGTAGACACCCTCCGGTCCGGTGAGCGCGCCGATGCGTTCGATGACCCGCTGCGGGGCGACCAGCCCGTCCTCCGGCTCGGTCCAACCCAGCTGGTAGGTGTCCTTGAGGTTGTTTAAGAACGCCCACCAGGTGGTGAGGTCCGGAGCGCCAACTGTGTCGAACTGGGTGCGGACGGCGTCGGTCAGTTCAGGGATGATCTCCTTGACGGAACCCACGATCGGCACGTCAGCGGTCCGGTTTTTGGAGATTTCCGCCGGATCAATATCGGCGTGGATGATCTTGGCGTTGGGCGCAAAGGTCTTCAGCACGCCGGTGACGCGGTCATCGAAGCGGGCACCGAGGGTGATCAACAGGTCGGATTGCTGCAGCGCCGTGACGGCCGACACCGTTCCGTGCATGCCGGGCATACCCATGTGCTGCGGGTGTGAATCCGGGAAGGCACCCTTGGCCATCAGCGTGGTCACCACGGGGGCGCCAGTGGCTTCCGCGAGGGCCAGCAACTCAGCTGAGGCGTGCGCCTTGATCACACCGCCGCCGACATAGAGCACCGGCTTCAACGAGGCAGCGATCAACTTTGCTGCTTCGCGGACCTGCTTGTTGTGTCCGCGGGTCACGGGACGGTAGCCGGGGAGGTCGATCTTGGGTGGCCAGGAGAAGGTCATCTGGCCAACTTGGGCGTCTTTTGCCACGTCCACCAGAACGGGGCCCGGCCGGCCGGTGGACGCGAGGTGGAAGGCCTCGGCCATGACGTGCGGGATGTCGTTGGGGTCGGTCACCAGGAAGGAGTGCTTGGTGATGGGCATGGTGATGCCCACAATGTCAGCTTCCTGGAAGGCGTCGGTGCCAATCACCGAACTGGACACCTGGCCGGTGATGGCCACCAGCGGCACGGAATCCATGTGGGCGTCCATGATGGCGGTAACGAGGTTGGTGGCACCGGGGCCGGAGGTGGCAATGCAGACACCCACCCGTCCGGTAACCATGGCGTAGCCTTGCGCGGCGTGGCCGGCTCCCTGTTCGTGACGGACCAGCACGTGGTTCATGTTGGAAGCCATCAAGGGGTCGTAGGTGGGCAGGATCGCGCCACCGGGCAAACCGAAAATATCGTCGACGCCGAGTTCTTCGAGCGAGCGGACAATAGCTTGCGAGCCGGTCATCACCGTTGGGGGTACAACGTTGTTCGGCCCAAGGACAGGAGAGATAGCAGCAAGGTCTGCGACGACGGCGGCGGTTTCTGCCGTCCGGTCGGCGCGTTCCGGAGCCTTGGCGGCTCCAGCGGACTTGTTAGCCATCAGCGAGGGGCTGATCGGCGATCCTTTGCTCATCGGACTCTTCCTTGTGGATCTTTTGTGGTGCATGGATACTGCTGGAAAATAAACTGCGGGAAATAAAAAAACCCCTCAGCCTGGTGGCTCTTCGAGGGGTTTGCGCGTGACGGTTCGTTACCAGGGCTAAGGTGCCACGCGCTTGGTAAGGACGACGACAATGCCGACAGTAACGAAAGTCATGCGTTTAGTGTTCCCTCTGGTGAACAGAGTGTCAACGAGGACCCCCCTTGTCTCACCATGTGGACTTGCCTGTCCACGGAGTGGCTACCTTCCCCAACTAGGTAGCGCTAACTGCGGTTATGAGGGGTCAAAACTGCAGTTAGCGCTACCTAGTTGGGAGAGCGGCGCCGAAACGGGAGTTACCCGCAGTACGCGCCGGTTGATGCGCTGTGCACCAGCTTGGCGTACTTGGACAAAACACCCTTGGTGTAACGGGCCGGGAGCGGCTCCCAACCAACCTTGCGGGCTTCAAGCTCTGCGTCCTCGACCAGCAGGTCGAAGCTGCGGGCTGCGATGTCCACGCGGATCCGGTCGCCGTCCTTGACGAACGCGATGGGACCGCCGTCGACAGCCTCAGGCGCGACGTGTCCGATGCACAGGCCGGTGGTTCCGCCGGAGAAGCGGCCGTCTGTCAGCAGGAGCACGTCCTTGCCCAGGCCAGCGCCCTTGATAGCGCCGGTGATGGCGAGCATCTCGCGCATACCCGGTCCGCCCTTGGGGCCTTCGTAACGGATCACGACAACGTCACCGGCGTGGATTTCGCCGTTATCCAGAGCCTTGAGGGCGCCTTGCTCGCGGTCAAACACGCGGGCGGTGCCTTCGAAGATGTCAGCATCAAAGCCGGCACTCTTGACCACGGCGCCCTCGGGAGCCATGGTGCCGTGCAGGATGGTGATGCCACCGGTCTTGTGGATCGGGTTGTCGAGCGCCCGGAGGATCTTGCCGTCAACATCCGGCGGGTTGATCGCTTCAAGGTTCTCGGCAACGGTTTTGCCGGTGACGGTGAGGCAATCGCCGTGCAGCAGACCGGCGTCGAGCAGTGCCTTCATGATGACCGGCACGCCGCCGATCTTGTCGACGTCGGTCATCACGTAGCGGCCGAACGGCTTGAGGTCACCCAGGTGCGGGATCTTGTCGCCGATGCGGTTGAAGTCGGCCAGGGTCAGGTCAACCTCAGCCTCGCGGGCGATGGCCAGCAGGTGCAGGACGGCGTTGGTGGAACCACCGAAGGCCATGGTCACGGCGATGGCGTTCTCGAAGGCCTTCTTGGTCATGATGTCGCGGGCCGTGATGCCCTTCCGGAGCAGGTTGACCACTGCTTCGCCGGACTTGCGGGCAAATTCATCACGACGGCGGTCGGCCGAAGGCGGTGCGGCGGAACCGGGCAGGGACATGCCCAGGGCTTCGCCAATGCAGGCCATGGTGTTTGCGGTGTACATGCCGCCACAGGCACCTTCGCCGGGACAGATGGCCTTTTCGATGCGGGTGAGGTCTTCCAGGCTCATCTTGCCGGCAGCGCAGGCGCCCACGGCTTCGAAGGCGTCAATGAGTGTGACTTCCTTCTCCGAGCCGTCTTCGAGCTTGACCCAGCCGGGCATGATCGAGCCGGCGTAAAGGAAAACGCTGGCGAGGTCCAGGCGGGCCGCTGCCATCAGCATGCCGGGCAGTGACTTGTCGCAGCCGGCCAGGAGGACGGAGCCGTCAATGCGCTCAGCCTGCATCACGGTTTCCACGGAGTCCGCGATCACTTCACGGGACACCAGGGAGAAGTGCATGCCTTCGTGGCCCATCGAGATGCCGTCGGAGACGGAGATGGTGCCGAACTGCATGGGGAATCCGCCGCCAGCGTGCACGCCTTCCTTGGCGCCTTGAGCCAGCCGGTTCAGGGAAAGGTTGCAGGGCGTAATTTCGTTCCAGGAACTCGCGACGCCGACCTGCGGCTTGGCGAAGTCGTCGTCGCCCATGCCGACGGCACGGAACATGCCACGCGCGGGGGCGGCATGAATGCCGTCAGTGACGACGCGGCTTCGGGGCTTGATATCAATTGTTGCTGGTGTTTCGATCTGGGTGTCCTCACTCATGAGAGAAAGTCTATGACTCCCCGCGGCGGCCCAACGACAGTCGGCACGCGTTTGACCGCAATTTCCCGAATATTTCGACCGAATAGTGGACTGGCGTCTTACATATTGAGATGTTACTGGTCATTCCGGGGTAGCTGTACGGTTTCCTGCCGTCCCGTGCGGCCGGCAGCGACCTCCACCGCCTCGGCGGCGAGCATGTCCAGGACGTCCCGGATGGTAGTCCGCTCGGCAACGTCGGACCGCACCAGCGCCACGATGCTGCGCCTCGCCGGAACGCCCACCAGCGGCCGCAGCACGAATCCGCGTCACTCGTTTCCGGCTGCCGTGTACCGCGGCAACAGCGTCAGCCCGTGCCCGGCGCTGACAAGCGCTTCCAAAACACGCAGATCCGGAAAAAGCTGCACTCTTAGGGCAGCCACGCCTGCGCGCTTCTCAACCTGCTTCAGCACGGCGTCGAACGGGAACCCGTCCGGCACGCCAATCCACGGCTGGCCCACCACGTCCCGCGCCGTGATCTTGGTCTTCGCTGCCAACGGATGGCCCGCCGGAATGGCAACATCCAGGGGCTCATCCAGGAGCGGTACCACCACCAGGCCGTCACGGGCAAATACCTCAGGGCCATCGACGCTGTGCGCCAGGACCAGATCGTAGTCCGCAGCCAGGCCCGCGAATCCGGCAACGGCAGGATCTTCAAAACACGCTTCGAGGCGAAGGCCTTCGACGGCGCGGACGCGGTGCAGGAGTCCTGGCAGGAACATCTCTGCGGCGCTAGGGAAGAACGCCACCCGAACATGCGCCTGCCAGCCGCGCCGATACGTGTCCACGGTTGCCTCGGCCCGGGCCATCGCCGTCGACACCTCGGCGGCAGCCGTGGCCATGGCCCTGCCCGCCTCCGTCAGCCGCACTCCCCTGCCGGATTTCTCCACCAGCACCACGCCCAGCTCTTCCTGCAGGGTCCGCAACTGTTGGGAAACGGCCGACGGCGTGACGCCCAGGGCGTCGGCGGCCGCACCGACGGTGGTCCTATCGGCCACCTCGCGAAGAATCTGCAGCCGCTTGAAGTCCATGCCAGAAGGCTACGGCACGGCTACCGAGGATCGCCCCGGCAGCCGTGCCGTCATGCTGGCCGGCTTAAACAACAAGGTGCCGCGAATATTACTGTTCGCGGCACCTTGGGGAAGTTTCGGTTGACTAGGCAGGCAACACGAACGCGGCGTCAACGTTGATGGTTACCTTGTCGCCAACCAGCACGCCACCAGCTTCCAGCGCTGCATTCCAGGTGATGCCGAAGGCCTTGCGCGAGATCTGGGTGGTGGCGGAGAAGCCGGCGCGGGTGGCGCCGAAGGGGTCAACAGCCATGCCGCCGAACTCAACATCGAAGGTCACGGGCAGGGTGGTCTCTTTAATGGTGAGGTCACCGGTGAGCTTGAACTCCTCGGCGCCGCCCTCCGCTCCGGTGGACTTGAAGGTCATGACCGGGAACTGCTCGACGTCGAAGAAGTCGGCGCTCTTGACGTGGCCATCGCGGTTTGCATCATTGGAATCGAAAGAAGCGGTCTGCACGGTGGCCTCAACGGAGGACCCGGTCACGCCCTCCCCTACTACCAGGGTGGCCTCGGCCTGCGTGAACTTGCCTCGGACCTTGCTGATGCCAGCGTGGCGGACAACAAAGCCAACCTCTGAGTGGGCGGCGTCAAGGGTCCAGGTGCCAGCGGAAAGTTCGGTGCTCATTTAGTTCTCCTTGGTTGATGTGCTGCGCGATGCGCACATTCATGCATATGCATGAAACTTAGCATTGGTTAGTTGACTTGTCAATCATTTCTTGAAGGTCACCGGTGAGCTGTTCATCGACTCCCCAGCGGAGCGTGCTCAGCCGCGGGGTCGGAGCCGGACGTTGGGCAGGACAGGAGCGGGCAAGGGGGCCGGTTGGCCTGCGGGAAACGGGCCGAACCGCGGATACGGTGCACCGTCTGGATAGGTTTCATCCGCAGGTGGGTCTGCGGGCTCGGCGTCGATCTCGGCCTGCCAGGCGGCACGGTACGCGGTCACTTCCTCATGGCTGCGGCCCACGAAGTTCCACCACATGACGATCTGTTCGCCCAGCGGTGTGCCACCGAGGATCAGTACCCGCCCGGGTGCGCTGCCTGCGGTCAGCGTCACGGAAGTGCGGCCAGGTGGCAGGTAATGCAAATGATTCACGCTCAGGTCACTCCCGTCGAGGCGGACATCACCGGCGTCGACCAGTATCCCGTGTTCAAAGCTCGGATCGAGGTCCAGTTCCAGCTTCCCCCCGGCCTGGAAGACGGCTTCGGCCCCAAGCAGCGGCGGCGTATAGGTCGTGATGGGCGACGACGATCCAGCCAACGTACCAATGAAGACTCGCAGTTCGCTGCCGTCGCCATGGCTGGGTTGAGGCGCGAAGTGCTGGAAGGTGGGCGCCATGTGGCGGGTCTCCGCGGGCAACGCGTACCAAAGTTGCGCGCCGTGCAGGACTGTGGTGTCCGGCGTCGAAAATTCCTGGTGCGAGATCCCGCGCCCGGCCACCATAAGATTGACTTCCCCGGGCCGGACGATCGCCTCGAAACCAGCGGAGTCTCGGTGAGCGATCTCGCCGGTGAAGAGCCAACTCACCGTCGCCAGCCCCGTGTGCGGATGACGGGCCACCCTCATGCCGCCGGTGTCGGGGACGGGATCTGGGCCGTAATGGTCCAGGAAGCACCAGGCCCCAATAAGGCTGCGCTGCTTCTGCGGCAAGGTTCGCCGGACCGACAAGGACCGTGGCCCGCCCAGAGGCACGTCCCTGGGAGCCAGGAACTCGATCGATTCTCCGCAGGAGCTTCCCGTGCAAACGACCTCGTCCGGGACAGTCTCCAGGTTGCTCATAGGGACAGCCCTTCTTCATCGTCATCGCAGGTCTGTGGGTGCGGCGCCGATCCATCCGACCGTTGTACCGCTTGGGCTTCAGCCTAGACCTCAGCCTGGTTCTGGATGCAGCATCCCGGTGGTGAGGCCGGGAAACACCGCGTGAACAATGTGGACAGCGGCAAGCCCCCCACGTAGCGTCAGGAGAAAGCAGCACCCGCACGGAGTAAAGGAATCATCATGGACATTCTTATCTGGATCATAGTGATAGTTGTTGTGGCGGGCCTGGTGTGGTGGCTTCTCAACCGTAGAAAGTCCAGTGGGGCCAGTTCCGCCGGAACTATGCCCACCCGCGCCGATGGGGCCCTGTCCGGTGGGAGCGCCGCCGCCTCGGCCGTTGCCGCGGGGACCACCGGCATCGCCACCGCAGCTGGTTTTGGCAAGGCTTCTGAGCCGGCTGGCCCCACCACCGCCGAAGATCCGATTGCCACGACCGCCTCGGCCGCCGCCTCCGGCGAGACTGCTGCCGCGTCCGACGCCGACGTTCAGCCAAGTGCCGAACCGGCGCCTGCTGCTGAACCGCAGACCGTTTCCGCTGCCGCCACCGCGACCGACGCCGACGCTCAGCCAAGTGCCGAACCGGAGTCCGCGTCAGCCGACGGACTGACGACAAACGCTCCCGCCACTCCCGTGGAGACTGCCGAGACTGCCGAGACGGCTGAGTCGCCCATCGCCGCTGATTCCGTTGCTTCTGGGGTGACCGTGCCCGCGGCACTGCCGGCCGATTCCGCTGCGGATTCCGCCATCGGTTCCGAGCCACCTGCTGGCCCCGCCGACGTCGAACCACTTCCGAACAGTGGAGCCGGCCAGGAGACCGAAGGCACCACCGCCTCCACTCCGATAGTCGCTCCGGCCGATACCCCGGAAACGGCCGAGACCACCCCGGCCGGCGTCGTGATCCCTGCAACCGAGGCGCCAGTTGCAGGCGGCGCGGGAGAATGGGAAACCCAGTGGTCCGAGCCCAGCCACGTGACGGAGTCGGCAGCGCCTGCGCACCACTCGGAGTACACGGACACCCACGCCGCCACGTTGCCGGGCGCGGAGTCGGCCGCTGGGGAAGAGGGCGACTCCGCTGTGGAGTCGAACTCCGCCAGCATCGCACCGACTGAGTCTCACGGTGCCGAGACCAGCGCACCCGCCTCCGCCCTGGCTGCGCCTGGACACCTTGCTGCTGATGAGCCGTACGGTTCCGGGTCAGCCGCCGCGCGGGCCGACGGCAGCGGCCCAGCTGACTTCACCGTCAAGGGTGACGCCACCACCATGGTCTATTTCGAGGATGATCACGCCGACTACGAGTCAACTGTTGCCGGCGTTTGGTTCGAGTCTGCAGCCCATGCCGAAGCCGCCGGTTTCCGAGCACCGCGTCGTCAGCGCCTCTAGTCTTTCGACAGGCCCCTTGGGTTGCCGCCCGGTGTCACTGTGGTTCATTTCACAGGGGCCTGGGCGCTGCAGTGCAGGCTTTTCGAGGTTTCCGCCCTGAAACAGGCTGGCCGATTCCCCCAAAAACGCTGACTTTCTGGGAGTTCTGCGGTCAGCTCGACGGCACCATCCGAGACTGACCAGCCGATTTCACATGAATCAAAAGTTCGTGTAGAGTTTCATGTCGTTGCGGAGATCAACGGGGAAGAAAAATCCACCGAAGATCACAGCAAAAAGATGCACCTCTAGCTCAATTGGCAGAGCAATTGACTCTTAATCAATGGGTTCCGGGTTCAAGTCCCGGGGGGTGCACCAATGGGAAAACAACCTCCGGTTTGCGGTAACGCAGACCGGAGGTTGTTTTGTTTAACAACCCTCCCGGAGATCTTGAACTGGTCCCCGTTTGTTGGACTGGTTTATTGGGATTCTAGGCTGCGGTGGCTTGGGCCCGGTATTGGACCGGGCTTAGACCGTTGAGTTTGGTTG
>NZ_UXAU01000036.1 GCF_900609065.1 Arthrobacter ulcerisalmonis | reverse complement strand
CCGCTTTGAACGCCTTCGCCATCACTTTCAGCGACCGATTCCCGGCAGCTGAAAACTACTAAAACAAACCGCCGGATACACCGTTTATGAGATAGTCCCCTCTACTTTCGGTAACCCGAGCCCGCGTACCTTTCTCGGCGCGCGGGCTCTGGCTCTTTACGTTGACGTTTGCGCCTGTACTGTTTCCCTGTGGAAAAGACCCTTGCTCAGCAAACGCCCAAGATACATCGCAGATGGGTATTGCTTTTGGCTTTGAGCGGGTTGGTCTTCACCTACCTGGCCTTTTGGGGGCCCTTCATCCCCGGCATCGGTGAGAATGCGGTGGCAGTGTGGCAGTCAATCCTGACGAACTTCGGTGTCGGCCTACTCTCTGCCGCCGTTCTGCTCTTGTTCGAACCCAAGTTCCGAAAAGTGGTTACAGAAACCTTGACGACGGCAACGGCCGGGGTCAAGGATGAGGTGCTGGAAGCGGTTCAGGTCAACCTTGACGAACGGCTGGCACCCCTTACCGATCGAATCGATTCGCTTTACGACGCGCGGCTGGCTGAACAAGAAGCAGTCATCAACGACCTTGCCCGCGACTTCACCCATGAACGGGTTCTGAAAACCTTCAGAGAAGCCTCAGACGTAAGCGCCTTGTGTAACGACTCGATAGTCGTTCAGGCCGAGGACGAGCCGGGGAGACTTCACATCGGCTTGCAGTTGAGAGTGCCGAATGAGCTCCAGAGCAACATCCCGCCACACCGCAGGGAAGCGGTGCAGGAGGAGGAGTACAAGGCATTGCATCTCAACGCATCCGGCAAAGGGCTTTGGGCAGAGGTCGTTTGGGATCCAGACGAGGACTTTGATGTGGCAGCCATCAGGTTGGCAAAGGAACTCGCCCGGAATCGGCAACGAGGCCTAGCCGAAAAAATCGATTGGAAACCGGTTCTTCCTCGCTTTGAGAGGGGCATCAGAACCGCCATTGATGCCAGCAACAACGTTCCGGGTGCTCTGCCCTTGAAGAGTGGCTTGGTGGAAGTGGCTGGATCCGATTCGGCGCCGTGGTACCTGACAAGTGACGGTCTCCACCATCCACGTCAGGATTGGTTCCTCCACAGGCGGCACATCGGAACCAAGAGTGGATGGCCGAATTACAGCCCAGAGAAAAAAGTGCAAAAGCCTGATTGGGCTGATCAAAAGGAATGGGACTACATCCTCAATCGCTCAAGATCCCATTTCACCAACTGGTGACAAGGGGCCCTGCACACCAACGGTGTGCGGGGCTCCTCTGCGTGGAACCGGGCGTCAGCGGCCGCGCGTACGGTTCTTGCTCTGCGCCTGTGCCTGGCTGGCGTTCGCTCCATGGTGATTATGGCAGTTTGAGTGGGGACCGGTTTTGCAGTCTCAGTTGGGCCCACTTCGCGGCTCGCCGGTTGATGAATCGCAGTTTCAGTTGAGCCCACCCCACGGTTGATTCCATCAGAGGTTTTTCCCGACGGTGGAAGGCAGTGATGGAGTCGAGAGTGGAGCTATTCGCGAGGATCCGCCGGGATGCCAGGGTCAGGGGCATATCGATCCGTTGCCTTGCCCGGGAGCACCGGGTTTCCCGGAGAACGGTCCGGCAGGCGCTGGCCGCCGCGGAACCGCCGGTGCGCAGGGTTGCCGTCCGGGAGGCGCCGAAGCTGGGTCCGCTCAAAGGCGTCATTGATGCGATGCTGCTGGCCGACCTGGAAGCTCCGCGGAAGCAGCGCCATACCGCTCAACGGGTTTTTGACCGTTTGGTTGACGAGCATCGGGCCGTCATCTCTTACTCCACTGTTCGCCAGTATGTGAAGGCCCGCAGGACGGCTATCGCTGTCGAGTCAGGGAACGCCCCGGTTGAGGCCTTTGTGCCTCAGGAACACGCGCCCGGGGCGGAGGCAGAGGTGGATTTCGGTGATGTGTGGGTGGACCTGGCCGGAGTCAGGACCCGCTGTTACATGTTCGCGTTCCGGCTCTCGAACTCGGGGAAATCCATCCACCGTGTGTACCCGACCTGCGCGCAGGAAGCATTCCTGGAGGGCCATATCGAAGCGTTCACCGCTCTGGGTGGTGTCCCGAGGAGGCATATCCGCTATGACAATCTGACCTCGGCCGTCACGAAAGTCGTTTATGGGGCCGGCCGGCAACGTGTTGAGAACGAACGATGGGTGCTCTTCAAATCCCACTATGGTTTCGATGCCTTTTACTGCGAACCGGGTCTCAAGGGCGCCCACGAAAAAGGCGGGATCGAAGGAGAGGTCGGACGGTTCCGGAGGAACTTCCTAACTCCGGTCCCGGCGGTGGCGACCCTGGCGGAGCTGAACGACAAGCTGCGGGTGTTGGACGACGCGGAGGACCGGCGCAGGATCTCTCAGCGGCTCCGGACCATCGGGCAGGACTTCGCCGTCGAACAGCCCTTGCTGGCGCCGTTGCCGGCAGAGGGTTTCGATCCGGGCGTGGTCCTGACGCCCAGGGTGGATCGTTCCTCGCTCATCACCGTCCGTTCGACGAAGTATTCCGTGCCGGTGCGGTTCATCAACCGGAAGGTCAGGGTTTCCCTGCAGGCGACGCAGGTCAGGATCTTCGACGGACGGACTTTGATTGCCACCCATCCACGGACCGTGGCCAGGGGCGGGCAATGCGTGCAGCTGGATCACTACCTTGAGGTCCTGAAATTCAAACCCGGCGCCCTGCCCGGCTCCACCGCATTGGCGCAAGCCCGCAAGTCGGGAGTGTTCACCCCGGCCCATGACGCGTTCTGGGCCGCCGCCCGCAAAACCGACGGAGACACCGTCGCAACCCGTGAACTCATCGATGTGCTGCTGTTGCACCGAATCATGGACGCTGCCGACGTCGTTGCCGGGATCACGGCCGCCCTGCAGGTCGGGGCGGTCAGCGCCGACGTCGTCGCAGTCGAAGCAAGGCGGGTGGCCACGGAACGGATCACCCCGGGGTGGGTCCGGCCCGATTGCGATCCAGGCGCGAAAGAAGAAGTCGTCGAGCACCGGATTGTCAGCCTCACCCAACGCCGCCTCGCGGACCCCGCCGCCGTGATCGCCGGACTCCCGCCGGACCAACGCCCGCTGCCCACCGTGGCCGGCTATGACCAACTCCTGAACAAACGCACCACCCACTCCACCGACCTGCATCAAGTGCCACCGAGCAAGGAGCACGTCTCATGAGCCCTACCGCACCCGTTGTCGTGTCCCAGACCCTGCGCCGGCGCCGGGGCCTGACCGAACAGGCCGCTGCGGCAGCCGTGGACCAGGCCTGCCGGCGGCTCCGGCTGCCCACGATCCGTGCCGTCCTCGACGAAGCCGTCTCCGTCGCCGGAAAGGAACAACTCTCCTACCAGGGCTTCCTGGCCGAACTGCTGCTGGCCGAGTGTGATGACCGGGACCGCCGCTCCTCCGTCCGCCGGGTCAAATCCGCCGGATTCCCCCGGGATAAATGGCTCGGAGACTTCGACTTCGACGCGAACCCGAACATCAGCCCCGCCACCATTAACACACTCGCTGCCGGGGATTGGATCCGCAAAGGCCAGCCTCTCTGCTTGATCGGGGATTCCGGAACCGGGAAGTCCCACCTGCTCATCGGGCTCGGGACCGCCGCGGCAGAGAAAGGCTTCAGGGTGAAATACATCCTCGCCACGCGGCTGGTCAACGAGCTCGTCGAGGCAGAAAACGACAAAGCCCTCGCCAAGACCATCGCCCGCTACGGACGGGTTGACCTGCTCTGCATCGACGAACTCGGATACATGGAACTGGACAAACGCGGCGCTGAGCTCCTGTTTCAGGTTCTCACCGAACGCGAAGAAAAAGCATCCGTGGCCATCGCCACCAACGAATCCTTCTCCGGGTGGACCAAAACCTTCACCGACCCACGCCTCTGCGCAGCCATCGTCGACAGACTCACCTTCAAAGGCACCATCATCGAAACCGGGACCGACTCCTACCGCCTGGCCCACACCATGGCGCATCAATCCACCGGCTAACAGGGTGGACTTGGGGGTGTTGTTTTTAGGCAACCATATCTTCGAGCAACTCTGGTCTCATTGGCAGTCTTCCGTCCGGAAGGTTGGGCAGACAGTTGGGCCCAGGCTTGCGTTCGAGGTGCTGCGAGTGTCCGTTGTTGCTGGGGTCGCCGTAGTAATCGGGAAAAATCAGGCGGATATGAGTGACCAGGGATGAGCAGGGCCTGCTTGGCCAGCGTCAGGTGCTCGGCTGGAGCGTGCGGAAGTCGGCGTGGGCCTGGTCAACGGCTTCGGGATAGGCCTGGCGTTTCTCGTGCTCGTTGAGCGCCCGGTAGATGCTGGCCAGGCTGGGGTTTCGGCCTTTGCGCTTGCCGGTGGGGATGATCAGATCCGGGCGGATGTCTTCCACGGACTCACCGTTCGCGCGGCGGCGCAGCACGGTGTGCAGCATGTCGTCGGTGATCACTGGCGGGCGTCCGCCGTGGTTTCCCTTGCGGGCGGCCGCGTTGAGGCCTTCGAGGGTGGCCTCGCGGATGTTCTCGCGTTCGGTCTCGGCCATCGCGGCGAAGAACGCGAACAGCACCCGGCCGGTGCCGGTCGGATCGTAGACGCCGGTCAGGGGCCCGGCGAGCATCTCAAGGGCTATGCCGTGCGCGGTGAGGTGGTCGGCCAGCGCGGTCAGCTCGGCGGAATCCCGGCCAAGGCGTTTCATCTCGTAGACGGTGAAGATGACACGGCAGTGCGGGGCGTGGGCCTTGATCTGCCGCGCGGCGTCGAGTGCGGCTTCGAACTTCGGGCGGACCCGCACGCGGGTGGAGACCTTCTCGGCGAAGATCTTGTCGCGCGGGATGCCGTGCGCGGCCAGCGCATCCAGCTGCGACTGGAGTTCCTGGGTCAGGTGCGAGCATCTCGCATAGCCGATGCGGATGTCCGCGCTCGGCGTGTCCGTCGGGAGTGGTGCCGGCGGCGGCGTGCCCGGTCGCCAGGGCTGGCCAGGTCCGCGGTCCGCCGGGGTCGGCACGCGCAGCGCCTTCGCCAGGCGAGGGACTTTGGTGAACCGGCCGGTGTGGTAGGTCGAGGCGACCGCTCCGGAGCGCGACCGGCACGGCGAGCCGGGCTGGACGTCGCAGCGGGGGCACGGATGCTGCTCGACTTCGTCAGCGTTGGACTGGTCTGTGGCTTCGGGATCGCTGCTCACTCCGAAATTCTCTCACAAACATTTCTTATAAGTTCGCCCAGGCATTCTTTGAGTGAGAATGGGTTCTGAGAAGAAATCCGGCCTTCCCCGGTCCACCGGGCCGCAGCGTGGATCGCCTTCTCAGAATCGGGCGTTTCTGCGACGTTTCCGGAGGCAGGTCAACTGCACGGCTTTGCTCGGTTTCCAATGTCACCTGCACTGTCTTGGAAGGAGAGGCAGGTCCAGGGATTCGCAGCGCGGGCCTCCACAGGTGAGTAGGTGCAGGGACTCGGCGCGTACAATCTTCATATGAGTGAAGATAAGAATCATTGCAGACTTGATGCTGATAGCCAGTATGTTGAGCTCGCGGTAGAGGTGTTCGCGATGCTCGCGGATGCTACGCGCGTCCGGATTATTCTGGCCCTTCGGGACGGGGAAATGTCCGTCAATCATCTGGCGGACATCATCGATAAGTCTCCGACGGCCGTGTCGCAGCATCTGGCGAAGCTTCGCCTGGGCAGGATCGTGGCTGCCCGGCAGGACGGGACCCGGGTCTTTTACCGGCTTGCCAACGAGCACGCCCGCAAGCTTGTCGCCGACGCCGTGTTTCAGGCCGAGCATTCCCTCGGCGGTGAGCCGGCCCATCACCGCATTGATATGACGCCTCGGGAGACTCCGGCCACGGACGCAGGGGTGCGCGCGTGAGCCAGACATTGACCTCCCCGGCCGGGGCTGCCACGGGCAGGTCCCTGCCCAAACCTCCCTCCATTTTCCGTACCGGGGCCCGGCTGCCCGAAGTCCGGTGGGCCACGGTTGCTTTGGTCCTTTTCCTGATCGGCGGGGCAGCGCAGCTGGCCGGGGCACCGGCGGCCGTGTGGTGGTCCTTCTATCTGGCCTGCTACGCGGCCGGCGGCTGGGAACCGGCCCTTTCGGGTTTGCGGGCGCTGCGCGAGAAGACCCTGGACGTGGATCTGCTGATGATCGTCGCGGCGATCGCGGCCGCGGCCATCGGCCAGGTTTTCGACGGGGCCCTGTTGATTGTCATCTTCGCAACATCCGGCGCCCTGGAAGCCCTGGTCACCCAGCGGACAGCGGACTCCGTCAGCTCCCTGCTGGGCCTGGCCCCGGAACGCGCCACCCGTCTCCTCGACGGAACAGGCCTCGAAGAAGAGGTTGATACCGCGGACCTGCTGGTCGGCGACGTGATTTTGGTGCGCCCGGGTGAGCGGATCGGCGCCGACGGCACCGTCATCCGGGGAGTCAGCGAGGTCGACCAGGCGGCGATGACCGGGGAATCGGTTCCGGTCATCCGGCGCGAAGGCGACGAGGTGCTCTCCGGGACCGTCAACGGCAGCGGTGTTCTCTCGGTCCGGGTAGCCAAGGCCGCCAAGGACTCGGTGGTCAGCCGCATCGTGACCCTCGTGGAGGAAGCCTCCGCGACCAAGGCGAAGACCCAGCTGTTCATTGAAAAAGTCGAACAGCGCTACTCCGTCGGTGTCATCGTGGCGACCCTGCTGGTGTTTTTCCTGCCCCTGTCCCTTGGTGAGAGTCTGGAGGCCGCCCTGCTGCGGGCCATCACGTTCATGATCGTCGCCTCCCCGTGCGCTGTCGTCCTGTCCACTATGCCGCCGCTGCTGGCCGCGATCGCCAACGCCGGACGGCACGGCGTTCTGGTCAAGTCAGCAACCGTGATGGAACAGGTCGGACGCACAAACGTTGTCGCCTTCGATAAGACCGGAACCCTCACGGAGGGAACCCCGAAAGTCACTGCCGTTGATTCCCTGCATGCAACCCTCAGCGACGTGGAGATCCTGGCTCTGGCGGCCGCCGCCGAACAGTACAGCGAACACCCGCTGGGCCGGGCCATCCTCCGGGACGCACGGGAAAGGGGCCTGACCGTGGCACCGGCAACGGGCTTCAAGGCCGTCCCCGGCCAGGGCGTATCCGCCACCGCCCAGGGCCGGCACATCCGTGTCGAGCGGCCCGCCGCGGAAACGGAGGACGACGTGGCCGGCACCGTCGTCTATGTCATCATCGACGGGGCCACCGTCGGGCGGATCACGCTGGCGGACAGGCTCCGTCCGACCGCGGCCGCCACGGTCGAACGGCTCCGCCAGATCACGGGCAACCCGGTTCATCTGCTCACCGGAGACAACCAGCGGGCGGCCGCCCAGATCGCCTCCGAAACCGGCATTGACCAGGTCAGGGCACGGCTGCTGCCTGCCGACAAGGCAGCGGCCGTGCACGCGCTGGAACAGGACGGCCACCGGGTCCTGCTGATCGGCGACGGTGTCAACGATGCACCCGCGATCGCGGCCGCAACCACCGGCATCGCCATGGGACGGCACGGGTCCGACCTCGCCCTGGACACGGCCGATGCCATCATCGTCCGCGACGAGCTGGAAGCCCTGCCGTCACTCATCGCGATCTCTAAAAGGGCACACCGGTTCGTCATCGCGAACCTCGCCATCGCGGCCACATTCATCACGGTGCTCGTCACGTGGGACCTGATCTCAACCCTGCCGCTGCCGCTGGCCGTTGCCGGACACGAAGGCTCCACCGTCATCGTCGCCCTCAACGGCCTGCGGCTTCTGCGCAGCCAGGCCTGGAAGGGCTGACCGGGAGCCACCATCCCGGCGACACCTCGCGCAGTCCCTGGTTGCGGGGCGGCGCGCCAGGCGGCGCCCCGCAACCAGATCGAACAAAAAGGACGATGAATGAATACCGGACCCACACACGGGCGGACAGCGGTGACGGTCCCCGGACACGGCCGTTTCACCGTCACCGCCGAAGCGCTGGAGATGATCGCCGCCTTCGGCGGCTCCCTGCACTGTTATCAGGGAACGGGCGGCTGCCGGGTCCAGGGACTCTACTTTTCGCGGACCCGGCCAAAAAAGTTCCTCGCCGGCACCCTCGAATCAGCCGCCGATACGACCCGGGCCCTGACGATCACGGTCAGCCACGAAATCGCCAGCCGGCTCGACGGAGCAGTCCTGGACTTCGGCAATTACAACCGCATGCAACGATTCGTGTGGACCGCCCTTCCAGCGGTCAAAGGCCCCCAATGCACCTGCCTGCGGTCCATGGGCAAACCCGCGGGCAAACGCTCCCCCTGCCTGGACGACATCGGCGTGGGGATAACCGACCTCTGACTACGGCCCGCACGGCCGTCTTAGCCAACTCCCCGCCACCAACTGCGCAGCATGGAGGATCAATGAGCACTCCACAACACGACCGTCACGGGCACGCCAGCGACCATGCCAGCGACCACGGGCACGACCACCATGACCATGGGCCCGGTCACTCCCATCCCACCGGGATCAGGGGATTCTTCTACGCACTCTTCGTCCCGCACAGCCACGACGCCTCGGATGCGGTCGATGACGCGCTGGAGGCCAGTGCGGAAGGCATCCGGGCCCTGAAAATCAGTCTGTTCATTCTGCTCGGCACCACGTTTCTGCAGCTGATCGTGGTTCTCATCAGCGGATCCGTCGCCCTGCTCGCCGACACCGTCCACAATTTCTCGGACGCCCTGACGGCGGTTCCCCTGTGGATCGCGTTCATTCTCGGCCGGCGGGCCGCCAGCCGCCGCCACACGTATGGATACGGCAAGGCCGAAGACCTGGCCGGGCTTTTTATCGTCGCCGTCGTCGCCTTGTCGGCGATCGTCGCGGCCTGGCAATCGATCGACCGGCTTTTCAATCCGCAGCCGCTGCATAACCTGGGGTGGGTGCTGGCCGCGGGCGTCGTCGGATTCATCGGCAACGAGGCGGTGGCGGTCTACCGCATCCGGGTCGGCCAGCGGATCGGCTCCGCCGCCCTCGTCGCCGACGGGGTCCATGCGCGCACCGACGGGTTCACCTCCCTCGCCGTCGTGGCCGGCGCCGGCGGCGTCATGCTGGGATTCCCGCTGGCTGACCCGATCGTCGGACTGCTGATCTCCATCGCCATCATCTTCCTGCTCTGGGGCACCGTGCGCAGCATCGGCCGCCGGCTCATGGACGGCATCGAACCCGGGCTGCTGGACCGCGCCCAAACCGCCCTCGAAGAAACACCCGGCGTTATCTCGGTCCCCAGGCTGCAGCTGCGGTGGGTCGGGCACCGCCTGCAGGGCGCCGCAACGATCATGGTCGCCAACACCTCACTGACCGAGGCCGAAAAGGTCGTCTCGCAGGCCGAAGCCAGCCTGGCCGTCGCGCTGCCCAATCTTGACGACATGCCCATCCGCACCGTCAGCGGCACCCCGGCCGCCTCGGATGTGCCCCAAACACCGACGCCGCTGCAGTCACATCCCGGCCAGGACGGTGACGGGTGGGAACGCCGGCCCTGAACGCGGATCAACGCGGGCACGAAAGTCGACTATGGTTAGTGCATAGACGCGCACGTATGCACCTAAGGGAGTTGGCCTGATGTTAGCGGTTCTGCGGAATGTGACCTACCGGCGGCTGTTCGCTGCCCAGATCGTGGCCCTGATCGGCACCGGGCTGCTCACGGTGGCCCTCGGGTTGCTGGCCTACGACCTGGCCGGCCGGAACGCCGGGGCGGTGCTGGGCACGGCCCTGACGATCAAGATGCTCGCCTATGTGGGTCTCGCCCCGGTGATCAACGCACTGGTGGCCCGGCTGCCTAAAAAGCCTGTGCTGATCGGGGCGGACCTGATCCGGGCGGCGATGGCACTGTCTCTGCCCTTCATTACTGAGACCTGGCAGATCTACGTGGTGATCTTCCTGCTGCAGTCCGCCTCCGCGACCTTCACCCCGGCCTTCCAGTCGCTGATCCCGACCATTTTGAAGGACGAGCGGGACTACACGCGTGCGTTGTCCCTTTCCAGGCTGGCCTATGACATGGAAGCCCTGGTCAGCCCGGCCCTTGCGGCCTTGCTGCTGACGCTGATCAGCTACAACAACCTGTTCATCGGCACAGTAGCCGGCTTCCTGTTCTCGGCCTTCATGGTCACCATCACGGTCCTGCCCCGGCTCTCCGCGCCGGCCGGGCCGCAGACGTCCCTGTGGCACCGGACCACCCTGGGTACACGGATCTTCTGGCGCAACCGGCGCCTGCGCTCCCTGCTGGCACTGAACCTCGTGGTCGCAGCCCCGACGGCGCTGGTGCTGGTCAACACCGTGGTCTACGTCCGCGACGTCCTGCGGCGTCCCGACACGGACCTGGCCCTGGCTCTGGCCTTCTTCGGGGTCGGGTCTATGATCGTCGCCTTGTCAGCGCCCCGGGTCCTGGACCGGTTCGGGGACCGTGCCGTGATGCTCACCGGCGCCGCACTGATCCCTGCCGTGCTGGCCGGTGCCACACTCCTGACCTTCCTGGGCGTCGGTGACGCGGGCTGGTGGCTGCTGCTGGGGCTGTGGTTCCTGCTCGGTGCGGCAAACTCCACGATCCTCACGCCCTCGTCCCGGCTGCTGCGCGATGCCTCCACCGAGGAAACCCGGCCGTACGTCTTCACCGCGCAGTTCTCCCTCTCCCACGCCTGCTACATCCTGACTTACCCGCTGGCCGGCTGGATCGGGGCTGCCGCGGGACTGGGCTGGGCCGCGCTGGCTTTGACAATTGTTGCAATGATAGGCAGTGCAGGGGCATTCCTGTCCTGGCCACGGCACACCGCCGCGGCATCCCAGGAACCAGCCATCAAGGAGCAGGCCGTTGAGCAGCAGGCCCAGGAGCGCGTTGAGTCCTAGCAGCGCGCTGAGCACCGTCCCAGTGGAGCCGTCCCTGTCCCACCCGGTCACCCCGGGCCCGGAGCTGCTGGAAGCAGCTGCGGGGACGCTGCGCATGCTGGCCGAACCCACGCGCCTGCACCTGCTCTGGCAACTCTCCAACGGCCCGAAGACCGTCACCGAACTCACGGACGCATCCGGGGCGCCCCGGACCGTGGTCAGCCAGCATCTGGCCAAACTCCGGCTCAGCGGCCTCGTGGACACCCGCAAGGACGGCCGCCACGTCATCTATTCCCTCCACGACGGGCACCTTGTCCGGCTCATCCGCGAAACCATCAACCACGCCGACCACCGGACCACCGGAGAACCGGCCCACGACTGACGCCCCTCCCGAAGCCCGAGGCCAAAAAGCCGCCACTTGAAGCTGTGATTTAACCGCCATTCCCGGCTAACAACCTCAGCAGTCGTGCGCATTGGCCTTGATCGTGTCCGGTGACCGCTCGGCAACGGCAAGATACCGCAAATAGCGTTCAGCCGGGGCCACGACGGCGCCCTCGTCGAGCAGCGTGAACAGCCCCCGCGCCGCCCGGCCCGGGCCCCGGTGTCAGAACAGGGTGTCGCGCACCCGCAACGGCCGGTAGCCGGTGGGGCCGAGCTGGGCCAGCTCGCCCTCGATGTCGACGTTGATGGATCCGAAGAAGTTGATGTTCTCGCTGTGTGCCGGCGAGATGTGGGCCAGCACCTCGTCATCGATGCGGCGCCCGGCCTGCCGCAACGAATCCACCGCCAAGCCGTAATACTCCGTCGTCCAGGCCACCACGGCGTTGGTGACCAGGGTCAGACACCACGCCTGCTCGGTCTGCTGCTCCAGGTGCCGGGCACGAACGGTGCCCTCGTGTGCGTAGAGCAGGTCCCGTTTGAGTGCGTGCAGCGACTCTCCCTTGTTCAACTGCCGGGAGATCTTGCGCCGGTAGGCAGGGTCGGCCAGGTAGCGGGCGGCGTAGATGGTGCGGCGAAGGGACCCGTACTCTTTCAGCGCCGCCGCCAGCGCGTTCTGCCTGCCGGAGGCGGACAGCTTGCCGACCAGCAGCGACGCGGTGGCGTGCCCGAATTTCAGCGACCCGGCCAGGCGGAGCAGGTCGTCGTAGTGTTCGGCGATCAGGTCGGTGTTCAGCTTGCGTGTCAGCAGCGGCCCGGTGTTTGGATAGTCGGCCTCGACCTGCGTGCGGGACCCCATGCGGTTGAGGGTGATCTTGCCAAGGTCCCGGATGCGTGGCGAGAGCTGGAGTCCGAGCAGGTCGAACAGGGCGAAGTTGACCAGCGTCACCCCATGGGTGTCCGTCGCGTGCTCGGTGATGGGTATGTCGGTCGCGTTGCCCAGGATTTCGTCGAGAACGTAATGGGCCTCGCGTTTGGTGGCGACGATGACCTTCGTGCCGTAGGTGGTGTGCTGGTCGGTCACGTGCGTGTACGTCGAGAGCCCTTCGTTCGCGAAATACCTGCTCAGTGCCCTTGCGGTGACGGACTTGCCGCGGGTCGGGAAGCGCTGGCCGTCCGATGAGGACAGGGTGCCGGTGCCGAACACCGGGGTCAGGGGCAGCCGTTGGTGGTAGTCAATGATCGCCAGGTTCGCCGCGCGCAGCGTCTCCTCCCGCACGTACCACTCGGCGGTCCAGGCCAGCACGTCATAGGAGATCCCGCACGCATCAGCCATCCGTGTCAGGCGGAGGTTGGTGGAGTGGCTGATCAGCACCGCGATCAGGTTCCGCTTCAGCTCCGGGCTGCGCGCCTGCTTGCCGCCGGCGTGGGTGAAGCAGTCCAGGTAGCCGGTGCGCTTGTCCAGCTCGATCAGCAACGACACGATCGGCGCGAACGGCAGCATCTCGGTCAGCTCCGCCTTCAACGCCGTCGCCACGGCCGGGACGTCCTCTGCGGTCAACGGAGAGATCACCAGATCACCGTCCTCGTCCAGGCGGACCGGTCCGTCCCCGCCGGCCAGCACCTCCTCGAGCTCGCCCAGCGCCTCGCCCAGCTCGTCCTCCGCCGCGGCCAGTGCACGGGCGGGGTCCGCGGGCTTGCCCACCAGCTGGCAGAACTCCGCGCGCTGGTTGGCCCACTTGTCCGGGGCCAGCAGGTAGGCGGCCGGGTTGGAGTAACGGCGCGAGCCCGGCACGAACACGTCCCCGGTGCGCAGTCCATCGCGCAGGGCCAGCAGCGTGCACAGCTCCCAGTAGTGCCGGTAGGCGCTCGTGTTGCCGGACACAGCTGCGGCCTCCAGGTAGCCGCGCCACCGCGCGGGCACGAACCCGGTCGGCGCGTCGGCCGGGACACGGCGGGCGCCGGTGGCGTTGAGTCCGCGCAGGATCTCCACAGCCTCGAGCAGCCCGGTCGCGGGCGGTGCCGCCGGCGAACGTCACCGCAGCGAGGACCTGCGGGGTGAACTGCCGCAAATACCCGTAGGAGCCGTCCAAAGCCGCGAGGTGCCCGTGATCGCGCGGCAATCGCGGAGCGGCCTGCGCCACCGCGGATCGCAGGCGGGCCCACCCAATCCGGTCACCACGGATCAGCCCGCCGACCTGCTCGTCGGGCACGGCCGGGTCGGTGACGATGGCCAGCAGATCATCCAGGAGCGCCTGCCGGTCCTCCCCGGCCTTGCCCCGCTCGGCAAGCGCCTCGCGCATCTTCCGCCCGGCCTTGCTCTCCCGCGCGGAAATGGCCTGGTCAAACAGCTGCACGACCTCATCGAGCACATCGGTCGCCGACTGCGCCAGCACCGTAAGCAGGATCGGGTAGCGGCGCTGCGGATCGCGCCGTTCCAGCGCCTGCACGGTCAACCGGCGCCCGACCGTGGCCAGGAACCGACGCCGCTCGGCGGGCAGCACCGACAGGTCCAGAGTGTCCGCGCCCAGGCCACGCAGAAACTCCAGCTTGGCGACCTCAGCTTTCACCGCGGCCGGGGACGCCTCGACAGGCCCTGTCGACAGCCACCGCAACCGCGTCATACCGACCTCCGGGTCAGTCACCAGCAACGCGTCCAACGCGGCGCACCGGGCATCGGTAAACTCACGCGCCAACCGGTCGAACGTCTCCCGCTGCGCCTCCTCCCGCGCGTGCGCGACCCGCTTCACCACAGTCACCGGCCCGGGCCGGAGCACCCGCGCCGAGATCAGGTACTCGCATCCCAGCCGGAACAACAACGTCGGCGAGTCATGCTCCAACGCCCGAGCAAGCAGGAACTCATCCAGCTCCTTGAACTCCATCGTTGTCGGCAGCCGCCACCCCAGATACTTCGCCACCAACCGCAGATGCTCGGTCCGGGTCTTCACCCGCCGCCCGTAGGACCGCAAAGCATCCGGATCGACGCTCAATTGATCAGCCAGCCGGCCCACCGCCACCAGTGGCGCCGAAGACACCCTGTCCGGCACGAACCCCAGCCACGGCAACGTACACAACGCCACTGCGAACCGAGCCGGTCCGCAGGCCCCCGCCCCCGGCCGGGATCAACGAACGCGACATCCGCCGGGGTAAGGGTGAAAAAACGGAACAACTCGTCCCGGCCGATCTCCGGGAACCCCCGAAGCCGATCCAGCTCCTCGTCCGCGAACACCCGCGCCGCCACACAGCACCTCCAACCAGTACCCGAGGATCCCCAGTTCAGAAGCCCACTCAACCATATCCGCCCGTTTTTTCCCGAGTACTACGGCGACCCCTTGCTCTTGGGTGATATCGGCGTTGGATAGCCGCCTGAAGGCGAAGGAAGAGCTTATCTACCGGCGAGTTCTTGTAGGACTTTGACGGGTGGCGCGGGTGTGGAGCGGTCCTCGGGGACGGCCACCCAAACGATGCCGTGCTGATCTTGACGGCTCCTGGCGGTACCAATCGGCTCGGCGAGATTGACCGCCACGGCGCGGGCGAAGCCCTCAATGGTGCCGTCTGCTGAGTCTGAATGAAACTCGAGCCTGCACCCAAGGGTCATCGTTGGGTCGATGGTTCGGCGGTACACCACGCAGGTTGCGGCTGGTCCGTCCTGCCATGCGCCGAGGATCTGCACGTCCCCAGCCCAGTAGCGGTCGA
The DNA here is from genome assembly GCF_900609065.1 of Arthrobacter ulcerisalmonis. Classification (GTDB taxonomy): domain Bacteria; phylum Actinomycetota; class Actinomycetes; order Actinomycetales; family Micrococcaceae; genus Arthrobacter; species Arthrobacter ulcerisalmonis. Next base: position 23,332 of record NZ_UXAU01000036.1, on the reverse strand, counting down.
CTGCGTCAACGATGTATCGAGCTAGGTCCATATTCATAGTTGACTCCCTGAGGGGCTGAAGGCGCAATGACGCGCCCCCAGCCTGCCGTCATGGTGCGTCGATCACCTCGGGCAGAGGCTCGTAGGAGAAAGCCACCTGCTCGTCGCCAGCCGCGATTGCCTGGTCGAGCGTCACGATCTCATCGGAGGACAGGATTTCGGCCTGCTCGGACGATTCTTCAGCCGAGAGGTTTGTGTCAGCACTCGGCGAAGACGACCGGTACGGGTTGTTCACACCGGGGTTGGTGATTGAATACGTCACCCAGTTGGGGCAGAGGAGTTCGCCGCCTTGGTAGCAGTACATGGTGAGCTGGCCCATCTTGCCGCCGACCGGCCACCCGTAGTAATTGGTGTACGACTGTGTGTCGTAAATCCCGCGGACTTCTCGCTGGTCAGTTAGCGTGCAGGTAGACCCGCTGCACTGGTATTTACCCGCGTAGGCCTTGAGCAGGTATTGCAGTCCCTGAGGCGTGATGTTTGTCGACAGCATTACGCGGCGCATCGCTTCCACGCTCCAGATGTTGTGCTTGTTCCAGGCTTTATCCATCCCCCAGCCCTGGTCGATCGCGTTGTCGTAGAAGCCGCGGCGGATCTGGATGCTACCGAGCGTCGGGTTGGAAGCAGTCGCCATCACTTGGCTGGTTGGGTAACCAGGAGGGGGCTGCGCCGCCGACGCTGGAGCAGCGCCGAGACCCGCGGCAGCCGCGGCAATCACGACAGTTAGGGCAACCTTCGATCGCCAACGTCGTATGTTCATTTTGCCGTCCGAACTAGCCCGTTGACCCGGGACATTCGAACCCCCTAGTGCGGCGATCATGATCGGTGAGTGCCTGCTTTTCTTCATTTTTCCCCCAGAAGATGCTTTAGAAGAAACCTCGGAGTGGCGATCCCTTTCTACGCATACTCCTGTTCAAAGGTGCGACGCATCACACTTGTGGGCGTATTTGAGCGCAACAAGAGAGACGTAGCCACTGTCGATTTCCCCCATTTGAGACCCCGGCGGTGCGCCGGTAAGTGGTGAGTCTAGGGGCAAAGCAAGCGATTATTCAATACTCTGTAGAAAATATAGCTGCAGCCTGTGATCAATTCACTGCAGCCAGCGCCGAGCTGATGCCAAGTCAACAACGACGGCCTGCAATGACTGACAATTTCGCCAGCGGCCATGGGGAGATGGTCCCCGATGAGACTGCAATCTCGAGGCCGACTGGGCTCAAATCAGATTGACATTCCCACCATGGGTTTTACCGGCCTTTGCGCCCTTGCCGGCGGCCGCGTGGGTGATCGGGTACTTCTGGATTTTCTCGCCCTGCATGCGTGCCTTGACAGCCTCGGCGGGCACCCCGGCTGTCACGAGCTGCTGCTCCAGCGCTGCACGGTGCTCAGCGGTTCCGTAGGCGGCCGCCGCACGGTCAGCCGCTACGTTGCCCGCCCGTTCGTGACCGGCCCCCTGGTGGGTTGCTGTGTCGGCGTTGACCTCGGCATTGACAGCTTCGGGGGGGCGGGCAAGGAACTCTTCCCGGTACCACTCCTCCTCCGCGTGAGACGGTCCGCTGTGTTCCTCGCGGGCGGATTCTTCCTTCGCCTGGTCGGCACGGGCGTACTCGGCCGTCGCAACAGCCTTATACCCCTCGGCGTCTTTCTTGGCCTCGGTGGAACCGAGGGTACTGACCTGGATTAGTGCCTCATCAGAGCCGCGTCCATGCCGGGCAAGAAACTCCTGGCGGCGCAGCTCTGCCTCCCGTTCCCGCGTCTCGGCACGGGCAGGTTCCCGGCCATCGAATCTCTTCTGCGCTGCAAGGAACTCCGGATCGAACCGCCGGACCTCCGGTGAGCCGGCTCCCATCCAGTCCTTCACCAGCTGGTCCTTGGCCTGCGGGTTGCTTGCCTGGACCTGCCCCAAGACGTGATCCTGGTAATCGGGGCTCTGATGCATGATGGCCCACCGCTGGGCGGCAGCCTGTACGGCTTCCGGGGCCTGCGCAGTGGACCGGTCCCCCGGCTTCAGATTCATCCATGCCTCCACCGAAGCTTCCGGCGCGTGGGCGGCGTCGATGCGCTGCTGATCCCGCACGACGTCGGTGATGTCGAACCCAAAACGCTCCTGCAGCTGGGTCCGGATATTCTGCTCGGCCGACGCGGCCGCCGGGTCGTGGTCCTTCCACGCCGTGGCGATCCGGTAGGCGTCCACAATGTCTGCCTGCCCGGCCGATTCCCACCACTGGTTCCTCGCTGTCGGGGCCAGCGCGGTCACGGCCGCCAGCTTCTCGGACTCGAACGCCAACCGGTCCATGGCACCGCGCCGGCTGTTATCGGCCCGCGCCCGTTCGGCATGCTGCCCCCACACCCTGGCCGCACTGGAACCAATCTGCGCGGCCATCGCCAACGCATGCTGGAAACTCTCTTCAACAAACCCATCAACGCCGTCAGTCTCGCTCAACGTCATCCCCCACCTTTCTGTTGATCCCTGCTCTGTTGTGCCTTCTGGTCTGGTCCCTGCGTCGGTGCCCTGGACGCCTTGGACACCGCGGCTTTCCCTTGGGCGGGGCGTGGCCCTGTCGGTATGATCTTCTCTGCCTGGAGCCGTGCCCGGATTGCCTGCTCCGGCAGTCCGGCTGCCCGTAGCTGCTCCTCCAGTACCTCGAGTCGCGGCCTCGGCTTTTGCACCAGCTCCGCTGCTTCACCTGGTGCGGTCAGACGCCGCTCGAGCACGGCCACCGCTGCATCCGTTGTGCCCTTCATGGGCGCGGTGCCACCGAAGTGGGGCCGGATCGGGTTGCCGTCCACCGACAGGTAAGCCCGCTGCACGGCCGTCAGTTTCTCCCGAACCTCACGGGCCAACCGATCGGATGTGTGCCCGTAGTCATGGGCCTTGAACGCCTTCCCCAACTGGGTCCCGAAATCACTCCATGCAGCCAGAATCGCCGACGCCCCGGCCCTTCTGGACAGGCTGATTGCCTGGTGCGTTGCGATCCCGGCAATAATCTCGCGGGTGGGCAGCACGGCTCGTTTAGGTTCTTCGGCCAGCTGCGAATGCCTGGCGAAAAGATCGGCGGCGGCCGCGAGGTTCTTCGCCGCTGAATCTCCCTCTGCCCCGGCTGCGACACTCCACGCCGAGAGCACTCCTGCACCCTGACGGGCGATCTGCGCGAACCGTGCCGGGTCGGTTCCGTTCACGTCGCGGAAGAGCGCGGCAGCGTCTTTCATCTCACGGAAGAAGGCGTTCACGACCTCGGCGGACACAACGTCCGAACCGGCGGGGACGGCGGTAGTGAATGCCTTGTTCTTCCCGGCAGCTTTCCATTCCGGGACGGCGGCCGCGGGGTCAGCTTCGGGCCACTGCTCGCGCAGCGCCGGCAGCGCCAAATCCTTTGCCAGAGTTCCGCCGCCGTACCAGATGGGGCGCTCCCCCGACTGCGGCCGGAACGCCACCGAGTATCCGGCAACTGCCGTGGTGCTGCCTTTGGCGAAGTACGGCCGAACCAACAGCCCCGAGCCACGGAGCCGCTGCACATACTCAGTCTCCGAACGTGCGCCCGCCCCTGCCCCGCGCAACCGGCGGGCAAGCTCAACACGCGGCTGTTCGATGGTCCGCTGCACCCCGATCAGGTGGTTACGGGCGGCCCTGTCCAGCATTGCCCAGGGCACCATGGCCTGGTTGTGCTTCGCCTCGCGCCCGTACGCGGCTTCGGCGCGTCGGCGGGCCAGCGATTCAAGCTCTCCCGGCTTGGTCCCCTTCGTCTTAAGCCCCTGACCGAGCACGCGCAGGCCGAGGTCTTTCTCGATCACGCGGGCGGCCTTCTGCGACTTGAATTTGCTCTTGTAGTCGCTCCACCATGTGCCGTCCTCCCGGATCATGGAGATGGCCAGGTGAACGTGGTCGTTGCCGTTCTTGCTCAGCCCGTGGCGGATGGAAACCCACCGGCACCCGGCCTTCCCGTCAGTGCCGTCCAAACCCATTTCAGCGACGAACTTCCGCGACACAGTTTCCCAAAACTCATCGTCACGCTGGCCGGACTCCCCCAGCTGGTCAGGGTCCAGCGACAACGAAACATGCAGCACGTGATCGCGGTTGTCATCCGACACCCGGAAGGCCTTCTTCGGGAAGTTCATCTCGTGTCCCAGGGCGCGGGTATTCTCGGTATCGAGTTCCTGCCGGTCAAGCACGGACACGATCTGTTCCGATGCGCAGACCACATGCATGTTGGTGTGCTCGTTGGCCCTTCCGGGACCGGCAAGGTACTGGACGAGTCCGAACATGCGGCTGCCGGTGCTGACGTTGGGAATCATCGTTGACCGAGATCCAGCAACGCGTCATTGATACGGGCGGCGGTGCGCTGCACGGCTTTAACCGCGGCGGCAGCTTCGGCGGGAAACTCCCCCGTCGCATTCGCGTGCTTTGCCAGCTGGTTCATGTTATTACCCAACGCCCGCATCATGTTCCGGATCGCGGTCAGCTCCTCACGAACCTCAACGTCAAGAACAAACTGATCCGCCATGCCCTGGGCCATGGCCGCATCAAAGAGCAACGCCGGCACGGTCTTACGAGCCTGCTCAGCTTTGACAACCAGCGCAGCCGCTTCCTCGTCAGAAGCTGTCACCTGCCACGAATGAGGACGCCCGCCCTTCACGTTCGCACGACGACGACGATCCGACACGTTCCTCCTCACGATCACTGAAAAGCCCAGCGCAGCGACCCCCAGACCTGGGGGACGCAAACACCAGTTTGCCACCAACCGAGCGCGAAAGCGAGGTTGAAGCGGACTTATCGTAGATAAACACCCAGCTTGCTCCGCTCCATTTAGTTCTTCGGTTTTCTCACCATTGGTTCGAGGCGGGTGCAAAGCGACCTGACAGGTTGCGACCTCGGCGGTAGGCTCGTGGTATGAACATTGATGACATTGCCGCTAAGGCGGCCGCAAAAATTGACGCCGCCAGGGACGCCAAAGTGAACGCCGTGAAGAAGGCCGCCGCGAGCAGCGTTGAACTGGCTGAGGCCGCCCAGCTGCTCGCCGCAGCGGAACAGAAGTACGCACAGGACTACCAAGGTGCGCTCCGCGCGGAATGGACGGAATCTGACCTGCGTGGTTTCGGTCTGGACACGCCGACCAAGAAGACGGGTGGCCGTCCACGGAAGAAGACGGAACGCCGCACACCGAACCGCGACGACGTAAAGCACAGTGGCGTATCCGATATCGAAATTCCCGGCGCGAACGAACAGTAACCCCTCGCCCACAGGTGCACGGCAAAAGCTAACTCCTTCGGGCTTTTCCCGCACACAAGCGGACGACGGGACCCAGCTGACCCCCTGCACACAACCACCACGTCACCTACCGGTCACACGTCGCCCTGGATAAGCGGTGGCCGTGCACAGCCTCCACCGAACGGGGTCAGGAAAAGACCGGGCAGGTCCCCCATGGTTCAAGCCTTTCGTGGCCGTCTCCCCGGCCGTTGTGGCTGGGTTTTTTTCAGCAGGGACGACACACATTCGGTGTGCGGGGCGCGGGTTCCGCAGTGACAGGAACCAACGGGCGCGGGGTTGGATTCTAAGGCGCTCAGGGGGCTACGGGCGGGGATTACCACGAACCGCCGGACGCAATGGCAACCGTACAAACCTCTGAGCTAGTGTCTAGCCCAGCAGCCATCTAGGGTGCACTTTCTGATATCTAGCTGAGGGGATTGATCGGTATGGCAAAAAGGATCGTATTCGAACGAAAAGACGGCACATGGGCGTGGCAGCTTGTTGCTGACAACGGCAACATCATCGCCGTAGACGGAAGCCAGGGTTACGAGAACCAAATCGATGCTCGTGCCATGGCGGACAAAATTATCGCCGGGAGCTACAAAGATGCCGACAAGTTCACAAATCCACTGAAAACCGATTAGGAGCGATCCCCCGTGACGGACAACGAACATCTTGTGATCGCTGGCAGAGACATCACTGCTTTCGTCTCCGAATGGTCTGCAATGCTGACCTCGGGCGGCGGTGAAGCCAGGGGCTTGCATGACCTGGCCTTGGATGGTGACGAACCCGGCTACTTCTACGGGTCAGCATTCCTTATGCGCAACATAGCTGCCCGGGCTATGGAACCTACCGCTACAGAGGAAGAACTGCTGCTATTCGCCGTGCTGGCGGTCTTCCAGGATGATAAATTCCCTGGCGTAGATCCTGACCACTGGGACGGGATAGAAGCACATCTCAATACCGCATTCGCGCACTTCAACGAACTTGGCGAAAAGGAGGCAGCACGCAAGCTCCGCATGGAGGTTGTGAACCGCAGCCTGAGAGAAGATCCTCCCCTGTGGAAGGAACTGAAGAACAGCCGGCCCCTCGACCCTGCCCGCGAGGCACTGCATGACCAGGACATGGCCTCAATCGATCAACGCAGTTTTCGGGCAGCGCGGCTGTTGGACCCCGAGGGCAACTTTGACGACGAACTAAGAACCTTTTCCCAGTCCTAGATGTGGCCTGATGTGATTCACCACGAGTGACCACACAGAAATGTACGATGGAATGTCCCGTCTGGTTACCCCCAATCCCAGACGGGACATTCTTGTTGGAAGGAACGTGACCAGTGGGACTTCGGCAGCTCCTAGCCAGGCACCGAAAGCGGCCTGATACTGAGACTCCCTATTCGGCCGTCTGGACTTCACCTCCCAAGCGCGAGCCTCTGACACCTGAACAGCTGGAAGACCTGGAATCAGCTTGGGCAGAACTGAACCAAGCTTTCGAGGAATCCGCCGTGACCTCGTTCCACGCATGCACGCGCGACGGACGATATTGGGGAGAAGACCCAGACGCCGTGAGGGCCATGACGGCCACCATCAGAAGCCTGAAACACTTCACGCCAAGGGATTCGGACGACGGTTCATCACTGTAGGATGACTGGTTTCTATCCGCTGTGCCTAGTCCAAGTCGGGCAGTTCGAGAAGTTCCACGAGCTCTGATTCATACTCGGCTTTCGGCGCGTTGAGGAATTGCATGCGAGGGTCATCCTCAGGGCCCAGAGGGACGTATCGCCATGTCGTCCTCCACCGTGCCAAACCCGCCGCATCAGTGAATTCAAGAGTTCCCCTGGCGAGGTAGTGATACACATCGGCTGGCTTTACTGAGGCTGGAATCCCTAAGGGGATCACTAAGCGCGTCGTGGGCAAGCCGAGACCATTTGGACCTGGTTCGATTTCGGGCCAGCTTCCTCTTACGGGTTCCCGGCCATCAACAAAGTGCCACTCGGCCACAATGTTCTTCGCTGGCCGGTCAGCCGTCAGGTGCAAATCCCAGTGGGTGAAGTCTTTAGGTGATGCTGGGCGGTACCACCACACTCCAACTTCCGGGTGTGCCTGATACGCAAGCCCCAGATGGGCGGCCCTTGCAGCTTTCTCGGCGGTCGCCTGCGCTGCCTCAGCGCGATCGGCGTCGTCCGCACTGACATCTGCTTTCCTAGCCGCTATCGCTGCGGACACAACCGCTGCTGCGGCAGAAATCAAAGGGGCCCAAACCGCGGAAGGCCAAATAAGAGCTGGCACCACGACAGCCGCCGCCAGTGCTCCCAACAGCACCCAGAAGCCGACTCTCCGCCATTTCTTTCCCGGTGCTCTCATCACGAATGAAGCTAACCACAAGACGTTCCATTTCCTTGGTTGTAGGACAGCCAGCGCGGGCCACTGTCATTTTCCGAAGTCTTCTGCACAAGGGCCCGCGGAATTCCGGGGCAGTGCAGACGAGTGTGAACAGGAAAATGTCAGAAGTCCCCTGCGCGGTGCTGCACTCCGCTTCATAGTCGCCTGCACGAGCCGTCATTTCGCAGAAGTCGTCTGCCGTTGGAGCTCGCGGTACACCGTCGTCCGGGACACACTAAACAGCTCCGCCAACTCAGCCTGCGTATGCTCCCCGGCGCCGTGCAGCGTCAGAAGGTGCTTCCGCTGTGTCTTGGATAATTTCGGCTGCTTGCCTTTCAATCGCCCCTTCGCCTTTGCGACCGCCATGCCCTCGCGGGTGCGCATCCGGATCAGGTCCGCCTCAAACTCGGCCACCATTCCCAGGACGTTGAACAGCAGCCGGCCTACGGGGTCAGTGGGATCGTGGGTGCTGCCACCGAGGCTGAGCACTACTCCTTTGCCTGTCAGTTCATCGGCTATGTCTTTGGCATCAGAAAGGGAACGTGCCAACCTGTCGAGCTTGGTGACCACCAACGTGTCGCCGGCACGGCATGCGGCCATCGCTTCACGGAGCCCGGGGCGCAGGCGGTTAGTTCCTGTAAGCCCGTGATCTACGAAGATCTGAGCCTCCTCTACACCCAGGGTGAGGAGGGCGTTGCGTTGGGCGGTTAGGTCTTGGTCGTTTGTCGAGACCCGGGCATAACCGATCTTCATTCCAGTCATGAGGAACATCGTTGCAGTAATCCCCCCGGCATCGTGCATTTGATCGTGCGGGTCTTACGTACATGAACCAAGCCAGCAGCAGCGCGGGACATCGCGGAGGGATTTCGCGGCACGGTGATCGACCGGCTTACGGACAAAGAACGCAATACATTTTCCTTAGCGGAAAGGCTTGAGTTTCCTCAATGGAAAGTCTAAGTTGGTGACATGACACACGAAAGCAATGCGCGGCCCAATCCACTGGAGGCACAGCAGGCGCTGGACTCGGTTGCCGATTCACAGCGTGCCCTGGCCCCCTTTGTCCGTTCCCCTGCCTGGTTGTATCCAACTCAAGGCATAGCGGTGGCCTTGTTTATCATCGGGCTGGTGCTGTTCAACTCCCATAGCTGGGCGATCTTAGCCCTGGGAACCTCCATCATCATCTTCTGCGTACTGCCGGTCCTGCAGTCAGCTCGATCCCGGGTGATAATCGACGTTTATACGCACAGAGGCAGCAGAGCTCTAGGCTTGCTCTATCTGGCTGGTTTTGCGGTTCTCGTTATCGGCGCCCTCGTGGTCCATGCCCTCAGCGGAAGTGAGTGGGCTGCTTATATTGCTGGCCTACTGGCGCTTGTCCTCACGCTTGTATGTGGGCCCGCGATGGATAAGAAACTCGCCGCTTCACTTGGAACCCCGTACTGATGGAGGCGGATTTTGACGAGATCATTCACGTTCCGACCCGACTACGTATCTGCTCGCTCCTAGCCGGTGCAGGAGAAGTGGAATTCAGCGTAATCCGTGATGGTCTCACCCTCAGTGATTCGGTCCTGAGTAAGCATCTGAAAGTCCTTGAACAGGCCGGCTACGTCGACCTGAGAAAAGGCACGGTCAACACCCGAACCCGAACCTGGGCGCACATGACAAAGGCAGGTTCACAGGCCTTTAAAGGCCATATTCAAGAGCTGCGACGACTAGCCGCCAGCGCAGACCACCCATCAAGCTAGCTCGTCGATAGGCCCCCTCCCTTGAGACTGAGACGAACAAACCAATTGACCAGCGTCCGGTAAGGGATCCCTGAGCGGACAGCCGTTTCGGGACGCCCGCGACTGCTTTAGTCGTCCAAGATGCCGCTCGGGCGTGATTGTTCGTGAAAAACGGCATTGACCAGAAGGAACGTGCCAGTTTGGAGTCTATGCACGGTAGCCCGCTCTTCTCCCTCATACCGGGAGACATCGGCAGTGGAAGCATTTCGCTGCTGGAGTTCATCTCGTGCCTCTGATGACCAGTTTGGGATGTAGTACCCATTGCTGTCCTTAACGTCCTCTACTACGAACCCTTCAAGGGTCATTCGCTGGATCCAAAGGCGATACGCTTCCTCGTAGTCCTCTCGTGACACGTACCCCTTTTCAAGGACGCGTGCTTCAAATTCCGTCAGGTCACTGATTCGGAAAGCCCTAGCCAGTCTGACGTGCATTGGATTCTTCAAATTCTGAATGTTGGACTGTTCAGTCATATTTCCCCCGAGACAGCTTCAAAGCTTGCGTCGTAACAGTCTTGCACTGTGGACGGCTTGGGGCACTCGCCTCACAGAGAACCTGAGCTGCAGGTACTGACTGGAAATCTCTCGAGGCCACCAGGCGATGTGTCCGTAAGCCGATCCTTTACCGGGCGTCCCCGCTCCGTGGCGGAAGGCCGGCGGCCGGTTGCTGGTGCCGTAGATCCTGGGGTATGCCTCGCCTCGCGTCCGTCTCCTTGTACTTTCGGAACGGGTTTTTCTAGCCCTGCGGCTATTTCTTGATAGCCGCAGGGCTAGGAGGTCTCCAATTGAGGATTTTCTTTGTTCTGCCCGGGATAGCGTGGCTTTATGAGGGTTCTTCGGGGGTTTACACGGCATTGGGGTGCGCTGGTTGTAGCGGGCGGCTACTTTGCTTTCTGGTACTTCAGCCTGGTTCCCGCTTACGGGCGCTTCTGGGACTGGCCGGTAGCGCACACGCTGGTCATCTTCACAGCGGTGGTCGCGGTCTCTGCCCGCTATCCCTTGCTGGCATTAGCAGCTGTGGGTGCTTACCTGCTGGCGCAGGGCCTGCATTGGGTGAACCCTGTGTTTCCCCATTACTGGACGATGAATTTCGCTGTCCCGTTCGCCTTATTTTTTGTGGCCTATAACGGCCAGCGGTGGGTCCGCTGGGCGGCGCTCGGGCTGTCACCCGTCTACGCCGGGGTCATGTCCTTTCTGCTGCTCTCGCGGCAATATACAGGCAGCTCCACAGGGCGCGGTTTCGTCCTCATCAATAATTTCGCCGACCCTGAAGCGATGGCTAATTACTGGGCTGCGGGCGCGTCACTCCTGCTTGTCATCATGCTGACCTGTTGGCTGGCCGGCTATCTGATCCGGAATTTTGAAGAACGCGCCCTGCTTACTAGGGAGCGCCGGTCGGCCGAGGTGAAGCTGCACGCTGCCGAAGTGGATCTCATTCTTGAGCAGGAACGCAGCCGTATCTCCAGAGACCTCCACGATGTCCTCGCTCACTCTCTCGCGGTTATCGTGGCTCAAGCGGACGGTTCTCGTTACGTTAGCCAGGATTTGCCTGCCCCTGTCCGGGCTGCTTTGGAAAATGTCGCCGACTCAGCCCGCAAGGCCTTGGTGGACACCCAACGGGTCATTGACGGCGGCAGAGATGAAGGACTCACCGGGCCGCAACCCGGGGTAGGCGATGTGGGCGCTTTGATAAAGGAACTGGCGGACAAGCTGAACATTTCCCAGACCGCTTCGGGCACCCCTGTCGTGCTGGCCGAGGGCCAGCAGGTCGCGGTCTACAGGATCGTGCAGGAATCACTCACTAATGCACTGAAGCACGGCGGCCGGGGGGCGCACGTGCGAGTCCACTTCGATTGGAGCGGACCCGGGCTGGCAATCCAGGTCTTTAGCTCCATCCGCGACAACCAGCAGCGGCAGGACCTGGCCCCAGCGGCCGGGATGGGCCGGGGAATCCCTGGAATGCGCGAGCGGGCACGACTGGCCGGCGGCTGGCTTACAGCAGAGCAGGACCACAACGAATTCCTCGTCAACGCCTTCATCCCCTACGGTGCGCTGCTCAAGAATGCTGGGGCGGCGGAAGAAGCCGCGGGCCCGGTCCCAGAGGAAGTGGCCGCAGTGGGAAGCAGCAGCCATGGATGAGCTCGAGAGTAGCGCCCCCATCAGAGTTGCCCTTGTCGATGACCAGGTCCTCTTCAGGGCCGGCATGGAGATGATGATTGGATCCCAACCTGACATGGTCTTCTGCGGAAGCGCGGGCAACGGCCAGGAGGCAGTGACCCTTGCAGGGTCCTCAGCACCGGATGTGATGCTCATGGACCTGCGGATGCCCGTCATGGACGGGGTCGAGGCAACGCAACGCATTGTCACTTCAGCTCGGGACGGCGGAGGCGAGAAGCCAAAGATTATCGCCCTCACAACATTCAACCGGGACGAAGCCGTGGTGCAGGCCATCCGGGCCGGTGCCAGCGGATTCCTGCTCAAGAGTGCCCAGCCGGAGTTCCTGCTTGCAGCGATCAGAACCGTCCATTCCGGCCACGCGGTGATCGCCCCTGGAGCCGCCCACGAGCTCTTCGCACACTCCTCCACGGCCCCTGCAGCTGAACCAGATCTTGAATCCATCGCGGAACTGACAGCCCGCGAAAAGAACGTCTTTCTGCTGGTAGCCAAAGGACTGAGTAACGCCGAAATCGCGGCGAATGTTTTTTCCTCGGAAGCCACCGTTAAATCCCACGTCCGCAGCATCCTGGGCAAGCTCGGCGTCCGCACCAGGATCCAGCTCGTCGCCTTCGCCTACGAACACCGCTTATTGGGCTGATGCCCATGACGGAAAGCCGCTAACCGGAAGGACTCATCCGATGTAATGCCCGGGAGGCCCAGCCTCCGCGGGACGCCATGGGTGGTGGCTTTCTCTTCTTCTCAACAACACGCACCGGAGTGCCCCGGTTGATGCGTGCTGCCCAAAAACAGGCACAACGTACAGCGATAGCTAGGGGGAACCATGTCAGTGGTCAGTGAACAGGCCGTCCGAAGTACGGCCAGCCAAGTCCGGAGCGGAAGACTTCAGCTACTCCGGCAAGAACTGCTGCACCAGGTCTGTCGCCCATTAGCCCCGGATCTGCGCTGGATAACAGTCCTGGCGTTCGCCGCCGCCGTGCTTTACTCCACGTTCTCGTTCCAGAGGTTTTCCCGCTTCCAGTCAGCAGGCTACGACCTGGGCATTTTCGATCAGGTAGTCCGCCAATACTCACAACTTGCAGCGCCCTACAGCCAAATCAAGGGCCCTGGCTTCAACATCCTGGGCGACCACTTCCACCCAATCCTGGCCACACTGGCGCCGCTCTATTGGCTGTGGGACGACCCTCGGATGCTAGGTATAGCGATGGCAGTGCTGTTGGCCGTCTCCGTGTTTCCGGTCTACTTCTTTACGCGCTCCCGTCTGGGGTGGCTGCCTGGACTCCTAGTGAGCGCTGGCTACCTTTTTTGGTGGCCAATCCAAGGGTTAGTGGGATTCGACTTCCACGAAATCGCCTTTGGTGTGCCGCTGGTGGCCTGGATCATCCATGCACTGGACCAAAGAAAATACCGCACCGTGGTTATGGTCTGCCTGGCTCTGCTGATGGTCCGCGAAGACATGGGGTTCATGGTCATGGCCGTCGCTTTGATTATTCTTCTCCGTCGGCAATGGCGGCTTGGAATAGTGCTGTTAGCACTGGGGCTCACCGCCTATCTGGCGGTGACCGGCGTCGTCATTCCGCACTTCAACGCCCGCCAAACCTTTGGTTACTGGCAATACTCCGACCTGGGGCCCACACTGGGCGCTGCCGTACTCTTCATCCTGGCCCACCCACTTAAGACCTTGGCCCTGCTGTTGAACAACGAATCGAAACAGCTCCTGTGGGCTGCCCTGTTTGCGCCGGTAGGCCTTCTGCCACTCGGATCCGCCTACGCGCTGCTGGCGGCGCCCATACTGCTCAGCCGACTACTCAGCGACAGGCCCGGGACGTGGGGCACTGGGTTCCAGTACAACGCCGTGCTAGCCCCAATTCTCGTGATGGCTGCAGTGGACGTGCTGGCCAAACTCATCCGGCGCCATGAGGCTATTGACTGCCTGCGCACCATCGCTCCTGCCCTGTTCCTGTCCGGTGTCTTCATCGGGACAGCTCTTGCTCCAGCCTTGTTTCCGCTTCACCAGCTGTTCATGCCCGTATCCTCAGATGCCACTACACACATCGAGGCCCAGCAACGGATTGTAAGCATGGTTCCCGACGGTGCGTTAGTGGAAGCAGATGACCGGCTCGTGCCACACCTGACCAACCGTACGTCTGTCGGAATGATCGGCCGGCAGTCCGATCAAGCTCAATGGGCCATCGTTGACCTCACTCAGGACAACACGGGTGGCGGTGGAGACGGAAACTACAGCCCAAGCACCGCGCTGAAATTCCTCGCCTCAAAAGGATTCCGGGAGACGTACCGTGAGAACAACATCCTGCTGCTCCAGAAAGGCCAGTACGCCCAAGACAGTGAGAGCCTGGCTACGGCGGCTAAGAATTGAAAAAACGAAAAGCTTGGTTCAGGCCCCCGATCGCCGTGTGCTGCCGAGTCGGCGTGACAGTCTTTGCAGGCTTCTTGGGCTACTACCTCGGATCCAGATTCTGACACTCCTGACCCCCGCAAAATAAGGGTCCATGCTGACATGCCGCCCCAGCGATTAGGGGGCCCAAGAGGATCCCATCTCCCTGCTGCCGGAATGGTTGTGCAGAGGACTTCAGACATTCCGTGCAGACGACTTCGGAAAACGACAGCCACTCCCCCACTTCCGGGATCCACGGAATCCCGCGTAACCTGACCGTCCCAAAATCTATTCCACAATCCCGTTCTCAAAACCATGTCAGGAACAGGATTTCGGTACGGTTCGGGAATGGAGATTGGCTATGCGCGGGTATCGACCGCAAAACAGGACCTCGGCCGACAGCTTGATGCACTGCGCGCCGCCGGCATCGAGGCTGCCCACATACACATCGACAAGAAGTCCGGAGCCACAAGGGTCCGCCCAGGGCTCACAGCTGCTCTCGGGTACGCCCGTGCCGGTGATGTCCTCGTAGTCCACACGCTCGACCGTCTTGGCCGCACCGTCCGGGACACCCTGAACCTGATCCACGAGCTCGACAGCCGCAACATCGGACTCCGGACCCTGGCCGATCCGTTCAAGATCGACACCTCAGCCAGGGATGACCCAATGAACCAGCTTGCCCTGGTCATTCTCGCGCTCTTCGGACAGATGGAACGCACCTATACGGCAGAACGCACAGCACACGCCCGGTCAGTTGCACTCTCACACGGCAGGCGGGCAGGCCGTCCATCAGTAGTCACGGCGGACCAACTCGAACACGCAGCACTGCTTCGCGAGAAAGGTACGTCCATGGCGCAGATCTCCGCCAAAACCGGCCTGACCCGTTCCACGCTGTATCGGCACCTACCGACGCGGTCCTCGGAACGCCCAAACACTGCCGATTCCGTTCATTGATATGCAAGGCGGGCGGCGGGCAGCAGCTTGCGAGAGCTTTAGGGCTAGAGCCCGAACGGACACGACGTATCGGTATACTCGGTCGAGCCTTCTACTACCCTGGGGAACCGATGAACAGTGCACGCAGCCTTCTCGCCCTTTTTGGTCAGTGGGAGGTAGAGACGAATGGGAGTGCACTGACTGCCAGAGGTGGCGATCCCTCGGACCAGGGTTTTTGGTGGGAACATCGCCGGGCACTTGACTGGCTGGCCGATATCGAGGCCGCTCTGAATGCACTTGCTGATTCCGGAACCGATGTGTCCGTGTACAGGAAAAGAGTCCCTTCCTGGTATCAGGGTCTGTTCGCGACGAACACTAACTGGACCTCCGCAACCAACGTCCCTCTAGTCGACGAGTCATCTCTAGACCTTCTTCATTCGCTTGCGACGACACTCGACCTAGTGCACTGGGAGCCTACTTTCGGCGACGATCAAGCCAACATCTTTGAAACCTTGGTTCACGCGGAGGATTTGATACGGACCGATGATTCCCTTCTGGCGCCCACTCGGCTGTATCTCCTCCAGCTGATCCAAGAAGTGCGTGTCACCCTCGATAAGCTGGAGACCCATGGCGGGGCGGCCGCTAGATCTGCATCCATGCAATTGGTCGGTGCATTGACGACGACAGCAGCGACTGCCGAAACACCAGCCAAGGGTGTCAAGTACTTCAAGGTGGCCGTGGAGTTGGCCAAGGCGACTGGAACAGCAGTCACAACGAAGGCAGTGGAATCTGGATTCGACTGGTTAACGAGCTTGGGCCAGTAGCCCGCCTGACATCAGACGATGCCTGGCGTGGATGTGGCAACCACCTCTGGATAGGTTGATTCCGCCCCTAGCTGTCCTCCGGTCATAGCGGCCTGCCTCCACTGTGGACCCAATCCACGGCAGCGGCGCCAGAAAAAATATTTTCGTGCTGGCCTTAGACTTCGCACATGACTGAAATTGGGGGTCCGGGGAAGCCGCGGAAGAAACTTGGTGCTGTCGCCTGGATGGCCATCGCTTTCGTCGGGCTGATCATGGCGCAGGTGGTCAGCTGCTCGGTGCAGATGGCCAGAGATCCGAAGAACCAGCCGCTGAGCATCAGCGACGCCGACGCACAACTGAAGTGCGAGGCCGCGGTAACGGCGAACACTAACAACTCGGGGTCTGTCTATTTCAATGGGGGCGTTGAGATCGCCCGACACGAGAAGTTCTTCCTGGTGACCGGCCATGTTTCCAGCAGGCAGGGAACGCAGACCACCGAGCCGTATGAGTGCCAGGTGATCAAGTTCGATGACGGCTCAGTGGGTGCTGTTGAGACGACAGTGGACCGTAAGGGAAGCAAGTAGCCGCTGCCTGCTGGCGTCCCCAAACCCTTCGCTTCGAAGGCGTTCAAACCGGGTTTCGTGCAACGGTTTCGTGCGCTCAATGGTGGGCGTGTCGTGGCCCAACACGAAGCGCACGGAATCCGCCGTTATCGGTCATGCCGCTAGTAGGTTCCCGAAGGGAACTCACAATGAGTGGGGACCATTTGCATACCGGTGGGCTGCCCGGCAGAGGATTCCACTGTCCGCCCGTTCCGAGGTTGTGCATGATCGCCGGTCCCGGTGGTGACGTGCCGGCTATGGGTGACCTGGCGATTGTGTGCAGCCGGTCAGGTGGGTCCCGTCGTCCACCTGTGTGCGGGAAAAGCCCGAAGGATTTAGCTTTTGCCGTGCACCTGTGGTCGAGGGGCCGGCAACGATTCCCCTCCAGGCTTTACCCGTTGTTCCGGTCGGGCAGCGGGTATGCGGCGTCCCGGTATGTCCGCATGGCCCCTACCTCGTCCATGTCCAGGGCGGTGCCTATCTCGCGCCAGTCGTTGCCTTTGTAGTGGGCGAGCCTGATCGCTGCCAGCAGTTCCCGGCGGGCCTTCTTTTCCTGCTCGAATTTTTCCTTGATCAGGTCCAGGGGCTCTTCGATCAGGAAGCCCCGGCCCATCAGATCCTCGTCCGTTGAGTCCTCGAAGCAGTCTCCCAGCAGCCGGTAGGCGTGCATGGCCTCGGCCATTTGGTCCGGGGTCAGGCCGTCGAAGTCGTTGGTGTCTGAGGGGCCGGCGTAGGGCGGTTTCCGTGCCATGGGGTAGGTTCCGTTCAGGAGTTGAGGATCTGGGAGACGCGCTGAAAGCTCATGCCCAGAACCTTTTCAATGTCGCGCGTGGTGTAGCCGTCTCCGTGGAGCCGCTGGATGACGGTCCTGGTGTGCGCTGCCGCGTCGATGGTGAGTTCCTTTGCACGGCGGGTTTCCGTCCGGGCCTTCTCCCATTCCGTGCTCACGGCTTCGGGGACGGCGAAGGTCACCGTGACTTCAACCTCATCGTTGGGGACATCGAGGACCGCGGCGGCGAGGCTGTTGGCGTACTCCTCTACCTCGGCTATCTTCTTGGTCGCTGTTACTTGGTCAATCTCGGGAATGGTGATGGTCCACCACTTCCCTTCCTTGACGGCGGTTGCCTCCAAAACGCGCTTGGCGCCCATGGCTGTTCTTCCTCTCGTGTGGAGGGGGAAGGCCTTCCGGCCCTCCTCCCCCTTCTGCGGCTAGTTCCAGTTCCTCGGAGTGTCCGGCAACAGCTTGGCTATCTGGCGGACAATCCCCGGCGCACATTCGGTGTGCCGGGGCAGTGCCAGCACCTGCTTGCCGTCCGGGCTGACCCACACATCGTGCGGGCCGTTGGACCGCTTGATGCTCCATCCCTTGGACTTGAGGAACTTGACTGCTTCCTTTGTTTTGATCGCTTTCATGATTTTAGTCTAGTTCATCTAGACATATCAAGTCAAGCCCACCTAGACAATTCTTACCGGTAAGGGCGTCTATCTTGTCGGGGCGGAATCCGGACCAGTGGTTTTGCTCGTCCGCGTTATCCACCACGACAGGGTCGGCCGAGTATCCAAGTTCCTCCTGCACATATTCCAGTGCTGCGGCGCTGGTGGTGAGGTCTACCTCGTCGTAGCTGATGCCATTGTTGCCCAGCGCGATTTTGGTCATGTCGCACTGCACGCACCGGGGCTTGCCGTGCTGGTGACTCGGGCCGCTGCTGCTCTCATGATTCGATCCTCTCGCGGGGCTTGTGCTGGCCCCCGCCGGATGAGCGGAGGCCTGCCGCCTAGTACTTGCTAGGTACGCGGTACTCGGGGGCCAGAGATTCGAAGGTCTCGGGGAGGTTCCGGGGTCCGTCGCTTTGGCCGTGGTGCCAGTACCAGAAAGCCTGGCGGCTAATGGCCTCGTTACAGGCTTCCTTGCTGCGATAGTAGTCCGCACTGAGGTCGCCCTCGACGTAACGCCCGAAGCCGTAAAGATGGCGGCCGCCGTCCCTAACGACGCGCACGAACATGATCACGTAGGGCCACGCCCCGAGGTCGTAGCCTTCCTCTCCCCAGTTGCCCATGGCTGACCAGCCATGTTTGGCTGCGCGGTCCATGTAGTCGTATCCGTCGCACCATTCGGCGCTTGGGAGGTTGGGTTCGGTGATGACTTCCCCGGTGTCTGCCGTGCGAGTGATGGTTCCCACTGGTTTCTTCCTTTCTGTGTTTCTGTTGTTCTTATATATCTAGTCTACCCCATCTAGACAATGTTTGTCGAGATGGGGTAGACACTAACAGGTACCTCGGGTTTGGTTCCCCGAGCTGCACCACCAGCCCGCCGCCTATGCGTTCATCCCTGCTGAAAAAAGGCCGGCCCCGTAACTGCCGCATGGCGGCCGCGCTGGTCTTGGGCCATGGGGAACTGCCCCGTCTGCCCGGTCGGGTGGCGTACGTCCTGAACCGGACAGGCCTAAGGCGGAGGGGGCGGCCTCGGCCGGGCCGTAGGCATCAGCCGACAGCCGCCTGCCAACGGGTGGGCAGATATACAGTGAATCCGCCATGATCAGCCAGCGAGCTCAGGCTTCGGAGCCGAGGCTGGTTGAAGAAGTATCCTTGCACGGGACGACTGTGGATTTTTGGCAGTGGTCACTTCGGATTGAAAGTCCTCGGACCCGTTCAGTTTGCTGGCTCGCTGGCTGCCTTTGCCGGCGCCTTGACTTCACACCTGGGCCCACGACTAGCACTCAGAGCGAACAATTTATTGATGAAAATGAAGGGGCGTTGTAGCGGTGGACGCGAGTACGGTTCAAGAGGCTTTCAGTCTTATAGAGGGCAAGCGACGCCGTTGGCAGAATGAAGAAGAAGTCAGGCTCGCCTGGATCCGAGCTCTGGAGAACGCCCTCCGGACTGACTTGGACGCGGAACGGAAACGCGAAGATTCCAGCTACAACAACGTAGTCATTGAGTTCAAGGCACCGGGTCTGTTCCAAGGCCGCAAAGATAGTGCGAAATTCGTTGAGGCGACTGAGTATCGACTCCTCCCCTACATCACGAGGAAATCTGCGCTTTCTGGGGTGCCCACGGATGATTACATCGGCATTGCCATTGATGGAGACCATATCTGTTTTGCTCAAGTGAGCGACGGCAAAATTGCCTCTGAACACTTGGTTCCGTTCTCGCCCTACGCAGTCGAACTGGTCATGGCCGCTCTTCAAGCAGACTTGCGTCGCCCTGTAACGGCCGATAACCTCCTGGACGATTTCGGCCACAAGTCTGATCACGCAAGGTCCTTCATGCAGGCCATCGCGGATAGCCTGGCCGAGCGACTGCGGAGTGACGAAAACTCAAAGATCAAAATGCTCTATGAGGAATGGAAGACCCTCTACGGGCAGGTCGCTGACATGTCTCGCCTACAAGTCGAGGCCGTTACCCGCGAGCTGGGGTTCTCCTGGTCCGGCAAGCTGGCCGACAGCATCTCAGCCAGGCTATTCGTCATTCACACCTACAACTCTTTCTTGGTCAAGCTTCTGGCCGCCGAGATCGTTTCGGCCCATCAACTGTCGTCCATCGAGCATCCGGCTCAGGAAATGGCGGCCCTCCTTGATGATGACAAGCTGATCAAGGCGCTGGATGACAACATCGAGCGATCAGGCATCTTTCTCCAGGCAGGAATCCGCGGTTTCGTTGAAGAAGTCATCTTCAGCTGGTACCTCGATGTCCTCAAGGATCCGGAGTACGAAGGCGGCCTAGCCCATTCCATCCGGAGCATTCTGGCAACCCTTTCCCTCTACAGAACCGATCACTTGGAGAGAACACGCGACGTTCTGCGCGATGTTTACCAGGGCCTGGTACCCGGCAAACTCAGACAAACTCTGGGCGAGTACTACACGCCGGATTGGCTCGTTGACTTCACGATGGAAGCCGCAGAGTTTCCGTCGTGGTTGGAAGGCCGCGTTCTCGACCCCACTTGCGGATCCGGTGCGTTTCTCATTGCAGCCATCCGACGCAAGAGGCAGGAAGCCCAGGAAGCAGGGTGGACAGCTAAAGAGACTCTTGCACACCTCTGTCACAGCGTCTGGGGCATTGACCTTAATCCGCTGGCCGTCCAGATTTCACGGGTGAACTTTCTGATTGAAATCGCTGACCTTCTCAGGGATGCACCTGGGGAATCGTTTGAAGTGCCGATCTTGCTGGCCGACGCCATCTACTCACCCGCGGCTGATCCGAAAGATCCAGAAGGTGTCGTCACATATCAAATAGGAAGCTCGTACGCCGGGCTTCAGATCGAGCTCCCTTCCAAGCTTGTGATGAACAGGCAGCGTCTCGATCACGTCTTCGAAATTATGGGAGAAGAGGTGGAAACCGGGGCTGCTTTTGACGATGTCTCCTCAAAGCTTGTCAGTTCCGGTTCCCTCTCACCTGAGGAGCTCGATGCCTGGAGCCCACCTCTAAAAAGGACCTATGGACGCGTGCTCGATCTGCACAACCAAAAATGGAACGGCATTTGGTTCCGGATTGTGCGTAACTTCTTCTGGTCAGCGACAGCAGGAGAGTTCGACCTGGTCATCGGCAACCCGCCCTGGGTCCGCTGGTCGAAACTACCGGATGCCTACCGGGAGCGCGTGAAGCCAACTTGCGAGAGCTATGGAATATTCTCCGAAGCAGGACGCCATGGCGGCAACGAGCTGGATGTGTCAGCAATGATCACCTACACCGTGGCCGATAAGTGGCTGAAGGTAGAAGGCCGCCTTGCCTTTGTCATCACTGGCGCCATCTTTAAAAACCCGTCTTCGTCCGGCTTCCGAAACTTCGTCATCCACCCCGAGGCCGCTGATTCGCCTCATCTGGTGCCCAGACGGATCGATGATTTCAAGTCCCTGAAGCCCTTCAAGGATGCTTCCAATCACACGGTGGTGGCGGTCTTCGATAAGTCGTCCACTCCCGGAACATACCCCGTCCCGTACGTTGTCTGGAGTAAACCGGCTCGAACAACGCTTGCACTGGAAGACACACTTGAGACCATACGAGGCCTCATTACTCCGACGATGAACGACGCAGGGCCGGTGGAACCGTTGATTCCCGGGTCACCGTGGAGTGTACTTGCGCCGGGAAGACATGAGGTCCTGCGCTATCTTGCGGGGAAATGCTCCTGGGTAGCCGGCCGCAAGGGCATCACAGCCGATTTGAACGGGGTCTATTTCGTTCCTGTGCTCCAAGACAACGGCACACACGTTCAGATCGCGAGCCGGCCCAATGCTGGCCGCAAGGATCTAGGGGCCCGCAGAACTGCGTGGGTCGAGCCGGACCTTCTGTATCCGCTGATCAAGGGTGCGGGTGATTTTGAGGCCTACTACCTGAAGCTGAGTAACCCTCAGAATTCGGCAGAACGTCTCTACACATTTGTGCCGAACACAGGTATCCAAGGCGCGCACTACAGACAAGCAGAACAGGCGATCAGCGCCCCGGGCTTGCGTAAGACCAAGGAATGGTTTGCAAACTTCAGCGACCTCCTAAAGGATCGTTCGACGTATCGCCGCCAGATGAAGGGGGCTCCATACCACGCTGTCTATAACGTCGGCGACTACACATTCCAGCCATGGAAAGTCGTTTGGCCGGAGATGTCCAGCAACTTTTATGCAGCCGTAGTCGGCACAGCGCAGGTCCCCATAGCAGGAGAACGCCCATACGTTCCCGACCATAAGGTCTATTTCGCCTCGTTCGACAGCGCCGACGTAGCCTACTATCTCTGTGGGCTGCTGAACTCGCCGGTTGTACGGGAATGGATCCAGAGCCACACCGTGAACATTCAAGTCGGAGACGTCTTCAAGCACCTCACGGTCCCGGAGTTCGACCACGAGGATGCGACTCATCTAGAACTTTCCTCACTTGTGGAACGAGCACACAACGAGCACGACCCTGTACGTCGCCAGCAATTGGTACCGGAAATTGAAGATCTGGCTGAACGCATCCTGGGCGCTGGCGTCCTGGTCCCAGAGATGATCGCTTAGAGGCAGGCCGGGGCCTCTTTCCACTAATATAGAAAGGAGACGGAACCTGTCCTGCCGGTCAGGTTCCGTCTCCTTTTCTTTCCTTGGGCCTGCACATACGCGGCCGCGGCTGGCCGTCCGTGGCCGATGCTGACAAGCTCGAACACGCTGCACTACTCCGGGCCAGCGGTCCCTCCGCCCGTGATCACCGCCAAGACCGGACTGAAACGCACGACGCTGTACCGGCACCTCCCGCCCGCTCCCCCACCGCCGGGCCGGATGTGATTCTTCCTGGGGCGTAGGGAGACAGGAGACCCATAGAATGGAGAGGAATTGGCCGGGGGGACCACATGAATTCACGCGGAATATGTCTGGTCATCGAAGATGACCCGGATATTAGGGGTCTGCTCGGCCTGATCCTTTCCGGTGCAGGTTTTGAAGTCCACGCCGAAGCAACAGGGGCAGCAGACCTTAGCGCGGCCAGGAGATTGGACCTGGATCTGATCACCCTGGACCTGGGCCTGCCTGACCTGGACGGACACGATGTGGCCCGCCGCATACGGGAGCTTTCGACGGCGCCGCTGCTGATGATCACTGCGTACGCGGAGCCCGGTGACGAGCTCGACGGCATGGCCGCCGGCGCCACCGGGTACCTGATCAAACCCTTCCGGTCTGCCCAGCTGCGGGCGCTCGTGCAGAAGCTCTGTCCCCTCACCACGTCCGCGCCGGGAGCGGAAAGGTTCAGGGGCAACCATTGATGCCTGACCCGTCCACCCTGGCCTCTGGCCTGACGTACACGGGCACCCTCGCGGTGGCCCTGCTGATGTTCCTCTTCCAGCTGACCTCGTTTGCGATCCTGCTTGCCTTTGTCGGGACCGTCAGGCTTCTTGCCTATGCGGTGCGGACGATTACACCTCAGGCCGCACAAGCGAACGGGACTGCTGAAGGTTTGATTGACACTTTGCCTGTGAGGATTTGATTCTTGCGGGTGGAAGGATGTTCATCATGCCCAAAGCCTTTCCCGAAGAGTT
>NZ_UXAU01000030.1 GCF_900609065.1 Arthrobacter ulcerisalmonis | reverse complement strand
TATGGGTACACCCCCACCCCCGGGTGGGGAGGTGAGGGTGTGGTGGGGGTCCCTTGCCTGGGCCGTGACGGGGGTCTAGACGGTGACGAAAGTGCCCTTGAGGACGGCGGAGGGGCGCCGGACCTCGAGGTTGAACCGGCCCTCAGTCCGCGCCTGTACCTGGTTGCGGGTGAACAGGTCGCCGGGGACGCCCCACTCGGTGACGACGCCCTTGTCCCGCCCGATGACGGCGGCGTCCTCGCCCAGCAGGTAGTAGGTGTTTGCGGCCAGGGAGTTGGACAGGGCAACGGGGATGCCCCAGGCGGTACGCTTTTCCGCGTCAATGGCGTTGCCGGTGTCGAACTCCCCGGAGGCGTTCCGCTTGATGGTTAGCGCCTCCCAGTCGTTGGGGTTGAGGATGAACTGGACGGGGACCTCCCCAGCCGTTTCCAGCTTGGTGAGGGCCTTCCGGAGTTCCACCAGTTTGTCCGTGTTGCCCGCGGCGGACGTGAACAGCTGGATCCCGGACGTGTTGGCCAGGCCGGTGAGGTTGTCGCCGGTGCCGTCACCATTGAGGACTTGGGCCTCCAAGGCGGTGAGGATCGCCTGGGACAGCTCCGCGCCAATCCAGGTGTCGAGCGCCTGCGCGTCCTCCAGAACGAACTTGTCAATCGGTTCGGAAAGGGTGGCGATGACGGACAGCTTGCCCGGCTTTTTGACCAGGGACAGGACCGAGACGGGCTTGACGTTGCCGCTGGACACGACGGCGGCGTTTTCGGTCCGGACGGACTGGGCCAGGTAGGAGTAGGCGGCGGGCCGCTCAACCGCCGGGATAGCCTGGAGGAAGGACCGGAGCGGGCGCCCCAGGGCTACCGGGGTGCTGTCGATAATGGGCGTTCCCACCACCACGGAGCCGTTGGGGACTAGGGCCTTGGTACCGTCCGGGCGTGTGCCTTTCATGGCGTTTGCCAGGCTGGTGGCGTGGGCTTTGGAGCCGAGGTCCAGGTAGTGGGCGCCGTCGGTTTCCCCGCCCTGCGGTCCCGCCAGGTCGGCAATCGCCTGGACATAGGACTTCTGGCCGGAGATCCGTGCAATCTCCGCGTCAAGGCCCTTGATTTCGGCGACGGAGGCCTCAACCTGCCGGTATTCCTGGTCCGTGAGGTCACGGCCTCCGGCTTTGGCCCCGTCGATCAGTTCAGTGGCGGACTTGAGGGCGGCTTGGCGCTTCTCTTTGAGGTTCATGATGTTTACCCGTTCATGCTGTGAGAGGGGACGCCGCGGTCCTTTGGGGACGGGCTGGCGCCGATGAGGGGGTGACGCGGAGGTGAGCGGACGGGGTTACCGCGGGCATCTGCCTTGCGCGTCATGCATGAGACGGGTTACTGGAGCTACTTACTCGCTGGTTACCGGGTTGCCCCGGCCTCCACAGCTTTAGCGTGCTCCGCTATGTGGCCTCAGAAACAGAATAGCCCGCGGACCGGCCGATTAACAGCCAGCCCGCGGGCGCGTCCGGTTGGGGCGTCCTAGGGGCGCGTCTCCAGTTGGTACAGCCGGGCTAACACCTGCTCCACGCGCGGCGTCAAGACGCTCACCAGGACCACCCTGGCGCCCGCGTAGTGGGGGGATTCCAGCCCGCGCTCCGCCAGGCGGTCCTGCTCATCACAGGCGAGGGCGTGGAACTCGTCCTCCGCGGATTGGCTCCATTCGTGTTCCTCCCGCCGTTTGGCTAGTTCGATCCTGGAAACGTCCACCCCGGGGGAGATGACCAGGCGGTGACCGGCTGGGGTGAATCGCTTGGCGCCCATCAGAGGTCCCTCGGTCCCAGTTCGCGGCGGAGCGCCTCATACCGGGTTTGGGCTACGCCGTGGCGCTGGCGTGCCATGAGGTCTGCCGCCAGGCACAGCAGGGCGACCGTGAACTCATCATGGCTTTGGTGGCCCAGGATTTTCGACACGAATTGCCCCATGGTCAGCCCGTCCGCGAGGCCGGAGGCGTGGAGGTTGTCCATGTACTGAACCCCGATGATTTTGACGACTTGCGGGTCACCCTCCACCAGGGCGGTGACCGCCTGGACGGCCAGGGTGTGCTTGTCCGTGCTCAAGGCGTTCATGACGGGCCAGACTTCGTTGGTGTTCACTTTGTGCCCCTGCTTTCGATGGTGAGAGTTGCCTCATTGATGAGGTGGCGGAGTCCCGCCGTCGCTGCGTTGTCGGTGTGTTCGTCCAGGGCGCCAACGTTCATTCCCAGAATGCGGCCCAGGCCCAAGATGAGGCCCGTTACGGCCCGGTCGTCTTTGTCCACCGCGGCGGCCGAGAGGACGTCTTCCAGGAGGGCGGCGATTCCCATCCGGTCCTGGTGGCGGAACGCTACGGCCAGGCGGGCCGCGTTCCGGAGATCCTCCGGCCGGATTACCACGGCCTCCTCAAACGGTTTGGTTGTTTGGAAATGGTTGCTTGTCATGCTGTCCTCCGTGGGTGTGTCTGTGTGGTTGTTTTCTCGTTTGTGGGCCGCGGTGACCGGGACGCCGCTCCTATAGGGAGGAGGAGCGGCGGTCACCTGCCAGGGATTACCGGTGACCGTGGGTGACCGGAGGGGCGCGGTCACCCTGTATCCCTGTATTGGCGGGGTTTTTGGGGTGGGTGACCGTGGGTGACCGGGCGGTCCACGGTCACCTTTTTGGGTCCGGTCTGGAGGGCAGGTGACCGCGGGGTCGCGGTCACCTAAACCAGCCCCTCAAGGGAGTCCTGTATGGGCATCCCGTGACGCTCCCGGCGGGCCTTGATCGCCGCATCCAGCACAGTGTTTGAGGCGGTGATCCCGGAGCCGCTCATGGCCGTCCGCAGTGACTTACGGCCGGTGTCGAGCGGGAGGTTTCCCTGGTCCATGAACGCCACCACCGCCGCCTCCTTGTGCCGGAACGCGGCTACCGGACCGGCACCCTCCACCTTGTGCCGGAGCGGATCCTGGAGGCGCTCAAAGATGAGCGTTTTCTCCGTGATGGGCATCCGGGCCGCCTCACAGTCCAGCCGGAACGTTTTGTCCGGGACCACGGTGGAGAGGCGCCACACGGCGTCCACGTCGCCGCTTTTGGCAGACCCGCCGCGTTGGCCTTTCGTTTCGTCCTTGCCGGAGTGGTCGAGCCGGACCAGCGAGACGCCGCGCTGCTTGAGCTTGAGGCCGGTGTGCCGGTAGAAGTTGAGCCAGGTGTCGTTCTCGTTTTCCAGGCCCTCCACGGCGCGGGAGACGGTGTCCACCACCACAACTTCGGACCGGTACGTGTCCAGGGCGGCCATGAGTTCCAGGGATCCGCGCTCCGTGTCCAGAGCGCTCATTGATGGGAATGACAGGTAGTCGAGCCGCCCCAGGTCCGCTGCCTGGTATCCCATGGCCTTGAGCCGCGGGATCACGTCCGCGTCAATGTCGTTCTCAAAGTCCACGTACAGGACCCGCCGGGGTGCGGGGACGGTGCCCAGGACTTCACGGCCGGACGCGACCGCCGCGGCGATCTCCAGCATGAGCAGGGACTTGCCCATCTTGGGCGGGGAGTAGAGCGCGACCAGGCGCCGGGCCGGGAGGATCGGTTCCACAATCCACTCCTGGACGATGGGACGGTCCCAGCGGTCCGCCCAGTTCACTACCGGGAGGACGCGCTCCACCACGCCCTGGGCGTCCGGAGCCGCGGCGGCCGCCTCAGCAACCGGGACTGGCGCCGCCAGCTCTGCGAGCGCCACGGGCCGGTCCTCCGGCGTGATGAGGCCGTCCAGTTGGCTGAGCGGATCCGCGCAAGGGTCCGCGGTGACCAGGGAACCGGCGGCGGCGATACTCACGGCGCCGTCTTGGAGGCGGTCCCATTCGGCGGCGGCCTCCTCCCGGGTGCGGGCACCGGCCACGGCGTCAAGGAACGCTGACCGGACCACGCCCAGGGCCGCCAGCGCTCCGTTGTGGCCTTCCGCCGCCAGGTGGCAGACGCCCATAGCGGCTTCCATGGCGGTGTCATGCCTGGAGCGTTGCCCGGAGGCGAGCGCCGCGGCGTAACCCTGGGCGGCGTGGACCATCCGGCGGCATGGTTCCCCGGCCCCGCGGGCGATCAGCCAGGCGTTGACGGAGGCGCCGTCCATGGTGGCGGCGGTGACGTTCTGTTCCGCAGCGCCGGACGTGAGGCCGTCAACCCATGCCTGGGGCAGGTGTGCGAGGTCCGCCGCGGAGGGGACCCCGCTGGCGCGGATAACGCCGTCCGGCCCGGTCCACCGGTACGTACCGCCGTTGGGGTGGACGGAGGGCCAGACCACGGCGTAACGGTGCCTGGTCTGGATGACCTCAATCCCGTTGCCCAGGTCCCCGGGCCAGCGGAGGCCCTCCGGCACCTGGTAGAGGCGTATCCCGGAGACGCCGTCAGCCCTGGATCCGGTCCGCCAGGTTTGCGGCAAGGGCCCGTAGGTGTCCTGGAGGGCGGTTAGGGTCCCGCCGCCGTCTTTGCCGTCGTAATGGTCCACGTCGATCCCGATAACACCGGCGGGCAGGCGGAGCGCTATGTTGCCGTCCGGGAACTGTTCGGACCAGTCATAGGCGTCCGAGTAGCTGGGCCACCCGCCGTCGCGGCCCGTGTACCCGGCGGGGACCGGCTTTTTCTGCCGCGCCGGTAACGGCAGGACGCCCACCCATCCGGCGTCCCGGTATTGGTCGAATGCCTCCGCGTAAACGGCGCCTCCGGCCGGTAAAATCGGGGTAGGTAAAGCTTGGTCGCCTTGCTGGTGAATCGCCCCGGACGCTGCGCCGGGGCTTTTCTCTGCCGTCACGCTGACGCACCGCCCGGGCGGAGCAGGACGGCGATACGTTCGGACTGTTCCGGGGTGAGCGGGGGCCACGTCTCAACCAGGCGGCGAACGTGTTCGGCCATGGGGACGGGTGTGGTTTCAGTCTCCGGCTGGCGCGCCAGGGCGCTCATCGGGCACCACCGGCGGGGGTGAGGATGCCGTCTACCTGGTTCAGGTCAACGCGGATGACCTTGGCATTGACGCGGTAGGCCGTGAGGAGGCCGCGCGAAATCCAGTTGTGAATGGTCCGCGGGGTGACGTCGGCATATTTGGCGGCCGTGGCCGGGGACGCGTAGCGGGGTGTTATCTCGGGCATCGAAGCCTCCAGGACAGTAGTTAGCTGCCGCTGGCTCCGGGGGACTTGGACTGGCCTGAATCCTGCCTACCCACGTGATGCGGTGAAAATGCCGAGTTCGACGTGATCGTTCGTTTCTCCCGCTTAGGTATTCAGGCTATACAGCGGGACTACTATTGCGACCAAATTAACACGATTTTCCGTGTTATTCGTTGTTCGGCGTGGCGCGTCTTGCTTGATCTTGAGTCAAGGCCGCCTGTCATCTTGGTTCAATGCGTACCTGTTCGGCGGAGAACCGGACGCCCTTGCCGGCCTTTTCTACGGTGATGGTCATGAGAGCGCGGATGATCTGCCGCTTGTTCTCCAGGGGGAGAGCCGCCCACTGTTCCGGGACGTTGTCCGCCCCAGCGATAGCGGCCATGGGGTTGAGCGTCTCGTGAGCGCCGATAGCACCCTCAACGGCGGCCAGGTCCGTGCCCAGCTTGCCCGCCTGCTCCCGTACCGCGGCCGCGGAAAGCAGGCCCTCAGCCAGCATGGCCGCGAGGGCGTCACGGCGCTCACGTATCTCCACAGCCCGCACCCGCAACTCGCGGAGATCATCCGACCGAGAGAATAGCCGGGCCGCGTCCGGCCGGGACAGAATGCCCATGACAACCCCCTCCACGACGCCGTCCACCAGGTCTAAGCGGCGGGTGAGGTGGTAGCCGCCCAAACAGCGGTACACCATCCACTCCTTGCCCTGGGTCCGCATGGGGGAGGCGTACATTTTCCCGCCGCACACGGAACAGAGGCAGATCCCGGATAGGAGGTATTTGCTGTTGAGGTCATCGGGCGCGGTCCGCCGCCGCGGATCCGTCAGTTTCTCCTCCAGGCGGCGGTGCGTCTCCTCATCCAGGATTGCCTCCCATTTCCCGGCCCCTTTGTCTTCGCCGTTGTATATGCGGCGGCCCGCCATGCGCGGGTTGATGAGGAGCCGCCGGACCTGGGTGACGCCCCAGGTGCCTCCATCCTGGACGACTTCCTTCGTATTTTTGTCCCGCCGCGTGAACGACGTTTTGTGCCCATCTTTGTTCCACTGCCTGGCAATGGAGGCAATTGTTGAACCTGCCAGAACTGCCGCGGCCGCGGAGCGTATCGCCTCAGCCTCAGCGGGCACGACGATCACCTCGAATTTGTCTCCAACCTTTCTCCGGTCATAGCCGAACGGACGCCGGGTCCAGTAGGCGTTTCCGTCCTTGGCGCGTGTCTCGTTCGCGGTCCGCTGGCGGTTCCCCTTGTGCTGGACCTCCATGGCGGCAATCGCGGCCAGGATGGTGGCCACGGCAATGCCCGTAGGGTCGCCCAGGTCGATGGAGACGCCATGCACGGACGCAATATTCACGTTCCTCGGCTTACCGGCGTCGATGACCCGCGTGAGGTCCGCAATGGAGCGGGTCAGGCGGTCCAAGTGCCACACCACCAGGGCGTCCACCTGTCCGCGCTCAATGTCGCCCACCAGTTGCTCAAAACCGGGCCGGTTCTTGCCACTGGACGCGCTGATGGAGTTGTCCCGGTAGACCATTGCCACCCCCCACCCCTTCGCCTCCGCCAACAGGCGGCAATCCCGCTCCTGGCGGTCAATGGCGGCGCCCT
The DNA here is from genome assembly GCF_900609065.1 of Arthrobacter ulcerisalmonis. Lineage (GTDB taxonomy): Bacteria > Actinomycetota > Actinomycetes > Actinomycetales > Micrococcaceae > Arthrobacter > Arthrobacter ulcerisalmonis. Next base: position 42,461 of record NZ_UXAU01000030.1, on the reverse strand, counting down.
CGCCGGTCTTGTCCTCGCTCTGCCTTACATACACCGCTACTCGCTTCATGAGGCCAACAGTAAGGGGTAAAGATCACTAGTGGGGTCCCGCTCGTCTTCGGCGTCCTTCCCCTGACAGTCATTTTTGCAGTCTTCCCTGGTCTCGCCGCCATCAATCTTGGGCTCTAGACGATGACGGCCCGCCCAGGAACCTCATACCAGACCACTCGAGATGGCTGCCTTGCCAGCTCCGCCCACCAAGAAGAGGACTACTCATGAAAGACATCGGAATCCGCGCCATGCTGGCGTTCTGCACCACCGTTTCTGCACGGCTCTCGGCCACCATGCCCGCAAGCAACTCCGCTGATGACCCGTCGGAACGCGGCGATGTGCCCGGGTGGGTGATGATCACCTTAATGTCCGCTGTATTGGTAGCTGCGCTTCTTGCGGTCGCCGGGCCGGCCCTTGAATCCATGTTCAACCAAGCGATGGACACGGTGGGCGGATAGGCCATGCGTCAGCCCTCGGGCCGGTTCAGTGGTGCAGCGTACGACGGCGGTCCGGTGCGGAACCGCAACTGCGATCACCCTTCAGACGCTGCTGAAGGCAACGGGCACCTCGGCCAGAATGAGGACGGTGGTCCGGCCCGGAACTGTAACAGCAAGCCCCAGAAGTACGGCGACCCCAGCCAGCACAGCGGTGCCCGAAACAGTGAGTCTGGCGCCGCCGTCGTGGACTTTGTCATGGTTGGCAGCCTCCTCACCGTCTTCTTCGTGGCGATCGTGCAGCTGGCGCTCGTACTCCACGTTCGCAACACCTTGATCGACGCTGCGGCTTCGGGGGCACGCTACGGAACCCTGGCTGACAGGACTGCTGGCGACGCCGAGGAACGGACCCGGGCGTTGATTGGCACGGCCCTGAACCAGGACTTCGCAGCCGAAGTCAGCTCAACGGAGGCCACGTATCAGGGGATGCGCACCCTTGAAATCATCGTCCGGGCACCCACACCGGTTATCGGCTTGATTGGCCCGCAAGGAACACTTGAGGTTCGTGGCCATGCTGCCATCCAGCGCTGATAATGCAGGAAAGCCGCGAAGGAGTCGGCTCGCGGTTGTCCTTTGTCGTGGCGATGAGGCAGACAACCAGCAGGGGAGCGCCATTGTCGAGTTCACGTTTCTGTCTGTCCTGTTGATGGTCCCGCTGGTGTATTTCATCATCACGGCCGGTCAAGTCCAAGGTGCGTCGTTCGCGGTGGTTGGTGCTGCCGACCAGGCCGCCAAGGTTTACGTTGCCCAACCTCGCGCTGTCGATGCCCAAGCCGCTGCGGAGCAGGCAGTCGCCGTGGCGCTCGCCGACTTTGGGCACGGAATCGACCAGGCCACGGTCCAAACCAGCTGCGCTCCGGCGGATTGCAGCAAAGCTGGTTCCAGCGTGACGCTCACCGTCCGGCTTGCAGTGCCCCTGCCCTTCATTCCGTTCAACAACGCCCTGCGGCTTGGTGCAACCGAGGTAGAGGCCTCGGCCACGCAAGTGGTCGGTAGGTACCGATGACGCTCGCAACACCTGAATCCGGGGACAACGAAAACGGGCAGATCATGGTCCTTGCCATTGGCTACGTGGCCATAGCCCTTCTGGTGGCCACGGTGATGTTAGCCGTGACGTCCCTTTACCTAGAGCACAAGCGGCTGCTTTCCTTGGCCGATGGCGCCGCGATCGCCGCCGCCGACAGCTTCACCTTGGGTGAGGTGGCAGCCACATCGGGCCGGCCATCCGCTGTCCTGAACGCCGACAGGGTACGGAATACCGCCCAGGAATTCCTCGCCAACAGCCCCGCATCGCAGCGATTTGATGCGCTCGCCGTCGCCGGTGAAACTGGAACACCAGACGGCGCAACCGCCGTTGTGATTCTGACGGCCGCCGTCCATCCGCCCATCATCAATTTCCTGGTCCCGGACGGATTCAGTATCTCCGTAACCTCCACGGCGCGATCGCAACTTACCCGATGACGGAGACCCGCAATCGTCCAGCATTCCTGTCGGTTTCGCGACATAGCGTAGGCTTAAACCACCATGGCCACTATTGATTTTTCTGCTGAAATCCGCGCGCTCCGCGGCACCTACTCCTCCATCGAGAGAGTCACTGACGTTGAGGCGCTCCGCGAGGACATCGCTGAACTCAGCGAACGGGCGGGGGAGCCGGATCTGTGGGACGACCCCGCAGCAGCACAAAAGATCACGTTGCGGCTCTCGCACCGACAATCCGAGTTGCAACGTCTCACCAGCCTCGAATCACGGATCGATGACCTTGAGGTCCTCGTTGAGCTGGGTCAAGACGAGGACGACGCCGACTCCATGGGCGAAGCGGCCACGGAACTGGAATCCATCCGTAAGGCCCTCAAGGACCTGGAAGTGGTCACGCTCCTCTCCGGCGAATATGACGAACGCGAGGCCGTCGTCTCCATCCGCGCCGGCGCTGGTGGCGTCGATGCCGCAGACTTCGCCGAAATGTTGATGCGGATGTACCTCCGCTGGGCCGAACGCCACGGCTACCCCACCACCGTCATGGACACGTCCTACGCCGAAGAGGCGGGGCTGAAATCGGCCACGTTCGAAGTCAAAGCCCCCTACGCCTTCGGTACCCTCAGCGTCGAAGCCGGCACGCACCGGCTGGTCCGGATCAGCCCCTTCGATAACCAGGGCCGCAGGCAGACCTCCTTCGCCGCCGTCGAGGTCATCCCGCTGATCGAGCAGACGGACACCATCGAGATCCCGGACAACGAGATCCGCGTTGACGTGTTCCGTTCTTCCGGCCCCGGTGGTCAGTCGGTCAACACCACCGACTCCGCGGTCCGCCTGACCCACCTTCCCACCGGCACTGTGGTGTCGATGCAGAATGAGAAGTCCCAGCTGCAAAACCGTGCTGCGGCCATGCGCGTGCTCCAGTCGCGGCTCCTGCTGTTGAAAAAGGAACAGGAAGACGCCGAAAAGAAGGCCTTTGCTGGCGATGTCAAAGCCTCCTGGGGTGACCAGATGCGCTCCTACGTCCTGAACCCTTACCAGATGGTCAAAGATCTCCGAACGGAACATGAGGTCGGCAACACCTCAGCCGTTTTCGACGGGGAGATCGACGACTTCATCGATGCCGGCATCCGCTGGCGCACCGACAACCGCAACGCCGAAAAGTAGAACAAGGCGCCCACTGGGACGATTCCACCGCGCGACACGCCCCGAGCTGGGAGTTCCATCCCAGCTTCACTGCGTATAGTCGAGGGGCCGGGGCCATAATCCCCCACACGAAACCCGTGCACCGGCTGCAGAACTGGGCTGCATAGATCAGCCATGCCTGCAGGGTATTTAGGGTCATGATCCGATTCGAGAATGTCACAAAGGTCTATGACCAAAAAGCCCAGCCTGCGCTGGACTCGGTCACCCTTGAGATTGAACGCGGCGAGTTCGCCTTTTTGGTCGGCGCATCCGGCTCGGGCAAATCCACGTTCCTCCGCCTGGTCCTGAAAGAGGACCGGGCGTCCTCCGGTGCGGTCTACGTGGCCGGTCAGAACGTCGCCACGATCTCCAGTTGGCGGGTTCCCAGGCTCCGCCGCGGCATCGGCGTCGTCTTCCAGGATTTCCGGCTGCTGCCGCAGAAGAACGTCTTCGCCAACGTTGCCTTCGCCATGCAGGTCATCGGCCGTAGCCGCAGCGTCATCCGCGACACCGTCCCCGAGGTTCTCAAAACTGTGGGCCTCGACGGCAAAGGGCACCGGATGCCGCACGAACTTTCCGGCGGTGAGCAGCAGCGCGTCGCCATCGCCCGGGCCGTGGTCAACCGGCCGGGCATCCTGCTCGCCGACGAACCCACCGGTAACCTGGACCCCACAACGTCCATGGGCATCATGGGTGTCCTCGACAAGATCAACCAGAACGGCACCACAGTGGTCATGGCCACGCACGACGACGACATCGTCAACGAGATGCGCAAGCGTGTGGTGGAACTCAAGAACGGTGTGGTTATCAGGGATGAGCGCAAGGCGCTCTACACGTCGATGATTCCCGTCGTCGGCCAGTCTCGACGACTCAAGGATGCCAGTGGTCGGGACGAAGCCCAGCCGGGCACGTCCACTGAGGGCGAGGTGGCCCCGTGAGGCTCGCATTTATCCTCGGCGAAATCGGCAGCGGCCTGCGCCGCAACGTGTCCATGGTGGTCTCGGTCATCCTGGTCACGTTTGTCTCCCTAACCTTCGTTGGCGCCGCAGGCATGCTCCAGATGCAGATCAACCAGATGAAGGGGTACTGGTACGACAAAGTCCAGGTTGCCGTTTTCCTCTGCAGTGACGGCTCGACGGCGGCCAGTTGCGCGGGCGGTCCGGTCACCCCGGAACAGCAGGACAGCCTCAGCGCTCTTCTGAAGTCGCCAGCGGTCAGCCAATACGTCAATGACTTTGCCTTCGAGTCGCGGGAGGAGGCATACTCGCACTTCAAGGAGCAGTTCTCCAATTCGCCGATTGTGGACTCCGTAACGCCCGATCAGCTGCCCGCATCCTTCCGTATCAATATGAAGGACCCGGAAAAGTACCAGATCATCAGCGAGACTTTCGCCTCCCAGCCGGGCGTGGAAACAGTCATTGACCAGCGCCAACTCCTCGAACGGCTGTTCTCCGTCATGAACGGTGCATCGTTGGTAGCCGTGACCATCGCCGGGGTGATGATCGTCTGTGCCATCCTGCTGATCGCCACCACCATCAGGCTATCGGCCTTCAGTCGGCGCCGCGAGACGGGCATCATGCGCCTCGTGGGCGCGTCAAAGATGGTGATCCAATTGCCGTTCATTCTGGAAGGTGTGATTGCCGCAGTCATCGGTGCGGCCCTTGCCTCGGCCACTTTGTGGGCTGTCGCGCACTTCTTCCTGGGCGACTTCATGGCCAAGCAGTACCCGGACACTGCCTTTATTTCTTCAAGCCAGACGCTGATCCTTGCGCCTGCCCTGCTACTGCTGGGCGCCGGCCTGGCTGGAATATCTTCGCTCCTGACCCTCCGTAGATACCTGCGCGTCTGACTATGCGCACCGATCAAGGAATCCCCATGAATCTCTCGGATCACCACCTCCGCCGCCGAACCAAGGACACGGGTGCGGCGCGCCGTCGATCCGGGATTGTTGGTGGCGTCCTTGCCCTCATCATGGCTGCCGGACTCTCCGTGTCCGGCCCGGCTGCGCTGGCTGACGATCTGGAAGACAAGCAGGAGGCCCTCAAAGCTGAAGCTGCCCGCGTCCAGCAGTCCCTTGAGTTCGTCGATTCCCGCATAGCCAAAGCTGCCGGCGACCTGGTGATCTACCAGGGCCAACTGCCCGGCGCACAGCAGGCACTCCTCGAGGCACAAGGTCGCGTAGCCGGTGCAGTCAGGGAAGTCGAAGCGCTGTCAGCCCGGGTGGACATGGCCCAGCAAAACAAAGCCAAGATCACCCAACAGATGGAAACCGACAAACAGAAGATCGCCGACACCAAAAAGCTGATCGGGCAGATCGCAACCCAGGCCTACAAATCCGGCGGAGTTCCGTCCAACCTGTCGCTCTTCTTTGGCTCCAACAGTGGCGGAAGTCTGACGGAGACCATGGACCTGGCCGACCAGGCAATGCGCAGCCAGAACGCTGCCATGGACAAGCTCACCCAACAGAACGCCACCAACGTCAACTCCCAGGCCCGGTTGCAGGCCGTTGAGGAGGAGATCAAGGACCTGAAGGCCAAGGCAGACGCTGCCCTGGAACGGGAAAAAGCTGCGCGGGACGAAGCCGAGTCCAAAAAAGCCCAGGTGGACCAGTTGATCTCCGACACATCTCGGCTTGACGCCGAGCTGCAGGCCGCCAAGCCTGGTATCCAGGCCCAGTTGGCTGGCGTGCAGGCAAGTCAAAACGCTGTTGCCGCCGAGATCGAAGAGCGCGACCGGAAACTTCGCGAGGCTTGGGAAGCTGAGCAACGCCGGCTTGCTGCCGAAGCTGCGGCGGCGGCCGCCGCTGCAGCCGCCGCGGCGAATCAGCCCGCCCCGCCGGTGCAGACGTTTGTCCCCCCGGTTGGATCGCCGTCGGCCTTCGGCTTGCGCCATCCGTTCGCGTCCAGCGTCCCCATCACCTCCGGCTTTGGTTGGCGGGCCACCCCGCCGGGGACCATCGATTTCTACGGCACCGGAGGCTACATGCACACCGGCATCGACTTCGGGGCGCCTTGCGGCACTCCCGTTTACGCGGCTGCCGCAGGTGAGGTCTTCAGCTCCGGCTGGAATTCGGCCGACGGCGGCGGCTGGCGGGTCAAAATCTCGCACGGCTTGCTGCAGGGCAACACCCTGAACACCATCTACTACCACAATGCCAGCATTGTGGTCTCGAACGGCCAGCGCGTCTCGCAGGGCCAACTGATCGCGTACTCCGGTAGCACCGGTAACTCAACCGGCTGCCATGCGCACTTCGAAACGTGGGTCAACGGCCAGGCCGTCAACCCGATGGGACTGCTGTAAGGCTGCCGTACACTGGTATGACCCTGCGGCATGAGGCTCCGGGGTCAACAGCGTAAAGATTGAGGAGCATCCCCGTGCCCAAAGAAAGTGGCCGTAAAGTCGTGGCCACCAACCGCAAGGCCCGGCACGATTACTTGGTGCTGGACACCTATGAGGCTGGTATCGCCTTGATGGGGACAGAAGTGAAGTCCCTGCGCGAGGGCCACGCCTCCATGGTGGACGGTTTCTGCACGTTCTACAACGACGAACTGTGGATGGAATCCATCCACATTCCGGAGTACAACCAGGGCAGTTGGACCAACCATGCAGCCCGACGTCGACGCAAGCTACTCCTGCACCGTGAGGAACTCATCAAGATCTCCCATAAGGTTCGGGAGTCCGGCTTCACGATCGTCCCGTTGCAGCTTTACTTCGTTGACGGCCGGGCCAAGGTGGAGATTGGTGTTGCTCGTGGCAAGCGCGAATACGATAAACGCCAGACCCTCCGCGAGCACCAGGACAACCGCGAAGCTCAGCGCGAAATGCGGGAGCGCAACCGCCGCCGCTAAGCCTGGCCGCGACCAGGAATGCACCTGGCGCAACATGCGTTAGTATAGGTAGTCCAGTGGGCTTGCCCGCTGGTTTGAAAACACAATACGGGGATGATCGGTTTCGACGGTGTTAGTCGCGACAGGTGAAGCGGGCCGAGGATGCAGAATTATCTCGTAAACGCTTTCTGCAAACCAATAAGTGCCGAATCAAAACGCACTGACTTCGCTCTCGCTGCCTAAGCAGTAAGACAGTCCGTCAGCCCGAGGTTGCTATTGCCCCGGATCCTGGCGTCATTTAGATAGCCACTGCTGTTTGCCTCCGTCATCGGGGTAAACGGGACTCTTAGATGACTGGGCCCGGATCAGCCAGCTGTTTGCGGCATGGCTGGGGCCGAGTAAATCCGCAGCAAACTGCGCCCGGAGAAGCCCTGACAACACAACATCGGACGGGGGTTCAATTCCCCCCATCTCCACTTTGTGATGAGTCGAGACATCCTTCACGGATGAGTCGAGTTCATACAAAAACACCCCGGTCTTCGGACCGGGGTGTTTTTTTGCCCTTTTCGGAGGCGTCCTCCAGCCAGCAAGGTGCCGTTCGTCCCTTGTCGAGAATTGCCCCGCCCCGGCATGTCTGCGCCAGAGCCCTGCGAGGCTATGAGGTGGGCGCGACCGGCTCCGCTACCCGATCACTGAGCAGCTGTCCTGCAGGCCTAGCATGCCGCACTTGCTGGCGCTGGGGTTTGCATAGCAGTCGATAGAGGCAGACTCCGGCCACTACCAGGAGTGCAACATAGAGCAGTGTAAGCCCCTGCCACGTGAGAGGCGGCTGCCAGGCTGGTTCGAACATCTCGCTCCAGTTAACGCGGCCATTTGCCGTTCCGATGGTGTACCGCCTCAAGCCCTCGAGGAACAGGTAAACGTGGCCCAATGACCCGAGCACGATGCTCCAGCGAATGATTGACTCCGTGCGAGGAGTCCGCATGATAGGCCGGAACCGAGCAGCGACGCCGCACGCCAGGAGCAGCACTACGAGAATGGCCTGAATATAGCGACCTTGCCAGATCTGGCCGAGCTGTTCGCTTACGGAAGCTTGTAGGGCAATCGGGGCGATCAGGACTACAAGGGTCGGAAGGGCAACAGACCAGCGGCCCCGAACCGGCCGCGACGTCATCCCTGTGAATAGGACGACGGCAAATCCAAATACCCACGTGAAGAGAACGGCGGGGGGCGGTAGCGTGTCCAGCCAACCCAACACTCCGACATAGTGCTGAACGTATATAAATGTATGGTCGAGCATGCTGACTGCCGACACGTCTGCTGGGATCGGCGCGCCGCCCAGGAGGCTGTCGAGGCTCTTCGCGGAGACAAGCCACCACAGGGCAAAAGCACTGGACGCAACGACGAGGCCCAAAGGCAGGAACGTTCCTTTGAATGAAAGAACACGCCAAAGGGCGGGTAGGCCGTAAGCCAGGACTGCGGAGACCACCGCGATGGCCAACCAGAGCAGCGATATGGGGCGGGTGCAGGCCAGCAGTGCGCCGGAGAGTCCAACCAGCCAGATTTGGAGCCGTGCAGTCGACAGGTCCCGGCTCTTTTCCATAACAGCGCACAATCCAATGAATAGGCTGCCTGCGGTGGCGATCTCGAGTGCATTAGGATTGATGCCTGCCGAGAGGAACAGCACATTCGGCGTGACGGCAACAGCTGCGGCAGCAACGGGCAACACATGGCGGCGCAGGGATGAAGCGCTGGAGATCATAGCGGCCAAGAAAAATGCCGACATCCATACACTGAGCAGGCGCATGCCGTAAACAGCTGCGTCGCCGCTGATACCGCGGCTGGCAAGCCCAACCAAGCCATAATACAGCGGGTTATAGTTTCCGGCGCTGGTCTGGGCCGATGTTGCACCGCGGTCATTGGCGTCCAGGGGAGGGGCACAAGCCGCTGTGAGGTCGGTCCTGGACGCGTAACAGGTTTGACCATTGAGCGCCTCGATATACCCGGGCACGGTGACTGTGAGCCGTTCGCCCTGTACGCCGGAGTCTGTGCCGGAGATCTGGCCTCTGGCGACGGCTGCTGCCTTGATCGCGTGCGCTGGTTCGTCAGGAATGGACATAATCGGAGATGCGAGGGCCCAGATACTGCCGAGAAGTCCGAAGATCAACCACGACGCAAAAAGTATTCTGAGCGGTTTTGGCGTCTTGCGATTGTTGGAACGGGAACCGGGCCGCTGCGCGGGAATCTTCGAGGGGGCGATGCTCATGATAATTTATCTTACTAGGAGCCCGGCTATCTACTGTCCGGAATCTCCGCGTCCAATGGAAGGTACCAAGCGCGAATGCGCCCCAATAAAGCATCTGCGGCTGCTGCGGCATCCACTGCGCCGCCGCTACCGTCCGAGGCAACAGGCACAAAGAGGGGCTTGTTTCGGTCCTTGGCCGTCCGGCTCTATGAGCATTCCGTGATCCGATTCCTTCTTGTGGGTGGCCTCTCGTTTGCCCTTGACCTCGGGCTTTTGGTCATCCTGCACGAGGTCGTCGGTGTGGATTTGGCTATTGCCACGCCGATCGCCTTCGTCACCAGCCTCGTTTTCAATTTTCTGCTCCAGAGGCTTTTCACATTCCGTTCCGACAGCCACGGAGCCACGAGTGCCGCCAAGTACCTGGCACTAGTTGTGTTCAATATCCTTGTCACGGAAGTACTGGTGACTGGTTTCCACGCTGTTGGTTGGTCTTACATTGTTGGCAAGGCGACCGCGACCATCATCACCACCGTCTGGAACTACTTCCTCTATAAGAAGTGGATTTTCAAGCGGACAACCACCGACCCCAGCGCATAGCCAGCCGTCTTAGGCCTCCGTAGCCACGTCCACCACACCCACGAACCGGGTTTCAACGCCCTCAAATTTGGACCGGACTGCGCCAGTGGGACGCTCGGGGACTTCATCCTTGGTGTGGTGCTCGCAGGCAACAAAGGTGAAGTCAGGCCACCACTTCTTGGGCCGCGCAGCTTCCTCGTAGCCACAGACGGCGCACACCAAGTGGACCCACACCGGCCGCTTGCCGGTCCGGTTGGCGCGGGACTGCACCAACCACGGGGGAGGGGCGTCTAAGATCGAGCCGAGCTCGGCCTCACTCATCCATTTGGGCAGGCCATGGCGTTGGGCCATTTCCAGGGGTACATCGAGGGCAATTGCCGCGTCACGTCTGCTGATCATCAGGATCAACTTTACGTGAGTGTTCCAAATCGGTTCCCGGCGGGATTCAGGGACGCACCAGCGGCCCTAACAATCAGCCTCAGTTCAGGCCAGTCCGCCCAGCTACCGAACTATGGCCATTCCTACTGCAGCAGCGGCAAGGCCGAGCACCAGGTTCGCGCCGATGTTGGCGGTAGTGGCAGCGTAGCGGCGCTCGGTCAGCAGCTTGATGGTGGCGGTGGTCCAGGAACTGAAGGTGGTTAGCCCGCCAGCCAATCCCGTGGCCAACCCGAGCTGCCAGTCCGAGGAGAGTCCCAGCCGTAAGGTGATGCCCGCCGCGGCGCCAATGATCACTGAGCCCACGACGTTCACCACCAAGGTCGCCCACGGCCAGTGCTGCGCGCCGCGTGTCCGCGCGCCACCCGCCGCGCGCTTGCCGGCCAGGGCAGTGAACCACGCATCAATACCGAAGCGGAGCAGCGCCCCGGCCACTCCAAAGAGTCCTACGAGCAGCGCGGCGGTCACGGCTCACCTCTCAGCGGTATCCGGCCACCAATGCGCCACCCTAGGGCGGCAGCCCCGAGCCCAAGCAGGAGAGACAGCCCAAGGTAGGCCAGCCACACTCCGTGCAGTCCTGCTTTGGCCAACTGGTCGGTGGCAAAGACGACAGCCGAAAAAGTCGTGAAGGACCCCAGTAGTCCAGGGCCCAGCCCAGCCCGGAGCCAGAACGAAACCTGGGGGCGTCGAAGCCAGTAGGTGGTCAGGGCGGCCAATACGAAGCTACCCAGCACGTTGATGCAGAGCGTTGCCCAGGGGATGCCGCCGGGTGCGTCTGGGAACACGAGGCTCAGCCCATACCGCAATTCACTGCCAACCAGGCCACCAACAGCGACTGCCCACCACGCAGAAGTCGGTGGCATTGCGCTCATGGTCAGTCTTTCGTGAGCAGGCAGCCCACGTGTGGGGAATCGCTCTGCACCCACAGCGCTGACGTGACCTCGTCCGCCAGGTCATGGTCACGCATCTGGCCAGCTGTCCGCACCCGGACCATCAAGGCGCCGCCAAAGGGTTTGCGCCCCACCACTTCCACATCGGCATCCAGATCAATTTCCTCGGCAGCTAGGTAGCGCAGCAGCTCAGGATTATCGTCGCTGATCCTGATGATCCGGCCCGTATGACCTTGATCCAGCTCGCCCATGAGGTGCGCGTCAGGCATGAAAACCTCACCCGTGGCCGTGGGAATTGGATCGCCGTGGGGGTCCCGTTCCGGCTCACCCAGCACGGCAGCTATGCGCTCAACGAAAGTCTCAGAGACGGCGTGTTCGAGCAGCTCAGCTTCATCATGGACTTCATCCCAGCTGTAGCCGAGTTGTTGCACCAGGTAGGTTTCGATGAGCCGATGCCGCCGCACCATCGACAATGCCAACCGCCTGCCCGCCGCAGTCAAGGTGATGGCACTGTACGGCTTATGGTCCACCAGGCCCTGGTCCTTCAGCTTGCGGACCATCTCGGAGACTGAAGAGTTCGCAACACCCAGCCGCTGGGCCAATTGCGAGGACGTGATGGGCTTGTCCTGCCATTCGGTGAACGAATAGATGACCTTGACGTAGTCCTCGATCGAGGACGATGGCGGGCTGGTCTTCACAGGTTCAAGCCTACCGGTTGCTGGCCTGCCGCTGGTGAGGCCTTGGTGGCCCGCCACGCCAGCGTCAGGTAGGGCAGTTCCAGGACGTCCGACTCCGAGTGCCCCAGGTGATCATGAAGGTACCAGTCCAAGTTTCCCAGCACCTTGGCCCGGGTCGCCGCGTTGGCACGCAGGTAATAGCTGCGCGACTTGGTCAGCTCCATCAGGCCCGCAGTGCTTACAGCATCACTCCACCGGAAGACGGTGCCCTCCAGGGCGCCGAATTCCGGCCCTACGTCCGGTCGGTGGTCGGGCTTATAGACGTCACCCGCGTGCATGATGCGGGACAGCCGGTGCACCCACGGAATCGACGTATCAAGCTGATTCCACACCAACCCCAGCGTCCCGCCTGGCCTGAGGACCCGGGCCAGTTCCGTGCTGGCGGACGCCGGATCGCACCAGTGCCACGCCTGGGCGACGCTGACGACGTCGAACGCGGCCGCAGCGAGGCCGGTCGCCTCAGCCGTCCCCAACGCCGCCGCGGCACCAGGGTGCTGAACCGCCAACTGCTCCAGCATGTCGGCCGACGGGTCCACGGCGGTGACCACGAGCCCGCGTTCAAGAAGCAAGGCTGTGAATTTCCCGGTGCCGGCGCCGACGTCGAGCGCGTCCTTGGCTGCGTGCGGGATCAACCACTCTGCTGCAGTCGGCGGATACCCGGGCCTGACCTGCTCATAGCGTTCGCCGCCGTCCTGGAAACTTTGCCCCAGTTCTTCGCGCCGTCCCTGCCCCAGCTTCGGGCCACCCCGTGCCACGTGGAATCTCCTTCATTCAGGCCCAGCAAATACCACCTGAATTTACCGTATCCCCGGCCGAATACCTGCGGCTCAGTCGGTGACGCAGGGAGCAGCGCCTGCGGTTCCCGGCGTGTTGGGTGCCCAGTGCGGGTAGGTACGGGTGTCGTTCGCTGGCACCCAGCGGCCAGCGTCCACCACGTAGTCCCAGCCCAGGCCCGTGTTTCGCAACGCACGGAGCCCCGCCAGGAGCCGCTCTGCGTCCTCGAGCCGGGAGCCAACGCCGAAGCTTGCCCGCAGCGAGCCCGACGGCAGGCCAAGACGCTTCAACAGCGGGTGGGCGCAGAATCGGCCGTCCCGTAGGCCCACGCCATGTTGGGCGGCCAGGAACGCCGCCACGAGCCCGGGGTCGTAGCCAGCCACGGAGAAATTCACCACGCCAATGGTGTCGGACTCGGCCACGGTGTCCTTGAAAATCCGGTGGACGCTCACGCCGTCAATGCCCTCAAGCCCCGCCACGAGGAATGACCGGATAGCCTGCTCGTGTGCGTGCCACTGTTCGAGGTCCAGAGCAGCCACCACCTGAGTGGCGCGCGCCAGCGTTGCGGCGCCCAGGACGTTGGGTGAGCCGCCCTCGTGCCGTGCCGGGCCGGTGGCCCAGCTGACGCCGTCGAGCCTTGCCTCTTTCACAGCTCCGCCACCCGCGAGGTGCGGTGTGCCGGCATCCAGCCAGTCGGAGCGCCCCACCAGGACGCCGGCGCCGAAGGGTGCGTAGAGTTTGTGTCCCGAGAACGCAACGTAGTCGATATCTTCGGCGCTGATGTCCACGCGACGGTGCGCGGCCAACTGGGCGGCGTCCACCACGATCCGTGCCCCGTGCTGGTGTGCCAGGGCGGCAAGGGCACCAATGGGGAGGATCTCACCCGTGACGTTGGAGGCGCCGGTGACGGCCAGCAGGGTGACGCCACCTTCCTCCAGCTCAGCCCTTACTGCCTCGAGGGTGCCGGCGATGGTGTCCGCCGCCACCACGCTGCGGTGCGGGACGGCCTGCCACGGGAGCAGGTTGGCGTGGTGTTCAATGTCCAAATAGAGCACGTCGCCGCTGGGCACCCCGTTCACGGTGGGCAGGCAGCCTGCCAGCAAGTTGAGCGAATCAGTAGTGTTGCGCGTAAAAATAACCGAATCGTCGGGCCGTCCACCGACAAATTCGCGGACGATCGTCCTGGCGTTTTCGTAAACAGACGTGCTGATCTGGGAGGCGAATCCCGCGCCGCGATGCACGCTGGCGTAGTAGGGCAGGATCTCGTTCAGGTAGGCGGAGACCACCGACAGCGCCGGGGCCGAAGCACCATAGTCCAGGTTGGCGTACCTTACCTGGCCTCCGGTGATTAGCGGGGCCTGGATCTCGGCGCCGGTCACAGCCGCCAAGGGGCGGGTGGCAATGCTTTGGTCCAGCAGGACGCTTGCCTGGTTGCTGGTGTGCGAAGGGGCAGCGGGAAGCACAGCAATAGATGTCATGGAGACCTCACGTCAGTAGGACTCCCACCAGGGAATCCGCGCTTGCCGCATCCAATCCGGACCGGCCTGGTCGTCACCCGGGGCACCCCACCGCGAATGGAGGGTTGCCGGCCAGCAAACCGGGGTTTAGCGCTGGCACTCGTGACCTGATGAAAAGACTAGGACATTCCGCGGGCTGGTTCGAAGGCCAGAAGGAATGTTAAGCGGAATATGACGGTGTGGCCCCGGCAGTCCCAGGCTTGTTCGCGGCTCAGAACCTTGAGGGTCAGGTTTCGCGAACAAGCTTAGGACAGGTGGCGGCGCCGCTGGCTGAGCGAGTTAGAGAAGGTCGTCAAGCCCCGGATTGAGGCGCTGCAGTACTTCCGAGTGCAGGATCGAGTTGGTGGCGAGTGCATTCCCGCCGAAGGGGCCATCAGCACCCTCCAGCGAGGTGAAGCGGCCGCCGGCTTCCGTCACGATGGGGACCAGCGCAGCCATGTCGTAGAGGTTGAGCTCAGGTTCGCAGGCAATGTCAACGGAACCCTCGGCCACCATGCAGTAGGACCAGAAGTCGCCGTAGGCACGGGTCCGCCAGACGTCCTCGGTGAGGCCGAGGAACTCATCGAGGTTGCCGCGTTCCTTCCAGCCACTCAGGCTCGAGTAGGACAGCGAGGCATCAGACAGTGTGGAAACATTCGAGACCCGCAGACGGGTGGCCGAGGCGAGTGAGCGGCCCATGTAGGCGCCCATGTCCTTCGCGGCCCACCAGCGCTTGCCAAGTGCAGGAGCACTGACCAGGCCCACCACCGGTTCGCCCTCATCAACCAACGCGATCAGGGTGGCCCACACTGGCACACCGCGGACGAAGTTCTTGGTGCCATCAATGGGGTCGATGATCCAGCGGCGGGAGCCATGTCCACTGCTGCCAAATTCCTCCCCGAGCACGGCGTCGCGGGGACGTGAACGGGACAGCTGGCCCCGGATCGATTCCTCCGCGGCCTTGTCTGCATCCGTGACGGGCGTCAGGTCCGGCTTGGTCTCCACGTGCAAGTCAATGGCCTTGAAGCGGCTCATGGTCTGGTCATCGACGGAGTCGGCCAGCACGTGCGCCAGGCGCAGGTCATCGTTGTAGGTTGAAGCAGCTTGGATCATGGTTCCAAACTACCGTCTGGCGCCGGTTCTGCTGGGAGATCGGTCGCGTCAGTTGATGCTGCCGAGTTCCTTGGTCTCCTGTGCCTCGAGCCGCGGATCAGCACCAAGCAGCCGACGCAATGATGCCAGCCGGGCTGCGCCGGTGGGTCCGGCATCGCCGCTGGCCACCCATGCGTCCAGTCCGCACTTCACGGCGGCCGCTGTGTGCTTGCAGCCGCGCTCACACTCGTCAGTCCCGGGGGAGAGGTCCGGGAAGGACCTCAGGATTCTGTCCGGATCAACCAGGGCCAGCCCAAAGGAGCGGATCCCCGGCGTATCGATGATCCAGCTGCCAGCTGGGGCATCGGCAAGCCGGAGGGCAAGCGCCGACGACGAGGTGTGCCTGCCACGGCCCGTCACCGCGTTGACGCCACCGGTGGCCCGCTCGGCGCCTGTCAGGGCGTTGACCATTGTTGATTTGCCCACGCCGGAATGGCCCAGCATGACGGTGACGTTGCCGTTGAGGAACGCGCGAAGAGTGGCGACGGCCTCAAGGTCCAGCCGCGCAGAGAGGCCGTCGTCGGAGCGGGCGTCGATGCCGGAGGCCTTGTTGTCGGCGGTCTTGGAGATGATGACGGGGAAATCTAGGTGCGCGTAGTTGGCGAGTAGCTCCGCAGGATCCTTGACATCAGCCTTGGTGATCAAAAGAATCGGCTCGATGCCGGCGTCGTAGGCCGCGGCGAGGGCCCGGTCGATGAAGCCGGTGCGCGGTTCCGGGTTGGCAGCTGCCACCACAATGACCAGTTGGTCGGCGTTCGCCACCACGGCCCGCTCGATCGGATCAGTATCGTCTGCCGAGCGGCGAAGCAACGTCCGCCGGTCCTGGATTTTAACCAGCCGCGCCAACGTGTCCGGCTCACCGGAAACGTCCCCCACCAGGGACACGAAGTCGCCAGCTACGACCGGGTTGCGCCGCAGCTCGCGGGCGCGGGCAGCAATCACCACGCGCTCGGTATCGGTATCCTCAGCCACTACCGCGGTGTACCGGCCGCGGTCCACGGTGATAATGCGCCCGGTGACGGCGTCATCGTGGCTGGGCCTGTCCTTGGTGCGGGGTCGGGAGCCCTTTTTACTGGGCCGGATCCGGACGTCCGACTCGTCCCACGAATCAGTGCTGCGGGCCAACGGGTGCACCTTCCGAGCCCAAATCGGCGGCGCCGCCCTGGGCCAGCATGTCCGCCCAGAGCCGGGGGAAGTCAGGCATGGTCTTGGCGGTGGTGGCAATGTCCTGCACCTGCACCCCGGATACGGCCAGGCCTAAGATGGCGCCCGCGGTAGCCATCCGGTGGTCGGCATAGGAATGCACGACGCCGGCATGCAGCGTCGCGGGACGGATCACCAGGCCGTCGCTGGTCTCCTCAGCGTAGCCGCCCAGGCGGTTGATCTCGGTGACGAGCGCGGCGAGCCGATCCGTCTCGTGGCCGCGCAGATGCGCGATTCCGGTGAGTCGGGACGGGGTGTCGGCGAGTGCGCACAGCGCAGCCACCGTAGGCGCCAACTCACTGGTGTCGGCGAAGTCACCGCCCTTGATCCGGGACCCGGCCGTTACGGTCAGGACGCCGTCGTCCACCGTGACAGTGGCACCCATTTCCGTGAGGATGTCGCGCCAGAGGTCACCTACCTGCTGGGTGTTGACCGGCCAGCCAGGAATCCGGACAGTACCGCCGGTGGCCAATGCCGCAGCGAGGAAGGGGCCGGCGTTGGAAAGATCCTGCTCAATGGTCTTGTCGAAGGCGCGGATGGGTCCCGGCTGGACGAGCCAATGGTTCGGCACGGAGTCGTCCACCACCACGCCTGCCTCGCGGAGCACGGCAACGGTCATGGCAATGTGGTCGAGGCTGGGCACCGGCTTGCCAACGTGCTCCAGGTGCAGGCCATCGGTAAATCGGGCTCCCACCAGCAACAACGCCGACACGAACTGGGAGGAGGCGCTCGCATCGATGATCAAGTGCCCTCCGGGGACCTGGCCCGTGCCTGCTACCACGAATGGCAGGGCAGACGCGGTACCACCGCTCGGTGAGCTGACTGCAACACCCAGCGCCGACAAGGCTTCAATGATGGTTCCCATGGGCCGCTGCCGGGCGTGGGGGTCGCCGTCGAACGTACTGTTTCCCTGCCGCAGAGCCGCCAGTGGCGGAACAAACCGCATGACGGTGCCCGCCAGGCCGCAATCGATCGCCGCTGCCGCCGCAGGTGCGCTGGGATCCAGCGGCACCACCTCAAGGTCCGGGCCGTAGGCGCCCTCGCCGGGAACCTCGGTGATGGTGGCGCCCAGGTTCCGCAGCGCCTCGATCATCAGGGCGGAGTCCCGCGAGTGCAGTGGAGCCCGGAGGCGCGACGGCCCATCTGCCAGCGCCGCAAGCACCAGGTACCGGTTGGTCAACGACTTGGAACCTGGCACCGTGACGGTGGCGTCAACGGGCCGGGTGGCGAACGGTGCTGGCCAATGCGGTATCAGCGTCTCGGCCTGGTGTGCAGCGGTGGTCATGGTGCGCTTAGGCTCCCGTTGCCTGGTCTACGGCGCGGCGTACTGCCTTGTCAGCCTTGCGGAGTCCCTTGTTGGTGGTGGCCCGAGCGTCCGCTGCGAGGTGCGAGGCGTTCTTCTTGGCATCGGACGCGAGGTGTTCCGCACGCCAGGCCAGGCCGGGCTTGCCTGCGGTGTCGACGGCGGCCAGCAAGGCGCCCCCGCTAAGCGAAACGTTCTTCAGGAGCTGGTTACGGCGGTCCTGACGGCCAACCTTGGTGCTGATGTCCGCGCTGCGCCACTCAACAAAGGTGTTCAGGAGCGAGATGACGGTCAGGAGGCCGGCTGAGAAACGGGAAAACTTGCCGAGGCCAAACAGCACGCCGGCGCCTACCTGCGTGCCACCGATAACGCGGGCCAGGGCGCGCTCGTCTGCCTTGAACGGCAGGGACGCGGCAGCTTTGCGAAGCAGCGGCGAAAGGTGCTCCGCCGTGTCATCGGCATTCTTGAGCTTGTCCACGCCAGCCACAACAAAACTGGAGGCCAGCATGGGCCGGGCGATCGTGCGGATAAAGGACATGGGTTTCCTCCTGGGTGGACCAACCGCGCCGTATGCGGCGGAAGTCCGTTCTAGTCTTGCACTTTTGGGGAATATTTGCCGAAGGCCAAGGGTTGTTGCAAACGGGTCCGGAGACGCCGGGCAGCCCCAGACGGAGCGGAGATGGGCCTTGGCGAAGGTGTTGATTGAACCCGGAAAGTCCGGTCCAGTGGTCCTTGCAGCGCTGTCCGCGGACGCGCCCGAGTACGGCTCGGCCCAGCCCCAGCGGCTGACACTAGACTTGACCGCAATGAACACTGTGGATCCGGCCCTATCGGCCATGTACGAGGCAACGTCCAGCTCGCCCAAAGGCAGCCAAAACCAGGCAGGCACGACGGCGGCTGGCTCAGGCACGACGGCAGCTGACACTGTTGCGCCCAGCCCAGCTAACACCGAAGCGGCTGCTCCGGAACCTGCCGCGGCTGAGGCTGCAGCGGCGAGTCCTGCCGCTCCGGAATCGGCCGATGCCGGCGTCGACGTCGCTACTGAGAGTACCGACCAGCGGCGTGCGCGGTTTGAACGTGACGCCATGCAGTACGTGGATCAGCTGTATTCGGCGGCCATGCGGATGGCCCGGAACCCCGCTGACGCGGAGGACCTGGTCCAGGAGGCGTACACCAAGGCGTTCTCGGCGTTCCACCAGTACCGGCCGGGGACCAACCTCAAGGCCTGGCTGTACCGCATCCTGACCAACACGTACATCAATCTGTACCGCAAGCGTCAGCGCGAACCCCTGCAGTCAAACTCGGACACCATTGAGGACTGGCAGTTGGCCCGGGCCGAATCGCATACCTCCAGCGGGCTCCGCTCGGCGGAGGCCGAAGCCTTGGACCACCTGCCCGATTCCGATGTGAAGCGAGCGCTCCAGGAAATTCCGGAAGAGTTCCGTCTCGCGGTGTACTTCGCCGATGTAGAAGGCTTCGCCTACAAGGAAATTTCAGACATCATGAACACGCCTATCGGCACAGTGATGTCACGGCTCCACCGCGGCCGGAAAATGTTGCGGGACATGCTGGGCGGTTACGCCGCCGAGCGCGGATTCAAAACGGCCGTTCCCGCTGCGGACCCGGCAGAAAGCAACCAACAGGAGAAAACGAAATGAGCGACTGCCAGGGATTGGGCGACTGCGACGACAGCAGGATGCAACGCATCTACGAGTACCTTGATGGTGCCCTGACCAGGGAAGATATTGCCGAGATCAAGACGCACCTCGATGACTGTCCTGAATGCACCGAGCAGTACGATCTCGAGTGCGTCATTCGCAACCTGGTGAAGCGCTCCTGCAAGGAAGCGGCTCCGGAAAACCTCAAGAACGCCATTCTCGACAAGATCCATGCCATTCGCCCGGTAGACGCCTAAGCAGTAAGAACTTAAAAGCGAAGGACCCCGGAAGCCATCTGGCTTCCGGGGTCCTTTACTTGAACCGTAGTCCCTGGCATTTGCCTAGGTGTTGGGGCGCTTCCCGTGGTTCGCGCCGCCACGCTTACGGTCACGACGCTTGCGTGCACGCTTGCTCATAGCTGGCCTCCTTACTGTTGTACTCAAAAGAGCTGCCCTCAAGTCTCGCACATGATCTTGGTGCCCGCGAACCGCGACTGGCACATGACCTGGGCAAGGTCCTGGCGCTGTTACCCAGCACCGTGCATCAGGATTCGTGCAGGATCGCTGTCCGGCCGGAGACCGAGTTGGTGCGGATGAGGGTCAATTGGTCATCTGGGCCAAGAATCGTTTCCACCGTTCCGGTGACCTGGGCGAAGTGTTGATTCTCGATCACCACCGCACCGCTGGCGGCCTTGGCCACGATATCTGCCCCGACGTCCGCGGGCAGGGTGATGGTCACGTTCCCCGATACGGCGTTGGTGCCGATGTCTTGGGGTTGGCCGGTGAGCCCAAAGATCAGGTCTCCGCTGACGGTACTCGCCCTGACATGGGTCATCGGTCCAGAGGCATCTACGACGCCGGACACAGCCTTTGCGGTGAGGACACCAGAATGGTCTGTGGCGGACACCGCGCCGCCGACAGTATTGATGTGCAGCTCACCACGGGTGTGATCGGCAGTGAGGGACCCGTTGACGGTATTGAGCCGGATCACGCCGGTGAGGCCCACAACGGCGCCGTCACCGCTGACGGTCCCTACCTCAAGGTCCACCACGGCGTCCGTGGGGTAGTAGATGTGGATCACCGCGGAGTTGGCCCCTGCGTGGCTCACCGTCTCCATCAGGCTCTTGAGCCAGCCTTGTGGCCCGTGCAGCTGGTGCCTGATGTCCACGTGGTTGCCCACGCGGGAGATGGCCACAGGATCGCCGATCACCTCACTGATGTCGACCAGGATCCCGGGCTCCGCATGCGGGCGGATGTCGAAGCGACCGCTGATCATGCCCAGTTTCACCGCTGTCACGTCATCAAGGCTGACGGCCTGCGGTTCGGTGATGGTCCAGGTCTGATCGGACATGGCTCCTCCAGCGGAGAGTTGGTGTGCGGTCGATTCAACGTATCGGCGCCGGGACGGGGGAGTCAACGGCGCCAGGTAGCTTCGGTGCCCTGGCTACCTGGCGGCCAGCCTATTCGGGCGCGTCCATCTTCAGCCACTGGAACCAGCCACGGTGCAGGACCAGCCAAGCCATCAGGCCGTAGCCGGCCTGGCCAGGGGTGCCGCCGTTGGCTGCCAGGTCCTGGCGCCACTGTTCGTGGTTGAGGAGCGGCGAGAACGTGTCCACGTACAGGTGCTTGCGCCGCGTGGACACGTCAGCGAAGGCAGTGTTCAGTTCATCGAGCCGGCGGTTCTGGAGTGGATCCAGGGTGGGCGGCGGGCCAACAACAAAAACCTCGATGCGGTTTTGCGAGGCCGTGTCCAGGATGTTGGCCAGATTCAGGCGGCTCCTGGCAGTGGAAAGGCCAAACTCGGTGTCCCGGCCGGAGAGGCCGATCACCAGGCGGTTTTCGGTTTCCGGGCTGAAACGTCGGCCCGCTTCCTCGAACCAGCGCGCCGCCAGCGCCTCGGTTCCTTCCTGCGGACAGGGAAGTGGGTAGCTTTCGAGCACGACGCCGTCCTTGGGCGTGCGCGCCAGCACCCGTCCCAGCCAACCCAGCGCCCGGGGGTCGCCGAGTCCTGCCAGTAATTCGTCGCCTACTGCTGCGATGCGCAGCTTCCTGTCTTCCACACGTTCCTCTTCACTTCTGTGCCTGGCCGCTAGCCGCTGTCCGACATGGCAGCCATGATGCGGTGGTTCATGGCAGCGTCAGAACCAATAAGCGGCGTTGGTCCTGTATAGCAGCGTTGGTTCCATTAAACAGACCTGCCCGGCGGGAAGTCGGCATTTCGACGTCCAGCCGGGCAGGTCGGCTTGGATCTACTTCTTCGCGAAGGCCTGCTTGAGCAGCAGATCCTGCTCAGCGGCGTGGCGCTTCATGGAGCCTGCGGCCGTGGAGGCCGAGGCGGGACGGGAGGCCAAGCGCACCCGGCGGTCCAGTGCATCGGGCAGGTTCAGGCCCATGAACGGCCACGGGCCCTGGTTTGCCGGCTCGTCCTGCGCCCAGACAACCTCGGCGTTGGGGTACTTGGCAAGCTCCGCGGCGATCTCTTCGCTGGGCAGCGGGTACAGCTGCTCAACGCGGACGATCGCGGTGGTCTTGTCCTCGGTCTTCTGTCGGGTGGACAGCAGATCGTAGTACAGGCGGCCGGAAACCAGCAGGACACGTTCGACGGTGTCTGCCACCAACGGTTCGTGGTCCGGGATGACCGGGAGGAACGTTCCGGTGGTGAAGTCCTCCACCGACGAGGCAGCGGCCTTGAGGCGCAGCAACTGCTTGGGGGTGAAGATGATCAGCGGCTTGCGCGGCCGGCTGTACGCCTGACGACGCAGCAGGTGGAAGTGCGAGGCGGCCGTGGTGGGGTTCGCCACGATCATGTTCTGCTCGGCACACATCTGCAGGAAGCGTTCAATCCGAGCCGAGGAGTGGTCCGGTCCTTGGCCTTCATAGCCGTGCGGGAGCATCAGCACCAGCGAGGAACGCTGGCCCCACTTCTGCTCGGCGGAGGAGATGAACTCATCGATGATGGTCTGGGCGCCGTTGACGAAGTCGCCAAACTGCGCTTCCCACAGAACCAGGGCATCGGGGCGTTCCACCGAGTAGCCGTATTCGAAGCCCATGGCTGCGTATTCGGACAACAGCGAATCGTAGATCCACAGTTTTGCCTGGTTGTCGGACAGGTTGCCCAGGGGCAGCCATTCCTTGCCATTGGCGCGGTCGTGGAAGACGGCGTGCCGCTGCACGAAGGTGCCACGCCTGGAGTCCTGGCCGGCAAGCCGGACGGGGACGCCTTCCATGATCAACGAGCCGAACGCTGCGAGTTCGCCGAAGCCCCAGTCGATCCCGCCTTCACGGGACATTGCTTCGCGCTTTTCCAGGAGCTGCTTGAGCTTGGTGTGCACGGTGAAGCCCTCGGGGACGTCCACGTGTGCCTGGCCGATCCGGGCCAGTGTCTCTTTCGAGATGGCAGTGGACGCGGGGGAGTTGATGCCGCTGTCGGACTGCTGGGCGATGGGCCGCTCCAGGCCTGAGACGGCTGCTGAGTCGGCGGTAATGATGGGGATGGGCGAGGTCTGGGCGGCGTGGGTTTCCGCGAAGACGCGCTCCAGCCGTTCCTGGTAGTCGCGGAGCAGCTGCTCTGCTTCTTCCTCGGTGATGTCACCGCGGCCAATCAGCGATTCCGTGTAGAGCTTACGGACGGAACGCTTGGCCTCGATCAGGTTGTACATCAGCGGCTGGGTCATCGAGGGGTCATCACCCTCGTTGTGGCCACGACGCCGGTAGCACACCATGTCGATGACAACATCCTTGTGGAACCGCTGGCGGAACTCATAGGCGAGCTGGCCAATACGGACCACAGCTTCGGGATCATCGCCGTTGACGTGGAACACCGGTGCCTGGATCATCTTGGCGACATCAGTGGAGTACGTCGATGACCGGGATGAGGACGGCGCGGTGGTGAAGCCCACCTGGTTGTTGACCACCACGTGGATGGTGCCACCGGTGCGGTAGCCGCGCAGCTGCGAAAGGTTCAGCGTTTCCGCTACCACGCCCTGGCCGGCGAAAGCGGCGTCGCCGTGCACCATGATGGGCAGAACGGGGAACGATTCGCCCTGGTCCAGGCGATCCTGCTTGGCGCGGACGATGCCTTCGAGGACAGAATCGACTGCCTCAAGGTGTGACGGGTTGGCAGCCAGGTAGACCTTGGTTTCCTTGCCGTTATCCGACGTGAAGGTGCCCTCGGTGCCCAGGTGGTACTTGACGTCACCAGAGCCCTGGACGGAGCGCGGATCCTGGGTGCCCTCGAATTCGCGGAACACCTGCGCGTAGGTCTTGCCGGCGATGTTGGTCAAGACGTTGAGGCGGCCGCGGTGGGCCATGCCGATCGCAACCTCGTCCAGGCCGTCGTCGGCGGCGTCGGACATGATGGCGTCGAGCAGCGGAATCAGCGATTCGCCGCCTTCGAGGGAGAACCGCTTCTGGCCAACGAACTTGGTCTGCAGGAAGGTTTCGAACGCCTCGGCAGCGTTGAGCTTGGAAACGATCCGGAGCTGCTCTTCACGGCTCGGCTTGGAGTACGGGTGCTCCAGCTGGTCCTGGAACCACTGCCGTTCGGCAGGGTCCTGGATGTGCATGTACTCGATGCCGGTGGTGCGGCAGTAGGCGTCGCGGAGGACGCCCAGGATGTCGCGGAACTTGAGCATCGGCTTGCCGCCGAAGCCACCCGTGGGCCACTCCCGGTCGAGGTCCCACAAGGTGAGGCCGTAGGTCAGGATGTCCAGGTCCGGGTGCTTGCGCTGGACGAACTCCAACGGATCGGTGTCCGCCATCAGGTGGCCGCGCACCCGGTAAGAGTGGATGAGCTGCTGGATCCGGGCAACCTTGTTGATCTGGTCTGCCGGGTCGACCTGCAGGTCGGGGCTCCACCGGACGGGCTCATACGGAATGCGCAGGGATTCGAAAATTTCGTCGTAGAAACCCTGGGCACCGAGCAGCAACTGGTGGACCAGCTTGAGGAACTCGCCACTGCCTGCACCCTGGATGACGCGGTGGTCATAGGTGGAGGTCAAGGTCAGGACCTTGCTGATCGCGTTGTGGGCGATGATCTTCTCGCTGGCACCCTGGAATTCAGCGGGGTAGTCGAGGGCGCCGACGCCGATGATCGCAGCCTGGCCCTTGGAAAGCCGGGGCACAGAGTGAACGGTGCCAATGCCGCCCGGGTTGGTCAGCGATACCGTGGTGCCCTGGTGGTCATCGGCGGTGAGCTTGCCGGCGCGGGCCCGCTTGATCAGGTCCTCGTAGGTGTGCCAGAACTCGGCGAAGTTGAGGGTTTCGGCCTTCTTGATGTTGGGAACCATCAGGAGCCGGGTGCCATCGGGTTTGGGCATGTCGATGGCGATGCCGAAGTTCACGTGGGCTGGCTGGACGGCGGAGGGCTTGCCGTCGATCTCGTCGTAGAAGACGTTCATGGAAGGGAACTGCGAGAGTGCACGGATGACGGCGTAGCCGATCAGGTGCGTGAAGGACACCTTGCCACCGCGGGCACGGGCGAGGTTCGAGTTGATGACGACTCGGTTGTCGATCAGCAGCTTCGCGGGGATGGCACGAACGCTGGTGGCCGTGGGAACTTCGAGGCTGGAGACCATGTTGGTGGCAATGGCCTTTGCCGGGCCGCGGAGGACGGAGACAACGTCCTCTTCTGGCGCGGTAGGGGCTTTGACGTTTTTGGGCAGCTGAGCCGGGATGGGCTGGGCGCCATTGCCCGCACCGACTTTCCGGCCTCCGTCGCGCGCTTCAGTGGCGGGGGCCTTCTTCGCAGCGGGCGCAGCGGGAGCCGCTGCAGGTGCGGCTGCGACCGGGGCAGCAGGCTGGGCCGCGGCGGCAGGAGGAGCGGCAGGCGCCGGGGGAGCGGCAGCCTTGACGACCGGGAGTTCCCGAGTAGCCGGGTTCACGTCGGCAGCGTGTCCGTTGGACGACGCAGGCCCATCCTCGAAGGAAGCGAAAAGCGGCCACCACTTGGAATCAACGGCGTTCTTGTCCTGTTGGTACTGCTCGTACAGTTCGTCCACGAGCCACTCGTTTCCGCCAAATTCCTCTGGTAGACGGTGGCTTGGCTGCTCTGGCACTTGAAATACGCCTCTTCCATGAGTTTGATGTCCCTCCGGCCCCACGGTGCATCGGCACGTCGTTGGAACCAGTTTCTGCGTCCTCTGAACCCAGACCTTTGCAAGTCTAGTAATCATTCTCTGTTAACTACCAATTGTGGTGACGCAATTCATGTGGCGTCCGTCAACGTTTCGGGGCGCCCGATTCGCCGCTTCGAATGGCGCGTTCGGAACCCTGAGGAGACGTGCTCAGGAGCTCTACGTGCGCGTCAAACCCTCCTGGTGCCTCCTGTAGACTGAAGGCCTTATGGACAGTAAATCTAGGTGCCGGCCTGGGGGCTGTCAGCGGAGCAAGAATCACAGCACCGCGCAGTCCACCCGCAGAGCCGGCAAACCCCGAAAATCCGCCCATCACCCACAGGTTGAGCACCCCTACCAGAATCTAGTTTCTGCCGACGTGCGTGGGCTCGACCAACAGTTGGGGCGTTCCTGAATGGAATGGCTTCTCCTCGCTGCAGGCCTCCTGCTCATCGCCGGGACCGGGTTCTTTGTGGCCGTCGAATTTTCCCTCATCGCCGTTGACCAGCCCAGCGTGCAGCGCGCAGTCGATGAAGGTGACACGCGGGCGGTGGCCTTGTTGGCCTGCCTCAAATCCCTGTCCACCCAGCTTTCCAGCTGTCAATTGGGCATTACCCTCACCACGCTGCTCACCGGTTACGTCATGGAACCCTCAGTGGGCCGCCTCCTCGAGGGCCCGTTGGCCGCCGTCGGGCTTCCCGAAATCGCCGTGAGTGGGGTGTCCCTTGCCTTGGCGATGATCCTGGCCACCCTGCTCTCCATGCTCTTGGGCGAGCTGGTTCCCAAGAACATGGCGATCGCGCTGTCGTTCCGAGTCGGCCGTGCGCTGGCCCGCCCGCAGTTGATCTTCACCGCCATCTTCAAGCCGGCCATTGTGCTGCTTAACGGCTTTTCCAACCGGGTCCTCAATGTTTTCGGCCTTGAAGCCAAGGAAGAGCTTTCCGGGGCCCGGACGCCGTCGGAGCTGGCATCCTTGGTTCGCCGCTCGGCGGCCATGGGAACGCTCGACGCCGGTACCGCCAACTTCGTGGCCCGCACCTTGAACTTCTCCACTCGCACGGCCTCAGACGTCATGACTCCGCGATTCAGAGTGGAGACCATCGACGCCGACCAGCCCGTGTCGGACATCGTGGAGGCAGCCCGTCGGACCGGGTACTCACGGTTCCCCGTCATTGGCGACTCTCCCGACGACATCCGCGGCCTGGTCCACGTCAAGAAGGCTGTAGCCGTGCCGTCTAATCGGCGGCAGAAGCTCCAGGCCGGTGCCATCATGACGGACGTCCTGCGCGTGCCGGAGACCATCCACCTTGATGCGCTGATGGCTGAGCTCCGGGAGGGCAACCTGCAGCTCGCCATCGTTCTGGACGAATACGGTGGAACTGCCGGGATCGCCACCCTCGAGGACCTGGTCGAGGAAATCGTGGGCGAGGTGGCTGACGAACATGACAAGGCCCGTCCCGGTGTGCTGCAAAGCGCTTCCGGAGACTGGTTTTTCCCCGGCCTTCTCCGCCCCGACGAGGTCTCGGAGCAGGTTCCCGGCCTGGTTGTTCCGGACGAATCTGCGTATGAAACGGTGGGCGGATTTGTGATGAGCATTTTGGGCCGAATTGCCACCGTGGGAGACACCGTGGACGTCGCTGGCGGCACGCTGAGCGTGACCCGGATGGACGGTCGCAGGATCGACAGGATCTACTTCCGGCCCGCCGACCCCGAATCAAACGAGCAGGCTGTTACGGGCGCGAATCCCGCGGCCCAGCAGACTGCGCACGACGACGGGACGCGACCATGAGCGACTGGGCCGGGATCTTCTGGCTGGCTGTGCTGTTGCTGGGTAACGCGTTCTTCGTCGCCGCCGAGTTCGCCATCATGTCCGCCCGACGCAGCCAGATTGAGCCGCTGGCCGAGGCGGGCTCCAAGCGGGCGCAGACCACGCTGAAGGCGATGGAAAACGTGTCGCTGATGCTGGCGTGCGCGCAGCTTGGCATCACGGTGTGTTCGCTGCTGATCTTGCTGGTCGCCGAGCCTGCCATTCACCATCTCCTGGCCGTGCCGTTGGGAGCCCTTGGTATTCCTCTTGAGGTTGCCGACGTTGCGGCCTTCGTGGTGGCGCTGATCCTGGTGACGTTCCTGCACGTGACCTTCGGCGAAATGGTACCCAAGAACATCTCCGTGTCTGCTGCGGACAAGGCGGCCCTGTTTCTGGCACCGCCACTGATGTTCATTGCCCGCCTGGTGAACCCCGTCATCTCGGTTTTGAACTGGACCGCCAACCACATCCTGAAACTGCTCCGGATCGAGCCGAAGGATGAGGTCAACTCATCCTTCACGCTCGAGGAGGTGCAATCGATCGTGCAGGAGTCCACCCGGCACGGACTGGTGGTCGACGATGCGGGTCTCATCACCGGTGCCCTCGAGTTCTCTGACTACCGAGCCGCGGACATCATGGTGCCCGTCTCGGATCTGGTCATGCTGAAGGCGGGCACCACCCCGGTGGAGTTCGAGAAGGCAGTCAGCCGGACGGGGTTTTCCCGCTTCCCCATGCTGGACGACGACGAACTCCTGTATGGCTACCTTCACGTCAAGGATGTCTTGTCCATTCCCGACGAGGAATACAACACGGCGATCGCCGAGGTCAGGGTCCGTTCCCTCGCGAACGTGGCCATGGACGACGAGGTGGAAACGGCAATGTCCGTGATGCAGCGCTCAGGGCTGCATTTGGCCCGCGTCATTGGACCCGGCGGCACCACCCAGGGAGTCCTGTTCCTGGAGGACGTTATTGAACAACTCGTGGGCGAAATCCGCGACGCTACCCAGGCCACTGGAATCAGGCGGCTGGGCCAATCGAATGACGCCTGAGCCCTGACGCTCGGTGCCCGGCGTACATCTAAATAGGAATGATTCCTATTTAGATGTACGCTTGAGGGGTTCTTTCCGCCGTTTCAAAGTGAGGTTTCCCGTGCGCCGATCCGTCGCAGCCCGTCTATCCGTGGCCACTCTCGCAGCGGCCAGCTTGTTGCTGGCCGGTTGCGCCGCCCCGGCTCCCGCACCCGCTTCGGGCGGGTCGGATGGGATCGACGTCGTGGCCTCCACCAACGTCTACGGCGACATCGCGCAGGCCATCGGTGGCGATAAGGTCAGCGTCACCGCCATCATCACCAAGACCAGCCAGGACCCGCATTCCTATGAGGCGACTGCCCAGGATCGGCTGGCGGTGTCCAAGGCAGACGTGGTGATCGAGAACGGCGGCGGCTACGACGACTTCCTCACCACCCTCACCAAGGACAGTGCCGCTGGCACTGTGCTGAACGCCGTCGAACTTTCCGGCCTTGAGCACGAGGGCGCGCACGACGACGGCGCCCACGGCGACGCGTCGTCCGGCACCGCAGGTGCTAC
Source organism: Arthrobacter ulcerisalmonis (assembly GCF_900609065.1). GTDB lineage: Bacteria > Actinomycetota > Actinomycetes > Actinomycetales > Micrococcaceae > Arthrobacter > Arthrobacter ulcerisalmonis. The sequence goes on along the minus strand of NZ_UXAU01000030.1, from coordinate 13,478 downwards.
GGCCACCGCCACGGAAGCCGCCGACGATCACGGCCACGATCACGGCGATTTCAACGAACACGTCTGGTACAGCCTGCCCGCCATGGAGAAGGTCGCCGACGGTATTGCCGCCAAGTTCGCTGAGTTGGAGCCAGCCTCGGCGGCCACGTTTGAGGCAAACGCAACTAGCTTCAAGACCGCCGCGGCAGCAATTACGGGTACGCTGGAAACGCTGAAGACAACCGCCAAGGATGACAAAGTAGCCGTCACCGAGCCTGTGCCGCTGTACCTGCTCGCGGCAGCTGGGCTGGTCAATGTCACCCCCGAGGCGTACACGGCAGCGATCGAGGAGGGCTCTGACGTGCCGCCGGCGACACTGAAGGAAGCAACGGACCTGGTCGCTTCGGGCTCGGTGCGGCTCCTGGCCTACAACGAACAGACCGCCGGACCGCAGACCGAGGCACTGAAGAAAGCCGCCGACGCTGCCGGTGTTCCGGTCGTTGACTTCACCGAAACCCTGCCTGAGGGCAAGACGTACCTGCAGTGGATGACAGACAATGTTGGAAACGTCAGCAAAATTCTGGAGAAAAATAGTTGAAACCTGTGGTCAGCCTTTCCGGGGCGTCCCTGAAGTTCGGTAAGCGGGCGCTGTGGGAGGACCTGGACCTCACCATCAAGCCCGGCGAGTTCTTCGCTGTGCTGGGACCCAACGGGAGCGGTAAGACCAGCTTCCTCAAGGTGCTGCTGGGGCTCCAGGAATTGCATCAGGGGACCGTCACCATCGGCGGGTTGCCGGTGGAACGGGGAAGCAACTTGATCGGCTACATCCCGCAGCAGAAATCGTTCGCCCCTGACCTCCCCATGCGCGCCAGGGACTTGGTGGGTTTGGGTGTGGATGGCCACCGCTGGGGACTTCGGGTGGGCCACACCAAAGTAAATCGCCGCATCGATGAACTGCTCGAGTTGGTGGGCGCCTCCGATTACGCCAAGGTACCGGTGGGGCAGCTTTCCGGCGGCGAGCAGCAGCGGCTGCGAGTGGCCCAGGCCCTGGCCACCAACCCCAAAGTCCTGCTGTGCGACGAGCCGCTGCTGTCCCTGGATTTGCATCACCAGCAGGCGGTCAGTGCGCTGATCAATAAGCAATGCCACCAGGAAAACAGTGCAGTGGTTTTCGTGACCCACGAGATCAACCCGATTATCGACTACGTGGACCGGGTCCTGTACCTCGCCGGTGGCAGGTTTCGGGTGGGTCCGCCGGAAGAGGTCATGACCACCGAGGTGTTGTCCGAGCTCTATGGCAGCCACGTCGAAGTCATTCACGCCAACGGCAGGATCGTTGTGGTGGGACTTCCCGATGCCACCACCCACCACCACCACTCCGACACTGACGGTGTCACCGGAGAGGCTGCCTGATGGATCTCGACAGTATTCTCGGGGCCATCTTCAGCTTCGAAAACTACGGTGAACTCCTGGTGCTGGTGCAGAATTCAATCTGGGCTGGGGCAGTCCTGGGACTCTTGGGCGGACTGGTGGGAACGTTCGTCATGAAGCGGGACCTGGCGTTCGCCGTCCATGGCATCTCTGAGCTGTCCTTCGCCGGGGCGGCGTTTGCGCTGCTGATCGGTGCCGATGTGGTGTTCGGTTCGCTGATTGGGTCCGTGGCCGCCGCGCTGCTGCTGGGCCTCATGGGCGTCCGGGCGCGGGACAAGAACTCCATCATTGGCGTGATCATGCCGTTTGGGTTGGGACTGGGAATCTTTTTCCTCTCGCTCTACGAGGGCCGGACGGCCAACAAGTTCGGCTTGTTGACGGGGCAGATCGTTTCCGTCGATTCAGTCCAGTTGCAGGCTTTGGCTGGCACGGCCGTGGTGGTGATGCTGGCCTTGGCTGCTATTTGGCGGCCCCTGAACTTTGCCAGTGTGGACCCCGAGTTGGCTGAGGCGCGCGGCGTTCCCGTGCGCACCCTCGCCCTGGTGTTCATGGTGCTCCTGGGCGTGAGCGTGGCCCTGTCCATCCAGGTAGTGGGCGCGCTCCTGGTGCTGGCATTGCTCATCACGCCTGCGGCTGCTGCCCTGCGCGTGACGTCCTCGCCGGTGGCGGTGGTGGTCTTGAGCGTCACCTTTGCCGTGGTGGCCACGGTGGGCGGGATCCTGCTGGCACTGGGCGGCCGGATCCCCATCAGTCCCTACGTCACCACGTTGTCGTTCCTGATCTACGTGGTGTGCCGGGTGATCGGTGCCGTGCGGGCTAAAAAGGGCCTGAACGGCCGGGTGCTGGCAACGCGCTAGTGAAGCGGTCTTACAGCTGCCCGGCAGCTTTCAGCTTGGTGCAGTCTGGGCAGAGACCAAAGATTTCCACGGTGTGCGCCACTTCGGTGTAACCGTGTTCCGCTGCGGTCCGGGCAGCCCAGGTCTCGACGGCGGGTGCTTCCACCTCGACGGCCTTGCCGCAGTTGCGGCACAGCAGGTGGTGGTGGTGGCCGGTGACGGCGCAGCGGCGGTAGACCGCCTCACCGTCGCCGTTGCGCAGCACATCGACCAAGCCGTCATCGGCGAGGGACTGCAGGATCCGGTAGGCGGTAGCCAATGACACGGAATCGCCTTGGTTCTGCAGGATCCGGTACAGCTCCTGGGTACTCACAAAATCGTTGAGCTCGTCCAGTGCGGCGCTGACAGCCTTCCGCTGCTTGGTGACGCGTTGTTCCTTGCCACCAGTTGCTGGGGAGGGCGTAGCGGCGTCTGCCTGGGTGCCGTGGGGCATGGGGACGTCCTTCCGGAGGAGTACTGGCAACGTTAAAGGCTACCAGTGACAGGCCCGTGGACAGTGGTGGTAACGGACCATAGGCTGGCCAGATGCGACTCATCAAGTATTCCCACGCCTGCGTTCGGCTCGAAAAGGACGGCCGGGTGTTGGTCCTTGATCCCGGCACCTTCTCCGAAGCGACCGAAGCGTTGGCCGGTGCGGAGGCGGTCCTGATCACCCACGAACATGCTGACCATCTTGATGTGGCTGCGGTGACGGAAGCTTTGGCTGCCAGCGCCGGGCTTGAAGTCCATGCGCCGGCTGGCGTAGCGGAAAGTTTGCGGGCCGCGGCCCCTGGTGCGGCCATTCGGATTCAGACCGTAACGCCCGGTTCCACTTTTGATGCCGCCGGCTTCAGCATCCGCAGCTTCGGCGGGCAGCATGCACTCATCCATCCACAGATTCCCGTGGTGGCGAACATTGGCTACCTCGTTGATGACAACGTGTACCACCCTGGGGATTCCTTCATCATTCCCGACGGAATCAGTGTGAAGACCTTGTTGGTGCCGCTGCACGCGCCGTGGAGCAAGATGTCGGAGGTGGTGGACTTCGTCATTGGCGTCCGGGCCCCGCAGGCTTTCCAGATCCACGATGCCCTGCTCAACCCAAACGGACTGAAGATCGTCGAGTCGCAGGTGGAACGCTTGGGCGCTAAGTATGGCGTGGCGTACCGGCACTTGGCCGCCGGTGAGGCAGTGGAGGTCTAGGCGGGAGTTGCTGGGCGGGAAGTCTAAACCCCAGCTGCCGGCCATCTACCGGTGGCGAAGAACTCGGCAATCGTTGCCTGGTGCGGGGTGGGGTCCAGCTGTCGGGCCGCCAGCCACCCCTCATTGAAGTAGCTGCCAGCGTAACGGTCACCGCCGTCGCACATCAACGTGACGATGCTGCCGGTGCGGCCTTCCGCGATCATGCCGGCGATGGTCTGCCAGACGCCCCAGAGGTTCGTGCCGGTGGACGGGCCGGCGTGGAACCCGGCCAGCTCGTGGAGGTGCCGCATGGCGGCGATGGAAGCCGCATCGGGGACTTGGATCATGGCGTCGATCACAGACGGCACGAAGCTGGGCTCCAGCCGTGCCCTGCCGATTCCTTCGATCCGGGAGGGTAGGCCTGCCGGTTCGGAAGCGCCCAACCAGCCGGGGTAGAACGCGGAATTTTCCGGGTCGACAACCAGCAGTTTGCTGGCGTGGTTGTGGTACCGAAGGTACCGGCCGATAGTGGCGCTGGTGCCTCCGGTGCCGGCACCTACCACGATCCATTCCGGAACGGGATGCTGTTCCATGCTCAATTGCTGGAAGATGGACTCGGCAATGTTGTTGTTCCCGCGCCAGTCTGTGGCCCGTTCGGCGTAGGTGAACTGGTCCATGTAGTGCCCGTTGGTTGCTGCAGCGACCTTTTCGGCCGCTGCGTAGACCTCTGAGGCGTGCTCCACCAGCACACACGAGCCGCCAAAGTCCTCGATCAAGGCGATTTTTTCGGGGCTGGTGCTGCTGGCCATGACGGCCACAAACGGCAAGCCGAGCAGCCGGGCAAAGTAGGCTTCCGAAACGGCCGTGCTGCCGCTGGAGGCTTCCACAATGGTGGTGCCTTCCTTGATCCAGCCGTTGACCAAGCCAAAGAGGAACAGCGAGCGGGCAAGCCGGTGCTTCAGGCTCCCGGACCGGTGCGTGGACTCGTCCTTGACATACAGCTCGATTCCCCACTGCGTGGGCAGCGGGATCGAGTACAGGTGGGTATCCGCGGACCGGTTGTTCTCGGCTGTGATGGTGCGGATGGCGTGATCTGCCCACTCCCGTTCCGAGCTGGTGGTGCTGTCGCGGGTGGGGGATGCATTGGGTTCGTTCATCACCGGATCAGCCTACCTGCGGACCAGTGTGCGACTGCCCACGGCAGGACCCTAAAGTGGAAGCTAGCCGCCAAGCATGATCGAAGGAGTTCAATGCAACCGCTCATCACCGTGGCCCACTTGGCCGATCGGCTCGAGACTGGACAGCGCACGGTGGTGCTTGACGTCCGCTGGGCGCTGGGGGACCCGCTAGGCCATGAGCATTATCTGGCTTCCCATCTGCCCGGAGCCATCTTTGTGGACCTGGCAACGGAGCTGGCCGACGCCAGCGTCCAGGGCCGGGGGAGGCATCCACTGCCCTCGGTGCCCGCGTTCCAAGCTGCGGCCCGACGCTGGGGTGTCAACACAGGTGACACGGTGGTGGCGTATGACGACAGCGGCAACATGGCGGCGGCCCGGCTGTGGTGGATGCTGCGGAACGCCGGTGTTGACTCGGTGTTGATGCTCGACGGCGGCCTGTCGGCGTGGCGGGATGCTGGCCATCCGCTGGTGGCCGGGCCAGTCATCGCGACACCGGGCACCGTTGAGCTGTCCAGCGGCGGCATGCCGACACTGGACGCGTCCGATGCGTCGGGATGGTCAGCCGACGGCGTTCTCCTCGACGCTCGAGCCGGGGAACGCTACCGGGGTGAGCACGAACCCGTTGACCCGCGCGCGGGCCACATTCCGGGCGCCGTCAGCGCGCCGACGTCGGGAAACCTGGACGCGGCAGGGCACTTCCTGCCTGCCGAACAGCTGCGTGCGCGGTTCGACGCCTTGGGCGTTCGCGATGACGCGCCACTGGGGGTGTATTGCGGTTCCGGTGTGACCGCCGCGCACCAGGTGGCCGCGCTGGAGATCGCCGGATTTCCGGCGGCGTTATATCCGGGATCTTTCTCCGAATGGTCAAATCGGCCCGAACTGCCGGTGGCCACCGGCAGCGAGCCGGACGGCGCTCTCGCCGAGCCCTCAAGGTCGAGTGGAATCGACGCCGGGCATGAGGGTAGCGTCAAGCCATGACTCCCGGACGCCCCGTGCCACCGCCGCTTGCCCAGATCATCAGCCCCACGTCCGACGGCGGCCGGCTGGCTGCTGCGTACGGCGCAACGTCCGCGGACAGCGGCCTTGTCCCGCTTACCGTCAACCGGCGCGAACCGCAGGTTGACGACGTCGAGATTGACATCCAGTTCTGCGGCCTGTGCCACTCCGACGTACACGCGACGCGGGGGGAGTGGGGCGAACGTCCGTACCCGCTGGTGCCTGGCCACGAGATCGTGGGAACTGTCCGGCGGACGGGAGCTGGAGTCAGCGATTTTGCTGTTGGCGACAGGGTGGGTGTCGGCTGCATTGTTGATTCCTGCCGGGAGTGCGAAAGCTGCCGCAACGGCCTGGAGCAATATTGCGAGCGGGGCATGACCGGGACGTATGGTGCCAGGGACCGGCGAAACGGCGATGTCACCACCCAGGGCGGCTATGCCACCTCGGTCGTCGTGGATAAGCGGTATGTCCTGCGGGTGCCGGAATCCTTGGATCCGGCCGCTGCTGCACCTCTTCTCTGCGCCGGCATCACCACGTTTTCTCCGTTGCGGCACTTTGACGTTGAGCCTGGGGACGTGGTGGGCGTAGTTGGCCTCGGCGGGCTGGGGCACATGGCAGTGAAGCTGGCAAAAGCCATGGGCGCGCGGGTGGTGGTGTTTACTACCTCCGCAGCCAAGGAGTCGGCTGCCGTGGAGTTGGGAGCCGATCTGGTGGTGCTGTCGCGGGATGCCGAAGCCATGGCGGCGCAGGACCGGAGCATCGACGTCATCATCGATACCGTTGCCGCTCCGCATGACCTCACCCCGTATTTCGGTGCGCTCCGGTTGGATGGTGCCCTGTACCAGTTGGGTCTGCCGGCAGAGCCGATGCCTCCGGTGGAGCCGCGAGCTCTGCTTCGACGCCGCGTCAGCTACACGGCATCGGCCATCGGTGGTATTGCCGAAACGCAGGAAATGCTGGATTTCTGCGCCGAGCATGGTGTTGCATCGGACATCGAAGTAGTGGCAGCGACGCAGCTCAACGAGGCCTACCAGCGTATGGTGGCGGGCGACGTGAAGTACCGATTCGTGCTGGACACCAGCACCCTGCAGGCACCTGCCGAGGAGGCAAACGCATGAGCACGCTTTTTACCAAGATCATCAACGGGGAGATCCCCGGCCGCTTCGTCTGGCGGGACGAGCAGGTGGCGGCGTTCCTGACCACCGGGCCGCTGGCTGACGGCCACACCCTGGTGGTACCTGTGGAGGAAGTTGACCGCTGGACGGACGCATCACCCGAGACTTTGGCGCAGGTGATGGAAGTGGCCCGGAAGATCGGGGCCGTGCAGGTGTCGGCTTTCGGGTCGCCACGGGCCGGACTGCTGGTAGCGGGCTACGAAGTGAACCACCTGCACGTCCACGTGTGGCCCTCGCACAGCATGGCCGACTACGACTTTGCCACGGTAGACCAGCACCCCGACCCGGCCGTCCTCGATGCCAATGCCGAGAAACTGCGGCAAGGGCTCCGGGACGCCGGGCACGGGGACGCGGTGCCGGCAAACTAGGCCGGCGCCAGCGCCTTGTTGAGTGCGGTGCGGATGCGCTTCTCCGACACGGAATAAGCAGTGCCGAGTTCGACGGCGAACAGGCTCACCCGTAGCTCTTCGATCATCCAGCGCACCTGGGTTAAATCATGGCCGGCTCGCCGCCCCGGCAGGAGGGCAGCCACGGCATCGTCGTAGTCATCCTCAAGGCGTTGCACCACGGCCATGCCCAGTCCATCGCGTTGGACGTTGCCGGGCAGCCGCTCCAGCCGCTTCTCGATCGCTGCCAGATAGCGCGGCAGTTGGCTGAGCTGCGCGTAGCCCGTCTGTGCCACGAAACCTGGGAACACCAGGTTTTCCAGCTGGCTGCGGATGTCATTCAGCGCGCTGATCAGGGCCAGGCTGGTGCTTTCCCGGAGGTGCTTCTCGATCCTGCGGGCACTGGCCAGGATGCGCTCCACCACGGCCGTGACGCTGAAGACGGTGTCGATCAGCTCAGCCCGGACTCTTTCGTAGAGTGCGTCGAAACTAGTCCTGTCCCAGGGCAACGCTACTGGCGTGAGCTTATCCACGGCGGCCAGCGCGCAGTCGGCGATGAGCGCAGACACCGAGCCGTGCGGATTTTGGCTGAACGTCAACTTCTCGTTGTTACTCAAGTGCTCCAGCACGTACCTGTCGGGGGCGGGGACGCGCAGGGCAAGTAGCCGGATGACGCCGCCACGCATCGCTGTCTGTTGTTCGGTGGGAGTCTGGAAGACGCGCAGCGAAACTGCGGTGCCCGAATCGACCAGCGCCGGGTAGCCGGTGACGGTGTGTCCCTTGACTACGCTGCTGACTTCCTGTGGCAGGGTGCCAACCGTCCACTCGGTCAGGCCATCCTGCTCGGCAATCCCGGCCTGGGAAGCAGTAACCTGCGGCTGTGGCCCCGAACCGTGGACTCCTGAATTTCCTTCCCGAGACCCCTGTACCGCAGCGTTCTGCGCTCGCCCGCCCGCGGGTGTGCCGCCGTCGGACACGTGCTTCTTCCTGCCGCCCGCCGGAGCTGTGGTGGCAGGCGTGGCGCCCAGCGATTCGGCGATTGCCCGGCGGGTTGCAGGTGCCAGCTGTTCCTGGAGCGCCGGGAGGTCCTTGCCCTCGCCCACGAGTTTGCCACTGCTGTCCACCACCTTGAAGCTGACCCGCAGGTGCGGCGGAATCGCGTCCCAATTCCAAGACCCCGGCGGCACAATGGCGCCGCGAAGCCTGCGGAGGGCGAGTTCCAGGGCAGTTTCAAGCTCATCGGTGGCGGGGTCGAAGTCAGTTTCCAACATGGCGGTGGCTTGTCGGGCCACATCCGGCGCCGGAACGAAGTTTTTGCGGATCTGCTTAGGCAGCGATTTGATCAGCGCCGTCACAAGTTCCACCCGTTGGCCGGGAATCAGCCAGCGGAACGGGGCGTCATCCAACTGGTTCAGGAAGAGCACCGGCACCTCGGCGGTCACGCCGTCGGAGGGATTGGGTGCCGAACCGGGCGCGACGGGATGAAACTCGTAGCTCAGAGGCAATTCGAAGCCCTTGTGCAGCCAGATTTTCGGATATGCAGAATCGTCGAGGTCATCCGCATCGTCGCTGATCAGGAGTGACTTGTCGTAGTCCAGCAGATCCGGATGGTCCCTGCGGGCGTCCTTCCACCACTTGTCGAAGTGCCGTTCGGACACTACATCGGCGCCGATGCGGGCGTCGTAGAAATCGAACAGTGTCTCGTCGTCCACCATGAGGTCACGGCGCCGCATCCGCGCCTCCAGCTCCTCCACTTCGAGCAGGAGGGCACGGTTGCGGTGGAAGAACTTGTGGTTGGTTTTCCAGTCGCCTTCAACCAGTGCGTGCCGGATGAACAGCTCACGGGCCAGCACCGGGTCCACCCGGCCGTAGTTGATGCGACGTTGGGCGATGATGGGGACGCCGTAGAGGGTGACCTTCTCGTAGGCCATGACTGAGCCCTGCCGGGTTGACCAGTGCGGTTCGCTGTAGCTGCGTTTGACCAGGTCGGGGGCCACCTGCTCGGCCCACAGGGGGTCGAATCGAGCAGCAACCCGGGCCCAGAGTCGGCTGGTTTCGACCAGTTCTGCGGCCATCACGAATGTTGGCGACTTCTTGAACAGGGCGGAGCCGGGGAAGATCGCGAACCGGCTTCCCCGTGCGCCCGCATACTCGCGCTTGCGTTCGTCGAGGATGCCGATATGACTCAGCAACCCGGAGAGCAGGCTGATGTGGATGCCCTCGTGGTTGCCCACCGGGTCCGCCTCGCGATTGTTGTCGAGGCTGATGCCCAGCGGTCGCGCCAGTTGGCGGAGCTGCGCAAAGAGATCCTGCCATTCGCGCACTCGCAGGTAGTTGATGAACTCGTTGCGGCAGAGTCGACGGAAGGCTGAAGAGGAGAGCTCCTGCTGCCTTTCCTGCAGGTAGTTCCAGAGGTTAAGGAAGCCGGTGAAGTCCGAGTTCTCATCCTTGAAACGGTTGTGCTTCTCCGCTGCCAGCTGTTGCTTGTCGGTGGGCCGCTCGCGTGGGTCTTGAATGGTCAGGGCCGCAGCGAGGATCATCACTTCACGGACGCAGCCGCGCTTCCCGGCTTCCACAATCATCCTGCCCAGCCGAGGATCCACGGGCAGTTGGGCGAGCTGATGCCCGACGGCGGTGAGGCCACTGCTTTTCGACCCGCCCTGGGCGTTGCTCGCTTGGGCCGCGGGCAAGGCGCCGAGTTCGCGCAGGAGCGTCACGCCGTCGTTAATGGCTCGAGACTCAGGCGGTTCAACGAAGGGGAAGTTTTCCACGTCCTTGGGCCCGCGGGCCACGCCCATGGCGGTCATCTGCAGGATGACGGCCGCGAGGTTGGTGCGGAGGATCTCGGGATCGGTGAACGATGGCCGGGACTCGAAGTCCTCTTCGGAGTAGAGACGGATGGCAATACCGTCGGAGACGCGTCCGCAGCGTCCGGACCGCTGGTTCGCTGAGGCCTGTGAGACTCGTTCAATGGGCAGGCGCTGGACCTTGGTACGGTGCGAGTACCGCGAGATCCGGGCGGTGCCGGTGTCGATCACGTATTTGATGCCCGGCACGGTGAGTGAGGTTTCCGCGACGTTGGTGGCCAGCACGATCCGACGTTTGGAACCGGGATGGAAGACCTGATGCTGTTCTTGCAGGCTGAGCCGGGCAAAAAGTGGCAAGACCTCGGTGCCGGCGAGTTTCCGATTCGATTGGATCCGGGATTGGAGCGCGTCCGCAGCGTCCCGAATCTCGCGCTCGCCGGAGAAGAAGACCAAGATGTCGCCAGGAGCCTCGGCAGCGAGTTCGTCGACGGCGTCGCAGACCGCATCCAGGGGATCGCGATCTTCCTCAAGTTCGTCGTCGGACGCGTCGTCCTGGTCGTCCTTGGGCTGGGAGAGGGGGCGGTAGCGGATTTCCACCGGGAAGGTGCGGCCCGAGACTTCGATGATCGGGGCCGGCTGTTCCGGCGTGCCAAAGTGGTTGGCAAAGCGCTCGGGATCGATAGTGGCCGAGGTGATGATGACTTTCAGGTCTGGGCGTTGCGGGAGGATCCGCTTGAGATAGCCCAAAATGAAGTCGATGTTGAGGCTGCGTTCGTGGGCTTCATCGATGATGATGGCGTTGTATTTGCGCAGCAGCTTGTCGCGTTGGATCTCTGCCAGCAGGATGCCGTCCGTCATCAGCTTGACCTTGGTGTTTCGGCTGACGTGGCCGGTGAATCGGACCTGGAAGCCTACTTCTTCGCCGATCTCGACGCCGAGCTCTTCGGCAATGCGTTCCGCCACGGTTCGTGCTGCCAGCCGGCGGGGTTGGGTGTGGCCAACCAGGCCGTTATCGCCCAAGCCTAGTTCCAGGCACATCTTGGGTATCTGGGTGGTCTTTCCCGAGCCGGTCTCGCCGGCGATGATGGTGACCTGGTTGGCGGCAATGGCCGCCATGATGTCCTCGCGGCGCTCGGAAACGGGCAGCTCTGCGGGATACGAAATGTGAAATGTCATGGCTGATGAAAAGTCTACTGCGGCGAGTGGAATGTCGCGGGACAGCGGACTAGCGTTGCCGCGATTCTTCGCCTTCAGTTTGGGCGCACTCGACAAGGACGTGCCACGGACCGGTCACCTGGGTTTCAGGCAACTTGGCTTGCCTTTGGCCGGCGCGGATGGAGTAGATAAAGCGGTCAGCCTGGCCTGCTGGTGGGGCAGGTGGCGCCACGTCATCCCAGGGGCACGCCTCCACAAGGGGCATCCAGCGATCCTTTTCCTCGGAACTGGCAGCCACCACCGTCCACACCCGGGTGATTGCTGCGAAGCCCCCGCTGCGTTGAATGGTGATCTTCATCCCTGCACTGCCTTTGCGGTACCGCGGTGGTCCTGTCTAGGACTTGACCTTCACAGTGTCCCACGCCTGCTTCACCGCGTCATGCTGTGGTGAGTCTTTTCCAAAGAGCTCTTCGGCCGCAGAGAGCGTAGCTTTAGCGAACCGGCCGAAGGTGCACGCTTCAGGGAGATCTCCACTGGTAAGTGCGCTGTACCAGATCTGCCCTGGTTGGTCCCAGGCATTGCCGCCCAAGGACAGGGCGGTGAGGCAGAATGCCCGGTTGGGAATGCCAGAGTTGATATGAACGCCACCGTTATCCGCGCTGGTGCGGACGTAACCGTCCATCGAGTCGGGCTGCGGGTCCTTGCCCAGCACGTCGTCGTCGTACGCGGTGCCCGGTGCTTTCATGGACCGCAAGGCTGCACCCTGGACGGCGTCCGTGAAGAGACCTTCGCCGATCAGCCAACTCGCATCGGTAGCCGATTGACCCGCCGCGTACTGCTCCACCAGGGAACCAAAGACGTCCGACATGGACTCGTTCAGCGCGCCAGCCTGGTTGCGATAGGCGAAGCCGGCGGTGTGCTGGGTGACGCCGTGGGCGAGCTCATGCCCGATGACCGTCAGTGACTTGGTGAAACGCTGGAAGATCTCGCCATCGCCGTCGCCGAAGACCATCTGTTTCCCATCCCAGAACGCGTTGTCATACAGCTTGCCGAAATGCACTGTGGCGTCCAGCTTCATCCCGGCGCCGTCGATCGAGTTGCGGTTGTAGACGTCTGCGTACAACTTGTGCGTTGCGCCCAAGCCGTCATAGGCCTCATCTGCTGCTGGATCACCGGTGGCGGGTGCACCTTCTTTGCGGACGAGCTTGCCGGGCAGCGTTTCCGTGGATTCGGCGTCGAAGATGCTGCGCTGTGGCGGCTGAGGTGCGGCCTGGCGGGCTGTGGTGCGGGGATTCCCGGTCTGGATTCGAGTGGCCTGAATACCCCGGACGTGAACCAGGGATTCTTTGGCCGCCCGGGCGATGGCCTGCAACCGTGGTTCATCCTGGGTGGCCAGCCTACGCAGCATGTACGGCGGAATGATGGAGCAAAACATGATGATCCCCTTCGCATCTGGCCAGCTGGTTTGCCGGGTATGAACAGCTTAGGAGCGGGTGCCGACAATTGGGTGGGGGAGTAGCGGCATGTCTGGAGTCCGCGGGTGGTTGCTGGGCTGTGGTGCGCTCAACGTGAAGCGGATTTTCTCCGGTGCCGACGGGCTCTTGAAGCTCAATCTTGACGCGGGTACGTACCTGGGTTGGCTGTTGTTGGGTCAGTGTTCTGCTGCGAGGTAGGCGGTGAGGGCGAGTTCGAGGGGGCTGGGGCGTTTGCTGGCGAGCGTTTTGGCTCGTTTTCTGGCCTGTTTCAGGTCTCGAGATTGACTCTTCCGCGCCCGGGGTGAAGACGGCTGCTGGCCAGGCAAAGAGGCTGACCGGTGCAGGTTCTTCAACGAGGGCAGAACCATTCGTCGCTCGGACTTGGCGGGCACGATCCAGGCCACCGTTCCTGGAACCTGCTCCGGAACTGAACCCCGAACCACCTCGGCCGTCGGGTCCACGGAAACCAATGCCGGTAGCGCTTTTGGTTCCTGTACGCCTGCGGGCTCGAGCGTAAGCTCCGGGTCCTGAGCTGCTGCGGCTGGCGGCAGCTCAGATTCCAACCCGGCTGCCAAATCTGACTCCAACTCCGGTTCCAACGCCCATTCAGGCTCAGACGGCAGCTCGAGTAACCCTGCCCGGTCAAGTGCCACCTCCGATTCCAACACCCACGCTGGCTCAGGCGGCAGCTCTGGTGCCAACCCGGCACTGAGCTCACCAGTGGATTCGGCACTGATCACACCACCCCCATCGCCTGTCTGGGTGAGGGGATCTGGTGGGAGGTGGGTGGGTTCCCTTTCGGGTGGTTCCGCCGGATAGTACCTCCCACTCGGGGAGAC
>NZ_UXAU01000027.1 GCF_900609065.1 Arthrobacter ulcerisalmonis | reverse complement strand
CGACGCCCGCTGGCACGGTAGGGATCAACCTGCCAAACGAGAAACCAAAAAACAAAGCCGCATGACTCCACACAGCTTGACATCGAGCGTTAGCGCTACTCACTTTCGAAGGAATGCCGCCACCCACGTGTCTGCATGGCCAGCCTCACCTTCCAGACCGCGGCCCGCGCCTCGTGCTCCATGTGTCGCTTGGAAATCCGCACCGACGGCCACCCCGCTCGGGCATAGTCCTCCTCGCGGGTGATGTCCCGGACGATCTGCGCCGTTTCGGAATGACTTTCACCCTCGTATTCAACGGCAACCTTAAACTCGGGGTACGACAGATCGGGTTGACGGACGACGCCGGAACCCAGCTCCGTGGGCACGTTTACTTCCGCTTCCGGCAGGCCAGCCTCAGCCAGTGCCAAACGAAGCCGTGTCTCGGGCGCAGAATCGGCGCCGATCCGGGCCTGTTCAAGCGCCACCCGGGCCTTCCTGATGCCGGGCGTCCCTTTGTGCCTGTCCAGCATTTCTGCCAATTCCTCGGGGGTGGCGAACGGCTGGTGCCTGCCTTCGAACTCGGGCCGGGGGTGGCGGATCAGGTGATCGGCCACCACGGTGAGCTCCTCAATGCTCATGCGGCGCGAACAATCCAGCCAAGTCCGTACGCGGGTGGTGATTAAGACTCCCGCCAGGCTGGTGATTTCATCGGCGAAGAACTGGCCCCGATGCCCTTTGACTCCGGGCCGGCGCATGATGGCCATTGTGTCGGGGCGCGAGACATGTAGCAGAGGTTCGTGAGTCCCGGGGAGGAATCCCGGAAGCTGCCAGAGGAGGAAAGCCGAGGCGTGGGAGGCAGCCGCGAACTCCGTCACGAGCGTGAACGGACGGATCGCTTGAGCCAGACCAAGATCCTCGGCGACCCGCGGCACCCGGATACCACGACTTGGCCAGCCCAGGGCGGAGTTGCGGAGACTGCTGCGAAGAACGCCGGCGTCGGCCGCCTCCTGCAGCGTGAACGGCAACGACGAGAACGGTTCTGGGAGCCGGTGCGGGACTTTCATCCGCCCATCGTGGCACTCCCCAGCGGCGGCTGCAGGAGTTATCCACAGGTACGCCTACCCCACCCAACTAGGTAGCGCTGACTGCAGTTTTGACCCCTCAAAAGCGCAGTTAGCGCTACCTAGTTGGGGAGGCGGCCAGGGCGGCCAGCGTCGACACCAGCAGCCGCCGTTCCACGACCTTGATTCGTTCGTGCAGGGAGTCCTCAGTGTCGGCGGGGTCGATGGCCACAGCTTCCTGGGCGATGATGGGTCCGGTGTCCACGCCGGCGTCGGCCCAGTGAACAGTGCACCCCGTGACCTTGACCCCGTAAGCGAGGGCATCGCGGACCCCGTGGGCACCAGGGAAGGCGGGGAGCAGCGCGGGGTGCGTGTTCAGGTATTTGCCCTGGAACGAGTCGATGAAGTCGGCGCTGACAATCCGCATAAACCCTGACGACACCACCACATCCGGGCGGTAAGAGGCCACGGCGGCGGCCAGCGCAGCGTTCCATTCCGTCCGGTCCGCATACGCCTTGAAGTCCACCACAAACGTGGGAATGCCGGCTGCTGCCGAACGCTCAACACCAAACGTGCCCGGCCGGTCCGCCCCCACCGCAGCGATCTCCACGTCCAGCACGCCGGCTTGGACAGCGTCGATGACTGCCTGGAGATTGGACCCGGTACCGGAAACGAGGACTACGATGCGCATGGCTCTAGCTTATGGGCAGCCTCGCGTAGGCTGGAAAACATGAACAGCACACGGGATCCGGCCGGTCCACAAGACACCAAGCCAACCCTCAGCGACGCCGACAAAACGGCGCTCGAGAAGTCCCGCACGCTCTTCCGACTCTTCATGGTCTCGGTGCTGGGCGCGTTCTTCGTCTATCAGCTGGATGTCAGCTACGTCTGGCTCACCGGAATCCTGACCATCGCCAGCATGGTTCTGGGCATCGTGCTCCTGGTTCGCGCCAGCAGGTATCCACGCAGCAAATTCATGCTGTTCGGCACCATTTCCGGGCTGGTGGTTACCGGAATCATGGCATTGTTGGTGCTGGTCACCGCCGTTTTCTACCAGGACATCAGGAGCTACCAGGAGTGCGAAGGCCGGGCGCTGACGGACCAGGCGCAGCAGACCTGCCGGGTGCAACTGGAGAAGTCACTGCCCAACGGCATGCCGTAAGCAGCCCCCGGCCAGCCCGCAAACCTACCGCGAAATAGCATCCCGCTCGGCAGGCACCCGCTCGCGTTCCAGCCAAGGCCCGGCAGCATAGCCAATCACGACGCCGATCCCCACCTCGGCAGCCACCCAGACTCCGGTCCACAAAGGGTCGGGTCCGATCTCGGTCAGGCGGCCGAGCCCGGCTGAGCCCCGCGCCGCCCACGCGGCAGCCATCGCCAGCACGCCCGCGGTCAGACCCGTCATCGCGCCCAGCACCAACGTTGCAGCGGGAGCGGTGAACCAGCGGGTCCGGATCTTGATCGACAGCCACTCGTCAAAGTGGTTTTCGCCTTCGCGGAGGAACCACCAGCCACCCAGGACGCCGGCCAGAACCGGCACCACCAGCGCCACGAAACCGAAGTCCAAAGCTCCGGAGGGGATGGCAGCCAGCACGGGGATGGACGGCAGCGGGCCCACGGCGGTGGCCAGCGGCCCCACCTGGGAACCAACACCCAGGGCGAATCCGGCGCCCGAAGTCCACGACAACGCAAACACCACCAGGTTCGGCAGGTAGCCCAGCTGTGCGATGGTGAGGGCGGCACCACCTACTGCCCCGGCGTCGAGCGCTTCATAGACGGAGACCACCAGGTTCCAGTGAATCAGCAGGTCAATGGCGAGCAGTCCAGCGGCCAGTGCCAGCGAAGCCAGCAGCGAGACAACCCCCGCCTTCGCAACGGATGCGAGGTAGGAGCCAGCCCAGCGCGAATGTTGGCTGGTCCGCGAGAGCCAGGCCACGGCGTCCACGCCGATCAGCCTGCTCCACGATCCTGCCTCACGCCGGGCACCAATAATCATGCCTAGGGCGAAGGGAATCAGGGGAATCACCATGGCGTGCCAGAGGTTGATCACGACGTCGGGCGTGCGGCAGACGAACGCGGTGGCGGCGCCGAACGCGGAGTAGGTGGCCCACGAGCCGAGCAGCGCCTGCCAGAGTTGGTCGGTGTAGGAGGCCCGGGCCAGCCTCCGCCCAGCCCGCCACGCCAGCAGGAACGGAATCAGGGTCAGGCCCAACGGGATCAAGCTCAACGAGCCGTTCACCCCTGACCCGGCCGCAGCGGACCCACCGCCCACGAGTTGCAGCGGCACCCCGTGCACCAGCAACCACGACTGACCGGCAAGCCTGGCCAGCACGTCCACTTTCCCGTCCTGGAATCCGGCCGTCAGCGCCACGGCGACGATCGGCGCCACCACGGCGAGCGCGGAAATGAAGGCAGCCTGCGCCGATTCCAGCACTCCCTGCAGCCATAGGGGCATGGGGAGGCCGCGGTCTCCGGTCTGATCAGCGCGCAGTTTCATCGTGTCCTATCGTGTCACGGCGAGGCCCCTGCGCCGGGGATCGACAGGCGGCCGCGAACCGTTCTGTTCACCCAAGCTTTCCCTCGGGGCTACGCCGTCTCCCCCGCCAGGTCAGCGTCCACCGTCACCGTAGAGGGGTGAGGATCGCAATAGTTGCTGAATCATTCCTGCCGCTGATGAATGGCGTGACGCATTCCATCTTGCGGGTTCTGGACCATCTCCAAGACCGGGGCGACGACGTCCTGGTCATTGCCCCGTCAGCGCATGACGGCGCGACGCCGGAAGAGGTCCAGGGCGCCTCGGTGCAGCGGTTGCCCGCGGTCCCGTTGGCCGGGTACGCGAATGTCCGGGTAGCCATGGGTGGTGTGTATCGGGTCAAGCGAATCCTTGCCGATTACGCCCCCGACGTGGTTCACCTGGCCTCACCGTTTGTCCTGGGTTGGCGTGCTGCCCAGGCGGCCCACCAGTTGGGCATCCCCACGGTGGCGATCTACCAGACCGAGGTCCCCAGTTATGCGGCCCGGTACGGGGTGCCGTTTTTGGAGAACTGGGCGTGGAACCGGGTGGAGAACATCCACCTGCTCTCCACCCGCACCTTGGTACCGTCCACGTTTGCGTTGAATCAGCTGCGCGGCCGGGGCATTCCCCGGGTGCAGATGTGGCGCCGCGGCGTCGACACGGCACGGTTTTCGCCGGAGAAGCGCGACGACGGCTGGCGGGCTCAGGTGGCACCCGACGGTCAGCGGATCATCGGCTATGTGGGGCGTCTCGCCGTCGAGAAGCAGGTGGAGGACTTGGCCGCGCTGGCTGGGATCGACAACACGCGGCTGGTCATTGTGGGCGACGGACCCCAACGCGCGGCCCTGGAGGAAGCCCTCCCCGACGCGGTGTTTGCCGGTTTCCTGGGCGGCACGGACCTGGCCCGCGCGGTCGCGTCGTTCGACCTCTTTGTTCACCCCGGCGAGTTTGAGACGTTCTGCCAGACCATCCAGGAGGCCATGGCATCAGGCGTTCCCGTGGTGGCCACCGGGCGTGGCGGGCCGTTGGATCTGGTGGAGAACTCGCGGACCGGTTGGCTGTACAAGCCCGGCGACTTGGCGGGAATGCGCGCCCATGTCCAGGACCTGATGGGCGACGACGCCAAGCGCCGCGCGTTTGCGGCCGCGGCGCACGCCTCGGTCCAGTCGCGCACTTGGCCCGCACTGTGCGAAGAGTTGATCCAGCATTATCACGAGGTGATCGCCGCGGCACCGGCGGTTCCCGCGCCGGGTCCGTGGGCGTGGAGTCACTGGCGGCAGCCCGCCTGACAACGGGTTTCCGCCGCCAGCACCGGCTTAGTCCAGCAGACCCAGTTCGGCGAAAGCGAGGGCCACACCGTTCCCGGCAGGGCCCGGCGTCAACCTGTCAGCGACTGCCAGGACGTCAGGGTGTCCACCTTCGACGGCGATTCCCACTCCTGCGTACGCCAGCATCTCAATGTCGTTGGCACTGTCGCCAATGGCCACAATGTCTGCCCGGTCCAGTCCCAGGTGGGCTTCGATCACCTTGATGCCAACGGCCTTGTGCACCCCGGCGATGAAGATCTCGCCGGCGCTCTCACCCAGGGAGGAGAGTGAGCTGGGGATCAGGGCAATACCCTCCCCCATCTGGTCAACGAGCTGCCGCAGCGGCACGGGCGAATCGAAGCAGGAGATCTTGGCGAACGAGGCTCCGCGCAGGTCATCGCCGTACTGCAGCGGCCCCAGGATGTCCTCGAGCGGGTCAACATCGGCGGCAGCCTCCAAACCGGCCGCGTGCGGGGCGTGCCGTTCAGCGAAGATCGGGCCCAGGACGCTGCGCAGGCGCTGGTCCATCCCGGTCCGGCCATGCAACACCTCGGGCGCCTCAAGGATGTAGGCCACATTGTTGGCGTCCAGCACCTCGACGATCCGGCGCGCAACGTCGGCGTCAAACCGGGTGTCCGCCAGGATCTCGCCGTTCATTTCAACACGTGCGCCGGCGCCGGTGATGACGCCGTCGAAGCCCGTGGCCAGGATGTGGTCCGGCACCATGGCGAGCGGCCGGCCGGTGCAGACAAACACCAGGTGCCCGCGGCTGCGCGCCGCCCGGACTGCCTCAACGTGGGTCTCCGGCGCCAACCCGTGATCGGCGTAGGTGCCGTCAATGTCGAGAAAAACTGCGCGAGGCCTGACGGGTGACGGGCTGGGCATGCGGGTACTCCTAAAGAAAGTCGGGGACCCCTTCATCCTATCGAGGCCAAGCTCCCCCGGCTGCCTCGAGTGCGCCGAAGCCGGGCCACGAGCGTGGCGGCAAGCAACGCCGTCGTAATTTCCAACCCAATGATCAGCAGCAGCTGAGCGCTCCCGGCGGAGGCCACCGCGGACGACGTCGGCCCGGTACCGTGGGCGTGCCCGGCACCTCCCGCGCCCAACAGCAGGAGGGTGTGGACCCCCACCATGGCCAGGGCGGCGATGGTGACGCGATGCAGCGCCGCCACGTTCGCGTGCCGCCAGATATGGACGGTGCACGGAACGCAGACGACGGCGAGCGCCACCATGGCGAGGCCAAGCCACGGCCCGTGCTGGCCCAGGATCGCCAGCCAGAGGTGCGCTACGCAGGAGACCACTGTCAGGGCCGCGCAGGCCCGCGCGTGCAGGGCGGGCTTGGTGGGGCTAGTGGCAGTGCCCGGCATCGCTGCCCTGTTCGGACGGAGCCGCGTGGCAGGCGGTGCCACTGGCAGAAGCCGGGACGTCCAGGACTGGGCTGCGATCGAAGAAACCTTCCGGGCGGAGTTTGAAGCCAACAGTGTCCACGGGCATGATGGGCCAGTCCTCCACCCGCGGGAAATGCGTGAGGCCAAACGTGTGCCAGAGGACAATGTCCGCACCGTTAATGTCGCGGTCCTGGGCCACGAATGCTGGCAGGCCCGCACCACCTGCGTGTTGGTTGACGAAGTCGCCGGTGGGATACAGCTCGTTCTCGGCGAATTGCGTAACCCAGAGATCCTTGGTGGCGAAGGCAGCCCGGGCAGCGATGGAGGAGCCGGGATCTGCCAGCAGGGTGGGCTGGTTTTGGGAATGCAACTTGTAGCCCACGGGCTCGCCCAGCCGGTTAAAGGACTCAGGGTTGGAGATGATCCAGGTCCGGCCAGCCTTTGCGTCTGCCACCCGGACGCCCTCAGACTCACGGGTGAGGACTGTCCGCTGGCGGGTGAAAGCATTGCCTCGCTCGTTGCCTGGCCCCATGGCTTGGCGGACCACGTCTTCTTCCTCCACCCGGTTGGTGAAGCCGTCCACGGCCATGTCCAGCCGGGCACCGAAAAGATGCTGGTGGTAGGGCGCGCCGAGCCCCGGCGCGAGCTGGGAGATGTTTGCTGACCCACCCTCCGGGAATGCACTGGTGAAGACGACGCCGGTGGCCTTTGCTTCAAACTCGATGGTGCCGTCCAAGTAGAGGTACCAGTAGAAGCCGTAGTCGTAGTTGCCGATGGTGGTGAAGAAGGAGATCACCAGGCGCCGGTTCCGCCGCGTGTAGTTGATGCCGCTCCACAGGTCACTGTGTTTGGCCAGGATGCCCCAGTCTTCCTCATGCATGCAGATGCCGTTGCGGATCTCGCGGGGGTTGCCGAAGCCGTCGCTGATGACAGGGCTGAGGTAGGTGATGTCGCCCAGGCAGTCGCACCCGAGCTCCAGGGAGTTGGCGTACTGCCCCACCAGGTACTCGCCGGTGTCGAAGTAGTTCTGCCAGGACCGCACGGGAGACGGGTCACCGTACGGGACCACCATTTCGGCGATCGAGGCCCGGTTGATGATGGGCCGCAGCCGGTCGCCGTCACGGAAGGACAAGTTGTGCAGGATCACGCCTTCGCGGACATCGAAGCCCACGTCCAGGCTCCACTTTTCCCACTCGATGTGATTGCCGTCCGTGACGGTGAAACTGGGGCCCTCCGGCTGGGTGATGCTGATGGGTTTCTGCGAAGTCCGCATCGGGCCCGTCAGTTCCGGATCCGTGTAGTTACCGTGCTCGGCCGGAACGGGGAAGTTCCCGCTGTCCAAGACCTGGGTAACTTCCTTGTTCACCACGTCCACGTAAGCCACCAAGCCGTCCACCGGGTGCGCCCAGGCGCTGTCCGTCGGGAAGTTCTGGACGAACCCGAGGCCGCGCAGGATCCGGCGACCCCGCTCCTCCGCGTACTCAAACACCCCCGCGGACAGCGGCGCCACCCGGACTTTAGTGACATCCAGGTTCCGTGCCGCCAATGCCGCCAGCCAGCGTGGATCCGTGGCCAGGAGGGATTCCACCAGCTCAAACTCCTCTTCCAGAACAGGCAACTCCCCCGTGAGCCGGGTGTCCAACTCGGTGACCGAATGGACCTGCGCGGCGTCCGCGGCCCCAGGAACCACCACCACAATGTCCTTGGGCGCCCCACCGGAAAGATCGTGAACGAAGACGCGGAACCGACGGTCGGCGATGGCTTCTTGTCCGCGGGCCGGATCCACAAGTCCCAGGTAGGCAATGCGGTGCTGCTCCCCCAGATGGCCATCGGCCTGCAGGACGGACTGGACCTGGGAAATCTCAGCGGCCGAGAGCAGCCGGTGCGAAGTCTGCGTGCCCACTGGTGCGTATGTCATGAGGAGCCCAATCTGACCGAGGGGTCGGGTGGATGTTTTTTCTACTTACGTAGAGAATAAATGGAACATTAGATTGATCACAAGACCTTTTTCAAAAAACATGTTCAGGGAGTAGTGGCAGTGCCAAAGATTGTGGACCATGATGAGCGCCGGCTGGAGTTGGTGGAGGCCACGTGGCGGATCATTGCCAGGAACGGCCTGGAGAGCGCCACCATGCGCGAGATCGCCTTGGAGGCCGGCTTTGCCAACGGCGCCCTCAAGCCCTATTTCCCCACCAAGGACACGCTGCTGGAGTTCGCGTTCCAGCACGTGTTCAACCGCACGAACACCAGGATCACTGCCGCCCTGCACGGGAAAACCGGGCTGGCAGCGCTGCGAGCCTTCTGCCTTGAGGTCCTGCCATTGGATGACGAACGCGTCAATGAAGCCCGCATTGTTGTCCCCTTCTGGCAACGCGCCATCACCGACCGGCAGAAAGCAGAGATCCACCAACGTTCCATGGCGGAATGGCTGGACCTCATGCGCCGCAGCCTGGCCGAAGCCGAAGACGCTGGCGCAATCCGGCAAGGACTGGACCATCACCTCGTGGCCAGTCAACTCCTCAATCTCCTCCTGGGTGCGCAGATCGCCGCGGCCCTCCCAGAGAGCAGCACATTTATGGCTCCCTTCGAGGATCAACTCGAGGGATTCCTCGCATTGCTGCACATTCCAGCACTGCCATAAAACCGCAGAAACTGACAGTCATCCTGTGATATCGAAAGCCTTGCGAAGAAGTAAGCACGCTGATTGACTTATTAAACCGGTAGGGGGGCCCGCACAAAACAATTTAGGAGTGAGCACATGGGCATTCTCGGATTTCTCGTTTTGGGTTTGATTGCTGGCGCTATCGCCAAGGCCATTTTGCCTGGCAACCAGGGTGGGGGCTGGGTCATGACCCTGGTCCTCGGAGTGGTAGGCGCCCTGCTTGGCGGCTGGATCGGTTCCATGTTCTTCGAAGGTGGCCTTGCCAACTTCTTCGAGATCCGCACCTGGCTGCTGTCCATCCTGGGCTCGCTGGTGGTGCTTGTGGTATACGGATTCCTCGCCAAGCGCAGCCACAGCAAGGCCTGAGCAACCCCGCGTCAGCACGCTGCCGCCCATCCCCACGGGAGGGCGGCAGCGTCGCGTTCCGCCCACTTCTCAGGACTTCCGGGCGCGGGCATAATTGAGCGGCAGCCACTCCGGCGCAATTCCCCTTTCGACGCACCAAAGTAACGTTCAAGACACCCATCTGAGATGACACCATCAGCTCCCTGCTTTACCTTTATGATGTGCTTTGGGGGGTGACGGTATGGCTGATGCCAGCCAATTGATGAGTGTCTCCGTTTCGGCTTTTGATTCGGTTCTTGATGCAAGTCCGGACGCCGTGCTGGCACTTACTGTCGACGGCCGCATCACGGCGGCCAACGCTGCGGCGCCCCGGCTGTTTGGCTTGTCGAAAGAAGGACTGGCGGGAGCCGCCGTCGTCCGCCTCCTGCCTGAAGGCTTCGACGCCGCGAGTGTCCGCACCCAGCTCACCGCCAACCCGGCTGGCCATCCGCTGTTCCTGAACGTCATGGCTGTGCACGAGGACGGCACCGCCTTCAGCGCGGAAGTGGCCTGCGCGCTGCACCCTGGGGGGCACGACGACGGTTCGGGGATGGTCCCGGATCCCACCCAAGCAGGACTGCTGGTGTCCATCCGCGGCACCACGCACCGCGCACCGCAAAACCTGGATACCGGCGCCGCGACCTCGCTCCTGACCGCCACGCTGGAGGCAACGGCGGACGGCATCGTGGTCCTCAGTAATGACGACAAAGTGGTGGGCTACAACGAAAACTTCCTCACCATGTGGGGTATCCCCCGCGCCCTGATGGCGGTAGAGGACCAAAACCCCATCATGCAGCTCAGCCTGGCGCAGGTCACCGACCCCGAAGGGTTTGCTCGCCGACTCGTCGAGGTGCGGTTGACGCCCGACGAGGAAAGCCAAGACGTGGTGCACTTCCGGGACGGCCGGACCTACGAGCGCTACTCGCGGCCGCATCACGTGGGCCAGGCCATCGCCGGCAGGGTCTGGAGCTTCCGTGACGTCACCCCTCGGCAAAAGGCCCAGGAGCTTGCAAAGAAGTTCATGCGTGACCTGGCGAAGCAGACGGAGACCTTGCGGGCCATGGCATTCCAGGATCCCTTGACGGGGCTGGATAACCGGGCAGTTTTCAACGAGGCGCTGTCCGTTGCCATGCGCGAACCCCGGTCAACGTCCGTGGACGTATTGCTGCTGGACCTGGATGATTTCAAGGAAGTCAACGATAGCCTTGGCCACCAGGCCGGTGACGAGCTCCTCGTCGAGGTTGCCCGCAGGCTCCGTGATTGCGCCATCGGGGCCGAGGTGGTGGCGCGTTTGGGCGGAGATGAGTTCGTGGTGCTGCTGACAGCCAATCCCACCGCGCACCACATCGCGGCCAGCATTGTGGAGTCCCTGAACGTGCCGTTCACCATTAACGGCACAGTCCTGCGGCCCAGCCTGAGTCTTGGCCTCGCCTCAATGACCGCGGACAGCCGGGGGCCATCCGAACTTCTCCGGCAAGCAGACATCGCCATGTACGCGGCCAAGGCTGCCGGTAAGAACCGGTTCTTACGATTCCACCAGGACATGATGACGGCCCTGGTCCGGCGCACGCACATGGAAAACGGACTACGCCTCGCGGTGGCGTGCGGCGAGATCAGCGTGGACTACCAACCCATCGTGTCGCACCGGACCGGGCAGGTGGTCCAGTTCGAGGCGTTGGCCCGCTGGGACCGCAGCGCCGAACGCGTCCCGCCGTCGGTGTTCATCCCGTTGGCAGAACGTACCGGGCTGATCAGCGAAATTGGTGCGGCTGTGATGAAACTCAGCCTCACCCAGCTGGCCCCGTGGCTGCGCAAGAAACCCTCGCGTTCCCTGGCCGTAAACGTTTCCGCAGTTCAGTTGCAGGATCCAGGGTTCGCGGACATGGTGTTGGCCATGGCAAAGTCCAGCCGGGTGGCACCCTCGCAGCTGGTCCTCGAGGTGACGGAGAGCGTGTTCTTTGAGGACGACTGCACCATGATCGGCCAGCTCAGCATCCTCCGTAGTGCCGGAACCCGGGTTGCGTTGGACGACTTTGGCACCGGATATTCGTCCCTGGGCAGGCTGCAGGACCTTCCCGTGGACACGGTCAAGGTGGACAGGAGCTTCGTCTCCATGATCCAGACCGGCAGGGAGTTTCTGCCCATCCTCAGCTCCATGATCAACATGGCCCACAGCTTGGGCCTGACTGTCACTGCCGAAGGCGTGGAAACGGCAGCCCAGGCGGACTACCTGACGGCTCTGCACTGCGACTCACTCCAGGGCTACCTGTTCTCACAGCCGGTGCCCGGTTCGCAGTTGCGACGGGCGCTGCAGCGATCAGGTGATGCACTCGCCGAACTGAACGAACGGGTCAAGGACCAGCGCGGAGCTTAGGCTGCCTGCTTGTTGCTGTTCTGCCGGGCCTTGACGGTTGTCGGCTTTTTTGGGGCTTGCTGGCTCGGTCCTGGCTTGCTCACCGGCGGGGTCTGAGGCGCGACGGCGGCGCGCTGGGTCGGCGATTCGACGCGGGCGGGGTGCGCGGCTGGCTGGGCTGGCGCAGCGGGGAGAACGTGGGCGGCGGGCTCCGCGTCGATCCACTCCGATTCAGCAAGGGTTTCCTCGGCTGCGGCGCTGGTTGCCTCTGCGGCCGCTGCCCGGTCTCGGCGCCAGCGGCGGAGAAGATCGCCCACGGCCAGCAGTCCGGCCAGGGGCGAAAGTACGGCGGCGCCGTAGACGAAGAGAAGCCAGGTGAGCGTGGCCAGTGGCGGCTGGTTGTTGTGCAGGAGTGAGAGGCCACCCAGCATTCCAACAGCCCAAAAAATGATCACGGCCGTTAAAACCGCCGCAGCAGGGAAATAGTGGTTGGTCACGATCTTTTTGATGGTTTCCATGAATTTCCTCCTGCCAGGGCCGGGCCTCGGCGTTCGACGTTCTCTTCAAGTATGGGCCGTCAATGACCCCAATCCGTGCAAGAGGCAGCCCCAAGTGACCAACCTAACGAGCCCGGATTGACGTCGCTGGAATTCCCGGTGAATGCACCGAAAAATACCTGTCTGAGTTGCCAGAAAAATGCGGACTCCCCTTCCGTTGGGCGTGTCGTGGCAATAGCGTGCTGGTGGGCCAACAGCGGGCCCCTGATGGCCATTGGAGGCAACGCATGCGCAAAGTAACAGCAGGACTTTTCCATTCCGTGGACGGCGTGGTGGCAGATCCCTTCAATTTCCAGTTCGACAGTTTCGACGCCGAACTCGGCCAAGGCATGACCACCATGATGACCACCGTGGACACGGTGCTCCTGGGCCGTGTGAGCTATGCCGAGTGGGCGGGGTACTGGCCAAACGCCTCCACCGACGAGGATTTTGCTGGCTTCATCAATCCAGTCCAGAAGTTCGTCGCGTCCAAGACACTCACGAGCCCACTCGAATGGCAGAACTCCACCCTGATGGATGCTCCGCTGGAAGAGTTTGTGGCAGGACTCAAGGAGCGCGATGGCGGCGAGATTGCGATCTGTGGATCAATCTCCGTCACGCGCCAACTTCTATTCGCCGGACTTCTGGACGAGTTGACGTTGATGACCCACCCTGTGGTGGCCGGAAGCGGGCGGCGCTTGTTTGAATCAGGCGATCCCCTCACGCGGCTGGTGCTTCAGGAACAGTCCCGCACCAGCAAGGGCAACGTGATCAGCACCTACAGCCGGTTGGGTTAGGCGCGCGCCAGGGCAGCAATGTCGGCGGGCGTGGTGCGGCAGCAGCCGCCCAGGATTTTGGCGCCCAACGCTCGCCACTCTGGGGCACCCTGCGCGAGGCCGCCCACTTCGACGATTGCAGCACCGGCGGTGGGCGCCCACGTTTTGCTGACGGGATCGAACGTCTCGCCGGAGTTCGGGTAGGCCACCAGTGGCTTCACGGTGGACCTTTTTAACGTGGTGAGCGCTGGTGCAACACGGTGCAAGGGGACGCAATTGACGCCCAGTGCTGCAACCAGCGGTTCGGCCTCGAGGAGTTCGGCCACCACTTCCAGCGGGGTGCCGTCCGCAAGGTGTCCGCCGTCGCGCAGGGAAAAGGTGAACCAGGATTCGACGCCGGCCTCCCGGGTGAGTGCCAGGAGCGCCTCCGTTTCGGCGAACGACGGGAGGGTCTCGCAGGCCAGGAAATCTGCTCCGGCAGCTACCAGGGCATTGATCCGCGGCGCGTGGAAATCCGTGAAGGCTGCAGCGGACAAAACATAGTCGCCGCGGTATTCGGAGCCGTCGGAGAGGTAGGCGCCGTACGGACCCACCGAACCTGCCAGCAGCAAGGGACCGGCGTCCGGGTGAGCCGCCATATAGTGGCGCCGGGCGTCGTCGGCCAGCTTCACGGACAGCGACACCAGTTCCAGCGCTTCTTCAAACGAAAGGCCGCGGCGGGCGAACCCCAGCGGAGTGGCCTGGTAACTGGCGGTCGTGGCAATGGTGGCGCCCGCCTCGAAGTAATCCCGGTGGACATCACGGATCAGGTGCGGATGTTCCACCAGGACCTTCGCCGACCACAACGGATCCTCCAAATTGCAGCCGCGCGCTTCCAACTCAGTGGCCAGGGCGCCGTCGGCGATGAGATCTGCGCCGGTTTCCAACAGCTGGGACAGTGATGTGGTGCTGGGCATTGTGGCAGACTCCAAGGCGAGGTCGGGGGTTTAATTCATCATAGGCAAGTCTTCATGCCGTTAACGATCATGACAAAGTGCGTCCAAGGCTGCCTTCTGGCGCTCGATTAGACTCGGCACCATGTCGACAACTTCCAGCATGGGCCGTGGAATCCAGTCCCTGCTGGCGGTGGGGGCGCGGCATACGGCCGGGCAGCGCGGCGGAACGGTGGCGGACATCGCCGCGGACCTGGGCAAGGACCGCAGCCAGGTTTCCCGCACGCTGCGCAGCGGACAGCAGGCCGGATTCCTCGCCAAAACGGGCCAGCGAACCTTCACCCTGGACTGGTCCGTACTCACCGCCGCACAACAGCTCACCGTCCGGCGCCTGCAGACGGACGGGACGACGGCGCTGGACCGGCTAGCCGCAGCCACCGGCGAAGCCTGTTTCCTCGGCGTTCTGCAAGGCAACAGCACCGTCACCATCGGCGAAAGCGTCCCCACCGAGAGCAAGTTGGTGGGCTCGTGGCTGGGCCGTCCCTACCCGGCCTATTGCAGCGACGCTGGCCAGGCGATGCTGTGGGAAGCATCGCCGGACGAGATTCGCAACGTCTTCGCCGGCGTCGACTTCGTGCGGCACGGGCCCAACACGCCGGCCGACGTCGGCGATTTCCTGGGGCGCTTGGCCGCGGCCAAGGTGCGCGGCTACTCAGTGGTGGACCAGGAAGCCGAGCCCGGCCTCTACTCCTTGGCCGCTCCCATCCATGACTTCAAGGGCGACGTGGTGGCGGCACTGCAGATTGTCGGCACCCGGACCGCACTGGAACCTAAGCGAGAAAGCTGCGCCGCGGAACTCCTGGAGCACAGCAGGTGGCTGGAGTCTCGGCTGGGCTACCGTCCGGCATGCTGAGACGCCCCGGGAATACTACCCCTGCAGCCCCAGGCAACCTGGGACTTTAGTTGCCAGCGAGCGCGGGTACGCCCAGGGCATTGCAGACGCTCGCCAGACCTGGAATGACGGCCACTTTTCCGTCAACGACGCATTCCGTCAGAAAAGGGATGAAGTTACCGAAGGTCCGGATGGCGGCATCGGCGTACAGAGGGTTGCCGTTCTGGTCTTTGGCTGGCTCAGCCAAGGTACGTTCATCGGGAATTCCCGGGTGTGGCGAGACAAAATCATCGGGGACCAGTTCCTGGTTGATTCCGTTCAGGATCATGTCCCCAAAGTCCCAGACGCGGCTGCACTGATTGATGGGATCGGCCACTTGGACGAGTCCGGAGCTGGGATCTCCGGGCGTTGGGCTGGTTCTGGCGTCAAATCCAACTTGTTCAATTCCTGTCCCCACAAACGGGGGCAGCGGGGACTGGGGAGACCCCTCAACCTGATATTCGGAGGAGAGGTCGGCGCGGAAGTAGCAGCGGATTTCTCGTTGATCGTTCACGGCAACAGGTGCCAGATCAGCGAAGGATGCAGCCGCCACGGATGGGCCGGGGGTTGCTCCGTAGATCGCGTCTCTTGTCAGCGCCGCCGCTTGGGAGTCAACGACGGCAGGTTGATCAGATTCTGCCGCGAACGCGCTGGCGAGTGCAGTTGAGGTGTAGTAAATCCCGCCGGTAGCGATAAGCGCTGCCAGGCTGAGTGTAGTGGTGGACTTCTTCATGGCCTGCCTCTTCTGTAGGTCTTGGTTATTTTTCGAGGGTGGGGATGCCGAGCTTGGCGCAAACCTCAGCAGGCCCGGGAATGACTGCGACGGTGTTGTCAACGACGCAGGCTGTGAGTTCGGGGACGTAGTGTCCGGAGGTGACCAAGGTTCCTCCACTGAGCATTGGGTTTCCGTTTGCATCGGTGTCCAGGCCATTCCATTCCTCGGGGGCCTGCTTGGGTGCGGGGGTGATAAACCCGTCGGGGATGAGGTTGTCGGTAATACCGTTCGGGTTCATGGCGTTCGTGTCCCAGAGGTTCGCGCAGCTGGTGATGGGGTCGCTGACCTGCATCATTCCGGCGTTGGGGTCCTCCGGAGTGGGGTTGTTGCTTGCATCGAACCCGACCTCCATAATTCCGGTCGTTATGTACGGAGGCTTGGTGTCCCCAGGTGAAGTCTCGACCGGGTACGTGGCGGTGAGATCAGCCTGGTAGTAGCAGCGGATGTCCCTCTTGTCCTCCACCGGCGCCATCGCGACGTAGATTCCGGCCGCCGTCGTGCCTGCGACAACAACCCCGGCGAAAGTCAGGGCCGCGGGTTTACGCCACCACGGGACGCGCTTGGGTTCCCGGCGCGCTTCCTGAAGGAGCAGCGCGCGCACGGCCTGCTTCGTGTCCTGCGGATACTGGACGTCTGAAAAATTCATGACTGCCTCGATTCCAGGGGCGTTGCGCTGGATTGTTGAAGGAGATGAGGGGCGGCGGAGCGGAGCTTCTTTTTCGCCCGGTTCAGTCGGGAACGGACGGTACCGAGCCGAATTCCCAGCGATTCGGCCGCCTGTTGATAGCTGCAGCCATTCATGGCACAGAGGAGTAAGACATCCCGCTCACCATCAGTGAGACCCGTGGTCCCAGCAAGCAGGTCCTGCACCTGCCTCTCGGTGTCCATCCGCTCATCCGCTGCGGCGGAGTGATCCGGAACCGAAGACGAATGAGGCAACCGGCCCATGAACTGTTCATACCGGCGAGACGTCCGGGCACTGTTCCTCGCCGCGTTCGTAGCGACGCCGAGTAGCCACGGCAGCAGGGAATCCCGTTGCAGGACCAGCGTCCTCCGTTGCCGCCAGGCCTCCATGAACGTGATCGATACGAGCTCTTCGGCATCGTGCCACGATCCGGTCCGACTCAAGCAATACCGGAAGACAGCATCGGAGTGCCGGTCAAACAGCACGCCCAGTGCATCGGCATCCCCCTCCACGCACCTTTCCCATAACTCAGCATCCAGTGCCCCCAAGTAGTTCATACCTAGTAGTGTCCGATGCCTCCCGAAAAGTTCCCGCATCCAGTTTCATCCGAAGCGGCACTCAAAACAGCGTCGGTTCCGTGATGCTGGCCGCGGAATCCAAGGAGCGAAGAAGATCCACGTCTGGTGGCTCCACTGAATTTTGGGCTGGGACCACCGGGGAATGTTCTAGCGCGCTTCCGTCGTATGTTTCTCGCTGCGCGTGGCGCTCCGGCAGAGCCGCGTGCGTTGGTACTGTTCCGATGATGGGACCTAAATGGACGGCGTTGAGGAAGAAGCGGACAGTACGTGAAGTGTGGTCCGAATGGAAGGTTGCGGATGAGGCCGAGGACGCAGGCCGCGCCGCACTGCTTGCTTCCGAACTGCTGGAACTGATGCCGGAGTCCTACTACGTCTGGTTCCAAGCAGGTTTGCTGTCCAAGGCCCTTGGTAACTGGTCCGAGAGCCTAGAACGCAATGCGCGGGCATTGACGCTCTTCACCCCAAAGGATGCGGAGGAGTTCAGCGGGCTCAACCCTGCTGCCTGGAATCTCGGCATCGCATCAACAGCCGTAGGCGATTGGGCCACCGCTAGGGATGCCTGGGGCGCTTATGGGCTGGATAAGTTTCTGACCGAGTCCGGGCCTATAGATACGGACTTCGGCCTGGCGCCTGTCCGGCTCAATCCTGACGAGTCGAGCATCCCTCATCAGGCGCTCTTTTCGACAGGTGAGACTGCGGTGGTCTGGGGTTGGCGACGGAGTCCGGCCCATGCCGTCATCGCGAGCGTTCCCCTGCCGGAGACAGGACACCGATTCCGAGATGTAGTGCTGCACGATGGCGAACCCAAAGGCACTCGCCTGCTCGAAGGAAGGGAAGTGTCCGTCTTTGACGAGCTTGGACGTCTTGAAGAGTCAGGCCTTCCGACCTGGCACGCTCAGGTTGTCGGTGCTTCCGACGAAGATATCCAAGTATTGTCGGAGCTGTTCGACCAGCGAGGACTCGGGTTCGACGATTGGTCCGGTATTCGGCTGATGTGCTCAGCATGTTCGCACGGCGCACCGCAGGACGGACACGACCATATCGCCACCACGTCAACAGATATTAAACGGCTCGGGCTCGCGGGGCATGAAGCAGACCTGGACGAAGCCATTCATGAGTGGCTGTCTGTCAGGCGCGGCATTAACCTGCTCAACCTCGACCTTCTCTGGTAGAGGCGCCTTGCCCTTAACCTGCGGATCCGTGTACGTCACCGCTGAGCCCGCTACGGAACCAGCGAGACTCGGTTTCGCTCGAATTACCATTTCGCCGGACTGTACTCTTGCGTAGTCGTAACTGAAAGCTGATCCAGGCTCACCATAGGCGCCTTGAATCACCGAGTGAGCAGCACCAGGCCAGCCCACGCCAATGAAGTTCGCCTCTGCCCGCGACAGCTCTAGGCCGGCGCTGTCAAAATCCCAAACTTTGCGGCCTCTTCGCCGTGTAATTTCAATTCCTTAGAACTAGGTTCCATGGAATCAAACTGCTAACCTTACACGATGAACCAGGACACCGAAGCTCGATCTCTCTACCCTCTCTTCAGCGAATTGACTCGACTGGAAACTGAGCTGTGGGACGCCCTCGATGGCGCCTTGCGCAATATGCACGGCCTCCCTATGAGCAGATTTGAACCAATGGCCGTCGTCGATCGGCTCGGTGCATGCCGGGTTTTTGATGTGGCCGCGGCTCTTGCGATTACCGTCGGGGGCACGAGCAAACTCATTGACCGGATTGAAGAGGCCGGACATTGCCGTCGGAGAACAAACCCTGACGATCGCAGGTCCTCCCTCATCGAACTGACAGCCGAGGGCCGGACGCTGCTGGCACAGGCAAGGCAGACCGTCGACACCGAGCTGAACGTGCGGTTGAATCCTGTGCTTAGCGAACAGGCAGCCCACGATCTCGAAGATCTTCTTGGCCGGTTGCGAAGTGCCGATCGGTCTGCGGCCGCAAAGCAACGCCAAATGCCCTAGTCAACTAAAAACGTGAAAAAACAACACATGACGGAGGAACTCCGTGGACGCATGGACCGTTTCGTTGAATTCATCAATTCAGCCGACGAAAATATCGGTGCTGAGATCATCTCACCGTCCTCGACCTTCCATGTGCCCTTCCTGCCAGAACCGCTCCAGGATCTAAGCGGCTACCTCAAAATCATCAGGATCCTGCGACACGCATTTCCTGATGTCCAGTGGTCACATCACTGAAGAGCACGGCCTCCCAGATCCTGCCGATGGCCATGGCCCCATCACGAACGTCCACCCAACAACGAAAGCAGGAAACCCATGCCTGAACTGATGCGAGCCGTTGTACTCGATGGCCCTGGGAGTCCAGATGCTCTGAAAATCCGCTCGATGCCCGTCCCCGTGGCCAGACCCGGATGGGTACTGATCAAGGTCCACGCTTTTGGTCTCAACAGGTCGGAGCTGCACTTCCGCCAAGGATTAGGCACTTTTGGTTCCTTCCCACGCGTTCCGGGCATTGAAGCGACGGGGGTGGTTATTCACGCACCCGGCGGTGAATTCGACGCTGGAACACAGGTGGCCGCACTCATGGGAGGACTGGGCAGGACAATTGACGGTGGCTACGCGGAGTACGTGCTGGCTCCGGCAAGCAGCGTCATCCCTTTTCACAGCAATCTCCACTGGGACATTATTGGCGCCGTACCGGAGATGCTGCAGACCGCCAACGGTTCTCTGACCGTAGGAGTCAACGCACTCCCCGGAAGCACCCTCCTGATTCGCGGGGGAACATCCTCGATTGGCTTAGCCACAGCAGTCCTCGCCAAAGGCCAGGGCATGACTGTCCTTGCCACAACGCGGAACCAGGGCAAGGCCAAGGCCCTACTCGCCGCGGGCGTGGATCACGTCATCATCGACACTGGCACCATAGCAACAGAGGTCCGCTCACTTTTCCCGCTCGGCGTGGACGGGGCTGTGGAGCTGGTGGGAACGTTGACCCTTCAAGACACGCTTCGTGCCACTGCGGTCCATGGAACGGTGTGCTTCACCGGCATGCTGGCCGACCAATGGACCGTGAAGGATTTCTACCCCATCGATTTCATCCCCAACGGGGTGAGGCTCACCGCCTATTCCGGCGAAGCAGCCGACTTGCCGCCGGAAGTCCTCCAACAATTCTTGGACGCTGTGGAATCCGGTCACGTAACTGTACCCATCGGCAAGACGTACGCCTTCGATGAAATCGTCCAGGCACACCAGGATATGGAAGACGGGTCAGTCTCTGGAAAGCTGGTGGTCACAGTGTGAAGACGCGACAGAAAGGCGGTGGGCATGCAAGAACAGAATCTGAGTCCCGCACCCAAAGGGCGACTTGAGAAGCTGCAGGCCGCCAATGTTCCCAACTCAATCCTGGGCGTCATATTGGTATTTGCAGCGCTGCGTCTGCAAGAACATATCGGTTTTTTGCTTGCCGTGGCCGCCATCATCCCGGTCGTTGTAGCGGCCAGTTTGGTATTCGAAGCGCTGTTGGCTCCGTCGAAGAAAAGACGAATCGCCAAGGATGCGGAGCGAGGATTATTTGAATGTGCCCAGCGCGAGCAAGGTTCCGCCTTCAAACGAAGGTGGGCGTTTGGGGACGCGGAAGCGCAGCCAGGCAAAATCCTCTTTCAAGCCAAGACAGGGGTCATAGGCTCCGTAGCGGGTCCAGTTGCCAGCTACTCAGAGCCACAAATCGTCGACGACGAGGTAAGAGCGCCGTGGCTGGTGTACCCACGAGGACGTGTTGTTGCTGTGTCGACTGACCAGGGCAGCATTGAGATCGCGGCATCCTCATCGAGCATCAAACTGCTCATTGAGCGGACCGCTAACTAGTCCGTAGCTGGCTAAGAACCCGGAGGCGCGCACGCAGCGTCATCCTGCCACCGCGCCCAGCCGGCGAGCCGACTCCCAAAGCACCGACGCTACAGACTCAGCATCCGCCAGTGACCGGTCTCCCAGCACGCTCAGCGACGCCACGATAGCCCCACTGGCGTCTCGCACCGGCACGGCCAGCTCCAGAATGTGGTGCTCGAACTCCTCGTCTGCAGCAACGAAACCGGCCGCAATATCGCGGACCATCAGGTCCCAGACCTCACCCACCGAGTGAGCAGCGCCAGGCCCGCCCACGCCAATGAAGTTCACCTCCGCCAGCAGCGACTCGAGGCCGGCGCGGTCCAGGTCCCACAGGAGTGCACGGCCGGCACCCGTGCACCACACCGGCGTCACCATCCCAGGCTGCTCAAAGCCGCCGGGAACGGCATCGTTGCTGGAATGCCGGAGCAGCGTCACCCGAAAGCCGTCCCTGACGGAGAGCCTGGCGCGCAGGCCAAAATGGGACACCAGCCGTTCCAACTCCGGCCTGGCCGCACGCACCCAGCCGCTGTCCAGTGCAGCCGCCAAGCCAAAGTACTGCGGCCCGGCACGGAACGGTCCGCGTTCCTCACGCTCCAGGAGCCCCATCGCGCAAAGTTCCTGCGTCAACCGCGAGACCCGGCTCTGGTCTAGCGCCAATGCGGCTGCCACTTGGGAAACGCTGGGTAGCGGCCGGCCCCGCAGCTCCTGGTCCACCACGTGCCTGAGGATACGCAGTCCCTGCGCCATCGAGGACGCCTCGCCGCTCGGATTTGCTTCAGCGGACGGGTCCACGCGTTGTTCTCCTCCTGGCCGGTGACTGCGCCCTATTCTCCCACGGTGCCGCGACCGCCCAACCCGGCGGCCGCCGTCGGACGTTTCCTGCCGTGCCGGAAATAGAACCAGGCGTAGCAGGCAACCACGAACGGGACGCCGAAGTAGAGGGCAGCCACCTGGTTGGGGTCCAGCGCGATGCCGATCAGCGATACCACGCAGAGAGTGAACGCCAGGATGGGCACGAGAGGGTAAAGCGGCGCCCTGTAACTGAGCGCCAAGACGTCGCCACCGTTGCGGACAAACGCGCGGCGGTGGAAGAAATGCGATGCGGTGATGGACATCCATACGGCCACCACGGCGAATCCAGCCACGGATACCAGCATCAGGTACACCGATTCGGGCGCCACCACGCTGCTGATCAGGGACGCGATGCCGCCCACCATGCTGACAGAAAGGGCAATCAACGGGATGCCGCGGCGGGTGAGGCGGCGAAACGCGCGCGGCGCGTGCCCCTCATCGGCCAGCGAGTACAGCATCCGGGCGCAGGAGAACAGGCCGCTGTTCCCGGCTGAGAGCAGGGCGGTGATGATGACGAAGTTCATGATGTCGGCCGCGAAGGGGATGCCGATCGCGGAGAAGACAGTGACGAACGGGCTCTCGTCCAGGCCCACCTCGGTATACGGAATGGTGGCAGCGATGACAGCGATGGCCCCCACGAAAAAGATCAGCAGCCGGATCACGGTGGTGCGCATGGCTTTGGGGATGCTGGTGGCCGGGTCCCTGGTTTCACCAGCGGCGACGCCGATCAGTTCGGAACCGGAGAACGCGTAAAACACGGCCAGGACGGTGACGAAGACGCCGGTAAACCCGTTGGGAAACAGTCCGCCCTCAGTGGCGAAGTTCTCGAACAGGACAGGGTGGCTGCCGCCGTCGCTCAACGGCCGGATGCCGAACAGGGCCGCACCGCCCAACACGATCAGGCCGATGATGGCGCTGACCTTGATGATGGCGAACCAGAACTCGGACTCGCCAAAGAACTTTGCCGAAACCGCGTTGAAGCCAAACAGGACCGCGGCGAAGACCAAGCACCACACCCATACGGCCACGTCCGGGAACCAGCGCTGCATCAGCAGACCGGAAGCGGTGAACTCCGAGCCGATAGCCACCGCCCAGCACAACCAGTACAACCACGCGGTGGTGAACCCTGTGGCCGGGCCAATGGATCGGGCGGCATAGATGTGGAACGCGCCGGACACCGGATAGGCAATGGCCAATTCGCCCAGGCACGCCATCACCAGGTACACCACGAACGCGCCCACAAGGTACGCCAGCACTGCCCCCAACGGCCCAGCCTGGGAGATGGTGTAGCCAGAGCTGAGGAACAGGCCGGAGCCGATCACCCCGCCCATGGCGATCATCACCAGGTGCCGTGGGCCCATAGAACGGCGAAGTCCCGGCTCGGGTGCCGCGGCAGCTGGAGTCGCGGCAGCAGGCGCCTGCGACGGGGGTGTTGAGGGGTGCACAAAATCTCCAAGGATCTCAGGGGTGCGACCGATGCCGAAGAAGTGCACGTCGCCAGAGCCGAAATTAGCACAGTCCCCGAATTTCGGGCGTCAAAAACATAAGTAGTTGTTCATAATGAACGTTTCTTACGTTGGGTGACTTCCGGCGGCGTGCCTCTCGCGGGTTCCTTCCAGCGGACCACTTTTCGTGGGGACTTCCTGCGGACGTACGACGACGGCTGGTGCCGGGCGCCGCCGTCGAGCGTTTATCCGTGATTGGCTTCCGTGTGGTGCTGCCCGCGGTCAGGTGACCGGGCAGCCGCGGACCCGCTCCACGGCTGCGGCGCTTGCCTCCTGCCCGGCGGCGCGAAGCCCCGCCGCCACGCCCGCGGCATCCGCCGCAGACCGGTTCTGGCTGAGCTTCTCCTTTGCCTCGATCCGGGTGATCACCAGTTCCACCCCCACGATGGCGCGCAACTGGCCGGCAATGAACTTCTCGGGGGCGTCGTCCACAGCCCACGGGTGATCCCGGCCCGATTCGTTCAGCCCGGACAGGAGACGGACGTGGTGGGCCAGCCAGTCGGGGTCATCGTGAATCACCAGGCGGCCGTAAACATGCGCGGTGGAGTAGTTCCAGGTCGGCACCACACGGCCATGTTCGGCCTTGGACGGATACCAGCCCGGCGAAATGTACGCATCTGGGCCTTGGATGATGGCCAGCGCTTCCCCCACGACCGGCGTGGACCACTGCGGATTATTCCGGGCCACGTGGGACTGCAGCGCGCCATGCTCCCCCGCATCCGGATCGAACACGAACGGCAGCAGGGTGGCCAACAGGCCATGCTCTGTCATGGTCACCAGGTTGGCTGCAGACGGGCTCGTCAAGAGCGCCGTGATGGCTGCCTGGTCGGCGGCGAAGTGGGTTGGGGTGTACATCGAATATTCCTCTGCTTGTGGATCGCGATTAGTGGACGGGCGTTTGTGCGGGCTCGGGATCGCGGTTCGGTGCGCGGACCCGGATCCTGATGGCCGCGTAGGCGCACGCCACAACACCCAGCCCCGCCACCCACGTTGTCCAAGGCAGCGCTTCCCCCAGCAGGAGCGCTGCCCAACAGATGCTCAGCACAGGCTGGACCAACTGGATCTGGCTGACCTGGCTCATGGGACCGATGGCCAGCCCGCGGTACCAGGCCAGGAAACCCAGGAACATACTCACCACCCCCAGGTACCCAAAGGCAGCCCACTGGAGAGGCGTGGCTGAGGGCGGTTGGACGGCAAGAGAGACGCCGGTCAACAGCAGCATCAGGGGCATGGCAAGAATGAGCGCCCAGGCAATGGTCTGCCACGACCCGATCTCACGGGACAACAGGCCGCCCTCGGCATATCCCACGGCGGCGCAGACAACCGCGCCAAGGAGCAGCGCGTCGGCAAGCTGTAGGTGATCAATTCCGCCGGACTGCAGGACGGCGAATCCCACGGCCGCGACCGAGCCCAACGCCGTGACCAGCCAAAATGCTGAGGGCGGGCGTTCACCAGTACGGAGGACAGCAGCTGCCGCAGTGACAGCGGGCAAGAGTGCGATCACCACGGCGCCATGACTCGCTGGAACAGTTGTCAGTGCAAAGGAGGTCAGAAAGGGGAAGCCAATCACCACTCCCCCTGCCACCAGCGCCAGGCGTGCCCAGACACTCGGGGCGGGCAGCCGTTGCCGGGTGAGCAGAAGCGCGGCGGCCGCCAACGTCCCAGCGATCACGGCTCGACCAGAGCCAATAAAGAGCGGCGAAAGGCCAGCCACAGCCACCCGGGTGAAGGGAACTGTGAACGAGAAAGCGAGCACGCCCAGCAGGCCCCACCAGACGCCAGTGGCTCCACTTCTGGATAGCGCTAGGCGATTATTTGTAGTAGCGCTACTATTGCTTCTCATGACTAACGATAGCAGCTTGCGAATCGTCGTGGCACTCAAACAGTGGCTCGCAACTGCTGCTCCCGGTGCCCGGCTGCCTTCGACGCGCTCCCTCGTTGCCGAGTACCGGGCCAGCCCCGTGACAGTTCAACAAGCGCTGCAGACGCTGACGGCCCAAGGACTGATCGAGAGCCGACCGGGCGTGGGCACCTTTGTGCGGGCCGTACGCACCGCCCGGCCCTCCGACTACGGCTGGCAGACCGCTGCCTTACGGTCCCCGCAGACTGTGTTGCCGCCGTCGTCCGGCACCATGCGGAACGTGCCCCACGAGGCGATCACCTTCCACTCGGGCTATCCGGACCGTGAGCTGCTGCCGGAACGGCTGGTTCGTGCCGCACTGACCCGGGCCGCGCGCGGGGATGCGGCCCTGCACAGGCCGCCCGCGGCAGGCCTGCAGGAGCTGCAAACGTGGTTCGCGCATGAGCTGGGCTCCGTGACGCCCGCGGGGTTCACGCCGCCGACGCCCAGCGACGTGATTGTCCTGCCGGGAAGCCAGAGCGGCCTCAGTTCCATTTTCCGGGCATTGGTGGGAGCCGGACAGCCGATGTTGATCGAGTCGCCGAGCTATTGGGGCGCCATCCTGGCCGCTGCCCAGACAGGGGTGCGGCTGATCCCGGTGCCCAGCGGTTCGGACGGCCCCGACCCCGTGCAACTGGACCGCGCGTTCGAGGAGTCCGGCGCCCGGGTCTTCTACGCACAGCCCAACTATTCGAATCCCACCGGAGCGCAGTGGGCGCCGGGCCGGGGCGAAGAAATCCTGGCGGTGGTCCGGCGGCATGGCGCCTTTTTGGTGGAAGACGATTGGGCCCACGATTTCGGCATCACCTCGGACCCGGTGCCGGTGGCTGCCAGGGACGACGCCGGTCACGTGGTGTACGTCCGATCGCTGACCAAGAGCGTGTCCACCGCCGTCCGGATCGCGGCGGTGATTGCTCGCGGTCCCGCCAGGGAGCGGATCTTGGCCCACCGCGCCGCCGAATCGATGTACGTCAGCGGGCTGCTGCAGGCTGCCGCCTTGGACGTGGTGACCCAACCCGGATGGTCCTCACACCTGCGGAGCTTGCGCCAACAACTGCAGTCACGGCGGGACCTGCTGGTGAACAGCATGCGGGAGCACGTCCCTGACGCCCACCTGGAACTACTGCCCAAAGGCGGGCTCAACCTCTGGTACCGACTGCCGGATGGGACGGACCTGCCCCGCCTGTCCCGGGACTGTGAGGACGCCGGGGTGGTCATCGCCGCAGGTACCGAATGGTTCCCCGCCGAAGCCGCCGGGCCGTACATCCGGCTCAACTTCTCCGGGCCCAATCCGGGGGCATACCCGGCAGGGGCCCGCTTGATCGGAGCGGCCCTGGCCCGGAACGGTGCCCTCTAGGCTGCTACCAGCTCGACGCTCTTGTCCCACAGATCTTTCGCCAGGGTCGCGTCGTACGCCTGCTTGTTGGCTTTCGCCAGCGCACTCTTGGCGTAGTACAGCCCGGAAATCCAGTCAGTACCTGCCGTGCCTTTGATGAGCCAGAGCAGGGTTTGCGCGCCCTGGTCCGGGGTCAGCATGAAGCGGTTCAGGATCGTTTTGTAGGCGTGCCGCATGGGGCTGGTGGACTCGGCTGCGAAATTGGTGCGGACCACGCCTGGGTGGAATGCCGCCGTCGTGATTCCCTGCTCGCTGTAGCGGCGGTGCAGTTCGCTGGTAAACAGGATGTTGGCCAGTTTCCCGGTGCCGTAGGCGCGATTGGTGGAGTATTTGCGCTCGGAGGTGAGGTCGAAAAGGTCCAGTTTTCCGAAGCTGTTGGCTGCGCTGGAGGTGTTGATGACTTTGGCGCGGCTGGCGATCAGCGTGTCCATCAGCTCGGTGGTGAGCAGGAACGGGGCCAGGTGGTTGATCTGGAACGTGGATTCATTGCCGTCCACGGTGATGGTTCGCTTGCCCATGATGCCGCCGGCGTTGTTGGCGAGCACGTCAATCCGCGGGTATTTGGCTTTCAGGTCTGCGGCGAGTTGGCGGACCTGGGCCAGCTCGGCGAAGTCGGCCGTGAAGTAGTCGGCACCGATTTCCTGCGCCAAGGCCTTCGTTTTGGTGGTGGACCTGCCCACCACCACCACATTATCGCCGCCTTTGCAAGGGTCCGTGCTGCTGCGGCACCGATCCCGTCGCTGGCGCCGGTGATCACGATGGTGCGGGGAGTGCCTGGGCTGGTGCCGGTCACGGGGGTGTCCTTTGCTTGGTGCGCACCTTCTGGGGTGCCGTGGGAAACTTCTGCGGCGGAATTCACGCGCCGTAGGAACAACGACGGCGGGCCAACAGGTGTTCCCACCCGTCGCCCCGCCGCTACCCTTGGCACGCAGGACGCTACCCTCCGACGCCCGCCAGCAGGAAGATGGCCGCCGCGATGCCGAAACCCATCACGCCAATGAGGGTTTCCAACACGGTCCAGGTTTTCAGCGTGGTCTTGACGTCCATGCCGAAGAAACGGCCCACCAGCCAGAAGCCGGAATCGTTCACGTGTGAGACCACAACAGAGCCGGCGGCCACGGCGATGACCAGCGCGGCAACCTGCATCCCGTTGAGTCCCGCCATTGCCACGCCGGGTGCAATCAGGCCGGCTGTGGTGGTCAGGGCCACCGTGGCCGAACCCTGGGCGATGCGGAGAATGGCTGCGATCAGGAAGCCTGCCAAGATAAGCGGAATGCCCAGGTCACCCAGTACATCCGCCAGGGCTTGGCCAATACCGGAGGCACGCAGAACCCCACCAAACATGCCGCCAGCGCCGGTGATGAGGATGACGGAGCAAACGGGGCCGAGCGAAGATTCGAGCAATCCTTCCAACGCGCCTGCGTCCTTGCCGCGCCGGGCGCCCAGGACGAACAGGGCCACAAGAACGGCGATCAGCAGGGCCACGGGGGTTTCGCCGACGGTCCGTAGGATCTGGAACCACTGTTCCTTGGCGGCGCCTTCCGGAAGCACGCCAGCCGACGCCAGCGTGTTGAGCCCGGTGTTCAGGAAGATCAGGACCAGCGGCAGGAGCAGCAGGCCAACGATCGTCCGGAAGCGCGGCGGGTTGTTCTCAGCATCCTCCGAGGCCTCCCCCAAGATTGCCGGAACGGGCAGGACCAGCTTGCGGCCGGTGTACAGGCCAAAGAGGTAGCACGTGACATACCACGTAGGGATGGCCGTGATGAGGCCGGCGATCATGACCAGGCCAATGTTGGCTTCAAAGAACGCACTGGCCGACACCGGCCCCGGGTGCGGCGGCAGGAAGATGTGCATGACGGAGAACGCGCCTGCGGCGGGAAGTCCGTAGCGCAGCACGCCACCGCCCAGGCGATGCGCCACAGCAAAGACCACTGGCAACATGACTACCAGGCCGGCATCGAAGAAGATGGGGAAGCCGAAGATCAGCGAGGCCAACCCCAGCGCGAAGGGTGCCCGCTTCTCGCCGAACACGCCAATCAGGTACTCGGCCAGGACCTTGGCACCGCCGGAGGTCTCAACGATTCGCCCCAGCATGGCGCCGAGGCCCACCAGCAACGCTACCGTTCCCAGTGTGGTGCCGAAGCCGTTGATCAGGACCGGCACCACCTGGTTGGCGGGGATGCCGGTGGCGAAGGCCGTCAGCAGGCTGACCAAGATCAGCGCAATCAATGCGTGGACCCGCAGTTTGATGATGAGGAACAGCAGGACGATGATCGCCGCGGCAGCGATGAGCAGCAACGGCCCCGCGCCCAGCGTTTGAGTCCATCCTTCGATGGTCATGATTCTCCTTTGAAACAGGGGGATGAAGGGGTGATGCGGACAGTTAGTGGGTGACGGGGAGCTTCAGTGCGGCCACGACGGCGGTGGCCAGCTCCTCGGGCGACTGTGCGATATCGAGGCGGAGGCTGCCGGCGTCGAGCTCGTCTTGGGTGAGCGGTTCCAACGTGGCGAGTTGGCTGGGCAGCAGCGTGGGCGGCATGAAATGGCCAACGCGTCCGCTCATGCGTTCACTGAGCAGGTCCGGCGCGCCGTCCAGGTGCAGGAACAGGACCCGCCCTTCCGCGCCGGCCAGCAGTGCGCGGTAGCTCTGCTTCAGGGCTGAACAGGTGAGCACGGTACTGCGCCCGTGCTCCGCCTCGCCTGTCATCCATTCCTGGATCTGCCGCAGCCAGGGCCACCGGTCTTCGTCCTGGAGCGGGATACCTTGGCTCATCTTCTCGATGTTGCCTTGGGGGTGGAATTCGTCCGCCTCTGCGCAGTCCCAGCCCAGGCGTTGGGACAGTGCTGCTGCGAGGGTGGTTTTGCCAGATCCGGCAACGCCCATCACCACCAGGTGCGTGGCGGAATTCTGCATGTCATACCTCCGGGAAGACGTC
Organism: Arthrobacter ulcerisalmonis; assembly: GCF_900609065.1. Taxonomy (GTDB): domain Bacteria; phylum Actinomycetota; class Actinomycetes; order Actinomycetales; family Micrococcaceae; genus Arthrobacter; species Arthrobacter ulcerisalmonis. The sequence goes on along the minus strand of NZ_UXAU01000027.1, from coordinate 965 downwards.
TTTGGCTATCGAAGCGGTGATCGAGCGGCCGCAGGGACCAGCGCTTCGAAATAAGGTATCACCTTTGTGAGCTATAGGTAATATCTATTCGTGTCACAAGTCATACCTTTTCAAATTTTCGGTAACCTTGTAAGGCAACCTGGCACGGACAGAAGGATGGCGGGATGTCGACGGCGACACAACAGACACACAATGCGGCGGACGACGCCGGTTCTTCCTCGATGGGCCAGGGCCGGGTTCTCGAATCGTTGGGCCAGTCCATCGCGGCTGGGAGCCTGCCCCCGGGGACGCGGCTCACGTTGGAGGGTCTGCAACAGGAATTTGGCATCTCCCGGACCGTTGCCCGGGACACCATGAAAGTCCTCGAATCGATGAACCTGGTGTACTCGCGGCGTCGCGTGGGCATTGTGGTGCAGGAACGCACCTTGTGGAACGTCTTCGACCCCAAGCTGGTCCGGTGGCGGCTGGCCTCCGAGCGGCGGGATATCCAGTACGCCAGCCTGACAGAGCTGCGGATCGCGGTCGAGCCGATCGCGGCCGCCGGGGCCGCCCGGCGAGCCAGTGCCGTGGAACGCGCGCAACTCGTCTCGTTGGCCGCTGAGCTGCGACGACTTGGCGAAGCGGGCGACCTCGAGGCGTTCCTGGTGGTAGATACCCAGTTCCATCAGCTGCTGTTGCGCAGTTGTGGAAATGAGATGTTCCGTGCGGTGGAGGACATGGTGGCAGAGGTTCTGCTCAGCCGAACCCGTCAGGGGTTGATGCCGTTCAAGCCACGGGACGAGGCCCTGTGCGCGCACGAAGACGTGGCCGCTGCGGTGGCGAGCGGGGACGCGGCCGCTGCCGAACGGGCTACTCGGCGCATCCTCTTCGAAGTGCGGGACGCGATGGGTTTGGGCTGATTCTCTGGACGCCCCAAGTAGGTAGCGCTAACTGCAGTTTTGAGGGGTCAAAACTGCAGTTAGCGC
>NZ_UXAU01000028.1 GCF_900609065.1 Arthrobacter ulcerisalmonis | reverse complement strand
GCAGTTAGCGCTACTCAGTTGGGTGGGGCGGGCGGGGCGTGAGGCTACCCGCCCTGGTACTCCGCCTCCGTGATGTGCTCTTTCCAGTCCGTGGTGTTAGCTGGATCGTCCGCGTTTTCTAACATGGCAATGTGCTCCATGTAGCTTCCTGGTGCGGCGGCATGCCAGTGGTCTTGGCCCGGAGGCGTGTATAGGGTCTGGCCAGCGTGAACTTCGATGATGTTGCCATCGCGGTCGCCAAATCGCGCTACTCCTTGGGTGACGCGAAGGTACTGTCCGCGCGCGTGCGAATGCCAGGCCGTCCGTGCTCCCGGCGCGAACTTCACCAGGCCCACCACCATCCGCTGGTCAGCCTCATGCGGAGCGGCAATCGCGTCAAACCACACATCGCCGACAAACTGTGCGGCGGGATTCTTGACGCTGGGGGTGCTGGGTTCAATATTCATGTCTCCAGCCAACCACTCGTGCCAGGAAAGTGGGAGTGCGTACTGAGCAACGTCTTGGCAGTACACCCCTCGACGCCAAGAAGCACGCGTGGGTTAAACAAAAGCAGGGCCCGCCCGGAGGCAAGCCCTGCTTTCTCAGAAACCTAACGGTCCCGGAACTCTAGTGAATTAGAGAGCCTGGATGTTGGTGGCCTGGGGACCCTTGGGGCCCTGCTCGGTGTCGAAGGAAACCTTCTGGTTCTCTTCGAGTGAGCGGAAGCCGTTCGAGTTGATCGCGGAGTAGTGTGCGAACACGTCCTGCGAAGAATCGTCGGGGGAAATGAAGCCGAAGCCCTTTTCAGCGTTAAACCATTTGACGGTACCAGTAGCCATTATTTTTGTCCTTCGTGAAGGTGGAGGATAAATCCCGACTTTCGGGCCCTCCGGCGTGGGGTGTTCAAAACCGCTACTTCAGAAGAACGCGGACTTTCGACCGCGCGTACTGCCTGAACTACCAACTGCATAAACACAACAACGGTCTCTACCTTACAGGAGGTTTCCATCAGTACGCCACCCCAACAGCGGCGCAATCTTTAGCGCAGGACTACCGTCCGGTTGCCGGACAGGATGATCCGGCCTTCCGCATGCCAGCGCACGGCATTTGTCAGGGCCTTGCATTCGGCGTCCCGGCCTACGGTTACCAGGTCCTCCGGGCCGTAGGTGTGGTCCACCTCGATCACTTGCTGGGCAATGATTGGACCCTCATCAAGTTCCGAGTTCACGTAGTGCGCCGTTGCGCCAACGGTCTTGACTCCCCGCTCGTAGGCCTGGTGGTACGGCTTGGCACCCTTGAAGCTCGGCAGGAACGAGTGGTGGATGTTGATGGCGCGCCCCTCCAGCTTCTTCGTCAGGTCCTCGCTGAGCACCTGCATGTAGCGCGCCAGCACCACGAGTTCCACGTCAAGTGAATCCACCAACGCCATCAGCTCCGCCTCAGCCTGCGGCTTGGTGTCCTTGGTAACCGGAATGTGGTGGAACAGGATGCCGTGCCAGTCAACCAGGCCTTCGTGGTCGCGGTGGTTGGACACGACTGCCACGATTTCCACCGGGAGTTCGCCGTTGCGGGCACGGAAGAGCAGGTCGTTGAGGCAGTGCCCATATTTGGACACCATGACCAGGATCCGCTGCTTGCGGCCTTGCGGTTCAAGCCGCCACGACATGGCCCACTGCTGCGCCACTGCCTCAAAGGACGTGCGCAGGTCACCCGAGGTGGTTCCGGCCGGGGCCGAGAACTGGACGCGCATGAAGAAGTGCCGCTTCGTCTGATCGCCGAACTGCAGTATGTCCTTGATGTAGCAGTTCCGTGCCAGCAGGAATTCCGACACAGAATGCACAATCCCGGGAGACTCCACGCAGTCAAGGGTGAGGACGAACTCGGCCGGGGCGTCGGCAGCGCTGCCAACAGCGGGAGCCGAAGCGCGGCTGGAAGCGCCGGCCGTCGTCGTACTATTCATGGCCAGCACCCCGCTCCGCAGCCACAGCCTCAGCGCCTTCCACCCGCAGGTCCTCCTGGAACGCGGCGTACCGAGCCAGGTGGGTGGGGCGGCGGCGCAGGATGAACCAGGCAATCCCCAACAGGACGAACCAGATCGGGGTGACCAGCAGCGCGATCAGCGTGTCCGGCTGGGTAGTGAGCGCCCAGATCACAAACGTGAAGAACGCGAACACTACCCAGACCATCACCACACCACCTGGCATCTTGAACTTGGACGCGTCATGCAGGTGCGGCCGGCGCTTCCGGAAAGCGAGGTAGCTGGCCAAGATGATGGACCAGACAAAGACGAAGCAGACGGCGGAAACGGTGGTCACCATGTCGAACGCCTTGCCAATGTCCTGGCCGGCGTACATCAGGATGACGCCCGACAGCAACAGGATGCAGGACAGGAACAGGGCGTTCTGGGGTACTTTCCGGGCAGAGAGCCGGCTGAACACGGTGGGCGCGTCGCCCTCTTTGGCGAGGCCGTAAACCATGCGTGAGGTGGAGTAGATGCCGGAGTTGGCCGAGGACATGGCGGAGCTGAGCACCACCAGGTTCACCACGGTGGCCGCTGCGCCGAGTCCTGCGAGCGAGAACATGGCGATGAACGGGCTGCGACCGGCGGCGAACTGGGTCCACGGGGTGACGGACATCAGGATGATGAGGGCGCCGACATAGAAGAGCAGCACGCGGATGGGGATCGAGTTGATCGCCTTGGGCAGGTTCCGCTCGGGATTCTTGGCTTCGGCGGCGGTGGTGCCCACCAGCTCGATGCCAACAAACGCGAAAACGGCGATCTGGAAGCCGGCCACGAAACCCATGAATTCGTTCGGGAAGAATCCGCCGTGGCTCCACAGGTTACTGAAGGTGGCAGGGCCGGCGTCGGACTGGAAACCGCCGAAAACCATGAAGAGGCCCACGATGATGAGCGCGGCGATGGCGATGATCTTGATCAGCGCAAACCAGAACTCCGTTTCACCGAACGCCTTCACGGTGGCCAGGTTCAGCACCAGGAGGATGCCGATGGTGATGAGCCCCGGAATCCATAGCGGCAGGCCAGGCCACAGTTCCTTCGAGTAACCGGCGATCGCAATCACGTCGGCGATGCCCGTGATCACCCAGCAAAACCAGTACGTCCAGCCGGTGAAGAACCCAGCCCACGGTCCCAGCAGGTCCGCAGCAAAGTCGCTGAAGGACTTGTAGTTAAGGTTGCTCAGCAGCAGCTCGCCCATGGCCCGCATCACGAAAAACAGCATGAAGCCGATGATCATGTACACGAAAATGACGGACGGGCCAGCCGCGGAAATGGTCTTACCGGACCCCATGAAGAGGCCGGTGCCGATCGCGCCGCCAATAGCGATCAGCTGGATGTGCCGGTTGCTGAGCTGCCGCTCCAGATGGGGCGCTTCGGCAGTGGACAGCGAATTTTGAGTGCTCAAGGGGAACTCCATTGTTCAAGCGGCACGGGTGCCGCAAGGCTTCGGATTCCTCCCCAGCTCTGTCGAAAAACCTGAGAGTTTCCGCGGGATACCCGGGCGGGGTCCGCTTGCACCGTCGGTGAGCCCTAAGAGTGGGGCTGCTTTCCAGAGTTGCCTCGCCGCGGCGGTACGGGGGCCTGAGAGATTCCTGGGGAGGATTTGCTCCTACGGCGCCTGCTGAATGTACCGGCAGGACTCTCCCGCCGCAGATCAATGGCCGTGTTCAATTGTGGTGATGCGAGTCACACGGTAGCGGGGTGGGCAGCGCAGTGCCAAAACGGGACAGAAGTAATTCACAAGATGTCCGACGGCGGCACCCGGCCTTTGCGCCCAGGTCACCGATGCATGTAATCTGTGTGCCGAATCACCAAATTTTAATACGCCTTTTGAACCGCGGCGGGAGAGTCCTCCCGATTGCTGATCGGGCAGGCGCCGTAGGAGCAAATCCTCCCCAGGAATCTCTCAGGCTCATGTACCGCCGTGGCTAGGCAACTCTGGAAAGTAGCCCCTTGAGGGTTCACCGACGGTGCAAGCACTCCGCATTCTGTGCGGGCTGTGGAATCTCTCAGGTCCACGACAGAGCGGGGAGGAACCCGAATCACTGCCGCGTACCTTGCGTACCCGGCCTCAATGATGGAGTTCCTTCGTGACCACTGAATCGTCCCCCACTGTTTTTGCCGACCGGCATATTGGCGCCCGCCGCCAGGCCGATGTCGAGACCATGTTGAAGGCTGTCGGCTACGACAGTGTGGACGGGTTGGTTGACGTTGCTGTCCCCGATTCAATCCGCCAAAGCAAGCCGCTGGCCCTGCGTGCCGCCTTGAGCGAAGTAGAGGTCCTCGCGGAACTCCGGAAGCTCGCCGGCAAGAACAAGACCGCAGTGCAGATGATCGGCCAAGGCTACTACGACACCGTCACCCCCGCCGTGATCCGCCGCAACATCCTTGAAGCCCCGGCCTGGTACACCGCGTACACGCCGTACCAGCCCGAAATCTCGCAGGGCCGCCTGGAGGCGCTGCTCAACTTCCAGACCATGGTCCAGGACCTGGTGGGCCTGCCCATAGCCAACGCCTCGCTGCTGGACGAAGCCACCGCCGTCGCCGAAGCCGTGCTGATGATGCGCCGGGCCAACAAGAACAAGGCAGCCCACGACGGCAAGACCGTCCTGGACATCGACGTGATGCCGCAGACCATCGCGATTGTGAAGGGCCGCGCCGAAGCCCTCGGCTTCGAGGTAGAGGTTGCCGACTTGTCCCTGGGCCTGCCCGAGGGTGCGATCAACGGGGTCGTCTTGCAGCAGCCCGGCGCGTCTGGCCGAGTCTTCAACCACGCCGACGCCATCGCCGCTGCCAAGGAACGCGGCGCGCTGGTCACTGTCGCCGCCGACCTGCTGGCACTGACGCTGATCACCCCTCCCGGTGAGCAGGGCGCGGACATCGCCGTCGGCTCCACCCAGCGATTCGGCGTGCCGTTGTTCTTCGGTGGCCCGCACGCCGCCTACATGGCCGTGGCCAAGGGCCTGGAACGTTCCATGCCGGGCCGCCTGGTGGGCGTTTCCAAGGACGACGCCGGCCTGCCCGCCTACCGCTTGGCGCTGCAGACCCGCGAGCAACACATCCGCCGCGAAAAGGCGACGTCCAACATCTGCACCGCGCAGGCCCTGCTGGCCATCGTCTCCTCGTTCTATGCCGTCTACCACGGCCCGGATGGCCTGAAGGCGATTGCCGAGCGCGTGCACACCCACGCCCGCACCTTGGCAACCGCGCTGACAGCGGCTGGCCGGACCCTGACTGCCGATACCTTCTTCGACACCCTCACGGTGTCCGTCCCGGGCAAGGCAGCCACGGTCATCGCCGCGGCCGAAGCCCGCGGGATCAACCTGCGCCACATTGACGCAGACACCGTTGGCGTGTCCGTGGATGAAACCACCACCCCCGAGGTCCTCTCCTCCGTGGCTGTGGCCTTCGGCGCCGGCCCCATCGGCGAGGCCGCCGGGTTCGAGTTGCCCGCAGATGTGCTCCGCACCAGCGACTTCATGCAGCACCCCGTGTTCAACACGCACCGTTCCGAAACTCAGCTGCTGCGCTACATCCGCAGGCTGAGCGACAGGGACCTTGCACTGGACCGGACCATGATCCCCTTGGGTTCATGCACCATGAAGCTCAACGCCACCGCCGAGATGGAAGCAATCTCTTGGCCGGAGTTCGCCTCAATCCACCCGTTCGCACCGGACTCCCAGACGGTGGGCTGGCGTGAACTGATCACCGGCCTGGAAGCTGACCTCGCCGAAATCACCGGGTACGACCAGGTCTCCCTGCAGCCGAACGCTGGCTCCCAGGGCGAGCTCGCCGGCCTGCTGGCGATCCGCGGCTACCACCGCGCCAACGGCGACACCCAGCGCAACATCTGCCTCATCCCTGCCTCGGCGCACGGCACCAACGCCGCGTCCGCCGTCCTGGCCGGAATGAAGGTGGTGGTGGTTGCCACCGCACCCGACGGGACCATCGACCACGCCGACCTGAACGCCAAGATCGAAACCCACCGGGACGCGCTTTCGGCGATCATGATCACCTACCCGTCCACGCACGGGGTGTATGACGCCGACGTGACCGAAATCTGCGACGCTGTCCACGCAGCTGGCGGCCAGGTCTACGTTGACGGCGCCAACCTGAACGCCCTGGTGGGCTTGGCACAGCCGGGCAAGTTTGGCGGCGACGTATCGCACCTGAACCTGCACAAAACCTTCTGCATCCCGCACGGCGGCGGCGGACCCGGCGTTGGCCCGGTCGCAGCAAAGGCACACCTGGCACCGTTCATGCCGGGTGACGCCAATAAGGCAGCCCACGAGGCCGGACACGGCGTGGCCATCAGCGCCTCGAACTACGGTTCCGCAGGCGTCCTCCCCATCTCCTGGGCCTACGTCCAGCTCATGGGCGCCGAAGGCCTGACCGAGGCCACCAAGGCAGCACTCCTTGCTGCGAACTACGTTGCAGCCCGTCTGAACGAGTACTTCCCGGTCCTCTACACCGGCGAAGGCGGCCTGGTGGCGCACGAGTGCATCCTTGACCTGCGCGAGCTCACCGCGAAGACAGGCGTCACCGCCGAGGACGTGGCCAAGCGCCTCATCGACTACGGCTTCCACGCCCCCACCCTGGCGTTCCCGGTTGCAGGCACCCTGATGGTGGAGCCCACCGAATCCGAAGACCTGGCCGAGATCGACCGCTTCATCAACGCGATGATTTCCATCCGCAAGGAAATCGACCAGGTGGCCGACGGCGACTTCACCGTGGAGAACTCCCCGCTGCGGAACGCACCCCACACCGCGTCCGCCGTCGTCAATTCCGACTGGACCCGTGAATACAGCCGCGAGCAGGCCGTCTTCCCCGTCCACCACCTCAAGCAGGACAAGTACTTCCCGCCCGTGGGCCGGATCGACGGCGCCGGTGGCGACCGGAACCTGATCTGCTCCTGCCCGCCGCTGTCTGACTTCGAAAACTGAGGGACCCGATCATGACTGAAAACGCTACGGCCAGCTACACGGCCCTCTACCCGGAACACCAGAAGCTTGGCGCTTCCTTCACCGATTTCGGTGGCTGGCAGATGCCGCTCAAATACAGTTCCGAACTCGCCGAGCACCACGCAGTCCGCAAGGCTGCGGGCCTGTTCGACCTTTCTCACATGGGCGAAGTCTGGGTCACCGGCCCCGGCGCCGGCGCGTTCCTGGACTACGCCCTGGTGGGCAAGCTCTCAGCGATCGCCGACGGCAAGGCGAAGTACTCGCTGATCTGCAACCCCGACGGCGGCATCATCGACGACCTCATCACCTACCGTTTTGGAGATGAGAAGTACCTGGTGGTCCCCAATGCCGGGAACGCCCCCACCGTGGCTGCCGCGCTGGCAGAACGTGCCGAAGGCTTCGACGTCACGGTTGAGGACGCCTCTGCTGCGACCTCGCTGGTGGCTGTCCAGGGTCCCAAGGCTGAAGCGATCCTGCTCAAGCTCACCGACCCGGCCGAGCACGCGCTGGTGACCGAGCTGAAGTACTACGCGTTCAACGAGCTCACCATCGCCGGCCAGCACGTCATCCTGGCCCGCACCGGGTACACCGGCGAGGACGGTTTCGAGATCTTCCTCCCGAACGAAGCCGCTGCCGCGCTCTGGGCCGATGTGGCTGCAGCTGGCGAAGAGTTCGGCATCATTCCCTGCGGGCTCGCCTCCCGCGACTCCCTGCGGCTCGAAGCAGGCATGCCGCTCTACGGCAACGAGCTGAGCCTGGAACGGTCGCCGTTCGATGCAGGCCTGGGCCCTGTTGTGGCGCTCAAGTCCAAGGAAGGCGACTTTGTGGGCCGCGCCGCCCTCGAAGCAGCCAAGGCAGAGGGCTCCAAGCGCAAGCTGGTAGGCCTCAAGGGCCTTGGCCGCCGCGCCGGCCGGGGCGGCTACCCCGTCCTGAAGGACGGTGCCGTCATTGGCGAAGTCACCTCCGGCCAGCCCAGCCCCACCCTCGGCTACCCTGTTGCCTTGGCTTACGTCGACGTCGAACACACCGAACCCGGGACTGCGCTCGACATTGACCTGCGTGGAAAGGCCGAACCCTTCGAGGTCATCGGTCTGCCGTTCTACAAGCGCGAAAAATAAACTTCCCTTTTACTACTTGAAGGACAAAACCATGAGCAAAGTTGTTGCCGAACTGCAGTACTCCGCCGAGCACGAGTGGCTGGCCCGCGAGGCCGGAAACTCCGTGACCATTGGCATTTCCGCCGTCGCCGCCGACGCGCTGGGCGACATTGTCTACGTTGACCTGCCCGAGGTTGGCAGCACCGTCACCGCCGGCGAGACCTGCGGCGAAGTCGAGTCCACCAAGTCCGTCTCGGACCTGTACTCCCCCGTGACCGGCGTGGTCACGGAAACCAACCCCGACGTTGTGGACGACACCGCCCTGATCAACTCCGATCCGTACGGTGCCGGCTGGCTCATCAAGGTCGACGCCGAGTCTGACGGCCCGCTGCTCTCCGCCGAGGAGTACGCAGCAGCCAACGGCGGCGAACTGTGAGCGCCACCTCCGCCACGAGCACCTACCAGCAGGTAGTGTCGCCGTCATTGAACGCTTTGCTGGCCGATCTCGATCCTGAGATCGCCGCGAAAATTGACGACGAACTGGGCCGCCAGCGCGATGGCCTGGAGATGATCGCTTCCGAGAACCACACCGCCGTCGCGGTCATGCAGGCGCAGGGTTCCGTGCTGACCAACAAGTACGCCGAGGGCTACCCGGGCAAGCGCTACTACGGTGGCTGCGAGCACGTGGACGTGGTGGAACAGCTGGCCATTGACCGCGTCAAGGCCCTGTTCGGCGCCGAGTTCGCGAACGTGCAGCCGCACTCCGGCGCGCAGGCCAACGCATCCGTGATGCATGCGCTGATCAAGCCGGGCGACACCATCATGGGCCTGAACCTGGCCCACGGCGGGCACCTGACCCACGGCATGCGGATCAACTTCTCCGGCAAGCTGTACAAAGTGGTCCCGTACGGCGTCCGCGAGGTCAGCCACACGGTGGACATGGCCGAGGTGGAAGCCCTGGCCCTGGAACACCAGCCGAAGCTGATCGTTGCCGGCTGGTCCGCCTACGCGCGCCAGCTCGACTTCGCCGAGTTCCGCCGGATCGCCGACCTGGTGGGCGCGTACCTGATGGTGGACATGGCCCACTTCGCGGGCCTGGTGGCTGCTGGACTGCACCCGTCGCCTGTGCCGCACGCCCACGTGACCACGTCCACCACGCACAAGACCCTTGCCGGTCCGCGCGGTGGCATCATCCTCTCCAATGACGCCGACGTGGCCAAGAAGATCAACTCTGCTGTCTTCCCAGGTCAGCAGGGTGGTCCGCTGGAGCACGTGATCGCTGGCAAGGCTGTGGCATTCAAGATCGCTGCGTCGCCGGAGTTCAAGGAGCGCCAGGAGCGTGTCCTCGCTGGCGCGTCCATCCTGGCCGAGCGCCTGGTCCAGCCAGACGTTGCTGCGAAGGGCATCTCCGTGGTGTCTGGCGGCACGGACGTGCACTTGGTCCTGGTGGACCTGCGCGACTGCGAGCTCAATGGCCAGGAGGCCGAGGACCGGTTGGCTGCCATTGATATCACCGTCAACCGCAACGCTGTTCCGTTCGATCCCCGCCCGCCGATGGTTACCTCCGGCCTGCGCATCGGCACGCCTGCACTGGCCACGCGCGGTTTCGGCGAGGCTGCCTTCGCTGAGGTGGCGGACATCATTGCCGAGGCTTTGATCGCCGACGCCGATGCTGACCTTTCGGGGCTCCGGCACCGGGTTGAGGCACTCGCCGCAGCCCACCCGCTGTACCCCGAGGTGGCTCCGCTCGCCTGAGCCGTTCAGCCCGCTTCGCTTCCGCGGCCCTGCCCCGCTTGATCGGCCCTCACCAGGGCCGCTCAAGCGGGGCAGGGCCGCTTTTGCGTGGGGGGGTGTCCGGCCAGTCTTCTGAGATCTGTTCGATGAAGTCCTGGTCGTCTGACTCGTGATTCGACATGGCAACAACACGCGCTTGGCGATGCGCCTCACGCTTGAATTCCATATGCCCGGCGAACTAGGAGCGGATTCGCGATCGGGTCACTCCGGAAAGAGGACGGATCCCCCTGTGGCTCTGGTGACCAGCCTGATCGTGGCAACTTCCAGTGGCGGCAACCCACGATGCCGCCACTGGAACCCAATAGCTACGATCCCGGCTTGGTTACGTGGACCACGATTGTCTTTGACAGTGCGGTGTCCGCCCCGGCGCCTTCCAGACTTGTCACAGTCCAGTTGGAGAGCAAGAGCACCGTTTTGCCGGTGTCTGCATTCCAAACTATGTGTTTGAACCCGAGAGCTTCAAGGTCGTCACTCAGCGCTTTTGCATTCGTACCGACAACATCAGCAGGAAGAACTGCACTCGAGGCGGCCGGTGGAGCGGCAGCCACCGTTGCAACCGGCGCAGCTACCTGGGTGACAGTTACTGTTGGGGCTGGTGCAGCTACAGTGCGTGTGGCGGTCACCGTCTGGGTGACCGTGACAGCGGGTACGGCTTCTGGCGTACCACCACAACTTGCAAGCCCGAGAGGCAACGCCATCGCGCCGATCGCAAAAATCAGTTTTCTCAATTTTTCTCCACTATAAGTCTTATTCGATTGCCAAAAACCACCCAGTTTACGGGGACAAACGTATCGAGTATAAAGGTTGCCAGCTACCGTGAGGAACAGTGAAAACGTAACCTCTCGAACGACTTGAATTAATTTGGCCTTTCCGGTGTAGCATCCAATTCACGGGCGCTATGCCCGTGACGCTGTTGGGGGAAGCGGTCATGATTTCAGGGGTCGGTTGGCGCGATGAGCCACCGCAAAAAACAATTCTTTGCACTGAGTTCCTCCATGCGTTTTTATCACAGCACCCACTCCGCACGCTTCGCATTGCACGTCGGTCAGGTGTCCTATGGAAGGACTCTTATGAGCCAGCAACCGTATACAGCCCCATTCCCGCCCTCTGGTGGTTACGGGCAACCACCAGCCAGCAACAAATCATTCCTGACCACGTGGCTGCTTTCCCTCCTCCTTGGCGGACTCGGGGTTGACCGGTTCTACCTAGGGAAGGTTGGAACAGGTCTGCTGAAACTGATCACCCTTGGAGGCCTGGGCATCTGGGCACTCATCGACTTGATCCTCCTCTTGGCAAACCAGACTCGAGACAAGCAAGGTCGGCCCCTTGAGGGGTATGACAGGCACAAGAAAGTGGCACTTATCGTCACGGTGGTCGTGGTGCTTCTCAGCCTCATCTTCGGTGCCACTCGTCCCGGTATGGCGTCAACAGCCGCACCAGTGGGCTCCACGGTAGCAAACCCTGCCACTGACTCGTCGTCCAAAATGCCAACTCCAACCCCCACAGCAGAAAGTGAAGCGGCGGTGAAAGCCAGAGCAGATGCGTCCGCTTCAGCTAAAGCAGAAGCCGAAGTAGCTGCCCAGGCAAAGACCGAAGCGGATGCCGCAGCCAAGGCTGGCACCGTAAGCCAGCGCAATGCGCTGCGAAAAGCAGGCAGCTACCTCGATTACACGGCGTTTTCACGAACAGGTCTGATCTCACAACTTGAATACGAGAAATATTCAACAGAAGATGCCACGTGGGCTGCTGATCGAGTCACGGTCGATTGGAACGCCCAGGCAGCAAAAAAGGCCAAGAGCTATTTGGACTACACGTCATTTTCACGCTCTGGTCTCGTTGATCAACTGCTCTTCGAGGGATACACCCCCGAGCAGGCCGAATTCGGGGTAAGCCAGACTGGGCTCTGACGGCACCTGATCATTGGCGCCGCAGTTCCATGTTTGACCGCATAAGGGCGGGCAGCGCTTCTCCGCGCTGCCCGCCCTTGGTTCAGTCGGCGACAGCTGACTCAACGAAGTCCAGCGGACCTGCACCACTAAACGCCGAAGAGTTCGGTGACATGCCGCCAACGCACAACACGGACGTCCCTCCCGTTTTGAGAGACTGAGTACCAACCTGTACGCCATTGAAGGAGCCAAGTGGAGGTCTACTCGCTTCCCTACTCCGCCATCAACATGTGGTCGTCCGAAAATGCCGGTAAGTTCGATCTCGACGCCGAACTCGAGTTGTGGACTCGAGCCGGACACATCAAGATCAAGGTCGGTAAGAAGGCCGACATTCGGCGCCTCGACATGCTGATCGCCCATTCGGTCCTCGGTTCGCAGTAGCAACCACACTCCCGGCGTGCGCGACTTGCAGGTGTGCGGGAGCTGGGCAGTGCGGCGTACGAACGGCCCTAAGCCGCATAAGCGGTGCTGGCAGGGCCGTTCAAGCGGACAAGGGCCGCTCTCTTGCGTTGAGATGGCCGGGTTGCTGGTGGTCAGCTGGCAAGGCCGAGAAAGACCGCGAGCGACTGCTCGACGGCAACCATCGTCTCCGAATCGACGCGCCCCATCCTGCTGCCAACGTTTACGCGGCGCACAGTGGTGAGTTTGTCCACCATGATTTGGCTGACGTGGCTCAGTCCGTTGAGCGATCTGGGTTCAACCGTAATCCGGAGCAACGGGGCGTCTGTAAGGTGCGATGTCAGAGGCAGCAGAGTCACCGACTCGGATGCTTCAAAAAGATCGTCTTGGATGATGAGTGCGGGGCGAGGCTTCTGGGCATAGATCCCGCCGGAAACCGTCCACAACTCGCCGCGATTCACTCTGGCCAGTCTTCTGAGATCTGTTCTATGAATTCCTGGTCATCTGATCCGTGATCAGACGCGGCAACAGCCTTCGCTTGGCGTTTCGCCTCACGCTTGAACTCCAAAGACCGGGCATCCGGTACCCACATCTGTATCTGGCGGAAACCTCTCGCGCGCATGGCCAGCCGATGCCTGGCAACACGATCCCTGACGCTCATACCCACAACGTTACATGTAACGCCCAACCCTGTCAGTGGCTCATCAGGAAAGGTGCTGCTGACTTGGGCCCCGATGGGCGAGGCGACTGAGCGACTCGGCGATCTGCTTGATTGCGGCCAGGGTTTTCGGAATCCCGTCCAGCGCCTGTTGGGTGCGGTCGGCGATCTGGGCGTCGGCCGTGTCCCCGAATTTCTCCCTGAACATGGCGATTCCCTCGGGCAGGAACTCCCATGACTCGGTCAGTACGGTCCCGGATTCGGCCGGTGTCACCTTAAAGCTCCACCGGACGAACTTGCCGCCCACCACCCAGGCGAATTCGCGGCCGCGATCCGCGGCCACAACGAGGGACCGGGTCTCCCACGTGCGCCCCGGAACCTCGTTCCGGCCGGTGAACCAGGTGCCGACGGTGCCGGAACTGTCCTCGTCGTCCCACCAGCAGGCCTTGCAGACTGGACTCCATTCACCGGTGCGGGTGATGTCAGAGACAAGGTCGTAGAGCGCCTCGGCGGACGCGTTGACCGTGACGGATTCCTGGTGCTGGCGGGTGCTCTGAGTCATGGCTCCATCCTTGCAGACGCGACCGCAAGCCATTCCCGCGCCACCGTCCATACGGTCGGGTTCGTCGTCCGCGCGGCCAGGGGCCGCGCCAAGGCGCGCGGCGGACAAGCGTTCCCGCGAGGTACCAATTGCGGCCCCGACACCAGCTTTCCAGCCGTCGTCGGGGCCGCAGTGAGGGCGCGCGAGAACCTAGGGGTGCACCAGCACCTTCACCGCCGTGTCCTTGTGGTTGATGAGGGTGTCGAAGCCCTGCTCCACCAGGTCCTCCAGCGCAATCCGGCCGGTGATGAACGGTTTGAGGTCCACCTTGCCTTCCTCCACCATCTTGATCACAGCCGGGTGGTCCCGGACATAGGCGATGGTGCCGCGCAGGTCGATCTCCTTAAGCACCAGCTTCTGCATGTCGATGGTGGCCGGCGCACCCCAGATGGACACGTTGACCACAACGGCTCCAGGGCGGACGCCGTCGAGCATGGTGTCCAGCACCGCATTAACGCCGGCACATTCGAAGGCGACATCGGCACCAGTACCGCCGGTAAGCTCGCGTACCCGGTCCGGGACGTTCTCCTGGCTGGGGTCAAGCACGTGGTCCGCCACCCCGCTGGAGATGGCCTTTTCCTTCCGCGCCTGGGTCAGTTCGCTGATGATCGTGGTAACGCCCATACCCTTGAGGACGGCCGCCGTGAGCAGACCGATCGGACCCGAGCCGCCCACCAAGGCGACATCACCGGCCTTCGCGCCGCTGCGGGCCACCGCGTGGTGCGCCACGGACAAGGGCTCGATCAGGGCCGCCTCATCCAGCGGAATGGCGCCGATCGGATGCACCCACCGCTGGTCCACCACGATCTTTTCGCTGAGCCCGCCCCCGCCGCCGGAGAGCCCGATGAACCCCATCTGCCGGCACAGGTGGTAGTTGCCCGCCTGGCACATGTCGCAGTCGCCGTCCACGAAATACGGCTCGACGACGACGTTGTCCCCCTTCGCGAGGCCCTCCACCCCGTCGCCGACTTCGGACACAGTCCCGGAGAACTCGTGGCCCATGGTCACCGGTGACTCCTCGTGCGAGAGCGGGTGCGGATGCCCCGGTTCGGGGCAGAAGATTGGGCCTTCCAGGTATTCATGCAGGTCCGTGCCGCAGATACCGCACCACGCGACGTCGATCTTCACAGCCCCGGCGCGGAGCTCCGGCTCGGGGATGTCCTCGATCCTGATGTCTTTCCTGCCGTGAAAACGTGCTGCTTTCATGATGGTCCTCCTCGGTGAAGCGGATAAGAATCAGCGCGCGTGGTGCGTTGGCTGCAGTTCGTACACCGGCGTTTCCAGTCCTTCCATCCGGGCTTTGAGCTGCAGGGCCAGATAGGAGGAGTAGTGCCGGCTCTGGTGCAGGTTGCCGCCGTGGATCCAGAGGTTGGGTACGTTGGTGGGCTTGCACATGTTGCGCAGCTCCCCTTCCCAGGGGCCTGGGTCCTTCGGGGTGTCCGAGCCGTATCCCCAACACTTGCCCACGCTATCAGCCACCTCGGGAGAGACCAGGTCCGCCAGCCAGCCGTTCATGGAGCCGTAGCCCGTGGCGTAGACAATCAGGTCGGCCTCCAGTTCGGTCCCGTCGTTCAGGACCACGGCGTTGCCCGTGATCTTGGAAACCTCCCCCGAGCGAAGCTGCACCCGGCCGTCGATGATCAGCTGGGAGGCGCCGACGTCGATGTAGTAGCCGGAGCCGCGCCGCAGGTACTTTACGAACAGCCCGGAGCCGTCTACCCCGAAGTCCAGGTCAAACCCCGCGGCCTCCAGCTGGGAGTAGAACTCGGCATCCCGGGCAGCCATCTCCTGGTACACGGGCACCTGCGCCTCGGGCAGGATCCGCAGCGGCAGCGAGGCGAACAGCAGGTCGGCCTTCTCCGTGGTCACCCCGGCCGCCAAAGCCTTCTCCGAGTAGAGATCCCCCAGCGCCAGGTCCATCAGCGACTCGCTCCGGGCGATGTGGGTGGAGGAACGCTGCACCATGGTGACGTCAGCGCCGTGCTCCCAGAGGTCCGCGCAGATATCGTGCGCGGAGTTGTTCGAGCCGATCACCACGGCCTTCTTCCCGGTCCAGTCTCCGCCGCCCGGGTGCTGCGAGGAATGGCGCTGCTCCCCCAGGAAGGACCCCGCGCCGTCGAACGCTGGAATGTTCGGGTAGCCGGAGACGCCCAGGGCAAACACCAGCTGCTTGGGCCGCAGGGTCACCGGCGACCCATCGCGGACTACACGGACCACCCATTCCTGCGCGCCGTCGTCGTACGCCGCTCCCACGCACTCGGTGCCGCCCCAGTAGTTCAGCTCCATGACCCGGGTGTAATGCTCCAGCCAGTCGCCGATCTTGTCCTTGGCGGCGAAGACGGGCCAGTCGTCGGGGAACTTCAGGTAGGGCATGTGGTCGTACCAGACGGGGTCGTGCAGGTGCAGGGACTTGTAGCGGTTCCGCCAGGAGTCGCCCGGCTTCTCATTCTTCTCGATGACCAGGGTGGGGACGCCCAGGCGCCGCAGCCGGGCCGCGAGGCCGATGCCGCCCTGGCCGCCGCCGATGATGACTGTGTAGGGCTGTTCCTCGTAGCCGAGCCGCGCCTCGCGCTCCTCCTTCTGTTCCAGCCAGGAGCGGCGGCCCTTGATGATTTCGTGCGCCACGCTCTTCTCGCGGCGGGTCCCCTTCTTCTCCTCAAAGCCCTTCAGCTCCTGCATGGTGGTGAGCAGCGTCCAGCATTTGCCGTTCCGGAGCCGGACGTGGCCGTAGCCGCGGGCGGCGGCGGTTTCGAACGTGATCCAGGCTTCCGTGGTGCCGGCGTCGCCCGTGGCGTCCTCGGCGAGCGCCCAACCGGAAGGCTGCACGTGGTCCAGCGTGGCCTCGAGCATCTGCCGAATGTCGGCCTTGCCCTCGAGCGTTTTGAGGTTCCAGGTGAACGCCACGAAGTCGCGCCAGTAGCTGTCGTCCTCGAAAAGCTCCAGCGCGGCGTCCACGTCGCGCCGCTGCAGGGCGGTATCCAGTTCCGTCAGCCAGGCCTGCGCGGCTGCGGTGGGTGTATCGGTCATGTCCACTCCCTTGTGATGTTGCCAGGTGAGCCCCGCGCCGCCCCGAGTCCTGCGATAAGCTCAGTGGGCGTGAGCTGCATCACCATTGCAACGCAGTGGGGGTAACAACTGCGTTACACGGGCACTGCCGGCAAGGACGCCGCCGGTGAGGAGGACACTGTTTTGGACTACGGCCTGAGGTTTTCGGACCCGGCGAAGTATTCGCGTGCCCTGCGCCGCGCCCACGAACTGGTCATCTCCGGTGTCCCGCGCCCGGAGATCCCCACCGACCTGGCGGATTCGTGGCGCCGCTCCATGGCCTTGGGCATCAGCCCGGACCAGCACAGCCCGCGGCACCTGCACGACGTCTCCGACGTGCTGTTGCTGCGGCGGGAGCACCGGCTGCAGCAGGTCATGCCGGCGCTGAACGACCTGCTGGCCGACGATTCAAGCTCAGGCCGGCACCTCCTGGTGCTCACCGACGCCCGCGGCGAGATCCTCTGGCGGGTGGGCAGCCCGGAGGTGCTGCGGCGGGCGGACCGGCTGGAGTTCTCCGAAGGGGCCGACTGGTCCGAGGCCGGCATCGGCACCAACGCCATCAGCGAGGCGCTGGTCACCGGCCGGCCGGTGCAGCTGTTCTCCGCCGAGCACCTGGTCCGCACCCACCATGAGTGGGCCTGCACGGCGGCGCCCATCACGGACCCTTTGACGGGTAAGTTGCTGGGCGTGCTCGACGTCTCCGGACCGCTGGACACCATCAGCGCGGACACGCTGCGGATGGTGCGGTGCGCGGTCCGGGTCGCAGAGGCTCTTTTGGGAACGCCCGACGGCGGGACGTCCCTGGGTGCCCCACCTGTCCCGGGTGCGTCCCGGCAGGCCGCCCGCCGGCCGGGTCCTGCTGTTTCGTCCCTGGAGCTGCTAGGGGACAAACCTGCTGCGGTGTTCCGGGACGGCAGCCGGGTGCCGCTGACGCTGCGCCGGGCGGAAATCCTGGCGCTGCTGGATTCGCGTGCCCAGGGCTGGTCAGCCGAGGAACTCGCCTTCGAGCTGTACGGTGATGCGGGTACCACGGCGGCCATCCGGACGGAAATGTTCCGGGTCCGCTCCATGCTGGGCGATGCTGTGGAGTCGAACCCGTACCGGCTCGTCGCAGGTCTGACCGGTCGGTCGGATTCGGGGCGGGTGCTACGGCTTCTGCACGAGGGACGCGTGGCTGACGCGCTGCAGGCATACCGGGCTCCCCTACTCAGCCGATCGGGCGCCCTAGCCGTTCAGCTGCTCCGGGACCAGCTGGACCTGGCTCTCGGATCCGCAGTGCGGTCCAGCGGGGACGCGGGACTACTCATCCGCTGGCTGTCGACGGATATGGGCTCCGCGGATGTTGAGGCGGTCGAGGCACTGGGGCGCCTCGTGGGACGCGGGGATCCGCGGTATCTGGCGTTCCGGGTTTGTCCATGAATTGAGCCTTCTTCGCGAAAGTTCGCGCCCCGGTAAGTGCGGTTATTCTTAGGCCGCCCACAACACGCGGGCCGTCCCGGCTACAGCTGCACCACCGGTCTTGGGCACTTCGGACACGAAGATGGCCTTGGCTTTGACGTTTGGGCATTCCTTGCCGACGTGGTCGGCAGGTTTGTGACGATCCAGTTGCCGGAGTCCACGATGTCGCCGTGCAGGACGACGAACGCAATGGCGACCTAGCCGGTGGTTTCTCCAGTGGCGCCCACGATGCCGGCTTTCTCCACCCGCGGGGTGACTGACCCGGGAGATTCGGTTCCGCGGGGGTCCGGCATGGCCTTCCCGTCAATCCTCCCCCTGCGACCGATGTTCGGTACCCAATCGCTGTTGTCGGGGATGCCTGGTATCCTGGAAGCTCCGTTTGTTAGTTGATAGAGGATGCCTTGATACCGATTGTTGATTTGTTCGCTGGTCCGGGCGGCCTCAATGAGGGTTTTTGCAGTGCTCTCGATATCAACGGTAAGCGTGTCTTCGACAGCGTTGCCTCGTTCGAAATGGATGCTCTGGCGTGCAGGACGCTGAGACTTCGATCGACGTTTAGGGCACTCAGGGCGAATGGCGCAGACCTAGGTCCTTACTACAAATACATCTCCGGCCAAGCTACATGGAACGAGACGTTAAGCGGCAAATTCCGTGAGGCCTATGAATCTACAGCGGAGCACATCTTTCAGGTCGAGCTTGGTGAGGAACAGCGCAAGGAAGTTGATGCCACCATCTTGGAAAAGCTTGGCCGACACGAAAGTCGAGGGCACTGGATCCTAATTGGCGGGCCACCGTGCCAAGCCTATTCCTTGGCCGGGCGGTCCCGACGGACCAGTGATGAATACTTCGAAAGCGACCATAAGCACTTCCTGTACAAGGAATACCTCCACATTCTTGACGCGTTCCAACCGTCGATTTTCGTGATGGAGAACGTCAAGGGCCTATTGTCGTCGACGCATGGGGGCAAAGGCATGTTCCTCAGGATTTTGGACGATCTTCGGAAACTTCCTGGAGGCGTTCGTTACGAGATCCGTTCTCTGGTTGTTGACGTGGACCACGAAGACGTCCAACCCGAGGATTTCATTATTCGAGCCGAGGAACACGGGCTCCCACAGAAACGGCACCGAGTGATCCTGCTGGGCGTCAGGAGCGACCTCGCACATCGGATCCCCCGAAGGGTACTAGATCTATCCCCAGAACCGGTGACTGTCCGGGACGCCATCGGCGGCCTTCCAGCACGGGTTTCTGTTGCCTCTGGTCGTTTACCCAAACGGGCACTGAACTGGGAAGAAGAATTGTCAGTTGCCACTGCTGATGCTAAGTTGGCGGCCGATCCTAGGTCAGACATGGCGGATGTGGATAATCAAGCTGCGAAGGATCTTCGCGAGTGGCTGGAAGACGATAACATCACGGCCCCTGTCCATCACGTGCCCCGCTCCCACATGATTTCAGACTTGGTCCGATACCGAGTTATGGCTACCAAAGCACTGGAGCTCGGACGCAGTCCGAAATATGCGGATCTGCATGAGTCCTTGCAACCAGACCACAACAACATCGGTCAGGCAAATACGCCATTCACGGACCGGTTCAGGGTTCAAGTGTGGGATCAGCCATCAACGACCGTCGTTTCTCACATCTCGAAAGACGGTCATTACTACATCCATCCGGACCCTATTCAAGGGCGGAGCCTTACAGTTCGCGAGGCAGCTCGTTTGCAGACCTTCCCGGATAACTACTTCTTTGAGGGAGCGCGGACTCAGCAGTTCCATCAAGTCGGAAATGCTGTGCCCCCGCTTCTGGCGAGGAAGATCGCCGACAAGGTTGCACTGATGTTGGGGTCGCTCTTCGACGGCCCGGTGGGCTAACTCCAATTTTTGACGGCTGGCCGATACCTCTATAAAAGAGGCAACCAGCCGCCGCTATCCCGGACCGGAAATCAAGCTAGAACTGCGCTCACAGGGTGAACCCGTCAAATCCGGCGGTGTTAGCTCTCTCCACCAGCTGCAGGAGAACTTTCGATTGCGCTTCTGTTGGAATGCCAAGACGACGGCCGGTGCATACCCCGAGAATGGACGTTTCTTTCAGAGTGGCCACTCGTACAGTCGACAGGAAAGCCTCCAGTTCAAGCCATTGCCCTCGAGGTGTCTCAATGACACGTGTCTGGGCCTGGATGCCTGAGTCGATTTTTTGGTTAGATTTGGCCATACTCTGTCGCCGAATGACGGCTGCAGGGTCGGCGAGCCACGTCTTTGCGTCGTCAGGCAACCACGCCGGAATCCCACGGACTTGCGTCCAACAGTCCTCGCGCTTGGCCCATTCTGTAACGTTCTGAACTAGCCGACGATCTGCGATCAGCACACTTCGCACATCGCGCGCCAACTCCACGCAGTAATCCAGCAGGTTGGGGGAAACGGCTTGCTGATTCCATATCTTGGAAAAATCAAGAACGCTATTTCCAGCCCGAGTTTCAACGACGTTAGCTAACTTGGCAATCGTGTATGTCACGATATTTGCAAGATAGCCGGTTTCATCCTTGTACCAGTCGGCCTTCGAAACTTCTCTTCGAACAGAGTTGAATAGAATGTTTTTTGCTACTCCGTCTCGGAAGAACTCATCGTTGAAATCGTCGGGCGAATAATCCCATTTTTTTGAAATTGTCACGGCAAAGCTTAGAAAATTCTTCTGTGCACCTGAGCTGACAATATGGGGTTTCTGATCCCAAGACGACATGTACTTAGCCAAATCGGTCTTAGTGAACATCTGCGATTTAGGATTCTCCTGCTCAAACCGGAGAGCCTCTGACGGCATACGTCGCGTTTTCTCATTGGAGTACTGGCCTCGAATGCGCTCGTAGTACCACTTACTTTGAATCCGAGTTCCGGCAACTGCAGGGACCCGCAGCCGCCGCGAGAGGTCTTCGAGTCGCTGGTGGAAGGGGCTATTGGAGAAGAAATCGGCGGCGCTCACAGCGTTCTGGCTGTTGGCAAACCGGGAAATGTTAGGTACAAGTGTCTGCGCCCGATCTTCGTCAACCATCACCAGTTTCATCGGGACCACGACATTGGCTAAGGCTGCCTTAGCCTTCTGTTCCCGACCGACGTAAAACAGGCTTGCCGTGGTCTGTCCGCCGTTGACAATTTGAAGGTCCACAACGCTGAGGATTGACGAACGGTCACCTGACATCTCAACCTTCGTGGCTGTTGCCGTAATGCCATTGTTGTAGGCCATAAAGAGGTGCGGCGATGCATTCACGGTGTCACGGATACCCTTGTTGACCTTGCCACGATTGGAAAGGTAGGAACGGACGTTGCTTTCAAGCAGCCGGTTGCCGTGCCTTGAGTAGAGGTCTGCTAGTAAAGGTCCAGGAACGGCTGCCAGATACGTTGCGAAGTCCTCCGTGCCTGCAATCTCGAGGGCTGGAATGCCGTTCGGCGCCCACTCGGTGACATCAATCTCTAGGGCTTCACGTTGTTGTTTTGACTCGTGCAGTTGATGGAAGCGTTCGATGTCCCAGAAGGAGAAGTCGACAGGCACGCCGTTCAGTTCCTCGCTTGGCAAATCACGTAGCCTGTCACTAAGTTTGCCATCGGTGACCAAGTGGAGTCGGAACCTAGAAATGGACGTCCGTCGAAGACGGATATCGATAGCTGCTTGAACCGCGGGCGAGCTGGCTTCACGGTCAACTTCAAACTGCCCTGAAGTAGCTTCGTCAAGGAAATACTGGAGGGCCTTCAGTGCATTCTTGGCGTCGGTAGTCGTGACGGCGGAAATTTCGGGGGTTCCGTGGTGGATGCCCACGACGAGACTGGCCGTGTCGTCCGACGCTGACAGGTCATATCCTTGGATTCGAAGCTTGCGCTGTCTTTGGCCCGTCCCCTCGAACTGCAGAACTTGGATTTCCTCGAACTGGTCGGCTTCGCCCAAGATTTCCCCACAGCGGCGAATGAACGCGTCCACTGTGTAGTCACCGGACACACTCGCGTCGGTGGCCACGTCCTGTTGAAAGTCCACGTAGTACTCTTTGAGATCCATATGCTATTCCTCCCCCTCGGTAGCTGGTGTAAGCACCAGATCTCGGATACTTCGTTCGTATCCGCCAATTTCGCTTAGCAGTATCTTGTAGTTGACGCCGGTGGCTCCGTGCGGAACTATTTTGGCTGTAATACGTGGGAAATCGCCGGAAACTTCGAACAGCCGAACTGTCGTACAGGATAGATGGGTGTCCTCGTAGAACGCATCGCTTAAGTCGATTTCATGTTGCGCTAGGGCATCCTCGAACGACTCGGCTATTGAGGGCTGGCCCTGGAGTCGCAGACGGATTGAGGCCACCAATTCGGGCAGCGTCATCGACCCGTCGAACGATGTTTGATCATCGAGAACTGTTGCAATGGCCAGGTAGATGTCCTCGCCGTCGAGTTGGTACTCCGATGCGATGTCGACTGCGCGCGATGTTGGGCGGATGCTTTTTACCTCGACGGAGAATCCTGGAAATTGGAAGTCTTGGTCTGCCATGAAAGGACCCTCCCACGCGCTCACAGTGGCAGCATCTGACGCGATCGCCGAACATGTCACAAAGCCGACGTACAACTCAGCAAAGAGCCCGCGGAGTTCCGCCAAGGACATTCGGTTTGGAGCGGCGAAGAGTTTCTTCCACTCGGACACCGACTCCATGAATGCTAGGACGCCGCGCTCCTCCGATGAAGTGGCCTTCACTCGCGCATAAATGTGCTCTGCCAACTGCCGGAATACGGTCTCCGAATCCGGCACCGTGAGGGTTAACGAAAGGGTCCATTTCTCGTCCAGATCTCGTTGTCGTCGATGGACTCGGACGGCCGACGAGAGGGGCGGACTTCCAGGCTTGGCGGTCGCGACGTATCCAAAAGTTAGCCACCCGGTGGTTTCAACCCCATAAAAGAGCCGAAGCGGGAGGCCTGGATCGACCTCCCATGCCCCAATATGGGTGGACGACCGCCTAGTGTCCCAGTCCTTGGCGCTCCACGCTAAGCCGGGTTGGACAGGCCCCATCGTCACGCTGTCGCCCATGACTCGATGTTGAGGAAGCCGTAGCGTTGGGCAACCTTGTTCAAAAGGTATTTGCCCTTACCCGATTCATCCTTATTGCCTTGATCGGCCGGCTTGGGCAACGCGATCTTTAGAGCCACGATTGCTTCGAGCCCATCAATTGTTGCGGGGTCGCTCTTCTGAACACTCGTAGTCCATTTCTTGGTCTCGGGATCCTTTGTCCGGAAACGCTGGACTTGAGTGATTTGAGGAGCCAGCGCATAGACAAAGAGGATGGGATTCGCCAGGTGTTCGTAGAAGTGGTCCTCGGCAACTGCGGTCGATTTGTTAGCACGGCCATCGACAATAGTTTGAAGGGTCTCCGAGGGAATCATTGACTGCAGGTCGGTTCTACCTGCCAGCCGCGAGGACCTGTCTGAAACCAACCATTCCCCGGAATCGGCAGTATTGCGGCTTCCTTGGCGCCTGCAGTTAGACCCGGAGACGAAGGGCCGATGGGTAATTGTTCGCTGTGGCATTACGATGTCGACTGCCCCCAAGCTCAGATTTGGCACGGCCCCACGGGAGCGTTCACCTTCCACGAATACAACGTCCCAAGTCGAGAAGTTCGGATGAGTGGAGTTCTGAACCATGTTGACCAACACGCCATCGTTGAAATAGGCATCGGCTGCGCTGGGAAGGAAACTCGATAGCAATTGGGCGACATGGTCGCGGTCAACTCCGTTGTAGCGGGGCCACTTGTATGTTTCGGAGTCCAGAGGCACGCAGTCCGCAGCCAAAGCTTCCGAAAAGTTACGCACGGCTTCGAGATTTTTCTTTTGTTGGTCGATGTTATCCGTGAGCTTCGTGGTTTCGAGCCGCTGCCCCCGGAGGTCGACGGTCTTGGCGGCGGAGATCGCACTCCTCGACTTGTTACGGGCTGTGATCAGGAGTGCCTCGGGGCTTTCCCTGACCGCCAGTCCGAACTCTCGGGGTGTACGGCCCGAGGTCTTCATCAGCTTTAGTTCCCGGCGCAGTTCTTCGACCGCATCCCCGACGAATCTGTAGTTGTCTGCCGTTTCTGCAGAGATCCAAAGGCGGCACAGCTCTTCGTATCCGTCTCTGTAACCGAACCATCGAGCCATCTGCATCATAGTGTCCGCTGCGCGAACTGAACGGTGGAAGTAACTCACAACTAGGTTGTCTAGCGTCAGCCCGCGGCTTAGGAGGTCCCCACCAACAGCGATCTGCCGAGCCGGCACGTCAGGCTCAAACTCGACATCTACTCCGAGCCGGTCTGGATCTGAATTGTACACTTTCACGCGGATTAGACTGACCGACGAATGAAGGACCTCGGCAATTTGGTGCCACGTATAGCCACAACCGATGTACTCGTCCTGAAAGGTCTCATGCAGCGTCTCGATGACAGGGTTGGGTATCCCTCTCAAGTAGGTGGCTCCGTGAACCTCCAACGCGTCCTTCAGTATTGCGAGCTCCGTGGCAATCAGGTCGCCGACGAGGGCCTGAACATTCTTAAACCGCGAGACGTTGACGAGCATTGATCTCTTCAGCGACGCACTGCCATTGAGATCTAGGACCGCATTGGCTACCAAATACGAGCGTATCGCGGTGCTCAGGCTGCTTGGCAGTGATGTAACCACGTGCCCGTTCTTGTGATTGGTCGGAAGCCATAGTGGGGCGTCGTCGATATGACGCAGTATCGATTCGGTGGGCTCGTCAATAGTTCCGAAGACTCGCCTGATTCCGACATATGTAGATGGAGCTTCTAGCCCGTAAATGTAGTCGTCTGGGAAAAGGTCAGTGACCGTTTCGGCATCCTCCCCTTCATCTGGCTGGATCGTCATCTCGGCTTCATTGTCGATGAATATGTTTGCAAAGGGCGTAGCTGTGATGGCGAGATAGGACGAACGTTCAAAGCGATTCAGCAACGACCGAATCGCCTTGTTTATCGCTGTTGGATCGTCGCCTTCGTTGTTGGTATTGACCGAGGCGTAGTCCGATTCGTCGTCCAGAAGGAGCAGAGGGACGTCCACTTTGGCCTTGTCGGCGTCCAAATTACGGGCCCAGCCAGCCAATGCTTCCAATACAAATTTGTTCTTTTTTACAACAAAAACGAATGGCTCATTGGAGTTCTTGGAAACCGTTAAAGCGGTTCCCCGTTTCGTGGCTTGGAGAAAGTCCATCGCCATGGTCGTCATGCTTTGAGTGCTCAGGACCTTCTTGTCAATTAGACCCACGCCGATGGTCGACTTTAGTCCGGTAGAGGTAGATCCATTGAACGCTAGGACCTGCGTATCTCGGCCAAGGATTCCCTCGTCCACTCTCTCTTGAGTCTGGCGGCGGAGGTACTCTGTGTTGCCGGCCAAAATAACGACGAGCCTGTAGCCAGCGTCGGCTGCTTTGTTTATAAGGGCCAAGTAGTTTTGGGTCTTGCCGGATTGGACGTCACCGATCAGGAGGCCTCTCCGGGACCACGAGCCTTCTTGGAGAGGATTACCTGCAAGATCCAAGACTTCGTCCGTGAACTTGTCTAATTTGTTGAGAACGTCGGAGGAGCGCTTCTTCTTAGCAAGTAGCTTCCGATATGCCCGCCATCGAGTCCATACGATCGAAGGTCGCGCTTCGTCCAGCCACGGAACATGGTCTTCCTTGGTCACTATGGTGCCGAGCTCGATCGTGGCCATCAGTGACTTGATCAAACGTAAAGCTACGCCCTCGAGCTGGACGTCCGTAGCTCCTGGGACCTGCATTTTACCGAAGCTCACAACTGCTGACTGGATAGCCTGCTCTGTGATGCCTGGGCGAGGCTCCTGCGTTAGGGGGTCCACGTTCCAAGCATGGATTGCCTGCTCTACTCGGTCCAAAGATTCAGACAGGTCCTTAAGATCAGAGTTCATTTCGTGCAACCTTTCGAAGGAAACTCTCGGGGTCAGCGACCGAGCTAAACATGTCGGAGGCAGCAAAACTGGCTACAAATTCATCTGGGGTACCGCCCATCAGCGACACGCACTTCCATATCTTTGTGGCCTCAATAACAAGGTCCGCGTTCGCCAAAGACGAAGGGGCGTAAGTGAAGTCTTGACCCAGAAGGTTGTATGCATGATCGACGGGGAAACTTCGCTCAAGGAGGCCGAGGAGGGTCTGGAATGACGTGACGCCGCCCGGTCCTGCCGCGGCCGCCATGGCAGAAACAAGCGGATGCTTCCGATTGATCTCGTACCGGAAGGATCCATCCTGATCCACAATGTTCCAAGCCGGAACGACTGCACCAGTCGACGCAACTCGTCCGCGGTATTCGGCTACGCGGCGGCTTGGTGCGATCATCTTCTCGGATACGTTCTTGAGCCGTTCACGGATGACCGTGGGCGGTTCTGCTTGGGCCTTCTTGATATCGAGCGACCACAGGTGGTCCAACGTATTGGGAATATCGACGCGGACGCGGGCCAACTTGCCAAGTTCGTGCTTAGGCATGATGCGGAACCATGTTCCCCAGATCACTAGGCGTTTCTCGCGATAGATGTAAAAGCCTTGGCTGTCACGGAGAGACCCGCTCACTTGGGCTAGCTGGCGCTGCCTCTGTGTGAGTTTGTTCAGATGAGGGAGCGTGAAAGCCTGGAGGACTACCGACCCGCCGTCAACGGCGATCAGCTCCGTAGGGCCTACCTGGGTTGCCTTGTGGGTCGGCATCAGAGGGTCTGCGCCTTCGATGGGGCGCGCGTTCAGGGCTATTTGCAATGGCTCGCCGTGCTCGCCAGCTAGGAATCTGTGGAACACCAATGAAAGATGGTCCCGGAGCTCCACGAGGGCGCGGTTCAATCCGGTGTCGAGATTTCCATGGGTACTGTGCAAGATGTCAAGGTTTCGCCACAACACTAGCGTTCCGGAACCGTGCTCATTGAGTAGCTCAAATCCGGGGAGATCAACACATTCTTTTTCGTTTAGTTCAATCAAACTCCACGATTGGGTTCTTTGCAGATGGTCGAGGTCCCACTCATAGCCGCATAGGACACCATCACGTCGGGACACCAACGTCAGTCGCCTGCATTGGGACAGAGAGGCTGTCTTCAGTCCGAGTCCGAAGCGACCGAGATCGGTGGTCGATCGGGTCGAAACAGAACTAGTACCGGCCAGACGCATTGCGTGTTGGGCCTGCTCGCCTGTCATGCCGATGCCATCGTCGACAATGGCCAAGTAGTCTTCAGGATGACTGCCGGCCCGTATCTCGATGCTCGTGGATCCAGCCGTGATTGAGTTATCAATTATGTCGGCGACGGCTGTCGTAAGGGTGTATCCCACGGCACGCAAGGACTCCATCAAATGCGGGTCCGGCACCATCGTTATTTCCGAGCTCATTCATATCCCCATGTAAATTCATAGCGTATCCAAACAACGGTGTTAAGATCACACGGGCCCACCGGGCCGCTATGTCAACCAATACAGCCTTGCAGATGCCAGCGACAATAGGTGCCACTATCCGCTATTAGCTTGAAGGTTTCATAAAAAGTACTGCACATGCGGCACCAGCGCCACACACCGTCGTGGGCAGAGCCGTCACCGAGGGTTATTACGTGCCTAGGGACGCGGTGATTTGCTGCATGACGGTATTTGTTGGCGAGCCCGGAGGCGTCGCCGCAGTCTCCCCACATTCCGCTCCGCAGCATCGAGATTTTCTCCGAAGCCCACCAACTGGGCCCGCCCGTCATCCCGTAAACCATGAACATGGCGCGCCTGATGGGGCGTATATGCATGTCGATTCAAGTACTGAACAATCACATGTGATTGGAAGGTTGAACTACTTCGCGACGGGAATCGATCAAGTCAAGCCGACCACCCAAGTGGTGGATTCCAGTGCACCTCTAGACGATATGAGTGTGCGGGCGGGATGGTCTCTGGCGTAGGGACGGGACTGCTGAAGGTTTGATTGACACTTTGCCTGTGAGGATTTGATTCTTGCGGGTGGAAGGATGTTCATCATGCCCAAAGCCTTTCCCGAAGAGTT
>NZ_UXAU01000046.1 GCF_900609065.1 Arthrobacter ulcerisalmonis | reverse complement strand
CTCGGCACAGCCTCAAGTGTTGCGGCCATATCGGGCTCCTCCCCGCCAGGCTCACCGCCCGGCGTGTCGAGCCGGATACACCGTTATTTACACAGTCCCCTTAGCGTCGGATATTTCACTTTTTCACAAGCCACCCCGAGTAGCCGGTGATGACGTCCGTCGTGCCCTCCGCGAACCGGGGGCGGACGAGGACGCCGGAGCGGCGCAGCCGGCGCACGAACTCGGCTTCGTTCTCGCTCGCGCCGGCTGCCGCTCGGACGCTGCGCGCGAGGTCGTTCCGGGGCGCGTTCAGTCGAACCTCAGCCGTGATGCGTGCCTGGCGTTCCTTCGGGTCGAGGCGGTGCCATTCGGGCTGCTCTCCCCCGATGCGCGCGGCGTGCTGCTCGTACTTGCGCTGCGCCATGAGCGCCGAACGCTCCTCGACGCGGGACTGCTCCGCGGGGCTGTAGCCGCGAGTCGCACGCTCCCCCTTCGTCGACTCCAACTGCTCCAAGCCGTACTTGACTTCGAGCGCGCGCGCAGCGTTCTGTGCACGCTGGTAGTCCAGGTGCGTCGACGCCTTCGTGCCGTCCTCGCGAACGAGGTTCACGGCGATGTGCACGTGGTCGTTGCCGGCCTGTGAGAGGCCGTGACGGATCGCGACCCAACGGCACGGGGCCTTGGTCCCGTCGTTGTCGTCGAACCCCATCGCGGACACAAAGTCTTGCGCGATCGCCGCCCACTCCTGGTCGGTGCGAATGCCCTCCTCGGCGCGCAGCGACAGTGAGGCGTGCCACACGTGACCGCCCTTGACCTCGACGCCCATAGCGGTGCGCGGTCGGTCAAGGTGACGCGCGATCGCCTTCGCGTTGTCGACGCTCAGCTCCGCATCGTCGTACCACGCCATGAGCGCGTGATCGCCGGCCACCAGGTGCGGCTCCGTGTGCTCGTTGTGGCGGCCGCCGCCGACGAGGTAGGACACGAGGCCGGGCATCCGATCGCCGCGCGTAACGTTCGGCATCATGACAGGCTCAGCTCATCCACGGCGGCGTCGATGCGCTCCGCGACTCGGCGCACGGCGGCGAGCGTGGCGTCTGTCTCTGCCTGACGCTGACCGGTGGCGTTGGTGGCCTTCGCGATCTGGTTGACGTTGTTCGACACCGCGGCCAACAGCCGGTGCAGCTCGAACAGCTTCCCGATCGCGTTGCGCCGCTCGGTGACCGTCTCCCCCGTCTCGGATGCAAGGGTCGTCTCGACCAGCAGCCGCGGGATCGTCACCCGCTGAGCGAGCGCGAGGCGCAGCAGCCGGCCCTCCTCCTCGGGAGTCACCTTCACTTCGTGCTTGTGCTTCCGGCCGCCGGGGGCATTCGCGCGCCGACGCCGCTCGGTCTGGGGCGCGGCTGCCGTCTCATCTGACATGCGATCCCCTTCCTTCGGCCCAGCGCAGCGACCCCGCCCCGTGCGGGGACCACACGTCCAGTGTGCCGCACCCGTCGACGACTGTCGAGGGGTCAAGCCCACTTAGCCCTGCTAAGTATTTAGCTTGCTCCGTCTGGGACTCCATTCGGGTTCGCTCACGTCGACAGACGGGAGTGGTCGAGGCTTCGCCTCGGCGTGCTTTTAATGTGTCGACAGGCGTCGACTTCGAACGGCGCGATCCGTACGATTTGTGTATGGCTACGCAACTGACACCAGAGGAAGCAATCGAACGCGCGCGACGTCTACAGGATGACCGCCTGACAGCGGTTCGTACCGTTGCGGAGGCGCGGCAGTCGCTCAGTGATGTGCGCGACGAGACAGCACGCGAGCTGGCCGATCTACAGGCGCGGATCGCTGAGAGGATCGCGACCGCGGAGCGAGAGGACGTGCGCGCCTATTCGGCGGCGCTGAGCGCCGGATGGTCTGCCGATGAGCTGCGGAAGATCGGGTTCGCTGAGCCCGACAAGAAGGCGCGCACCCGACGTCGATCGACGCGCAAGCCTGCGTCCAGCTCGGCCCCTGCGGCGGCTGACGATGCGCAGTCGGAGCCTTCTACCGAGGGTTGATCGCTGGCACGGTTCCGGCCCCACGTTCCGCTCTGCGGCGTGGGGCTTTCGTGTGTCCCCGCGCTGCGGGGTTGCACTCCGCTCCCGATCCCGTCAAGGGCGCTTCGCGTCCCTTCGGGAGAGCCCTGCGGGCTCCCCTTGACCGGCTCTCCGCTGCGTGCAAGCCGGCAAGTGTTCCGAGAAAGCCGGCACCTCGGCGTACCGCCGAACTGCCTACTTTCATCGGACACACAACAAGGGAATGGGATCGAACGATGAGTGGACCCGTGAGTTTCGCAACGCTGACAACGACGCTGCCGACGTCGGACGATGAGCGCGGCCGGCTGATGCGGAACGTGAGCGAGCGTGACCAACAGCTCTACGATTACGGCCGCTCCGGCTACCGGCTGGCGGCGTCCGTGACGGTGCCGGGGAGCGACGTCGTGACGGTGATCGACACGCTCACCCGCGAGAGCGATTCGGACGGTGACGGACGATGACGCGATCCATCGCCGTGCAGGTCGCGCAGCGCATCCGGCGCGTGCTCGACACCCGCGGTCTAACGGTCGAGTGGCTGGCCGACGCGACCGGGATCAAGCCACGCACCCTCGCTCGGCGGCTGCATCTGAGGAGGCCGGCGGGCCTCACGGTCGACGAGCTGAACGCGATAGCCGGCGCGCTCGATGTGGCTCCGGGCGTCCTCCTGCACGATGACCGGGACGGCGCTAGCGCTGGGCCTGGGTGAGCTCCTGATCGGCCTTGCTGAGCGCGCGGGCAACGGTCGACTTCCCGACGCTGAGCACTCCGGCGATGTGGTCGAGGCTGGCACGCTCGGCGCGCATCCGCTGCGCCTCTGCGATCTTCTCCGGCGTCATCTTCGACGGCCGGCCGCCGACCCGACCCTGCGCCTTCGCGTGCGCGAGGCCGCGCATTGTGTTCTCCCGGATCGTGTCGACGCGGAGCTGCGCGAACACGGCCACCATGCCGAACAGGGCGCGGCCCATTGGGGTGGTGGTGTCGATCATCGGTTCCGTCAGGCTCTTGATGTTCACGCCCCGGCGGTCGAGGTCGTGCAGCGTCTCGATGATGATCCGCTCCGATCCTCCGAGCCGGTCGAGGCGGCGCACCAGGAGGGTGTCGCCCTCGTTGAGGTAGTCGAGGCAGGCGAGCCACTGCGGGCGGTCTGCGATCCGGCTCGATTCGCCATGGTCGACGAACACCCGGACGGCTCCTGCTGCGCGCAGCTCGGCCTCCTGAGCGGCGGGGTTCTGTTCACGCTTGGACACTCGCGCGTAACCGACGACGTTCGTCATGACTCGGCCTCCTGCTGCTCTTGTGCTCGGCGCTCTCGGTCGGCGGCGAGCTGGTCATAGATCGGGGTTCTCTCACGCCGGGGGCGCGATCGCCGCTCGGCGGCGGCGCTGCTCGTGGCGGCCTCGGGATCGGTCACGGTCACTCCCGGCCGGTGCCGCGATCGGAGCGATAGCCGGCGCTCCCCCGTCGGGCCTGGGTGCCCTGCTGCGGGCTCTGGCGGGTCGCCTCGGACGCGGGGCGGGGATACGACGCACTGAGCGCGGAACGGACCTGAGCGGCCCGGTCAGGGCCGGCCTGGGGTGCCGTGCGCTCGACGGTCACCGCGGCGAACACGGGGACGAGGGATGCGGGCTCGGGAGCGTAGGCGAACATGTCGGGTCGGCTCATGGCCGATCCCCCGTTCCACTGCTCCGGGCTCACGCGGGCGAAGTCGAACCGGTACGGCGACTGCTCGGCCACGTGGGCCATGAACACCTTCGATGTGCGGCCGTTGCCCTCGCGGAAGGGGTGCGCCTGGTTGACGTAGGCGAACACGGTCGACGCCGTGGCCACGAAATCGTTGCGGCTGATCTTGGCCCAGTCGGTCGAGGTCACGAGCTGGCGCGCGTCCGACAGATACCGGTCGACCTCGCCCGACCTGACCTCACCGAATCCGCGGCCCGGACCCTTCGACATTTCGACAGTGCGGTACTCCCCCGCCCACTCGTAGACGTCCTGGAACAGGTGCCCGTGGATCGCGCGTAGGTGCGCCCCGTCGAACGTGCGAGCTATCTCGACCTCGCCGTTACCGAGCTGCACGGCGCGCACGGTGGTGTCGGTGTACTCCATCCGGGACAGCACCCGCGCGTCGCGCTCCTCGTAGAGGTTGCGCAGCGTCCCGATCCCGGTATCCGGGTCGATCGTGTCGGGGTAGAAGTACGACTCCCAGCTATCGAACTGGGATGCCACGTCAGCGGGCGGCGCCGACGACGCCGGCCGCGCGGCGAGCGGCAGCGTGGCCGCGTCGACGGTACTCCGCGAGGTCGATCGCCCCGCGGGTGTAGTCGGTCACGTTCTCGACGTCCTCGCGGGTTGGGGTGAACCCTTCGTGCCATCCAGCGGCGAGGGCCTGGCGCACGCTGTCGCGCTGCGTCGCGTCGAGCTGCGCGAACAGCTCCGGCCACTCCTGCTCGACCGTGAATGTCTCAGCCACGATGGGCTCCCTTCGTCGTCCTACCAGTCTACCGGTTTTCCCGAAAACGGTCTATAAGAAGTTTCGGCACAAGAGGGTTTCGGCACGGACTTTCGGCACGGCGTGTCGACGTCGCCGCGGTGTCGATCGCGGCCGTGCCGGAATCGATCAGTTTCGGTCCGTTGCGGATTCCTACAAGAGACCGAGTACCGGACTACCAGGCGGCGCGTCGATGGCTGCGTTAGGTGTTGGCGTGGGTTTCGCGGAGGAACTGGGTCAGCGCTGCGCGGCTGGTGGTGAGGCAGGCGATCTTGGTGTCGAGGTCGTCGATCTGTTCGGTGACCATGCGGGCGAGGATGTCGTCGCAGGTGCTCGACCATCCGGATTGGCCGCTCTGGCGGTCGAGGACAATCTTGATGAATCGCGTCGGGACACCGGAGCGAGAGAGGTCTCGGATCGTGACGACCTGGTTCAGATCGGATTCGGAGTAGTCGCGGTACCCGTTGGGGTGTCGTCCAGGTTGGAGGAGTCCCTGGGCTTCGTAGTAGCGCAGCATTCGGGGCGCGACTGCACTGCGCTGGGATATCTCACCGATCCGCATCCGCTCATCTCTCTCGCCTGGGACTTGGGGCACCAGGCTTGACCTTGACAGTGGTGTCAATCTTTAGCGTAGTAGCATGAGCACACGATCGACGCCTTTACCCCTGCCCGGCACCGCCGGTCCGCACCGGGCCTGGCCGATTCTGGCGGTGCTGACCGCGGCGACGCTGCTGACGGTGACGGTCGAGATGTTGCCATCTGGGCTCTTGCCGGTAATGAGCGCCGATCTGGGCGTCTCGGAATCAGCAATTGGGTTGCTGGTGAGCGCCTGGGCGCTCACCATTGCGATCGTGGGGATTCCACTTGTGCGGCTCACGATCCGGTTACCCCGCACGCCACTGCTGGCAGCGTGTCTAATCGTGATCGCGGCAGCGAACCTGCTCACCGCGACCGCCTCTAGCCTCCCGCTCGCACTTACCGGTCGTATCCTCGCCGCGACGGCGCACGGCCTGTTCTGGGCACTCGTCGTTTCCTACGTCGCCTCCGTCATCACTGCCGAGCGGCTCGGACGGGCGCTGGCGATCGTCTTGGCTGGGCCCACGCTCGCCGGCCTTGCCGGACTACCGATCGCGGCGGCTCTGGCCGATGTGGTGGGGTGGCGGGCCATCTTCATCGGCCTATCTGTGGCTCTTGTTATGACCGCCGCGGTGCTCTGGCTCATCCTGCCGCAGGTACCGTCAACGATGCCTGCCGGTGGCGGCGGGTGGGATCGCAGCGCTTCCCGAGTGATTGCGGTAGCGATCGCGGGAGGGCTGGTGTTGGTCGGGCACTTCGCTGTCTTCACCTACCTCACGGCACTAGTCACCCAGTTGGGCAGGCTGCCCGGTGCCACGATCCCCTTGATGCTGTTGGTGTTCGGAGTGAGCGGGGCAGTAGGTATCGCCGGGTCCGGTTTCGCGTCCGACCGGTACCCACGCGGTGCGATCGTCGCCGCGGCAACTCTAGTGACGGTTGGTCTCGCCGTGCTCGCTTTGAGCTCAGGGCAACCGGTCGTGTTCATCATCGGAGTTGCGATCTGGGGAATCGCGGTCGGCGCGTTTCCCCCGATCCTGCAAACCCGGGTGATGCGCGTATCCACGAGCGCATTCCGACCTCTGGCCGGAAGCATCGTCGTCACCGTCCTCAACCTCGGTGTCGCAGCCGGAGCCACCCTCGGCGGCCTTGTCCTCGACCACGGTCCTATCGCCGTCACTCTCATCGCAGTCACCGCCGCGGCAGTGGGAACCTTCGCGCTAGCGCTGATGCGCCCCCTCAACACCCCGCATGAAGGTACCCGCTAGCTTGCCGAATCCTCCCGGCGGCGGAGCCGCACCACCCGCGGTACACCCGCTTGTTGATGGGGGATGATGACCCGGTTGACGATCGTGATGCCAGCAGCGGCGATTGGCACCGCGACAAGGGCACCGAGAATGCCGCCGAGGGCAGCGCCACCGAGGGCAGCGACGATAACAAGTGCTCCCGGCATGGCTACGGCGCGGGCCATGACTCGCGGCGTGAGTACGTAGGCCTCTACTTGCAGGTAGGCGAGCAGGATGGCGGCAACGACGATGGCCGGAACCAGGCCCGTCTCGAGTGTGATGATGGCCGCGATGCTCGCTCCGATGACAGGCCCGACAACGGGGATGAGCGCACCAATAAAGGCGATCAGAGAAAGGAGGGCAGGAGCTGGGCTTCCCGCCGCGGAGGTCACGATGAACGTTACGAGCGCATTGACGAACGCGAGGACGATCTGTCCCCCGACGAAACGACCAACAGACTGCAGAATTTCCTCCGCGATCGACTTCACTCGGTGGCGGGCGCGGTACGCGACCAGCTCGTACGCCTTCGCCTTGATGGCCGGCATGGTGAGAGCGAGGTAGATCGTCAAAACGGTCACGATGATCACACCAGTGATGGCGTCGATGATGCCGGTGCCAACCTCTAGCAGACCACCAGAGAGTTTCAAGAGCTGATCTGGATTCGCGAGGAAAGCAGTCGCGTTCGCCAGCAGATTGTTCACGTCCAGACCATCCCCGATCATGCCGATCAGCCAGAGGAACCACGGCTGATCCGGGATCGCCGACACGAGCGTAAAGGCCTGGTTAGCGACGGCCGTGACCTGTTCGGACACTGCTGGAAGGATCACAGTGATGAGGAACGCGGTGCCGACGAGGAGAATGAAGGCGATAGTGAGAACTGCCGCCCACCGAGGCATTCTTCGCTGCTGCGCGTAGCTGAGGAGCGGTTCCGCGGCGATGGCCAGGAAGAACGCTAGTCCGATGTACACGAGGACGGTTCCCAGGGCGCCGATCGCGGCCAGGATCGCCATCCCACACCCGACGCCGAGGGTGGCGATAAGCGCATACCTGAACGGATGCGCAGCAAGCCCAGCGGAGGACAACGCACCCCTCCCGCCTCCGCGGGAGCCGAGGCTCGCGGGGAAGCGGCGAACGTGCATCCTATTTGTGGACGCCCGTCGGACGGCGGCGCTCGGCCGGTTAGTGGGCAGCACCGAGCTCGACCAGGAGGACACCGCCGATGATGAGCGCGATACCGGCGGCCATCACCCAGGTGAAGGGCTCGTTGAACAGGAACTTGCTGGCCACCGCGGTGAGCGCAACGCCGGACGCGGCCCAGATTCCGTAGGCGACACCGATGCCAAGGCCCAGCGAGAGGACCTGTGTGAGGAAGAAGAACGCACCGAGGTACCCGATGACCACGGCGATGAAGAACAGCTTCTTGCCATTCGTGGCCACCCGCAGGGACAGTGCGGCGCCGACTTCGAGGATGATGGCGATGATGAGGAAGAGCCAGACCATCAGGCGTTCGCCTCCCGCTTGCGGATCGCAGCTTGGGAGCCCATTTCGACGGTGAGGACGCCGCCGATGATGAGGACCAGGCCAAGGATCATGATCAGGGTGAGGGGTTGGCCGAAGATGATCGCGGCGAAGATAGCGGTCAGCGCCACACCCATCGCCCCCCAGATGCCGTAGGCCACACCGAGTGCCATGCCCTGCCGGAGAACGAGGCCGAGGAGGCTGAAAGCGGCGACGTAGCCGACGCCGACGACGACGTACCAGGCGGGGTGGTCTTGAGCGGCTTGGAGGGCGAGCGAGGCCGTGACCTCGCTGACAATCGCTCCAGCGAGCAGGAGCCATTTCTTCATTTGCTATTCCTTAATCAGGTTGTGGGCGAGGAGGTGAACGCGGGCGCGTTCATCGGGTGTGGGGGGAAAGAAGTTGGTGGCGTCGGCGAGCCAGCCGCCATCGGCGAGGAGTCGTGCGGCGATCAGTCGCGCCCGCACGTCGGGGGCTAGATCGGTCGGCAGTGTCAGCCAGGGTGCGAGGCGCTCCGTCCACCGGTGGGTGAGGGTGCGGCGTAGTTTCGGGTCGCTCATCGCGACCAGGTCTGTTTCGCTGAACTCTCCGGAAAGCGACCAGTCCAGGTAGGCGCGGATCCGATCATGCGGGCCCGCCTGGGACGAAGTAACCCCGAGTCGGGCGGTGAGCTCGCTCTCCCACCGGTCCAGGACCGAATCGACCAGCGCGAGCATGAGGGCTTCCTTAGTGGGGTAGTGATACATCACTCCGGGCTTCGTCAACCCGACCGCGCGGGCGACCGAATCCAACGACACCGACCCGCCCTCTTCCAGCTGCGCGAAGGCCGCGGCGATGATCGAATGCGGTGTCTCAGTTCCCATAACCAAAGGTTACCATCCGGCCGGAAGGTAACCAAGCTGTAGGGTTGCTGAGACTGGCGAATCTTGAGGGGAAGCGATCATGGACGCAGAGCGGCCCACACGCGAGGGAACGCACCGCTGGGCCGACTACCTCGTCACTGCTGCAGAACTCGTGACCGTGCTCGTGGCAGTGGGGTACGTGCTCTCCGGAAGCGTGGTCGTGCTGATCGTGTGGGAAGCACTAGCGACGGCATATCTCCTCACCGGGTCAATCCTCACCTGGCGGCGCAGCATCACCGGCCGAGACGGAAGCCGCCGATCGGGAACCCTAGACACACTGTCGTGGGTGCTACCGCTCATGGCCAGTCTCGTCGGGGTGAACGCAGCCGTTCTCGCGATCACAATCCGCGTTCCCGCCGAAGCTCCCCGAGGGGAAACGGTATTCCTCGGAGTGGCGGCCGCGATCGGCATCATCTTGTCCTGGCACCTGCTCCACACCGGCTTCGCCCAGGTCTACGAAACACTCCAACACCGCGACCCCGAGCATCCCGCGCTCGAATTCCCCCGCACGACACATCCCGGCCTGGCGGACTTCCTGTACTTCGCGTTCACGATCGGAACCTCGTTCGCGACATCCGACGCCACCGTGGCCACCGTGCGGATGCGGTGGCTCGTCCTCACACACAGCATCGTGAGCTTCTTCTACAACGCCCTCGTCGTCGCCGTAGCCATCCAAGTGATCCAACAGATCGCTCGTGCCTGAACTCAACGAAATCACCTAGTTACGCCTTGATAGACGGCCATCGGAATCTCCAACGACGTAAGCAATAGTTGGAAAGATCGCGTCGGTCCGTCAGTGTCAGCGAGATTCGGCGCGCAGCTCGTCGACGAGGGCCTGGTGCGTGGGGTGCAAGAACAGCACGACGGGGCCTTGGTAGTAGCTATCCCGCGTGATCGCCTCGGTGAACCGGATTTCAAGCTCCGGGTTCTCGTGCAGCAGTCGGCGCACCCGTTCCGCTACTCGCTCAGTCATAGACACTCCCCCCAGAGCTTCCCGGATCGTAACTGACATGCGCTCGGGGGCAAAGCAAAGAACCGCGCAAATCGAACACATGTTCGAATAACGGTAGTCTCATCCTGGCCGGGGAGGAGTCGGCCATCGGGAGCAACAAGCGCTATGCGCACCACTACGACCGTCTGATGAATGAGCGCATCTTGGAACAGGCGGTGGTGAGCGCTGGCCCCTTGCAGTCACTCACGCCAGAGGAGCTGCGCTTGGACTCCGAGCCGGTGACGATCGACCCTCGACCCAAGCCGGTGCGAGCCTGGGTGCGGTTCGGGTTGAAACCTGCGCTCGTCGACGCGGTAGCGGCGCGCTGGACGGCGGATGCCGTCGGGGTGGTGTTCTCGATCCGCGGCACCGAGTACCGCGCCTGGGTCTGGGCGTCCGCGGTCACTCCGGTACAGCGCACGCCGTAGCCCTATGGGGTCGATCGGAGCGGTGTGACGGTGTACGTCCACGCCCACCCGCCAGGCCGGCCCATGTCGATCTTGGCCCGGATGACTTCGAGCGCTGCGGCCGCCTCGGCCGCGTTCTCGTACGGCCCGTAAGCCTCTAGAAATCCGGGGT
Source organism: Arthrobacter ulcerisalmonis (assembly GCF_900609065.1). Classification (GTDB taxonomy): domain Bacteria; phylum Actinomycetota; class Actinomycetes; order Actinomycetales; family Micrococcaceae; genus Arthrobacter; species Arthrobacter ulcerisalmonis. The sequence continues at coordinate 12,874 of NZ_UXAU01000046.1, read as the reverse complement.
TCACTACAGGGTCCGTAACGATGACTGCGTGCGAACGATTAGGGTCGGCGTCGGGGTCTCCGAGCGTTGCGAGGAGGCCCGCCGCTTGCAGGCCGATTGACGATGGAGTAGCCATGCGTGCTCCTACCTGGTCGCGCGGACTTCGCAATCGGACTCGTCGGTTCCGATGAACACGTCCTCCACTGAAACGTCCCAGCTCCGGTAACGGCCGGAGTCTTTCAGCTCGTCCTCCAGCTCCTCGAGAAACGTCGTCGTGGCCGAGCCGACGTGCGGCAGGAACGGGCCGTAGTAGCGCGTCGCCTCGACGCCATCGGTGGCGACCGTCGACGCCTTGACGATCACGGCTGTTGCAGTGCGAGAAACCATGTCACTCCCCCATCGGTCGACCGACGGTGAGCACGCCCGGGCCGACAGGCTCGAACGGCTCCCCGCCGTTGTACTGAGCTTCCAGGCGCTCCACCTTCTCCATGATCGCCTCGTTCGCGAACTTCGACAGGTTCGTCATGCCGACGTTGCGCATGTAGGCGACGATCGCTCCGCGCATGCGGGCGGAGTCGTCGGGGTGCTGGTAGATCGTGATCTTCGGGGGCTTGCCGGGCTTCTCCCCCTTCTCAGCGGCGCTCAGCGGCTCTGTGACGCTCTTAGCCGCCGGGGCGGGCGCAGTGGAGGCCGGAGCCGCTGCGGGAGCCTCCTGGGACGCTTCCGGGGCCGTGGGGTGATCGAACGGGCTCGCGCTCGACAGGCTCGACTTACGGGGGGCGGGACGGTTCATGACGGATCTCCTTCGATAGCTGCCAGGTGCTCGGCGTAGATCGCTCCGAGCGCGGTTGCCTCGGCACTCCCCCACTCGTCGAGGCCGCGCGCGGCCTCGGTGGCGTCTGCGATCACGACGCGCTTGGGGATGGGTCGACCGATCAGGCGCAGCCCGCGGCCCTCGGCGGCCGCGCGGAGCTCGTCGAGCCAGGCGGCCCCGCCGACGGTGCGCTCCTCGTGCTGGTTGACGATGATTCCGGCGACGCTCAGTCCGGGGTTGTAGTACCGCTGGACGTTCCCGATCGTGTCGAGGAGCTGCCCGAGCCCGTCAAGGCTCCACTTCTTCGTGTGGGTGACGATCACCGCCCCGTCGGCCGCGGTGAGGGCGTTGATCGTGAGCTGGTCGAGGGATGGCGCGGAGTCGATCAGGATCAGGTCGTAGTCCTCGATCACCTGGGCCAACGCTTCGCGCAGCCGAACCTCTCGGCCGGCGCCGGCTATGACCAGCTCATCCCGCACGTTCCCGAGTGAGGCCCCGGACGTCGGCACGACGTCGAGGCCGGGCCAGAGTCCCGGCACGATGACGTCGCGCATAGTGTCGTCTGCGCGGGTGCTTAGCACGTCGGCCAGGCCCGCCTGCTCGGCGTCGACCTCCTCGGCCGTGATGTTGCTCGTGAGGTTGCCCTGCGGGTCGTTGTCGACCGCCAGCACGCGGCGACCGGCGAGCACCGCGACGCGCGCGAGCTGAAATAGCGTCGTGCTCTTGCCGACGCCGCCCTTCTGGTTGCAGAGGGCGAGAATTCGAGCGGTCATAAGAAAATACCTCCGTTGACGGGAACAACTCTAATACAGCTATTGACGGTGATGCGGGTTGGTCAGTAGAACGGCCAAAGATCGCTACCCGTGCTGATCGGCTGCGCGAGCCACAGGAGCGTTGATGTGACGGCGAGAATCGCCGCGGTGGCCCACATGGCCCACTCTTTGTTCATGCTGGTGCCCCTCCTTCGGCATCAGGCGGGGAGGGGCAACCGTTCTCGGCCGCCCCTCCCCCAAGCCTGGTCAGAACGGGGTGTCGTCGCCCTGTTCGGCGGCGGGCTTGCCGACGACGCGGACGCTCTGCCCGCGCAGACTCACCGCGACCTCATCGGCTCGGACCTCGTGCTGCAAGCGGGTGCCCTGCTCGCCCTTGTACTCGGTGACGCGGTAGCGGCCCGAGAACGTCACGCGGACGTTGCCCGACTGCTCCGCGACCTCGACGAGGTTCACAGCCTGGTTGCCGCTCACGGCGACGTCGTAGGCCACGGTGGGGCCGTCGGTGTAACTGTTGTCCTCCTGGCGGATGCGGTCGCTGACGAGGACGCGGGCGTAGGTGTACGGGCCGTTATCCCCCTCGCGGAGGGTGGGCGTCGCGGCCAGGTTGCCGGTGCGGGTGATGTAGCTCATGGGTTCTTCTCCTTCGGTCGGTATTACAGGTGTTGCCGCTAATAGTGTTATTATGCCGGATCGAATGTCTCGCGCTCAACCTCCAATCGGCGGCCGTCCATCTGCGACGGATACAGCACCAGCTCGATAGGGCTCGTGGGGTTGGGGTTCTGCAAGCGGACGCCCTGCACGGGGGAACCGGCGGTGATCGTCCCCAGCTCAGACACGACCCGGCGGGGCGGGTTGTAGGGGCGGCCGTCCCAGCTCTTGATCCGGTCACCGAATCGCAGATCGGCAAGCCGGGTCACGGTGATGGTCTGAGTGGTCATGCGGTCCTCCTTAGTAATAACTCTATTGTAGTAAATGACTCTATTCGCATCAAGCCTTCTCCGCTTCTCCGCGCAGCAGCTCGGCCACCTTCTGGGCCAGCAGCCAACGGCGATCGGCGGCCGCGCGATCCTCGGCGGTGTAGTCGCCATAGCTCGCCTGGTGCTCGAAGTCCTCGCGGCCTCGGCGGGCCATGTCCAGCAGCTCGTCAATCCCCGCGCACAGCTCAGCGTCGACCGGGACGACGCGCCCGCCGCCGTCGACGACCAGGCTCAGGGGCTCGGCCATCCCTGCGACGTGCATCGCGTAGCCGTCGCCCTCGCGTTCAACGTAGGCCGTCAACACGGTTGCCGACTCGTCGTTGTCGAAGTCGACCCGGCCGTAGCTGTCAGGGTCATCCCCGAGCGGCCAGAGCTGCGGCTCTAGGCGGGTGCCTCGGTCATACGGGGTCAGGTTGCGAGCGTTCATGGTTCCTCCTTGGGTAGGTATTACCAGTATAAGCGGTAATAGAGTTATTTACTACTGTTCTCAGGCGGCAAAGTGAGCGGCTACCCGCTCGATGTGGTCGGGTCGGAGGTCGCACCAGTGATCGTCATCGTCGACGACGACAACCGGGGCCACGGTGTAGCCCAGCTCCTCGGTGACGTACTCGCGCGCGTCGGGGTTCTCGGTGATGTTCACCTCGACGTAGGGGACGCCCTTGCTGTCGAGCATCATCTTCGTCATGCGGCACTTCCCACACTGCGGGCCGGTCGTGTAGACGGTTAGCGCTTCCATTTGGTAATCCTCCCACCCCTCGTTTTTTTGCCGTGAAGGCGAATTCATTCGCCGCTAGGGAGGACGGCCGGAGTGCTAGTGACCGTGGAATACCGGACTGAGCGCAGCGAGGGAGGATATGCCGCGAAAGCACTAGCGCGCAGGTTGGCCGACCGTACGCTGCCGAAGGCTTCACGGCAAAAGAACGGGCCGACAGGCCCCTGCAGTCGGCCGGCTCCGTCCGGCCGTCCGTTAGCCGGCGCCGGCTCCGTCCGGCGTCGGCCGCTGTAGAGGCTCCCCGCCGCGCGGTCTGGGGGGGCGACGTGGCGGCGGGGAGCGGGTGCCGGGGCTGCGTGTCTCGCTGGGGGGCGCGGACTGTGCTGCCGACGCCACCAACCCTATTGCGGGGCCGCTCGGAACGGTATTGGAGTTATTGCCGGTGTTCGGGGTAGAGCTGCGCGATTCGGGCGGCGACGTTGCACACGTCGTCGGGGGTTACCTCGTCGAGGAGGATCGTTCGCGTTCCGCCGTCGAGGTCGATCCACCACACCGGGCGTACGGTGTCGGCGTCGATTCCGGCGCGGTGGGCTGCGAGGTCTGATGACGGGTCGACGGGGCCGAAGTAGAGCTGTGGAGCCCAGCTATCCGCGCCCATGTCGGTGTAGAGCGTCGTGGGGAAGGGGAGGAGCTGCGCGAGGTCGTCGAGGAGGTCGGCGACGTCGGATTCTGTGAGGGTGTCCATGCTGGTTCTCCTGTCTGGTGGGGTGGTCAGTCGGCCGCGAGGTCGTAGCCGCCGAAGGGGGATCGGGATTCGACGTGTCGGCCGCCGTGCGGCCCTCGGATGGTGCGGACGGGGGAGCCGGGACGCTGCCACTCGGCGGGGTAGTTGGCCGCGCACCACTTGGCGGCGGCGGCTCGCGCCTTCTTCTCGTCGGTGGCCGCTGCGGCGGGGCGGGGCATGATCGGCAGTGATCGCCAGCCGGGCAGGGCGTGGTCGTGCCACGCCTCTACGGCGTCGTTCTCGCGCTCGGTGATGATGTGCCAGGCGCAGCCGGGGCACACGGCCTGATAGCGGCCGCCGCCGGGGAGCGGGTCGGCGGTGTGGTCGTGGTCGGATTCTTTGCACCAGGCGTCGGCGTAGAACATGTGCAGCTCGTGGCCGTCGTCGGTCGCGGCGCGCTCGCCTTGGTTGTAGCTGTTGCGGTGCCACATGTGGGAGCGGGGGATGCATCCGAAGCCGCCGAACTCGGCGCGGTAGCGGTCGAATGCTGCATCCAGCTCGGCGGGGCTGTAGTAGCTCGTCGTGTAGGCCAGGGGCGCGCCGTCCCATGCGGTCGCGGCGACGGCCTCGCGCTCGAACTCGGCCAGGTCGAACAGGGTTTCCGCGGTCATCGTTCCTTCTCCTCTAACGGTCTTGACGGCAATAGAGTTATTGCCGCTCAGGCGGCGACGGTCTCGGGCTGCTCGGTGAGCGCGTCGGCCAGGGCGTGAGCTGCGCGCAGCACGTTTGCCGCGGTGGCCTTGATCGTCTCGGCGTCGCAGTTGCTCCACCCGGCGACGTAGCCGACGCTGTAGGCGCTGGTGTCGAGTCCGAGAATCCCGGCGACGACGTAGGCGACGCTCTCGGCCTCGGTTTCCTTGGTGCCGCGGTGCTCGACGTACTCGGCGTGATCTTCCTCGGCGTGCAGGATGACGTGCGCGGCCTCGTGAAGTCCGGTCTTTGCGGCCTGGGCGGGGGAGAGGTCGGAGTCGAGCACGACGCGACGGCCCTCGGGGTCGGTGTAGCCGTGTGCGCCTCCGGGGATGCTCTCGCGCTCGACGGTCCAGCCCTTGCCGGTGAGGTAGTCGGCCACGGCGTCGAAGATGCCCGCGGGGTCGTCTCCGGTCAGCGGCCGCGCGATGTCGGTCGGGTCGCCCGCCTCGGGGTCGATGAGGTCGGTCTGTCCCATGTCGAACACGGACACCGGGAAGAACAGCGTTCGGCGCTGCTCCTCGTCCTCGCCGGTCTTGGGGTTCTCGACCGTCTCGCGCACGTCGCGGCCGCCGAAGATGCGGATTCCGCGCTCACCCTTGCGCACCTGGCGGTTGAGCTTCTGCCACGTCCGGTAACCGGCGACGTGGGACGCCTCGGGGCACTGGCCGAAGATCAACAACAGGTTGTTGATGCTGTAGCGGTGGAATGCCTTCGTGAAGTCCAGGAACCGCGCCCACGCCTCCGACTCGCGCAGCGCCTCGACCTGCTCCGCGATCGTGGCTTGCAGCTCCTCGGCCTCGGCGCGACGCTGCTCGGGGGTCTTGGTGGTCTTGACGTTGCGTGCCATGTTCGGAACCTTCCGTGCCGGTAATAGGGTTATTTCCCTGCTCATCCCCTCCACGTTTTTTTGCCGTGAAGGCGGTTTACCGCCGCTAGGGAGGATGCCCGGAGCACAACCCGTAGGGCGGTGGGGGAGAGAGTTTCGGCGCGAAATAAGGGAGCGCAGCGACCGCGTGCCGAAAGTCTCGGAGGAGCCGGCGGCGCAGCCGCTTGGGTGGAGGGTTGACGACCGTATGCTGCCGAAGGCTTCACGGCAAAAGAACGGGCCGTAGGCCCTGACAGTGCCGGCGACGCCGGCTCGACCAGCGAGCCCGTGGGCTCGCCTCCGCGCAGCGGATCGGCTCTACGCGACGCGGCGCTGCGGGGTGTCGAGCTGCTTCGTGGCCGGGCCGTCGCAGTATCGGCACCGGATGCCGACGGTCATTCCGTGGGAGCAATAGCCGGGGTCGATCCACTCGCCCTCGGCGGTGTCGATCGCGGGGCTATCGTCGACGAGGGTTCTCGAGCGGAGATCTCCGTCGGCGTCGCGCTCGTAGGGGCGTACGGCTGTTCCCTCGCGCTCCTCGATGATGATCCGTCGAGCTGCGGCGTAGTCCAGCCGGCCATCGGCTCGGCGCGGGTGCGGGCCGTAGGCGTGGGTGCCGTCCTCGGGGACGAGGGAGAGTTGACCGCGGCTCGGTCGACGTCGCGCGTCGGGTCGACGTGGTGCGCGCATCCACGCCTCCTCGGCCTTCCACCAGGCCCATGCTTCGCGCTCGACGCGGTAGCGGTCTGCGCGGGCGTCGAGTCGGCCGGCGACTCCGGCGCGCTCGGCGGCGGCGTCGGGGGAGTGGGCGTCGACGCGCTGCCATCCTTCGCGGCTGCGCTCGACGATGCCGGCGTAGGTGAGGCGGTCGAGGAGTCGACGGGTTCGGAGAGGATCGGCGCCGATGGTGGGGGAGAGTTCGTCGAGGGTGCGAGCTGTGGTGTCGATCCGTGCGTAGAGGTTCCCGGCCAGGTGACCGAGCGCAGGGCGGGTAGCGGTGAACAGGTCGTGCGCGGCATCCGTCGTTCGTGTGCGCAGCGTTGCGAGGAGGGTCGTTCTCTCAGCGGCCCCAGCCCCAGGGGGGCGTGGGTCCGCTTGTGACCGGGCATGAACCAGGTTGCTGTGGAGAACGCTCTGTGGGTCGATCGTCCAGTGAGCGGCGCGGGTGCCGTCGGCGGCCGTTGTCTGGGCGATCCATCCGTCCTCCGCGAGGCGCAGGAGCGCCGTTCTGGCTGTCTCGCGGCCGACCCCAGCCGACAGGGCCAGGCGGCGGGTGTCGGCCTCCACGGAGCCGCTGAGGGCGTGCAGGGCGAGGAAGCTCAGCACGTCGAGGATGCGGCGATCGGCTGGGCCGCCTCCGCGGGTCCAGCGGCCGGCGGCCGCGTCGGCGCGCTGCTGCACGTCGCGGACGTGCGCGGCCATGACGTCGGCGCGGCGGTCGAACGTGGGATCGTCCCCGATCTGGCGGTCACTCCCGGCGACGTAGCGCACGGCCTTGTCCCACTGCCGGCCGAGCACGGCGGCCTGCTCGCCTCGCGGGCGAGCTGCGCGGCCGCGGGTCGTGACGCGGCTGCGGACGTGCTCTAGGCCGGGCTCGGTGTCGACGAGGGCGGCGACGTCGGCGTGCCGCCACCTGGCGGCCGCTGCGCCGATCAGGACGCGCCAGAGCGTCGCTGAGGCGTCGAGGGGCGTCTCGCGCAGCGCTGCGGCGCTGTTGGCGGGGAGCTGCCGGCGTGGGCCGGCCAGGTGCAGGCGGCCGTGGGAGTCGAGCGGGAGCGGTGAGCGGGGGTCGATGGGCCGTGCGGGCTCGGTGTCGTCGACGAGGCCGGCGACGAGGCTCACGAGCGCGCGCACCTGGGCTGCGGTGGCCGTGGGGGCGCTGAGCGCGTCCACGTCGCCGCTGAGGACTGTGGAGTGCCCGCCGGCACGGTGGGGCGCTCCTGGGGGCCGCACACAGCCGGTTACGGCGTTGCTGAGCGGCGAGAGGTCGAGGGTGGGGCACAGGTGCTTGGTGAGGCGGGCGAGGGTGGCGACGGTTTCGGCGTCGACGGACTCGGCCAGGGCGACCCACAGGTGCCGGCCGCCGGTCGGCCCGGACTCGCAGAGAACGTAGGGCAGGCCGACGTCGCGGAGGAGGCCGCCGAGCACGTCGGCGTCGCGAGCTGCCGCCGCGGGGTCGCCGTGCGCGTCGAGGTCGAACGCCAGGAGCCGGAACCGGCGATCGGCGCCGGCCAGGTAGACCGCCCACGGGCGCTCCGGCGCGGCCCTGCCGATCGCGCGATCGCGGTAGTCATTCAGGACGGTGCCGTAGGCGTCGACGACGGCGACGCGCACACGAGGGCGCGGGCTCACCGCGGCGGTGAGAATCCAGGACTCGCCGTCGGCAAAGCGATATCGCTTTTCAACTTGCCGCGCTATGATGGCACCACCTTTCGACTCCGGTCGCTGGGTACAGCGAAGGTCCGGTTCCCTACCGGTTTTCTCTGGAACTGCCTTGATCTACCGCGTCGCCAAACTCAGAAGATCAGGCACTTAGCTTCGGCCCCCCGTCTCGTAGAGGCGGGGGGTTCGCTCGTTCTATGCGGCTTTCGTGGTTGCCCCCTTGGACGTGTTCAGCTCGGGGATCGGCAGCTCTGCTGCGCGATCGCGGGGGAGCGGCGGCGCGTACTGGGGCATCCCCAGCGCGTCGGCCGCGAGCATCACCAGGTACTCGCCGTAGGAGAGTCCTTCGGCGTCGGCGTTCTTCTTCAAGATCGCGCCGAACTCGACGGGCGGCTTCGCCAGAATCGCGTCGCGACGTCCCTTGCTCGGCCTTCCGTGCTGTGCTCCCATGCGGCTCATCCTGCCGCTTTTCCTTAACGCAAAAGGGAGGACACGCCGACGGCCACAGGTGTAGCTCACTGCGCGCGCTCGACGGTGCAGTAGACGTCACCAAGAAGGATCGTCGATCCGTCGGGGATCGGGGTCGGTTCACCGGGGGTCAACCACCGCGGCGGGGCCGACTGCAGTTCGATGCCGTTCGCGGAATCGAGGTCGGTCACGACGATGCGACCAGCGGCGTCGACGGCAATCGTCGCGTGTGTGCGCGAGAGCATCCGGCCTGGTGTAGCGATGCTGAGCGGTTCGTGGCCGGCGACGGGCTCGGGGTTGCGACCGATGACCACACGGGGGCCGGCGGCGACGCTGCGCTGCGTGTTGAAGGCCAGGCGCAGCGTCGGGCGTGCGGGGGTCGAGCGGCGCGTGACGCGGGTCTGCTCGACGTCGTGCAGCTCGTCGAGCTCGCGGAGCTCAACGGGATTCGGGCGCGTGATCGGGGCGGCCGCGGGCGGCGTGACGGTGTTCGGTTCGGCCAGGGGGGCGACCTCGACGCGCAGCGGCTCGTCGACGGCGCACTGGACGCACGTCGTCGACGTGACCGGCTGTAGGCGGCGGCAGATACGGCATCGGCCCTCGTCGATGCCGAGGCCGTCGGCGGCGGGGATCGTGCCGTCGGCGCCGACGAGCTGTACGTAGCCCTCGGGCCGCACGGCGAGGGCGTGTGTGCGGCCGTCCTCGGTGACGTCGAGGCGGATCGGCCGGCGTAGCTGGGTGGCGATCGCCACGGCGCGCGCGATCATGCCTGTGCGCAGCGCGGCGACGGACTCGGCCGCGCAGGCGCGCCGTTGGCCGTTGACCGTGAGCGTCCCTGTGCCGTCGGCTGTGACCTCGGCGGCGAGCCGGGGCCACTCCGGGACGCGATGGAGCCCTGGGACGGGCTGTGTGGCGTTCACAGCCCGCGTGCGACCGCCGCGCCGGCTGCGAGCCATGCCCGCTGCGTCTCGGGGCGCAGCGAGCCGAAGCGCAGCACGCCGTCGACCATTGCGGGGTCGTGGGGGACGGTCACGGCTTCACGGGCGAGCGAGCGGTAGCCCTCGGCTACGCGCGCCAGCTCGGCCGGGGTCGACTTGGGGTCGGCTTGGTTGACGATCACGACGGCATCGCGGGCCAGCTCGGCCGATCCGGCGTCGCGCTCTGCGAGGGCTTCGAGGAGGAGCGCGCCGGCCTCGGCGTGGTCGTCGCGGGTCGTGGTGGCGACCACGAGCTGGTCGGTGTGGTCGATCATGCGCAGCCACATCGGGTCCGACTCGTCGTTGCCGGAGTCGATGAAGATCAGCCGGTAATACTTCGCGGCCACGGCGTGGATCGCGTCGACGTCGCTCGGCTCCACACGCTGCTCGTGCGCGAGCGCCATCGGTTTGCTGCGCAGCACGTCGAACCGGTCGCGCGTCTGGTGGTGCACGAAGTGGGCGAGGTCGGCCGACTGCGCCCCGGTGCTCAGGAGGCGGTCGACCTGGGGGAGGAGGTCGAGCAAGGTCGCCTCGTGCGGCCCCTGCTCGGTGCGCCAACCGAGCGTGCCGCGGGTCTGGTTGTTGTCCCACGTGAGCACGCCCGCACCGCCGTGGCGGGCGAACACAGCCGCCAGGAGGACAGTGGTCGGGGTCTTGCCCGCGCCGCCCTTGCCGTTCACCACGGCGATTGTGCGAGGGCCGGGCCAGTGCTGCGAGACGGCGAGGACGTCGGAGCGCTCGGCGCGCTCGGACTCGCTGGGGCTCATGCGGATGCCGAAGCGGGTTAGAGTGCCGCGCCATCCCTGGGTAGCCGGCTCCTCGATCTGTTCCTGCGTGAGGAACGACTGCCGGGCCTCACGACGGCTCGGGAACTCCGGCGCGGGGGTCGGAGCCTGCCGCACCCATGCGTTCCCCTCAGCGACGGCAGGAGCGGCCGGAGGGGCCGCGTGAGCGGGCACGCTGTCGATCGGCGCGGGCGTCGGTTCCGGCAGGGGCTCAGGCTCCGGCGCGACCTCCTCGACGGGTGCGGGGTGGGCCGGCAGGCTGTCGTCAGCCTCCACGCTGCCGTCGGGGTGGACGATCAGCGGCCACTCCCCGTCGGGGCCGGTCGTGGTGACGCGGACGGGGCGCTGCATCTTCCCGGCCGTCTCAGCGACGCGGGCGAGGATCGCTGCGCGAGCATCCTCGAGAGTGGTCGTCTCGATCGGGTACGACGTCCCGTTGATCGTGACCTCTCCCGATCCGTTCGCGTGCGTACGCGCCTCGATCTTGGGGAATGTGGGTACTTCGATGCTGCTCATGGTCGTCTCCTGATCTACTGTCCGAGCTGGATTCCGACCGCAGCCATGAAGGGGGCCGGGTCAGTGTTTTCGCCGTTCACCTGGACCTCAAAGTGCAGGTGGCATCCGGTGGATTGTCCGCTGCTGCCGACACGGGCGATCTGCTGACCGCCCTTCACCTTGTCGCCAACCTGGACGAGCATCCCGGAGTCGTACATGTGCAGGTAGCGGGTGGTGACGCCGCCGCCGTGGTCGATCGCGATGACGCCGTTGCCGCCGCTGTCGAAGCCGCGGAAGGTGACGACGCCCGACTGAGCGGCCCAGATAGGGCCGTCGCAGCCGCCTCCGGCGAGGTCGGTTCCGGCGTGCAGCCGCCACACCTGGTCGATGGGGTGCAGGCGCATCCCGTAGGGGTCAGTGATGGGGCCGGCGCCGGGCGCGGCCCAGCCCTGGGGGTTGACGCTGCCGGGGACGCCTGGGTCGCACTTGCCGCCGCTGGCGCTGCCGTCGCCGGGGTTCAGTCCGGTGGTCTTACCGGAGAGCCCTTCGACGATCTGCACCGCGCCATCCCAGAACTGGGTGTAGTGGTACGGGTCGGCGTTCACCTGCGTGCGGTGGGCGACGATAGTCGGTTCCAGCGACTCGCGGTCGGGAACCTTCGCCACCATCGCCTGGAAGAACTTCGTCGACGAGATGTAGGGGTCGAGGCGCTCCTCGCGGGTGCCCCATCCGTCCTGCTGCTGGAACAGGCCGATCGAGGTCGTGCGGGTGCCGTCGGGGTTGGTGACGCCGCCGGTTTCCCAGTCGCCGTAGTCGATGTTTCGGAGGCTGGATTCGCCCATCGCGGTCATGACGCCGATGGTCTGATCGCGAACGTTCAGCCCTTGGTCTGCGCCCGCCTTGATGACGTTGGCGGCGTTCACAAGCTGCTCGTGGCCATAGCCGGCGATTTCGGTCTGTGGCACCGAGTCCGGGTTGACTGAGACTCCCGATCCGCCGCCTCCGGCGGTCGGGCCGCAGTTGTCATCCCCAACGAGGAGGAGCCCGAACAGCGACCCGATGACGAGGAGCGGGACAGCGGCGATCGCGTAGACGCCGCTGCCCTTGGGGCCGGCCACTAGTTCACGCCCTCGGGAAGGATGAACCGGGACGCAAGCCACGGGGAGTCAGCGTCGGCCCGGCTCAGCACGACGCCGTAGGTGCCGGCGTTGGTGGGGACGTCGACGAATGCCACGTAGGCGCTGGTGTCGTCGGTGATGACGGCGGTGCCGGTGACGCTGCTCGCGACGATGCGGGCGGGGTCCATGTAGGCGTAGTCCTGGGTGGCTTTGCCGTCCAGGAGCGGCTGCAAACCGGCCCACCACTGCTCGAACGGAAGATCGGGACGGGCGTAGGCGGTCATCACGGCCACGGCGGCCGCGGTGGCGCTCTCGCGCGATTCCTCGTCCCACGTCGGCACGGGCCGCGGGCCGTGCGTCTCGCCGCTATCGGCGTCGATAGCGCCGGTCGGCGCGGGAGTGAACTGATCGAGGTCGGGATAGATCGGGCCGGAGCTGCTGGCACTGGGGGAAGGCGCTGGCGCATCGTTCGGTGCCGTGCAGGCTGTCAGGGTCGCCGCCGTGACCACGATGAGTAGTGCCGGCCCGATCTTCCGCATGTCAATCTCCTTGCTTGGTTTCCGTCCGGATGACCAGCACGGGGCCGGTATCCCGCTTCGTGTTGGCACCCTTGCGCAGGGTGTCTTTCAGCTCGTCACGGATGACGAACCAGGTCGTGCCGATCTTGTAGCCGGGGATTAGCCCGTCTTTGAGCCACGTGTAGACACTCTTCGCAGAGACTCCGAGTCGTTCCGCGACTTCGGTCGCGCCGAGCGTCGGAGGGCTCTGGTCGAAGAGGCGGTCGACCGCATCGCGGTTGATCGCCTCGCTGTCGTCATCGCTGGTCATCGGGATTCCTCCTGGTGGGGCCACGCGACTAGCTTACTCATTCGGGGGCAGATGTACAGGTTCGGGTTCATTCGGGTTGACCCTTCCTTGTTCGGGGTATTGGGGGTTAGTGTTTCCCTGTAAGGGGGGTGGCTTGTGAAAAAGTGAAACATCCGACGCTAAGGTTTTACCGGTCGCCGTAGTGCCCTGTATTTACGGGTTTGAAGTGTGTCGTTTTCAGCACC
>NZ_UXAU01000005.1:1530-3445 GCF_900609065.1 Arthrobacter ulcerisalmonis | reverse complement strand
TGATGCTGTTTCTGCTCTTTTGGGGTGGGGGTGGTGTTGTTCGTGTGTGGTTGGTTTTTCTTGGTTCTCTCGAAATGTTTTTTGATCTTTGTGGTCAAGTTTTTAAGGGCACACGGTGGATGCCTTGGCATTAGGAGCCGAAGAAGGACGTAGGAATCTGCGATAAGCCTGGGGGAGTCGATAACCGGACTGTGATCCCAGGGTGTCCGAATGGGGAAACCCCGCCAGGGGCGCGAGTTGCCTGGTGACCCGCATCTGAACACATAGGGTGTGTGGGGGGAACGCGGGGAAGTGAAACATCTCAGTACCCGCAGGAAGAGAAAACAATAGTGATTCCGTTAGTAGTGGCGAGCGAACGCGGATCAGGCTAAACCGTTCCATGTGTGATAGCCGGCGGGCGTTGCATGGTCGGGGTTGTGGGACTTTCCGTATTGGTTCTGCCGGACCAGTGGGGTGTGATGTGCAGGCATAGGTGAACGGTCTTGAAAGGCCGGCCAGAGAGGGTGTGAGCCCCGTAACCGTAATGTTTTGTGCCGCCCGGATGAGTATCCCAAGTAGCACGGGGCCCGAGAAATCCCGTGTGAATCTGTCAGGACCACCTGATAAGCCTAAATACTCCCTAATGACCGATAGCGGACCAGTACCGTGAGGGAAAGGTGAAAAGTACCCCGGGAGGGGAGTGAAACAGTACCTGAAACCGTGTGCTTACAATCCGTCGGAGCATCTGCGGCCCTTGTGGTCGTATGGGTGTGACGGCGTGCCTTTTGAAGAATGAGCCTGCGAGTTAGTGTTACGTCGCGAGGTTAACCCGTGTGGGGAAGCCGTAGCGAAAGCGAGTCTGAATAGGGCGTTGCAGTGGCGTGATCTAGACCCGAAGCGAAGTGATCTACCCATGGCCAGGTTGAAGCGACGGTAAGACGTCGTGGAGGACCGAACCCACTTCAGTTGAAAATGGAGGGGATGAGCTGTGGGTAGGGGTGAAAGGCCAATCAAACTTCGTGATAGCTGGTTCTCCCCGAAATGCATTTAGGTGCAGCGTTGCGTGTTTCTTGCTGGAGGTAGAGCTACTGGATGGCTAATGGGCCCTACAAGGTTACTGACGTCAGCCAAACTCCGAATGCCGGTAAGTGAGAGCGTAGCAGTGAGACTGTGGGGGATAAGCTTCATAGTCGAGAGGGAAACAGCCCAGACCACCAACTAAGGCCCCTAAGCGTGTGCTAAGTGGGAAAGGATGTGGAGTTGCGAAGACAACCAGGAGGTTGGCTTAGAAGCAGCCATCCTTAAAAGAGTGCGTAATAGCTCACTGGTCAAGTGATTCCGCGCCGACAATGTAGCGGGGCTCAAGTACACCGCCGAAGTTGTGGATTTCAAACAATAACTAAGCCTTCGTGGTTCAGGTGTTTGGAGTGGTAGGGGAGCGTCGTGTGGGCAGTGAAGTCGCGGTGTAAACCAGTGGTGGAGCCTACACGAGTGAGAATGCAGGCATGAGTAGCGAAAGACGGGTGAGAAACCCGTCCGCCGAATGATCAAGGGTTCCAGGGTCAAGCTAATCTGCCCTGGGTAAGTCGGGACCTAAGGCGAGGCCGACAGGCGTAGTCGATGGACAACGGGTTGATATTCCCGTACCGGCGAAAAACCGTCCATGGTGAACAGGGGATACTAACCGCCCGATACCTGCCCGCTCGCCCTTGTGGTGTTGTGGGTTTTGGTGGAGCGCGGGACCGTAACTTGGGAGTCAAGCGTATTAACAGGTGTGACGCAGGAAGGTAGCCAAGCCGGGCGATGGTTGTCCCGGTCTAAGGATGTAGGGCGAACGGTAGGCAAATCCGCTGTTCATGATGCCTGAGATCTGATGGGACCCCCGTTTGGGGGGATTTGGTGATCCTATGCTGCCGAGAAAAGCATCGACGCGAGG
>NZ_UXAU01000005.1:0-1432 GCF_900609065.1 Arthrobacter ulcerisalmonis | reverse complement strand
TGGTAGGCAAATCCGCTGTTCATGATGCCTGAGATCTGATGGGACCCCCGTTTGGGGGGATTTGGTGATCCTATGCTGCCGAGAAAAGCATCGACGCGAGGTTTTAGCCGCCCGTACCCCAAACCGACACAGGTGATCAGGTAGAGAATACTAAGGCGATCGAGAGAATTATGGTTAAGGAACTCGGCAAAATGCCCCCGTAACTTCGGGAGAAGGGGGGCCCCAACCTTGAACACCACACGCTGGTGGGAGGGGATCGGGGCCGCAGAGACCAGGGGGAAGCGACTGTTTACTAAAAACACAGGTCCGTGCGAAGTCGCAAGACGATGTATACGGACTGACTCCTGCCCGGTGCTGGAAGGTTAAGAGGACCGGTTAGCCTGTTATGGGCGAAGCTGAGAATTTAAGCCCCAGTAAACGGCGGTGGTAACTATAACCATCCTAAGGTAGCGAAATTCCTTGTCGGGTAAGTTCCGACCTGCACGAATGGAGTAACGACTTCCCCGCTGTCTCAACCATAAACTCGGCGAAATTGCAGTACGAGTAAAGATGCTCGTTACGCGCAGCAGGACGGAAAGACCCCGAGACCTTTACTATAGTTTGGTATTGGTGTTCGGAGTGGCTTGTGTAGGATAGGTGGGAGACGTTGAAGCTTGGACGCTAGTTCAGGTGGAGTCATCGTTGAAATACCACTCTGGTCACTTTGGACATCTAACTTCGGCCCGTAATCCGGGTCAGGGACAGTGCCTGATGGGTAGTTTAACTGGGGCGGTTGCCTCCTAAAAAGTAACGGAGGCGCCCAAAGGTTCCCTCAGCCTGGTTGGCAATCAGGTGTCGAGTGTAAGTGCACAAGGGAGCTTGACTGTGAGAGAGACATCTCGAGCAGGGACGAAAGTCGGGACTAGTGATCCGGCGGTACATTGTGGAATGGCCGTCGCTCAACGGATAAAAGGTACCTCGGGGATAACAGGCTGATCTTGCCCAAGAGTCCATATCGACGGCATGGTTTGGCACCTCGATGTCGGCTCGTCGCATCCTGGGGCTGGAGTAGGTCCCAAGGGTTGGGCTGTTCGCCCATTAAAGCGGTACGCGAGCTGGGTTTAGAACGTCGTGAGACAGTTCGGTCCCTATCCGCTGCGCGCGCAGGAAATTTGAGAAGGGCTGTCCTTAGTACGAGAGGACCGGGACGGACGAACCTCTGGTGTGTCAGTTGTACTGCCAAGTGCACCGCTGATTAGCTACGTTCGGATGGGATAACCGCTGAAAGCATCTAAGCGGGAAGCTCGCTTCAAGATGAGATTTCCATACACCATTGTGTGTGAGAGGCCCCCAGCCAGACCACTGGGTTGATAGGCCGGATGTGGAAGCGAGGACTAACGACTCGTGAAGCTGACCGGTACTAATAGGCCGATAACTTACACCACACACCACC
>NZ_UXAU01000024.1 GCF_900609065.1 Arthrobacter ulcerisalmonis | reverse complement strand
CCCCCCGCGGGGGTGGGCGCGCGCGGCCGCCGGGGGGGGGGGGGGGGGGGGGGCCCCCCCCCCCCCCCCCCCCCATCGGGGGGGGCGGTGCGGCCCGCCCCCCCGCCCCCCCCCCCCCCCCCCCCCCCCACCCCCTTCGTCTCCACCCCCACTCCCGGGCGTCCGCCCGACATTTAGGTGTGCAGCAGGCTGGGCGCGGCGCCGAGCAGCTTGCGGGTGTAGTCATTGCTGGGGGTGTCAAAGACCTGCGCGGCGGGGCCCTGTTCGACGATGTTGCCGAAGTACATGACGCAGATCCGGTCCGAGACGTAGCGCACGGTCTGGATGTCGTGCGAGATAAACACCAGGCCGAGGTTCAGCCGGGTCTTCAGGTCGGAGAGCAGGTTCAGCACCTGTGCCCGCACCGAGACGTCGAGGGCCGAGGTGGGCTCGTCCGCCACGATGATGTCCGGGTCCAGGGCCAGTGCCCGGGCAATTGCCACGCGCTGGCGCTGTCCACCGGAAACCTGCGACGGCGTCACCTCGGCTGCCGAGGCCGGCAAACCAACCAGCGCCAGCAGCTCCTTGACCTTGGCAGCGCGGGACGCCGCGGTTCCGATCCCGTGGATCTGGAGTGGGTCCGTGAGGATGTCCGCAATGGTCATGCGGGGGTTCAGCGCAGTGGCAGGGTCCTGGAAAACCACCGAAACGGAGCGGCCAAATTCCTTCCGCATGGCGGCGTTCCGCTTGATGGCCGGCTTGCCGTGGAACAGCACCTCGCCGGACGTGGGCGCCTGCAGGCCTACCAACACGGAGGCCAGGGTGGACTTGCCACAACCGGACTCGCCCACGATGCCGACGGTTTCACCACGGCTGATGCTGAAGTCCACGCCATCCACCGCTTTGACGATGGTGGGCTTGAAGAGCGATCCGGAGCGGGCACGGTGGTGGACTTTGACGTTTTTGAGTTCAATGACCGGAGAGCTCATTTCGCATCCTCCTTGAGGTGGCTGGCCCAGAAGTGTTCGGTGTTGGAGGCGCCGGTGGAGCTGGCGGCAACCGAGGACTTGGGAGACACCGAGGTGAGAACCAAGCGTTGGTTGGGATCGGCGTCGGCCCGCAGGGACCTTGGCGCGAACCGGTCGCCAGGAGCGAAGTCCTGCGGCGAGGGGACGGTGCCGGGGATTTGGTGCAGCCGGGTGGCGTCGGCCTCGATGGAGAGGACAGCGCCGAGGAGGCCGCGGGTGTATTCGTGGCGGGGATCCTGCAAGAGCGCTGAGGTCTGTGCGGATTCCACTACCTGACCGGCGTACATGACGGTCACGCGGTGAGCCAGCGAGGCCACCAGGGCCAGGTCGTGGCTGACGAACACCATGGCGAACCCGAGCTCTTCACGGAGCTCGTTGAGCAGGTCAACCACCTGCTTCTGCACCGTGACGTCGAGGGCCGTGGTGGGCTCATCGGCCACCACGATCTTCGGCGAACGGGACAGGGCCATGGCGATCAAGACGCGCTGGCGCTGGCCACCGGAGAGCTCGTGCGGGTAGCTTGCCAAGGTCCGGACCGGGTCCAGCTTGACCAGTTCCAGCAACTCGGTGGGCGTCTTGCGACCGCCGCGCCGGGTCAACTGGGACATCTGGTCCTTGATCTTCATGGACGGGTTCAGCGAGCTCAATGCGTCCTGGTAGACCATGGCGATCTGTTCGCCGCGGAGGCCCTGGTAAGCCTTGATGCTGCTGTGCTTGAGGGCGGGGTCCAGCAGTTCCTTGCCATCGAACGTGATGGAGCCGGTGATTTCCGCCGTCTTGGGCAACAACCCCATGATGGCCAAGGAGGTGATGGACTTTCCGCAACCGGATTCGCCCACCAGCGCCATGGTTTCGCCTTCCTTCACGGTGAAGGAGACGTTGTCCACGATGGCCGTTGGACCGAAGCGGCCCGGGAACCGGATGGACAGGTTTTTGACTTCAAGCACGGTCCGGGCGCTGGCCGCAACCTGAGGGAGCCGGTCGGTGCGGGTGGCTTCCACCGCCGCGAGGCGGTCCAGCTCTTCGTCCAGCCGGGCGTTCGGGTTTGCGGACTCAAGGGGAGCGCCGAGGTCCGGCACGCCGGCACCTGCTCCCATGCCGTCGTCGGATAGGCTGTGCCGCGGCGCGGCCTGTACTCCGTCGAGTTCGTGTTGTTCCACGACGGAGCCTTGGGCGACCGAGGTGCCGATCACGGAGTCGACAGCGGTGATGGCGTCAGCGCCGTCGTCGTCCTTGACCACCGGTGCGCGGCGGAGCTTGGGGTTGACCATGGCATCCGTGAGGCCTTCGGCGAGGATGTTCAGGGCCAGCACCGTGAGCAGGATGGTGAGACCGGCGAAGGTGGTGGCCCACCAGCCGCCGGAGAGGACCAGGTTGCGGCCGTAGGAGATCACGTTGCCCCAGGACGGGGCGGGATCCTGGACGCCTGCGCCCAGGAAGGACAGCGACGCTTCGAGGATGATGGCGTCAGCCACCATGACCGTGGCGAACACCAGGACCGGGGCGGCGGTGTTGCGGACAATGTGCTTGAGCAGGATGTAGAAGCGGCCAGCACCGATGACCCGCTCGGCACGGACGTAATCCTCGCCGTACTGCGAGAGCACGTTGGCGCGGACCACGCGGGCCAGTTGGGGGGTGTAGATGATGGCGATCGCCACGATGATGGTGGGCACCGAGTTGCCGAATGCTGCCAGCAGCACGGCGGCCAGGGCGATGCCGGGGAATGCCATCAGGATGTCCATGATGCGCATGATCAGCTCATTGACGGTCTTGCTGGACGTGGCTGCCAGGGATCCCAACAGCGCTCCCACCAGGACCGCGAGAGCTACGGCGCCGAGGCCGATCATCAGCGAAGACTGCGAACCGAACAGCAACCGGGAGAAGATATCGCGGCCCAACCGGTCGGTGCCGAAGAGGTGCTCGCCGCCGGGAGGGGTGGCCGGGGTGAAGGATTCCAGGGGATCGTGCGGCGCCAGAACGGGGGCGAAGATAGCGGCCGCGGCAATGATCACAAGGAAGACGAGGGCCAAGCGGGAGCTCCAGGGCAGGGCCTTGAAGCGGAGTCCGGGGGCGCTCAGGCGTTCAGCGAGTTTGCTGCGCATGGGTCACACGGTCCTGATTCGGGGGTTGATGAGCAGGTAGAGAAGGTCAACGGCGATGTTCACCAGGACGAAGGTGACGGAAATGGTGAGCACCACGCCCTGCACCAGGTTGACGTCCAGGTTGGTGATGCCGTTGAGGATCAGCTGGCCCATGCCGGGCAGCGCGAAGATCATTTCGATCACCACGGCGCCGCCCAGCAGGTAGCCAACGCGCAGGCCCAGCACGGTCACCGGGGTCACCAGGGCGTTACGGAGGACGTTCTTGGAGACCACTTCGCGGTACGGTACGCCGTTGCCTACGGCCGTTCGGACGTAGTCGCGGTCCAGTTCCTCCACCATCGAAGTGCGAACCACCCGGATGAGGGAAGCGGAGACGGGGATGCCCAAGGCCAAGGCCGGCAGGGCCATGGAGTTGAGCCAGCCGCCAAAGCCGGATTCCGGCGTCGCGATTCCACCGGAGGGGAACAGCGGGTTGCTGCCGAGGGCGAACCACTGGATCAGCAAGATACCCAGCCAGAACGACGGCGTTGCTACCGCCGCGATGGAGAAGACACGAACCACCTGGTCCTGCCACTTATCCCGGTACAGGGCACCGATGATGCCGAACACCAACGACACCACCACGGCGATGATGACGCCGAGGAAGGTCAGTTGCAGCGTCAGGGGAAACGCCGTGGCGATCATACCGGCAACCGGCTTGGCGGGCGGCGTGGTGACGCCGAGGTCGAACTGCAGGAGCCGGCCCAGGAAACTGATGTACTGCAGGGGCAGGGGGTCGTTGAGTCCGTTGGACTCGCGGTACTGTTCTTTGGCCTCTTCGCTGGCACCTTCGCCCAGGGCACTGCTGGCCTGGTCGCCCGGTGCTGCCTGGAGGACCAGGAAGACTAACAGCGTGATGCCCAAAATCATGAGGGGCAACGCTGCGAGCCGTCTGCCCAGCAGTCGCAATATGGTGGTCAATGTCTTCTCCGTCGATCAGATCAGGCCGTGCGGCCCACACCAACGAAGGAAACTCCGGTGGTGGGGAGGGGCGCGAAGCCGCTGAGTTTGGTGGAATCCCAGGCGCTGGGGAGCTGGCGGTGGAACATCGGGTAGAGGGGAACTTCCTCGGAGACCAGGTCGACGATCTGGCCGGTGAGTGCCTTGGCGTCCGACGACGACGCGCGGCCGGCTTTGGACATCAGGTCCACGAGGGTGGCGCGCTCCGGAGTGGTGGCCCAGTAGGCGCGGTTCTTCATCCAGGTGTCACCGGCGTAGAACCAGCTGAGCAGCAGGTCAGCGTCGTTGCCGAAGACGGAGGGATCGCCGGGAGCCGCAACGACGGTGTAGTCGCCCTTGGCCACGCGGTCTGAATACAAAGCACCGGACTGAAGGTTCTTCAGGGTGACCTTGACGCCGGGGATCTTATTCCAGGACTCGAGCATCAGCGGCGCGACGTCCTTGACCCAGGCGGTGTCGGTGGTGAGGAGTTCGAATTCGAGGCTGGTGACGCCGGCTTCCTTGAGCAGGTCTGCTGCCTTCTGGGCGTCGTAGCCATAGACGTTCTTGGCCTTGACGTAGTCCGGGTGGCCTTCCTGGAAGTAAGACGATGCCGGCTTGGCGTTGCCGAACAGGGCCTTCTTGATGATGGCGTCCTTGTCCAGGCCGTAGTGCAGTGCCTGGCGCACCTTCTTATTGTCGAACGGAGCTGCAGAGCAGTTGAACATCAGGAACATCAAGCCGAAGGACTGGACAGCCTCCACGTTGGACTTGGCCTTCAGGCCGTCCACGTCCAGGTAAGGGACGTCTTCAATGGCCTGGACGCGGCCCGACTGCATGGCGGTCACGCGGGCGGCAGCATCGGAGAGCAGGAGCCAGGTCATGCCCTTGGCCAGTGCCGGCATGGGGCCGTTGTAGGCGCTGTTGGCTTCGAAGATGATCTTGTCGTCCTTGACGGCGGAGATCAGCTTGTAGGGGCCGGTGCCGATGGGGGCAGCGTCGAAAGCCTTGAGCTGGTCGGAGCCCACCGGGAAGTTGGTGAGTGCCTTGGGGACAATCTTCACCACGGAGATGCGGGGACCGAAGCCCGGGAAGCCGTACTTGAGGGTGAACTCCACGGTCTTGGCGTCGACCGCCTTGACCTCTTGGATGAAGGGGATGAACTGGGAGAACAGGGACTTGTTGGCCGGGTCCATCACGCGGGTGAAGGAGAAGACAACGTCCTCGGTGGTGACGGGGGAGCCGTTGTGGAACATGGCGCCGTCACGGAGGGTGACCCGGTAGGTGGTCTCGTTGACCATGGTGGGGTCCGAGGCGGCGAGGGCGTTGTAGGCCTTGCGCGTTGCCGGGTGAAGTTCCACCAGGCCCTCGAAGGTGTGCAGGTTGGCGGCCATGGGAGTGGCGCCGGAGGAGGAGATGGGATCAAAACCGGTGGACAGGGCGTAGGAGATGCCTGCCTCGATGGTGAGGTCCTTGTTGATGGCTGCCGTGTTGGTGGCGGAACCGGTGGTGGTGGATGCGGGTCCACCACAAGCTGCCACTGAGGTGGTGATTGCTGCTGCGATGCCCATGGCACCGGAGATCTTGAGGAAATTGCGGCGGCTGGCGTCATTGACCAGCGGCAGGGTCTTAAGGGTATTCATGAGGGCCTCACCATTCGAAAGGGTTTATCGGATGTAGGATGTCCGAGCTCGTAAGAAAACTGTAAGGGGCATCACAGGTGTTCGTCAAGAGGCTCGCCCGGTTTGCGCCCGGCGGGGGAGATTGATCCTGGTTGCCCGACGTCCAGGAGCTGTTCAGAGATCTCACCTGTCGTGGTGTTGAAGGCGAACTTCTTGCCGATCCGGACCTGCCCGCCGTCCACTTCTGCCGTGATTTCGTAGCTGAGAGTTGCTGCCCCTGCCGCTATGTCGGCGCTCGTGACGGTGTAGGCGGGGGTGAAGAAGCGCGCTTCCTCGCTGGGGTTGAGGCTAGTGGGTCCGAAGGCGTCCGCTCCGGGCCCGTGCAGGGTGACCGCTGTTGCTGGTGCTACGTCGTTGTTCGTGACCAGACCAGTGAAGGCGAAGATATCGCCTGCCTTGTAGCCCGGGATGATGGGGCCGTAGTTCAAATCCTGGGCTTCCCTGGTGCCGAGAATTTGTTGGGCACCGTAGCCATGGCCGATCTCTTTCCAGGTGTGGGCGTCCCAACTGGCATCGCTGGCTGGCAGCGCGTGCGATTCGCCCAGGTCTTGCCAATCTGCCGGCCTGCCAGGGGTGATGGAGCGCAGTACCATGCTGAAGTCCAGGCCGCCCTTGGTGGGGTTGCCGGTATCTTCTGCCGCCAGGAGCAGCGCCGTGGGCACCGACGCGAAGACAATGTCCCGGTACCCCTGGCGTTCATAGAGGACGCCAATGTTCCCGTCTGGAAGCCGGCAGGCGGTGGAGTAGGCGGAACTGCCGGGGCACAGCACCAGCTTCCTGGGCCAGCTGGCACCGTTGTCCGTGGAGAGGCTGAGGGTGGTATTCCGGCGGAGCACGGGGTCGTTGTTGTTGCTGGCCAGCAACCAGCCGTCGGTCTCTGGAGCGGCGTGCTGCGCTACTCCCGGCAACCCGTCGAATCGCGTCAGGGAGCCGTTGTCGCTGGGGTCCGGGAGATCTGGAATCGGGGTCAAGTCACTCCAGGAGGCGCCGCCGTCGTCCGAGTATGCGGCGAGTCGGACCGGAGTGGCCCGCGAATGCAGGAGGAGGCGCCCATCATGCAGCGCCACCACCTTGTTTTCGTTGGGATTCACGCCGTGGGGGCCGGGGCCCAGTAATTTCCCCAGGGTCCACGAATCGCCGTGATCATCGCTGTACGCGGACGCGGCCATGATCTGCCCCGCCACCAAGAGCACGAACTGCTGCACCAAGCGGCCGGAGAAGGGGCCGGTATGGATTTGGATGCCCTGGCCGGCGGCGGCGAAGAGGCCGGTGACGCCGGGGACCTTGAGTTGGTCGGTGAGCCTGCGGTGCTGCCAGGTGTGGCCGTCGTCGTCGGAGAAGCTGAGGTCGGCGTGCTGGACTGCATCGTCCGGTTCGAGCCCTTCCACTGCCTCGAAAAACCCTGCGTGCGTGCCGGCGGCGTGGAACATGATGATCCGGCCGGTTTCGCTGTCCACCAGCAGGCTGGGATCCCCGAACCCCTGCAGCCCGACGCCGGAACGCACCACCTGCTGATCCGTCCAGGTCCGCCCGCTGTCGCTGCTGCGCCGGACCAGAAGGTCGATCGGATTGGGCAGATCGTCCAGGTTGGGACGGCCGTCGTAGGCGGCCAGGACGGTGCCGGCGCGGGTGGCGGCGAGGGCGGGAATGCGGTACTGGCGATAGCCGCCCACGCCGCGGGTGGCCAGCACCTGTTCGTGGATGGCTAGGAGATGGGATGTCATACAAGCATCCTAGGTTGCGGTCACCCGTGATGTTAGGGCTCTGGCGTAAATGACGGAGGGGCTAGTCAGACACAGAGATACAACGTATCTTGTAGGACGTTGTATGTATGAGCTACGACACATGCCCTCCCGATTGCACCAGCAGAACGAGGACCCCCATGAGAAACCAAAAACCCGCACTTCGCGGCGCGGCACGCATCCTCGGCGCCGGCGCCGCTGGACTGGCGCTGCTCGCCACCGGCATCCTGCCGGCACACGCCGCACCTATCCCGTCCACCAATCCCGCTACCCCGCCGGGGAGCTTTGCCGAGCAGAACCTCGGCACCGATCGCACGGCGGCCAACTTCTTCTACCGGATCCCGGCCCTTTCCTACCTGGGTAACAACGTTGTCCTCGCAGCGTGGGACGGCCGGCCGGGCAGTGCCGCAGACGCTCCCCAAGCCAACTCGATCGTGCAGCGCCGCAGTACCGATGGTGGCGCCACCTGGGGGCCGGTGCAGACCATCGCCGCAGGTGAGGTAGGAAATGCGAGTACCCCCAAGTACGGCTACAGCGATCCCTCCTACATTGTCGATGCGGAGGCAGGCAAGGTCTTCGCCTTCTTCGTCTACTCCAAGGACCAGGGCTTTGGCGGCAGCCAGTTCGGCAACAACGATGCTGACCGGAACGTCATTTCCTCCGCGGTGATCGAATCCTCGGATGGCGGTGTGACCTGGGGCGCGCCGCGCCTGATCACCAACGTGACCAAACCCGGCACCAGCAAGACCAACCCGGTGCCGGGAGATGTCCGGTCCAACTTTGCATCCTCCGGCGAAGGCATCCAGCTCAAGTACGGTGCCTACAAGGGCCGACTCATCCAGCAATATGCCGGCGATGTCCGGCAGGCCGATGGGACCAACAAGATCCAGGCTTACAGTGTCTATTCGGATGACCATGGCGCCACATGGCAAAAGGGCGCCAACGTGGGCGACCGGATGGACGAAAACAAGACCGTGGAACTCTCCGATGGCCGCGTCCTGTTGAACTCCCGCGACAACGCCAACCTGGGCTACCGCAAGGTGGCGGTGTCAACGGACGGCGGCGCCACGTACGGCCCGGTCAGCCAAGACACCGAGCTGCCGGATCCCGCCAACAACGGCTCCATTTCGCGGATGTTCCCCAACGCGGCGCAGGGCTCCGCTGACGCCAAAAAGCTCGTCTTCACCAACTCGAATTCCAAGACAGCCCGCGAGAACGTCTCCGTCCGGGTGTCCTGCGATGACGGCGCAACATGGCCAGGTGTGCGGACCCTCCGCGCCGGATTCTCCGCGTACTCCACCATCACCCGGCTGCAGGACGGCAAGTTTGGCGTGCTCTACGAGGGCAATTACACCGACAGCATGCAGTACGCCGCCTTCGATGATGCCTGGCTGAACTATGCGTGCGCGCCGCTGACCGTTCCCGGTACAGCAGTCACCGCCGGCGGAACCACCCAGGTTCCGGTCACCGTCAGCAACCAGGAAGCGGCGACGCTGACCGGCGCAACGGCGACTGTCTATACGCCTGCAGGATGGTCGGCAACCACCGTGCCGGTCCCCGCCGTCGCGCCCGGAGCGTCCGCTACCGTCAGTGTGGCGCTGACCGCTCCCGCTGGTGCCAGCGGGGCGCAGAACCTCAACGCTGCGTTCACGACGGCGGATGGCCGGGTGTCGCAGACGACGTTTGCTGCCACCGCGCCCGTCAACGCCCAGGTGGGGCTGACCATCACGGGAACGGCCCCCGCCAGGGACGTGCAGGCCAACCCCTACGCAGTGGGGGAGACCATCACCTACAGCTTGTCCGTGAAGAGCACCTCCACCGTGACGGCGAACGCTGTGCCGGTCTCCGGGACGTTCGACTCCGGGTTCCTGCCGCCGTCGGCCCCCAACTGCCGGTTCAACAACCTGGCGGCTGGCGCGTCCTTCAACTGCACCACGGCCAAGCATGTGGTCACGGCTGCGGACGTGCAGCGCGGCTACTTTGTGCCGGCGGCGAGCTTTAGCATCACCGCCAGCGCCACCCCGTCACTCACCAAAACGGTGCCCTTCACCGGTGCCGGGGTTGCCTTGCGTGACGGCCTGGTGAGTGCCGATATCAGCGGCGCCAGGGCCGACGTCGGGCGTGACCTGGCAACCCAGCCGTACGCGGCGGGGGAGCAGGTGCCGTACACGTTCACGGCGGCCAACACCAGCCCGCTGGCGACCAAAGTGGTTCCCACGGCCGGTAACTTCAGCCCATTCGTGCCCGAAGGCGCCGGGAACTGCCGCTACTCCGTGCTGCCGGCCGGACAGTCGTACACCTGCGCCACGCCGCGCCACACGGTGACCGCAGCGGAAGCCGCACAGGGTTACTTCACGCCGTCGACCACCTGGGAAGTTTCCGCCGCAGGTCAGGGCACCAAGACCTACACGGTGGACGGCGGCGAGGTGGACCTGAAGGTCCGCGACGCCAAGCTTGATGGCACGGTCACTGCGGCATGGGCAGATTCCGACGGCGACCGGTACGCCAGCGCCGGCGACCTGGTCACCTACACGTACACGGTGGGGAACGCGGGCAACGTGCCGCTGACCGGCCTGTCTGCCGACGCCGCGGGGATCACGACGGCGGCGCTCGCCGCTGGTGAGTCCGTGTCTGCCACCCGCGAATACCGCCTGACCGCCGCCGATGTTGCGGCGGGCTCCCTGGCGCCGGCGTCCTTCGAGGCCACGGCCGCCAACGGCTCCCGGCCCGCCGCAGTGACGGTGACAGGGGACGCGTTGACGTTGAACCTGCAGCCGGCCAAGCCGGTCTCTGAACCGGCTGCATCCAAGTTGAAGCTGGCGAGCGCCACGTCCCCCATCGATCTGCAGACCGAGGACAAGTACGCCACCGGGCAGAAGGTTGTCCTGCAGGGCGTGGAGTTCGGCCAGTGGTACTACGTCTACCTGAACAAGAAGGCCGACCGCATCGGCTGGCTCTTCCCCACCGTGTCCAACACGCTGGAGTTCGTTCTGCCTGCCAGCGTTGGCAATGGCCGCGATGACGTGGTGGTGCTGGATTCTTCAGGCGCCGTGGTGGCCTTTGATCGGTTGCAGGTGACGCCGAAGGGGTAGCCGGCTCGGCTTTTCTCACGCCGCCTCGAACCTGCTGCGCCTCTGCGGTGCGGGAGGTTCGGGGCGGCGCTGGTCCTCGGATGAAGACCGCGTGCGCCGTACTGGAGCAGTCCGACAAGGCTTGCATCGTGAGTGTCAGCGGTGCGCTGCTGGACCGGCGCAACGCAGAAGTGCACCAAAAATGCACCATGAACACTCTCGAAATGCAGAAAACCCCCGGTTTGCCGGGGGTTTTCATTCGCGGTGACGGTGGGATTTGAACCCACGTTGGCTTTTACACCAAACAACATTTCGAGTGTTGCACCTTCGGCCGCTCGGACACGTCACCAACCTGAATAGGTTACCGGAGTGAAGGGTCCAACCCCAAAACGGCCCAAACAAGGAAACAGGCAGGGGTACCGGAACCCGCAGAGCGGGGGTTTCCCCACCGCGGCGCGGCGACTAGATTCATAAGCAAGATGACTACTTCCAGAAGAACAGCCACCGCCTACTGGACCACAGGCCCCGAACAGGGTGAGCTCCGCACGGAGGAGCTGCCGCCGCTGCAGCCGGGAGAGGTGCTGGTCCGGGCGCTGTACTCCGGCATCAGCAAGGGCACCGAAATGGTGGTGCACAACGGCAACGTTCCGGAACGGGTGGCTGACGAGATGCGGGCACCGCGGCAGGAAGGCGACTTCCCCGGGCCTGTGAAGTTCGGCTACCTGTCTGTCGGGGTGGTGGAGGAGGGGCCAGCAGAGTGGCTGGGGCAGCGGGTGTTCTGCCTGAACCCGCACCAGGATTGGTATGTGGTTCCAGTGGAGTCACTCACGCGGATCCCGGACAACGTCCCCTCCCAACGGGCCGTCCTCACCGGCACCGTGGAAACCGCCATCAACGGGCTCTGGGAGGCTGGGCCCAGGATCGGGGACCGGGTCGCCGTGATCGGAGCGGGCTTGGTGGGCGGAATGGTGGCCGCGCTGCTGCGGAAATTCCCGCTGGACCGGCTGCAACTGATCGACCTTGATCCAGGCCGAAAAGCGCTCGCCGACGCCGTGAACGTAGATTTCACTCACCCGGACCAAGCCAGCAGCGACTGCGACATCGTCTTCAACTGCTCCGCCTCCCAAGAAGGCCTCGAACGGAGCCTGCAGCTGGTAGGCGACGAGGGCGACGTCATCGAGATGTCCTGGTTCGCTAACCGCGTGGTCACCCTGCCGCTCGGCGAAGATTTCCATGCCCGCAGGTTGTCCATCCGCGCCAGCCAAGTCGGTGTGGTGGCCCGCGCCCGCCGGCACCGGAGGACCACCGCCGACAGGTTGGAACTCGCCGTCGGGCTCCTTGCCGATCCCGTCTTCGACGCCTTCCTCAGTGGCACCTCACCCTTCGCCGAGCTCCCCGCCGCAGTTCAAGCCTTGGCCGACGGCGAACTCGACGCCCTCTGCCACGTCATCGAATACCCGCAGCCAGAAGTCCAGGAGTCCTGATGTTCAGTCTCACCGTCCGCCGCCACTTCATGATCGCCCACAGCCTGCCGCGCCCCGTCTTCGGGCCTGCCCAGGGCCTGCACGGTGCAACCTTCGTCGCGGAGGTGACCTTCCGGCGTCGTGCGCTGAACACCGACGCGATCGTTCTCGATATCGGCGCGGCCGGGACCATCATCGAAGAGGTCCTGGCCGACCTTAACTACAAGAACCTAGACGAGCACCCGGCTTTCGCCGGCAAGCTCAGCACCACCGAGGCGCTGGCGGAATTCGTTGCCCGGGCGGTGGCGGCCAAAATCAAAAACACGGACGACGGCGCCGAGCTCGCAGGCGTCGACGTCACCCTGCGCGAAAATCCGGACGCCTGGGCCACCTTCGCGCTCGACCTCAGCTGACGCGGCGGAAAATCAGGACTGGGTGCGGTGCCCGGCGAAGAACGTCCGCAGCAGCTGCGCGCACTCGTCCTCGCGCACCCCGGCGTACACCTCAACCCAATGGTTCAACCGGCGCTCCCGCAGCACGTCGAACACCGACCCCGCCGCACCAGCCTTCTCGTCCCAAGCGCCGAAAACCACGCGCGGAATGCGGGCCAGCACAATCGCCCCCGCGCACATGGCGCACGGCTCCAGCGTGACCACCAGGGTGCAGTCGGAAAGCCGCCAGCCATCGGAGGCAGCCCGCGACCGAAGCGCTGCCGCGGCCTCCCGGATGGCAACCACCTCGGCATGGGCGGTGGGGTCGCCCAGCTCCTCGCGACGGTTCCGGCCCAAACCCAGCACGCCGCCGTCGGGCCCCACCACCACCGCACCGATGGGCACATCCTCGGTGCTGAGCGCTGCCCGCGCCTCGGCCAGGGCAAGGCCCATCCACGCGTCGTGTCCATCAGCTGCCGGGGCCATGCCTCAATGATAGTTTCGAGGGACCGTCGAGCCGTGACGCGCAGTCGCCAGGAGGCATCATGAGTACCGTCCGCGATCGTGTGGACCGCTGGATCAAGCCCTACGCCACCTTCTGGGTGACTATGCTGATCGGCGGAGCGCTGGTCATCACGCTCGCCCTCCTCGGCGCGGAAGTCTATGAAGATGTGGTGGACGATCAAGGCCTCGCCACCCTGGACCTCCCGGCCCTCCAGTTCGCTGAGTCGCTCCGCAACCCCGATGCCAACGCGTGGGTCACGGCGTTCACCAACCTTGGCGGCGCAATAGGCATGACCATCGTGGCAACCATCTTCACCGCCTGGCTTACCTTCCTCAGCCGAACCTGGCGGCCGTTCCTCATGGTGGCCGGCGCTGCGGCGGTCTCGCTCACCGTCACCTCAGTGGGCAAACGGCTAGTGGGCCGGTCCCGGCCCGACTTCGCGGACGCCGTCCCGCCCTACGAAACCTCACCGTCCTTCCCCAGCGGCCACACCCTGAACACCACCGTGGTGATCGGCGTGCTGGTCTACCTCATGTGCCTGCAATTCACGGTTCTATGGGCGCGGATTACGGCGATCACGGCCGGCGCGCTGTTCATCGCGGCCATCGGGTTGAGCCGCGTCTTCCTGGGCCACCACTGGTTGACGGACGTGATGGCCGGCTGGCTACTGGGCCTCGCGTGGGTTGGTCTGGTGATCCTGGCCCACCGGCTGTTTCACCTAGCGCGCCGAAAATCGCGGGAAACCGCTGCAAGGAACGACGACGGCGGCACGGCCACCGGGGCAGGCGCCGTCTAGGCAGCGGGCTGAGGGAGTCCACCGAATGGTAGTTTTAGACCCATGCGCACTCTCGTTGTGGACCACCCGCTGGTCGCCCATAAGCTCACCGTCCTGCGGGACAAGAACACTCCCTCGCCGGTCTTCCGGCAGCTGACCGAAGAACTGGTCACCCTCCTGGCCTACGAAGCTACGCGGGACGTCCGCACCCAGCCGGTCACCATCGAAACGCCGGTCAGCACCACGGTGGGCACCGCGTTCACCAAGCCCACCCCGCTGGTGGTCCCCATCCTTCGCGCCGGGCTGGGCATGTTGGAGGGCATGACCAAACTGGTCCCCACCGCGGAGGTCGGCTTCCTGGGCATGGCCCGCGATGAGGAAAGCCTGGAGATCATTACCTACGCCGAGCGCCTCCCCGAGGACCTCACGGACCGGCAGATCTTCGTCCTGGACCCCATGCTGGCCACCGGCGGAACCCTGCGCGAGGCCATCAAGTTCCTTTTTAAGCGTGGCGCCTCCGACGTCACCTGCATCTGCCTGCTCGCGGCACCGGAAGGCCTGTCCAAGCTGGAAGAAGAGCTGTCCGACGCCAACGTGACCATCGTCCTCGCCTCCATCGACGAGAAGCTCAACGAAAAGTCCTACATTGTCCCGGGCTTGGGCGACGCTGGCGATCGGCTCTACGGCATCGCCGGGTAGCCAGCCGGCCGCCGTCGCGCATTCCGTTCTGACCCAGCCCTAGTTTTGGTCCACCCGCCAGGACTACCCTGAGCGCATGGACTGGAAACTTGAGCTCGTATTGGTGCCCGTATCCGACGTCGACCGTGCCCGTGACTTTTACGTCAACCAGGTGGGGTTTGTCCTTGACCATGACATGCGCGTCAATGAGAACCTGCGCTTTGTGCAGATGACGCCGCCAGGCTCCGGCTGCTCGATTTGTATCGGCGAGGGCCTCTCGGACGCGCCGGCTGGGTCAGCGCCGAACCTGCAGTTGGTGGTCCCCGACATCGAGGAGGCGCACCGGCACCTTAAGGACAACGGTGTGGACGTTACGGACATTTCGGACCCTGGCTGGGGCGAGTTTGTGTACTTCAAGGACCCGGACGGTAACCAGTGGGCTGTGCAGTGCATGGCGAAGCTAAAGCCGCTGGGGAGTTAGCTTGGGTTCAGGTCCGCGACGATCTTCGCGATCCGGCGGGCCCGGGTCTCAGCCGTCTTGACTAGGCTGATCGGCTCTACCAGGCGGCGCTGGTTGCTGTAGTTGAGGGCGGCGTAGGCACTGGACGCTACCGGATCTGCGGCCAGTGCGGCCGCCAAATCAGCCGGCACCTCAACGATGCGCGGCTCGGTATCAACCACCACGTCCACCTCCACGGAGTCGCCCGCGCGTGCGCAGGTCAGTTCACGGTTGGCGGCGCTGAGCCCGATCAGGTACTGCCCAGACATGACGGCAATGCTGCTTCGGTAAGACGCTCCGTTGAGGGTGACCACCACCGGCGGCCGCTTTCCAGCCGCCAAGGCTTCCACCACGTGCTCGGGAACTTCGATGCCGGTCTTGTTGCCACTGCCGACAATGACGGTTGTAAATTTCATGCCCCTTAGTATGCTGCCGGCAGGACCGCGGCGCCATCCCTGGCGATTCCGCGTTCCTGCCGGCAGGCTCCCTTGAGCTGTTGGGCCGTCAGGCGCTGTTTAGTACCAGTTGTTGGCCAAGTGGAAGTTCAAAGCCGCTGCGGGGGAGCCGTAGCGTTCCTTGATGTAGTTCAAGCCCCAGTTGATCTGGGTGCGGTAGTTGGTGAGGTAGTCAGCACCAGAGCTCGCCATTTTTTCGGCCGGCAGGGACTGGACAATGCCGTAGGCGCCGCTGCTCGCGTTGGTGGCCGTGGTGGTCCAATCGGACTCCTTGGTCCAGAGCGTCACCAGGCTGGGCATCTGGTCAGCAGACCAGCCATATGCGGCGAGCTGGCTGGCAGCATATGCCTGCGCGCCGGCCGGATCGTTCACGGCGACGGCGGGAGCCGGCTCAGGCGCAGGGGGTGCAACCGGGGCCGGGGCAGGCGCTACGGGTTCAGCGGCGGGGGCCGGCTCCGCTGCTGGAGCGGGAGCGGCGGCTGCCGGCGCCTCCTCAACCGACTGCGGGGCCACGCTGATATCGGCCGGAGCTGCGGATTCGGCCGGGTTGGACCGGATCTCGCTCTTCTCCAGGCTCATCGACGATTCAGCATCGGTACTGGCCGACTGGGTGCTCGACGCAACCGGGGTGAAAGCGGAGTTGCTGGCCTGGCCAACAGCTCCGACGCCGATCATCAGGGCGCAGGACGCCGCGATGATGGCGCTGCGCCGGCCCAGGAACGGGAGGGCGCGTTTTTTGCTGCTGTGGAGCCCGTGTTTAGGGCGTGGTTCTACTGGGAATTCAGACATGGTGGATCGCCTCTCACACCTGCGGAGTTAGCTGTCGGGTTCGGATGAGGGCATCCGGCCATCCGGAAAAGTTCACGTGATGGCTTAACCCCAAGGGCATACAGTGCCCGGGACGGTGGGTCCCCCGCCTCTGCCATAAATCCAGCGGAATCCAGGAAGCGGCAGAGCTCGGCGTCTTCTGGACATGCGGTCCGAACGGGAACCGCACCCTTTTGACGGTACAGGAGCAAACCCGTTAAGTCACATTTAGGTAACGGACATGACGACGACGGCGCGTCAGGTTGCCAGGCCGGCCCGCCGGACTGGAAGGGTCAGGGTGAATTCGGTGCGGCCGGCTTCCGACATCACCGAAACGCTGCCACCGTGCGCTTCCACGATGGAGTGGACAATCGAGAGCCCGAGGCCACTGGTCCCCTCGGCGGCCGCCGCACCCGACTGGTCACCGCTGCCCTTCCGGGCTGCGTCTGCGCGGGCAAACCGGGAGAACACCTGGTCCACAAACCCTGCCGGGATCCCGCCGCCGTCGTCCGCCACCGTCACCAACACCTCGCCAGCCCCAACCCGTACGCCCGTCATCACGGTGGTGCCGGGCGGCGTGTGCTTGCGCGCGTTGGAGAGCAGGTTCGTGAGGACCTGGCGGAGCTGGTCGGGATCGCCGAAGACCAGCACCGGTTCGTCCGGAAGTTCAAACCGCCAGCTGTGCCCGGGCGCCATCACCTTCTCGTCGCTGACGCTCTCCACCACCAGCTGGGTCAGGTCCACCTCGCTGAACTTGAGCGGCTGGCCTTCATCGAGTCGAGCGAGCAAGAGCAGGTCCTCCACCAGCGTGGTCATACGTTCCGACTGGCTCTGCACGCGGGAAAGGGACCTGGCGCCGTCGGGCGTGAAATCCTCGGTCATCCGCATCAGCTCCGTGTAGCCCCGAATAGCGGTCAGCGGCGTCCTGAGCTCGTGCGAGGCATCCGCCACGAACTGGCGTACCTTCGTCTCGCTCTTCTGCCGCGCCTCCAGCGCGCTGGCCACGTTGTCCAGCATGAGGTTCAGTGCATGTCCCACGCTGCCCACTTCGGTGCCGGGATTGGAGTTCGACGGCGGGACGCGCACGGCCAGTGCCACCTCGCCGGCATCCAGCGGCAGGCGCGAAACCTTGGTGGCCACCGCTGAAAGCTCCTCAAGCGGCTTCATGGTGCGGCGGATCAGGACCGTGCCCACCAAGCCGATCAGCAGCAGCCCACCCAGCGACACGAAGACAAACGTCCAGACCAGCGACGTCAAGGTGCTTTCCTTGGCGGCTAGCGGGAGGCCCGTGACCAGCACGCCATCATCGGACGTATTGACGGCGAGCAGCCGGTAGTCGCCGTTGGACAGGGTGCGATTGACCGGCTGTCCGTCGGTGGCCAACGCCAGCAGGATGGGCTTGTCCGTTGCGGCCAGGGGAGTGCGGGTGGTGTCTGAGGCAAGGAAGCCGCCGGTCATGACAGCACCGTCGCGGATGCTGGCATTGACGGTGCCCACGCTCTGGGCCCGTGAATCGAGGGGATCGCGGCCGCCGAAGCCACCAAAAGGTGGCCGCGGTTCATTGGCCCGCTGCGCGGCCTGGCTGAGCTGATCATCAAGTTGCCGGGTCAGGAACGCATCCATGGACGCAAAACTCACCACGCCCACAGCGCCGCAGATGGCGATGAGGAGGGCCATGGCCAGGGCAACGAGGCGTGTTCGCAGGTGCCAAGTGGTGGGCTTGAGCCAGCTTCGGGGCGGTGGTGTAGGCATGGGATTAATCGGCGGGCTTGATCACGTAGCCCGCACCGCGCACCGTATGAATCATGGGCGGGTGTACGGCGTCGATCTTCTTGCGCAGGTAGGAGATATAGAGCTCCACGATGTTGGCCTGGCCGCCGAAGTCGTAGTCCCACACTCGATCCAGGATCTGCGCCTTGCTGATGACCCGCCGCGGGTTCTCCATCAGGTACCTGAGCAGCTCGAACTGGGTGGCTGTCAATTGCACGTCATCACCGGCGCGAGTCACTTCCCGGGTATCAACGTTCAGAACCAGGTCACCTACCACCAGTTCGGCAATGTCCACGGCTGCCACGCCAGAGCGCTGCACCAGGCGGTGCAAGCGAAGCAGGACCTCTTCCATGCTGAAGGGCTTGGTGACGTAGTCGTCACCGCCGGCAGCCAGTCCCACGATCCTGTCCTGGACGGCATCCTTGGCCGTCAGGAAGAGCGCAGGCACCTCGGGCGAAAAGCCGCGGATCCGGTTGAGGACCTCCACGCCATCGAATCCGGGAAGCATCACGTCGAGAACCAGGACGTCCGGCCGGAAGTCCTTGGCTACCTTCACGGCCTCCGGACCGTCCGCTGCCACGGCCACTGACCAACCGGCCATCCGCAGGCCCATGCTCATGAGCTCGGAAAGGCTGGGTTCGTCATCCACCACCAGTGCGCGGATGGGGGAACCGTCCGGGTGGGTGAGCTGGGGGAGGTTGTTGGTCATGGAGTGCGAGGTGGCCATGAGACAACTCTCCGATCCGTCGATAAGGCCTGGCTGAGGTGTTCCTGTGCCTGGGCTGTGAATCCCAGCCTAGTCAGCTGGCCGGAAGCTGCGGGCGGTTTTGTGCTGCCCGTTGTTCCTGCCTCAGGCCTGTTTTGCAAACTGACGCGGAACTATTTCGGCCTGCCGGGGTTTGAGTGCCCAAGAGGGTTTGGCGTTCCGCGAGGATTTCGGAATTTCGCGGCTTGGTGAAGAAACATGTGCAGAAGCAGCTTATGACCAAATTAAATTCACGCAAGGACCCTGATGGGCCCTTGCAAACGGATAACGAACGTTATTATTCGCTATCGCAAGAATCGTGATTTGAACCACAAATCCTGAATTTGTCTCACAATGCGGACGAAACCGTCCATTGTTACTTGCAAGTTGCCATTGTTACGCGTCACACTTCCAATGTGAACAAGAACTCAACAGCACCTGCAGCCGCAGAATATTGGCCCAGCACACCCGCTGCTGCCGACATGCGCTGTTGTCGAATGTACGCCTGACTTCCCACCCTCCGAAGTTCTTAGGCATTCGCCCCTGCCCCTAGCCGGGCGACCTCCCCAGTTCGCAGTTCCCAGGGGAACCCAACATTCGAGCCGCACTGGCGGCCATTCACAATGAGGTAAGTCCCATGTCAGTCGCATCCGGATACGTCCATATCTCCGTCCGAAACGCAGCAAAGGCCGGCCAGCCGTCGGGCCTGCGCCCCGGTTTCGGGCAGCGCCCCACCTTGGCCCCTGCTGGCGCCAGCACCTTTGCGGCGCCGGGCTTCGTTCCCGAGGGCTACAACCCCAACTCTTATGGCCAGCTGCGAGCTGTGCCCGCCGAGCCCGCCGCCCTGACGGCGCCTACGCCGGTGGTGGCCGGACCCGGCTCCATCCGCCCGGTAGCCAATGACAACGTAGCCCGCGGCTTTGTCCTCTACATGGGCATTGATGAGGAGACCGCTGCAGCTGCTGGCACCTCGATCGCCAAGCTTGCACAGGAAATCCGCAGCTACGCCCAGTCCCTCGTGGCGGGTGCCGAGAGCTACGCTGCCGTTGCGGTAGCCCCTGCTGGAGCCTCCGGTTCCGCGCTCGACGTCGTCCGTTCCACCTTTGGCGACCCCACCATCAACGCCCGCCAGCGCACCGAAGCCATCCGTCCCAAGCACGCCCAGGAACCGCGCCCCACCGGCGTCCTGATCGACCTGGCGCGCCGCGAAGTGCACCTGGATGGCGAATCGCTGAACCTGACTTTCAAGGAATTCGAACTCCTGAACTACCTGGTGGAGAACGGGACCCGCACCGTGGGTCGTGACGAACTGCTCGAAGGCCTGTGGCGCAACGCTGAAGAGGTCCCCAACGAGCGCACCATCGACGTGCACATCCGTCGCCTGCGCTCCAAGCTGGGCCGCCTCGCCAATACCGTCCGCACCGTCCGTGGCCAGGGCTACCGCTTCTACGAGCACCCCGAAGTTGTTGTCTGGGCCGCTCCGGAATACTCGATCTAAACAGCTTCGCCGCGAAAGGCGGCACGCTCCCTTGCTTTGGGACGTGCCGCTTTTGGCTTTAAGTCCCGGTCCCTTGGTCGTTGGCTAAGCTGGGGCCATGAGTGAGCACCACGTACGCCGGTTGATTCTGATGCGCCATGCCAAGGCCGACTGGCCGGGGGGCGTAGCCGACCATGAGCGGCCGCTGGAGGCGCGGGGGCATCGGGATGCTCCGGTGGCTGGCCAGTGGCTGGTGGAAAACGGCGTCATTCCGGACTTCATTCTCTGCTCATCTGCCCTGCGAACCCGGCAGACCTGCACCTGGGTCTGTTCAGAGTTGGGTGCGCAGGCGCCCACTCCCAAACTTGAGGACGGGCTCTACGCGGCGTCAGCGCACCGGATGCTGGCCGTCATCAACCAGGTGCCGGACACGGTGACAACCCTGATGGTCATCTCGCACCTTCCCGGCGTCCAGGACCTCGTGATGCTTCTTGCTTCCCGCGATTCCGAGCAGGAGCCGTACCTGGATGCGGCCAGCCGGTATCCCACC
The DNA here is from genome assembly GCF_900609065.1 of Arthrobacter ulcerisalmonis. Lineage (GTDB taxonomy): Bacteria > Actinomycetota > Actinomycetes > Actinomycetales > Micrococcaceae > Arthrobacter > Arthrobacter ulcerisalmonis. The sequence goes on along the minus strand of NZ_UXAU01000024.1, from coordinate 88,401 downwards.
AGCGCATTGACGGTGCTGCAATCTGACAAGCCTTGGGCAGAACTGGATGGGCAGGACGCGAAGATCACCCACTTCGCCGTCCCTAGGGCCCGCTGACACCCCCTCCCAACTAGGTAGCGCTAACTGCAGTTTTGACGGCTCAAAACTGCAGTTAGCGCTACTTGGTTGGGTGCTGCGTTGGCGGTCAGGGGCCGACGGCGATCTTGCGCAGCAAGGCAGAGGCCAGTTGGATGCCGGGACTGGCCGTCATGGTCCGGCGGTGCACCAGTCCCACATGCCGCACCTGCGGCGGGTTCGAGACCGGGACGGCCACGACGTCGGCGGGCAGCGTTCCGCGCCCCAGGCGTGGTACCAGCGCAATCACCGCCGCTTGCTGCACCAGGGCAACGTGGGTCCCAAAATCTGGATCGTAGACCCGGATATCGGGGATTCGGCCGAGGTCGGTGAAGATGCGCAGCAGGGCCTCATTGCAGATGGCACCCTGCGGTGTGCTGATCCAACGCTCGGCGACCAAGTCCGCTGGTTCCACTGAGTCTCGCCCGGCTAAAGGGTGCGCGCGGTGGACCAAGACGTCTGCCACATCTTCACTCAACCACTCGAGGCTCAGGTGTTCCGGGATGACCAGCGGAACCGAATTCCAGTTGTGCACCAAGCCCAGGTCTGCCTCGCCGTTCGAAACCCGAGCCACGGCCTCCCGCGGGTCTTCCGCCAACAGGGTCACATCCAGGTGGGGCGCAGCTTGCGCCAATTGGCCCAATAAGGGTCCTACCAGGCCGCGGCAGGCCGTGGAAAACGCCGTGATTCGCAGCCTGCCGGTGGGTTGGGCTGGATCAGCCAGGAGCGTTGACTGGAGTTCCTCCAGCTCGGCCATGATCTTCCTGCCATAGGCGGCGAGGGCAACGCCGCGTTCGGTCAACAGGACGCCCCGGCCCCGGCGCTCCAGGACCGCAAAGCCGGCTTCCTTCTCCAGCTTCTTGATCTGCTGGGAGACGGCCGAAGGGCTGTAGCCCAGCGCATCCGAGGCGGCAATCACCGTGCCGTACTGTTCAACCGCGGTCAGGGCGCGGAGCGAGCCAACATCAATCATGAAGCAACGGTACATGGTTAGCCGCCGAATTAGCCGCTGGTGCTTCATTGAATCCGCTGGCACAGTGAGAGCATGAATCTTCGCGACACCCTTCTGGCCTTGACCGTGGCCGTGCTCTGGGGCCTGAACTTCGTTGCCATCGATCTGGGCCTGCACCCTGCCGGACACGACGTTCCGCCGCTCCTGTTCGTCGCGTTGCGGTTCCTGCTGGTGGTTTTCCCCTGCATCTTCTTCATCCGAAAACCAGACATCAGCTGGGCGGCGATCCTGGGCGTCGGCCTCTTCATGAGTGCCGGGCAGTTTGGCCTGCTCTACCTCGCCATGGCATGGGGAATGCCTGCTGGCCTGGCGTCCCTGGTCCTGCAGGCGCAGGTCCTGCTCACCATTCTGTTGGCGGCGCTGTTCCTGGGCGAACGGCCCCGAAGGAAGCAGCTGGCGGGCATTGGGCTCGGAGTCCTGGGGCTCGGCGTCGTAGCTCTCGGACGGAGCGCGGCCACTCCGGTCCTCCCGCTGCTGGCAGTGTTGGCAGCCGCTCTGTCCTGGGCCGTGGGCAACGTGATCGCCAGCAAGGCGAAAGCCGCGTCCGGTTTAGGCCTGGTGGTCTGGTCGGGAGCGGTGGTGCCACTTCCTTTGGCTGGGCTGTCCCTGCTGGTGGATGGCCCGGCCGTGGTGTGGGGGACCCTCGCCACATTGCAGTGGCCCACCATCCTCAGCGCGCTCTACACCGCCATCTTTGCTTCGCTGGTGGGTTATGGAATCTGGAATCGGCTGCTGGCCACGCACCCATCCTCGGCGGTGGTTCCGTTCACCCTGCTGGTGCCCGTGGTCGGCATGAGCGCGGCTTGGCTGATCCTGGGGGAGGTGCCCAACGGCGCCGAGTTGGCGGGCGGCGTCTTGCTCCTCGGGGGCGTGGCGACGGCGGTCATCTCCCGTCGCGCTGTACGCACCCAACTGAGTAGCGCTAACTACAGTTTTGAGCCCTCAAAACTGCAGTTAGCGCTACCTGGTTGGGCGGGGACGGCGGGTGGCGGGCTTCCGTCGGGGAGCCCGCCACACCGCACCCACGAAAAGGATGACCAGCGCAGCAGCGAGGGCCAGCCCGGCCAGGTAGAAGTAGTGGTCGGGGTTGGCCGTGGGGAGCGGCGTGCCGAAGAACGAGCTGGTTTCCTGCGAAGCCAGGCCCCAATTGCCCAGGAAACCGAGGCTGCAGGCAATGGCGATGCTGGTGGCCGCTCCGCCCAGGACCAGCACTGTCCGCCGACGCCGGAGCAGCAATTCCAGCACGCAAGCCAGGTAGGCGAGGCCGAGGACGCCGAGGAAGGCCCAGAAGACGGGCAAAGCCAAGGTGATGCCGGTCAGCAGCAGTAATCCGCCCGCAACGATGGCTGCAATGACGGCGAGTTTTGCGCTGGGACCCATTGCTCAATCATCCCCGATGCCGGCAGCTACTTTTGGACGTAACCGCGCATGATGGCCATGATTGCTGCAACGCTTTGGTCACGGGACCGCTCCGGGTGATAGGTCTGGCTGTCCAGGCCCACCACGAAGCAAGCGCCAAAGATCGCCGCCTCCAGGCTGTCCCGGGAGATGGACGTGTCTACCGGGTAGACGTCAGCCACCCGATCAATGTTTGCTGCGATCACCGCCAGGAGCAGCGCGCGCAGTTCGGCAAAAGTGTCCTGCCAGACGCTGGGTGTCCGCCAGTTCTCGCTGACCCACAACCGCGCAAACGACGGGTACTCGTTCATGAAATCCATGGCCTGAGCAATGACGTCACGCATCACATCCAGGGGATCCAGCGGCTGCGCAGCGCTGCCGTGGACGGGAACGCTCTGCAACCGGGCCAGGAGGATGTCGACGCCGTGGCGGAGCAACTCCGCGATCAGGTCCGATTTGCTGCCGAAGTTGTAATAGACGGTCCCCTTGGACACTCCGGCAGCGGCAGCGATCTCATCCACCGTCACCTCGGAGGCGCCCCGTTCGCCGATCAGCACCATCGAGGCCTCGAAGAGCTTCTGGCGGGTGGCGCTGGTCCGCGCCGGCCGCAGTTTCCGCTCGCCGGACGTGCCGGGGAACGCAACCCCCTCATCCTGTTGGCTCATACCGCGATCTCCGGCTTCAGCGTCTTCAACGTCCAGAACTTATGCTTGCGTACCGCCAGCAGTGACAGGCCTGCGCCCAGCGCCGTGTAGCCGATCAGGCCAAATACGGTGGGCACGATCATGGACAGATCGGCACCGTAGATCAGGTGCCGCATGCCGGTCACCACGTAGCCCATGGGCAAGACATCGTGGACCACGTGCAGTGGCTCCGGGGTGGTCTGCCACGGGAACGTACCCCCGGAGGAGACCAATTGCAGGACCAGCAAGATCAGTACCACGAACTTCCCGGGCGTGCCCAGCAAGGCAACGATGCCCTGGATCAGCGCGGTGAACGCCATCGCCGCGGCCAGAAGGAACAGCCACATCAGGACTGGATGGACGGGGTTGAGCCCGAGCGCCAAATCCACCACCAAGGTCAGCAAACTGGCCTGCACCACGGCCACTGCCAGGAACGGCAGCCAGCCGCCAACCGCGATCTTCCATGACGGTGCGTTGGAGGCCAACGCTCGTTGCGTGATGGGCCGCATGGCCTGGACCAGCATGAACACGCCGATCCAGAGGGCGAGGGTCAGGAAGAAGGGTGCCAGGCCGGCCCCATAGGAGCCAGCTTTCGCCTGCGAAACGTTGCTGACGGAGACCGGATCCGCGATAACGGATGACAGGCTCGACTTCTGCTGGTCGTCCGGGTTGGGAACCTGGCCCGCGCCTGCGGCCACCTGGTCCGCGAGGCTGCGGGACCCGTCGGCGGCGGTGCCCGCGCCGGTCTCCAGCTGCGCTGCGCCGTCGTTCAGTTTGGCGGCGCCCGCCACGAGCTGCCCGGCGCCGTCGACGGCGGTCTGCTCGCCGGCCGCCAGGGCTGCGGCTCCGGTGTGGAGCTGGTCAGCCCCGGTCGAGGCCTTGCCGATCGCGTCGGTCAGGGTGGGGGTCGCTGCGGCAAGTTGCGCGGCGCCGGTGCTGACGCTTTGGGCCCCGGTAGCCAGTTCCTGGATGAGTCCGGCATCGGTGGCCAGCTTGTTTTTGGCGTCCACCACCGGGCCTGAGGCCGCTGCAGCGTCGAGGTCGGCTACGAGTTGGTCGGCCTGCTCCTGGGTGAGGACCTTGTCCGTGACCAGCTTGGCGGCGGAGCTGGTGACCCGGGCCTTGAGCGCCTGATCGGCGGACTCCAGCTGGGCGACGGCGTCCTGGACCTTGGTGTTCAGCTGCGCGTTGCCGGCTGCCACCTGGGCTGCGCCGGAGGCCAGTGCGGCTGAATTGCCGGGCAGGCTGGCGGTCTTGTCCTTGAGTTCCACCAGCCCACTGCTCAGACTGCCGGCACCCTCGGTGAGTTGGTTGGCGCCGTCGCGGAGTTTCACCTGGCCGGCGTAGAGCTGATTCGTGGCGTCGGCGAGTTCGCCGGTCCCCGAGTGCAGGGACGTACTGCCGTCCCGCAATGTTGCCACGCCGTCCGCAAGCTGCCCGGCGCCGTCGGCCGCTTTCAGCATTTGCGCGTGAATGGTGCCGTAGCCGGTGAGGAGCTGGTTGGCGGTTTCCTCGCCCACCTCCTTGGCCACGGTGGTGTGGACGGAGGTGGTGAGCTTATCCACGATGGTGCTGAGGAGGTAGTTGTTGGCGTCGTTGGTGGTGACGTCCAGCATGGCCTGGTGCGCGGCGTCGAAGCTGCCCGGCGAAACCAGGTTGCTGGAGAAATCCGGCGGGATCTGCAGGGCGAAGGCGTACGTTCCATTGCTGACGCCCTGGCTGGCTTCCTCGGGGCTGGCGACGGTTTTCCAGTTGAAGGCATGGCCGTCGATCAGGCTGTCGGCCACTTTCTGGCCCGCGTGCAGTTCGGTGCCGTCTGCGGCAGTGGCACCCGTGTCCTGGACCACCAGTGCGGCGTCCACCTTGTCGAGGTTGCCGTAGGGATCCCAGTTGGCATACAGGTAGACCGCTCCGTACAGCAGCGGCACCATGGTCAGTGCCAGGATGGTGAGCTTGGGCAGCAGGCCGCCGGTCATCCGTTTGAGTTCGGATCGGGCCAATCGCAGGACTGTCACTTTGCTTCCTCACTGAGGTGCCGGTGGTGTTTGACGGGTACGGCATTGCCGATCGCAACCGTGGCGCCGTCCCATCCTGAGGGCACGGAATTGACGACGGCGACCACGGCAAGGGGGCGGCCCACCTGGTGTGCCACCCTGGTCAGCAGTGGCAGCCAATCGTCGGCGTCAGCGCTATGCCGGTCGGGGGAGTCCAGGACCAGGAGGTCGGTAGCGGGGTTCGCCAGGGCCAACGCGGTCAGGAGTTCGTTCCGGCGCTCAGCGCTGAGCTGTTCCACCCAGAGGTCGGCGACGTCCGTGAAGTTGTTGACTTTCAGCCAGGGTTTGCTGAGCAGGGCGCCGCGGAACCGGCGGGGGATCAGGGCGAGATCCTCGGTGACAAGGTCGCTGACGCTCAGGTGCTGTTCGGGTTCGTTCACGCGGGGCGAATCCACGATCGCAGCGGCTTGGCGGATTTTCTTGATCTCGGCGTGGCCGTCCCAGCTGAGGGTGCCGGTGCTCGGCTTCATCCGGCCGCTGAGCGTCAGGGCCAGCGCGGTGCGCTGGTCCTGGCCGCTTCCCGTGGCGAGGAGGATCTCGCCCCGGGAAACGGAGAGGCTGGTGGGCGGCAGGAGATCGTCGCGCCTGCCCTTGACGTGGAGCTGGCTGGTAAGGAGCACGGGGACCTTTCGAAGTATCGATTGATCCCAGTCTAACTAAACTGACCGGTCAGTTCAAATAGAATCTAGAGTCCGTACTTTTCCAGCAGCCGGAGCCACACCTCGCTGATCGTGGGGTAGGACGGGACCGCATGCCACAACCGCTCCAGGGGCACTTCACCCACGATCGCGACGGTGGCAGCGTGCAGCAGTTCCGCCACGTCAGGGCCCGCAAACGTGGCCCCCACCAGCACCTTGCGTTCCTCATCAACCACCAGCTGCGCCCAGCCCTGATAGTGCTCCGAATGCAGCGAGGATCCCGCCACCGCAATGGGCAGCTCTACGGTGGACACGCTCAGGCCCGCCTTCTGGGCGCGCTCCTTGGTGAGTCCCACGGAGGCAAGCTCCGGGTCGGTGAACACCACACTGGGCACCGCATGGTCATTGGCGGTCTGGGCTTCCACCGACCATGGCAAAGGGGTGTCCAGGGAGCCTTTGGCGCGGGCGGTGATGGCCGAGCCGGTAGCCCGGGCCTCATACTTGCCCTGGTGCGTGAGAAAGACCTTGCCGGCGGCATCGCCCACCGCGTACAGCCAGGGTCCGTCCGCGGGAGCCGTGCCGCTGACCAGCCCGGTGGAGTCGGTGGCCAGGGACAGGTGCGCGCCGTCGCCGCCCAGGCCCAGGTTCTCCAGGCCGAGTCCCTCCAACGCGGCGTGCCGGCCGGTGGACACCAAAACCTTGTCTGCATGGACCAGTTCGCCCGAGCCAAGGGTCACGGTGAAGCTGGTGTCATCATTCTGGGCGATGCTCTGCGTTGCGGTGTTGAGGTGGAGTTCGACGCCGTCAGCGCGGAGGCCAGCCACCACCAGGTCAGCGGCTTCCGTGGGGAAGTTGCCCAGCAGTCCGCCGCGTGCCACCAGGGTGACACTGGAGCCCAACCTGGCGAACGCCTGGGCCAGCTCCGAGCCCGCCACGCCGCCGCCCAGCACGGCCAGCCGTTCGGGGATTTCCTTCGCGGAGGTAGCCTCCCGGGTACCCCAGACTTCCAAGCCGTCGAGGCCCTCGATGGGTGGCATGGTGGGCGTGGAGCCCGTGGCCACCACTACTGCCGTGGTGGCCCGCACCCGGTACGTTTCGCCGTCCAGGCCAGCCACTTCGACGGTCCGTACGCCGGTCAGCCAGGCATGGCCGCGGATGAGGCCAATGCCCGTGGACTCGACCCAGTCCACCTGTCCGGTGTCCTCCCAGTTGGAGGTGAAATAGTCGCGACGCTTCAAGACCGCGGCAGCATCCAGGGTACGGGTGATTGCTTGGGCAGCGCCGGGGACGGTCTGCGCACCGTGCAACGCGGTGCCTGGCCGCAGCAGGGCCTTGGACGGCATGCACGCCCAGTAGGAGCATTCCCCGCCCACCAGTTCGGCCTCAATCAGCACGGCGGTCAGCCCGCCCTGAACTACGCGCGCTGCGACGTTTTCACCCACTGCGCCAGCCCCAATAACCACAACATCGTATTCGCGGTCCACCGCGTGCGTCGTCATGCCTCCAGCCTATCCGGATGGCCCCACGACGGCGGCAAAACCATCGAGTGCATGCCTTCCGTAAGGATCCGGGCCGGGACCGTTTGGATTCCGTTAGGACCGCAGCCGGGGCCTTGCCGGCAGGTATCTAATCGAAAGGCAGCCCGGGAACGGGCACCGCACCGAGGGGTGCGCCAAAGATTTTCGTGAAGGAGCCCAACGTGCTTGACGTCGTCTACGTCCTCGCCAGCATCGCCGTTTTTGTGCTGGTAGGCCTCGTGGCAAAAGGGGTGGAGAAGCTGTGATCATCTTCTCGGCACTGGCCGCTGTACTGGGCGTAGCCGCCATCGGCTACCTGGTCTATGCCTTGGTGAAACCGGAGCGATTCTGAGATGGACATCTTCTTCGGCATCCTCCAGTTCCTCGCCTTGGTGGCGCTGCTCGCGGTTCTCTATCGGCCGGTTGGCGACTACATGGCCAGGATCTACACCAGTTCAACGCACTCCCGGGTGGAACGGGGTTTCTACCGCCTCACCGGGGTGGCGCAGGAAACTGAGCAGTCCTGGCAGGCGTACCTGCGCAGCGTGCTGTGGTTTTCCGCCGCCGGGCTCTTGCTGGTCTATGTCCTGCAACGCGTCCAGGAGGTGCTGCCCTATTCCCTGGGGCTGCCAGCCGTCCCGGAAGGGTTGGCGTTCAACACGGCGGCATCGTTCGTCACCAATACCAACTGGCAGTCCTACTCGCCGGAGGTGACCCTGGGCTATACGGTCCAGATGGCTGGCCTGGCCGTCCAGAACTTCGTGTCGGCAGCGGTGGGGCTGGCCGTTGCCGTGGCGCTCATCCGCGGCTTTGCCCGGCGCAGCTCCGGGACCCTGGGCAACTTCTGGGTTGACCTCACCCGCGGTGTGCTGCGGCTCCTGCTTCCGCTGGCGCTGGTGTCCGCCGTCGTCCTCCTGGCCAGTGGGGTGATCCAGAACGTCAACGGTTTTACCGACATCACCACTCTGGCCGGCGGGACGCAGAGCCTGCCGGGCGGGCCGGTGGCTTCGCAGGAGGCCATCAAGATGCTGGGCACCAACGGCGGCGGGTTCTTCAACGCGAACTCTGCCCACCCGTTCGAGAACCCTGCGGCGTGGACCAGTTTCTTCGAGGTGCTGCTCATGTTGGTGATCCCGTTTTCTTTGCCGCGGACCTTTGGCCGCATGGTGGGCGACCGCCGGCAGGGCTTGGCCATCGCCGCCGTCATGTCAACGTTCTTCGCGGCCTCGCTTGCGCTGCTGTCCTGGCTGGAACTGGCTGGGAACGGCACTGCTACCTTGCTGGCTGGCGCGGCCATGGAGGGCAAGGAACAGCGATTCGGCATCCTTGGATCAACGCTCTTTGGCACGGCCAGCACGCTGACGTCCACCGGCGCGGTCAACTCGATGCACGACTCCTTCACCTCGCTGGGCGGCATGATGCCCATGCTCAACATGATGCTCGGCGAGGTGGCCCCCGGTGGTGTGGGGTCGGGGCTGTACAGCATCCTGGTGCTGGCCATCATCGCCGTCTTCGTAGCTGGACTGCTGGTGGGCCGCACTCCCGAATACCTGGGCAAGAAAATCACGCCCCGGATTATCAAGCTGGCGAGCTTGTACATCCTGGTCGTCCCGGTCCTCATCCTGGCCGGCACCGCGCTGAGCTTCGCCGTTCCAGCGCTCGCCGAAAGCGTCACCGGTACGTCCATCTGGAACCCTGGCAACCACGGGCTCTCTGAAGTCCTGTACGCGTTTACCTCCGCGGCCAACAACAATGGCTCGGCTTTTGCCGGACTGACCGCCAACACGCCCTGGTTCAACACGGCGTTGGGCGTGGTGATGCTGCTGGGCAGGTTCATCCCCATCGCCTTGGTGCTGGCCCTGGCGGGAGCGCTCGCCGTCCAGGACAAAGTCCCGGCCACCGCCGGCACCTTGCCCACGCACAAGCCCTTGTTTGTGGGCCTCCTGATCGGCGTGACCCTGATCGTCACGGCACTGACCTATTTCCCCGTCCTTACCCTGGGACCGCTCGCAGAAGGACTGCACTAGCCATGTCAACCGCAACCACGCAGGCACCCGCTCCCGCCACAGGGAGCGGCAGCACCGTCCGCCGCTCCTCGGCGATCACCGCCGCCAGCCTGGCACAGGCCATCCCGGGGGCGTTCCGGAAACTCGATCCTCGGTCCATGTGGCGCAACCCGGTGATGTTCATTGTCGAAGTGGGCGCTGCGCTGACCACCGCCATCGCCGTTGCCGAACCCTTCCTGGGTGGCCCGGAACCCTCTGGTGGCTCGGCGATTCCGGCCACCTTCACGTGGGCCATTGCCGGTTGGCTGTGGCTGACGGTGCTGTTTGCCAACCTCGCCGAGTCTGTTGCGGAAGGCCGAGGCAAGGCGCAGGCGGACAGTCTGCGGAAGACCCGCACCAGCACGCCCGCGAACCTCATTGCTGCGTACGACGACGCCGCTGATCCGGCTGCCGAGCGCGCCGCGCTGGTGCAGACGCCGTCGTCGGACCTGACCTTAGGGGACATGGTGGTGGTGACGGCCGGCGAATTGGTCCCGGGCGACGGCGACATTGTCTGGGGGATCGCGGCGATCGACGAGTCGGCGATCACCGGCGAATCCGCGCCGGTGGTCAGGGAATCCGGCGGTGACCGGAGCGCTGTTACCGGCGGCACCAGGGTGCTTTCGGACCGGATCGTCGTGCGGATTACCTCCCGGCCCGGCGAGACGTTCGTGGACCGCATGATCGGCCTGGTGGAAGGCGCGGCACGGCAGAAGACGCCCAACGAGATCGCCCTGAACGTGCTGTTGGCGAGTCTGTCCATCGTATTCGTGGTGGTCACGCTGACCGTCAACCCGATCGCGTCCTACGTTGATGCGCAGGCCAGCGTCCCGGTCCTGGTGGCCCTGCTCGTCTGCTTGATCCCCACCACCATTGGCGCGCTGCTGTCTGCCATTGGCATCGCCGGCATGGACCGGCTGGTCCAGCACAACGTCTTGGCCATGTCTGGCCGCGCCGTGGAGGCGGCAGGTGACGTGACCACGTTGCTGCTCGATAAAACCGGCACCATTACCTACGGAAACCGGATGGCGTCAGCATTCCTGCCGGTCCCCGGCGTCCTGGCGAGCGATCTGGTGTCAGTAGCGGCGCAGGCGTCACTGGCCGATCCGACGCCGGAAGGAAAGTCGATCGTGACGCTCGCCGCCGCCCAGGGCTTCGACGTGGGCGGGAGCGCTGCGGGCGAGATCGTTCCCTTCACGGCGCAGACCCGGATGAGTGGGCTGGACCTCCCGGATGGCACCAGCCTGCGTAAGGGTGCTGGCTCCGCCGTCACCGCCTGGGCTGGTGCCATCAGCCCCCTTCCGGATGCGACGGCGCGGGCACTCGACGCGCAGATCACCGAGGTATCGCAGAGCGGTGGTACGCCGCTGGTGGTGGCAGCCACCGGCACGGACGGCACTGCGCGGGTGCTCGGCGTGGTGCACCTGAAGGACGTGGTCAAGGATGGCCTGCGGGAACGCTTTGCCGAGCTGCGGGCCATGGGAATCCGCACGGTGATGATCACCGGCGACAACCCCCTGACGGCCAAGGCGATCGCCGCCGAAGCCGGCGTGGACGACTTCCTGGCCGAGGCTACCCCCGAGGACAAGATGGCGCTGATCCGCAAGGAACAGGCCGGCGGCCGGCTGGTGGCCATGACCGGCGACGGCACCAACGACGCCCCCGCCCTGGCACAGGCCGACGTTGGCGTGGCCATGAACACCGGAACCTCCGCTGCCAAGGAAGCTGGCAACATGGTGGACCTGGACTCGGACCCCACCAAGCTGATCGACATTGTCCGGATCGGGAAGCAGCTGCTCATCACCCGCGGCGCGCTGACCACGTTCTCCATCGCCAATGACATCGCCAAGTACTTCGCCATCATCCCGGCCATGTTTGCCGGCGTCTTCCCCGGGCTGGGAGTCCTGAACATCATGGGACTGCACTCGCCGGCGTCGGCCGTCCTGTCCGCGATTATCTTCAACGCCGTGGTGATCGTCTTCCTCATCCCGCTGGCACTGAAGGGCGTCCGATACCGGCCAATGGGCGCCGATAAGGTCCTCGGCCGTAACCTCCTGGTCTACGGCTTGGGCGGGGTAGTGGTGCCGTTCATCGGAATCTGGCTGATCGACCTGGCCATCCGGCTGATCCCCGGTTTCTGACTCCCCTTACAACTCATCGAAAGCTGATATTCATGCGCATCTCATCCGGATTCCGCGCCTCTTGGACGGCGCTGCGGGCCATGCTGGTCCTCACCCTGCTCCTGGGGGTGGCCTACCCGCTGATAGTTACCGGCGTGGGCCAGCTCGCCTTCCCCGCGCAGGCCAACGGCTCCATCGTCACCGTGAACGGCGCCCCCACCGGGTCCATGCTGGTGGGGCAGTCCTTTTCCGACGCGGACGGGACGCCGCTGGCCCGCTACTTCCAGCCGCGGCCCTCGGCTGCCGGGAAGGGGTACGACGCCGGTGCCTCCAGCGGTTCCAACTACGGCCCCGAGAATCCCGACCTGGTAGCGGCCATCCAGGAGCGGAAGGCCGCCGTCGCGGCGCTCGAGAACGTCGACCCGGCGCTGATTCCCGCCGATGCGCTCACGGCCTCCGCGTCCGGGCTGGACCCCGACATCAGCGAGGCGTACGCGCTGCTGCAAGTTCCGCGGATCGCCAAGGAACGCGGCATGGCGGAAGCGGCAGTGAAGGATATGGTTCAGTCACACGTGCAGCAGCGTGACCTTGGCTTCCTGGGCGAACCCACGGTCAACGTCTTGCAGCTCAACATCGCCTTGGACGGAGTGGAGGGCCGGGAATGAAACGAGGCAGGCTCCGGGTGTTACTGGGCGCGGCGCCCGGAGTAGGCAAGACCTACGCCATGCTGGAGGAAGGCAAACGCCTCCTGGCCGAGGGCAAAGACGTGGTGGTGGCGATCGTCGAAACCCACGACCGCGCCGAAACTGCGGGCATGGCGGACGGACTCGAAACCCTGCCGCGGCTGGCCGTGGCCCATCGGGGGGTGACGTTGACGGAGTTGGATGTTGCCGCCGTCGTCCGCCGCCGGCCGGAGATCGCCTTGGTGGACGAGCTGGCGCACACCAATGCGCCGGGGGTGGGCCACGAAAAGCGGTGGCAAGACGTGGTGGAACTGCTCGACGCCGGAATTGATGTCATTTCCACCGTTAACATCCAACACATTGAGTCCCTCAACGACGTGGTGGAGCAGATCACCGGCGTCCCGCAGCGGGAGACGGTGCCGGACGCGGCCTTGCGCTCGGCTGACCAGATTGAGGTAATCGACCTGGATCCGCAAGCCCTCCGCGATCGATTGGCGGACGGCCGGGTCTACCCCGCCGAGCGAATCGACGCGGCGCTGTCCAACTATTTCCGGTTGGGAAACCTCACGGCACTGCGCGAGTTGGCGCTGCTGTGGCTCGCCGATGAGGTGGACAGCGCCCTGCGGTCCTACCGGGAGCAGCACGGGATCGAGAGTACCTGGGAGGCTCGGGAACGCGTAGTGGTGGCCCTGACCGGCGGCTCGGAAGGGGCCACCCTGCTGCGGCGTGGCGCACGGATCACCGCCCGGTCCGGTGGCGAGCTGCTGGCCGTGCACGTCAGCAGCCAGGAAGGGCTGCGCTCCGATCATCCCGAAGAGCTGGCGCAACAGCGGTCGCTGGTGGAAAAACTGGGCGGAACGTTTCACCAGGTGGTGGGCGAAAACGTACCCCGCGCCTTGGTGGACTTTGCCCGCAGCGTCAACGCCACGCAACTGGTGATCGGGGTGAGCCGGCGGGGACGGTTTGCGGCGGCGTTGAGTGGGCCGGGGATCGGGTCCACCGTCACCCGCGAGGCAGGCGCGATCGACGTGCACATCGTCAACCACGAATCGGCCGGTGGCCGCTTCGCACTGCCAAAAATTGGCGGGGCGCTGACCCTCCGGCGCCGCCTGGCTGGGATGCTGCTAGCGCTGGTGGTGGGTCCACTGGTGACCGCGCTGCTGGTCGCATTCCGCAGCGAAGAATCCATCACCAGCGACGTGCTGACCTATCAGCTGGTGGTTGTGGTGGTGGCCCTGGTGGGCGGAATTTGGCCGGCACTGTTTGCTGCGCTCCTCTCCGGGCTCACCCTTGACTACTTCTTCGTGCAACCGCTGTACACCGTCACCGTGTCCGAACCGCTGCACCTGCTGGCCTTGATCCTCTACGTGGTTAACGCCGTGTTGGTCAGTTACGTGGTGGACAAAGCCGCCCGCCGGAGCCGGGCCGCTGCCCGGGCCACCGCAGAGTCCGAGCTGCTGGCCAGCGTGTCCGGGAGTGTGCTTCGCGGGCAGGGGGCGTTGGATGCCCTCGTAGGCCAGACCCGGGAGGCCTTTGGCTTGGCCGGGGCCCGGCTCCTCGTGGACGGGGCGGTGCTTAGCGCTGCCGGTAGCTTTTCTGGTGACGGAGGCTCGGCCTCCCCGGCGGACACCACCGTCCCGGTGGGGGAGCGGGGCACGTTGGAGCTGTTCGGCGTCGAACTCGCAGCGTCGGAGCGGCGGCTGCTCAGCGTGATCGCCACCCAGCTGGATGCGGCCCTGGAGAATTCGGACCTGGCCGAAACAGCGCGCGAGTTTGCCCCGCTGGCGGAGACGGACAGGGTCCGGTCGGCACTGCTGTCGGCGGTGAGCCACGATCTGCGCCGGCCACTGGCGGCGGCCACCGCGGCGGTCAGTGGAATCCGGTCTGCCGGTGCCAGCCTGTCTGCGGAGGATCATCGTGAGTTGCTCGCCACTGCGGAGGAGAGCCTTGGTTCCCTGGCCACGCTGGTGACCAGCCTCCTGGACGTCAGCCGGCTGCAGGCAGGCGCGTTGGCGGTGGCGTTGCGGCCCATTGATGCCGAGGATGTGATCCTGCCGGCGTTGGACGAGCTCGGCCTGGGGCCCGCCGCGGTGGAACTGGACCTGAATCCGGACCTGCCACAGCTGATGGCGGACCCTGGCTTGCTGCAACGAGTGGTCACCAACCTCCTCGACAACGCCCACCGTTTCGCTCCGGCGGGAACCAGGGTCCGGATCAGCACCAGCCAGTTCGCCGGTGTGGTGGAGATCCGGGTGGTGGACCACGGGCCGGGTGTCGATGCTGGCCGACGCAACCAGATGTTTGTGCCGTTCCAGCGCCTGGGCGACACTGACAACCTGACGGGACTAGGGTTGGGGTTAGCCCTTTCCAAGGGGTTTACCGAGGGGATGGGCGGGACGCTGGACACCGAAGACACCCCGGGCGGCGGGCTCACCATGGTGGTGGCGCTGCCGGCGGCCGCACCCGAACGGGACGAGGCATGAAGCTCCTCATCGCCGACGACGATCCGCAGATTCTCCGGGCCCTCCGGGTCACGCTGACGGCCAGGGGCTACGACATTGTTACCGCCGCCAACGGCACCCAGGCCATCAACGTGGGCATTGAGACGCACCCGGACATCTATGTCCTGGACCTGGGGATGCCTGAACTGGATGGAATGGACGTCATCCACGCCTTACGGGGTTGGACGCAGGCGCCCATCCTGGTGGTGTCCGGGCGCACCGGAGCAGCCGACAAAGTGGAAGCCCTGGACGCTGGCGCCGACGACTACATCACCAAGCCGTTCTCGATCGACGAACTCCTCGCCAGGCTGCGAGCCCTCACCAGACGGGTCCCCAACCACGAGCTGCAGCCCGTGGTGGTCATGGCTGACATCACCATTGACCTGGCCGCCAAGAGCCTACGCCGGGAATCCCCGCAGGGCTCTGAGATCATCCGGCTCACGCCCACCGAGTGGCAGGTGCTGGAACTGCTGGTCCGCAATGCCGGGAAGCTGGTCACCCGGCGCACCCTGCTGCAGGAGATCTGGGGCTCGGAGCACGTCACCGACTCCGGCTACCTCCGGCTCTACATCTCCCAACTCAGGAAGAAGATCGAACCGGATTCTAAGCAGCCACGGTTCCTGGTGACAGAGGCCGGAATGGGCTACCGCTTCGTGCCCTAGCGAGTGAGCTGGGGCGGGCTTGGCTCGAGCACCACGGTGGAGCGCTGCGACCGTTAGCCCGCGCTGCTCGGTGCCTTCCGGGCCCGCTGCGCCCCGGGAAACCTAACCTTGTTCGCAGATCAGAGCCCTGAAGCTTAGGTTTTGCGAACGAGCTTAGGATTCGTGGCGTAACTCGCCTGCAACGAAAAAGGTCCGCACCGGCGAACCGGTGCGGACCTATCTGTGCGCCCAAAGGGATTCGAACCCCTGACCTTCTGTTCCGTAGACAGACGCTCTATCCAGCTGAGCTATGGGCGCATTCTGTGTTCCGGGTGAATAACTGCTCTCCCTGAACCTCGAATTACTTTACGCGAGGGTTGGCTGTCCTGCCAAATCGAAACGTACGTAATCTGCGTAACTAGACCGGTCTACGTGACCTTAGTCACTAAATAGATGAAAATCGGCCGAATATTTGCCGGATTTCCGCGGTTTTCGGTTTTTCGGTCACATTCAGCTGCCAGGAGGGCCCAGAAAGCCGGGTGGTCCGGACCATAACATTTAGGACACACCGATGAACCCTAGGAAGGGAACCGCAATGGGCGATCTGGCGCAGAAGCCGCTACTGGAAAATGCACCCACTACACATGCTGGCTTGCTGGCATGGGTTGAAGAGGTTGCTGAGCTGACGCAGCCGGACCGTATCTACTGGGTGGACGGTTCGGAAGCGGAGAACACCCGCCTGACGGATGAGCTTGTGGCAGCTGGAACGCTGACCAGGCTCAACCAGGAGTTGTTCCCCAATTCCTTCGCAGCTTTCTCCGACCCCGCAGACGTGGCCCGGGTCGAAGAGCAGACCTTCATCTGCTCGGAGAACGAACGCGATGCTGGCTTCACCAATAACTGGATGGAGCCCACCGCCATGAAGGAGAAGCTGCGCGGCCTGTTCGCCGGCTCCATGCGTGGCCGCACCATGTACGTGATCCCGTTCGTCATGGGCCACCTTGACGCAGAGGATCCCAAGTTCGGCGTCGAGATCACTGACAGCGCCTACGTGGTCGCTTCCATGCGCATCATGGCCAACATTGGCACGGCCGTCCTTGACCGCATTACCGAGACCAACGCGTTCTACGTTCCCGCGCTGCACTCCTTGGGCGCCCCGCTGGACCTCGGCCAGGAGGACGTGCCGTGGCCGTGCAACCCGGATAAGTGGATTGTGCACTTCCCCGAGGAGCGTTCCATCTGGTCCTTTGGGTCCGGTTACGGCGGAAACGCCCTGCTGGGCAAGAAATGCTTCGCCCTGAGGATCGCCTCCGTCATGGCCCGCGACGAGGGCTGGCTTGCCGAGCACATGCTCATCCTCAAGCTCACCTCGCCCGAGCAGAAGACCTACTACGTCTCAGCTGCGTTCCCGTCTGCCTGCGGCAAGACCAACCTGGCCCTCCTCGATCCCACGATCGACGGCTGGAAGGTGGAGACCCTGGGTGACGACATCACCTGGATGCGTTTCGGCAAGGAAGGCGAACTCCGCGCCGTCAACCCCGAAGCTGGCCTTTTCGGCGTCGCTCCCGGCACCGGCTGGGGCACCAACCCGAACGCCATGCGAGCCATCGCCAAGGGCAACAGCGTTTTCACCAACGTGGCATTGACCGACGACGGCGGCGTCTGGTGGGAGGGCATGACCGAGGAAGTGCCTGCGCACCTCACGGACTGGCAGGGTAACTCCTGGACGCCCGACTCGGACAAGCCGGCCGCGCACCCTAACTCCCGCTTCTGCACCCCGATCGACCAGATCGACATGCTGGCCGAGGAGTACAACAGCCCCGACGGTGTTGAGCTCTCCGCCATCCTCTTCGGCGGCCGGCGGAAGACCACCATTCCGTTGGTGACCGAGGCTCGTAGCTGGTCAAACGGTATCTTCATGGGCGCCACCTTGTCCTCGGAAACGACTGCAGCAGCGGCAGGTGCCGTGGGCGTGGTCCGCCGCGACCCCATGGCCATGCTGCCGTTCATTGGCTACGACGCAGGTGACTACCTGAATCACTGGGTCAACCTCTCCGGCAAGGCCAACGCCGACCGGCTGCCCAAGATCTTCCTGGTCAACTGGTTCCGCCGCAACGCTGAGGGTGGCTTCGCGTGGCCTGGCTTCGGCGACAACGCCCGCGTGCTCAAGTGGGCCATCGAGCGGCTTGAGGGCAAGGCCGACGCCATTGAGACGCCTATCGGGTTCGTTCCCACCGGCGATGCCCTGGACCTGAAGGGCCTGGACATGACTCCTGCCCAGGTTTCCGAGGCGGTCCGCGTGGATCCGGCCGAGTGGGCTACCGAGCTGGCATCCATCGAAGACTGGTTCGCCAACTTCGGCGGGTCGCTCCCGGATGCACTGCAGTCCGAGCTGACTGATCTGAAGACGCGCCTCGGCTGATACCACCAGCTGAATTACGACGCCGGCCCGTCACCTTTGAGAAAAAGGTGACGGGCCGGCGTCGTTCCTGTCAGTTCGGAATTGCACCAGTGGCGGACCGTGATCCTGCTCAGCCCTGGAGGGAACCGTGCGGCGCGACATCCTGCGTCCTGGCCTGGTAGGCATGGACCAGTTCCTGGCTGTGCGGATGCTGCGGCTGCGCGAAAAAGTCCCTGGTAGGGGAGACCTCCACCACCTGACCTGCCTGCAGCACGGCAATCCTGTCGCACATGTACTGCACAACATCCAGGTCGTGGGAGACGATCACCAGCGAGAGGTCGTGTTCGCGCCGGAGCCGCAGCAGCAGGTTGAGGATGGTGAGCTGGGTGAGGGCATCCAAGGCGGAAGTGGCCTCGTCGCAGATCAGGATCTGGGGTTTCAGGAGGAGGGCCCGCGCAATGGTGGCGCGTTGGAGTTGCCCGCCCGAGCACTGCCCCGGGCGCTTGTCCAGCAGGTCGGCGTCGAGCTCCACCTCATGCAGTGCAGCGGTGAGCTGATCCTCCAACGCGTCCGGTGTGCGGCCCCGGCGGTTCCGAAGCGGAGCCTGCAGGCTGGATCTGAGCGTCATGCGGGGATCGAATGCACCGTGTGGTTCCTGGAAGACCAGCTGCACGGCCGTTGGTTGACGCGAAACTGCTGCATCCAGGTGGCGGGTGATGCTGCCGGTGTCGATCGTTTCCAGGCCCACAACAGCTTTGGCCAGCGTGCTCTTGCCCGAGCCGGACTGGCCCAGGATCCCCAGGATTTCGCCACGCCTGAGGGTGAGGGAAACGTTGTCCAGTGCGCTCGGCCCGGGCCTGCGGCGTGATCCGAAGCGCTTCCCCACAGCGGCCAGGACAAGGACGTCGCGCTCTGCCGGCGAGGCAACCGCCGCAGCTGTTGCCGTCGTCGTGATCGCCGATGCCGCCGCCACAGCGGATGCCGACGACGGGCCCGGAGGCTGCCCCGGTGACAGGCGTGCTGCAGCCAGCAGTTCGCGGGTGTAATCCTGCTGGGGCCGGGCCAGCAGTTCAGCGGTGGGCCCGGATTCCAGAATCCGGCCGGAGCGCATGACCAGGATCCGGTCCGCGTAGGCAGCCACGGAGGCGATGTTGTGAGTGATGTACAGGATCCCCAGTCCGCGCTCCTGCCGTTCGCGATCCAACAGGGTCATGATCTGGCGTTCCAGGATGGTATCCAGCGCGGACGTTGGTTCATCCGCCAGCAGCAAGTGGGGCTTCCCAGCCAGAGCCAGGGCGGTCATGGCGCGCTGGGCCATTCCGCCGGAAAGTTGGTGCGGGTAGGCGCGGATGCCGCCCTCAGGATCGGTGAATCCCACTTCGGCAAGCAGTTCCACGGCCTTGGCGCGGGCTTTGGTGCCGCGTAGTCCGCCGTGGAGCCGAAGGGGTTCGCTGAGGTGTTGTTCGATGGTCCGGTTGGGGTTGAACATGCGCTTGGGCTGCTGGAAGAGCATCCCCACGCTGCCGCCACGGACAGCATTCAGTTCGTGCTCGGAGGCACTGGTCAGGTCGAGGCCCCCCAGCGAGACGGAACCGCCAGTGACGTTCACCCCCGCCGGCAGGAGCTGCAGACAGGACATCGCCGTCAAGGTCTTGCCGGAGCCTGAACTGCCTACCAATGCAACAAACTCACCCGGCTCCACTGTCAAAGACACTCCGGAGAGCAGGGGACTGCCGGCAGCGGCCACCTCGAGGTTTTCCACCGTCAGCTGCTTGCCCGTGGAGCTCACTTCTTGATCACCTGGGGCATGAGCAGGGGCGCTGCAGCCAGGTGCGCAGCCCGCTGGCCGATTAAGGTCACGCACAGTGCCACGATGAAGATGACCAGGCCGGGGGCGAGGATGCCCATTGGAGCCCGCTCCGCAAACGGTTGTGCAGCTGCCAGCATTGAGCCCCAGTCGGACTGCGGTGGCTGCACCCCCAGGCCCAGGTATGACAGGGCGCCAACACTGATGAGGAGGTGCCCAAAGCGGAGGGTGGCCTGGCCCAGGATTGGAGCTGCTAGGTGCGGCAGGATGTGCCGGAAAATGATGAACGACGGCGGGCAGCCCACCACCCGGGCCGCCTCGATGTACCCACGGGCAGAGACGTCGTACGCCAGGGTGCGGGCAAGACGCGCGAAGGGAGTCCACCCCGTGACGGCGAGGGCAAGCAGCAGTGGCCAGAAACCTGTCCCCAGCGCGGCAACAATGAACAGCGCCACCACCATTTCCGGAAGGGCCAGCAGGACGTCATTGGTGCGGGTGAAGAGTTCGTCCACCCAGCCGCGGCGCCTGGCGCTGAGGATGCCGACAGCCACCCCGAAGACGCACGTCAGCACCGTGGCCAGCGCGGCCACCGACATGGAGAACCGGCCTCCCTCCAAGACGCGGCTGAGCGTGTCGCGGCCCAGGTTGTCTGTCCCCAGCCAATGGGCGGCCGACGGCGGCGCCAACCGGGCGGTGAGGTTCTGGTCCGCGGGCGGGTAGGGAGAAATCCACGGCGACAAGACGACGCAGGCCACAATGAGGGCCAGCACAGCCCCGGCCACCGTGCTGGTGTTCAGCCACTTACGCAAGGGAGCCTCCTACCGTCCGGCTGAGGTACCGGTGGACAAAGTCGGCAAGGGTGGTCACCATGACTGCGAGGGCCACCACCACCACCACCACGCCACCTTGGGCCAGCGGAATGTCACTGTTCATCACGGCATCAAAAAGCAGCCTGCCCATGCCGGGTACGGCGAAGATGACTTCCACGATGACGGAGCCACCCAGGAGCCCCGCGAACCAGACAGCAGACAGGGCGGAGAGGGGGACCAGGCCGTTGGGCACCACGTGCAGCATGATGGCCTGTCCCCGGCTGAGGCCCCTCGCGCGGGCTGCGGGCACATGGTCCGCTGCGGCAGCATCGATGATCCCCGACCGGACGGCCGAGGTGAAAAAGCTGATGGGCCGCAATGCCAGCGTCAGGGCAGGCAGGACGGCAGAGGAAAGGTCGTTCCACCCTGCTGTGGGCAGCAGCGAGAGTTTCAAGGCAAAGACGAGCACCAGCACCGGAGCCACCCAGTACTCCGGCATGGCAATCAGCATCTGCGTACCGGTGGTGATGGCCTTGTCCGCCAGGCTTCCAGGCCGCAGCCCGGCAAGAATCCCCAACGGAAGTGACACCAGGACGGCAAGGACCAGTGCCATCACCACCAGGCTGAGCGTGACAGCCAGCGCCGGAAGCACCTGGTCCCGGACCGGGGTGCGGGTGACGAAGGACAACCCCATGTCGCCGGAGAGAAAGTCCCCAAGCCAGCGGACATACTGCACTGCCAGGGGATCGTCCAGGCCAAGGCTTTGGCGAAGCCCCTGGATTATCGATTCGTCCACCACATCCCCGGCAACCCGGGACCGGATGATCTTCAGCGCCGGATCGCCCGGGGTGAAGTACGGGATCATGAACACGGCAAAGGAAGCCAACAGGACTGAGACCAGCAGTGTTGACGTTCGTTTGACGAAAAATTGCACCATGAGGAAAACCCGGGGAGGTTGGACTAGGAGGCGGCTTTACCGGTGGTTGCCTTCAGGACGTAGCGGGAAAGCGGATCCTGCACGTAAGAGAGCACATTGGTCCGGACTGCGTCCGTTGCCTGCTGGTTGACCAACCAGACATTGACGGCCTGGTCCTGGAGGATCTGGCCGGCTTCTGCGTAGAGCTTGTAGCGTGCATCCGTGTCCACGGTCTTTGCAGCATCGGCGATGATCCGGTCAAAATCTGCGTTGCAGAAGTGGCTCAGGTTGTAGGTGCCCTTGCAGGTGTAGTCCGCCGTGAGGAACCCGATGGGGTCCGCGATGTCGATGAGTCGGTTCCGCTGGCTGAGCAGCATGTCATAGTTTCCGGCCAGGACGTCCTGTTCGGCTGCGGCGGACTCTTTCGCTGTGATGGTCACCGGGATGCCGATGTTCTTCAGGTTTTCCTGGACGACGGCGGCCACGTCGGCAAATTCGGCCCGTTCCACAATGGCGATGATTTCCAGGGGGCGGTCAGCGGTGTAGCCGGCGCTGGCGAGCAGCGCTTTCGCAGCCTCGATGTCCTGCTGCTGCTTTTCGGACTTCTGTCCTGCCCACGGCTCTGAGGCTGCGAACGGTCCGGTGGACGGTTGGGCAGAACCTTCGTACACGCTGGCTGCCAAGGAATCGAGGTCGATGGCGTCGCGGATGGCTTTGCGGACGTCGACGCGGTCCAGCGGTGCCCGGCCATTGTTGAGGTAGAGGGTGGCCGTCCGGGGGGAATCTGAGCTGACAACCGAGACGTTACTGTCGGCCTTCAGCACGGAAAGGCTTGCCGCCGGAATGGACATGGAGATGTCGGCTTCGCCGGTCTGCACCTGCGCTGCCCGGGTGGCGCCGTTGGTGATGAAGCGGATTTCGGCGCCGGCAAGTTGGACATCGCCGCCCCAGTAGTCCGTGTTGCGGTCCAACGTCAGGGACTGCTTCGGCTTCTCGGAAACGGGAGTAAACGGCCCGGTGCAGTGGCCAAACGGGTCCACTCCGTTGGCCGTGTACGCGGCCGGGGCAAGGATTCCGGTGTTGACGCTGGCGAGCCGGTACGGAATCAGCGGGCTTTCGGTCGGCGTGCTGATCCTGACAGTGTCTGCATTGACGGCGGTGACGCTGCTGACCATGGTCCGGTTAAAGGCCCGCGCGGGAACTTGGGCGTCCAGGACGTGGTTCAGTGCCGAGACTACGGTGTCGGCAGTGAGCGCCGTGCCGTCCTGGAACTTTACGCCCTGCCGGATGCTGAAGTCCCACTCAAGTGCGGAGGTCTGCTTCCATTCCGTTGCCAGCATGGGCTTGATCTTGCCCTCGGCCTGGTCGTAGGTGGTCAGCGTTTCGAGGCAGCCAGACAGTGAGAGAATGTAGGCAGCATCGGATTCGACGGCCCAGTTGGCTACGGGGGCCCTGAAGTTGTCCACCACGATTCGCTGGCTGGTGTCAGCCTGCGCTGAGCTCTGTTGCGGCTGGGCTGGGCTGCCGCTGAAACCGCAACCGGTGAGAGCCAATACGGCTGCCGTGGCCATCAGGGCGCGGGCACGGAGATTGATACGCACGGGGAACCGCCTTGCAAGGTCGCCGTCTCTGGACGGCGAGGGGAAATGGGTCGAGAACTTAGGTTAGTCTATCCTTCGAAAAGTTTGGAATTGGTGCCGCCTGACGCGCCTGGAGGATGGTTTCTGCCTGTTGTGATGAAAAACGTGGCTGTTGCTGCCGAAACGGATGCACCGTGAGCCGGCCAGGCGGGCAGCTCGAGAATTCTTTGGCAGGCCTGCTCCTGCCCACCCAGCTGGTATTCAATATCGGCTTCTACGCGGTGGTCCCCTTCCTTGCCCTGGTGATGACCGACGACCTTGGCCTTGGCGCGGCAGCCGTAGGCATTGTGCTGGGGGCCCGCACGTTCAGCCAGCAGGGCATGTTTCTTTTCGGCGGGGTCATTGCCGATCGCTGGGGTGCCCGGCGCAGTATTCTGGTGGGCTGCATCATCCGGGCGCTCGGTTATCTGGGCCTTGCTGTCGCAGATAACTTCTGGCTTTTTCTGCTGAGCGCAATCCTCACCGGAATTGGCGGTGCGTTCTTTTCGCCCGCGCTGGAAGGACTGATCGGCACCATCGATCGAGCCCGGACCCGCAAAGCAGATGCACTGGCCGGCGAACGCCCACCCCGCAGGACATTGTTCGCCTGGTTGGTCTTCTTTGGGGAAATCGGGGCGGTGACAGGTCCGCTGGTGGGGGTTGCCCTGCAGGGTTACGGATTCAACGTCATTGCAGGTGGTGCAGCCGCACTCTTCCTAGCTGTCGGAATTATCCTTTGGCTGCTACTTCCCCGGCATGCCGACGAAGCGGTCCACGGTTCCCGGCCGGAGCCTGCTGCCCCGAAGCCGGCAGTCAACCATGACCGATCCCCGGCGCTGGCTGCTTTCGCCTGCCTGCGGGACCGGTCCTTCGTCATGTTCGCGGTATTGTTCAGCGTAAACCTGCTGGCCTACAACCAGCTCTACTTCGCCCTCCCACTGGAGCTTGGCCAGGATGGTGCGGGCACTGGGACCTTGGCTGCTTTGTTCACTCTGGCGTCCGTGCTGACCATAGCCTTGCAGCTTCCGTTGTCGGCATTGGTGGCCCGCATTGGGCCCGCTCCGGCGTTGCGGGCCGGCTTCGCCTGCACGGGGCTTGGCTTCGTGGCCGTCGCCTTGCTGGGAAGCACCGGGCTGCATCTTGCACCGGGACTTCCCGTACTTACCGGCCCTGTGGTGTTCGTGGTTATGCTCAGTCTTGGGCACATGCTCGTCAGGCCGGTGGGGCTGCAACAGGTCCACCATTTCGCCGGCTCCAGACCGATGAGCGCGTATTACGGCCTGCTCGCCAGCTGTGGGGGCGTGGCAGTCCTCCTTGGCAACATCATTACCGGCGCGCTGCGGGACGTAGCTGGTGGTGCCAGCGGCTGGTTGCTGCTGGCCCTACTGGCCGGCGTTTCGGCGGCCGTGATGCCACACCGGCTGCCCAAACATGCAGCCGCAGACCAGCACGCTGCAGCGCTGACCAGCGACCCAGATCTGCAGGCCTAGTCCACCCAGACCAGCGGTTCGTTGGTGTCTGCCGCCAACTCGCCAAACTCCCAAGTGTGCGTGGCCGTGTTGGCCGCGTAGGGGAGCACCGCGGCAAAAACCGAGCCGTCGCTGTGCTCAGCAGCCACGGAGATGGCGTCCGATTCCTCATCCACCAGGTAGGTATCGCACACCAGGGCAGCGGCCCGGAGTTCGTCCCGGTTCTGCCGCAGCAGCGCCTGGATGTCCAGGATCATGGCTTCGGCGTCGAAATCCGCGTCCGCTGCGTCATCGGCGTCGGCTGGCGCCACGGTCATCAGTCGCACCTCTCCATCCTTGAGGACGGTCAAGGCGAAGGGCAGGAAGCCGCCGTTGCGTTGGAGTTGCTCCTGGGCTGCGCTGATGCCCGTGCCCAGGAGGTTTTCCAGATCTATGGCACTGGCTTCCGGCACGGAGTCGCGCCACGAGAGGGAATCGTGCGGCTCGTTAATGGGTTCAGCCACGTAGGTCAGGCCCGGACCTGCGCCAGGACGCGATCCCGGATGCGTTCCATGGTGGCCCGGTCCACGGCCTCGGCGTTGAGCCGCAGGAACGGTTCAGTGTTGGAAGGACGCAGGTTGAACCAGTAGCTGCCGTCATTCGCCGTGAACGTGCTGCCGTCCATGGTGTCGATGGTGATGTCCTCGGCAGTGAAGTCCTGCCGGACGCGCTCCACGGCACCGGCCTTGTCTTCGATTTCGGAGTTGATTTCACCTGAGCTGATGTAGGGCTCGTACTCGCGGCCCAGATCCGAGAGCGGGCCGTCCTGCTCGCCAAGCGCTGCCAGGACGTGCATGGCGGCGAGCATGCCGGTGTCTGCATTCCAGAAGTCACGGAAATAGAAGTGCGCCGAGTGCTCGCCGCCAAAGACAGCGCCTTCCTCGGCCATGACGGCCTTGATGAAGGAATGGCCTACGCGCGTCCGGACAGCCCGGCCGCCGTCGGCCGCCACGAGTTCGGGCACCGCCCGGGACGTGAGCAGGTTGTGGATGATGGTGGGAGTGGCTTCGCCTAGGGCTTTGGCGCGCGAAATTTCGCGCCGGGCCACCATGCCGGTGATGGCCGATGGCGAGACGGGCTCGCCCTTTTCATCGATCACAAAGCAGCGGTCGGCGTCACCGTCGAAGGCCAGGCCAATATCCGCACCGTGAGCCAGGACTGCAGCCTGCAGGTCGAGGAGGTTTTCCGGCTCCAGCGGGTTGGCCGGATGGTTGGGGAAGGACCCATCCAGCTCGAAGTACAGCGGAACGATGTGGAACGGCAGCTTCGGCAGCAACGTGTCGCCCAGGACCGCAGGCGTGGTCAGGCCAGCCATGCCGTTGCCGGCATCAACGACGATTTTAAGCGGGCGTGAGCCGGACAGGTCAACCAATTTGCGCAGGTACTCGGCGTAGTCCTTGAGGACGTCCCGGACGCCGATCTGACCACGCGTTGCGGCCGCCGGAATGGAACTGGTGTTGAGGTACTGCTCGGCCAAGGCCTGGATGTCTTTGAGGCCGGTCTCGGAGGAGATGGGCACGGCCCCGGCTTTGGACATCTTGATGCCGTTGTAGCCGGCGGGGTTGTGACTCGCGGTGAAGGTGGCGCCGGCGCGGTTGAGGAACCCGGACGCGAAGTAGAGCTCGTCAGTGGAGATCAGGTCGAGTAGTTCCACGTTGGCACCGCGCGTTGCTGCACCGTTGGCGAAGGCCTTACTGAATTCCGGTGAGGACGGGCGCATGTCGCCGCCAACCAAAATGGTTTCGCCTTCAAGCTGGAGGATATCCACAAACGCGGCCCCCACGGCTTCGACGATTTCGGCCGTGATGGACTCGCCCACAATGCCACGGACGTCGTAGGCCTTGAAGGATGCCGAGAGATCGAAAGTCTTTGTCTGTTCGCTAGTCACGGGCTTTATCTTACGTGGGGCGGGCGGACAGCCGGTCCTGCGCCAGGCCTATGTGGAAATGTTGCGATTCCGGCCATATGGCAGTGAGACGTTTTCCACATGGCAACACCCGGCGCTGCTGCGTGTCAGTGCCGGCTGAGATACTGAATCAATGGTCACTAACCAGCACGCCTCGTTCGCTTCCCCTGCCACCGCCGCCCATCAGGACGGTGCTGTGACGCCTGCAGGCAGTACTCACGCCCAGGCGTTGGACGTCCTGCGTGAGTTGGTGGGCCATCCGGAAGCTGCGTTCCATGATGGCCAGTTTGAAGCCATCGAGGCATTGGTCGACGGCGGCCGGCGGGCTTTGGTGGTCCAGCGGACGGGCTGGGGGAAATCGGCGGTGTACTTTGTGGCTTCCCTGCTCTTGCGGCGCCGGGGTGCCGGGCCAACCCTGATCGTGTCGCCGCTGCTGGCGCTCATGCGGGACCAGGTGGCAGCAGCGGCGCGGGCCGGGGTGAAGGCTGTTGCCATCAACTCCGCCAACCAGCTGGAATGGGATGCTGTCCGCCAACAGTTGGCGGCGGATGAAGTGGATGTCTTGTTGGTCTCGCCGGAGCGGCTCACCAACCCAGCTTTCCGTGAGACGCAACTGCCTGAGCTGATCCGCCGGACCGGACTGTTGGTGATCGATGAGGCACACTGCATCTCGGACTGGGGCCATGACTTCCGTCCTGACTACCGCCGGATCGCCGACCTCATCACCCAACTTCCGCAGTCCGTTCCGGTCTTGGCCACCACGGCCACCGCAAATTCGCGCGTGGTGCATGACATCGAAGAGCAGTTGGGTGCGGGCGTCCTGACTATCCGCGGTGCGTTGGGCCGCGAATCGCTTCGCCTGGGCGTCCTCTCACTGCCAGATTCCCGGCAACGCCTGGGCTGGCTGCTCACCCACCTGTCCGAGCTTCCGGGCAGCGGCATCATCTACACCCTCACCGTCTCCGCAGCCGAGGACACTGCCCGGCTCTTGGCGGAAGCTGGCCACAAGGTCCTCTCCTACACCGGGCGGACCGACCCCGCGGACCGGGAGCGCGCCGAGCAACTCCTCAAGGACAACGAGGTCAAAGCCCTGGTAGCAACCTCGGCGCTGGGCATGGGGTTCGACAAGCCCGATCTCGGGTTTGTGGTGCACCTAGGCGCACCATCCTCGCCGGTGGCGTACTACCAGCAGGTTGGCCGTGCTGGCCGTGGGGCTGCAAACGCTGACGTGCTCTTGCTGCCGGGTTCTGAGGACAGGGACATCTGGCAGTACTTCGCCACAGCTTCCATGCCATCCGAGGAGAAAGCCGCCGCCGTGCTCACGGCGCTGGCTGAGGCTGGCGCCGCCGTCTCCACGGTGGCACTGGAAGCACGGGTGGACCTTCGCCGCACCCCTCTGGAACTGCTGCTGAAGGTGTTGAGTGTCGACGGCGCGGTGGAACGGGTCGGCGGCGGGTGGCGTTCCACCGGCCAACCATGGATTTACGACGCCGAGCGGTACCAGCGCATTGCCGAGGCCAGGGTGGATGAGCAGGATTCCATGGTCATCTACCAAGACACCGCCGGTTGCCGGATGGAGTACATCACCTCAGTCCTCGACGACGAGACGGCGCACGCCTGCGGTAAATGCGACAACTGCGCTGGCCGCTGGTTCCCTACGGACGTGGCAGCAGACGCTACTTCCGCCGCGGGACAGACTCTCAGCCGTGCGGGCGGACCGTTGGAGGCTCGGCTGCAGTGGCCCAGCGGCATGGACCGGCTGGGCGTCCCCGTGAAGGGAAAGCTCAAGGCTGGCGAAGGACTCTCGGAAGGACGCGTCTTGGCGCGGTTGACCGATCTTGGCTGGGGCGGAGCCTTGCGTGGCCTGTTCGCTGCTGGTGCGGAAGACCGGGAAGTTGACCCCGCCATGTTGCAGGCCTGCGTCCAGGTCCTTCGTGAATGGGGGACAGGAGACAGCCGCACTTCGGACTGGAGCGGTGCGGGGCGGCCCGCAGCGATCGTCAGCATTCCTTCCCGCAGCAAGCCGCGGCTGGTGGGATCCTTGGCACGCGGCATCTCTGACATTGGCCGCATCCCCTACCTGGGCGAGCTGGACCTCGCACACGGTGGCCCCACCGGGTCCCGCGGCGGCAACAGTGCTTACCGGTTGGCCGGGGTGTGGGAACGACTCGTGGTGGGGCCTGAACTCGCCGCCTCACTCGCAGGCGTGCAGGGGCAAAGCGTCATGCTGATCGATGACCTGGTGGACAGCCGTTGGACGGTGACCGTTGCCGGCCGCGCGCTCCTGCAGGCTGGTGCAGGGGCCGTCTTGCCCTTGGTTCTGGCGCAGGCCGGCTAAGGGGGACGCTGGTCCTGGCGCGAGCTGGTTGAGAAGTACCAAGGTCCTGGCGCGGGCTGGCTGAGCGGCGCCAACTAGGGGTTGTGAGCGCTGTCTGTTCTGGTTGTGCCGGCCGCGCCAGCTTTGGCGTGGGCTGCCGCGTCCCGTTTCGCGCGGCTGACCGCTGCACCTGCGTGCCGCGGGAGCAGTGCGCTGTCCACCGTGCTGACCAGCAGCAACGCCGCCATGATCAAGAACGTCACGCGAAACGCTCCGGCGCCGTCCGCGGGGTAGGCCGAGACGCCGTCGAACAACCGGATCAGCAAGGCCGCCACGGCGATTCCGGCGCCGGTGGCGAGTTGGCTGAGAGTGGCGGACACCGTGTTGGCCGACGTCAGGTGAGCGGGAACGATGTCTGCGTACTGCAGCGAGGCGTAGGCGGAGAAACCGATGGACCGGAACGCGCCGCTGCAGACCAGCAACGCGAAGATCAAGACATTAGGTGTGTCAGGAGTCAGGAAGGCGCACAGCACGAACGTCACCGCCGCCGCGAGCGACGCGAACACCAGGATTGCCTTGAAGCCAAAGCGCTGGATGAGGGGAGTGGTGGCCGGTTTGATGCCGATGTTACCAATGAACACTGCCGCCACCATGATGCCGGCCTGCAACGGGGTCCAGCCGAAGCCCGTCTGGAACATGAGTGGCAACAGGAACGGCGCCGAGTTGATGGTGAGCCGGTAGATGAACCCGCCCGTGGCCATGGCCCGGAACGTGCGGGTGCGGAAAACGTCCAGGTCAAACAAGGGATTCGGCGTCCGGCGCATCCAGAGCACGGCGCCGATCAAAGCGGCCGCGCCCGTGGCGGCAGAGATGGCCGCCCACGGCGAATCCGAGTGGCCGTTGGTCAGCTCGAGGCCCACCACCAACGCCCCCACACCCACGGTCGTGAGAATCATGCCCAGCCAATCGAGCCTGCGCTCGCGGTTGCCGGGGGAGACCGGGACCAATCGGAGGGCGGCAATAAAGGCAGCTGCACCGAGGGGCAGGTTCATCAGGAAGATCCAGTGCCACGATAGATACGTGGTGAGCGCGCCACCCACGAGCGGTGCCAGGACGGGAGCCAGCAAACCCGGCCAGACCAGGAAGGCCGTGGCGCGCAGGAGCTCCGATTTGGGTGTGCCACGCAGGACCACTACGGTGCCAACAGGAACCATCATGGCGCCACCTGCGCCTTGGACGATGCGGCTCACGGTGAGGGTGGCCAGGTCGGGGCTGAGGGCGCAGGCCAGCGAGGCCAGTGTGAAAACTGCCAAGGCAGTACAGAACACGCGGCGGGCCCCAAATCGTTCCGCCAGCCAGCCGCTGATGGGGATTCCCACCGCCACAGTCAGTAGGTAGGCAGTCATGGTGATGTTGACGTCGGCAGGGGCCACACCGAATTCCGCGGAGATACTGGGGATGGCGGTGGCCAGGATGGTGCCGTCAAGGAACTCCATGAAAAACGCGGCGGCCACCAGGAGCGCCAGCCGTGGGTTCCAGGCCTGCTGGACGTCCGGCACGGCGGCCGGTGGATTGCTTGCTGACATTCGAGTATCTTTCCACCGCTGGCGGGCTGACGGGGTGCCGCGTCCGGCTGCCGGACGCGTGGGCTGAGCGGAAGATGCGGAAGGTCAGCTGGCGGACGTCGCCGATTCCGCCGTCGTCGTGGCCGCCCAACTGGCCAGCAGTTTGAGTTGGCCTTCGTGCACGGAACCGGGCTCCGCGGTGTACGAGCTGATTTCGTGGATGGCGCGGGGGATGTTGGGCAGCGCGAGAGTCTGGTACGTCAGCTCGAGGTAGCCCACCACCGGGTGCTGCAGGCGTTTGGCTCCCTCGTGCCGGAACCGGATGTCGTGCGAGGCCCACAGCGCGCAAAATTCGGGGCTGAGGGTGGACAATTCACCGACCAGCTCGCGCAGGGCCTTGTCGTTGGGCTCCCGGCCAGCCTCGGCGCGGAGCAGGGCAGCCGTTGCGGCGGCGCCGCCTTCCCAGTCGACGAAAAAGTCCCGGGCCGCAGGATCGAGGAAATGGAAGCGGGCAAAGTTCGGGTGGCGGTGTTCAGTGGTGGTACTGCTGGCGTACATCAGGGCATGCAGCGCCCGGCCCAGTTGGTTGGAGGCGATCACATCGAGTCGACCATTGCGGACAAAGGCCGCCGACATGGTCATGGAGTCGAGCAACCAGCCGATGGGCGCAGCCACCGCATCGTCCTTGCGGCGGGTAGCCGTCCGTTTTGATGGGCGGGCGGCGCGGGCGAGTTCGAAGAGGTAGGCGCGCTCTTCATCACTGAGGTTCAGGGCACGCGCCACGGCATTCAGGACGTCGTCGGACACGCCGCTGATGTTGCCCTTCTCCAGCCGCGCGTACCACTCGGTGCTGACTCCTGCGAGTACGGCGACTTCTTCGCGCCGCAGGCCAGGAACACGACGTCGGCTCCCGGAGGGCAGTCCCACCTGCTCCGGTTGGATCTTGGCGCGGCGGCTGGCGAGGAAGTCACGGATGTCGGCGCGGTTGGCTGGCAGATTGTCCATTCATTCACCATAACGCCGGTAGGGGTGGCGGAAGGAGGTTGAGTTAGTTCACCTCTGGCGTGCTGGCCCTGCGGCAAACTCCCGTGCTCGCAGATAGAAGGGGTACAGGTACTACCCCGGATAAGCGCGGCCTTCTACCTCCGGCACAATGGGGTTCAAATGGATCTCAGGGATCATCCACCACACCAGTTAGAGGAGCATTCGCATGCCGACGCAGGCAACGCACAACCAGAGCGGTACCGGCGCGGCGAGGACTCCGCCCTCGCGCGCCGGCAGGCCCAAACTTCCACTGGTCGTCTACGTCTTGGCGTTGGGGACGTTCCTGATGCTGACCAGCGAATTCGTTGTTGCAGGCATCCTCCCGCAGATTGCGGGTGACCTCGGCGTTACCGTCGCCCAGGCAGGGCTGCTGATTACTGTCTTCGCCATCGGAATGGTGGTGGGAGCGCCAGTCATGGCATTGCTGACCCTGCGCCTTTCCAAGCGACTGACCCTGATTCTGGCCCTTGTGGTGTTCGTGGCGGGCCATGTTGTGGTGGCGCTGGGCCCCGATTTCACGGTGCTGCTGGTGGCGCGTTTTGTCAGCGCCTTGGCCACGGGAGCGTTTTGGGCAGTATCAGCGGTGGTGGCCACCCGGGCTGCAGGTCCGTCGTCAGGCGCCCGAGCCGTGGGTGTGGTGGGCGCCGGTGGCGCCCTCGCGACCGTCCTCGGCGTTCCGCTGGGAGCGATGGTGGCTCAGCTGGTTGGCTGGCGGGGTACCTTCTGGGCGTTGGCTGTTGCCGCCGTCGTCGCCGCTGTCTTGGTGGCACGGCTGGTACCGCGCGACGCCGCAGGTCACCAGAGCGCCTCCATCCGGAAGGAACTGGCAGGCTTACGGTCCGGTAAGTTGTGGCTGGCGCTGGCCGCCTGCGCCACAACAAGTGGCGGCGTGCTTTCTGCCTATACCTACATCGCCACCATCCTCACTGACCAGGCGGGGGTGACGGCGGCGCTGGTTCCGCTGGTACTGACGGGGTTTGGAGTCGGTTCGGTGCTTGGCACCTTGATCGCCAGCCGCCTCGGCGATGCCCACCCCGGTGCTGTCACCATCGTCACCCCGGCCGTGACCACCGTGTTGCTCCTGGGCATCAGCGTTTCCTCCGGCGCACCGTGGCTCACCAGCGGTTTGGTGTTGCTCCTGGGGTTGTTTGGCCTCAGCGCCAACAGCGTCCTTATCCACCTGTCCGTGAGCTTCGCCGGTGAAGCCGCAACCCTTGGCTCTGCGTTGGCGGTCTCCGCGTTCAACGCCGGCACGGCCGTGGGCACAGCCATTGCGGCGGTAGCCCTGACGTCCTCGTTGGGGACCGGTGGGCCCGCGCTGGTGGGAACGTTCGTGGTGGCACTCACGCTGATCCCCACCGTGATCTTGGCGCTCGGTCGGCGGAGTCCGCGGCTCGAGTCCTAAGCTTGTTCGCAGATCAGAGCCTTCAAGCTTAGGATCTGCGAACAAGCTTAGGAATGCTCGCTTTGGAGGGTTAGCGGCCAAAATGTGTGTATGGGATTGGCTTGGTTGCCTGTGTTCGTCTGGGTTGTAGGGGCATGCACATGCTTTGAAAGCATGTGGAGTGAGGGTTCCATCAAATCGACCACGTTGTGGTGTATGTGCTCAGAAGCTTGTGAAGAATGGTTCGACCAGTGCCGGGCGGACGAGGTGGCGGTGTACGAGGTGCGGGACGTCGAGCACGCAGTCCCGGGTTGATGTCACGAAGAAGGCCGAGTTCTCCGCTTTCATTTCGTGGATCACCGGGACGCAACGCCAAGGCGCGCACGCGGCCTCTGAGCGGACCTTTCGGCGGCGGAGCGCGTGGTGTTGGAACGTTGCCCCAACGGCCGTGGCGACTGGGGAGATCCACCCGGTGATCATGCTTGATGGGACCTATTTCAACGGCTGGTGCGTACTCGTCGCCTATACCGGTGAGCACGTCATTGCCTGGCAGTGGTGCGACCGGGAAAAACACGCCTCCTGGGCTGCGCTCCTGGAACAGATACCGGCTCCGGCAGTCGCCGTCGTCGATGGCCACAAAGGCCTGGAAAGTGCGCTGCGCGAACACTGGCCCGAGACCCGCGTTCAGCGCTGCCTGTTCCATATCCGGCAGAACATCCGCACACACCTGACGATGCGTCCTAAGCTCGATGCCGGCAAGGAATTACTAGCCCTAGCCAAAGCCCTGACCCCCATAACGGATCTTGATCAAGCGGCCGCATGGTCAGGTGAGTTCGCTTCCTGGGAGGCCCGCTGGGAGGGCTTTTTGAAGCACCGGACCTACGCGAAGAACAATGGCGCCAGACCCTCACACATCGGACCGTCCCAAACGTGGTGGTACACCCATCTGGGCCTGCGACGAGCGCGGGGAACCCTCGCTACCGTGGTCAAGGCCGGGCACCTCTTCACCTGGCTGACCAGCGCAACCGAGGGACAGCAAATCGCCCGGACCACCAGCCCACTCGAAGGCGGGATCAACGCCGGACTCAAAGAACTGCTACGCCACCACCGCGGCCTCAGCGAGCACCACGCCATCCGCGCTGTCGACTGGTACCTCTACCACCACACCGAAGCACCCCAAGACCCCTAGAACCTCGTGAAACCACACCACTGGAAACCCCAAAAGAAAGCAAAACCAACAGCAACAGAAACAGGGACCCCCGCCCTCTACGACACAGCCTTCAGCTACGAAGACGGCAACGGAATCCAACAAGGCTGGGCAGGAAGAACCCGATGACACGCCCGCGCCATACACACATTCTGACCGCTAACCCGCTTTGGACGCATTCGCCAGGCAAACAAAACACCCCCAGTCTGAAGACTGGGGGTGTTGTTGCTGTCCGGGGACAACATAATTGGCGGAGACGGGGGGATTTGAACCCCCGGTGGAGTTGTGCCCCACACTTCATTAGCAGTGAAGCCCATTCGGCCGCTCTGGCACGTCTCCATCCGCTATTCCTAGCCCACCAAGAATACGCAGATGAAGGCACGCAGCGCAAAACGGCAGCAGTTATCACCCGCCGGCCAGTGTCCGCCACAGGAAGTGCTGGCTGCGGGCTTGCAGGGCGGCGGCTTGCCGGTTGTCGGAGGCGCCGGCGTGGCCGCCCTCGAGTGCCTCGTGGAACCACACGTTGGGGATGCCCATGGCCAGCATCCGTGCCGCCATCTTCCGCGCCTGCACCGGGCCTACCCGGTCATCGGAGGTGGCGGTCCAGATGAACGTTTCCGGGTACTCCACCCCGTCCTTGAGCAGGTGATATGGCGAAAACGTGCGGATGTACTCCCACTGCTCGGCCACGTCCGGGTCGCCGTATTCCGCGATCCACGAATGCCCGGCCGAGAGTTTGGTGTACCGGCGCATGTCCAGCAGCGGCACACCGCAGGAAACGGCGCCGAACAGGTCCGGGTAGCTGGTGAGCATGTTGCCCACCAGCAGGCCGCCGTTCGATCCGCCCACGCAGCCCAGCCGCTCCCGCGACGTGACACCGCGCGAAATGAGGTCGCGTGCCACGGCGGCGAAGTCCTCGTAGGCGCGGTGCCGGTTCTCCTTCAGCGCGGCACGGTGCCACGACGGCCCGTATTCGCCGCCGCCGCGGATGTTCGCCACCACATACACGCCGCCGCGAGCGTGCTCCGGTTCCGCAGCTGAGGTTCGGCGTTCCAGCCAGGCCCTGCCCACCGCGCCGCTGTAAGCGGGCGTGCGGGAGACCTCGAACCCGCCGTAGCCCGAGAGCTGCGTCGGGTTCTGCCCGTCCAGGACCAGCCCCCGCGCGGCGATCTGGAAATACGGAACCCGGGTGCCGTCCTCGGACACGGCGAAATGCTGCTGCACTTCGTAGTCCTGGTCCGCAAAGTACGACGGCGAGGTCTTCACCACCGCGTGCCGGCTCAGGACGGCGGATGTACTGGAGTCCGGGCCGGGCGTTCCAGCGTCCCGCGGAGAAGCGTGCTGGGGGTAGTGAAGCCCGTGGCGACAAGCCAGAAATCGTCGCCTGCACCGGCGTCGGAATCCTCGTCGTCCACGGCGAAAGCGTTCACGTCGTGCAGGGGTGGGCACGCGTCCAGCAGGGTGGACTGCCAGGCCGAGTCCGTTCCGGGAGTTGCCGGGTCCAGCACGCGGATCTCGGAGGATACGTCCTTGAGCAGGTTCAACAGCAGGAAATTCTGGGTCCAACTCCAGGACTGCAAGGATGTGGACGAGTCCGGCTTGAACAGCACCAAGAGCTCCCGTCCACCCGCAAGGTAGCCCTCGAAGCCTGCTGCCAACAACGAGCCCGCCGGATAAGTGGTCCCTAAAACCGTCCAGTCCTGCTGTGGGCGGAAAAGCAGCCATTCCCGGTGCGCACTGACGTTCACGTCCGTGGGCACGTCGATTTCCAGCCACGCTCCGTCGCGAAGCAGCAGGTTCCGCCGGTTGAAGAAGTCGATGTAATCCACCGCGAAGGTGCGCTCGTACCCGGGCGTGGAATCGTGTGCCACGCTCGCCAGCATGTGGTCTGCAGGAACGTCGAAAAGCTGTGGGGCCGAGGCCAGGGCCTCGCCGCGCTTGAGGGTCACTGCGGTCCGGGCATACGAGGAAGCGGTTTTGGGCAGGCCGTCGGCGGTTGAGGAGACCAGCAGCGTATCGGCATCCAGCCAGGATGCATTGCCTTTCGCTGTAGGCAGGTCGAAGCCGCCCGCCGCCGGATCCACGAAGCCGCGGAGCTCGACGTCGTACTCCCGGTACCTGTTGGCGTCCCCACCATCGGGGGACAGCGCCACCAAAGCTCGCCGATGCTCCTGGCCCGGCGCCGGGCGCAGGAACGTGGCGCCGTGGAACACCCACTCCTCACCCTCTGCGGCGGCGAGCGCGTCAATGTCGAGCAGCACCTCCCACTCCGGAACTTCGGAGCAGTAGCTCTCCCAGCTGGTCCGCCGCCACAGGCCCTTGGGGTTCTGCTGGTCCTTCCAGAAGTTGTAGTACCAGTCCCCGCGCTTACCCACCATGGCGATCCGGTCGGTGGAGTCCAAAACTTCCAGAATGCTGGCCTCCAAGGTGGCGTAATCTGCGTCCACCAGGAGGTCCTCGGTCCGCGAGTTCTGCTCCCTGACCCACGCCAATTGGTCTTCGCCGTAAATGTCCTCGAGCCAGGCATTTTCGTCGGTGGGCTCCGGCGCCGCGTTGTGGGCGGGCGTTGCGTCAGCTGCTGTGGTGGTCATGCGCCCATCCAAACAACACTTTCCGGCTGCAGGCAAGTCAAGCGTTCAGCCCTCAGCGGATACGCTGGGTGCCGTGGAAATAACGCAGAAGCGCCGGGCTGTGATCATCGGCGCCGGACCCCGGGGGACCAGCGTGCTGGAGCGGTTGCTGGCGCACGCAGCCCTGCAGCCTGCCGTCCAGTTGCACGTCGACGTGGTGGACCCCTACCCGGCCGGCCCCGGCCACGTCTGGCAGCCGGACCAGTCGCGCCTCTTCCTGATGAACACCCAGTCCTTCTACCCCACCCTGATTCCCGAGGACCCAGAGCTGCCCGCCCCCGTGGCCGGTGGCACCTTCGACCAGTGGCGGGTACGCCAGCGCCGCCAGCTGGACGCCGCGCTGACCCCTGCCGAGCGCGCCGAACTGGCGGACCTCGAATCCACCGATTTTCCCAGCCGCGCCCTCTACGGCCGGTACCTTCGCAACACCCTCGAGGAACTGCTGGCCCACGCCCCGGCCAACGTCACTGTCGCCTTCTCCCGCACCACCGCAGCGTCGGTTCGGCGTCGCGTGGATGGAATGTTCGACGTCGGCCTGGCCGCCGGCGAAACCCTCGCCGCGCCGTCCGTGGTCCTCGCCTTGGGCCATATCCCGTCCCGACTCAATCCGGAACAACGCGACCTGCAGGACGCTGCTAGGCACCTGGGCCTGCAGTACTTTCCGCCGGCGGTCCCCGCCGACGTCGAATGGGCATCCATTCCAGCGGGCGAACCGGTGCTGGTGCGCGGCATGGGGCTGAACTTCTTCGACACTTTGGGCCAGCTGACCGAGGGCCGCGGCGGTAGCTTCGTCGCCGCTGGCGGGCGTCTGGCCTACCAACCGTCTGGCCGGGAACCGCACATCATCGCCGCCTCCCGCCGCGGCACCCCCTACCGGACCAAGGCGGCGTTGGACGGCTACTACCCGCGGTCCGTGACCTTGCGCTACTTCACCGCCGACGCCCTGGCACGGTTGGCCACGGCCGGCATCCAGCCCAGCTTCGATATCGACCTGTGGCCCCTGCTGCACCGCGACACGCTGTGGGCCTACTATGCCACCCTGGTGCGTGCGCAGCCCGGGGCCGTCCAAGACGTCGCCGCGTTCCTGGCCGCCCTCGAAGAAGCCCTGCACCCGCACGCGCACAGCGCAGTGAACTGGGAGGACGCCGTCGAAAGCGTCCTGGCCGTGCACGTGGGACCGCGGCACCGGCTGGACCTGCTGGGCCTGGCGGCGCCGCTGAAGGGCCGATCTTTTCCGGACCGTGGCGCGTTGGACGCCGCCGTGGTGGACTATCTGCTTGACGACGCCCGTCGGTCAGCGCTGGGCGAAGATGACCCCGTCAAGATGGCCATCGGCGCGCTGCATCACGGCCGCGCACTGCTCAAGTCGGCAGTGGCCGACGGCGGCATCACCGAGGCGTCCTGGGTTGCCGGCCTGCGGGGCTGGTTCGAGTCCTTCGTGGAAGGCCTGGCCAGCGGCCCGCCGGCGATCCGAGCCGAGCAATTGGCCGCCCTCGCCCAGGCGGGGGTAGTCAGCTTCACCGGGCCGGACCCTAAATTCGGGATTGACCGGGGCGAACAGGCATTCACTGTCGCCTCGCCGTGGGTGGGCGGTCCGCCCTTGCAGGCCAAGACCATGGTGGAAGCGCTGGCGCCGGGAAACCGGGTGGCCGCCAACGATTCGCCGCTGCTGGCCCAGTTGCTCGCCGACGGGTTGGTGCGGCCCCGCCTGATGATGGCCGCCGAGGGCGTACCGGTGCAGTCCACCGGACTGGACGTGCAGGCGCACCCGTACCGTCCGGTTTCCGAGTTTGGCGCAGTGAGTGAGGGATTGTACGTTTTGGGCCTGCAGCTTTCCTCGACCCAGTGGGGTACCGCCATTGCCGCGGAGGCGCACCAGGCGGACGGTCCCACCTACCCCAGCGGGCAACGCACCTTGCGCGACGCGGACGAGATCGCGCAGGCCATTCTGGCCAGCTAGGAATACTGCCTTAACGTACAACGCCCGTTCACCTCAGTGAACGGGCGTTGTACGTCAGCGGCTTGGCTAGCCGCGCAAGCACACCTGGTACTGGATCCAGGCGATACCGTAGCGGATCCAGCCGAGCACGTCGTACCACTTGGTGGGTGCGATCGGAGCCTTGCACACCGGTGCCGGCGGCTTGACCGTTGCCACCTTGACCGCGGCCTTCACCACGGTTCCGGACTCGGCAGCGGTAAGGACCAGCGTGCCGATACCAGCAGCAGCCCCGGCCGGAACCGGCAGGCTGACCGTGGCGGCGCCCGCCGTGACAGGAACCGTTCCCAGCTGCGTGACCTTACCGGCGGCGTCGGTAAAGACGGCCGCCAGGGTCTTGTTGGCAGGGCTGCCCAACGAGGTCAGGTCCAGCTTGGAGATGGCCAGCGCCATCGGCTCGCCGGGCTTGACCTCTGCAGCGGTGGTGTTGACCACTGCCACGGACCGCCGGGCAAAGTCCGGTGCCACGGGGCTGCTCTTCTTCAGGTAGCTGATCCAGGCATCCCGGTCCACCAGGCCCGAGTCCTTGGTATTGGTGCCATCCTTGAACACCCGGAAGTTGTCCCCGCCTGTTGCCAGGAAGTTGAACGTACCGATCCGGTAGGACTTCGCCGGGTCGATCAGGGCACCGTTGACACGGATGGACGTGATCCGGTCACCTGCGGCGCGGGCGGCGTCGTAGGTGTAGTTCACATTCTTCGACAGGCCCAGCTGCTGGTAGGCGCGGCTGGGAACCGTGCCATCCGGGTTGGTCTGCCACTGCTGCTCCAGGAGCGTCTTCACCTGCGCGCCGGTCAGCGACGTGGTCCACAGGTTATTCACGAACGGCAACACCGCGTTGGCCTCGGCGAACGTGATGGTGCCGTCCGGTGCGTAGTACAACTCGTTCCGCAGGCCGCCAGGATTGACGACGCCGATCTCGGCGCCACCCAGCTCGGCGGACTTCAGCGTATCCACCAGGGAGTCCGCCACCAGGTTGCCCAGGGTGGACTCGCTGGCACGATCATCGCGCTTGGCGGGACCACCGGCGGGGTCCGGGGTGAACGCCGTGGTGATGTCCTTGGTGATCGAGCCAATGGGCTGGTTGCCCACCACTGCCGCGTCAGCCAGGGCCTTCTTGACGATCGCATCCACCGCCGCAACGCGGGGGTAGGTAGCGATCAGGTCGGCAGCAGGATCGGTGCTCCGCTTGACGTTGCCAGCCTTGTACGCGGTCACGGACTTGGTGGCAGCGTCCACGGTGAGTTGGATCTGGCCGATGTTCTCGCCGTAGTTACCGGTCTGGACGATCGGGCGGGTCTTGCCCTGCACACCTGGCACGGGAGCGTCCCAGGCGTATTCCTTGTGCGTGTGGCCCGTGAAGATGGCGTCCACGTCAGCGGAGGTTTCGGTGACCAGCTTGGCGAAGGGGCCGCCGGCGGCGACTTCCTGCTCCAGGGTGGCGCCATCCGGAGTACCCGAGCCGGCGCCGTCGTGATTCTCCACGATGATGACGTCGGCCAGCTTCTCGGCCGTGATCTTCGCGGCCACCCGGTTGATAGCGGTGACGGGGTCACCGAACTCGAGGTCGGTGATGCCGCCCGGGGTGACCAGTGACGGGACTTCCTGGGTGACGGTGCCGATCACGGCGACCTTGATGCCGTTCATGTCCAGGACCGTGTACTCCGGCAGGACCGGGGTGGTGGTTCCCTTGGTGTAGACGTTGGCACCCAGGTACGGGAACTTGGCGTTGGCCCTGCCAGCGATGACGCGGTCCCTCAGGTCCGCCCAACCGCCGTCGAACTCGTGGTTGCCCACTGCCGATGCCTTCAGTTCAAGGGTGTTCAGCACATCGATGGTGGGCTGGTCCTTGGCCACGGAGGACGCGAACAGCGACGCGCCAATGTTGTCGCCAGCGGACAGGAACGCCGTGGCGCCCGGCGCTGCAGCAGCCCGGAGCTTCTCGATGGTGCCAGCGAACTGGACGGTGTTGGTGTCGATCCGGCCGTGGAAATCGTTGATACCCAGGAAGTTCAGGTCAACGCTGGCAGGAGTGGACTGCAGGTTCAGGCCTACCACCACGGGATCGTGGTCGCTGGCGCGGAACTGGTTTGCGGCGTAGTAGTCGGTGACGTTGTTGTTGTAGCGGCTGTATTCCAGCGCCACGGACTCCACCGAGTTGATGTTCCAGATATCTGCGCCGGACACCACAGCGTTGGCTGCGGGGGAGGCGATGATGTGGTCCAGTGAGCCCACCAAACCACCGAAGAGGTAGGAGTGCTTGGCGGAACCGTCTGCTTTGCGGGCCTTCTCGTCCTGGTTGACGTAGCCGGCGGTGGTGAAGACATTGATGGGGTCTTCGTGGCCGTAGGAGTTGAAGTCGCCGATCAGGAAGACCTTGTCGGTGCCCTTGGTTGCCTGCAGGCCTTCGGTGAAGGTCAGAAGAGACTTGGCCTGGGCGGTGCGGGCCAGGTTTGATGCGCCCTGGCCTTTGTCCGTGTCATCCGGGGTTGCTGCGGAACCCTTGGACTTGAAGTGGTTGGCGATGGCGATGAACTCGGTGCCGGCGCCACCGCCTACGGGCTTGAAGACCTGGGCAAGCGGCTTGCGGGCCGAGGCGAAGGCGGTGGTGTCGTTGTGGATGATGGACTCGCCCACCGTCTCCACAACTGCTTTCTTGAAGATGAAGGCCGTGCGGATCATGTCTTCATCGGACAGCGGGGGAGCGTTGGCGGGAGTGCGGACGTAGTCCCACACACCCGGGGTCTCGATGTTGAGTGCTTCCACCAGCTTGGCGAGGGCGTCATCGCGGTTCTTGCCGAACTGGGCGGAGTTTTCGATTTCCATCAGGGTGACAACGTCGGCGCCGGCCTTGGTGATGGCGGCGACGATCTTGGCCTGCTGGCGTTCGAAGTTAGCCGCGTTGGCTGCGCCGCGGGCGTTGCAGCCGCCACGAACCGTGATGGGGTTGCCCGCGCGGTCATCGTAGAAGGTGCAGCCGGCCAGCGTGTCCCCGGTGGTGGGGAAGTAGTTCAGCACGTTGAAGGAAGCAATTTTGACGTTGCCGCCCACCGCCTGGGGTGCTTCGGTGC
Organism: Arthrobacter ulcerisalmonis; assembly: GCF_900609065.1. Taxonomy (GTDB): domain Bacteria; phylum Actinomycetota; class Actinomycetes; order Actinomycetales; family Micrococcaceae; genus Arthrobacter; species Arthrobacter ulcerisalmonis. The sequence goes on along the minus strand of NZ_UXAU01000024.1, from coordinate 46,815 downwards.
GGGTTGCCCCGAACGACGCCGGCTGGACCGTTCCCTTGTTGGCTGCGGTCAGGTGCGTCAACGGTTGGAACTTCCAGGCGTTGTTGCCGTAGCCCAACACCACGTTGGTGGTGAAGGTCGCCGGCGAGCCCACCCGGACGGGGTCTGCCGTGGTCAGGTAGGGGAGGACCTCGGCCTTGGTACTGGCGTCCTTGAGGAAGTTGGTGGTGGCGCCGTCGTCGAGCTTGATACCGCGTGCAGCGTTATCGGCAACCGCTGCGGTGTACTCAGCCGAGCCGAAAGGCGCGACGGCGGTGGGCTGGACCAGCGGCGTGGTGCCGCCGGCGAGGCCAATTTCGCCGTACTGGTTCAGGGAGTAGTTATCCGTCACCGTCAGCGGGCCCTGCGGCGTGAGCAGCATGCCTTCGAGGGATTCGCGGAAGGTTTCGCTGGCCGGCAGGGTGAAGGTGGTGGCCTTCACCTCGGGGGCGGCCTCGGTGAGCTTGGTCAGCCCGGAGGCTGCGCCTACTGTCAGCTGCGTCAGGCCGAAGTACTCGGACACGGCGCCGGTGACCTGCACGTAGTCGCCCGCCTGGACCGATGCGGCGGTGGTGGGGGAGTAGACGAAGATCCCGTCCGACGCCGAGTGGTTGGCCGCGGTGAGGTCGCCGCCGGTGCCGGGGGTCTGGATGTAGTAGCCGTCCAGTCCGCCGGTGGGGAAGACCGCAGTGACCTTGCCCTTGGTGGTGACGGTGCTGCCCACCAGGGGGCTGTCCGTTCCGGTGCCCTGGATCTCGGCAATGGTCTTGGCCGTGGGGTTCGGCTCGGGATCTGGATCCGGGTCAGGTGTGGTGCCGCCGGCCGGGGTGGGGGTGATGCTGGCGTTGAGGGTGAAGTCCGCGGCGTTGTTGTTGGTGTCCACGCCGTTGGTTCTGTTCAAGGACCGGACATCGGTGTTTCCTGTCGGGGCCGTTGCGGGCGCCGTCTCAAAGGTGTTGGAGGTCCCGTAGCCCAGGATGTCCGCCACGTTGGCGGGTTCCACTTGGCTGCCGGCGGGGACGGCGAGCGCACCGGCCTGCTTGGCGAGGATCAGTGTCCCAGCGCCGCCCGAGGGGTTGATGCCACCAGCCACCAGATCGGCGACGGGCAAGGTAGCGCCATTGGCACCGTTGCTGCCGCCCTGGATCAGGTAGTGGCCTTTGGCCGGGATGCTGCCTGTCAGTGCCGCGACGCCGCTGGGGTTGCCGGTGGATCCGGCTGCGCGGTACTGCAGCGACCAGCCGTTGAGTGACACGGCGGCGTCTGAGGAGTTGTAGAGCTCAACGAACTTGTTTTTGAACGCCGCCCCCGCGCTGCCTCCGCTCAGATAAGCCTCGTTGATGGTGACAGGTGAGGAGCCTGCGGCCGCGGGTGCGGCGTCGACAGCGACGGCGGGCAGCGCTGTCAGGGGAGCTATGACGAGCCCCGCTGACAGGGCTGTCCCCAGCGCTAATTTCCAGGTTGAGTGATGCATGTGCTCCGACTTTCAATGGTTTTGCCCCTGTGGGGACGCTACGGAAAATGGGATTGCCGCCAGGCGTGGTGGCAGTGCTGCGTCCCCCTTGGTCGCAGCCTGGGCCATCACAACAGCCCTACATGAACGCAATGTTGATGGCGCATGCACGGAGGGTATGCCAGACATCACAAAAGACTACCCGTGGGTAGCAACCCCCCGCCCTGGAAAAGGCGGGCCATTTGGGCCAGGACGCGAAAAACCCCGGCCCGCCAGCAGAACTGGCGGACCGGGGTCTCAACGCGGAAGGTAAGAGATTCGAACTCTTGGTACGGGGTTACCGCACACTAGTTTTCAAGACTAGCTCCTTCGGCCGCTCGGACAACCTTCCTCAACGAGTAGTGTTTCATAGGCGCTTGCCTGCAACAAAACAGGACTCGGAACAAACCCGGGCAAACTGGTGGCGGCGCAGTATTCAGTAGGAATGGGAGAGGTCCATGAAAGCGGTCTTTATATCGGAGCCGGGAGGCCCGGAGGTGTTGGAAGTCCGCGACGTCGCCGCACCTGTACCTGGTGTGGGTGAGGTCCTCATCGACGTGGTTGCTGCCGGCCTGAACCGGGCAGATGTCCAGCAACGGCGCGGTTTTTACCCGCCGCCGCCGGGCGCCTCCGACATTCCTGGGCTCGAAGTATCTGGCCGTATCGCCGGTTTTGGTCCCGGCGTTACCAAGCCGTTCTCCCTCGGCGACAAGGTGGTGGCACTGCTCTCCGGCGGAGGTTACGCCCAGCAGGTGGTTGTTGCAGCGGAGCAGGTGCTTCGCGTACCCGATGGTGTGGACTTGATCACTGCCGCGTCGTTGCCGGAGGTGGCCGCCACTGTCTACTCCAACCTGATCATGACGGCGCAGCTCCAGGCCGGCGAAACGGTCCTGATCCACGGCGCCACCGGCGGCATCGGCACGTTTGCCATCCAACTGGCCAAGGCGTTCGGCGCGAAGGTCGCCACCACTGCGGGCACCGACGAAAAGGTCAGCACCGCCACGGCCTTCCTTGGCGCGGACATCGCCATCAACTACGCCGAAGAGGATTTTGCGGAAAGCCTCCGCCAGCAGAACGGTGGACGGGGCGCGGACGTGATCCTCGACGTCGTGGGCGCCAAGTACCTGCGGCAAAACGTCGAGGCGCTCGCCGACTATGGCCGCTTGGTGGTCATTGGGCTGCAGGGCGGCGCCACGGGTGAACTGAACCTGGGCATGCTGCTCGCCAAGCGCGCCGCCGTGATCGGCACGGCGCTGCGGCCCCGGCCGGTGGCGGAGAAGGGTGCCATTATGTCGGCTGTCCGGGATGCGGTGTGGCCGCTGGTTAGTGACGGCCGGATCCGTCCTTTGGTGGCTCGCTCCTTCCCGTTGGAGCAAGTCCGTGCAGCGCACGAATACTTTGATTCCGGGGACCACGTGGGAAAGGTCCTGCTGCTCCTCTAAATACTCGGTATTGCTATCCGAGTGGCATACGGCGTATGCTGAGTGACATACGCCGTATGCACAGGTCTTGGGGGCCTGTGCATACCGGCCGTAGCCCGACAGGAGGAACGCCATGTCCATCCGTCATAGTCTCCTGGCCCTGCTGCAGGACCAGCCCCGCTACGGGTACCAGCTCCGGGTCGAGTTCCAACACCGCACCGGCGCCACATGGCCGCTCAATATCGGGCAGGTCTACACAACGTTGGACCGCCTCGAACGGGATGGGCTGGTGGTCAAGGACGGCGACGACGGCGCTGGCCACGTCATCTACAGCATCACTGCCGCTGGGGCTGCTGAAGTCCGGGGCTGGTTTTCCGCTCCCGTTCCCCGAGATAACCCGCCGCGCAACGAGCTGGCCATCAAATTGGCCCTGGCCGTGACCTTGCCGGGCGTTGATGTACCGGCCACTATTCAGGCTCAACGGGTAGCTTCCATCCGCGCACTGCAGGAGTACACCCGCGCACGTCGTGATGCCACGGCCAGCCAAAGAGCCGGCGATACGGCCTGGCTCCTGGTGCTGGATTCCCTGATCTTCCAGACCGAGGCGGAGGTCCGGTGGCTTGACCTTTGCGAGGCCCGGATGGTGCAGCAGACGCAGGCGTCGATCCCGAACTAGGCCGCGTCGGCGCGCGCTAACGGCCCCGCCGCTCAGCGAAGTGGCCGCCAGGTAGGCGCCCCGGAATAGGTCACACGATTGGGTCTTTTTGATCGCCGCCAACAGGCCTAGCGTGGACGTACGAGCCGTCTTTTCCTGGCGGTGGAACCTACGGAGGAAGCTCATGACAACGCAAGTTGCCGACTGCAGTGTCACCCGTTGCTCGTTCAACGATCATGAGGGCTGCACCGCGCACGCCATCACGGTAGGCGGAGCGGAGGACCACGCCGCCTGCGCCACGTTCATCGATACCGGCACCAACGGAGGACTCTCCAAGGTCCTCGCAGATGTTGGTGCCTGCCAGCGCTCCGAGTGCGTCCACAATGACCACTTGCAGTGCAAGGCCCCCGCCGTGCATGTAGGCCCCGGCGCAGACAACGCCGACTGCCTCACCTACACGCACGCCTGAGCCGAACCAGCCGCCTGGCGCAGGGCCTCCGACCGGACTCCGGCCGGGGGCCCTGCGCACGTTCGGCGACATCCCGCCGTCGTTCGCCGCCCGCTACCCACCGTTCGCCGCAGCCCCCATGGGGTGCCCTCGGATTTCCGTCGATTGAGGTGCGGGCGTTGGTAGGGTGCCTCTGAGTCGCACCGCACTATCTCAAGGAGGAGACATGGCCGCAACACCTGATCGATCGGGAAGACCGTCACCGGGGGAGGGCGGGGTGGCCACGGATCCCACGCTGCCCGCCGCTGCCGTGGACGAAGCCGTCCTGGAAGCCGCCGACAAGAAATGGACCCCGGCGAAAATCGCGCTCTGGGTTGCCATTGCCCTGCTGGGCGGCGTCGCCTGGTTCATGTTGGCGATTATTCGCGGCGAAACCGTCAACGCCATCTGGTTCGTGTTCGCCGCTGTGTGTACCTACCTCATCGGCTACCGGTTCTACTCCAAGGTGATCGAACGGTTTTTGACCAAGCCCGATGACCGCCGGGCCACTCCTGCCGAGTACAAGAGCGACGGCAAGGACTACGTCCGCACCGACAGGAACGTCCTCTTCGGGCACCACTTCGCCGCCATCGCCGGCGCTGGCCCCTTGGTGGGTCCCATCATCGCAGCCCAGATGGGCTACCTGCCCGGCACCATCTGGATCATCCTCGGCGTCGTCCTCGCCGGCGCCGTCCAGGACTACCTGGTGATGTTCTTCTCCATGCGTCGCGGCGGCCGCTCGCTCGGCCAGATGGCCCGTGAGGAACTCGGCTTGATCGGCGGCACCGCTGCCCTGATCGCCACGCTCCTGATCATGGTCATCATCGTGGCTATCCTGGCGCTCGTCGTCGTCAACGCCCTGGGTGAGAGCCCGTGGGGCGTCTTCTCGGTGGGCATGACCATCCCCATCGCCCTGTTCATGGGCGTCTACCTGCGCTACTTGCGGCCCGGCAAGATCATGGAAGTGTCCATCATCGGCTTCGTGCTGCTGATGGCTGCCATCATCGGCGGCGGGATTGTCGCGGAAACCGCCTGGGGTGCCGAGATATTCTCCCTCGACAAGGTGACCATCGCGTGGGGGCTGATCGTCTACGGTTTCATCGCGGCGATCCTGCCGGTGTGGCTGCTCCTGGCACCACGGGACTACCTGTCCACCTTCATGAAAATCGGCGTGATCGTCATGCTCGCCTTGGCAATCGTGGTGGTGCGGCCCGAAATTACGGTCCCCGCGTTCAGCGAGTTCGCCAGCCGCGACAACGGCCCAGTGTTTGCTGGCGCCTTGTTCCCGTTCCTGTTCGTCACCATCGCCTGCGGAGCACTGTCCGGCTTCCATGCGTTGATCGCCTCCGGCACCACCCCGAAACTCGTGGAGAAGGAGCGGCAGACCCGCTTTATCGGCTACGGCGGCATGTTGATGGAGTCGTTCGTTGCCATCATGGCGCTGGTCGCCGCGATCTCCATTGACCGGGGCCTGTACTTCGCCATGAACGCGCCCGTCGCGCTGACGGGCGGCACCGTCGAAACAGCCGCCACCTGGGTCAACAGCCTGGGCCTCTCCGGGGTCAACATCAGCCCGGACATGCTGGCGCAGACCGCCAAGGACGTGGGGGAGGAAAGCATTGTCTCCCGCACCGGCGGCGCCCCCACCCTCGCGGTTGGACTCGCGCACATCATGCAACAGTTCATCGGCGGCTCAGCCATGATGGCTTTCTGGTACCACTTCGCCATCATGTTTGAAGCGCTCTTCATCCTGACGGCGGTCGACGCCGGCACCCGGGTAGCGCGATTCATGTTGCAGGACTCGATCGGCAACTTCGTCCCCAAATTCAAGGAAGCCTCGTGGCGGCCAGGAGCGTGGCTCTGCACAGCCGTGATGGTGGGAGCCTGGGGGGCGGTGCTCCTGTTGGGTGTCACGGATCCCCTGGGCGGCATCAACACGTTCTTCCCGCTCTTCGGTATCGCCAACCAACTCCTGGCAGCCATTGCGCTCTCGGTCTGCCTCACCATTGTGGCGAAGAAGGGCTCATTCAAGTACCTGTGGATTGTGGCCTTGCCATTGGCGTTCGTGGCGGTCGTGACCATCACGGCAAGCTTCCAGAAGATTTTCTCGTCCACGCCGGCCGTTGGCTACTTCGCCAACAACGCAGCCTTCAGCAAGGCGCTCGCGGACGGAAAGACTGAGTTTGGTGCGGCCAAGAGCGTGGCGGCCATGGAAGCGGTGGTACGTAACACCGGAATCCAGGGTTGGCTCTCCGTGATCTTCGTGGTGCTGAGCATCATTGTGATCGCCACCGCGCTGTGGGCAACGTACAAAGCGTTCACCAACCGGGCCAACGCCGCGGACGTGCCCAGCACAGAGGACCCAGCCATCCCGTCCAAGGTGTTTGCCCCCGCGGGACTGTTCCCCACCGCTGCCGAGAAGGAATTGATGGCGGAGTGGGACAAGGTTCCGGCCAGCCAGCGTTTTGAACGGGCAGGTCACCACTGATGAACACCTCCGTGGCTCTTGTGGCCAACGGCGTCCGTGGCGTTGCCCGCTATCTGGGCAGCGTCATGGGCGCCGACGCATACAGCAAGTACCTGGAGCACCACGCAGCCCTGGGCCATGCTGGGGCACCCCTGACCGAACGCGAGTTCTGGCGCGACCGCACGGATCGCCAAGACACCAATCCGCAGGGCCGGTGCTGTTAGCTGCCCTGCCCCTCGCTGAGTCTCCCATCTGAGTCTCCCTAGCTTGCCCTGCCCCTCGCTGAGTCTCCCTAGCTGCCCTGCCCCCCCGCTGAGTCTCCCCACCTTTGCTGGCCAACGACGGCGGCGCGCCGGTATTTCTGCACGCCGCGCCGCCGTCGTGGTTCGAAGGTGAGGATTTTCAGCGGAGGGTGTCAGCCGGAGTCATGGGTGGGCTGGCGGACGGATCGCTCGTGAGAGTATGAACGCATGAGCGATCCAAACCCGCCGTCAGCCGAGGACCACCCGGTCGAGGGCACCACCATTGATGACGCTGCTCCCACGCAGGAATCCGACGAACCGGCAGCAAACGCCAAGCCAAAGGGCGGGCACCTTCAGGACCTGGTGGACCAGCCAGCCAAGGTGATGCGGATCGGCACCATGATTCGCCAACTCCTCGAAGAAGTGAAATCAGCACCCCTGGATGAGGCGGCACGCGCTCGACTGGCCGAGATCCATGCCCGGTCCATCAAGGAACTCGAAGACGGCCTGGCTCCCGAGCTGGTGGCTGAACTGGACCGGATCAGGTTGCCGTTCGCTGATGCCAGCACACCCTCCGATGCCGAATTGCGCATTGCGCAAGCCCAATTGGTGGGCTGGCTTGAGGGGCTCTTCCACGGCATCCAAACAACCATCGCAGCCCAACACGCGGCCCAAGATCAGACTGCGTCCCAGTTCAAGCTCCGCCAACTGCCGCCCGGAACGGTGATTGCACCGGGCGTGGTGATCGGCGAGAACGGCGAACCGCAACGAGCCCCCATGACCGCCGACGCCGGCGCTCCCGTCCACCCCGGTACTACGGCGCCGGCCAACGATCCGGACCACGGTCCCGGACAGTACCTGTAGGCCGCACTTGGGCTTTTTTGGCGCCGCCAGGCAGGGGCGCAAGGACGATGCGGAGCTCGGCAAAGGCCTGTGGCGGCGCGCCCACGATCGCTTCCACCGTGGACTTGACCGCTTCCACCAGGTCCTTGAGGGCGTCGAAGACGATCAGCTCTACGCGGAGTTGGTGGACGTGGCCAACGGACTTGCTGACCTTCTCGACCGGGTCAGGGCGGTCTGCGTGGAGGCGCAGCGACGTTCGCCCAGCGAAGGCCTGGACATTCCCGTAGCGCTCGCAGGCGTACACCGCTCACTGTCCAAAGCGGGAAACTCACTGGCCACCACCGCTGAGGCCGCTGCCATGCTCCGGCTGGCCGTTGGCCCTGTTCCCGTGGGCGCCGCGTCGGTCAGGCGCCGCGCAGAATCGGTCTATGAACAGGTGGACGACGCCGAGAGGTACCTCAGCGAGGCCGGCCAATCCGCAGGGGACCAGGTTATTCCCGGTTAAGCGTGTGGCATACCGGCGGTACGCGGGCTCCTGCGTTTGGCAGGATGGGGATTATGACTCTTACACCAACTTTGACGTTCAACGACGGAAACACCATCCCCCAGCTCGGCTACGGCGTATGGCAGGTAGAAGATGACGTCGCCGAGAAGGTAGTGGGCCAGGCGTTCGACGCTGGCTTCCGCCACATCGATACAGCAAAGATCTACGGCAATGAGGCTGGCGTGGGCCGCGCTATTGCCGCCGCTGGCCTCTCGCCGGAGCAGCTGTTCATCACCACCAAGCTCTGGAACGCTGATCAGGGTTACGAGTCCACGCTCGCTGCGTTCGAGGAATCCATGGAGCGATTGGGCCTTGAAACCCTGGACCTCTACCTCATCCACTGGATGCAGCCTAAGCAGGAAAAGTTCGTGGACACCTGGAAGGCCCTGATTGAGCTGCAGAAGCGCGGTCGGGTCACGTCCATTGGCGTTTCCAACTTCACGGTCGAGGGCCTGCAGCGCCTTATCGACGAGACCGGTGTGGTTCCGGCCATCCACCAGATCGAGCTCCACCCATACTTCAGCCAGCAGGGACTGCGTGAGTTTGGCGCAGCCAACGGCATCTTGACCCAGGCATGGTCGCCGCTGGGCCAGGGCGGCGAGCTGCTCAAGGATTCGGTGGTGGCAGGCATTGCCGCCAAGCACCAGGCAACGCCGGCGCAGGTTGTTATTGCCTGGCACCTCGCCATTGGCAACGTGGTCATTCCCAAGTCCGTTACCGAATCGCGCATCAAGGAAAACTTTGGCGCCCTCGAGGTGACGCTTGATGACCAGGACATTGCGGCCATCAACGGTCTTGACCGGTCCGCTTCCGGCGAAGGTCGCATCGGCGCTGACCCGGCAGTCTCCGACTTCGCCTAACCACCCACGCACCGATTCACCGAGTGGGCTCCCTCTAGGGGGCCCACTCTGCGTTGCGAGGGTGGGGTCCAGTGTGCAGGGACTGCCCGTGCACAGTGACGGGGGAGCTCGTTGTGCAGGGCGGTACGCGCAAGAAGCTCAGGCGGCGATGCGGACGCGCGCCACCTCAACAGCGTCTACAACGGCCCAGTCGTCTTCGCTGGCACAGCGGGCGTTGGCGAAGCGCTGGGCGGACGCCTGATCGTCAAACGTTTCGGTCCGGACCAGACGGCCATCAAAGTACGTCACGTGAAATTCCTGAACTGTTTGCGTTTCCATGAATCCAGTCTGCAACCGGGGTCTGACATTCCCTGGAATCAGTCCCGCGTGTTGCCCAGCCGGAGGACTCTTTCCTGGGCCAACACTGCAGCGCGGGCAGCCTTGGCCGCCACCCGCTGCGACTGATTCGCCGCGGCAACGGTGCCAGCCAAGGACTTGCGATCATTGACCAGGCGCTCCTCGGCAGCCTTGAGGTCAGCTCGGAGCCGAACCACATCAACCTCCAATGAGGCCAACGAAGCCGTGGCCTGTTCCGCCCGCGACTGCAGTTCGCTGGCGCTCTCACCAGCACGAGCCTCGTCTTCCTGCGCCACGGCGAGGGCCGCCTCGGCCTTTTCCAGAGCCGACGGCGAGGCCGGCCGCGGTGTCTCCCGGACTGCCTCAAGCCGCGGCTTAGTTGCAGCAGAAGCGGCAGATGGTGCCGCCATCGTACCCGGCTCAGGCGGCGAAGCAGGACCGGTGCCCGGAATGGCCACCGCATCCGTGAGGTCCACGGGGTTCACCCCATCGGCTGACACCGCCTTCAACAACAGTCCGCTGCGGATGGCGGCCGCGGCACCCGGATCGGCGGTGAGTGCCCGCAACGACTCCTCGACATGCGTGGCGATGGTACCGCTGACAGGCCGGCCGTGCAGCGCGGCGAGATCCCGGGCGGTGACGACGGCGGCAGCCAGGAGAGTGCGACGCTCCCGGCCCAGCTCGCGCAGGGCAGCCGAGTCAAGGTCTTTCTGGGCGGCCTGCATGCGATCGCCCAAGTCGCTGAGGCCCGCGAGCGTCTCCTGGCCATGGACTGCCAGCAGGTTCAAGACCCAGGCGGCCACCGAGGGCTTGGGCAGTTTGCGGACGGCGGCACCCAAGGCCTTGTCAGTGCTGCCGGCCTGCTTGCCTGCAGCGGCTCGGGCGGTGACGAATTCGTCGAACGGGGCGGCATACAGGTCTGCGGCGATGTGGGCCAGCGCGTCCTCGTCCATCCCGCCATCATAGGCCGCGGCGATGTCAGGCTTGCTGGCCAGGGGAGCGGATGATGCGGCGCCGCACCGCCTCGGCGATCGCGGCCGTCCGGTTGTCCACCCCAAGCTTGCCGTAGATATGGACCAGGTGCGTCTTGACGGTGGCCTCGGAGATGAAGACCTGTTGGGCAATGGCGCGGTTGGACAGGCCCGTGGCCAGCAGCTCCAGCAACTCCACTTCGCGCCGGGTCAGCGCAATGGTGGGATTGCTGATCCGGTCCATCAGCAGTGCTGCCACCTTGGGCGCCAGCGCTCTGGCCTGCCGCGGCGGCCAGCACCGCCTGCCGGATCTGTTCCGGCGGCGCGTCCTTGAGCATGTAGCCGCTGGCTCCGGCTTCCACCGCCGCCAGAATGTCGGCGTCGGTGTCGTAGGTGGTGAGGATGAGGACGGGCGGTGCCGCTGCCAACAGTTTGATGCGCCGGGTGGCGGTGACCCCATCCATCCCGGCGCCCATCTGCAAGTCCATCAGCACCAGGTCCACGGGATCGCCCAAGGCCTGCAGCCGCCCCAGCTCCCGGAGCGCAGCCTCGCCGTCGGCAGCCTCCGCCACCACGGCTATACCCTCGAAGTCCGCCAACATGGCCCGTAGCCCGGCCCGAACCACGGGATGGTCATCCACCAGGAGCACGCTGATCGTGTTCATGCGGGACTCTGGCCCGAAAGTAGCGGCAGGCGGATCCCGACTACGGTGCCTTCCCCAGGTGCCGACTCCACCGTCAGCGTGCCCTCCAGGATGCCCACACGCTCGCGCAGGGATCCGATGCCGAAGCCGCGCCCACCGGCCGCCGCGACCGCCGCGGCAGGTGCGGTTGTGGGATCGAAGCCGATTCCGTCGTCGTAAATATCCAGGGTGACCTCCGTGCCGAGAAACGCGAGCGTGACCACGGCGTTGGTTGCGTGGGCGTGGGCCGCGACGTTGGCGAGGCTGGCCTGCGCTGCCCGCAGGAGGGTGACGGCGTGTGGCTGCGGCAGGTCGGCTGGCGGCCCGTCGAGCTCAAAGCGGCATCGCAGGGACACGCCCTGTGCGGCCGCGGTGGACTCCGTCTCCACGCACAGCCTGCGAAGGCTGTCCGCCAACGAGGCGTCCTGCAGCTGCGGTGCCGAGAGTCCGCGGACGAAATTGCGCGCCTCCGCGAGGTTGCTGGCCGCGGTTTGTTGGACGATCTCGAGGCGGGCGCTTGCGGTGGCCACATCATCAGTCTGCAGCGACTTGGTAGCGGCGCGGGACATGAGGACGATGCTGGAAAGCCCCTGGGCCAGGGTGTCGTGGATTTCGCGGGCTAGCCGGCTGCGTTCGGCGAGCACCCCGGTGTTGTGCTGGGCTGCGGCCAACTCTGCCCGGGTCCTCCGGAGTTCATCGGCCGCCAGCCGCTGGTTCTCGGCCTCGACGTACAGGGCGCGGTAGGCCAGGCCGGTCACCACGGAAAAAGCGGCGCCGAGCACCGGACCAATGATCACCGCGGCGTGCGGGACCGCCAGCCCACTGGCCAACCACTGCGCGCCCACCACAGCAGCCGTCATGAGCGTGATGGTGATCAGGGCCACGCGCCGGGAGAGCAGGTGAAGATGCAGGAAGAAGAGCGGAAACGCCAGCCAGGCAAAATCGGCGCTGGCGGCAAGCAGGATCGCCCACAGCACTGTCACCAGGCCCAACCAAGGCAACCCGAAGCGGCGCGGGTCGAAGCCCGCATGGTTCACGGCGAACCGCTTCTCCAGTGCGGTCCCGGCCACGTAGATGGTGGCGAGCAGCAGCGCCAGGCCGGTGAGCAGCACCCGCGCTGCCCCGTCCGCGGCACCCATGAGCAGCCGCACCACAGCAACCGCCAAGAGAATCGCAAAACCAATATGCAGCGTCAACCGGAGAACCCGCAGGATGGCCGCAGTGGGCGCGGCGGGTTGGTTGGCAGGCATTCTCCCAGCTTATTCGGCGCAGAGGCCGGCGGGATCAACCGAATGGTTGAGTCGAGAATCCACCCGACGGACACCGCAGACCAACCGCCCGTACGATTCGGTGGCTGCCCCCTCGGCGGAGAGTTGAAAAGGAGCCAGTACGCCTCCGCCATCCACCGAAAGAAGACCCCGTGTTCCTCGCCATCCGCGACATCCGCTTTGCCAAGGGCAGGTTCGCCCTGATGGGCAGCGTCGTTGCCCTCATCACCCTCCTGCTGGTCCTGCTCTCCGGCCTCACGGCGGGACTGGCGAACCAATCCACGTCCGCCATCGAGCAACTGGGCGGCAACCGACCGGTGGACCAGATCGTTTTCGGCGGCCCGGCAGGCACGGATCCCAAGGCATCGTTCACTGAAAGTACCGTCACAGCGGCCCAGGTCGCGTCCTGGCGGGACCAGCCGGGCGTCGCCGACGCACAGGCGATGGGTATCAGCCAGTCCCGGCTGCAGTCCGTGGGGCCCGACGGCGCTGCCACCGGAACCGCGAACGTCGCCATTTTCGGGGTGGCGGCCGACGGCGGTCTGGCACCTTCCGCGGTCAGCCCAGGTTCGGCGGTGCTCGGGTCCGGCGTGGCCAAGGCCCTGGCGGTGCACCCGGGGGACGCAGTGCTGGTGGGCGGAACCAAGCTCACGGTGAGTGCCGTCGTCGAGGATCAGTGGTACTCGCACACCAGTGTGGTCTGGGTGGACCTGCCCGTATGGGAGGCCACAGCGCATGTCGATGGGGCAGCCGGCACCGTGGCCGCTGTGACCTTCACGTCCCCGGGTGCTGGCGTGGACGAATCGGCGGCCAACGTTGCAGCCAACACTGTCAGCACCACCCGCACTGGCGCGTTCCAGGCGCTCGGTTCCTTCAAGAGTGAGAACGGCTCACTCACCTTGATGCAGGCATTTCTCTACGGCATCTCGGCATTAGTGATTGTGGCCTTCCTGACGGTGTGGACGGTGCAGCGGACCCGAGACGTTGCGGTCCTCAAAGCACTGGGCGCCAGCAGCAGCTACATCCTCCGGGACGCCATGACGCAGGCCGCCGTGGTCCTGGCCGCCGGCGCAGCAGTGGGTGGCGGCATTGGGCTGGTGGGCGGACTGATCGCCGAGCAGGCAGCGCCGTTCCTGGTGACACCGGCAACCACGCTCGTTCCCGTGCTGGGCATCGTGGCGTTGGGGCTTGTAGGCGCGGCCCTCGCGGTCCGCCGCGTCACCAAGGTCGATCCGCTGCTGGCCCTCGGTGGCAGCTGAGTTCCGCACCCTTCCGAACCCCCATCTCACCCAAAGGACTTACCCCATGTCAGCTACTGCACCCCTGTCCCTCCTCAACGTCACCCTCGAGTATCCTGACGGCGACGGCGTTCTGAAAGCGCTCGACGGCGTGAACCTGGCTGTTCGCGCCGGCCAGATGATGTCCCTGGTGGGTCCGTCCGGGTCGGGGAAGTCCAGCCTCCTGGCCGTTGCCGCCACGCTGGTCCGTCCCACCGCGGGGGTGGTGTCCGTGGCCGGGACCGAGACCCTGGGGCTGAGCGAGCGGGAGCTGAGTGCGCTCCGCCGGGAGAACATTGGCATCATCTTCCAGCAGCCCAACCTGCTGCCATCCCTGACTGCCGTCGAACAGCTCATTATTGGCGACCACCTCCGGGGCGCGGCGGTGAAGGCGGCCAGAGCCAAGGCCGCAGACCTGCTGGACGTGGTGGGCCTGGCCGGTTCGGCGGACAAGCGCCCCCATCAGCTCTCTGGCGGGCAGCGCCAGCGCGTCAACATTGCCCGGGCGCTGATGGGAAAGCCCACGGTGCTCCTGGTCGACGAACCTACTGCTGCCCTGGACCACCAGCGAAGCGAGGCGATTGTCAGGTTGCTGCGGCGGATCACCGACCAGTTCCAGGTGGCCACAGTCATGGTCACGCATGACACGGAGTTTGTGCCGCTCACCGACGCCGTGGCCACCATGCGGGACGGGCAGTTGAGCGCGCCGGTGCCTACCTTGGTGGACGCCCGCTAGCGTTCCGCACCGCACGCCAGGCGCCGGTTGCCCACAGCGCCCAGATGACCAGGACCGGTTGGAAGAAGAGCCGCACCAGCCGGGCCTGGTCAGTGTTCAAGCCGAAGCCATCGGTGCCCGTGACGAACTGGGAGATGTTGCCGGGGAAGATGACGATGAAGAACGCTGCAACCACCAGGCCAACCGCAACCCGGCGTGCCCGGAGGGCGATCAGCGCCAGACCCAGCATAATTTCCACCACGCCGGACGCAACCACCACAAAGTCGACGTCCAGGGGGAACCAGGGCGGAACCTGCGCCTGGAACTCGGCCCTGGCGAAGGTCAGGTGGCTGATGCCGGCAAAAATCAGGCCGGCTCCCAGAATGACGGCGGCCAGCAGGCGAGGGAGCGAAATCTTCCCGGCCGGCTGGCGGATCGCTGTGCGGAGTGTATTTCGTGGGGACGTCATTACTGGACGGTAACAGTTTTCCGGCGTTGGCTAACCGTCGAGGAGGTGCTCGGAAGAGATGGTGTGGATGAGGCGGGCCGCGGTGCGGGCAGTGCGGGAGTCGACGTCGAACGCGGGGTTAAGTTCGACGACGTCTACCAGGGCCAGCTTGGGGGAGCGGGCCACCTGCCTGCAGACGGCGAGCAGGACGCTCAGGGGGACCCCGTACGACGCCGGTGCGCTGACGCCGGGTGCCACGGCAGCGGGGAGGACGTCGAGGTCGATGGTCAGGTACACGGCATCTACCGAGTCGATAAATGCCTGGGTAAAGTCCAGGACCGGGGCGAGGTGGGATTCGGAGCAGTCCTCGTCCAGGAGGTAGCTGACGCCAAGATCGTGGGCGGTCTGGAAGAGGGCGCCGGTGTTGCCGGGCTGGCTGATGCCCACCACGGCGTAGTTGAACTCGTGGCCGCGCTCGCGTTCGGCGTTGGCGACCTGCAGGAAGGGGGTCCCGGAGGAGGGCACCGGCTCCTTACGGAGATCGAAGTGGGCGTCCAGGTTGAGGGTGCCCAGGCGTTTCCCGGCAGTGACGGCGCTGGATCGCAGCCCCGTGTAGCTGCCGAATGCTGTTTCGTGGCCGCCGCCAAGCACAACAGCCAGATGACCGGCGTCGAGAGCTTCCGCAACTGCCTGGCCAAGGAGGGCTTGGCCGGCTTCCATCTGCCCATCAAGGACGGTGGTGTCGCCGAGATCGTGGACAACCAGTCGGGGGTCCGCGGACATCGGGGCGAGAGCGGTGCGGATGCTGGCGGGACCGTCGACGGCGCCCACTCGCCCTTTGTTCCGCCGCACGCCTTCGTCGCTGCGGAAGCCCAGCAACGCAATTCCGGTTCCGGGAGTGGCGGAGTTGACGGCGTGATGCCAGCGGCGGTTTTCGTCGCCGGGGCCGTCGTCGCGGCCGCTCCAGATGTGGGCGTTTGGAGTGTGGGTCATGGGAGTTCTTTCCCCTCGTGGGCGAGCGCCAAAGCGGCGTCACGGGTACTGGCAATGAGGTGTTTTTCGCGGCGGACAGCGCGCTCGGCCGGGGCCATGGTGCTGACGGCACCCAGGAGGCGGCCGCCGTCGTCAATCACGGGGAAGCTGACGCCCCAGACTCCGGCATCCACTGCGCCGTAGCTCAGGGCGAAGCCGCGGTCCCGAACGAGTTGGATTTCCTGCTGCAGCGCCGCGGTGGCCGGATCGCCGAGGTCAAGGCTGCCGATGACGTCTTGCTGCTCAACGACGCCAAGGTGGGCGAGCAACACCAGAGCGCTGGCGCCCTTGTGGAGGGGCTGGGAACGGCCGGGTGAATAGCTGCAGCGGAGCATTTGTGGACCTTCGATGGCCTCGACGCATAAGGCCTCAACGCCACTCACCACCAGGTAGGCGGCCAACTCCTCGGTGTCTTCGGAGAGCTGGAGGAGCTGTTCGGTGATCCGGCCCTTCACCATCGATTCCTGGTGGAAGTTGGCGGCGAGCCGGAGCGATTCCGGGCCTGCACTGTATTGACCGCGACGCTTTGTCTGAGCCACGAAGCCGGAGTTCACCAACGTGGTGAGGTGCCGGTAGACGGCGCTCGCGGGGATGCCCGTAATTTTGGTGATCTGGGCAGCTGTCAGCGTGCGGTGCCGGGAGAACTCCAGCAGGATCTCAACAAAGCGTGAGGCGTTGTTGTCTCCTATCACGGCGGAGCCCGGTTCAGTGGTCATGTCACTGAGGCTAGTGGCTGGAATCACAGACACAAGAATTAAGTTCCCACAAAATGGGAATTTAATTTCCGGCGGATGGGAATTAGCTAGAAGACGATGTTGCTGTCATACCCGATTTCGCGTGCTGCCGCGGCCACATCGGCAATGATGCCTGGCGAACTCAGTGGCGCCGTGAACGCTGGCGTGGCAGGCAGGCAATTGGCGGTCCAGAGCGTCACGACTTTCCGGCTGAGGGCCATGGCAGATAGAGAATAGAGGCCGTCCACCGTGGGCCACGCCTGATGGATGGCGCGCGCCCACGCCCTGGTGCGTTCTTTCTCGCCGAATGCCACCTGTGCTGAGGCGCCAGCCGAGAGCAGCCAGTGGCCGGTCAGGTCAACAGTGGTGATGTCACGGTTCAGACGGAGGGCGGTGATGTAGGGAGTATCCCGATCTACGTCGACGAAGCGGGTCAGTTGAAAAACTTCCGCCAAACAGGTGAGGACGTCTTCGCCCAGATACGCCGCCCCCAGCGGAGCGGCGTCCTGGGGCGGTGGCGGGTGTGGGGCCCAGCGTGCACTGGCGACGGGGCCCCAGGTCCTGAGCCTGTTCCACGGCACGATGTGCTGTGAGGTGGTGAAGTGAACGCGCCAGAGCACCGTGGATTTCGTTAAGACCTTGGTGGTGAATCCCAGTGTCCGCAGCTCTTCGATGCTGGGAGGGTACTGGTCCATGGTCAGTTCCCGGCAGCCAAATCTTTGGCCAGGCTGACGACCAGGTCTTTATTGCCACCTTCCGCTAGCCAGGCTTTGGCCGAGACGGGTTCGCCATTCAGGACCAAATCTGGTTGCGGTGTCAGGAAGAAGCCAGCAACCGATTGTGGATGCAGGTCTGACGGCAACGCCGCCAAGACATCCTCCAAGGCGGGCAGTGCTAGCTTTCCGGCGTTGATGA
Source organism: Arthrobacter ulcerisalmonis (assembly GCF_900609065.1). Taxonomy (GTDB): domain Bacteria; phylum Actinomycetota; class Actinomycetes; order Actinomycetales; family Micrococcaceae; genus Arthrobacter; species Arthrobacter ulcerisalmonis. The sequence goes on along the minus strand of NZ_UXAU01000024.1, from coordinate 29,407 downwards.
ACTGCCAGTCGGGGAAGGCGAGTTTTCCATTGACCAGGTAGGAATACAACTTATGCGCAGCCTTGTAATGCCTGACGGTGGACGCTGACAGTTCCATTCGCTCGGCAACAGCAGAGGCGGGGATGGTCGAGGAATCCAAAAGAACGCGGTTCGCGGCATTCCGTGCAGCCACGTTCCTGCGGCTGCGCGATGCATCGATTCCGGAATGCTCGGCCCAAAAGGCTTGATCGTGCGCTGGGAGGGCAGTAGCCGTGGTGCTTCGCGTCATTTCCTGCAGGGCGGCCACGAGATCTTCTTGGTTGAACGAAATATCGGCGGCGTCGATCCATGCGGTGAGAGCGTCGGGTCTATTCGTCTGGCTGTGGTGATCCTGGATGGTCACGTCAACTCCTTCAACGCCCACAGTTTATGCCACTGCTGTCACTCGTGGAAGGCCTACCGGTGGAGGCTAGGCTGGGTCAACAAATGATTGGGGGGAAGAATGCGAAGGTTCACCACGGTCTGCCTGGCTATCATGGTCGCTCTCGGTCTGGCGGGATGTCGGCCGTCAATCGACGACATAGCCAGGTCTGCCATTCGCGACCAGGCCACTGAAGCCCTGCCTTGGTTCACGCACGTTGTCTCGACCAACGACACCAGCGACCGGATCCTCATGGCGACGAAGATGAACGCCGGAGGCGCCCACGTGTACGACTTCGGCTGGGAGGAGGACGTCTTCTACGCAGACCTCTACTTTGAAGAGCACGTGACCACCAGCGGGGGACTGTTCGGTGAGCAGCGGACGGTCAACGCTTGCGTGCGCTACACGGACCAGCCAGAAGGTCCCGTCACGGCCTCCATCGACTGCCCTGACAGGGCGCCGTACAACCGCACGGTCGACGAGCACGTCCCTATTCCGTAGGCCGACGGCGGAGCTTTGGAAGGGCGATCACGATGTGCTAATCAACCGGTTTAACCAGCAAAAAACCCCGTACCAACGTCGCTATCGACGAAAATACGGGGTTTTGCCCGAGCTTCCTATCAGAATCGAACTGATGACCTTTTCATTACGAGTGAAACGCTCTACCGACTGAGCTAAGGAAGCACCGCGTGAACTTTCCGGCGAACCGGGCGCTTCACGCAAGAGTCAACTGTAATGGAGGCCCGGCGCCCGGGTCAAAATGGAGCTGGAGTCAGCAGAGGGTGTTGTCGGCAGGTACTTGGCCGCTGAGGAGGAAGTCGTCCACCGCGTCTTCGATGCAGCTGTTGGACCGGCCATAGGCGGTGTGGCCCTCGCCCTGCCACGTCAGCAATGAGGCGTTGCCCAATTGCTTGCGGAGCGAGCCAGCCCACTGAACGGGCGTGGCGGGATCTCCGGTGGTGCCGATCACCACAATGGGGGAGTCGCCGGTGTACTGGACCGGTGCCGGGGTGCGGATGTTCTTGTATGGCCAGTCCGTGCAATTGGTGCCGCCGAAGGCGAAGAAGTACCCGAAGGTGGGGGACTCCTGGATCAGTGTCTGCTGCTCGGCCCGCATGGCGGCCAAATCGGTCACCATGGGGTAGTCCAGGCAGTTGATGGCGTTGAACGCAAAGGCTGAATTGGACGTGTAGGTGCCGTCGGCGGCCCGGTCGGCGCCGAGGTCCGCCAGGCGCAGCATGGGGCTCATGTCGCCCTGGGTTGCCGCCTGGAGTGCCTGCGTCAGGGCCGGCCAGCTCTGGTCGTTGTACAGCGGGGTGATCAGGCCGCTGACGAACATGGTGGCGTTGACCAACCGGCCGTCCTTGGCTGTGCGCGGCGTCTCCTTGACAGCAGCGATCAGGTCCCGGATCTGCTGGACGCCGGACTCAACATCGCCGCTGAGCGGGCAACCGTTCTGCCGCAGGCAGCTGGCCACATAGGCGGCCAACGACTTTTCGAAGGCGACTGCCTGGCCGCTGGTGAGTTCCTCGTTGCTGATGGCCGGATCCAAGGCGCCGTCCAGCACCATGCGGCCCACGTTGTTCGGGAACAGCGAGGCGTACGTGGAGCCCAGGAACGTGCCGTAGGAATAGCCCACGTAGTTCAGCTTGGCGTCGTTGACCACGGCCCGGAGGATGTCCAGGTCCTTGGCCGCGCTGACGGTGTCAATGTGCGCCATGATCGGCCCGGTCTGCTGGGCGCACTGTTCCGCTATGACCTTGTTGTCGGCAACCAACGCCGCAACACCGTTGTCCGAATCCAGGTCGTAGATCTTGGCCCGGGACGCGTCACGTTCGGCGTCCGTCATGCAGGTGACGGGGGCTGAGCGTTTCACGCCGCGTGGATCAAAGCCCACCAGGTCGAACGCGTCCCGCACCGTGGTGGGGAACTGGGTGTTGGCGCCGTCGCGGACAAAGTCGAAGCCCGACGCTCCCGGCCCGCCAGGGTTCACCAACAGGCTGCCGGTCTTGGATCCCGTGCTGGGCGCCCGCAACACCGCCAGCTGGATGGTCTCGCCTTTGGGCGCGGCGTAGTCGCTGGGAACGGTGACCTTGGCGCACTGGAATTCGCGCTCACACGGTTCCCACACCACCGTCTGGGAGTAGTAGTCCGCCAGCTCCGACGGCGCTGCCGCGACGATGCTGGGATCGGCTTTTCCGGTGGCGGTCTCCTGGGTCTTGCCGCCGTCGACTACGGTGCAGGACGCCAGCGCCAGGGCCAGCGCCAAGGCACCGGCGGCGCGAAGCGTTGAACCCATGGATCGTCGTCGGATGGGCAGGGGACGGGCAGTCATCGGGTCTCCTTGAAAGGGTCAGATCAGGCTGGCTGCCATGGACTCTATGGTCAACAGCGGTGCAACGTTGGTGGTGGTAATGCGTTCGCGGGCCTTGTTGATGGCATCCATCCTGGCCAGCGTGGTTTCGGGGGTGGAACGGCTGGCGAACTCCTCGAGTTCGTGGCGCAGCTCAGCATTGACGAGTTCGACGGCGTCGCCCAACTGAATGATGAGCACGTCCCGGTAGAAGGACATCAAGTCCGTCAGGGTCCGATCCAGCGAATCGGTGATGGACCTCTTCGCACGCCGTTTCTGGTCGTCTTCGAGTTGCTTGACCTGGCTGCGCATGGCCGGTGGGAGTGTGCCGGATTCCGGTGCGCCAAGGGTGGCCAGCAGGGCGATCTTCTCCGCGGCGTCGCGTTCCTCGTTGGAACTGTTGGCCTCTGCCGTGGCGATTTTCACCAGCTTGTCCGCCATCATCACAGCAGCCGTAACCCCGCGCAGCGACAAGGGAAAGCGCACCGTTTCCAGTCGCCGCTCCCGCGCACCGGGATCGCGCGCCAGCCGGCGGGCGATCCCCACGTGGCTCTGCGCGGCACGTGCCGCACGTTCGGCCAAAACTGGATCCACGCCGTCGCGCTTTACCAGCAGTGCCGCGACGTCGGCGGCAGGTGGCAGGCGAAGGCCAACGCTACGGCACCGCGACCGGATGGTGACCAGGACGTCCGCGGGCGACGGGGCGCACAGCATCCACACCGTCCGCGGCGTGGGCTCCTCGATGGCCTTGAGGAGCACGTTGGTGGTGCGCTCGGCCATCCGATCAGCATCTTCGACCACAATGATCCGCCACCGCCCGGACGACGGCCGGTTTCCCGCCTTGGCTACCAGTTCGCGGGCTTCGTCGATGGTGATGGTGACCTTTTCGGTCCGCACAAACGTCACGTCAGAGTGGGTTTCGCCGAGGATGGTCCGGCAGGCGGCGCATATCCCACAGCCTCGCTGGTTCACATTGTCCTGGTCGCAATTCAAAGCCGCGGCGAAAGCCTTGGCCGCGTTGGACCGGCCCGAGCCTGGGGGGCCGGTAAACAACCAAGCGTGCGTCAGGGCGTCGCCGCTGGCAGCTTGCCGCAGTTGCTCGACGACGGCGGGCTGGCCCTGAAGGTCGTCCCAGACGCTCACGGCGCCACGAGCCCGGGGCGGGTCCCAGCCGCAACGCTGTGCAGGAAGGTCACGCGTTCCAGAATCCTGGCGGCGAGTTCCGCGACACTCAGGTGGGCGGGGAGGACGAGATATCCGTCTGGCCGGTTCGCCGCAAGATCCAGGAACGCCGCGCGGATCCGGGCGTGGAATTCGTCCGCCTCGGATTCGAGCCGGTCTTCCGCAGCGTCACCGGCGGTTCGGCGCTGGCGCCCGACGGCGGGATCAACATCCAGCAACACCGTCAGGTGCGGTTGCAGTCCCGACGTAGCCCACTCATTCAGGGTGCGGACGGCGTCTTCGCCGAGATCCCGGCCAGCGCCCTGATAGGCCACCGACGAGTCGATGTACCGGTCCGTCAGGACAATGTCGCCGCGGTCAAGGGCTGGCCGGATCACCTGGCTGGCGTGCGCGGCCCGGGACGCCGCGAAGATCAGGGCCTCGGTGTGCGCGTCGATGTGCCCGTGGCCGTGATCCAGAACTAGGGAGCGCAGCCTCTCGCCAATAGGGGTACCACCGGGTTCGCGGGTTTGCAGCACAGTGAGCCCGCGGGCCGTGAGGGCATCCGCCAGCAGCCGCGCCTGGGTGGATTTGCCAGCACCATCGCCGCCCTCGAATGCGATGAATAGGCCTGCCTCTTGTGTGCTCACCGCACCAGCCTACCGATCCTTGCTGGCAACGTGTCACTGCCCCGCGCGTATGTGGATGACGGAACGGGTCCGGGCTTTCTCCCGGATCCGCGCCGGACAGTACGCTTTTCGAATGAGTCTTTCTGAACAGCAGTTGGCTGCCCTTTCCGCCGAGACGCTGGTGGTGGCTGCCGCCCGCCCACCCAGGGAACGGGATGAGCCGGTCAACCCGCCGATCGTCCTCTCCTCCACCTACTTTGGGACCGGCCCGTTGGCTGACGGCGATCGCGGGTACGGCCGGTATTCCAACCCCACCTGGGACCCGTTCGAGGAAGCCCTGGGACAGTTGGAAGGCGCGGAACTTCCCGGGCTGCTCTATGCATCCGGGCTCGCTGCGGTGAGCTCGGCACTTTCGCTTATCCCGGCTGGCGGCGTGTTGGTGATGCCTACCCACAGCTATTCCGGCACGTTGGTGATGGCCGGAGAGTTGGCGCAAAAAGGCTTCATCGAACTCCGACAAGTGGATATTGCCGACACGGAGGCTGTGGTGGCGGCGCTGGCAGACGCGCCAGGATCGCAGGGTGGGGACGGCTCCCGCCCCGCCAGCATGCTTTGGCTGGAGAGTCCCACCAACCCCATGCTCGGCATTGCCGAGGTTGAGGCCCTGGCCGCGGCAGCCCACCGGGCCGGTGCGATCGTGGTGACCGACAATACCTTTTCCACCCCGCTGGGTCAGCAGCCCCTGAAACTGGGCTCCGACGTCGTGCTTCACTCGGTGACCAAGTACCTGGCTGGCCATTCCGATGTGGTGCTGGGCGCGCTGGTGACCTCGAACCCGGACCTTCGCGCCGCACTGCTCCACCACCGCACCATCCACGGCGGCATCGCCGGCCCCTTTGAGGCCTGGCTTGCGCTCCGCGGCCTCCGGACGCTTGCGCTACGCGTGGCGCGGTCGCAGGAATCGGCACAGACCGTCGCGGAGCGCCTTGAGGCCCACCCGTTGATCGGCACCGTTCTTTTCCCCGGACTGCCCACGCACCCGGGCCATGACCGGGCGAAAGCGCAGATGACCGGATTCGGGTCCATCGTCTGCATCCAGCTCGCACCTGTGCCCGGGGTGTCTGCCGCGGACGCCGCAGATCACCTAGTCCGCGCCCTTGAACTCTGGCTGCAGGCCACCTCCTTGGGCGGCGTCGAGTCTCTGATCGAACGACGACGCCGGCACGCGGCTGAGCCGGTCAGCGTACCGGAAGATCTCATTCGCCTCAGCGTCGGCGTGGAAAACGTCGAGGACCTCTGGGCCGACCTGACGCAGGCGCTGGACCGGTTGAAAGGATAGGCTGGGCGCTGTGGATGGTGAAATGATTATTCGGCCCGTTGAGACGGCAGTGTTTTTCCTCCTGGCGCTGGTGGCGCTGGGGCTCGAACTCTGGGCTGTGGTGGACTGCGTGCGGCACCGCGGAGATGCCTTTGAGGCAACCGGCAAGCGCACCAAGTCGTTCTGGCTGGCGCTGACGGGCGGCGCAACCCTGGTCGGCGCCATCTCCCTCTTCGGGAGCAGCGGTGGCGGCGGAATCTTCGGCACCCTGGGACTCTTTGGTCTGGCCGCCGTGACGGCCGCCTGTGTCTACCTCGCAGACGTTCGGCCGGCCCTCAAGGACGCTGGCCGCGGCGGTAGCCGCAACATGGGACCCTACGGCCCCTGGTAGCCGGACCCGCCAGCGGGCCCGCGCAACCTAAGCTGGCGCGACGGCATCCCAGCCGATAGTGAGTTCGCCCAGGCGCCACCTGGCTGGCCCGTCGTGGACCGGCCAGCCGGCGTCGCGCAGGCCGCGGCACATCCCTTGCCAGCGCTGCCTGTTCCCGAACGATGCAAGCGGCGCGCTTTCCAGCCACGCGCGGTCCATCGCCTGCAGCAGCGCGTGCACTGGCTCACCCGGAACGTTCCGGTGGATCAGCGCCTTGGGCAGCCGTTCGGCAACCTCTGACGGAAGTTCGAAACTGCCAAAACGCACGGAAAAGCTCAACGACAGCGGGCGCTGCGAGTCCAGCGCGATCCAGCAGACGCGCCTGCCGATCTCGTCGCACGTCCCGTCGATGAACAGCCCTTGGGGCGCCAGCCGATCCTGAACCAGCCGCCAAATTCCGCCAACGTCCGCCTCCTCGTACTGGCGGAGCACATTGAAGGCGCGCACCAGGACGGGGCGGCCCGGAACGGGAAGCTCAAACCCGCCCACGTGGAAGCTCAGTCCTGGACGCTGCAGCGGGAGCGCCGCCCGCACCCGAGCCGGCTCGATTTCCACGCCAGCCACCCGCACGTCCGGTCGCAGGACGGCAAGGCGTTCGTAAAGTTCGACGGCGGTGGCGGGCGTTGCGCCGTAGCCCAGGTCCACCACCAGGGGGTCCGTCGCGGTGCGGAGGCGCCAGGCCTGCGGTCCGGTGACCCAGCGGTCCACGCGGCGCATCCGGTTGGGGTTGGTGGTGCCGCGGGTGACGTTGCCGACCGGACGACCGGGCCGGCCAGCCCGCTTGCCGGAGATCTGCGGGGCGTCCACCCGCTCTGCCTTTTGCACCACCGCCCTACCTTATAGCTTTGGCCGGGCGGGCAGCGGCGCATACCGGCACCGAGCCAGCCAAGGTCCACAGGAAAGTAACGCAACGCCTCCCGCAATGTTACTCGGCTAGGATGAAAATCATGACTTATAAGCTGATTTTGCTGCGCCACGGCCACAGCGAATGGAACGCCAAGAACCTGTTCACCGGCTGGGTGGACGTTGACCTCAACGACCAGGGACGCACCGAGGCCGTCCGCGGCGGCGAGCTTTTGGTTGAGCACGATCTCCTGCCGGACGTTCTTTACACGTCGCTGTTGAAGCGTGCCATCAACACCGCCAACATGGCCTTGGACAAGGCTGATCGTGGCTGGATCCCGGTCAAGCGCGACTGGCGCCTGAACGAGCGCCACTACGGCGCACTGCAGGGCAAGGACAAGGCCCAGACCCTTGCCGAGTTCGGCGAAGAGCAGTTCATTGAGTGGCGCCGCAGCTACGACACCCCGCCGCCGGTCCTGTCCGACGACAGCGAGTTCTCGCAGGCCCACGATCCCCGTTACGCCGACCTCGGTGATGATTTGCCCCGCACCGAATGCCTCAAGGATGTCCTGGTCCGTTTGCTGCCGTACTGGGAGTCGGACATCAAGGTTGACCTCAAGGCCGGCAAGACCGTCCTGGTCACCGCCCACGGCAACTCGCTGCGCGCGCTGGTCAAGCACCTGGACGGCATCAGCGACGACGCCATCGCCAGCCTGAACATCCCCACCGGCATCCCGCTGGTCTACGATCTCGACGAGGACTTCAAGCCCGTCAAGATCGGCGGCACCTACCTGGACCCGGACGCCGCAGCCTCAGCCATCCAGGCCGTGGCCAATCAGGGCAAAAAGTAGCAACAACGCATTAACGACGTCGGCCCGGTCACCTGAAAAGGTGGCCGGGCCGACGTCGTATGTGGGAAAGCGGTTAGCTGAGTTCGCTGTTGCCATACGGCTGCCAGGCGCCGGTGACCAGGTAGGTGACCTTCTGCGCCACGGACACGCCGTGATCGGCGAAGCGTTCAAAGTAACGGCTGGCCAGGGCCACGTCCACGGTGGTGGCGGCGGACTCGGCCCAGTCGGGCGAGGCGATTGCCTTGAAGACGCTCAGGTGCAGATCGTTGATTTCGGAGTTGGCCTTGAGGATGTCGCGGGCCACCTCCAGGTCGCGGGTTTCCAGGAGCACGGACAGCTTGTCCGCGATGATCTGGTCCAGTTCCGCCATCCGGGTGAAGGTGGCCGTCATGGGTGCGGGGATGACCGTCGAGGGGAAACGGAGGCGGGCCAGCTGGGCGATGTGCCGGGCCAGGTCTCCCATTCGTTCCAGTGAGGCGCTCATCCGCAGCGATCCCACGATCATGCGCAGGTCGCTGGCAACCGGGCCCTGCAGGGCCAGGATGTCGATGGCGCGCTCATCGAGACTGTTCTGGAGGAAGTCAATGCGTGCGTCAGCGGCAATGACGTCCTGGGCGAGATCCACGTCAGCTACCTCGAATGAGGTGGTGGCCTTCTTCAACGCTTCGCTGACCAGCCGGGAGATCTCCAGCAGCTGGTCACCTACCTGGGTGAGCTCTTCCTGAAAAACCTTACGCACTAGGCGTCCTTTCCTTGGAACTCCGGCCAACCCGCGAAAGGGCAGCAGGAATCGTGTCGCCGTTCGGCACTCCAACCCGTAACTCTGCCAGTGCGCGGTAAACGATTGGGCCGTTCAAGGTGAACGTTAGTTGAACCGTCGGCTCAGCAGGTCCAGACGCGCCGGATGCGGGCACCCCACGGCATAAGCTGGACCCGTGAATCCTATGCTCATCGGTGTGGTGGCTGGCCTCGTTGGCCTGGCGCTTGGCACGTTCGGCGTGCTCGCCTACCGGGTGAGCGAGCGGCAACGCAGGCTCCTGGACTTCGACGTCGACGCCGCGGACCTCGCCCTGCCCGCCGGCGCCGCAGAGGTGCTGGCCGTCGTCGGACGCGCCTTTGTGGTGGTTGACGCGATCGACGGCGTGGTCCGGGCCAGCCCCGCCGCCTACGCCTACGGCCTGGTCCGCGGACACACTGTGGTCCACGCAGAGCTGCTGCACATGACGGCGGGCGTCCGCCGCGACGGCGTGATCCTGGAAAAGCAGCTCGAGCTCCAGCGCGGCCCGCTGGGCCAGGGCACCATCATTGTCCAGGTCCGGGCAGCCATGCTGGGTGAGGAATATATCCTTCTGCTCGCCGACGACCGCACCGAAATTACCCGGACCGAAGAGATCCGCAACGACTTCGTCGCCAACGTCTCACACGAACTCAAGACTCCGGTGGGTGCCATTTCGCTGCTTGCCGAGGCCATTGAATCCTCGGCTGATGACGAGTTGGCGGTCCGCCGCTTTGCAACGCGCATGCACAAGGAATCCGGCCGGCTGGCGGCGCTGGTCCAAGACATCATTGAACTGTCCCGGCTGCAGGGCGCCAGCGTGGTCCAGCAGGGCGGTCCGGTAGACGTGAACGCGGTCATCAACGAGGCGGTGGACCGGTCGCAACTGCCCGCCGAGAGCAAGAACATCAGCATTGTGGTGGGCGCCCGTATCGAGAGCACCGTCTTCGGGGACCAGGATCTGCTGGTCACAGCGCTGCGCAACTTGATCGACAACGCCATTCGCTATTCGCCCATGGACACCAGGGTGGGGCTTGGCGTCCGGGTGAAGGACGGGCTGGTGTCGATTTCGGTGACCGATCAGGGCCCCGGACTCACCGCGGAAGACCAGGAACGCATCTTCGAACGCTTTTACCGTGTGGATGCAGCCCGCTCCCGGCATACTGGCGGCACCGGCCTGGGCCTGAGCATCGTCAAGCACGTGGCCTCCAACCACGGTGGCGAAATCACCGTGTGGTCCCAGCCGGGCAAGGGCTCCACCTTCACGTTGCGCCTGCCGGAAATGGAAGGCCAGGACGCCGACGACGACGCGCAGCCCGCCAATCAGCAGCCCGCCGCGGCTCTGGGCACCTCTGCCGTGGCAAGTGGCGCTGCCGTCGCACCACACTCCACCCCAGTATCCCGCGCCGCCGGCGCAACCGAACGAGGAGCTAACGCTTGAGCAGGATTTTGATTGTCGAGGACGAGGAATCGTTCAGCGACCCGCTGTCCTATCTGTTGGGCAAAGAAGGCTTTGACGTCGAGGTGGTGGACAACGGCCTGGACGCCATTACCGAGTTCGACCGTAACGGCGCCGATCTGGTGCTCCTGGATCTGCAATTGCCGGGACTGTCCGGCACCGAAGTATGCCGCCAACTTCGGCAGCGTTCCTCCGTCCCGGTGATCATGCTGACGGCCAAGGATTCCGAGATCGACAAGGTGGTGGGGTTGGAGCTCGGTGCCGACGACTATGTCACCAAGCCCTACTCCTCCCGTGAACTCGTGGCCAGGGTCCGGGCCGTGCTGCGCCGCCAGGGCGAGCCGGAAGAGCTCATTTCCGCCACGGTCCAGGCCGGCCCGGTCCGGATGGACATTGAGCGGCATGTGGTCAGCGTGAGTGGCGAGCAGGTCCTGCTGCCGCTCAAGGAATTCGAGCTGCTGGAAATGCTGCTGCGGAACTCCGGCCGGGTACTGACCCGCGGACAGCTCATCGACAGGGTCTGGGGCTCGGACTACGTGGGGGACACCAAGACCCTTGACGTGCACGTGAAAAGGCTGCGCGGCAAGATCGAACCCGATCCCTCTGCGCCCCGCTACCTGGTCACCGTGCGTGGCTTGGGGTACAAGTTCGAGCCGTAACAGCACCTGCTGAACGCAGGCAGCAAAAAGGGAGGAGCCGGTTGGCTCCTCCCTTTTACTGTCTGTCGCGTCCGCCGCCACGCCGGGCGGCGGACGCGCTGACTAGTGGCCGGTGGCGGCAGCGGACTCCGAGGCGGTGGGCGTGGGTGCCACGGTGCTGCCGGCGGGCAGGTAGCCCTTGTACTCCTCAAGCGTGGTGTCCAAGACCGGAACCTTGACAGTTTCGTTGACGTTGGTGCCGTTCTCGCTGATCTGCAGGTCAACCAGAGAGCCGGCAGGGCCGCCGGTGGTGCTCAAGATGGCCTCGTCAGAGCTGTCATTGAGCAGCGTGTACGAGTTGGCCGGGACCGGAACCTGCGTCTGCGAGCCTTCAGCGCCGCGGACTGTCAAGGTGACCGGCTGTGAAGAAGAGTTATAGACGGCGCCAAGGACGCGGCCAGGCTGTTCGGCGCCTGCGGAGATCACCATGAAGTTGCTGAGCTTCAGCGGACCCAGGTTGGCCACAATGCCATCCGAAGCCGCGTATTGGGCAGTGGTCTGCTGCGGCGTGATGTAGCCGCAGCCTGAAACCGTCAGCAGGCCTACGGCCAAGGCGCCGGCCGTGAGTGCCATTTTGCCGCGCCGGGCCCGATTCATCGCAGTGAAACGCACGTCAGTACTCCTCGAGAGACTTGAAACATTTTTCAGCCCTTAGCCTATCCGCAAAGCAGTCCAAATGATGATTCGGGAGTGTCATATCATCCTTGGCATGTGAGCTCGGATGCACTATTATCCGCTTTCGTCAAGGGGTCGGAGGGGGCTGATCCGGCCCATTTTCCGCGTATTTGCGCGGTTGTAGGAGCTTTCTGCGGCCAGTCATATGCCTTAAACGTGATAAACTGATTGCCGGGAAAGGGGATATGTCCACATGGTATTTGAGGTTGGCGAGACAGTTGTTTACCCTCACCACGGTGCAGCAAAGATTGAAGAAATCAAGATGCGCACCATCAAGGGCGAAGAGAAAATGTATCTCAAGCTCAAGGTGGCACAGGGTGATCTGACCATTGAAGTTCCAGCAGAGAACGTTGACCTAGTTGGGGTTCGGGACGTTGTGGGCAAGGAAGGCCTGGAACACGTATTTGACGTTCTCCGCGCCGAGTTCACCGAAGAACCCACCAACTGGTCGCGCCGGTACAAGGCAAACTTGGAAAAGCTTGCCTCCGGTGACGTCATCAAGGTTGCAGAGGTTGTCCGCGACCTGTGGCGCCGTGATCACGATCGTGGTCTTTCCGCTGGCGAGAAGCGCATGCTGGCCAAAGCTCGGCAGATCCTGATCTCCGAACTGGCGTTGGCTGAAAAGACCGACGAAGAGAAGGCAGCAAGCGTTCTTGACGAGGTTCTGGCTTCCTGAGAATTGAACCCCGGTGGCATCGAAAGATGCTGCTGGGGTTTCTTTTGCCCAAAAACGGCTGCACAATGACGCGGTAGCCCGGCGTCGGGCCGCGACGTAGGCTGGTCCGCATGAGCGAATCTTCCACGTCTCCGCTGACAGCGGTGGTCCTGGTGGCTGCGGGGTCGGGGCAACGGCTGGGCTACGGCATGCCCAAGGCCGCCGTTCCGTTGGGCGGCGACACCATCTTGATCCATGCCTTACGGGGCATCGTGGCAGCCGGGGTCGGCAGCCAGATCTGCGTGGTCCTGCCCGCGGGCGACGACGGCCTCCGGGCTTTATGCGATGACTTCCGGGCGGAACTGGCCGACGGCGGCCCCCTCCTCACGGTGGTTTCCGGCGGCGCCACCAGGGCAGACTCCGTCCGGGCCGGGCTGGCGGCCCTGGTACCGGACGTGGAAGCGGTATTGGTCCATGACGCCGCGCGAGCACTGACTCCCGAGGCTGTTTTCCACCGGGTAGCCAGCGCTCTGGCTGCTGGTGCCAAGGCTGTCATCCCTGCCATCGCTGTGGTGGACACCGTGAAGACGGTCGCCGCCACCACGGGGACAGCGGCTGGAATTGCTCCCGAAGTGGTGACGGGAACGGCGCCGCGCGAGGACCTGCGCGCGGTCCAGACGCCACAGGGCTTCGAGTTGGCCACCTTGCTTGCCGCCCACCAGGCTGCCGTGAACCTCCCTGCCGAGGCCGCTGCCGCAGTCACCGACGATGCCATGTTGGTGGAAATGCTCGGCGCGGCCGTCCATGTGGTGCGCGGATCGTCGCAATCGCTGAAAATCACCACACCTTTAGACCTCATCTTGGCCGAAGGCTTATTGGAAGGTCCGCTCGGCGGACGATGGGTGGAAGGATAGTTCCATGATCATTCCGCGCACCGGCATCGGCATCGACGTGCACGCCTACGATCCCGACGAACCAGCCCGGCCTCTCTGGCTCGGCGGACTGTTATGGCCCGGTGAGCGCGGCCTGGCCGGCCATTCGGACGGCGATCCGGTGGCCCACGCCGCGGCGGACGCCCTGTTCTCGGCAGCCGGTATTGGCGATCTGGGCACGCACTTCGGCACTGACCGGCCAGAGTTTGCCGGCGCTTCCGGGGTAACACTGTTGGCCGAAGCAGCACGGATTGTCCGCGCAGCAGGTTTCGAGATTGGCAACGTGGCCGTGCAGTTCGTTGCCAACCGGCCAAAGTTCGGGCCACGGCGTGAAGAATCGCAGCGGGTCCTTAGCGATGCAGCGGGCGCACCTATCAGCGTCACTGCCACCACCAGTGATGGCCTGGGATTTCCCGGCCGCGGCGAAGGTATCCCTGCAGTGGCCACAGCCTTGGTGTATCCCCGGGCCAGCGCCGTGATCGGCTAATCTGGACCGGTGACCCTGCGCTTCTATGACACTGCCTCCGCCGAAGTTCGTGCTTTCGCTCCCTTGATCGAGGGTCAGGCGAGCCTCTACTACTGCGGCGCCACCGTGCAGGGGATGCCGCATGTAGGGCACATCCGCTCGGCTATCGCTTTCGACCAGCTGACACGCTGGCTCACCTATCGCGGCCTTCGGGTCACGGTGGTCCGCAATGTCACTGACATTGACGACAAGATCCTGGCGAAATCTGAGGCGTCATTCCAAGCAGAGTTCAGTACTGGCCCCAGCGACGTTGCGGCGGAAGAATGGTGGGCACTGGCTTACCGTTTCGAGCAGGAGTTCGGTAACGCCTACGACGCACTCGGCGTATCGCGGCCCACCTATGAACCCCGCGCCACCGGCCACATCCCGGAAATGCACGCCCTCATCCAGCAGCTCATTGAGCGCGGACATGCCTACCCCGCCTTGGACGAGTCCGGCGACGTCTACTTCGACGTCCGGTCCTGGCCGCGCTACGGCTCACTGACCCGGCAAAACATCGACGACATGCAGGCGGCGCCGGACGCTGATCCGCGCGGCAAGAAGGACCCCCGCGACTTTGCGCTGTGGAAGGGCGCCAAGGCCGGCGAGCCCGCCACGGCCAGCTGGGCGTCGCCGTGGGGAACAGGCCGGCCGGGCTGGCACCTGGAATGCTCGGCCATGGTCACCAAGTACCTCGGCTCCGAATTCGACATCCACGGTGGGGGACTGGACCTGCGGTTCCCGCACCACGAAAACGAGATGGCCCAGTCCCAGGCCGCCGGTCACGGCTTCGCCAACTTTTGGATGCATAACGGCATGGTGACGTACCAGGGCGAAAAGATGTCCAAGTCGATCGGCAACACCATCAGCCCGGCCCAGATGCTGGAACTGGCGCCAGCCAGGGTGGTGCGCTACTACCTGGGCCAGGCCCACTACCGCTCTATCCTCGACTACCGGCCCACCTCACTGGAAGAGGCCGCAGCCGCCGTCGAACGCATTGATGGGTTTATCGCCAAGGCAGTGGCCCGCTTCGGCACGGATTTCGGCTTCGTGGCTGGACATTTCGGCACGTCGGACAGCCTGGCCGCCTTCGAGGAAGCCTTGGACGATGACCTCAATGTTCCCCGTGCACTCGCCGCACTCCACGAGTGCGTCCGCGCCGGCAACACCGCACTCGCCGAGGGCAACGACCGCGAAGCCCAGCTCGCACTGCACACGGTGACCACCATGACGGGGGTACTCGGCCTGGACGCCGTGGCCCGCCCGGTGACCGGCGGTCGAGAATCGTCCGCGCTGAATGTCTTGGTGAAAGCCCAACTCGCGGCCCGGTCCAAAGCGCGGGCCGAGAAGGACTGGGCTGCCTCAGACGCCATCCGCGACACCCTGGCCGAAGCCGGCGTCGTGGTGGAAGACAGCGCCGATGGGGCCACCTGGAGCCTGAAGCGTAGCTGAGGGGGTATCGCCCGATTGAGCCGATTATTCTACTGTCCGTAGACTGGTAGGCAGACTCAGTCATAACAATCAAGGGTGGAACACAAATGGCCAACAATGGTCGCCGATCAATCAAGGCAAAGAAGGGCCCCACCATCGGAACCGGTGGCCACGGCCGCAAGGCTCTGGAAGGCAAGGGTCCCACCCCCAAGGCCGAGGACCGTCCTTATCACAAGGCGCATAAGTCCCGGCAGCTTGCCGAGCGCTCCGCCGCCAAGCGCAGCCCCGGTGCCCGCAGCGCCGGTGCCAGCCGGACTGGCCCCAAGGGCCGTGCCACCGAAGAAGTCGTCACCGGCCGCAACTCGGTGGTGGAAGCACTCCGCGCAGGCATTCCCGCGAAGGCCCTGCACATCGCCATCCGGATCGAAATGGATGACCGGGTCAAGGAATCCTTGAAGCTCGCTGCCGAACGCGGCATCCCGCTGCTGGAAACCGGCAAGCCAGAACTTGACCGCATGACCGATGACGCTGTGCACCAGGGCCTGGTCCTGCAGATCCCGCCGTACGAGTACCAGGATGCCTACGACCTCGCCGAGGAAACCGTGGACAAGTGGAAGAAGGGGCACGTTGCCAACGCGCCGCTCTTCGTTGCCCTGGACGGGATCACCGATCCCCGCAACCTTGGTGCCATCATCCGCTCCGTTTCTGCTTTCAGCGGCCACGGCGTGATCGTGCCCGAACGCCGTTCCGTGGGCGTCACGGCCTCGGCCTGGAAGACCAGTGCCGGCGCCGCAGTCCGCGTCCCGGTGGCCCGCGCCGCCAACCTGAACAGTGCCCTGAAGCAGTTCAAGAATATGGGCATCTTCGTTCTGGGCCTGGACGGCGACGGCGACGTGTCGCTGCCCGATCTGACCCTCGCCACCGAGCCGGTGTGCATTGTGGTGGGCTCCGAAGGCAAGGGCCTGAGCCGCCTGGTCCGCGAGAACTGCGACCAGATCGTCTCCATCCCGATCGATTCCGCGATGGAATCCCTCAACGCTTCCATGGCCGTGGGGATCTCACTGTACGAGGTCTCCCGCCAGCGCGCGGCCCAGTAAACCCTCCTTTCCTGAAGCTCCCGGCCGCCTGGCAGCCGGGAGCTTCACTGGACCTAAAATTAGGTGAAGTCATGTCGCTTCTCGACACCGCGTCTACCACGGATGCCTCCTCGGCAGTTCCGCTAGGTATCAGTGTTCCGCGCTCCGAATCCGGGGCGGGCGGCAGCCACGGCTCGGGGCGGGCCAACGTGGCGTGCTTCGCCCCCGGCATTCCCAACCTGGAGATCGTCTACATTGCTCCCGGCGGTGCGTGGCGTGTGCAGGCCTTGCCTAACCGTACCCACGGCGTCCACCACGGCATTGTGGAGGACCTCCTGGTGGGCTCGCGTTATGGTTTCCGTGCGGCGTCGACCGGGGATTCCCTGCCGCTCGCGGTTCCCACCAAAGACGTGGACGACGACGGCGGGCAGCAACTCCTGCTCGACCCCTACGGCCGCGCCGTGGACCGGCACGATGGATTCCTGACAAGCGTCCGCATGGATGCTGCTTTTGACTGGGATGCGGATGACCGGCTCCGGCTTCCGTGGCGCGACACCATCATCTACGAAGCGCACGTCCGCGGCCAGAGCATGCTGCATCCCGATGTCCCCGCCGAGCTCCGCGGCACCTACGCCGGGATGGCCCACCCTGCAGTGGTGGATCACCTGACCCGGCTGGGCGTGACCTCGGTGCAGCTGCTGCCCGTGCATTTCCACCTTGACGAACCACACTTGCAGGACTTGGGGCTGACCAACTACTGGGGCTACAACACGGCAGCCTTTTTCGCTCCCCACCCGGACTACGCCACCCAGGCCGCCCAACAGGCAGGTCCACAGGCAGTCCAGGACGAGTTCAAAGCCATGGTCAAGGCCCTGCACGCGGCCGGCCTGGAAGTCATCCTCGACGTGGTCTACAACCACACTGCGGAGGGAGGTGCTGACGGTCAGACCCTCAGCTTCCGTGGCCTCGGCGAGAACACCTATTACCGTACCGGCGACGATGGCCGGTACGTCGACACCACCGGGTGCGGCAACAGCTTGAACTTTGGCGAACCGCGCGTGATCCAGATGGTCCTGGATTCGCTGCGTTACTGGGTCAGTGAATTCCACATCGACGGGTTCCGGTTCGATTTGGCCGTGACCTTGTGCCGCAACGCAGCCAACGAATTCGATCCCCGCCACCCCTTCCTGGTAGCCGTCGCCGCGGACCCCGTCCTCTCAGACGTGAAGCTGATCGCCGAACCCTGGGACGTGGGCTACGGCGGCTGGCAGACAGGACGGTTCCCTGGCGGCTGGGTGGACTGGAACGATCACTTCCGCGACTCAGTCCGCACCTTCTGGCTGGCCGACCGCGCTGCCCTCGAAGCCGGCAACCAGGGCGGGTCGGTGGCTAAGCTCGCCGATTCGCTGTCCGGCTCAGCTGCCCTCTTCGAAGGGTCCGGGCGTTCCCGGCTGGCGTCGGTGAACCTGATCACCGCCCACGACGGTTTCACCCTGCACGATCTGGTGTCCTTCGACCGGAAGCACAACGAGGCCAACGGTGAACAGAACCGGGACGGCCACGGTGATAACCGGAGCTACAACCATGGCGTGGAAGGTCCCACCGAGAATGGTGCCATCTTGGCCAAGCGGGCCCAGTCGCGCCGCAACCTGATGGCCTCGCTGCTGATTTCGTTGGGCGTTCCCATGATCACCAGCGGCGACGAGCTGGCCCGCACCCAACAGGGCAACAACAACGCCTACTGCCAAGACAACGCCATTGCGTGGCTGGACTGGACCCGGACCCCCGAGTCCGAGGAAATGCTGCGTAGCACCACCCGGTACATTCGGCTCCGCAAGGAATTCCTCGCCGCCCAACGGCACGACTTTCCGGTCCGGGACGAACAGTCCTATCTGTATTGGTTTGACCAAGACGGCGAACCCATGTCCATGGACAGCTGGAACGACCCCCAGCACCGGGTCATGCAGCTGTTGCTGGGCTCGGCTGACGGTTCACTGGCCGGTCTGGTGGTAGTCAACGGCAGCACTGAGGACGTCCAGATCACGCTCCCGGCGGCCATTGCCGACAACACTAAACCGAGAGCCTTTGAACTCCGGGTGACCACCTCGGCATTGCACTCCTCACGAAAAGGAAGCCGGGTTGCCTCCGGCGAGAAAGAACTGGTGGAGGCGAACTCCATCAGCATCTACCGCACGTAGGCAACCCGGCTGGGCCTGCAATCCTGCCTGGGGTGTCAGGCGTTCACGATCAGCCCCAGTTCCGCTTTCGAGGCCAGCGCGTCGTGGCGGGGGAGGACCCGGACGGTGTAGCCAAATGAACCGGACCTGTCGATCACCAGTGAACCGCTGAACAGGTGCCGGCCGCCGCCCAGATCTTCCTGGGCCTTGAGCTCGATCAAGGTGACGTCCGTGAGGCTGTCGCTTTCCTCGGCCTTGCCGTAGGCCACCTCAACACTGACGTCTTGGGGCTTGAGGGTACTTAAGGCCACGTAGGCGTTGACCTGCAGGGTGTCGCCGATCTGCGGGTCCGCCGAGACGTCCACCGAGTCCACGTGTTCCACGCTGACCAGCGGCCAGGCGGCACGGACGCTGGCGGTCCAGGACGCCAAGGTGCGGGCTTGCGCGTAGGAATTCGCGACGGCGGTCCTGCCAGCTTCCGCCGCGGGCCGGTACAGCACATTAACGTAGTCGCGGAGCATCCGATCAGCCGAAACCTGCGGGCCCAGGTGCGCCAGGGTGTGCTTGATCATGGACACCCAGTGCGTGGGCACCGCTTCCTTGCTGGCGGTGGTGGACGGTCCTGCCGCCCCCGCGGCCTCGGAAACGCTGCTGCCGTAGAAGCGGGGTGCCACCTGGGTTTCCAGGAGTTCGTACAGTGCCGCGGCCTCGATATCGTCGCGTTCCTCAGGGGACGCGCCGTTATTGGCGGTGGGAATTGCCCAGCCGTTTTCGCCGTCGTACATTTCATCCCACCAGCCGTCCAGGACGGAAAGGTTCAGCGATCCGTTCAGGGCTGCCTTCATGCCCGAGGTTCCACAGGCTTCCAAAGGGCGCAGCGGGTTATTCAGCCAAACGTCGCAGCCGGGGAAGAGGGTCCGCGCCATGGCGATGTCGTAGTTGGGCAGGAACGCAATCCGGTGCCTCACTTCCGGGTCATCGGTGAACTGCACCAGTTCCTGGATCATCTTCTTGCCAGCGTCATCGGCAGGGTGGGACTTGCCGGCAATAACCAACTGAATCGGGTTGTCCTTGTGCAGGAGCAGCGCCTTCAACCGGTCCGGTTCGCGGAGCATCAGCGTGAGCCGCTTGTAGGTGGGAACACGGCGGGCAAAGCCAATGGTCAGGACATCCGGGTCCAGGACGTTGTCCGTCCAGCCGAGCTCCGCGTCCGCTGCGCCACGCTTCTTCCAGGAGGCACGCAACCGCTGTCGGACGTCGGCGACCAGCGCGGAGCGCATCTCGCGGCGCAAAGTCCAGACGTCGGCGTCGCTCACGTTGTATGCCAGATCCCAGCGGCCATTGGCTTCCGCCTCGCTGCCGAACTGGCTGCGGGCCAGCGCGGAGATGCGGCTGTCCACCCACGTGGGCACGTGGACGCCGTTGGTCACCGAGGTGATGGGAACCTCTGCGTGGTCGAAGCCTGGCCACAGGGCGGAGAACATCCCACGGGACACCTCGCCGTGCAGTTTCGCCACCCCATTGGCTCGCTGCGCCAACCGTAGGCCCATCACCGCCATGTTGAAGACTGACGGGTCGCCGTCGGCGTAATTCTCGCGACCCAGTTCCAAGATCTTGGCCACCGGCACGTCCGGAGCCAGGCCAGCCTCGAAGAAGTGGCTGATCTGGGCCACTTCGAATCGGTCGATACCAGCCGGGACCGGCGTGTGGGTGGTGAAAACGGTGGACGCACGACCTGCGGTCAGCGCCTCATCAAAGGACAGCGCCTGCTCGCCCGCCATGAGTTCCTGGATCCGTTCGATCCCGAGGAACCCGGCGTGGCCCTCATTGGTGTGGAATACCTCCGGGGCGGGCGTGCCGGTGAGTCGCTGATAAGCACGCAGGGCCTTGACGCCGCCCATGCCCAACAGTAGCTCCTGCTGCAGACGGTGATCGCCGCCGCCGCCGTACAGCCGATCGGTGATGCCGCGTGCCGCGTCGTCGTTGCCCGGAACGTTGGAGTCCAGCAGCAGCAGCGGAACGCGGCCGACGTCGGCCCGCCAGACGTGTGCCAGGAGCCGCCGGCCGTTGGGCAAGGGCAGGGATACCTCCAGCGGGCGGCCCTGACCCTCCTCGGACGGCTCACGAAGCAGGGTCAGCGGCAGCCCGTCGGGGTCAAGAACCGGGTAGGTCTCCTGCTGCCAGGCATCCCGGGACAGTGACTGCTTGAAGTACCCCGCCTGGTACAACAGGCCGACGCCGATCAACGGCACGCCCAGGTCCGAGGCGGCTTTCAGGTGGTCGCCGGCCAGGATGCCCAGGCCGCCCGAGTACTGCGGCAGCACTTCGGTGATGCCAAACTCGGGGGAGAAGTAGGCGATCGCCGCCGGCGCTTCGGCCCCCAGGCCCTGGTACCAGCGCGGCTGTTCCAAGTACCGGTCCAGGTCCGCGGCGGCGGCGGCGATCTGCTCGACAACTTCCGGGTCAGCGGCCAGCTCGGCGAACTCTTCGCGGCTGGCCAGGCCCAGGAAACTGACGGGATCGTTGCCGCTTTCAGCCCAGATGCGGGGGTTGAGCGTGGCGAATAGCTCCCTTGTGGGACGGTGCCACGACCAGCGAAGATTGCTGGCCAATCTCGCCAGGGGGCGGATGGGCTCGGGGAGGACTGTACGGACCGTAAACCTTCGGATTGCCTTCACCTGCGTCACACTAACCGAGAACGTTCACAGCGGGAACAAGCACGAGGTTTCTTTTGGGTAAATGACAAGTGCGGTCCGGAAATGACGGCCAGTGCCGCCCAAACAGTGCGCAGCCTTAGCAATCCGTGGCATTTCTCGCTAACGTCGAGCTTGTGACGAAGAACCCAGAGAACAGAGCCGAGTCCACCACGAACCCGACCGGGAGCATCACCGATGGCCTGCGCTTCGGCCGTTTTCCGATCACCGCAGTGCAGCCCGTCATCGAAGATGGCAGGTTTCCTGCCAAGGCCGTCCCCGGCGAAGGCATTGTTGTTGGCGCCACCGCATTTCGCGAGGGCCATGACCAGTTGGGTGTCAGCGCAGTCCTGCACGATGCCTCGGGGGCGCAACGCCAGTGGGTCCGCCTGAGCGCACCCCGTGGGGTACGCGGCATGGGGACCGACCGCTGGGAAGGCATCCTCACGCCGTCGGAACCCGGAAACTGGACCTTCACCATTGAGGCCTGGCATGACCGCTACGGAACGTGGCACCACAACGCCGACGTGAAAATCGCCGCCGGTGTGGACGTGGACCTGATGCTCGCCGAAGGCGCCGCACTCCTGGTCGATGCGGCCTACGACGAATCCCGGTCTGACGCTGACCGCGGAACCCTGGGCCGCGCAGCAGAGGTCATCGGCGACGCCAGCCGCTCTGTGGAGGAACGCCTGGGCGCAGCCTTCAGCCCCGCCGTCGTGGACGTGGCACACCGCCATCCCATCCGCGAGCTGGTCACCGTTTCCGCCCGCTACCCCCTGCTGGTGGAGCGCGACCGCGCCGGCCGCGGCGCCTGGTACGAGTTCTTCCCCCGCTCCGAAGGGGCCGTCAAGGACCACACCACCGGCGCCTGGACTTCGGGGAACTTCCGCACGGCTGCGCAACGGCTCGATGCCGTGGCAGCCATGGGTTTCGATGTTCTCTACATGCCGCCCATCCACCCGATTGGGATCCAGCACCGCAAGGGCCCCAACAACACCCTGGTGGCCGGTCCGCACGATCCGGGTTCGCCGTGGGCGATTGGCGGCGAGGCCGGTGGGCACGACGCCATCCATCCTGACCTGGGCACGTTCGAGGATTTTGACGCCTTCGTGGCGCGGGCCGGCGAACTGGGACTCGAAGTAGCGCTGGACCTGGCCCTGCAGGCAGCACCAGACCACCCTTGGGTAGGCACCAACCCCGAGTGGTTCACCACACGCGTGGACGGCACCATCGCCTACGCGGAAAACCCGCCGAAGAAGTACCAGGACATCTACCCGCTGAACTTCGACAACGATCCTGAGGGCCTGTCAAAGGAAATCCTGCGGATCGTGCTGCTCTGGGTCAGCCACGGCGTGAAGATCTTCCGCGTGGACAACCCGCACACCAAACCGGTCTGGTTCTGGGAATGGCTGATTGCCGAAGTGAACAAGACCGTTGACGGCGTAGTGTTCTTGGCCGAAGCCTTCACCCGCCCGGCCATGATGCATGCGCTGGGCCGGGCCGGCTTCCAGCAGTCGTACACCTACTTCACTTGGCGGAACACCAAGGAAGAGATCGAGACGTACTTCAACGAGGTCAGCCACGAGTCGCCGGCCTACTTCCGCCCAAACTTCTTCGTCAACACCCCCGACATCCTCACCGAGTACCTGCAGTACGGTGGTCCGGCGGCCTTCAAGATCAGGGCCACCCTGGCGGCGACAGCCAGCCCCATGTGGGGCGTCTACGCGGGCTTTGAGCTCTACGAGCACGTGGCCCGGCCCGGCGCCGAGGAATACATCGACAACGAAAAGTTTGAGTACAAAGCCCGTGACTGGGACGGGGCAGCGCAGTCCGGAAGGACGCTGGCACCGTTCATCACCCGGCTCAACCACCTGCGGCGCGCCCACCCTGCCCTGCAGGACCTGCAAAACCTCACCGTGCACCACACCACTGACGATGCAACGGTGGCGTACTCCAAGCACAAGACCATGCCGGACGGCACCAAGGACACCATCATCGTGGTGGCCAACGTGGATCCGCATGTCACCCGCGAAGCCACGGTGATCCTGGATCTGGCGGCGCTTGAGCTGGAGCCACAGGACCTGACAGCTGCCGGTGGATTCTATGTCGATGATCTGATTTCCGGTGAAACCTGGGAATGGAACGAATACAACTATGTCCGTCGAGATCCGCACCTGGACCCGGTGCACATCTTGAGCGTGAGGAGAATGCCTAAGTGAATTTCAATCCGCAAGGATCCAGCCAGCACTTCACCCCTAAAAGCAGCTTTGAAATAAACGCCCCAGGCCTGCAGCATGACCCGCTATGGTATCGGAAAGCCGTCTTTTATGAGGTGCTCGTGCGGGCCTTTGCGGATGCCAACGGTGATGGTTCCGGGGACTTCTCAGGCTTGATCGACCGGCTGGATTATCTCCAATGGCTGGGCGTTGACTGCCTGTGGCTGCCACCGTTTTTCCAGTCCCCCTTGCGGGACGGCGGCTATGACATTTCCGATTACAACTCGGTGCTGGACGAATTCGGGACCATCAGCGATTTCAAGCGCCTGGTGGCAGAGGCCCACGCCCGCGGCGTCCGGGTCATCATTGACCTGCCGCTCAACCACACCTCTGACCAGCACCCCTGGTTCCAGGAGTCCCGGAAGGACCCGGACGGACCGTTCGGCGATTTCTACGTGTGGAGCGATACGGACGAGAAATACTCCGATGCCCGCATCATTTTCGTGGACACGGAGGAATCCAACTGGACCTTCGATCCGATTCGCCGGCAATTCTTCTGGCACCGCTTCTTCGGCCACCAGCCTGACCTGAACTTCGAAAATCCCGCCGTCATTGAGGCGCTTTTCGACGTGGTCCGGTTCTGGCTGGATCAGGGAATTGACGGGTTCCGCGCAGACGCTATTCCGTACCTTTTCGAGGAGGAAGGCACGAACTGCGAAAACCTCCCCGCCACCCATGATTTCCTGCGCAGGCTCCGTGCCATGGTGGACGAAAGCTACCCTGGTCGCGTCATTATTGCGGAGGCAAACCAGCCGCCCAATGAGGTCGTTGAGTACTTTGGCACCGAAGAGGAACCGGAATGCCACATGGCCTTCCACTTCCCCATCATGCCCCGGCTGTATTACGCGCTGCGGGACCAGAAGGCTGCACCCATCATCGAGACCATGCAGGACACGCCAGCCATCCCGGAAGGGGCCCAATGGGGCACGTTCCTCCGGAACCACGATGAACTGACGCTGGAAATGGTGACTCCGGATGAGCGGGCCGCCATGCTGGGCTGGTATGCACCCGACCCCCGGATGCGCGCCAACATCGGCATCCGCCGTCGGCTGGCACCCCTGCTGGACAATTCCCGCGCGGAGATCGAACTGATCAACGCGTTGCTGCTCTCGCTACCCGGCAGCCCGTTCCTGTACTACGGGGACGAGATCGGCATGGGGGACAACATCTGGCTGGACGATCGCGACGCCGTCCGCACGCCCATGCAGTGGAACCCGGACCGCAATGCCGGGTTCTCCAGCGCTGACCCGGGGAAGCTGTACCTGCCACCCATCCAGTCGTTGGTCTACAACTACGCCATGGCCAACGTGGAGGCGGAATCGGCCCACTCCGGGTCCCTGCTGCGTTGGACCCGGCAGATCCTGAGCGTCCGGAAGAACCACCCGGCGTTCGGGTTGGGCAGCTTCGAACACGTTGAGGCCGATCACGACGCCGTCTTGGCCTACCTGCGGGAGCTCCCCAGTGGCAACTCGGCAGGTGTGGAGGGCGAGACAATCCTGTGCGCCTTCAACCTCTCCCAGCATCCGGTGGCCGCCAAGCTGCGCGTCCCGCAGTTTGCCGGCAGGGGACTGCGGGACGTCTTCGGCGGGCAACCTTTCCCGGGTATCAGCGAAGATGGCACGCTGACCCTGACCTTGGGCAGCCACGATTTCTTCTGGTTGCGTGTCCGCTCCGCCTCGTCCAACCCAGCTTCTCCGTATACGCAGGCGCTGCCTATCCTGTCCATCGAGAACTGATGGAGCAGCCAACCCTCACCCCAGCCCTGGCCGAACTGCTTCGCCACTGGCTCCCGCAGCAGCGTTGGTTCCCGGTCAAGTCGGCGGACTTTTCGCTGACCCAGGCTGGTGGAGTGGGCCTGCAGGACGCGTCAGGCCATGCTGGCCTGGCGGTTTTCCTGCTCGCCATCAGCACAGTGGGGGCCGACGGCGGCGCACGAACTTTTGTGGTGCAGGTTCCGCTGAGTTTCCGGTTGGCTCCGGCGGCGGATTTGGAGCGCGCGCTCGTGGGCCAGGCTGCAGGCTCGGACCCGGACCGTACGTGGGTGTACGACGCCGTTCATGACCCCGATTTTGTGGCCGCGTTCCTCGAACTGATCAGGCACTCTGCTGACGCTCCTGCCGGTGTTGCTTCTGGAGTGGCCGTTGCCGGCGAATATCGCCTGCCGACCACCAGGGGTGTGGTCAAGGTCCTCTCCGGGGAGCAATCCAACAGCTCCGTCATTGTGGACGACGGCGAGTCCGCGGCCATCATCAAATTCTTCCGGGTCATCTCCGCCGGCACCAACCCCGAGGTAGAGGTGGGCAGGGCACTCACCGCTGCCGGCGCCACCGAAGTGCCCGCCACCCTGGGCTGGGTCCGGGGGGAGTGGACGGAGGCTGATTCTGGTTTCGTCCAGGGCCAACTGGCGGTGGCCCACGAATTTCTGGCCGGCGGACGGGACGCTTGGCGCCTCGCCGTCGATGCTGCCCGGTCCGGGACTCCCTTTACCGCCGAAGCGCAAGCCCTTGGGGCTGCGACCGCTACTGTTCACCAGAGGATGGCAGAAGCCCTGGGCACCTCAACGGATCCCGCACTCACCAAAGCAGTCTGGACAGCAGTAGCCCAACGGGTGCGGCAGGCCTGGGCGGAAGCGGGCGCCGCCGTCGGGCCTTCCGACGATGCTGTGGAGGCACTTCTGGCGGGACTCGCGGGGATGGGTGCCGGGACGCTGCAACGCATCCACGGTGACCTGCACCTGGGCCAGATTCTGCAGGTTACTGGGCGCGACGGCGCCCCGCGCTGGACCATCCTGGACTTTGAGGGTGAGCCCATGCGGCCGATTTCGGAGCGGAACGTCCCGGACGTACCCCTGCGGGATGTGGTGGGCATGCTGCGCTCGTTCGACTACGCCGCCGGCGCGGCCCAGCGCGAACAAGGCACAGTGCAGGCAGCCGATTCCTGGGTGGACGATTGCGCCGCCGCGTTCCTGGCCGGCTACGCAGGCGTCATTCCCGGAATGGTGGAGCAGGATTCACCCCTGTTTATGGCATTGTGGCTGGACAAGGCCTTGTACGAAGTGGTTTATGAATTGCGTAACAGGCCCGACTGGTTGGCGATCCCCGTGAACGCGACCAGGCGGTTGCTTGGCAGTAATGGCACCGGCGAGCACGTCGGCGCAGCATCGGAAGGTAACGAAATGACAGGTTCCGCACAAACTGACCGTCCGGGGGTTCCGCTGCAGGTCGATTCCGGGACGTTGGGCAAGGTGGCGAACGGCGAGCACCATGCGCCGCACTCCATCCTGGGCGCACATCTGGACGACTACGGTCACGTCACCATCCGGACCGTAAAGCACCTCGCGGAGGCCGTATCTGTGGTGACCGCTGCGGGCACAGTTCCCATGCAGCATGAGGACTTCGGTGCATGGGTGGCCGTTGTTGAACCGCCACAGCCGGGACATGTGCCGGACTACCGTTTGTCGGTGAAGTACCCCGACGCCGAGCCCATCACGGTCGATGACCCCTACCGGTACCTGCCGACGGTAGGCGAAGTCGATCTGCACCTGATCGGCGAGGGTCGGCACGAGCGACTCTGGGACGTTCTCGGTGCTCATGTGCAGCATTACAAGTCCGCGGCGGGCGATGTGGACGGCGTCTCGTTCGCCGTGTGGGCGCCCAATGCACAGGCGGTCCGGATCAAGGGCGACTTCAACGGCTGGGACGGCCGTGAATACTCGCTGCGGTCGCTGGGTTCCTCAGGCGTCTGGGAAATCTTTGTTCCCGGCGTTTTAGCAGGGGCGTGCTACAAGTTCGAAATCCGGACTAAACACGGTAACTGGATCGAAAAAGCAGACCCCATGGCCTTCGGCACCGAGGTTCCGCCGCTGACCGCCTCTCGCGTTATTGAGCCCGCTTATGCGTTCAAGGACGACGAGTGGATGGCAGCTCGCGTTGACCGGGATCCGCATAACTCTCCGATGAGCGTCTACGAACTGCACCTTGGCTCGTGGCGGCTGGGGCTGGGCTACCGCGAACTCGCCACCGAACTGGTGGACTACGTCAAGGAGCTGGGCTTCACCCACGTCGAGTTCATGCCGGTTGCAGAGCACCCCTTCGGCGGCTCCTGGGGCTACCAAGTCACCTCCTACTTCGCGCCCACGTCCCGCTTCGGCCACCCGGACGAATTCCGTTTCCTGGTGGACTCCCTGCACCAAGCTGGTATCGGCGTCCTCCTGGACTGGGTGCCGGCGCACTTCCCCAAGGATGAATGGGCGTTGGCCCGCTTTGACGGCGAGCCCCTCTACGAGCACGCCGATCCAAACCTGGGCGAGCACCCCGACTGGGGCACACTGATCTTCGACTACGGCCGCACCGAAGTCCGGAACTTCCTGGTTGCCAACGCGCTCTACTGGATTGAGGAGTTCCACATCGATGGCCTCCGCGTGGACGCCGTAGCCTCGATGCTGTACCTGGACTACTCCCGTGAAGAGGGGCAATGGTCACCCAACCGCTTCGGCGGCCGGGAGAACCTGGAAGCAATCTCCTTCCTGCAGGAAGTCAACGCCACCGTCTACAAGACGCACCCTGGCGCGGTCATGATCGCCGAGGAATCCACGGCGTTCCCTGGTGTCACGGCACCCACCAGCCACAACGGCTTGGGCTTCGGCCTGAAATGGAACATGGGCTGGATGCACGATTCGCTGTCCTACACCGCAGAAGAGCCGGTCAACCGCAAATGGCACCACGGCACCATGACGTTCTCCCTGGTCTACGCCTTCACGGAAAACTTCCTGCTGCCCATCAGCCACGACGAGGTAGTGCACGGCAAGGGCTCCATGCTCAAGAAGATGCCCGGAGATCGCTGGCAGCAGCTCGCCAACCTGCGCGCCTTCTTCGCCTACCAGTGGGCCCACCCGGGGAAGCAACTGATCTTCATGGGCACCGAGTTTGGCCAGGAAGCTGAGTGGTCAGAGCAGCACGGCCTGGACTGGTGGCTTGCGGATATCCCGGCGCACAAGGGCCTGCAACGGCTGACCAAGGACCTGAACGACGTCTACGTTGGCACGCCGGCGCTGTATGAGCGCGACAACGAACCCGGCGGGTTCCAGTGGATCAATGGTGGCGACGCTGACCGGAACGTGTTGTCCTTCATCCGCTGGGACAAGGACAACAACCCGATCGTGTGTGTCATCAACTTCGCCGGCAACCCGCACGTGGACTACACGCTCGGCGTTCCCCAGGCTGGCGCATGGACTGAGGTACTCAACACCGATCACGCGAACTACGGCGGCTCCGGGGTGTTGAATTCGGGCTCCCTCACTGCCGTAGAGGTGGGACAGGATGGCCAGCCGGCCACGTTGTCCGTGACCTTGCCGCCACTTGGTGCCAGCTACTTCAAGCTGGGTTCGGAGTCCGCGGTCAGCACCCCGGCCGTGGAAGCGGTTCCAACTTCTGCTGATGCGACAGTCCCGGCAGCTGCGAAGACTGCCAGCGTCTCCACCAAAGTCACCAGGGCGCGCAAACCCAAGAAGGCCTGATGACCGTGCGATAGTGTCGTGCCAGCGTTGGATCGTTTGAGCGCCGAAGGCCCGGAATCCTTGGTGATTCCGGGCCATTGGCGTTCCCACCGGAGGGCGGTGGGACGGTCCCTGTCGACTGGGTTGGCGTTCCGGACAATCTGATGTAGAGTTTATTTCCGCGCTGCTCCACAGAGTCAGACGGAAAGCCGATCACACAGCCTGGTGCTGAACTTGATCGCCGAGTACGTTTTGACAGAGTGAGACGCAGCGACTAAGCTAGAAAAGTTGCTCCGGAGCGATCTGCGACCGTTTGGTTGTGGTGGTGTCGGGTGTGTCTGTTGTTTGAGAACTCAATAGTGTGCCAAGTTTGTTGATACCGATTATGTTATGTGATTGGTTGATTGTGCTGTGCCGCCACCCCGTGGTGTGCGCAGTGTTTTTGGCTGGTTTCAAATTTTATGCGACCGCTTTGTCCCGTTATTTCCGGGGTGGGTGGTTGTTTTTCGTTTTTGTTTTACTTCAACGGAGAGTTTGATCCTGGCTCAGGATGAACGCTGGCGGCGTGCTTAACAC
>NZ_UXAU01000010.1:70085-89820 GCF_900609065.1 Arthrobacter ulcerisalmonis | reverse complement strand
CCAGACCACTGGGTTGATAGGCCGGATGTGGAAGCGAGGACTAACGACTCGTGAAGCTGACCGGTACTAATAGGCCGATAACTTACACCACACACCACCCCCGCAAACGGATTCAAAAGCGTTTGTCACCAGGGGTGGTACAAGAAAACAAAGACTGCCCGCGTCCACTATGTGGTTCCCAACCAACAAACCCGTTGCTTGAGGAACAAACACAACAACATAACAACACCACACATGTTGTAACCCACAAGACTTCCCACCCCTGTAGCACCACACAGGGAAGGGTACAAAGGTTACGGCGGTCATAGCGTGGGGGAAACGCCCGGTCCCATCCCGAACCCGGAAGCTAAGACCCACAGCGCCGATGGTACTGCACCCGGGAGGGTGTGGGAGAGTAGGACACCGCCGGAACACCACTAATGGTCGAGGCCCCAACCACCACGGTTGGGGCCTCCCACATTTAACAAACAAACCCCCAAACACAACCCGAACCAGCGCCAAACCTCCCGGACCGGATCCTCAAACCACCGCAACAACCCCGGGAGGGTTACGCCGAGGGGTGAAATCGGCGCGCAAATCTGGTGATTAACCTCAAAAAGTCGCGGAAACACGCGGAATTTACCGTGCCGGCGGTCCCAAGCTGGTAAGTTTTCGAACAGTGGCTTGTGCGCAGACCGTGTGCAGGCTCGAGAATCAAACCGTCCAGGAGGACATCAATGGCTAAGAACCGTAGTGAACTTGTTTCAGAGGTAGCGGGCAAGGCCGGCACCAGCCAGGCAGCCGTCAACTCCGTCCTCGATGCCCTGTTTGAGGTATTCGAAGCATCTGTCGCCGCAGGCGAAAAGATCACCATCCCGGGCTGGCTCGCAGTTGAGCGCACCGACCGCGCAGCTCGTACCGGCCGTAACCCGCAGACCGGCGAGACCATCCAGATCGCAGCCGGCCACAGCGTCAAGCTGACTGCAGGCTCCAAGCTGAAGGCTGCTGTTTCCAACAAGAAGTAGCCATCGAACCGGCGTAGCCGGTTCGACGAAGGAGCGGCAACCATGTGGTTGCCGCTCCTTCGCGTTAATGACGATTCGCCGCCGACCAAACGGTAGCGGACAATGGGATGGTGTCTTCTGTCGCCAAATCATCATCAACCAAGCACCCGTCCATCCCCGGCAAGGGAGCGACGGGCAGCACGCTTGGGGTCTCCAAGGGATGGCAGCTGGCGGGACTCGCAGCGCTCTTCCTGGCTCTGGTGGCAGCCTTGATCTTCACCGGTGCCGCAGGTGCCCGCTCCGTCTCGGACCCCGGCGCTTTGGTTCGATGGGGACTTCCCGTCAGCAAGGCGCTCCATAACGCTTCGCTGGCCACGGTTATCGGCGGACTAATTTTCGCCGTCGGTATCCTCCCCAAGCGCGTAGGCGGCCAGAGCCGCCACAAGAATACTGCCGACGACGCCCCCGAACATCCCGCGTTCACCCGGGCGCTGGCCGTCGCCGCAATCGCCGGTGCTGTGTGGACGCTGTCGGCGATCGCCGTCCTGGTCTTCACCTACTCGGATGTAGCTGGCCAGCCACTATCGGGCGACGCCGACTACACCCAGGCCCTGGTCTACTTCATGACTGACATCGAAACGGGCCGCGCCTGGCTTGCCGTCACCATCATTGCCGCCGTCGTGACCACTGCACTATTTGGCGTGCGCTCCCTCGGTGGCCTCGCGCTGACGTTGATCCTTGCGCTGATCGGCCTGGTGCCCACGGCGCTGATCGGACACTCCTCCAGCTCCTCGGATCACGAGGGCGCCATCAACTCCCTCGGCCTGCACTTGGTGGGCGTGAGCGCCTGGGTGGGCGGGATCATCCTATTGGCGCTCCTGTCCGGAATCCTGACGGGCACAAAGGCGGGGACGACGTCGGATATCACTGAAGCGACGCTGCGGAGGTTTTCGACGCTGGCAGGCTTCGCCTTTGTCCTGGTTTTCGCCTCGGGCGTGATTAACGCGAGTATCCGGATTACCAGCTGGGACACGTTGTTTGGTTCCTCGTATGGCCAGCTGATCCTTGTGAAGACGGCAGCCACAGTCATCCTCGGCGCTATTGGTTTCATGCACCGGCGGTGGGTTATCCCGCAGTTGGGCCGGACGGGTTCTGCGATGTCGTCGCGCCGGGTGTTGTGGCAGTTGGTGCTTGTCGAATTGCTGGTCATGGGGGCAACGTCAGGCGTAGCGGTGGCGTTGGGCAGGTCCGCGCCACCGCAATCTACTACCTACGCTCCCGATGCTTCGCCTGCCTTCATCCTCACCGGCTACGAGCTTCCGCCTGAGCTGACGCCTGAACGCTGGCTGACGGAGTGGCGCCTGGACTGGCTATGGATTGCCGTGGCCGTCTTCGGACTGGTGGCGTACACCATGGGCGTGGTGAAGGTGCTACGGCGAGGGGACAAGTGGAGCTGGTTCCGGTCCGTGAACTGGCTGATTGGCTTGGTGGTCCTGACCTTCATTACCTCTGGCCCGCCCGCCGTCTATGGCCGCATCCTGTTCTCGGCACACATGGTAGACCACATGGCCCTGACGATGGTGGCACCGATCTTCCTCGTCTTAGGCTCCCCCGTCACGCTAGCCCTGCGTGCTTTGGCGCCCCGAGCTGATGGGTCGCGTGGTAGCCGGGAATGGATCTTGGTGTTCGTTCACTCCAAGTTCTCGCAGCTGGTGACCCATCCGATTTTTGCTGCCGCGAACTTTGCCGGCTCGATCGTGATCTTCTACTTCTCCGACATTTTTGGCTACGCCATGCGCGAGCATGTGGGCCACGAACTGATGAACTTGCACTTCCTGCTCACCGGGTACATCTTTGTGCTCACCATGATCGGCTCTGACCCACTGCCGCGGCGAGCTCCTTACCCCATGCGGTTGCTGCTGCTCCTGGCAACCATGGGGTTCCACGCCTTCTTTGGAGTCTCGCTGATGGGCGGCACCAATCTGCTCGCGGCAGATTACTTCGGCAACCTTGGCCGGACCTGGGGTGCGTCAGCATTGCTGGACCAGCAAACAGGTGGCGCTGTTGCCTGGGGGGTCGGCGAAGTCCCAACCCTGTTGGTGGCGATCGGGGTCGCCATCATGTGGTCCAGGTCCGATCAACGCGAAACCAAGCGCGTGGACCGAGCCGCTGACAGGAATAACGACGCCGACCTTAATGCTTATAACGATATGTTTGCCAAATTGGCGCAACGAGATGCCACGTTGGCTGACCGCAATTCAAAGTTGGAAGGACGCTGATGAGCGAAACCGTACGTACCCCACTCCGGGTCCGCGCCTCCGAGCTGGTGGGCCGCAACTGGTTGAACACCGGTGGCACGTCATTGGACCTTGAAGCCCTCCGCGGCAAGATCGTGCTGCTGGATTTCTGGACCTTTTGCTGCATCAACTGCCTGCACGTGCTGGACGAGTTGCGTCCGCTGGAGCAGCAGTACTCCGACGTCCTGGTGACCGTCGGCGTCCATTCGCCAAAATTCGAGCACGAGGCCGACCCCGTCGCCTTGGCCGCCGCCGTCGAGCGTTACGAAATCCACCACCCGGTTCTGGACGATCCGGAACTGGAAACCTGGAAGGCCTACACGGCCCGTGCCTGGCCCACCCTCGTTGTCATCGACCCCGAGGGTTACATCGTGGCCCACCTCTCCGGCGAAGGCCACGCGGATGGGCTCGCTGTGCTGATCCCTGAACTGATCGCCGAGCACGAGGCCAAGGGCACGCTGCATCGTGGCACCGGTCCCTATGTTGCCCCGGAACCCACCTCGGGCACCCTCCGCTTCCCGGGCAAGGCGCTCTACCTTCCCGCGGGGCGTGGCTCCAAGGATGCTGGCGCCGACGGCTCCTGGCTGGTCACGGATACTGGCCACCACCGCCTGGTGGAGCTGGGCACCGACTTCCAGAGCGTCCTGGCCACCTTCGGTTCAGGCACCAAAGGCTATGCGGACGGCGCCGCCGATACTGCGCAATTCAATGAACCGCAGGGCCTCGTGTTGCTCCCCGAGGACGTTGCAGCGGCAGTTGGGTATGACGTGGTGATCGCCGATTCGGTCAACCACCGCCTGCGCGGGCTCTCGCTCGCGGACGGCGCAGCCAGCACGCTGGCAGGCAGCGGCATCCAGCGGTTGCTGGAAACCGGTCCTGCCCGGGTGGACGACGACGGCGTAGGCTCCGGCGGACAGCTCGGCACCGAGCCTCTCAAGGTAGCCCTCAGCTCGCCGTGGGACGTGGTCTGGTCGAGCAAGTTGGACGCCGTCTTGGTCGCCATGGCTGGCGTGCACCAGATCTTCACGTTCGATCCCCGCACCGGCGCCATCGCCATTGTTGCAGGCAGCGGGCTGGAAGGCCTGCTGGATGGTCCGGCCCACGAAGCATGGTTTGCGCAGTCGTCCGGCCTGGCAGAGGACGCTGATGGCAATATCTGGGTAGCAGATTCGGAAACATCTTCCTTGCGCAAGCTGGTCATAGCTGACGGCGGGGCCATCACGGTGGAGTCTGCCGTGGGTAAGGGCCTCTTCGACTTTGGTTTCCGCGACGGCGCCGCCGACGAGGCCCGGCTGCAGCACCCGCTGGGCGTCACGGTCTTGCCTGACGGCTCCGTGGCCATTGCAGATACCTACAACGGTGCTGTCCGGCGCTACGACCCCGCGACCCGGACGGTCTCCACGTTGGCACGTGGCCTGGCTGAGCCCTCGGACGTGATTGTGGACCACACCCAGGCAGCCGGCGCGGAGCCGCTGCTGGTGGTGGTGGAAGCGAACCAGCACCAACTGGTGTACGTTCCCATCCCCAAGGAAGCGCAGCAGGTGGACGAGGGTGCTTCCCAGACGCAGCGCCCCAAGAGCCCGGTGTCCCCGGGTGCGCTGGAGTTGACGGTGCGCTTCACGGCACCTACCGGCCAGAAGCTTGATGACCGCTGGGGAGATCCCACCCAGTTGAAGATTTCTGCCACCCCACCGGAGTTGCTGCGCAGCGGCGGGGGAACCTCCGTGGGACTGCTGCGCACTCTGGAATTGTCCGCTGATGTCCCCGAGGGCGTCCTTCACATCACGGCCCGAGCCGCGGCGTGTGACGGCCCGGATACCGAAGACGGCGAGATCCCTGACCACGCGGCCTGCCACCTCTACCAGCAGGACTGGGGAATCCCGGTGGTGCTGCAGGCGGACGGCGACACTGAGTTGGTGTTGGACCTCCGCGGCATGGACTGAGGCGCTGCTGCCACACTGGCCCGGTTTTTGACTGGCTGGCTGCCAAGCCAGCCCAGTTTTCAGCCGACTCGACAGGTTGGAGCCGGGTTAATCCATCACCTTGCACCCAAAACTGGGCCAGTGTGGAAGCCCCCGGCCTAGAAACTCAGTTGCGGGGTGACCCGCACAGCGTCGGCAGTGACGTCCAGCCGGGTGGTGAAGCTGAAGTCCACTTCTTCATCAAGCGGGTACCAAACCCCGGTGAAGGCATTTTGCTGCAGCGCCTCCACCTTGGCCTTGCCGTCTAGGGGAGAAACCACCCAACGGCCGTCGAAGGGCTCAATGGCCACGCCGGGGTATTCCGTGACGGTCCATTTGATGGTGCCGTCCTGGACCCGGTTGTTGCTGGCGTAGTAGAACGGGCAATCCGGCTGCAGCTTCTGCTCCTTGACGGCCTCATCAGCGCAGCCGTCGAGGAACTCCTTGACCTTGGTCGCAACATCTTGCTTGAGCTTGTCCGTGGCCTGGGTGAGGAGGTTCAGCGGCGGCACGGATGCGTCCTTGTCCGTGACGGTGGCCCGGGTGGCTGACGCGGCAAAGTACGCCCCGTTGACGGAGGCTTCGTATTCGCCCGGGTAGAAGACCGCAAACGAATTCCTGCCGTCGGGCATGTTGACGGGGCTGCCGTTGATGAGCGCCTCGCTGCCGTTGACCATGGTGATGTCCACGGTGGGCAGCCGCGACGGCACAAACGCCCATGTGTTGAAGAACAACCACTCCGTGCCGGTCTTTTCCAGTGTGAAGTCAGTGTGCAGCCGGCTGCCGTCTAAGGTGTAGTCCATCGGCACCAGCACCCGGTTGCCGGGCTGCTCCACAGGATCGCCGATGGTTACGTTGGCCAGCCGGGACGTGGCAGTCTGCAGCGCGGTGCCATCGAGCATGGCGGCGTTTGAAGGTGGCACGGCAGCACGTAGCAGGCCGAGGGCCCGGCCGCCATCGCCGTTTTGCAGGGCAGCCAGGTATTCGCGAACGGGTTGCTGTGGACTGGCCACTGTATTGTTCACGATGTTTACCGCCACGACGGCGCCAGCGACGGCAAGCATGAGGCCAAGTAGCCATCCTGCCGCAACCCGCACCAACGCCTGACTCATCTGCACGATCTTTACACTAACGTCTGTGCGAAAGACACCAAAGCTGGCGCGGCTGGCCAGGGTAGTGTTTCGCGTTCGACGGCGGCTCCCGGGTGGCGCTGACGTGCGAGAACGGCAGCGCCAGGGCTTAGCGGCGGCGTTTTGAGGCGGTCCCGAAGACTCCCCGCAACAATTCGCGGCCCAGCTGCGTACCCATGGAACGGGCCATGCTCTTGATGCTCCCGCCCAAAGCCCCGCTCAACATCCCGCCCAGGTCACCCATTATGCCGCCGCCCTGTTGTTGCGGCGCGGGGACGGGGGCCGGCTGCGGTGGCAGGTCCATTGGTGCGGGAAGCCCAGGAACCGGCCTGCTGCTGGGGCGGCCCAAAATCTCCTCCTCGATTCGACGGGCATCGGCATCAAGATCTGGTGCGCCAGCCGGGGGAGCGGTCACGGCCGGTCCGGTGGGTGCGGCGGTCTTGCCGGTGAGCTTCTCGTAGGCCGAGACGTTGTCTACGGCCGTACCGTACTTGGCGAGCAGGGCCGAGGCGCCGACAGTGCTCTCCACCAGCGAGCTTTCGCTTGGCCCCATGACGGATTCCGGGGCCCGGAGCCGAGTCAGCGCCACCGGAGTGGGGGCGCCCTTGTCGTTCATGACGGTGATGACGGCTTCACCAATACCGGCTGAGGTGAGCGTCTCCTCCAGGTTGTAGTCGCTGACAGGGAACGTGGACACCGTGGCCTTCAACGCCTTGGCATCCTCGGGAGTGAACGCACGCAAGGCATGCTGTACCCGGTTGGCGAGCTGGCCCAGTACGTCTGCCGGCACGTCCTTGGGAGTCTGCGTGACAAAAAAGATGCCAACGCCCTTGGAACGGATCAAGGGCACGGTGGTGGTGATGGCTTGGAGGAAGGCCTTGGACGCCCCATTGAACAGCAGGTGGGCTTCATCGAGGAAGAAGACCAACTTGGGTCGATCCAGGTCACCGGCTTCGGGCAGGTCTTCAAAGAGGTCCGCCAGCAACCACATGAGGAACGTGGAGAACAGCATGGGCTTGTTCTGCAGGGTGGGCAGTTCAAGGCAGGTAATCACGCCGCGGCCGTCGGGGGCCGTCCGCAACAGCTCAGCGGTGTCGAACTCCGGCTCGCCGAAGAACTTCTCCAAGCCCTGAGCCTCAAGGTTGACCAGCTCGCGGAGGATCACGCCGGCGGTGGCTTTGGACAGGCCGCCCAGTTCCTCAAGCTGTGCCTTGCCTTCGTCCGAGGTGAGGAATTGGATGACGGCGCGGAGGTCCTTGAGGTCAACCAGTTCCAAGTTGTTCTTGTCCGCGAAGTAGAACACCAGCTGCAGGCTGGATTCTTGGGTGTCGTTCAATTCCATGATGCGGGACAGCAGGATAGGCCCAAACGAGGTGATGGTAGCGCGGACTGGCACACCCACACCATCGCCGCCCAACGCTAGGAATTCCACCGGGTAGGACTTGCTTTGCCACACCTGGCCGATGCTCTCGGTGCGAGCAGTGAGTTTTTCGCTGCCCGTAGCCGCGGTAGCCAGCCCGGAGAGATCACCTTTGATGTCTGCCAGGAAGACGGGCACGCCTGCGGTGGAGAGCTGCTCGGCCATCATGTGCAGCGTGACGGTCTTGCCGGTACCGGTTGCGCCTGCCACCAGCCCATGCCGGTTCATCATGGCCAGCGGCAGGCGTACCTGCGCGTCTTTGTGGAGTTCGCCGTCTACAATCGCGGCCCCCAACTCGATCGTGGCACCCTCTAGGGTGTAGCCCTTCTGGATGGTGGCGAGCTTCTCTGCTGTGGTTTTGTTGGCCATGGCGATAGCTTAGCTGCGGATGTGGCCCAGTTGGGGTCGGGACGTCGAAGTGCGTAGGTTCTTGGTGAACGCGAGCGAGCGGACCGATAGACTCCGGATCAGCAGCCACGATTCAGGCCTTCCCGACGGCGGTGGATACGGGAGCGCAGTCTGTCGCGGTGGGCTGACGGTTCACGGAGGGACCCGGCGGGCCAGAGCGTCGTTCTCGCGGAAGGGAGCGGCGTTGGACTCGGGACGGCAGAATGCGCCCGCTCCCCAACCGGCGGGTCTCGGGCCGAGTGCAAAGTGCCGCTCCTGGCGGCGGCCGTGGGCATTCACCCAGGAGAGGTCGGTGGCCTCATCAGCGGTCA
Source organism: Arthrobacter ulcerisalmonis (assembly GCF_900609065.1). Lineage (GTDB taxonomy): Bacteria > Actinomycetota > Actinomycetes > Actinomycetales > Micrococcaceae > Arthrobacter > Arthrobacter ulcerisalmonis. Next base: position 81,310 of record NZ_UXAU01000010.1, on the reverse strand, counting down.
CCTTACACCCGGTCCCGGAAGAGGACCAGGCCGAACCGTACCGAGTTTGATGCCGCTTCTTGTGAAGGATGGCGATTATGCCCAAGCGATACCCCCAGGATCAGCGTGCCGTGCGGATGGTCCTGGACCGCCTCAGTGAGTACGACGCCGTTTTTTGCCGCCTGTTCCGCCATCGGACCGAAGCTCAATATCGGCGGGGAGTCCCTGCTCCGTTGGGTTCCCCAGGCCCAGATCGACGCCGACGAACGCCCCGGCGTCACCAGTGCCGCGCAGACCCGGATCAGGGAGCTGGAGAGTGAGAACCGGGAACTGCGGGAGGCCAACGAGATCCTGAAGAAAGCCTCGATTTTCTTCGCGAGGGAGCTCGACCCCCGCCGCCGCAAATAGCTGGATTCATCGACGAACTGCGTGCCGATGGCCACGGGGTCGAGCTGGACTGTCACGGACGCTGCTATCGTCAATGCGCTGAAGGACTCCGCGGAGAAACCCGAGTCCCTGTCCGGGCGACGGAAAATGACCGCCTGGCTGCGCAGAGAAGGCCGCGACGTGGCCAGATGTACCGTGGACCGGCTCATGCGGGACGAAGCCATGAACGGCCTCGTCCGAGGCCGGAAACTGAACAGGGACTTCACCGCGGCCCGGCCGAACGCCGTGTGGGTCACCGACTTCACCTATGTCCGAACGTGGGCCGGCTTTGCGTATGTGGCCTTCGCGATCGATGTCTTCTCCCGTGCGATCGTGGGCTGGCGCGGCTCCACGATCAAGGACACGGACATGGTGCTCACCACCTTGAAGATGGCGCTCTGGCGCCGGGACCAGGCCTGAACGCCGGTCCCTGTGGGCATGGTCCATCACAGTGACGCATACGCCCGTAAACCTCGATCCGGTTCGGAGAGGCACTGCTGCTTGACGGCCTGGCGGCTTCCGTCGGCGGCGTCGGCTACGCGTACGACCACGCCCTCGCGGAATCCACGATCGGCCTGTATAAGAACGAATGCGTCCGCAAGGACAGCCCCTTCAAGACAGGCCCGCTCAAGCAGCTGGCAGATGCGGAGCCGGCGACCATGAACTGGGCCCACTGGTACAACACGGAGCGGCTGCACAACACCTTGTCCATGCTCCCGCCCGACGAGTTCGAGCAGAACTACCGTGCTCAAGTTGACGCCTCATCAGACGACGCGGCCATCAGCAAGAAGACGGTCTAAACCCGGTACGGTTCATACCTAGTCGCCGCCGTGTTTCGAAGCCCAAGATCTCGGTTGAAAAAGCGCGGTAATCGGGCATGTTGGCGATGGCTGTGGCAGCGTCGGGCGCCGGGAAGTAAGCTCGGTCAAGGCTCGCAGCCCTGGCGTCGAGGAATACTCCCGAACGTCCATGACAGCAGGGCTACAGGCACGAACCCGAATCCACCACCGACCACGGATAGCCACTAGACTCCTGTGAGGTGAGATCAAGCAAATAAGTGAGTCTTCTTGGAAGCTAGCAGCAAAGCCAATGTCGGAGATCCGCTGCGCCTTTTGGCGCTAATGGTGGGGGAATTGCTTCTAACTCTTGGAGTAGTTGCCCTTCTGTTTATCGCTTGGCAACTTGGTTGGACGACGTTGGTGTCTGCTCAATCTCAACGGGCCGCGGTGGAATCCTTTGCCGAGAGTTTCCCAGGCCCGTTCGTTGCCGACGGCGTGGGCCTCGCGGATTACGGCGACCCGGCAATCACTCCGGCCCCGACTGAAGATGGCGCTGTTTTTGGCGTTGTGTACATCCCTCGGTTTGGAGTCGACTATGAGCCAAGGCCTGTCGTTCAGGGAACCGGGCAACAGCAACTCGATACTCTCGGTCTAGGTCACTACGCATCAACAGCAATGCCTGGAGAGATGGGTAATTTTGCTTTGGCTGGCCATCGCCAGACTCACGGGGCGACGCTCGACGCGATCCATACCCTCTCACCGGGAGACAAAATATACGTTCAGACTGCCGCTGGATACTTCACGTACGTCTATCGCAACAATGCCATCGTGCTTCCAACGCAGTCCGATGTCATTGCCCCAGTGCCCACAGAACCTCACGCACAAGCAAATGAACGATATCTAACGCTCACCTCGTGTAATCCCCGGTTCGGTCAGAGTGAGCGCTTCATTGCCTTCGCCGTAATGGACTCGTGGCAACCCATTAGCGCTGGGCCGCCTCAAGAAATCACAGAGCAAGTCCAAGAAGCAATGGGAACGTCAAAATAATGTATGGATGGATTTTTCGAAGGCTCCCGGGACCAACATGGCTCCGTGTCATCGAGGCCTTGGTGCTTGTTGGGCTTGCCATTGCGGCACTGTTTACTTGGTTCTTTCCATGGCTATCGACATATCTTGAGCTGAACAACCCATCAATTGGCTCACAAATGGTTTATTTACATGATGCAGTATTGCCATGGCAATTTTGGAGCCCAGTATGATTGCCTTGCCTTCGTTCTCATCAAACAAAACCAAGCGAGAGCGAAGACGTGCCACGGCGATTATTGCAAGCAGCATAATCGCGATCGCGTTCATCACCTCTTGTGGTGTCCTGTCGGGATCGTCCGACAATTCAGCAGCAAGTGCAGAAGCTCCGCAAAGGAATGTTGATGGGATTTCTCCGGAAAACCAGCCCGCAGCAAATCGCATCAGTGAGATCAGCGACAAAATGGAATCACTACTATCTTCTCTGTCTATGGATATTGAATCCCTAGACAGGAATGCTTTCCGCGACGCAATAGTCGGGTTGGATCCAGAGACTGCCAGCACTGTCGAAGTCTCAATCTTCAGGACTCCGACGGGACTTGACGTCGAAGCCGTTCAGGGCGCCGTTCAGGTTGACGGAACATGCATATTTGGAGAACTGAGGAAGTCGGGCGTCTCCATGTCCCTGCTTCCAGTCCTGTCAAATGGTCGCTGCTTCATCGGCGATCAACGCTAGTCCGGCCCTTCGCAGATGAGCGTAGTTTGGGCGGGTTGAACTTGTCGCCGCTGGCGTGGGCGGGTGTTGTTGCGGCGTGGTGCCGCCGGAGTGAGGTCAGGGCCTCTTGGAATTGGTAGCGACCAAGCAACCAAAACCAAAAGAGACCCTGAAATAACTGGCCCTTCGCATTTAGGCATGGTTGGTTTGTTTGGTCCGGTAGGGGCGGTGGCCGCCGGCGGCGAGTAGGCATCTGAGCCTGTAGTTGGTGAAGTTGCGGAAGCCGCGGGCTATTCTGCGGGTGGTTTCGATGACGCCGTTGATCGCTTCGGTAGGGCCGTTCGAGGCTCTTCAGAATTGAGAGTGTAGTTTTGGTCTGAATCCGCCGGATTCCAGGAGGGATCTGGCGATGTAGTTGGTGAGGTTGCGGAAGCCAAGGGCGGAGCCGCGCAGGTGTTCGAGCCGGCCGTTAATCGCTTCAGTGGGGCCGTTCGATGTGCCGGGTCGGTCGAAGTAGGCCAGGACGTCGAGGGCCCGGCGTTTGAGGGTGCGCCCGAGAGTTCGTAGCTCGGTCAGGGCGGGCGGGACGCCGGTGCTGAGGTGAGGTGTGTCAAGGATGTGAGACAGTCGGTTGGTTTCTTTGGGGTTAGGCGGCCGCGGGTAGCGGCTGGTTTTTGTTCTTGAAGTTGGCCATTGCTGTAGCCGGCGGCAGTCCGTCATTGTTGGTGTGGGGCCGCCAGCGGTTGTAGAACACTTCGATGTAGCGCATGGTTGCCCGGCGGGCGTCTTGCCGGGTGGCGAAGTTGTGGTGGTGGTAGAACTCGTTCTTCAGGGATGAGAAAGCCGACTCGGCGACGGCATTGTCCCAACACACCCCGGTGGCCCCCATGGACTGTCGGACAGCGTTTCCAGTGCACCAGGCGCCCATTTCCCGGGAGGTGTATTGGGTGCCCCGGTCGGTATGGAAAATCGCATCCGGGGCCAGGTGTCCTCGGTCCCTGGCCATCGCCAGCGCGCCCGTGACGAGGGAAGCGCGCATATGGTCGGCCATCGCCCAGCCAACGATCATGCGGGTGCATAGGTCGATGACGGTGGCCAGATAAAGCCAGCCCTCGCCGGTGCGCAGGTAGGTGATGTCACCGACGAGCTTCGTTCCGGGGGTATCTGAGGTGAAGTCCCGGCCGATGAGATCGGCAAAGACCTTGTTCGGGTCCGAGGGGATGGTCGTGCGTTTGAAGGCGCGCATCCGCTTGGCCGCCCAGCCGTGTTCGGCCATGATGGCAGCGACCGTCCCCACGGAAACCTCCACACCCTTGGCGGCGAGTTTGGTATGGACCATGCGGTGGCCGAAGATCCCGTCGGAGGAATCGAACATCGCCCTGACCAGTCCGGTCAGCTCCCGGTGCCGGGCAGCGGTCGGTGATTCCTTGTGGTCCAGCCAGCGGTAATACGAGGCCCGCGGAACGCCCAGCCGGGCGCACATCCAGGCCACCGGGAAATCGGCGTTCTTCTCCTGAACAAGCCGGTAGAGGTCCTCTACCGTTGTTCCTTGGCGAAGAACGCCGAAACTTTTTTCAGGAAATCATTCTCCCTTTCCAGCTCCCGCAGCCGGGCCTCCAATGCCTTATATTTCGCGGGATCCAACGGGTCATCCGGCTTGCCACCGGCCCCGGCCTCTCCTTCCCGATGCAGCTGCACCCACCGCTTCAGCGCGGTCACGGAGATCCCCAGTTCAGGGGCCACCGAGGCTGTTAACGCCAACCGAAAATAGGGCCAGTTTTGCCGATTGAAAACAGGGCCACGGGTTGTTGTTCTATTGTGCCTGAAGCTGGGTTCTTGTCTTGTTTCGGAGCCGGTAGCTGCTGCCGGTGAGGTTCAGGACTTCTGCGTGGTGAACGATCCTGTCGATCATTGCCGAGGCCACTGTCGCGTCGCTGAAGACCTCGCCCCACCTGCTGAAGGCCAGGTTGCTGGTGAGGATCAGGGACGCGTGTTCATATCGGGATGAGACCAGCTGGAAGAACAGGTTGGCCGAGTCCTGATCGAACGGGATGTAGCCGACTTCGTCAACGATGAGCAGCTTGTAGTGGCGCAGCTTGGCCAGTTCCTGGGGCAGGCGTCCGCGATCATGGGCTTCGGCCAGTCTCGATACCCACCCGGTCGCGGTGTCGAACAGGACCCGGTGCCCGGCGCGTGCGGCCCGGATCCCGATCCCGACCGCCAGGTGGGTTTTCCCGGTCCCGGGCGGCCCGAGCAGGACCACGTTCTTGGCTTCCTCCAGGAAGACCCCGGTGCCCAGATGCGCGACGAGGTTCCGGTCCGCGGCGGGCTGGTGGTCGAAGTTGAACTCTTCCAGCAGCTTGTGTCCGGGGAACCTGGCGGCCCTGATCCGCAGGGCGGCCCCGGAGGCTTCGCGTTCGGCGACCTCGCGGGAGAGGACAGCGGCGAGGTATTCCTCGTGTGACCAGCCTGCTTCCCGTGCCCGGTCTCCCAAGGATCGGTAGCCGTCGGCGATCCGTGGGGCGCGCAGCGCGCGGGCGTAGTAATCGATGTCCTTTCCTGCCCCGTTCACCGGCCGGCTCCTGAGAGTTCGCGGGCATCGTCGGGGATGGCGACGCCGAACAGTTCGTCATAGATCGACAGGTCCCGTTCCTCCACGACCGTGGACCGCCCGGCCTTGACGCTGCGGTGGATCCGCCGGAGCGAGGCGGCCTTGACCACGTGAACGGGGTCGGTGAATATCTGGTGTCTGGCCCACCGTCGTTCGTGTTTGGCCAGCAGCCGGCCGTCGGCGCTCACGGTCACCTTGTCCAGGTCTGCTTCGACGTCCACGATCCGCCCGATCGCGCCCGGGTCGACCGAGTAGTCGTTGGAGAAGACCCGCACGTAGTAGTCCCGTGGCAGCCGGACGCTGCTGCGGAAGGCGAACTCGGGCGCCACCGGCGTCAACGGCCGCATCGCTTCCCGGTCCTGGACGAAGAGCTCGGCCGGGCGGCCGTGCCGGTTCCGGGAGTAGCGGGCGTTGGCCCGCGGCAGCCAGTCCGCGAGCTGATCGTTGAAATCCAGCGGGGACGAGAAGGTCCGGCCGGGCATGAAGCCCTGGCGGAAGTACCGGTTCATCCGCTCCACGATGCCCTTGGATTCCGGATCCCGTGGCGGCAGCTGCCGGATCTCACAGCCCAGCACGCCGGCGAACGCCGCCGCCGGCTCGGTCAGCCTGCCCTGCCCGATCCCTGATTCGTTGTCCCAGACCAGCTGCTTGGGGACTGCACCGGCTTCCTGCAGCAGCGACCACATCCCGCCCAGCAGATCAAAGGTCGTGCGGGTCGGCAGCATCCTGGCCTGGATGTATCCGGAGAACGCGCTCGTCATTACCAGCACCGGAGGCTTGCCCTCCTGCCCGTGCCCCAGCGGCAGCGGCTCATGCGGGAACCATAAATCGCACTGCATCGCCTGGCCCGGTTCATGGACCAGGCGGTCCACGGGATCCGCCGGCACGTACTCGGGCCGGAGTCCACGGACCTTGTCCCGGAACAACGACGCGGAACCCGTCCAGCCGACGCGTTCGGCCAGTACTGAAGCCGGCATCGTCGGCGTCTGCACCAACAAGGCCCGCACCTGCGGCGCGTAAGCATCGAAGCTCGAACCGGCCGGCTTCCGCTCATACTTCGGCGGCCGCTCCGCCTCCAACGCCCGGTCCACCGTCCCCCGGGAAACCCCGAGCTGTTTAGCCAGCTCCCTCTTGGAGATCTTCTCCGTCGCGTATCGGTGGCGTATCTGCGCCCAAACATCCAATGTGATCACCTTCCATAATGGTCAGTGGCCTCATTTTCAGTTGGCATTTTTGGCCCTATTTTCGGTTGGCGTCAACAGAGGCGGGCGAACGGCCAGAGGAAATGACGAGATTCACGGCATCGGCCTTGAACTCATCGGAATACGTGGGACGGGAAGACATGGGCACAATCCTTTCAAACCGTGTCTCACATCAGTAGTACACCTCAAGGGAGTCAATCACGGCCTGCATCAGCTTCTTTCCCTGGCCGGGGTCTGGTTCTCGGTAGGCGGCAACCATGCGCTGGTAGGCGCCCCAGCTGGCCTCGACCTCGACATGGCTGTCGGCGGTGAACAGGGTTTCCAGGCGGGTGCGTTGTTTGTCGGTGAGAAGGTCGGCGCCCGTGTGCAGGGTCCGGCGGGCTGAATATAGAGGGTCCCCGGTCCGTCCGCGGTGACCGCACGTCTGTTGCTGAACCCGCCGGCGGCAATTGTCCAGGGCGTCGCCAGCCAAACGGATGACGTGGAATGGATCCATCACCGGGACCGCGGCGGGGAGTTCTTCAGCAGCGGCGCTTTTGAACCCGGAGAACCCGTCCATGGCGACGACTTCAATCTGGTCCCGCCAGTGCTGGGGACGTGCCTGCAGCCAGGTCGAGAAGGCTTGTTTCGAGCGGCCTTCGACCATGTCCAGCAGGCGGGACGGGCCGGTGCCATCGCGGATCGGTGTGAGGTCAATGATGACGGTGACGTACTTGTCCCCGCGGCGGGTGTGCCGCCACACATGCTCATCAACACCGATGACTTTCACGCCGTTGAAGCGGCTCGGGTTATCAATGAGCACGCGTCTGCCTTCGGCCAGGACGGCGTTGTTCGCGGTGTTCCAGGTGACGCCGAGTCCTTCCGCGATCCGGGCGACCGTGAGGTGCTGGCAGACGATTCCTTCCAACGCCCAACGCAGTCCGCGGCGGGAGAGTTTGGCCCGCGGCTCGGCAGCCTTGGACGTGTCCTGCCGCCACACGTGCCCGCATCCGGTGCAGCGGTAGCGGCGGACGCTCACCAGCAGCGTGGTCTGGCGCCAACCGAAGGGTTCATGGCCCAGCTGGCGGGTCACCGTGTCCCGGGGAACGCCCTGGCACCCGCACCTCGAACACCAGTCATCAGGATCAACAACGCGGCAGGCAAGGACCGCCCGATCCGCCCGGACACACTGCCCGGTCACTTCGAGTCCGAGTCCGTCGAGGCGGCAGAATGTGGTCAGGTCAAGGCATTGGAAGGTAGCGTTAAACACGAGGGCCTTGCGGTAGAAAATTTAGATCTAGACAATCCGATTCTCTCCCAAGGCCCTCACCTCAGCCGAAACACCCCCCCCTGCCCCGGACATCCCACGCCGCACCGCTGATTACACTCTCAATTCTGAAGAGCCCCGTTCGAGGCGCCGTTCGTATCGAAGTAGGCCACGATCGCTGCCTTCCATTGTTTGAGCGTCCGGCCCAGGCTGGCGATCTCCGGGATGGGGCACGTCGGGAACGACGCAATGATTTCGTTGACGAGTTCTCTGCCCCTCTCCGGCCTGGCGTAGTAGATGTTCCGGAGTTTCTGGTAGCACTGCCAGGCGAGGGTGACTTCGTGGTCCGGGTCCCCAAGGGCGAGTTTCGCATCGAGCCGGGCTGATTGTTTCTCGGTGAGGTGTTCGGCGCCGATCTGCAGGGTCCTGCGGATCCCGTAGAGCGGGTCACCCTTGCGTCCCCGATGCCCGAGAGTGTCCTGCTGGACCCGGCGGCGGACCTCATCGACCATGGATGATCCGAGTTTCACGACGTGGAAAGCGTCCAGGACGGTGATGGCCTCGGGCAGTTCGTCGCGGATCGCGTTGGCGTAGCCGCGGAACGGATCCAGAGCGGCGGTCTTGATGCCGGCCGTGAATTCCTCGCCGCGGTCTTTGAGCCAGTCGGCGTAGGCCTTCCCGGACCGGCCCGGAACGAGATCCAGCAACCGTGCATGCACCACTCCGTACGCGTCGCGGGTGTGGTCCACGATCCCGGTGACCATCCCGGACCCGGGCGGGCCGGTATGGGACCAGACATGCTCATCGACGCCGAGCGCGTCCACCCCAGCCAGCCTGCCAGCCGCTGCAATCCGGCGGGATGCCTCCACTCCGACGGCGTCCCAGACAGTGTGCCAGGAAACACCAAGCTGATGGGCCAGAGCGGAAACCGAGGTATCGAAACGCTGCAGCGCATCGGTCACCCACCCAACAGCCCGGGCAGTGAGTTTCGCCCGGCGCCCGGCCAACTCATGCTCTTCGGTGAACGTCGTTCTCGGGCAGTCCGGATCCGGACATCGCCAAATGCGTTTGGCCCACAGCAACCGCACCGGCCGGCCGAAACACGGAATGTCCTGGAGACGGACCGGGCGGCGGCCGTGCCCGACTGCAACGACGCCGCAGTCCGGACAACCGCTAACAATTTCATCTGTCTCCACGTGCACAACCAGGCCGGTCCCGGCCGCGGTGACAGAACAGACGTGGATGCCGTCGACACCGAGGAGCGCGTCTGCCCGCTCGCACCAACGACCGTCCGGGCAGGAAGTAGCATTAGGCATATCAGGGTCTCTTTTATTTGGAAGCTTGGTCGCTACCAATTCAAAGAGGCCCTGACCTCTCTCCTCCCGCACCACGCCGCAGCGGCATCAGGACACGCTCCCACCCGCAGCGTTTAGACAGCCCTAACCACGCTCATCTGCGAAGGGCCAAATAACTCTATGTCTTGTTCCGGTGGGCGCTGGTGCACCCGCGCGGATGCGCTGCTCGGTGTCGAGGGCATCCACGTCAGCTCCGTCACGGCAACCACGACCAGCTTGATTCTGGGCGTCGAGACCGGCGATACCGTCAGCGGTTGCCCGGACTGCGGCGTCGTCGCGGTCGGCCACGGGCGCCGCTCCGTCACGGCAACCACGACATCCCCTGTTTCGGCAGGCCAGTGCGGCTGCTGTGGGCCAAGCGGGTCTGGCGCTGCCCGGACCCGGACTGCCCGAGGACCACGTTCGCCGAGGAGCACCCGCTGGCAGGGCCACGGGCGAAACTCACCGCCAGGGCCGTTGGGTGGGCGACCGACGCGCTGCAGGCTTTCGACACTTCGGTCTCCGCCCTGGCCCACCAGCTCGGCGTCTCCTGGCACACCGTATGGGACGGGGTGCGGGTGGAGGCGTCGCGGCGGATCGCGGCGACGGAGTGGCTCGAAGGCGTGGATGCGCTCGGCGTCGACGAACACGTCTGGGCACACACCGGCCCGCCCGGCACCGGCATGGTCACCGGCATCGTTGACCACACCCGAGACGCCCACGGCGTGGTCCACACCCGGTTGCTGGACCTCGTTCCCGGGCGCTCGGGGAAAGCCTACGCCGACTGGCTCAAAGACCGCGGCACCGAGTTCACCGCCGGCGTCAAGACCGCGGCGCTGGATCCATTCCGCGGCTATGCCAACGCGATCCGTGACGAGCTGCCCGAAGCCATCACTGTCCTGGACGCTTTCCACGTCGTCAAACTCGGCTCAGCCATGGTCGACGACGTCCGCCGCAGAGTCCAGCAAGACACCTTAGGGCGTCGCGGACGCAAGGGCGATCCGCTCTACGGGATCCGCAGGACCCTGCAGATCGGTGCCGAACACCTCAGCGAGAAACAGTCCGCACGGCTCGACGCGAAACTCACCGCCGGAGACCCGGGTCACGAAGTCACCCTGGCCTGGCAGTGCTACCAAAAGCTCCGGGCGATTTACCATGCCCGACCCGAGCGGGGCCGTGAACTCGTCAACGAAGTCATCGCCTCGTTCCCGACATGCCCGATCCCGGAAGTCGCACGCCTGGGTCGGACCCTCAAGCAATGGAAAGCGGCCATCCTGGCCTACTTCGATACCCAGGGAGCGTCCAACGGGCCCACCGAGGCGATCAACGGCGTCATCGAAACCACCCGCAGAATCGCCCGAGGCTTCCGCAACTTCACCAACTACAGACTCAGATGCCTACTCGCCGCCGGCGGCCACCGCCCTTATCGAATCAAACAGGCCAACCATGCCTAAATGCGAAGGGCCCGTAAACGACGACCACCCACCTCAACATGGGGTACCTAAGAGATACAAGCCGAACCGCGGAGAGCCCCCAAATGCGAAGGGCCAAAAAAGGAGGGACTTAGCGAATCTATCGCTAAGTCCCTCCTTCTTCTCTGTCTAGCAGCCGCTCCAGGCTGATTCTAGTTAGCTATGACGACGCCGCCGGGTAACGAGGATCACTGCGCCGCCGAGCAGAAGTAGGCCAAGTCCGACGACGCCCAAAACCATTGCCTGAACGCCCGTAGAGGCCAGCTCACCGCCACTCGAAGTATCGGTCGGGTCAGTGTTTTCACTGCTAGGAACTGATCCAGGGTCAGTGCTTCCGCCAGCCGTCGGTGGAACAACTACGGGTGGCTCCGTCGCGATGGGTGTGTAGGTGATCGTGACGGTCGCGGTGGCGGTGTTCCCGGTTTTATCGGTGACTTG
>NZ_UXAU01000010.1:0-69993 GCF_900609065.1 Arthrobacter ulcerisalmonis | reverse complement strand
GTGACTTGGTAGGTGACCGGGGTCGGGTTACCGGTGAAGCCTTCTTCGGGGTCGAAGGACACGACACCGGTTTCTGGGTTCACGCTCCAGGTTCCCTGGCCGGGAACGATGAGTTCCTTCACGGGCTTGTTATCGCCATCGAGGATGTTCACGGTCGTGGGATCGAAGTCGCCCTTGTCGTTACCGAGGACGGGGACGCTCACGGTGCTGCCCTGGGTGTTGTTCAGGGACTGATCAGCTGCCGCGATGGGTGTGTAGGTGATCGTGACGGTCGCGGTGGCGGTGTTCCCGGTTTTATCGGTGACTTGGTAGGTGACCGGGGTCGGGTTACCGGTGAAGCCTTCTTCGGGGTCGAAGGACACGACACCGGTTTCTGGGTTCACGCTCCAGGTTCCCTGGCCGGGAACAACGAGTTCAGTGACAGGGTCCCCGGTAGCGGTAATTAGTTTGACAGAGCTAGGGACGATATCGCCAGCATCGTTCGATAGGACCGGTACTGAGACCGTGGAACCCTTCGGATTGTTTTCTGAAATGTCGGGGCTAGCCACAGGATCGGGGTACGGAACCGAGGTGAAGCTACAGGAGACATTCTGTACTCCGTTGGGAATAGTGAAAGAGCCGCTTGTGCCAGGCCCGGAAGCAATGGTGGCCCCCGATGAGGGGTCAATGCAGGTCCAACTTGTTTGGTAGAGCGCCGGATCGGTTGTGCCCGCGGGCGTCTGCGTAATGGTGTAAGTCTCCCCGGGGAGAATCAGAAGAGGCCCAACTGCCTTGGAAGGTTCGGTGTTCGCCGTAGTAGCGGAGTTTCCGGTGCTAAGGCCACCGCCTTCAAGGGTGACGGTGAACTGGTCAGTATCCTTGACCCTTTGTTCAGGTAGATCTACCCGAACGGAACCGGTGAATGGAAGCGAACTTGAACCAAGGTCGGTGATGGACGCGTCGAGGCTTTTCCGTTCTAGGACCACACCTGTAATGGGGTTGACTCTGAGGAATCCGTTTGCCCCCGAACCGGCAATGTAGAGGAATCCGTCTTTTCCAAATGCCATGGAATTCAAGGCGACACCACTGGCGATCTGTGGGCCAATCTTGGTTGCAGTTCCCGAGCCCGCGGCTAGCTGAGTGGCATCTACGCGATAAACCTGTGCTGCTGTAGCGCTGCTGGCAATGAAGTACATGTTGCCTAGGCTGTCAAAGGCCAAGTCGCCGTTTCCGCCAGGTGGGACTCCGGGCGTCGTCACCGAGATGATGCTTGCTCCGAAGGAGTTCGTAGCGGGGTCAAACGACTTGAAGTTGAAGGTACTGGTACCTGTTACTACGCCACCGAAGTAAAAGACGCTGTTAACGGGATTAACCCCACCCATGGTGTTGGGGACCAGCGGTGCTGAGCGCGCCACCGTTTCCCATGTCTCCGTGGATGCGGTGTATTCAAACACACTCGATCCGTTCGTGAGCATCATCTTGTTGCCGTTGTTCGACAGACCAATCTGGTTGAGCCCGGTGGGAGCTCCCGGAACCGTGAGGACGGTCGTTGTCGCGCCAGTGGCCAGATTGACAGACAAAATATCCGACGAATTGGCCTTCGTGGCATACATTCCGGTGTCAGGGAAGGGGTTGGCCGCAAACGCGGGCTGCGGAAGGCTGATAAAACCGCCAGTGATCAACGCGACTGTGAGGGCTGCACCCCCCGTCTTCTTATAGAAGCTGGAGCCCTTGGGTTCACTAGACGGTTTCAAACAAATCCCTCCCTAAACGAACACAGCGTGTCCGCGAATTGCGTTTCCTGTCCGGTGCAATTCCTTTTGTCTTGCTCGATGAGACCCACCGATAACACCCTTACCATAACAGGGGAAAGGCCTCAGGATCGTCGCCCATCCAGATCGTTTTGCCTGTTCAGGACCCCGGGCGTCATGAACCGTTTGCTTCTTGAAGCGCTCATGCAAGAAGCGGCTTCACCTGTACCTAGCAGTGTTGGGCCGGCCCGATGCTTCATCGCCGCGTAAAACCACCGAGGGGATGCATTCGGCCGTGGAGGTGACCCCTGAGGCGCGCGGCAGTGGCTTCCACGGCGCCAAGGCCCGGCGGCCTCCCACACAGCCGTAGCGGGCCGCCTTGCCGAATCTGCGAGGGTGGTTGCGGTGGAGGGTTTCAACACCTCGCCGTCGCTGGTTCCCGCCGGCCCAGACGACATCGCCAACCGCTTGGTGCCGGAACTACCGGATCGTGGCGCCTACCCGCCGGGTACTGCGGCAGCACGTTGTGGGAGCGGTTGGGACTGGAGGTCATTGCGGTAGGTGGCAAGGTCGAAATTCTCCTTGCATGCCTCGGTGACAGTCGCGTTGGAGAGGACGGCCTCATGCTTCGCCGACTCGATGCCCATCGGCTAATCGGGCCAAGCGACGGGCAGCACTTCAACATCCAGGCCCAGGGCCTCGCCCGCGACAGCGTCACGCACCCGCGCAAAGGCCTCCTCAACCCTGGAACATGGGGAGTGACGGCGCTTAACCGGGCTTCTGCGGCGGCCACAAACGGCATGCGGTGGGGGCAGAAATAAGCCAGCCGCCGTCGTGGTTATACGTACTGTGCCCGTCGCGACCCGGCCGGCACCTTCCACCGCAACGCATCGAAAGGCCGGCACCTACCGTGACGCTTCCCCTCTCCATCCTCGACCTGGCAACCATTGGCAAAGGCCAGACGGCGGCGGAGAGCTTCGCCGGCAGCGTGGCCATGGCGCAGACCGCGGAACGGCTCGGCTACCGGCGCATCTGGTACGCGGAGCATCACAACATGTCCTCGATCGCTTCTTCGGCCACCAGCGTGCTGATCGCGCACGTGGCAGCGCACACCGAGAGCATCCGGCTCGGTTCGGGTGGGGTCATGCTCCCCAACCACTCGCCGCTGACCATCGCCGAACAGTTCGGGACGCTGGAGACACTGCACCCAGGCCGGATCGACCTGGGCCTGGGCCGCGCCCCAGGCAGCGACCAGAACACCATGCGGGCCCTCCGCCGCGATCCCATGTCCGCTGACAGCTTCCCGCAGGACGTGCTGGAACTGCAGGGATACCTCACCGGTCCCACCCGCGTCCCGGGCGTCGAAGCGACACCCGGCAAGGGCACCAACGTTCCGCTCTACATCCTGGGCTCATCCCTCTTTGGCGCAAGCCTTGCCGCCCAGCTCGGGCTGCCCTACGCGTTCGCGTCGCACTTCTCGCCCGCAGCGTTGAAGGATGCCGTGGCCCTGTACCGGCGCGACTTCAAGCCGTCCGCCCAGCTGGACGCGCCGCACGTGATCGCTGGCGTAAACGTGATCGCCGCCGATTCAGCCGCCGAGGCGCAGGCCATGATGCAGGCCACCAAGCGGGCCCGCGTCTCGCTGTTCTTCGGCGGCGGACGTGAATTCACCGACGACGAGGCAGATATGGTGCTCGACTCGCCACAGGGCCAGCACGTCTCGCAGATGATGACCTACTCGGCGGTGGGTACCCCGGACGTTGTCTTGGACTACCTCGACTCGTTCGGCAAGCACGCCGACGCCGATGAGTTGATCGTTGCCCACCAGAGCACCGATACCGCCTCGAGGCTCCGGTCCGTGGAGTTGCTTGCCAGCGTTGCCGGGTTGGCCCGCGTTTAGGCAATCCACGACGTCGGCCCTCGGATCGGTCGCGACGGCGGCCGTGGGGTGAGCCGCGACGCCGGCTCGCCTACGCGCGGCAACGGCCGCCGTGCGGGTGGTGTCCAGGGCAGGCCCCGCTGTGAGGGGTTTCAGGATGGCCACATCGTTGAACCAAAGCATGGCGGATTCCGCGCCGCTGGCTAGGTCCCTCCCGCTGGGGCTGCTCCGGTCCTTTGCTGGCGACGCCGCCAGCAAAGGACCCGCCATGGGCACCTTGCGTGGACCTGACATGGCGCTGCGAGTGGGGCCGGGCGAGACGGTCGCTGCGCACGGCTCCATCACGGTCCTGGTCACCCTCGACGCCAAGATCTGCTGCATGAGCCACCCGTTGCCGGTTTCCGGCTTGCTGTTCTGGTGAACCTTTTGGGCCCACCGGGCTGCTCCCTGAGCAGTACGATCCCGGCACCGAAACGCACCTGGGAAACCACCCCCAAACCTACTCGCACCTAGGCTTCATCCGCTGCGCACGCATCTTGGCTGAGCACCAGCAGGAGTACCAGGACCAGCTCAGCGGGAGGCGCGGAAAATAGCCGGGGCGGCCCTGGTGCCGGTGGCGAGGTCCGCGAGGATACGTCCAACCACCGGGGTGAACTTGAAGCCGTGGCCGGAAAAGCCGGCGCCCAGTACCACCGGCCCAATCCGGTCCAGGACGAAATCCTCGTCGGGAGTGGTGGTGTAGGTGCAGCTGATGGCCTCAAATGAGTCAGCGTCCACGCCCGGCAGCCACGCGCGGGCGTAGGCCTGCAGCGCTGCCAACTGGTCTGGCTCCGGTAGGAAGGAACGCCGGTCCGGATCCACCTCCGGACCAACCCCATGCCAGCCAGCCTTGATGCCCTGGCCAGGGGTCTGCATGCCATAGACGGGGGAATACCAGCCTGTATCTTGGGGGCCGGGGTAGTGGTTGAACCCAGGCCACACCGCCCCCTGGTCCGCCACCGCGAAGTGCACCGGCTGTTCCTGCGTGACGCGAAGGCGAGGGGCGCGGGGCACCTTGCCAGTGACGCGTTCCAGCAACTTAGTGGTCCAGCCGCCGGCCGTGACGATCACCTGGGCGGCTGTAACCGTCTCGGTGCCAGCCGCGGACTCGAAGGTGAGGCGGACGCCGTCGTCCCTGATGTCCATGGCCGCCACGGTGGTGTGGTGGCGGATGTCGGCGCCACGGGCCTGGGCCAGGCGCTGGAAAACCGGAAGCGCTGCGTCCGGGTTGAGCTGGCCGCCGTCGGGCATGTGCAGTACCTGCCCATCGAACCGGATGCCCCGCCAACGCTCGACGGCGGCAGCGGGGTGCAGCAGTTCGGCCCGGATCCCCGACTGGGCCAGGGCGGCAGTCACGTCCGCGAAGCTGCCGCCGGAGCCGTGGCTGGCAATACCGGTGCGGGTGAGCAGCGTTTCGCCGCTTTCCTGTTCAAGGTCCTCCCAGAGGGCAAACGACTCCGCAAGCATGGCCACGTAGTCCGGCTGGAAGTAGCCCGGATTTAAGTTGCGGGTGGTGCCATGGGAAGCCCCGATCCGATGGCCCGGACCGAACTGCTCCACCAGCGTTACCTGCCGGCCACGCTGGGAGATCGCCCACGCAGCGGCTGAACCCATGGCACCGCCGCCAATGATCACGGTATCCAGCGATGTGGTCACGTAGCCTCCAAATTGTTGACGGGGGTGTTCAGGCGAGCAGGAAGGCGACGCCGATCATGGCCGGCACTGCGACCACGGTGGTGATGAGCACGGTGTCCTTCGCTACGGTCACGCCGGTCTGGTATCGGGTTGCTGCGACGAAGACGTTCTGGGCCGTGGGCAGTGCGGCGGTGACCACCACGGCGAAGAGCGCGTGGCCATCAAGGCCCAAGGCGAAGTGCGCAAAGAAGTAGGCCAGGGCCGGGTGGACCACCAGCTTGAACGTGCTGGCCAAGAGGGTGTCGACCCGGCGCCCGGACGATGCCTGCAGCGGCCGGGTGCCGTTCAGGCTCATTCCAAACGCAATCAGCATGGCGGGAATGGCCGCTCCGCCAATCAGATGGATGGGTTGCAGGATGAGTTCCGGCACCTGGAATCCGGTGCCGGCCACCAGCAGCCCCAGCCCGGACCCCACGATCATGGGGTTGCGGAGGATCATCAGGACAAACCGCAGGGGAGTGGTACGGCGGCCGCTGGTGCTGGCATCCAGGATCATCAGGAAAATAGGTGTGAAAAAGGCCAACTGGAAGATCAGCAGCGGCGCTACGTAGCTGGCGTCACCCAGCACGTAGACGGCAATGGGGATGCCCAGGTTCGCTGAGTTGGCCAGCGACGCGGACATCGAGGACATGAGCGACTCCGGAAGGGAGCGCCCCAGCCAAAACTTGGCCACACTGAAGAAGATCAGCGCCGTAGCTGCCGCGCTGACGGCCGCCACCAGCAGTGGCGCTGCAAATACATCCTGGAGGTGGGCTTTGCTGAGCGTCTCAAACAGCAGTGCCGGGCTGGCCACGAAGAACGTCAATGCGCTGAGGACGGGGCGGGCGTTTTCGCCCAGGATGTTGCGTTTTCCGACAAACCACCCCACCAGGATGATGGCCCAGACCACGAAGAAACCGGCTAGGACGCCTAGCACGAGGCTGCCATCGCGGCGTTGGCATGCCGGGGCGTGCCTTCGATGGGCTGCGCCGGCAACCTAGGATCGGGAGTCACGAATCCCAGCTAATCAGATTTATTGCCGGCGGGCTTGTTCGCGTGACGAAATACCGCCATCCGGACGGCTGGGGCCGGACGGCGGCGCCTAGGCTCAGGCGGGGAGTGCTGAGTTGTCCAAAGCGAACGGCGGCCGCAGTAGGCCGGGCGTGATTCCCTCGGCGGGATCCGTCCCCAATTGGATGATCCGGTTCTGCGCGTCCACATGCACCACCTGCGGAACGTACGCCCGCGCCTCTTCCGTGGTCATCTGCGCGTACGTGATCAGGATGACGACGTCGTTTTCCTGGACCAAGTGGGCGGCCGGGCCGTTGATACCCAGCACCCCGGAGCCGCGTTCACCCGCAATGGTGTAGGTCTCCAGGCGGGCGCCGTTGGTCACGTCCACGATTGCCACCAGTTCGCCCGGCAGGATGTCGGCGGCGTCCAGCAGGTCCAAGTCTACGGTGACCGAACCTACGTAGTGAAGGTCGGCGTGCGTGACGGTGGCCCGGTGGATTTTGGACTTGAAAATTGTTCGATTCATAACCAAGCCAGTCTACGCCGACACCCCCTGCTGTCGCTGTGACAGAGGTAACTGCTGCAAGGGCGACCGGTCCAGAAGGACCGACTCAGAATGACAAGGTCCCTTGACAGTCGACCGGGAGTCAAGGAAGCTTGTCAAGACAAGCACGCTTGACTAAACGGGAGCTCTGATGAGAAACGACATCCGTGAACTCCGCCAGGATGCGGGAGTGTCCCAGCGGGAACTCGCCGAGGTCCTGAAGGTGTCCCGGCAGACCGTGAATTCGATTGAGGTGGGGCGCTACGATCCGTCCTTGCCACTGGCTATTGCCATTGCCCGCCATTTCCATCGCAGTGTTGAGGAGATTTTCCATGCAGACTGAACAGCTCTTTGCCAAGCACAAGCCGCTGATTATTGGCGTCTTGTTGGTGGCGCTCGCGGCGGTGGTCCTAGCAGGGCTGCTACTGCGCGAGTATGGCCCGGGGAATATGGGCAACGGGTTCCTGGTGGGTGGATTCGTCGGCATCCTACTGGCCGGATTCGCCATCTGGCGCGTCAGTCGCCAGCCACAGCGCGCGACCACCTTTGAGCGCGCGTTCACCCAAACCGGGGACGAGCGCGAATCCGCAGTCCTAACCCGCGCCCTCGCCGTGATGGGCCTGACGTCATTCCTGCTGACCTGCGCTGCCATTGTGGCGGTCGCGTTGGGTGGGCCTGTTGAGGTGGTTCTGGGGGTCCTGCTTATTGCCGAACTACTGACCGGCGCGGCGGCCTTCTTTGTCATCAATCGGCGGATCTAGAAGCTCGGCCGCAACAGCTGCGGCCGTCGCGGCAAGGGATTCCCGCGCGGCGAGGATGGCTGGCCGTTGCGCACTGGAATGCCGGACCGAGGTAAAGATGGTCCGGTGCGGCGCTCCCGGTAATTCGAGCAGCGTGGCGGTGGTTTGTCGCCGGGTCCACACCAGGTCGGGCATGAGTGCCACGGCGTTACCAGACTCAATCAGGCGGATCTGCGCCTGCAGATCGGCCGTTTCGAAGCGCACGTCAGGTTCAAACCCTGCTCGGCGACAGGCCTGTTCCGCCCAGTGTCGCGATGCCGCGCCCCTGGGTTCCATGACCCAGGCGAGATGCGCCGTGTCTGCCAGGGACCGAACTGTTGGGCCGCCGTCGTCCACGGGCGGAACGGCTAGGCGGATGGCATCGGTGGTCAACTTCTGGCGGTCCAATTCGGGGTAGTGCGGCGCTGCGTGTCCGGGGTACTGCTCGGCAATGACCAGGTCGAAGTCGCGGGCCCAGGTTTCGTGGAGAGCCGTTTCCGGCTCGCGCTGGATCATTTCGATCCGGACTTCCGGGTAGGTGCCGGCCATTCGGGTCAAGGTTTCGGGCAGCAAGGCTAGGGCGGCGGTCTGGAATACAGCAATCCGGACCGTCCCGGTCACAGTGGTGAGGGACGCTGCCAGATCCGCCTCCGCCTGTTCTAACGTCTCTAGGAGCTGAGTCGTGTGGGCCACCAGAACTTCGGCCTGGGGAGTCAGTTGCACCCGCCGGCCGGTTTTCCGGAGCAGCTCCACTCCGGCTTCCTTCTCCAGAAGCGCCAACTGCTGCGATACCGACGACGGGCTGTACTGCAGTGCCTCCGCCACCTCCGCGAGCGTGCCACGGATGCTCAACTCCCGGAGGAGTCGCAGGCGGCGGACGTCGAGCATACAAATTCCTTACGTGAACTAACGAATATCGATTAGAATTATTCACTTTATCTAATGGAATTGCGGTTGCATACTGTTTGGACCGAGTAACCCCCGTCACAGCCGTCAGTGGGCGCCGCGCCGGGGTCGCACCCCACGCAGGAGTCATTCATGAGCGCTAAAGATATGAGCCAATCCATCATGAGGCGCAAGCCCATTGATGACATCGAGGAAGAGAGCAAACACAGCGGGTTGTTCAAGTCGCTGGGGTTGTGGCAACTCACCGCCATTGGCGTGGGTGGCATCATCGGCGTCGGGATCTTCTCCCTGGCTGGCCTGGTCGCGGCGGGCAGCGACGGCAACCCCGGCGTGGGGCCCGCCGTCTTGATCTCGTTCCTGATCGCGGGACTTGCATCGGCGGCCGCTGCATTGTCCTACGCCGAATTTGCCGGCATGATCCCCCGCGCCGGCTCCGCATACACCTACGGCTATGTGGCCTTGGGCGAGGTGATCGGCTGGTTTATCGGCTGGGACCTGCTGCTCGAATACATTGCCATTGTGGCGGTGGTGGCCATCGGAATCTCGGGCTACCTCGAGGCTTTCCTTGCCGGCGTCGGGGTCCATCTGCCCACCTGGATGACCTCCACAGCGGACGAAGGAAAAGGCGGGCTGATCAACCTTCCCGCAATCCTGGTGTGCCTGCTGGTGACGTGGATCCTGTCCCGCGGCACCAAGGCCTTTGGCCGATTCGAGCTGGTGGCGGTGGCGATCAAGGTCGTCCTGATCCTCTTCATCATCGGTCTGGGCGTCTTCTACATCGATACCAATAACTACAACCCGATCATGCCAAGTGGATTTGGGCCCGTGCTGGCTGGCTCCGCCACTGTCTTCTTCGCGGTGTTTGGCTACGATGCCATGAGTACCGCCGCCGAAGAGGCCAAGGATGGCAAGAAGCACATGCCCAAGGCCATCATCCTGTCGTTGATCGTGGCCATGCTGCTGTATGTCGCTGCCACCCTAGTCCTCACCGGAATGCAAAACTACAAGGACATCGATCCCAAGGCTGGCTTCGCGTCCGCCTTCACCGGCGTGGGCTTGCCGGTCATTGCCACCATCATCTCCGTGTTCGCCGTCCTTTCCATCCTGACGGTCATGCTGACGTTCCTCCTGGGCGTCACCCGGGTGTGGTTTGCCATGAGCCGCGATGGGTTGCTGCCGGGCTGGTTCGCCAAGACTGACCGGTCTGGCACGCCGCAGCGGGTGACCTGGATTGCCGGTATTGCGTCCGCGTTCCTGGCCGGCGTGTTCCCCATCAAGGAGGTGGCCGACCTAACCAACATCGGTATCCTGGCCGCGTTCGTGGTGGTCTGCCTGTCCGTGATTATCTTCCGGTACAAGCGCCCCGACGCCCCGCGTACGTTCAGGCTCCCGCTCATGCCCCTAGTCCCAGCCTTTGGTGTATTTGCTTCTGCCTTCCTGATGTTCCAGCTCCACTGGGAGACCTGGGTGCGGTTCGGCGTCTGGCTGGTCATCGGGTTGGTCATCTACTTCGCCTACGGCAAGCGAAATTCGCTGATGAACCCGAACAGCCCCCGGCACTCCGAGTCGCGGGCAGGTCGGCGCCCCGCCGAGTAGCCCTTCGGAGACTATGCAGTTCCTTCGACGCCGAACGCTCCCGCACTTTTGCCAAAAGTGCTGGAGCGTTTGGCGTTTAAGTCGTAACGCTCGGGAGGGCTCAAAAGGGGTGGTTTTTCTAATCTGTATTGCTTAGAAAACATCGCTTTATCTTATGTGACTAGAAACGCATACTGATGAGTAGACCCCCCGAAGGACACCAGAGAACGAGGCGCGCCATGACCCCCAGTGCTACCGAATCGACCGTCGCCAAGTCAGCTTCGTTGACGGCCGACGTCGACGTGCAGCAGGCCAAGAACCTCGCTCCGGCGGCGGTCGCCTTGGTCCGGCATTGGCTCACAGAGGCAGCGAAGGTTCCGGTGGACGCGTCAGCCCAGCAGCTGGCCGGAGTGTTGAAAGACCCTACCGGCCTCGAGTTCACCGTGGGATTCGTGGATGGGGTGGTTCGGCCGGAGGACCTGGCCGTGGCGGCCCGCAACCTTGCAGCCTTGGCGCCGAAGGTCCCCGCGTTCCTGCCTTGGTACATGCGGCGTGCAGTGCAGGTGGGTGGGGCTTTGGCGCCAGCCTTGCCCCAGGTCGTCATCCCCGTTGCCCGGAAGGTGCTGCGCGAAATGGTGGGCCACCTGATCGTGGACGCCACCGATGCCAAGTTGGGCCCCGCCATCGCGAAGATCCGCAAGGACGGTGTCAAGCTCAACGTCAACCTCCTCGGCGAAGCAGTCCTGGGCGAGCGGGAAGCCGCGCGCCGACTCGAAGGCACCCATGCACTTCTGGCCCGGCCGGATGTGGACTACGTTTCCATCAAGGTCTCCGCCACGGTTGCCCCGCACTCGGCTTGGGCTTTTGACGAGGCAGTGGAGCACGTCGTCGCGAAGCTCACGCCATTGTTTTCCCGTGCGTCCGCGTTCGCCACAGCGGGAAACAAGGCCAAGTTCATCAACCTGGACATGGAGGAGTACAAGGACCTGGACATGACCATCGCCGTGTTCACCAGGATCCTGGACAAGCCGCAGTTCAGGGACTTGGAGGCGGGCATTGTCCTGCAGGCCTACCTGCCTGATGCCCTGTCCGCCATGATTCGGTTGCAGGACTGGGCCGCAGACCGCCGGGCCAAGGGCGGCGCAGCCATCAAGGTCCGCGTGGTCAAGGGCGCCAACCTGCCCATGGAGCAGGTTGAGGCCTCACTGCACGACTGGCCCTTGGCAACGTGGGGTTCCAAGCAGGATTCGGACACCAGCTACAAGCGCGTGATCAACTACGCGCTGCATCCGTCCCGGATCGGCAACGTCCGGATCGGCGTGGCCGGACACAACCTGTTCGACATTGCTTTCGCCTGGCTGCTCGCCAAGGAGCGCGGCGTCGAAAAGGGGATCGAATTCGAGATGCTGCTGGGCATGGCGCAGGGCCAGGCTGAGGCAGTCAAGAAGGATGTGGGCTCGCTCCTGCTGTACACCCCGGTGGTGCACCCGGCCGAGTTCGACGTCGCGATTGCCTACCTGATCCGCCGCCTCGAGGAAGGTGCCAGCCAAGACAACTTCATGTCAGCGGTGTTTGAGCTCAGCGAGAATGAGCAGCTTTTCGACCGTGAAGAGCGCCGCTTCCTGGCGTCCCTGGAAGATCTCGACGACGCCGTCCCGCCCGCGAACCGACAGCAGGACCGCAGCCTGGCACCGCAGCCGTCGGTATCGGAAGGATTCGCGAACACTCCCGATACCGATCCTTCGCTGCCAGCGAACCGGCGGTGGGGGCGGGAGCTGTTGACGCGGGTCACGGACTCTGTCCTCGGTAATGCCGCAGTCCAGGCCGCCACGATCAGCGATGAGGCGGCGCTCAACACCGCCATCGACACCGCCGTCGACGCCGGAAAGGCATGGCGCGCGCTCACCGCCGCAGAACGTGCCGTGATCTTGCACCGCGCCGGCGACCTCCTGGAGGCCCGCCGGGCAGACCTGCTCGAGGTGATGGCCAGCGAAACCGGCAAGACCATCGATCAGGGCGATCCCGAGGTCAGCGAGGCAGTGGACTTCGCGCACTACTACGCAGAGTCGGGCCGGGCACTGGAAACGGTCGACGGCGCCACCTTCGTCCCAGCCCACCTCACCGTGGTCACCCCACCGTGGAACTTCCCGGTCGCCATCCCGGCAGGGTCCACCCTTGCGGCACTCGCGGCGGGGTCCGCCGTCGTCATCAAACCTGCCAAGCAGGCCGCCCGCAGCGGTGCCGTGATGGTGGAAGCCCTGTGGGACGCTGGCGTGCCTCGCGGCGTCCTCACCATGGTGCAGTTGGGTGAGCGTGAACTTGGCCAACAGCTCATCAGCCACCCCTCAGTGGACCGGGTCATCCTCACGGGTGGCTACGAAACGGCTGAGCTGTTCCGGAGCTTCCGCCCAGACCTGCCCCTGCTGGCCGAAACCAGCGGCAAGAACGCCATTATCGTGACCCCCAGCGCGGACCTGGACCTGGCCGCCAAAGATGTGGCCTACTCGGCGTTTGGGCACGCCGGGCAGAAATGCTCTGCAGCCTCGCTGGTGATCCTGGTGGGTTCGGTGGCAACATCCAGGCGGTTCCACAACCAGCTGGTGGACGCCGTTTCCTCACTGAAGGTGGGCTACCCGCAGGACCCCACCAGCCAGATGGGCCCCATCATCGAGCCCGCGGCCGGCAAGCTGCTGACCGCCCTCACCACCCTCGAAACGGGAGAGAGCTGGGCTGTCGAACCACAGAAGTTGGACGAATCCGGCCGGTTGTGGAGTCCTGGAGTGCGGCATGGCGTGCAGCCCGGCTCCTTCTTCCACCTCACCGAAGTCTTTGGGCCAGTCCTCGGCGTCATGACGGCGGCAACGCTGGAGGAGGCCATTGCCCTGCAAAACCAGATCGAGTACGGGCTCACCGCAGGCCTGCACTCGCTGAACCCCGACGAGCTCGCGGTCTGGCTGGACGGCATCCAGGCCGGAAACCTCTACGTCAACCGGGGCATCACGGGCGCAATCGTGCAACGCCAACCCTTCGGCGGCTGGAAGAAATCGGCTGTGGGCGCCGGAACCAAGGCCGGCGGCCCAAACTACCTGGCAGGCCTGGGCAACTGGGAAGCCGCGCCCAGTTCCGCGCCCTCGGCAATCAGCAGCCCGGAGGTGCGGCGCGTGGTGGCTGCCGCCGCCGCGGTCCTGTCGCCCGCAGAGGATGCCGCACTGCAGCGCGCCGTAGCGTCCGACGCCGCTGCCTGGGCTGCGGAATTCGGCGCAACCAAGGACGTCTCGGCTTTGTCCGCGGAACGCAACGTCTTCCGGTATCGGCCGTTGCCCGTCACCATCCGACTCGCCGAAGGTGCGCCGCTGGCGGACCTGGCGCGGACTGTGGCGGCTGGAGTTTTGGCGGGCAGCAAGCTGACGGTGTCTGCCGCCGTCGAACTTCCCGCCGGTCTCCGCACGGCCATGGCGGACGCGGGGGCCCGTGTCACCGTAGAGTCCGACGCCGACTGGTTGGCGTCCGCGTCCCGGCTCGCCAAGGCCGGTGCACTGTCCGGGGCCCGTATCCGCCTGCTGGGCGGCGATGCCAGTGCCTTGGCGCACGCCACCGGCGGACGACCTGACCTGGCGATTTACGCCAACCCCGTCACGGAAGCGGGCCGTGTGGAACTGCTGCCCTTCCTGCACGAGCAGGCCGTGAGCATCACCGCGCACCGGTTTGGCACGCCCAATCACCTCTCGGTTGGGCTGATCTAGCCGAGGTACCAGCCCGGCGGTGACCAGGAAGCTGGCACCGCATGGGCGGCGAAGGTTTCGCAGCGGGTGCAGGTGTAGGCGACTTCGCCGAGGGCTGCGACGGAGCCGTCGGGCGCGTAGCTCGGCGGCTTGAAGGACTCGAGGTAGATGAACTCGTCGCTGCTGCAGGCGGAGCACGTGGGGTTTTCCGCCAAGGACGAAGGGTGGGCCGCGGATTCCGCGCCGGGCTCAGGGTGATGGGGATCCGGCCGAGTGGGGGCGGAAGGGCATCTGGGGTCATGGTCTTGGGGGAGATTCCGGACAGTTTTCACAGTTTTCCCATCCCGGATGCGCCAGCCTGGCCTGCGCGTCCGTGTCATCTGGACGGCCTGCTGCTTGACCCTGAGGAACAGCATAGGCAAACAACCCCGGGCCAGCAATGGTTTTCGTTGATACAGGCTGGCCGGGAGTTCTCCTGGGGCTCGGCCAGCACGTAAGTCGACGGGCCGTCAGTTCTGCCGCTTGATGGCCCGCCCCACGATTGCCGAGGTCAGGGCGTCCACCATCTCGGTGTTGGCCAGGGGATTGCGGATCAGGGTGAAGTCAACGTCGCCAACAGGTGGCAGGTCGAAGCGGCGGGTGATGTTCCGGAGATCGTCGGGAACCAACGAGGACGGCATGACGGCAACCCCGATCCCGGCCCGGACGGCGGCCAAGACGCCGCTGATCTGCCGGGTGGTACACGTGATCCGCCACGTCCGCCCATGCGCTTCCAAAGCGTCGATAGCCAGTTTCCGGCTGAGGCTGGGCGCGGGGTATGAGATGAGCGGAACGGGAGCGCCAGGTTCCAAGACGGTCTGCTCCACTCCGATCCAGGAGAATGTGTCCTGCTGCACCACCGTCCCGTCATTGACGCCGGATACCCATTTGACGAACACCAGGTCCAGTTGGCCGGCGTTCAGCCTGCGGTAGAGCTGGTCGCTTTGGCCCACAGTGAGTTCAAGGTTGATCTGGGGATAAACCTGCCGGAATTCCCGCAGGATCCCTGGGAGTCCGGTGATGGCCAGGTCATCCGCGGTGCCGAAACGTAGCCGCCCGCGCATTGCCGAGCCCGAAAAGTAGCGCGCCGCGGAATCGTGCGCAGCAAGGATGGTCCGGGCGAACCCGGCCATGGCGTCGCCGTTGTCCGTGAGCCGGACGTCCCTGGTGTCCCGGTTGATCAGGGTTCGCTTCGCGGCAGTTTCCAGCTTGCGGATGTGCTGGCTGATGGTGGGTTGGGCCAGGCCGAGCCGGTCGGCGGCTTTGGTGAAGCTCAAGGTCTCGGCCACCGCCAAGAACGAGCGCAACTGGGCTGGTTCAAACATGGCTCTCCCGGTGACGTCAGCGTTGCATTGTGGATCGTAATACTAGTTATAAGGACAATACCTCTCTATAATTCACTGGCCCACCATAGCGTTGAAGGCATCCATAACCGCCCACTCAACCTGAGGAAATTCCTGTGGCACCCCCACCGCCGTCGTCGGCCACCGTCAGCCAGCCCATCATCGACACCGCCGCGGCGCCTCCGCTGGATGTCCGCACCCAACCTGTGCCGGTGATCGCCGAGCGGCTGCCGTGGCGGCATACCTTCATTTCCTTGCAGGTGCCAAACTTCCGGATCTTCGCGATCGGCCACTTCATCGCCGTGGTGGCACTGTGGATGCAGCGGATCGCCCAGGACTGGCTGGTGTTGGAGCTCTCCGGCTCGGTCACCGCGGTGGGATTCACCGTGGCCCTCCAGTTCCTGCCCTCGCTCTTGCTGGGGCCCTGGGGCGGCATGATGGCCGACCGCTTCGCCAAGCGCAAAATCCTGATCCTGTGCCAAAGCCTGGCCGCCATGCTGGCGGCAGCCCTGGCGATCCTGGCGCTGACAGGCAGGATCGAGGTGTGGCACGTCTACGTCATCGCTCTCCTCCTGGGCTTGGTCACCGTCCTGGACCAGCCTGCGCGGCAGGTGTTCGTGAACGAATTGGTGGGGCCCCGCTACCTCCGTAACGCGATCAGCGTCAACTCCACCACGTTCCAACTGGGCGGCTTGATCGGACCGGCGCTCGCCGGACTGCTACTGACTGCCGTGGGCGCGGGGTGGGCGTTCGCCGCTAACGCCGCGGCCTGCTGTTCCACGGTGGTGATGCTGATGGTGCTGCGGAAGGATCAGCTGCACATCAGCCGGCCTGCCCCGAAAACCAAGGGAATGCTCCGCGAGGGCCTGCGCTACGCGCTGAGCAAGCCCACCATTTACTGGCCGTGGTTGATGGCGGGGTTCATCGCCGTCTTCGCCATGAGCCTGCCGGTGATCCTGGCCGCGTTTGCGGATCACGTCTATGACATCGGTGCCGGCGGCTACGGGTTCCTCAACGCGTTGGTGGCCGTCGGTGCGCTGGTGGGGGCTGTCGCCTCAACCAGGCGCCGGCAACTGCGGCTGCGCTCAGTGGTGTTTTGTGCCGGAATGTACGGGGCAATGCTGTGCCTGGCGGCGTTTATGCCATCAATGCTCTGGTTTGGCGCCGCCATGGTGCTCTCCGGATTCTGGTGCCTGATGTTCCTGACCGGGTCCAACCAGCTGGTCCAGATCAGCGCCAACATGGGCATCCGCGGCCGAGTGATGAGCCTCTACATCATGGTCCTTATCGGCGGCCAGGCGCTGGGCGGGCCCATGGTCGGCTGGATTGCCGAGCACGCGGACCCACACGTTGCCTTGCTGGTGGCAGGCGGGGTGCCGGTCCTCGCAGCCGTGACCATCGCCGTCGTGCTCGCCAGGAAAGGATCGCTGCACCTCGCCGTGGATTTGAAGGACCGACGCCGGCCCCTCCGGATCGTGGGCCGGCCGGCGGCCGCATAATCCTAGCGCTTGGGTGTTCCCACCCAGGCGAAGGCTGCCACCACCAGCGCCGAGATTCCGGCGTCGAGCGTGGGGCGGATGACCGGGGCAAAATGCGGGGAGTGGTTGGACGGGATGGTGGACGCAACTGTCCCGTCCTGGACCGCCTTGCCGTAAGCGTCGGGATCGGTGCCACCCAGGAGCCAATACACCAGGGGAGCCCCAGCGGCTGTGGCGAGGGTCCCCACGTCTTCGCTGCCGGTGACCGGGCCTGGGTCGATAGCGCCGCCCAACTCCGCGGCGAACGCTTCCCGCACCCGAGCCGTGGCATCGATGGCGTTGACCACGACCGGGAAGTGTTCCCCGGCGACGATGGCGGGCGGTTGGGGAGCGCCGGAAGCCGATGCCTCGCCGTTAATGATGCGGGTCATTCCACTGATCATTCGTTCCCGGACTGCCGGATCGGCAGTCCGCATGCTGATGCCCAGCCGGGCCTCTTCAGGGATGATGTTGTCTTTGGTGCCGGCGTGGAGTTGGCCGACGGTGAGGACAGCAGTTTCGTTGCCGCCGACTTCGCGGGACACCAGCGCCTGCAGCCGGAGGATGGTGGCGGCGGCCATCACCACAGGATCCACCGTGGTTTCCGGCCGGGAGCCGTGGCCGCTCCTGCCGAAGAGCGTCACCGAAAAACTGTCGGACCCGGCGAAGGCAGGTCCGGCATGCACTCCCAGGGCGCCTGCCGGAAACGGGGCGACGTGCTGTCCCAGCACTACGTCTGGCACGGGAAAGCGGTCAAAGAGGCCGTCCGCCACCATGTCGCGGGCGCCGGCGCCGGTTTCTTCGGCTGGCTGGAATACGGCCAGGATGGTCCCTGACCAGGCATCCTGGTTCGCAGCGAAAAGGGTCGCCGCGCCAAGGAGGCAGGTGACGTGGACGTCGTGGCCGCACGCATGCATGACGGGAACATCGTCCCCGGAAGGGCTGGTCCCGCGGGCCGTGCTGGCGTAGCCGAGCCCTGACTTCTCCAGCACGGGTAGCCCGTCCATGTCGGCACGAAGCATCACGGTGGGTCCGTCGCCGTTCCGCAAAACACCCACGACGCCGGTCCCGCCGACTCCGCTGCTGACCTCCCAGCCCAACCCGGCGAGCCGTTCAGCCACGATGCTCGCAGTCCTGACTTCGGCTCCGGAGAGTTCGGGATGTTGATGCAGATCCTCGTAAACTCCGGTGAGGTCCTGCGCCACCCCTGCAACGTCGTCCAAAACCTTCGTCATGACAGTCCTTCCTTTCGGGTTCAGTTCTCTTTCGACCCTACTCCCGGAAGCTGGCACCGTCCTGAGTCTTGGCGGCGTGCGGATAGTCCGCCTCCCGCTGTTGGAACTCAAGTACGTCCTTGTTCAGGACAACCCCGGCGCGAATTTCGATGGCCCGAGCCAAGGTCTCGTTACGGTCCCATTCAGCCGGACCACCCATGACGGGTTCGAGGAACGGCAACAGGGCTTGGCTGATCTCCCAGCTGGAAGAATTCCAGAGGTAGGACGGGCTGTGATCTACCGCGTAGTAGTTGATGTGCTGGCCCACCGTGAACATCGGTTCGGCAAAGGTGGTGGAGCGCGCCCAGCTGAACCCCATACCGTCGTCGCAGGAGACGTCCACGATCAGGCTTCCGGGGCTGAAGGCCTCAAGGTCTTCGGTCCGGAGGTACGTGAGTGGATTGTTGGGATCCTGCAGCGTGCAGTTGACCACAATGTCGCTTTCCGCCAGGAACGGCGCCAACGGCAGCCGGCCCCGCTCGGTGATGACCTGGCTCAGGAAGGGGGCTTCGTCGTCGTGGTCAAACTGGACGATGTTCACTGAGTGGATCGGGGCGCCCACCGCAGCGATTCCGCGGTTGGTGAGCACCTGCACGTCGTGGATTCCGTGGGCGTTCAACGCGGTCACCGCACCGCGGGCGGTGGCACCAAAACCGATCACCACGGCGCTGAGCCGGCGGCCATAGTCGCCGGTGGAACCCGTGAGCGCCAGGGCGTGCAGCACCGAACAGTAGCCGGCCAGTTCGTTATTCTTGTGGAAGACGTGAAGGCCGAACCCACCGTCGCTGGCCCAGTGGTTCATGGCCTCAAACGCGATCAGGGTCAGTTTCTTGTCAATGGCCAACTGGGTGATGGCCCGATCTTGGACACAGTGCGGCCATCCCCACAAGACCTGGCCGTCCCGGAGTTCCGCCAGGTCTTCCGGCTGCGGTTTCGGCAGGAGTACGACGTCGGCTTCCGCCAGCAGTGCCTCCCTGGTGGCGATTTTGCCCACCAGGGCCGCCAAATGGTCATCTCCGACGCCGAACCGCTCGCCGTAGCCCTGCTCCAGGATGATATTTGCCCGGAGTTCCGCAGGGATCCGGTCAAAATGCAGCGGGTGGATAGGGAGACGGCGTTCGTCAGGTTTCCGCGTGGAGGCCAGGACGCCCAGGCTCAGCTGGGTCGGTTGGCCGCTCACTTCTTTTTGGCTGCCTTGCTGGAGGTGGTGTCAATGGAGCTGGCCGGCGCGGAGGCGGCCCTTTTGTCTGCGCGCTTTTCCTTGATGGACTTGCCGGCTTTTTTGGATGCTGCTTGACGCGGGGACTTGTCAGCCATGATTGCTCCTGTAGCGGAACCGAAGCGGTTCCAGGCTTCCGACCCTACACGGGGGGGACCTAATGGCCGGACGGGAGAGCTGGCTGCCGGCGCGAGTGGCGGCAAGAAATGTGGAGCGGCTGACGGGAATCGAACCCGCGTATCAAGCTTGGGAAGCTAGCGCTCTACCATTGAGCTACAGCCGCGCGGGGAGCCCATAAATGGAAGAAATCCCAGCGAAAACAACGAGTTTCACCATACCTCAGTTTCTGGCCCCTCTGGACCAGCAGCGAAAGGTCACGGTGCTGTGTCATCCAGTAACTCTTCAATAACGTCCCCGGCGTCGAGTAGGACAGGGCCCACCGCGCTGGTTAGCCTGAAAAGGTAGCAGCGTTGGGGGACGCGAGTACACGTATCCCAACCAGCAACAGCAGGAAGAGTCCATGGCAACCGCAGAGTACGAGGTCCTCATCCGGCGTGACGCCATGGCCGTGTACCTGTACCTGCTGGAGGCGACCAATCTTCCACTGTGGCGGGACGGTGTCCGCACGGTGAAACTAGCCCGGGGCTCAGCCGGGACCAAAGGCGCCGTCTACCGCCAGATGGTGGCGGGGAGATCAGGCCTGAGCATTCCGGCCGAACTTGAAATCACCGAGGCGCGCCCCGGGGCTGAGATCCAGTTCCGGACAGTCTCTGGACCCGCGCAGCGGCTGGGTGGCTACTATCTGAGTTCCGAAGCCGAAGGGACCCGAGTCCGGTTTGCCTTGGCCACCGTTCCGGAAGGCGTGTTCAGCTTCCTCAACCGGTCCGCGTTCGGTGGCAGGCTGATCCAGCGAGGCCTCCGCTCGGACGTAGCCCAGTTGGAGAACCTGCGGATGGTCATGGAGTTGCAGACCGCCGCCTGACCGCGCGCACTGAGGCCCGTGACCTACTGCGCCAGGCGCAGTCCGGTCCAGGGACCAGCAATGTTCGACGGCGAGGCCAGCTTGCCGGTGCTCAAGTCCCAGTACTGCACCACGTCGCCGGCCCGTCGCAGGGCTAGGCCTATCGAGTTTTGCGCCGTCACGCCACGCAGCGCCCTGATGCCGGTGACATCACCCCACCCTGTCGCGACGACAGGACGTGCCTCCGCGCGGAAGGCGGTGGTTCCCGAGCCTCGGAAGAGCTGGGCTGAGCCGTCGGCGCGGAGCGCGACGACGTCCTGGAAGCCATCGGCGTCGTAGTCAACCATGGCCAGCTTCTTGGCGGCACCTACGGTGCCCACGGCAGAACGAACGGATAGGTCGCCCATGCCCTTGTTGGGGTAGTGATAGAGGTTCCCGGCCCCGTCCAAGGCCAGAATCTGTGGAAATCTGTTGCTGTCGCACCAGGGGCCAACGGTCAAGGTGAGCGGCTGCCAGCCGCTTCGGCCCAAGGTGACCGGAGCTTCAAAGCCGCCGCCAGGTTTTCCGGCATGAAGCGTCAGCTCGCCGTTGTTCCACTGGGTGAGGAGATCGTAGGCGCCGTCCAGGTTCCAGTCCGTCACAAAGACTTCTTTGGCACTGCCAAAGCCAGAACCAATAACTTGGCCCGCGCCGTACGTTCGCGGACCGGTTGCCGGCCGGTTGATCAGCTGGCCGGACCCGTTGATGGAGACCAGGTCAGCCGGGCCCTTGATCGCGGCGCCGGAAAGGATCCACCTGGGCGGCGCGTTGTTGGGGATGGCCTCGCAGAGGTTAGTCGTTGGTGTCGGCGTTACCGGCGGGGCAACGCTCCCACCGGGGCCATTCGTGGTGCCTGCGGGGAGGGTGGTGTAGCCGAAGAAATTGACCACGCCCCAGATTCTGTATTGCCGATCGGTGTAGGTGATGCCCGCGCCCATGACGTTGAAGCGCGGATCAAGGAGCATCGCGTTGTGGCCCGGCGACCCCTTCCACCATTCAACGAGCTGGGCGGCGTCCCGGTCGGTGCGGATGGCAATGACCTCGCCGGCTCCGTTATTCGGCTTCAGCGCCCGGGGGTCGGTCCAGAAGTTGGCCCGGTGTTCGATGACTTCCCGGGACGCGATGTTGTTGGACCATTCCTGCGCCAGGCCAGCCACCGTGGCGTTGTACTTCAGCGGGTTGAGGCCCCGCGAGGCGCGGTATTCGTTGATTTTGGTGAAGACCGTCAGGATTGCTGCCGCGTTGCTGTCGGCCACCAAGGCGCGTGCCGCTGGTGGCGCTTCTGCGGGGGCCGCCTCAGGTGCTGCGAAGCGCCTAACCTGGTTGGGGGCCTGGGCCTCGCCATCCGGACCCCAAAGAGGGTCGATGGACGGCACGTCAGGCACCGGAACCTCCGACGGCGGCACAACAGTGGGCTGCTCGGCTGCGGGCCCGGCGGGCGGCGGGGTTGGCGCGGGTGCTGGGGTTGGCGCGGGCGCCGTGGCCGGTGCAGGTGCTGGTTTCGAACCGACGGGCTCGACCTCGGAAGGAGCTATAACGGCGGGGGCAACGGTAGCCGGACGGGGCGCGCCCAGCACTCCCGGGTCACGTTTCGCGGTACTGGCTGCGGGCCCGGCTGGCTGGTCCTGCTGCCCGGCGCTAGCGGCGGCCTCAAGCGGCACTCCACCGGTGTTTGGCACAGGGGCGGACGCGCCGTCGTCGGACGCCGGTGCGGTCGAGCTGTCCGTCAACGGACCCGCCGAGACCGCGGACTGCTGCCCAACCAGCCGGTCCGGGACCGTGCCCGCAGTGGATGAGACCAACGCCAACGCACAGAGCATGCCGACACAGGCAGGCGCCACGAATTTATTCACGAAATATCCCCAGGGTAGGTTGGGCCATCCGGGAGACCATCCGGCGCCAAGTATCTTCTGTAACATTAGCCCCACCAGGCTCTTGCAACAACGAAAAATGCCCGCTCACAGTCAATGCGGTAATTTGGGAGCGTGCTGATCTCTGACCGCGATATACGTGCCGAAATAGACTCCCAACGAATCGTGCTGGAACCGTTCGAGCCGGCGATGATCCAACCGTCGTCCGTGGACGTCCGGATCGACAAGTTCTTCCGGCTTTTCGACAACCACAAGTACGCCCACATCGATCCGGCGCAGGAACAGCCCGAGCTCACCCGACTGGTGGAAGTTGAGCAAGGCGAGGCGTTCATCCTGCACCCGGGGGAGTTCGTCCTCGGCTCCACGTATGAGACCGTCACCCTGCCCGACGACGTCGCCGCACGCCTCGAAGGCAAGTCGTCCCTGGGCCGGCTGGGCCTCCTGACGCACTCCACCGCCGGGTTTATTGACCCCGGCTTCTCCGGCCACGTCACGCTGGAGCTCTCCAACATGGCCACGCTGCCCATCAAGCTGTGGCCGGGTATGAAAATCGGTCAGCTCTGCTTCTTCCGGCTCACCTCCGCGGCAGAGCACCCCTACGGCTCAGGCGCCTACGGCAACCGGTACCAGGGCCAGCGCGGCCCCACGGCCAGCCGCAGCCACCTCAACTTCCACCGCACCGAGATCTAGCCGGCCAGCCGCCGTCGTCCGTCCCGCAGCGGAAATCGCGACGCCGGTCCATGGTCCTGGAGGCCGCTCACGACGCCGGCGACTCAGCCCCGCGCGGGAACCACGCCTTCGTTGGGGCGCTGCGGCCGAGCGGCGAAGGCTTTGACTACCGGCTCCACATAGCGGGCGGCCAGCGGCCCCAAGACGGCCATGATCAGCACGTACGCGGTGGCAAGGGCCGCGAGGTCGGCGGGAACCACGCCGGAGGCCACAGCGAGCCCGGCGATGACAATCGAGAACTCGCCACGCGCAATCAGCGCAGCGCCGGCCCGGAAGCGGCCGGGCCGGGCGATCCCGGCGCGCTTCGCGGCCCAGATGCCGGTCAGCATCTTGGTAGCCGCGGTGACAATGGCCAAGACCAGCGCCCAACCAAGCACCGGCGGAATGGACGTAGGGTCCGTGTTCAGCCCGAAGGCGACGAAGAAGATCGCCGCAAACAGGTCGCGCAGGGGTTCCAGGATGCGGGTGGCGTTGTGTGCCGTGGCGCCGGAAATTGCGATGCCCAGCATGAATGCGCCCACAGCGGCCGAGACTTGCATGGCCGACGCCACGCCAGCCACCAGGAGTGCGGCTCCCAGCAGGTTCAGCAGGAACACCTCGGAATTCTCGCTGTGTACTGCCTTGGATACCCGATGTCCGTGCCGGAGGGCCACCATCAGCACCAGGGTCACCACAGCAAGCGCGATCCCCACGGCCGTGAGGCCGCCCAGGAAGCTGACGCCTGCCAGAGTGGCCGTCAGGATGGGGAGGTAGACCGCCATGGCCAGGTCCTCGAACACCAGGATCGAGAGGACCACTGGCGTCTCGCGGTTACCCAACCGGCCAAGGTCCGTCATCACCTTGGCGGCGATACCGGACGACGATATGTACGTCACGCCGCCCATCACCATGGCCCCCACACCACCCCAGCCGAGCAGCAGCGCCAGCGCGGCCCCGGGGACGAAGTTCAACACCAGGTCCAGCACGCCGGCCTGCCAAGACCTGCGCAGCCCGGTAAACAGCTCACGAGCCGTATATTCCAAACCAAGCATTAACAGGAGCAGGATCACGCCGATCTCGCCGGAGAGGTGCGCAAACTCCTTCATGCCATCGAGTTTGATGATGCCGCCAGCACCAAAAGCAAGGCCGCCCAAGAGATAGAACGGGATGGGGGACATGCCGATCCGCCCTGCCAGTCGAGCCAGGAGGCCCAGGCAGAAGACAACGGCCCCCAGTTCAACCAGGGTCAAGGCCAATGGGTCCACAGGCGTCAGCCGTTGCGCAGGATATTGGCCGCTGAGTCGAGGCCCTCCTGGGTGCCAACTGCAACCAACAAGTCCCCGGTGTGCAGGACTGCGTCTGGAGCAGGGGAGGGCAGGACTTCGCCCTCGCGCATGATGGCCACGATGGACACCCCGCACCGGGTCCGGATGCTGGCTTTGCCCATGGGCTGGTCCTGGAAGGGTGAGCCGGGGGCGATCGAGAATTGCCGGGTCACGATCCCGGGGATCTCCCGGTGTTCTTCTGCGAGTTTCATGGCAAGGTGCTGGCCGCCCAGGAGATTGCCCAGGGTGGCGGCTTCGTCGCTGGTCAGCGGGATGGAAGCCTGGCAGGTATCGGGATCGTCCCACGTGGAGACGATCAGTTCCGTCTGGCCTTCCCGCAATTCCACTACGCCAATCCGGCGACCCGTCGCCGTCATGAAATCCTTCCGCCGGCCGAGGCCCGGAAGGTCTGTCTCATCCACGTTCATGGGCTAAAGCCTATAACTCTGAACCCGTCCGTGGGGCGGGCCGGTAGGTGTCCCCGTACCAGGTCCTCAGGAGGCAGGAACGACGGCGATCGGCGCCTTGGCGGGCGACTTCACCGGCAGCAACACCAGCAGGCCAGCCAGCAGCACCACCATGATGCCCAGAATCCCCCACCGTTGCGCCTCGCCGTCCGCTACCAGGGGCGTGGCTACCGCGATGCAGAGGGTGAAGAGGGCCGGTGCCAGGAAACTGACGGCGCGGCCGGTGGTGGCGTACAGGCCAAAGAGTTCGCCGGATTCGCCGTGCGGTGCCAGCCGCGCCAGGTAAGCGCGCGACGACGACTGGGCCGGACCCACGAACAGGCAGAGGAAGAGCCCAAACACCCAGAACGTGGTGCTGCCCGCCCACGCCATGCCAAAGAAGGTGTAGTCGGCATTGCCGAGGACCAGGATGACGGTGCCGGCAACCAGCAGGCCCAGCAACGACACGACGATCACTGCCTTGGGCCCCACCTTGTCATCCAGGAAGCCGCCCACCACGGCGCCCACTGCTGCCACCACGTTGCCGAAAATGGCGAAGAAGATGACCTGGGGGAGGCTGAAGCCAAAGGTGCCCGCAGCGATGATGCCGCCAAAAGTGAACACCGCAGCAAGCCCGTCGCGGAACACGGCGCTCGCCAGCAGGAAATAGATGGTGTGTGGGCTGGTCTTGTACATCGCCTTGATCCGGCGTAACAGCAGCCCGTAACTGGCGATGAAGCCCAGCTTTGCCGATTTGGTCGGCGCTGGAATCTCGGGGACCGCGAAGAGGACGGGCAGGGCGAAGATGAAGAACCACAGCGCGGAGAAAACTGCCACCAGCCGAATGTTCAGGCTGGCATCCGTGGAAGCGCCAAACCAAACAAAGCTGGGCTGCACAAACAGTTGCAGGACCACCAGGAGCGCAACAATGCCGCCCAGGTAGCCGGCGCCCCAGCCGATGCCGCTGACCTTGCCGATGTTTGCTGGTGTTGAGATCTGCACCAGCATGGCGTTGTAGTTCACACCGGCAAACTCAAAGAAGATGTTGCCTAACGCGATCAGGGAGACGCCCAGGAGCAGGAACTCGGGTTCCGGGTAGACGAAGAAGCACAGGGCAGTGAGCACAGCCACGGCCGCAGTGTTGACGCCGAGCCACAGCTTCCGCCTGCCGCCGGCGTCCGAACGCTGCCCGGTGACAGGTGCCAGCAGGGCAATCGCCAAGCCGGCGATGGCCAATGCGCCGCCAAGGACAGCCGAGGCCTGGTCTTCGCCACCAAACGCGTTCGAGGTCAGGTAGACGGTGAAGACAAAGGTGGTCATGACCGCATTGAAGGCCGCAGAGCCCCAGTCCCACGCCGCCCATGCCACGATTCTTCCCTTGCTGGAAACCTGGTTGCCGGAGTCGAGTTCGGAGGCCGGCTGCGCGGCTTCAGACGCATTCGCGCTGTTCATAGCTGCATCGTATCCGCCTGTGGCGAACAGCTGACCCGCAACGCCCCGTCATGCCGGGGCATTATGCGCCTGTTGCGGCGCTTTGTTAAGGATTGGGCGCGGGGAGTTGATAAACTGGAGTCTCCCAAACCCAACATTTTTGCCGCCTGCTCCAACTTTTGACCATCGAATTCCTGACGTTGCGGAGAAGCCCTTGATTACAGTCCTGGCCGTGCACTTTACGGTGGCTGTTCTCGCGCCGCTGCTGTTCAGAGCGTGGGGCCGGAATGCTTTCTACGCCTTGGCCGCAGTGCCGGCTGGATCCTTTGTCTGGCTGCTCCTGCAGCACAACGCGATCTACTCCGACGCCGGGGCAATAATGCACGTCCAGCCGTGGGTTCCGGGCCTCAACCTTGAGTTTGCCTTCCGAATGGACGCGCTCGCGTGGGTGCTGTCCCTCTTGGTCCTGGGCGTGGGTGCCCTGGTTCTGATCTACTGTGCCAAGTACTTCAAGAAGAAGGACCAGGACCTCGGCGGTTTCGGTGCGCAACTGTTGGCGTTTGCCGGCGCCATGTTTGGCCTGGTGGTGGCAGATGATCTTCTCCTGCTGTTCATCTTCTGGGAACTGACCACCATCCTTTCCTACCTTCTGATCGGTTTCGCCCGCACCAGATTGGCCGCCCGGCGCTCTGCCCTGCAAGCTCTCATCATCACCACAGCTGGCGGCCTGGCCATGCTGGTGGGCATCATCATGCTTGGCTTCACGGCCGGGACCTACCGGATCTCCAGCATCATGGCGATGGCGCCAGAGCTGGTCTCCGGAACGTCCGGCGCCCTGGTGAGTACCGCCGTCGTCCTCATCCTGGTCGGCGCGATCACCAAGTCCGCGCTGCTGCCCTTCCACTTCTGGCTCCCCGGCGCCATGGCGGCACCCACCCCGGTCAGCGCCTACCTGCACGCTGCCGCTATGGTGAAGGCCGGCATCTACCTGGTGGCCCGGCTGGCCCCCGGCTTCTCCGAAACACAGTATTGGTACGGCGTGGTGTTGGGGCTGGGCCTGGCCACCATGCTGGTGGGCGGCTACCGCGCTCTGCGTCAGACGGACATCAAACTCATCCTCGCGTACGGCACCGTCAGCCAGCTCGGCTTCCTCACCATGGTGGTGGGCCTGGGTACTCCGGACGCTGCCCTGGCCGGCCTGGCCATGCTCTTGGCGCACGGGTTGTTCAAGGCCACGCTCTTCCTGGTGGTTGGAATCATCGACCACCAATCCGGTACCCGTGACGTCCGCAAACTGTCAGGTGTTTTCCGGTCCTCCCGCGCCCTGGCGATTGTGGCCGGTATTGGGGCCGCATCCATGGCAGGAATTCCGCTGCTGGGCGGCTTCGTGGCCAAGGAATCTGTCCTTGAAGCGTTCGTCCACTACGCCACCGAGCCAGACGCCGGGCCGTGGGCCATGGTGGTCCTGGTGGGGCTGGTCCTGGGCTCCGTCCTGACCTTCGCCTACAGTGCCCGGTTCATGTGGGGCGCCTTCGCGGTCAAGCCCGGCGTGGAGCCCACGCCGTTCAAGGCCATCAGCCCCGCGTTCCTGGCCGCCCCTGCCCTGCTCAGCGTCCTCACCATCGCGTACGGGCTGTGGCCGGTCCCGGTGGACGCCTGGATCCAGCCGTACGCGGCGCTGTTCGCCTCAACAGCGGCCGACGCCGGGACGCCCGCCGAGCAGGCAGGCCACCTGGCGTTGTGGCACGGGCTGACCCCGGCGCTCGGGCTGACGGCCCTCACCTTTGCCTTGGGCCTGGCCATGTACTTTGGCCGCAATGCCGTGGCCCGGGCCCAGTCCCGGGTACCCGCCTGGGTGGATGGCGACCGTGGCTACCAGTTGACCATCGGCGCCCTGGACGATGTTGCCGTCTGGGTCACCGGCCGTACACAGCGTGGTTCGCTGTACTTCTACCTTTCCGTGATCCTCAGCATGGCGTTCATCCTGCCGCTGCTGGTCATCATCTTCTCCGGCAAGCCGCTCCCGGACGGCATTTACCTGGTGGACCCCGGCTCGCCGCTGCAATTGGTGGTGGGCGCGGGCATCGTCATCGGCGCACTCGCCGCGGTCAAGGCCAACAAGCGCTTCCTGGCAGTGCTCATGGTCTCCGTCACCGGCTACGGCATTGCGTTGATGTTCGCGTTGCAGGGCGCCCCCGACCTGGCCCTCACCCAGATGCTGGTGGAAACCATCGTGCTGGTGGCCTTCGTCCTGGGCATGCGTAGCCTGCCGGCCGAACTCCGCGACCGCACCGGCGGCCGGTACCGGATTGTCCGCGTCATCATCGGCCTGGCTTTCGGCACCACCATGGTGTTTGCCGCCATCTACGCCATGGGGTCGCGGATCGCCACCCCCATTTCGCTGGAATTCCCGCAGCTGGCCTACGAGGGCGGTGGCGGCCTGAACATCGTCAACGTGACGCTGGTGGACATCCGCGCCTGGGATACGTTCGGTGAAATCACCGTCCTGGCCCTAGCTGCCACCGGCGTCGCCAGCCTCATCTTCGTCCGTGGTCGCGGTGACCGATTGCAAATGTCAGCCTCGGTAGCCGAGGGCACGGTGGGGCGTTATCGCGGAGTGGATCCCAGCTCCCGCGACGGCGCAGCGCTCGCGGTCAGCCGCAAGTTCGCCTCCGCCGTCCGGGACGCCTGGATCGTGGCGGGCCGGACCATGGCCCCCGAGCGCCGCTCCATCATCTTTGAGGTGGTCACCCGGCTGATCTTCCACTCCATGGTGATCTTCTCGCTCTATCTCCTGTTGGCTGGGCATAACCTGCCCGGTGGCGGCTTCGCTGGCGGCCTGACCGCTGGCCTGGCACTGACCATCCGGTATCTGGCGGGTGGCCGCTTCGAACTCCGCGAAGCCACCACGGTGAGTGCTGGTGGATTGCTGGGCATCGGCCTGGCCGTGGCAGTGTTCTCCGGAATCGCCCCGCTCCTGCTGGGCGGCCAGGTCTTCCAGACCGCCATTGTGGAGTTCTGGCTCCCCGTGTTTGGCGACATCAAGTTCGTCACGTCCACCATCTTCGATATCGGTGTCTACATTGTGGTGGTGGGCCTGGTCCTCGACGTGCTGCGCAGCTTGGGCGCAGAAATTGACGAACACTTCGATGAGCGCTCCCTTGCCGCCGCTGAAGAAGACCAGGAAGACCAGGAAAGCGTCCCGTCCGCCGAGCCGGCAACCGATCCCGGCGCTGCAACCACTGCAAAGGCCCATTCATGAGCGTCAACCTGACCCTCCTGCTCGTCATGGGAGCCCTGTACGCCTGCGGCATCTACCTGATCCTGGAACGCAGCCTCACCAGGGTGCTGCTGGGTTTGATGTTGCTGGCCAACGCCACCAACCTGCTCATCCTGGCGACCGGCGGTTACGCCGGGCTGGCGCCGCTCTTCTCGAAAGAGACGGCCGCCCAGGATTACAGCGACCCGCTGCCCCAGGCCCTCATCCTGACGTCGATCGTGATTTCCTTCGCCGTTACCGCCTTCATGCTGGGCATCATTTACCGGACCTGGGTCCTGGCCCGCCAGGATGAGATCCAGGACGACCTTGAGGATAGGCGCGTCGCCGAAACCCCCAGCTTCGACGCCGAGGACGACGCCGAGATCCCCATCGAAACGTCCGAGTTCCCGCTCACCATGGTGGGAACGGACGGCGCCGAAATTTCCAACCACAGCGAACCCGACGGCGGCCAGCAGGCCACCGTCGTGGCAGGCGCCACCGAACTGCCCGCCCATAAGGCAGCCGCGGAAGAACAGCCCGGCTCCCTGAACGTAAACCCTGACCCGGAAGGAGACGCAAAGTGAACCTGGCCTCCCTGGCGCCACTCGCCGTCGTACTTCCCATCCTGGGTGCGGCCCTGACCTTCCTGCTGATCCGGCACACCCGGATGCAGCGGGCCGTCAGCATCGGCATGTTGTCGCTGACCCTCCTCCTCGAGTGCTTCCTGCTGGCCAGTGTCTGGGACGGCGGCACCTTTGCGGTGACCCTGGGCGGCTGGATTCCCCCGTACGGCATTGTGCTGGTGGTGGACCAGTTCTCCTCGTTGATGCTGGTGGTTTCCTCGGCCGTGAGCCTCGCCGTCCTGGTGTACGCCACCGGGCAGGGCATGGCCGACGGCGATCACGATGCGCCCGTCTCGATTTTCCACCCCACCTACCTCATCCTGGTGGCGGGTGTCTCCAACGCCTTCCTGTCCGGGGACCTCTTCAACCTGTACGTCGGGTTCGAGATCTTGCTGACGGCAAGTTATGTGCTGATGACACTGGGCGGAACCGGACCACGGATCCGCGCAGGAGTCACCTACGTAGTGGTGTCCGTGGTGTCCTCAGTGCTCTTCCTGATTTCTATTGCCATGATCTACGGGGCCACGGGCACCGTGAACATGGCGGACCTGTCCATCAAACTGGGCCAGTTGGACCAGGGCACGCAGACACTCCTGCACGTCATGCTGCTGGTGGCGTTCGGTATCAAGGCCGCCGTCTTCCCCCTCTCGTTCTGGCTCCCGGACTCCTACCCGACGGCGCCCGCGCCGGTCACTGCCGTGTTCGCTGGCCTGCTGACCAAAGTGGGCGTGTATGCCATGGTCCGCACCGAAACCCTGCTGTTCCCGGGAGATTCGCTGAACACGCCCTTGATGGTGGTGGCGCTGCTGACCATGGTGGTGGGAATCCTCGGTGCGCTTGCGCAGAGCGACATCAAGCGCCTGCTGTCCTTCACCCTGGTCAGCCACATCGGCTACATGGTGTTCGGCCTGGCCATGTCCTCGCGGGTGGGCTTGGGCGCGGCAATATTTTACGTGGCGCACCATATCACCATCCAGACCAGCTTGTTCCTGGTCACGGGCCTGATTGAACGCCGCGGTGGCAGTTCCTCGATCGACCGGCTGGGTGGGTTGGCCAAACTCTCGCCGCTCCTGGCCCTGCTGTTCTTCATCCCCGCCATGAACCTCGCGGGAATCCCACCATTCTCCGGCTTCTTGGGCAAGGTGGGATTGTTGCAGGCTGGCGTGCAACTCGGCACCCCGCTGGCCTACGCGCTGGTGATCGGTGGCGTGGTGACCAGCCTGCTCACCCTGCTGGCCATTGCCAGGGTCTGGAACCGGGCCTTCTGGCGCCGTCCCACGGACGCTGACCACCCGGACCCCGTCCTGTTGGCGGACCCCAACGAGGTGGAGTTGGTGGCAGACCCGGACGGGAACGGCCGGTCCGGCATGATGCTCACCAAGCGCACCAGCACGGCCCGCCGCAACACCTTGATGCCCCGCACCATGGTGGGATCAACCGTTGGCCTGGTAGCCGTGGGCGTAGCCCTCACTGTTTTCGCCGGTCCGCTCTTTGAGCTGTCGGACCGTGCGGCGCAGGAAATGCTGGACCGTACGCCCTACATCCACGCCGTCTTCGGCGAGGACACAGTAGTACCGCCCGCCCCTGCACTTCGAGGAGGGAAATGAGCCGGCAACGCATCTCCCTCCGCCAAGAGCTGCCACTGTTGGTCTGGCTGGTGATTGTCTGGGGTGCCCTCTGGCAGGACTTCAGCCCGGGCAACCTTCTCTTCGGCGCCCTACTGGCGGTGGCCGTGGCACGGCTCTTCTACCTGCCACCGGTTGAGCTGAGCGGCAGGTTCAACATCCGCCATGCCATCCCCTTCGGACTGATGTTCCTGGGCAAGGTGGTGGTAGCGAGCTTCCAGGTGCTGGGCCTTGCCCTGGCGCGCGGACCCAAGGTCACCAACGCCGTGGTGGCAGTAACGCTGCGCAGCCACCAAGACCTCATGGTCACCGCCGTGGGCCACGTCATTTCCCTGATTCCGGGCTCACTGGTGGTGGAGGTGGACCGGTCAACCTCCACGCTCTACTTGCACGCCATCAACATCTCCACCCCCGAGGACGTCGCCAAGCTCAAGGCCGAGGTGCGGAGCATCGAAGCCGATCTGATCCGGATCATGGGAACCCGCGAAGAACTCGAACAGCTCCAGATGGAGGCAACCGCATGATGCAGCTAGTTTTGGTGGTGGCTTCGGTGGTCTTTTCGCTGGCTGCAGCCGGCGCCATCATCCGCATAGCCCGGGGTCCGTCCCTGCTGGACCGGGTGCTGGCCTCCGACGTCCTGCTGGCCATCCTGGGCGGCGCGCTGTGCGTGGACATGGCCGTCAACCGCCACCTCAACAACATGATGCTGGTGGTGGCGATCTCCGTCATCGGATTCATCGGCTCCGTGACCGTGGCCCGTTTTGTGGCCGACAGGAGGCAGGCGC
This sequence comes from Arthrobacter ulcerisalmonis, assembly GCF_900609065.1. Taxonomy (GTDB): domain Bacteria; phylum Actinomycetota; class Actinomycetes; order Actinomycetales; family Micrococcaceae; genus Arthrobacter; species Arthrobacter ulcerisalmonis. Next base: position 37,666 of record NZ_UXAU01000010.1, on the reverse strand, counting down.
CCAATGAATCTTGATCTCAGCACTGGTGACGCCTGGATAGACCTGGTTTCTGCCATCTTCATGGTGGTGGGCGCCGTGATGTCGCTCGGCGCGGCCATTGGGCTGCTGCGTTTCCCGGACCTGCTCAGCCGCATGCACGCAGCCACCAAGCCGCAAGTCCTTGGCTTGTTCCTCCTGCTGGCGGCCATCGGCCTGCAGATGCGCACGGTGTGGGTGTGGCCTGTCCTGGTGGTGGCGTGGATCTTCCAGCTGCTCACTGTCCCCGTCTCCGCCCACATGGTGGGCCGGGCGGGCTACCGCACCAAGCACCTGCACCGGGAACTCCTCAGCTCCGATGAGCTGGAGGAAGTGGTGCAGAGGGCCGCTGCCAAGGCCGCTGACGACGACGCCGATGAGGAAGCTGCCGGACAGCGCCAAGCCGGCGACGCCGCCCGCTGAGGCGGGCGGCGTCGCTAGGCGAGGTCAGCGGGGTGCGACGGGAGTTTAGGTGCCCCGAATCTTGGCGCCGCGCCGCAAGGTTGGGCGACGGGCCGCCAGCTTGGACGCTGGGCGCAGGGCTGGCGACCCGTCGAGCTGGCTAGACGATGTCGGTGCTCTTGGCGAAGCGCTCGATGGCGCGCTGCGTGCCGCGGCTGGTCAGGACCTGGATGACGGTGCTGACGCCTGCGGAGATCAAGGCAAAGGTCAGCGCCGAGCGCAGGCTGGTGGCGGTGTCTTCCTTGCCGGACGGCGGCTGGTTCCCGGTGGATTTTTCCCAGACCGTGTTGACCAGCTTGGTGCCAACGAAGCCGGCGCCCAGGCTAAGGCCCATGCCCAGCAGCTTGATGAAGAGATTCATTGGTACTCCTTATGCGCAGACAGCATTCCTTTCCCTAGCCTATCGGTCATCTACGGCGAATTCGCCAGCGCACCCGGCGCTTCGGTGCACCCCAGGTGTAAACTGGGCACGCCCAACCGGGCAAGATTAACAACGTCAACAATCAACGACAGGGGAGCGCCGCCGTCGGGCACTGGTCACGGCCAGTCGTTGCAGGTGGGCGCTGAGAGTGCGGGCATCCGCAGACCCTCGAACCTGATCCGGTTAGTACCGGCGCAAGGGAGTCGAGTTCTCGAAGTACGCGGTAAACAGTGGCACCAGCCACCGCCGCAACTTCCCCCTCCTGTTCCTCAGGAGGACATTCATGAGCACTGCAGTAATCAAAAAGAGCACCACTAAATCCTGGCGCGTTGTGGACATCGTGGTGGCGGCTTTGCTGGCCATCACCGGCGGCATCATTTTCTGGGCATGGTCCCAGGGTGCTGCTGCTGTTTCGGCCCCGATGAATGCCGTCTACCCGCCCCTGACCGGCCTGTTGGCCGGGGGGTGGATGATTCCTGCTGTCTTGGGCATGCTGATCATCCGCAAGCCGGGCGCCGCACTGTTTTGCGAAACCATCGCGGCCACTGGCGAACTGTTCATGGGCTCGCAGTACGGTGCCTCCGTGCTGTTCTCCGGCTTCGTGCAGGGCCTCGGCGCAGAAATACTCTTCGCCATCTTCGTGTACCGGAAGTTCAACCTACCGGTCGCCCTGCTGGCCGGCGCTGCCGCAGGCTTCTTCTGCGGCCTGAACGATTCGTTTGCCCCGTGGGGTTGGAATATCGCGTACTCCGGTGGCGACAAGCTGGCCTATATCGTCTTCACCGCAATCTCTGGCGCCATCATTGCCGGCGGCCTGTCTTGGCTCGCCACCCGCGGCTTGGCCAAGACCGGTGTCCTCGGCGCTTTCGCCTCCCGAAAGGCCGCCACCGAGCCCGTCTTCGCCTGATGCCTGCCTACCAATCCGACGCACTGCCCCGCCCGGCCGCCGTCACAGCCCGCGGCTGGGGCTGGCGGCACGCTGGCAGGACCGCACCAGCAGTCCGTTCCCTCGACCTGGACATCCAGCCGGGGGAGCGGGTGCTCCTGCTGGGCCCTTCCGGCGCCGGTAAATCCACGCTGCTGCACGCCCTCGCCGGGGTGCTAGGGGATAGCAACGACGACGCGGGCGACTCCGACGAGTCAGGCTCGCTCCTGCTGGACGGCCATTCGCCGCGCGCCCAACGCGGCCGAGCAGGGCTGATGCAACAGGACCCGGAGACTCAGGTAGTCCTCTCGCGCGTAGGGGACGACGTGGCGTTCGGTGCCGAGAACCTGGCGGTGCCCCGCGACGAGATCTGGGCCCGCGTGCATCAGGCGCTGGCCGACGTTGGGCTCTCCCACCTTCCGCTGGAGCACCCCACCGCTGCCTTATCCGGCGGCCAGAAGCAACGCCTGGCACTGGCCGGGATCTTGGCCATGCAACCCGGGCTGATCCTGCTGGACGAGCCCACCGCCAACCTGGACCCCGACGGTGTGCTGGACGTCCGTGATGCCGTGGCGCGTTGCGTGGACGCCACGGGGGCCACGCTGGTGGTGGTGGAGCACCGGGTGGCGATCTGGAAGGACGCCGTGGACCGGATTGTGGTCCTGCAGCCAGGATCCACCACGGATTCTGCGGTGTTACTCGATGGCCCACCGGCCGAGGTGTTGGCTGCGGCGAAGTCCATGCTGGTCGCTGCGGGTGTCTGGGTGCCGGGGCACGTTCCTGCCACCCGAGCCCACGCACCCGCGGCAGCCGGAGCCGGTGACCTACTGCTGGCCGCAGAAGGCCTTGCCGTCTCCCGGGAGCGGCCGCGGCGCAGCGGCTTCCGTAAAATCCCGCCAACGCCGGTCCAAGAGGACATTGTCGCCCAGGTTCGAGCTGGCCAGGCCTTGGCCGTCACGGGCCCTAACGGTGCAGGAAAATCAACCTTCGCGCTCACCCTGGCAGGCTTGTTGGAGCCGGTGGCCGGAACGGTGTCTGCCGCACCAGAGTTGAGCCGTGGCGCCGGGATCGATCCATACCGGTGGAAGGCCGAACAGTTGATTTCCCGGATAGGGACTGTTTTCCAGGAACCCGAGCACCAGTTTGTCACCGGCAATGTCCTCGACGAGCTACGCTTTGGCCCACGCCATCTGGGGCGTGGCGAGGACCGGGTGGACGAACTGTTGGAGCGGCTCCGGCTCACCGCCTTGGTGGATGCGAATCCCTACACCTTGTCCGGCGGCGAAAAACGCAGGCTGTCCGTGGCCACCGTGCTGGCCGCCAGCCCGCGCGTCCTGATCCTCGACGAACCAACGTTCGGCCAGGATGCGTTGACTTGGGCCGAGCTCGCATCCTTCCTCGTGGAAATGCTCGACGCCGGAACTGCCGTGGTCTCCGTGACCCACGACGCTGAATTCACGGCAGCACTGGGAGGGGCGGAGCTTCGGCTGTCCGCCCCGGAGCGGGTGGCGCCATGAGGCAGGAACTGAACCTGCGCGGCAGCCAAGCTCTTCTCACCCGGGCCAATCCGCTCAGCAAATTCGCCGCCGTCTTTCTGATCACCCTGGTGCTGGCACTGTCCATCGACTGGGTCTCCGCCTCGGTGGCGCTGGTCTTCGAGTTGCTATTGTTTCCGCTGGCTGGCCTCACCTTGGCACTTTTGTGGCAGCGCGGCTGGCCGCTGATCATCGCAGCAGCCATTGGCGGCTGGAGCACCTCAATATTGGCGGCAGACAGCGGGCGGACGCTGCTCGACGTCGGGATTTGGACCATGAGCGAGGGCTCACTCGAGACCGGCGCCGGGTTCTTCCTCCGCGGCCTGGCGATCGCGCTCCCCGCAGTGCTGCTGATGAGCTGCACGGATCCGACGGATCTAGCAGACGCCCTGGCGCAGAAGGCCCGGCTACCGCACCGTTTTGTACTGGGCACCTTGGCGGCCATGCGACTGGTGGGATTGATGGCCGAGGAGTGGCAGACCATCGGAATGGCCCGCCGCGCCCGCGGCGTGGGCTCGCGCGGCAGCGTACCGCAACGGATCAAGGCCACCCTGGGCCAAAGTTTCGGCCTCTTGGTCCAGGCCATCCGACGTGCGTCTCGGCTCGCGGTGACCATGGAGGCCCGCGGCTTCGGCGGCGGCCAGCGCACGTGGGCGCGGGTATCCACCTACAGTGTGCTGGACGTCTGGGTGGTGGCGGGCGGGCTGCTGATTGCGGCGGCAGCAGTGACCGCCGCGGTTTCTGCTGGCACATGGAATATGGTGTGGCTGGGGGAGTAGCGCTGCCGGTGTGGGCGCTACGGAACCTTGCATGCCCAGCCGTATCCCATGGTCCGGGTACTCTGCTCCGCAATCAAGCATGATTTGGTCGATCCGCTCCGCCTTGGGCGCGTAGTTCGTCGGCCAATAACTCATTCATGATATATTTCGGAGCATGACTCAGGAGACCGTTGAACACGTTGCTGCCATGTTGCGGGATGCCCGCAGCGAGAAGGGCTGGACGCAGGGCCAGTTGGCCACTGAGCTGGGTACCAGCCAGAGTGCCGTTGCCCGGATGGAGCAGGGCAAACAAAACCTCAGCCTGAAGATGATCCAGCGGCTGGAAACCATCTTCGAGCGCAGCATTGTCAATGTTGGCAGGCAGCCCATGACGCACCTCCGGGTTGAAGGCGGCAGGACCCTGTCCGGCGCTGTCGATGTCAACAGCAGCAAGAACGCTGGCGTGGCCCTACTGTGCGCTAGCCTCATCAACCGTGGGACCACCGTGCTCCGGCGGCTGGCCCGGATCGAGGAAGTCAACCGGATTGTCGAGGTGCTCACGAGCATCGGCGTCGAATGCACGTGGCTGAACGACACTGACCTGCAGCTTCGCCGGCCAGCGGTCCTCAACCTGGACGCCATGGACGTTGAGGCTGCCCGCCGCACCCGCAGCGTCATCATGCTGCTTGGCCCGCTGTTGGATGAGGCCAACGAGTACCGACTGCCCTACGCCGGTGGTTGCGACCTTGGCACCCGGACGGTGGAGCCGCATATGCAGGCGCTGCGCCAGTACGGTTTGTCGGTCGAAGCAACCGCCGGTTTCTACAGTGTCCAGGCGCCGGAACCCGATTCACTCGACAGGTCCTTCGTGCTCAGCGAACGCGGGGACACTGTCACCGAGAACGCCATCATGGCGGCTGCGCACCGCCGCGGCACCACGGTCATCCGGAACGCCAGCCCTAACTACATGGTGCAGGACCTGTGCTTCTACCTGCAGATGCTCGGCGTCGTGATCGCCGGCGTGGGCACCACCACTCTGCGGATCACCGGCCGCCCGCATATTGATGCCCAGATCGAATACTTCCCGTCCGAGGACCCTATTGAAGCGATGAGCCTGATTACCGCCGGGATCGTCACCAACTCAGAGGTCACGGTCCGGCGGGTCCCCATTGAGTTCATGGAAATCGAGCTGGCAACCCTGGGCCAAATGGGGCAGCAGCTGGAAGTTTCCGGGGAGTACATGGCCCGCAACGGCCGGACCCGGCTGGTTGATGTGACCACCAAGCCCTCGGAGCTCAAGGCGCCGGAGGACAAAATCCACCCGATGCCGTTCCCGGGATTGAACATCGATAACCTGCCGTTCTTCGCAGTCATCGCGGCCAACGCTACCGGCCAGACGATGATCCACGATTGGGTCTACGAAAACCGGGCCATCTACCTGACCGAACTAAACCGGCTGGGTGCGCAGGTGCAATTGCTGGACCCGCACCGGATCTACGTCCAAGGGCCCACCAAGTGGCGCGCCGCGGAGGTCGGCTGCCCGCCAGCGCTGCGACCGGCAGCCTGCCTCCTTTTGGCCATGCTGGCCGCCCGCGGTGTCTCCGAGCTGCGCAATATCTACGTCATTGAGCGCGGCTACGAGGACCTGGCCGAGCGGCTGAACACCATCGGCGCCAAGATTGAATACTTCCAAGACTGACGCGGGCGGCTAGATCTGCTTGAGTGCCTGCTCCAGGTCGCGGATCAGGTCCTCGGGATCTTCTAGCCCAACGGAAAGACGTACGACGCCGTCACTCAGGCCGATCGCGGCCCTACCCTCCGGGCCCATGGCCCGGTGGGTCGTGGTGGCCGGGTGCGTAATCAACGATTTCGAGTCGCCGAGGTTGTTCGAAATGTCGATGATGCGCAGGCCGTCCAACAGGGCGAAGGCTGCGTCCTTACCGCTCACGGAGGGTCCCGAGGCCAACTCCAGCGTCAGCACTGTCCCACCGGCGCGCATCTGCCGGGCGGCAAGTTCGTGTTGCGGGTGCGAGGCGAGCAGCGGGTACCGTACCCAGTTGACTGCGGGTTGCTGCTCCAGCCACTCGGCGATCCGCAGGGCGGTTGTTGAGGAATGGTTCACCCGCAACGCCATAGTCTCCAACCCCTTGGTCAGCACCCAGGCGTTGAATGGTGACAGCGAAGGTCCGGTGTGGCGCATGAGTTGCTTCACGGGTCCGTTGATGAAGTCTTTGGTCCCCAGGATGGCTCCCCCCAGCACCCGGCCCTGGCCGTCAATGTGCTTGGTTCCCGAGTACACCACCACGTCCGCGCCGAACTTACCGCAGCGTTGCAGGAGTGGGGTGGCGAAGACGTTGTCCACCACCACCGTTGCGCCGGCGGCATGGGCAAGGTCGCTGACGGCCCTGATATCAACAATTTCCTGCATGGGGTTTGAGGGCGACTCGAAAAAGACTGCCGTGGTGGGCTGCGACAGGGCCTCGCGCCACTGGTCCAGGTCCGGTCCGTCGACAAAAACTGTTTCCACACCCCAGCGGGGCAGGATCTCGTTCAGGATGACGAAGCAGGATCCGAAGAGGGATCGGGACGCTACTACCCGGTCGCCGGCTGCCAACAAAGCGCCCAGCGCGGCGAAGACTGCCGCCATTCCAGACGCTGTGGCAAAGCACGCTTCGGTTCCCTCCAGCAGGCGCAGTCGCTCCTGGAAGGTCGCCACGGAGGGGTTGCCGTACCGGGAGTAGACAAAGCGCTCATCTTCGCCCGTGAAGGCGCGTTCTGCCGCGGCCGCTGATTCATAGACGAACCCTGAGTTCAGGAAGACAGCTTCGCTGGTTTCCTGGAAGGCCGTGCGGTCAAGTCCACCGCGGACGGCCTGGGTGTCGGGGTTCCAGTCGGCGGCGGCGTCGTTGAAACCCATCTAGCCGATGCCCAGGTTGGTGGGCAGGCCTCGGTTCTTCCACCCATTGACGCTTCGTTCGCCATAGCGATCGGGTTCGCCCTCGAAGCCCTCGAGTACGTTGTAGGCGGTGAATCCGGCCTGCGTTGCTGCGGTAGCTGCCGCGATGGAGCGCTGGCCGGACCGGCAAAGGAAAAGCAGTTCGGCTCCGTCAGCTTCCGGCGCTTGTTGCAGCAGGTCCGTGAGGAAGTTCGGATTCGAGACTCCGCCAGGCAACGTCCATTGGATGAACAAGGGATCGTTCTCGGTGGCCTTCGTGTCAGGAATCCCAATGTGGGCCCACTCGGCTTCGGTGCGAACATCCACCAGGATGGCGCCCTGCTCCAGCTTGGCCCACGCTGCGTGGGGATCCAGGTCGCCAGCGTAACTCATGCGTGGCCCTCGCCGTCGAACTCGAGGCTGTCCACGGCAGTGGCCACGGCAGCGTCTGCCGCTGCGATCGCGGCAGGCAACACCACCGCCTGCGCCACGATGACGCTTGTCCCGTTGAAAGTTGCTGCCGGGTTCCCGTGCAGTATGTAGCCGTCTGCCAGGGCGGATGAGATCCGCTCACAAAACTCGCGGTTATCAGGGCCGGTGATGAGGCGGTATGACAGTTTTATTTCGGGTGCGTCGGACACGACGGATCTCCTTTTCTCACGCTTGCAACTCGAGGATTTTCGATATGCCGAGTATTCACCTGAGGCACCCCGCCGTGGAAGGAGGGTTGCCGACCGGCCAGTCAGGGCTGGAAGCCGGTACTCATTACTCACGCAAAACGTAACACTTGCTGGCGTCGACCGTGGATTGCCGCCGTCATGATCCGTCATTGAAGGTCCGCCGCCGCGTGCGGTGTCTGCCGGGCATGCAAAAGCCCGGCACGGGCGGCTGGGGGTAGCTGGCCGATGCCGGGCTTTCGTGGGAACTGCTGGCGTGTCCGGCGTTGTGGCCGGGGATGTGGCTAGACCAGGCCGGGGAAGCTGGCCATGATGTAGTTCGTTGCCGCTGGGCCCTTCATGCGCAGACCGTTGCGGCCCGGCGTCACGCGACCCTTCATGGCTGCCCAAAAGCTCGATTCGGGTCCGGGCGCATGCTGGTTGATGAAGCACCAGCTGGTGTACAGCCCATACAGGCGGTCACGGTCCAGGCTGGTTTCCGCGACGGTATCTCGTTGGGTGGCTTCGGCAAGGAAAGTGTCAAACTGCGAATGTGCCATCACGGCGTCCCTTCGCTCGGTGCGTGATGCCGCCGTTCGGCTACAGCAGCGATCCTCAGTGCTTGCACTCAGCAGGAGAGGGTAGGTGGTTCCGCTGTATGTCTACGTTGATGCTTGACAATTTTTGCTAGTATTGCGAGGCATAGGAACTATCTACGTTGTAGACTTTACCCGTAGATAGGCAAACCGGCAAGCGCCGCTCGCCCAGCATTTGCCTCGACTCAGAACGGATTCCATGGCTCCCGCCACAACCCCCCAGGCCGATGCGACCCAGCCGAAAGCGCGGCTCAGCCGCGAGCTGGTGCTGACCACCGCCTTGGCCCTGCTGGATGCGGGTGGGTTGGAGTCCTTGACCATGCGAAAGCTTGGCCAAGAGCTTGGCAGGGATCCCATGAGTCTTTACCGGTACGCTCAGAACCGTTCGGCGCTGCTTGATGGCGTCCTAGAGCTGGTGCTGGACCAGCTGGAAGTCACCGCAAGCGGATCCGACTGGAAAGCCCAGCTCCGGGACATCGCCCACAGACTGCGGCTGCTGGCCCTAGAGCATCCCAACGTGGTGCCATTGCTGGTGACCCGGCCGCTGTCCACACCGCTGGGGTTACGGCCGCTCGGCACCCTGCGCCCCCTGGAACAGATTCTGGACCTGCTGATTGAGGCAGGATTTGCTCCAGCACAGGCTTTGCACGTCTACCGGGCCTACTACGGCTACCTCTATGGTCACATCTTGAACGAACTGCAGGAGTTCGTGGTTGACGTGGACGAAAACGAGGCCCTTCTGCGGCTGGGCCTGCACCGCTTACCGGCTAAGGAGTTTCCGCGGCTTCGCGCCATGGCGGCCGACCTGGCGGACTATGACGGCGTTGCTGAATTGGATCAGGGGCTGGCGATTCTGCTGACGGGGCTTGAAGTGCAGTTGTCAGCGCATGCTGCGGAGTGAGGCCTTACTCGGTGCCGGCCAAAAGCTGTGTCAACTCTTTGGTGAGTTCCGCTTGGGTGGCGCGAGTGCCGATAGCTTGACCATCAATCCGGTTGACCGGGGCGAGCAGGCGCACGCTGGAGATCAGCCACACGGCGTCTGCGTCTAACAGGTCCTGCGGTTCCAGCGGACCGTAGCCGAGCTCCCAACCGGCAGCTTTAGCTGCCTTGAATAGGGCCCCCTGCGAGGTACCTGCGAGGATGCCGCTATCCAACTGCGGAGTGATGAGGCGCTTGGTCTGGGTGCCGTCGTCGGACTTTTCCACATGGGCAAGGAGCACCGTAGACGTGGGGCCCTCCAAGACCCGACCATCGGAGGAGTAGAAAATGACGTCGTCGGCACCCTGAGCGTGCGCATAGCGCAGGGCCGCCATATTGACGGCGTAGGAGAGGGTCTTGGCGCCCATGAGGAGCCACGGCGCCCGTTCTGCCGCTCCACTGTCATACCCACGATCAAGGAGGATCACGTCAATGCCCGCTTCCCGCTGGCGCTTGCCCATGTCACCCACCGGAGACACTTGCACCCACGCGGTGGGGCCGGCAGCGCCCTCTGGCCCCCGCGTCAGGACCAGTTTGACCACGAGTTCGTGGCCTGGCCCCTGTGGCCCGTGTTGCGAGGTGTGGGATTCCAAGCCGGTGGCGATGGCCCGACGCCACTGGTCGGCATCTGGAACTGCTAGGTCCAGGGCTTCGCCTGAGCCCGCTAGCCGATCCAGGTGGGCCTGCATCTTCCGGACGGTGCCGTCCACGGCCAACATCGTTTCGAAGATTCCATCGCCCCGGGTGGCTCCTTGATCCGTAACCATCAGCTGTGGCTGGGACGCGTCCGCCAGCCTGCCATCAGGCACTGCAGGGTCAAGGAAAACAAGAACCACGGGGGTAGGAGAGGTCATGGCTCCAGCTTAGTGCGGGGCCGCGCCTATAAGCTGGGCTGACGCCGGCCGGAATCCGTCCGTCGGGCGCTCGTCTTCCGGGGGTTCTCGTGTTGTGGCCATTTTCGCTAGCCGGCACTGCGCCAGCGTGGGTAGTGACCGTTCTAGCCGTAGCCGATTTTGCCATCCGAGTCCTGGCCATTGGCATCATCCCGGGCAACCGGCGCCCTACCACCGCCATGGCGTGGCTGCTGGGAATCTTCTTCATCCCCTTCGTGGGCATCGTGCTGTTTCTGCTCTTTGGTAACTTCAAATTGTCTAGTCGCCGCCGCGAGCAGCAGCAGGACGTCAACGAGCGAGTCCGTGCTGGTTTGTCTTCGCTGGCGGCCGCGGAGAGTCACTTCGAGGGTCCGGAATGGGTGAAGTCGGCAGGCGAACTTAACCGGCGGCTGGGATCCCTGCCCATGGTGGACGGCAACTCTGTGGACCTCATTCCCGGCTACCCGGACTCTATTGCAGCCATGACCGACGCTGTCCGGAACGCCAAGAAGTTCGTCAACGCCGAGTTCTACATCATGAGTTCGGACCACATCACTGATCCGCTGCTCACTGCGCTTGAGGAAGCTGCAGAGCGTGGCGTCGCTGTCCGGCTCCTCTTCGACCACATTGGAACGCTGCGCGTCAAGGGGTATCGGACGCTGTTGGCCAGGCTCCGGAGCGGAAAGATCCAGTGGCGGCGGATGTTGCCGCTGCTCCCCATCCACGGCCAGTGGCGTCGCCCCGACCTGCGGAACCACCGGAAGATCCTGGTCATCGATGGTGAAGTGGCTTTCACTGGGTCACAGAACCTGATCGAACCCTCATATAACAACCCACGGCACCGCAAGGCAGGCCGGGAGTGGGTTGAGTTGATGGCTTGCCTGCGAGGACCTGTGGTCACGACCCTCAACGTGGTGTTCGCTACTGACTGGTTGAGCGAGACAGACGAGTCCCTTGAAGACCAGTTGCAGCTGCCACCGAACATCACTCCAGGCGCCATCACAGCCCAGGTGGTGCCCAGCGGGCCCGGGTTCATCACGGAAAACAATCTGCGGCTCTTCAACACGTTGATCTACTCGGCGCAGCGTCGAATCTCCATCTGCAGCCCCTACTTTGTCCCTGACGACTCCCTGCTCTACGCGATCACGACCGCCGCGCAACGCGGGGTGGATGTGGAACTCTTCGTCTCAGAAAAGGGAGACCAGTTCCTAGTGCATCATGCGCAACGGTCGTACTACGAGGCGCTGCTGTCAGCAGGGGTACGCATCTACTTGTACAAGGCGCCGCTGGTCCTGCACGCGAAGCATTTCACCATTGACGAGGAGGTTGCGGTCTTGGGCTCCAGCAATATGGACATGCGCTCCTTCTCGCTGAACATGGAAGTTTCCGTCATGCTACTGGGCGCCGACATGGTGGCCAAGATGCGGGCCGTCGAGGACACGTACCGGGGCATTTCCAAAGAGCTCCAGCTCGACGCTTGGGTCAATCGTCCGCTAGCAGCTCGCTACGTCGACAACGTGGCCCGATTGACGGCCACAGTTCAGTAGGAGCGCTTCCTAGCCGTTGTCGTTGGGGAATTCGGTGCCCAGGGCTGACAGGACGCCAAAGGCCTTGGTCCGGATTTCCTGGTACTCGTCCTCAGGGACTGAATCGGCGGTAATCGCGCCGCCCACGCCGAGACTCAGATGGACATCATGAGCGCTGGCGTCATCTTCCGAGTGCTGGGAGGCAACCAGCGTCCTGATGGCCACGGCGAGGTCCGTGGCGCCGTTGAGCGAAAAGTAACCAATGGCTCCTGAGTACAGTCCACGGGGGCCGTCCTCCAACGTATCCAGGATGGCCATGGTGCTGATCTTAGGGGCACCTGTCATGGAGCCAGCAGGAAAGCAGGCGGCAACCGCCTCCGCCCGCGCCGAACCTGGCTGCAGGTGAGCATCAATGGTGCTGACCATCTGGTGCACCGTGGCATAGCTTTCAATGGCGCAAAGCCGGCTGACCGTCACCGAACCGGGGACCGCAAAGTGGCTGAGATCGTTACGGAGCAAGTCAACGATCATGATGTTCTCGGCCCGGTCTTTCGGGGAGGACGCAAGGTCAGCCCTCAGCACGTCGTCATCAGCGGCGGTGGCGCCCCGGCGCCGGGTGCCCTTGATAGGCTCGGCCCGCATCGCACCGTCGGACGCGATCCGGAGGAAACGTTCAGGCGACGTGCTGGCCACAGCGAGGCCGTCGAAGGCCAGGTAGCTGGCAAACGGGGCAGGGTTGCTGCTCCGCAGCCGGAGGTAGTGCGGCCAGGGATCGAAATCGCCGGCCGCCACAGTTGCTGCAAGGGATGTGGTCAGGCACACCTCGTAGGAGTTGCCGTCAGCGATCTCCCGCTGCGCGGCTCGAACTTTCCGCCTGTATTCGATGCCGGTGTCGCGGCTCCGGAAGTTCGGGGCAGCATTTAGTGCCGCTGTGTCGGTGCCAGTAAGGGCGGTGCATGCGTTCGCCACGGCGGATCGGGCAACCTGCAACCACGGGTCTAGGTCAGGAGCGTCTAGGCCGAGGAGCCACACGGAATTCTCGCTATGGTCCAGCACTACTGCCCGCCCTGCGAAGATCAGGGCGGCGTCAGGGGTGGTCGCGTTCTGGTCGGATCCGCCCGTCTCCCGCTTCAGTTCATAGCCAAGGTAGCCAAGCCACCCGAGCGTGAACTGGCCGGGATAGTCTTCGGGTGTTCGGACGGCGCGGCGGCCCCAGACACTGTGCAGCCACCGGAAGAAGCCTCCCGGCACTGTGGCGACGGCGTCTCGCGCGCTGACGGTGGTGTTCCCGGAACGGTGTGTGGCGTACTGGCCGAACGTGCCGCCGTCGTCGGCCATGATGCTGAACCGGCTCCTGGAACCGGCGCCCGGGTTGCCTGCGTCGGACGAGTCCAGCCACACTGCCCGCGGTGATTGGCCGTAAAGGGTGTGGAAGAGCTCCGAGGCATTCGGGGTGAGGTCGAGCCGCTCGGCATGGAGCCGCAGCGCCTGCCGGGCTGACAGTTCCGGGGCCAGCACACCTGACAGCGCAGGAAGGTAGGGCAGCAGGTTCAGGATCTGCTGCGGCGCGGTGCCGTCCGCGGGATTTTGCAGCCGAATGCCGGCCTGTTGTGGGACATCGTCAGTTTCAAGCCAAGCATCTTCCTGGGCCGCCCATTGCTCCCAGAAAGGTTCGTACGTGGCGCCGTCACGGTTGATGGCCCGGGCCCGACGAAGGTCCGCCGGCGACTCAGCCCAGATGACCGCGCTGAGGAAGGGCCGGGCAGTGGCCGCCGCCGCGCCCACCCCTTCCACAATCACGATTTCGGCCGGCAGCGTGACGCGGGGTTCGCCGTCGTAGTGCCTAGCCCAGTCCCAGCTGGTCCACGTTGCCGCCTCGCCGCGGACCAGAGGCTGCAGAACTGTAGCCACGTAGCGTTCAATGCCGGCGGCCAGCCCGTTCCAGCCCGGGTAGATGTCCTCCAGATGGAAGAGGGACACGCGGTGGTGTGCGCGCAGGTGCGCCGCCATTTCGACTGCCAGTGTGGTCTTCCCTGCGCCCGAGCGCCCGTCGATGGCGATGATGACGGGGGCTGGGCTCATGGCTTAGAGCGTACAGCTAACCTTGCCGGGCTTTCATCCGGGGGTTCAACTTGTTGATGACGAAGGTCCGCCCGCGGCGTCGCACTATCTGTGCGCCCGGGATCTTCTTCAGGGCCCGCAACGAATTCCTGACTTTCATGGTGTCTCCTTCTCTAGTGGTTGATTGGCTGCTGATGAGCTGTTGAGCGCCGACATTTCCGCGTCCGTCAGTTCGCAGGCGGTGAGCAGCGCGAAGATTTCTGCCGCGTCGAGTCCCTCGCCGGTGGCCGAAACAGCTGTGGAGTGGCCGCCGTCGCGCATTTCGGCAGACTTTGCTGGCCACGCGCCGATATTCTCCAGCCAGACGCGGGGACCGATGCCCTGGACGGCTATCCGGCACTCAGGCGCCGAAGCCATCCAGACGTGGCCGCGCAGCACGCAGCAGCCGGCCGCCAAGGAGCCCAACGCCTCGCGGAAGCGACCAGGGTGAAGCGGTCGGTGGGCCGAGTGGAAAACAGTGGTGAACGGCGATGCCCCAGGCCCAACGGCGGCGGGCTGTCGGGGCTTCGGGTCCTTCGACGCAGCGGCGCTGCGCTGGCGCGGTCCGCCCCGAGGTGGGTGGACCGCACCAGGAAGGGTCCTCGCCAAGGATGTGGCGTAGTTGAAGCGGCCGGGTCGCAGGCGGGTCGCCTTCTCGGCGAGGTGGGCATGCGCTGCAAGCTCACGGAGAAGATGCCTGCCACGCTCCACGTCGGCAGGATTGACGGGTACGATCTCCGGTGCGGCCAAGAGCACTGTCTCGGCGAAATCGAGTTCACCGAGCAGAAACTCGCCGGCGGTGCGGTCATCGCTGGCGATGGGGGTGAAACCCGATTCGAACAAGGTGTGGGCATCCCAGAGATGATCCTCGAGTGCGTCGGCAGCGCAGGCCACAACCACGGCAGCCACCTCGGCGGCGTGCCCAAGGCCTCGGTTGAGGGCGTCAACCGCCAGAGCCGCGGGGACAGTTGGCGGGAGGCTGACGACGATGGGCCGAGGAGCATCCTTGAGAAGGCGTTCCACCGTCGGAACAAGGTCAAGTCGCAGCACGCAGCTGAGGCAACCGTGCTCCAAGGTGGTCTCTGTCCGCTCTACCAGGGTCGAGTCTTGGTAGATGCGCCGGATCACTAACCCATCCTCGAGCAGATCGTGGACAACGAGCACGCTGCCGGGGTGCGCTGCAGCTATTTCTTCACAAGCTTGCTGACGGCAGAGTCCATCGAGGGAACTGATGAGGAGAAGATCCATTCCCATAGTTTACATGAGAATCATTCTCAACTAGAAACGTGCCTTTTCGTCGCTTCCGAAGCAGTCAAAGCGAGCTGAGATGCGGTTCCTTCTGGGGCGCTGCCCGCAAATGCGCCACGAGTCCCGGCAGTGCGGCGCGGATCTGGTGCCAGACGATGTCGAAATCTGCGCGACCGCCGTACCAGGGGTCCTCAATGCCTTGGTCCAGTAGGTCCGAGCCGGCCATGGTTGGGTCGAAGCTGCGGAGCATGCGGATCTTCCGCAGCGATTCGCCGTCAGGGGCCGCTTGGCTGAGCCACGCATAGTGGTCCACATCAAGGGCCAGGATCAAATCGCGCTCACGGAACCACTCCGGCTGCCACTCGCGGGCCACGTGCTGGTCTGAACTCAGCTGGGTAGCGGCCAACCTGCGCGCAGCCCTGGGGTCAATGGGCCTGCCGGCTTCGTAGCCCGTGGTGCCCGCAGAGTCCACGGCGACCAGCGTGGCAAGGCCCTCCCGGGGCAGGGCTTCGGTGAGCATAATTTGGGCCATGGGCGACCGGCAGATATTGCCGGTGCAGACGGTTATGACGCGGTATGGGCTCGGCGTTGAGTTCATGGCTCTAGCATGCGCGTTCACGCCGCCGTTGGCTAGGACCCTGTTCACAATAATTGACTAAGTTGTAAAGTTACGTGACAGGCGCTGGGGAGTTCCGGAGATGAGCCTGCCTGGCGCGCTAATGGATGAACGCCAGCAGGATTCCCACAGCGACGAACAGGACGCCGAAGACCTTGCTGAGGACCACCTGTCCCCGGGGGGTCTTGGTGAACCGGTAGAAGGACCGGGCTCCAGCCGCGAAGAAGAACCACATGACCAGGATGTCGATCACCACCACCGTGGCCGTCAGCACTGCATATTGGCCGAGCAGCGGTTCGTCGGGCCGAATGAACTGTGGCATGAAGGCGAGGAAGAAGACGATCGCCTTGGGGTTGAGCAGGTTGACCCACAAACCCCTGCGGAAAATTGACCACGCCGGTTCGTTCTGGAGGGCCCCCGACTCGAGCTCGGCCGGGTCTGGCTTGCTGAGGAACTGACGGATCCCCAAGTAGACCAAGTACGCGGCGCCAGCGTAACGGATGACATTGAAAGCGATCGGCGAGCTGGACACCAGGACCCCTACGCCTAGGGCAACAATCAGCACGTGGATGACCAGCGCCACTTGTTGGCCCAGGATGCCCCACATGGAACGGCGGAAGCCGGCGCTCAGCGCGTTGTTCATGGTGTTGATGGCGCCCGCGCCGGGAGTGAAGCTGATCAGAAAGCCTGCACCCACCAGGGCCAGCCAAAGCGATATTTGCACCAGCCAAGCTTACGGGTGAGCGCACACTGCCTCAGGCCCGTGCGATGACCTCCCCGTTGGGAATCAGGAACCAGCCGTCGTGGGTGGAACCCCAGCGGTGCCAACCCGCCGAAATGCGCGCTAGGTCCGACGGATTGGCGAAACCGTATTCCAGTGCCTGCTCCCCGAAAGCCGAGTGCAGCACCCGTTCACTCCAGACCCGGGCCTGCCAGCGGCGTTGCTGATCGGTGGCGTAAAGCCAGTTGCTGCTGGTGGGCGCCACATCCGTGAATCCCGCGGACTGTGCCCAGGAAACGAGTCGACGGCCGGCGTCGGGCTCTGCATCGTTGCGCCGGGCAATCCGCTGGTAGAGCGCCATCCACTCGTCGAGTTCGGGAAAGGCCGGATACCAACTCATGCCGTGGAAGTCGGCGTCTCGGATGGCCACGATGCCCCCGGGTTTAGCGACCCTGCGCATCTCTCGGAGGGCTTCGACCGGGTCGGTCAGGTGCTGGAGCACCTGGTGGGCGTGAACGACGTCGAACGTTCCGTCGTTGAACTCAAGGTCGTAGATGTTGCCGGCCACGAAGTCCACGTTGCGGACATCCCGTTCAGCGGCGAGGGCCTGCGCCTGCCGAATCACCTCCGGGGAGCGGTCGATCCCCGTGACATGCCCTGGCGCGATCATTGAGGCGAAATCGCAGGTGATGCTGCCGGGCCCGCAGCCGACGTCGAGCAGCGTTATCCCGGGGTTCAAATGGGGCAGGACGAATGCCGCGGAGTTTTCGGCAGTCCTAGCAGCGTGGGCGCGGACCACCGACTCGTGATGACCATGCGAATAGACGTCTTCCTGGGGCAGTTCGTCGCTCATTTCCTTACGGTACCGCCCGGCATAACCCCCGCGCGAGATGGCATTTAAAGGCAATGCTTGGGGGCAACATCGCCACGACGTGCCATCTCGGCGGGGAAGGCTCGGAGGAGGTGGGCCTAGCCGTTGATCACCTGCGGGACGCCGAGTGCCTTGAGGCCTTCAACGCCGAACTCCAACCCGTAGCCGGACTGCTTGGCGCCGCCGAAGGGGACACGGGGATCCACAGCGCCGTGCTTGTTGATCCAGACGGTGCCGGCCTGGATGCGGGCGGCGACTTCCCGGGCCGCGCCGAGGTCGGCTGACCAGACGGAGGCGCCTAGCCCGACGTCGAGCGCGTTGGCCATGGCTACCGCCTCGTCCACGGTGCTGTAGCGGATGATGGGCAGTGCGGGGCCGAACTGTTCCTGGGCTACCAGCGGGTTCTGGTTGTCGATGTCCGCCACTAGGGTGGTGGGGTAGAAGTTGCCGGGCTGGTTCGCGTCCGGGTTGCCGCCGAGCAGAATCCGGGCGCCGGAGTCGCGGGCAGCTTCCACGAGATCCGCCACGACGGTGTACTGCTGGCGGTTCTGCAGCGGACCGAGCACGTTGTTCTCGTCCAGGCCGTTGCCCATCGGCATGGCGGCGGCCACGGCCACGAGCTCGCTGCAGACTGCCTCGTACAGGGAGTCGTGCACGTAGAGCCGCTTGAGCGCCGCACAAGTCTGGCCGGTGTTGATGAAGGCGCCCCAGAAAAGGTCTTGGGCGATGGTCTTGGGGTCCGCGTCGGGCAGCACGATCCCGGCGTCGTTGCCGCCGAGTTCCAGGGTCAGCCGCTTCACGGTATCGGCGGAGGACTTGATGATGGCCTTGCCCGTGGCGGTGGAGCCGGTGAACATGATCTTGCCGATTGCGGGGTGCGCAGCCAACGCCTCGCCGACGTCGCGGCCGCCGGACACTACCGACAGCAGACCCTCGGGGAGTTCCTGGTTGATGACCTTGACCAGCGCCAACACGCTCAGTGGGGTGTATTCGGAGGGTTTGACCACGATGGCGTTGCCCATCCGCAGCGCGGGGGCGATCTGCCAGACGGTGATCATCATGGGCCAGTTCCAGGGACCAATCGCCCCGACGACGCCGATGGGCCGGTAGTGCAGCTCGGCCCGGGTTTCGCCGTCGTCCACCACCGTCTCGGTGGGTAATGGCGTGCCAGCAGCCGCACGCAGCCAGGCGGCGCACGCGCCTACCTCGAACCGCGCGTTGGGGCCGTTGAGCGGTTTGCCCTGCTCCCGGGAGAGCAGCTGGGCGAGTTCCTCAGCGGAGCGTTCGACGGCGTCGGCTGCTTTGAGGAGCGCGGCGGACCGGGCGTCGTGCCCCAACGCAGCCCACGCGGGCTGTGCTGCCGCAGCAGCTGTGACGGCGGCGTCCAGGTCCTCGACGGTGTGGACGGGAGCCTCGCCGACCGCCCCGCCGGTGGCCGGATCAAGGATGGTGCGGGTTGCTCCGGATTGCGGGGTGATGGACGCCAGCAGCGCTTCGTAGGTTTCCACTGTTACTCCACTTCGAGTAGGCAAGGCGTCGGCCAACCCGACGACGTGCCACCAGTCTCCTGCCCTTTCGCGTCAAATCCTTGTCTCCTGGTGCAGGACTGTTGGCGAAGAGTGAACAAAAATGTTCCCCGGCCCACCCTTGCGCTGAAGGACAAGGATTGATCGCTGCCTGACAAAACCTGCGCGCTCGCGGGTGCCAAGCTGAGCTATCCAGCACCACCGACCGCCAGAAAAGGGATCCAATGAGCATTTCGAATTCCGAGCCTCGAACCGATGAGGCCGCCGGCAAGGACCATTCCACCGCGCTGCGCTCGGGCAGTATTGGCGTGCTGGGCATCCTCTTCTTCGTTCTCTCCGCACAAGCGCCCCTGACCGGAATCGTAGGGGCCGCGCCGCTCGCGGCGGCTTTGGGCAACGGCGCCGGCGCGCCGGGCGCGTATTTGATTGTCGGCGTCGTGATCGCCATCTTTGCCGTGGGTTTTGTGGCCATGAGCCGCAGAATTCGAGCCAATGGGGCGTTTTACGCGTACGTGACCGCGGCGTTCGGGCCAAAGACGGGAGCCGGCACCGCATGGCTGGCGTTGCTGGCCTACAACACCATTCAGGCGGCCATGTACGGCCTGTATGGGGCTGCGTTTTCCGGCCTCCTCGCCTCGGTGGGGATCGGGGTGCCGTGGTGGGTGCTGGCGTTGGTGACCATGGCGGGGGTTCAGGTGCTGGGTTCGTTGAACATTGAACTCGGGGCCCGCGTCCTGTCCGTCCTGGTGAGCCTGGAAGTTGCGGTGCTCCTGGTGTTTGGCTTCACCGTGTTGTTCCGCGGCGGCGGTCCGGAAGGGCTCAGCCTTGCCTCGTCCTTCGCCCCGGACGCGATTGCCGCCGGTGCCCCGGGCGTGGCCATCATGTTCGCCGTCGCGTCCATGTTCGGTTTTGAATCCACCGCCATCTACTCTGCGGAGGCCAAAGACCCGCAGCGCACCGTGGCCCGGGCCACCTACCTTTCGGTGGGCGTCATCTCTGTCTTCTTCGCCTTCATTTCCTGGACCCTGGTGAGCTACTACGGGCCGTCCCAGGTGATGGCCGCAGCTGGAGCGGCGTTGGAATCCGGTGATTCCACCACGTTTGTCCTCGGTCCCATGGTGGAATTGTTCGGCCCCTGGGCGGGAGTGCTCACCGGCGTCCTGCTGGTCACCTCGCTCTTGGCGGGGATCGTAGCCTTCCATAATGGCATCAACCGCTACCTGCATTCCCTGGCGCTGCGCGGTTCGCTGCCTGCGGCCATCGCACGCACCAACCGGCACCGCGCACCCGCCGTAGCCGCGTGGATCCAGACCGCGTTGGCCGTACTGTTCGTCATGCCGTTCGCCGTGGCGGGCCTGGACCCGGTCCTCAGCCTCTTCTCCTGGTTCAGCGGCCTCGCCGTGGCGGCCCTGTTGGTCCTCTACATCCTCTGCTCGGCGGCCGTGGTCAGGTATTTCAGCCAGAATCCCGAGCCGGGCAAGCTCTTGCAGACACGGATCGCACCCGTTGCGGGCGCCATCCTCCTCATCTGGGTGCTGTCGCTGGTGGTGGGCAACTTCACCGCACTCATTGGCGGCAGCGCTGGAACCGCAACGGCCCTGTTGGCCAGCGTTCCGGTGGTCTATGCGGCGGGCGTCGTGGTGGAGGTGGTCATCCAACGACGGCGGCAGCCCGCCTGAGTGCGCGGGCTGCGGTCCGCAGCTGTGGACGGTAGCCGTGGCGGGCTGGGGCGTCAGGAGGCCCCGCCCGTCAGGCCTCTTCCTCGTACCAGCCACTCCAGGCAGCCGACGTGAGCTGTCGGGATCCGGATACTTCCCGCTCCCAGGCAGCGAATCCTGCCCGTGGGGTGCCAGCAACAAGCCCAGAGAATTCAACATCCGCGAGAACGGTGCGAAAACTCAGGCCCGGACGCCGCGGCGCCAATCGCTGGGGGAGATGCCGTAAGCATCGCGGAAAGTGCGGCTGAAGTGCGCGGCGTCCACGAATCCCCAGCGGGCGGCCACGGCGCCCACGGGTTTTCCAGCATGGAGCGGGTCTTGCAGGTCGCGACGGGCGCCGTCGAGCCGTTGACTCCTGATCCAGCCCGCCACCGTGGAACCGGACTCGTGGAAGATTTTGTGGAGCTGGCGGGTGGAGATGAAATGGGCGGCGGCGATACTGGCGGGGGAAAGCTGCGGGTCAGAAAGGTTGGCGTCGATGTATTCCCGGGCGGAGACGGCCAGCAAGGCCTGGGGTCGCATCCGGTCGGGGGCCAAGTCCATCTCGCCGTGCAGCATGGTGGACACCAGGTCCAGGGCGTTGGCCGCCAGCCGCGAGCCGCTCGGACCGCTGAGCACATCAAGGTTGCCTGCCAGTTGGGCAATGAACTGACCCACAATTCCGCTCAGGCCAGTGTTACCTGCCATCCGGACGGCGGCGAG
The DNA here is from genome assembly GCF_900609065.1 of Arthrobacter ulcerisalmonis. Taxonomy (GTDB): domain Bacteria; phylum Actinomycetota; class Actinomycetes; order Actinomycetales; family Micrococcaceae; genus Arthrobacter; species Arthrobacter ulcerisalmonis. The sequence goes on along the minus strand of NZ_UXAU01000010.1, from coordinate 16,485 downwards.
TTGGCCCACATAGTCAGTGGGCAGGGCCAGGGCATCGCACGGGAACATGATCACCATGAGCCGGGCGTTTTCCTCGAAGGAAAGGGTATACGGCTTGCTGGTGTCGTAGATGGCCAGGTCGCCGGGGCGCAGGACCGCCTCGCGGTTGTCCTGGATCAGCAGGCCAGTGCCCTCCAATTGCAGGTTGAGCTTGAAATAGCGCTCGCTGGCCCTGGCGATGAGGGCTGGGGTGCGGTGCACCTCGTGCGACGTGGCCGAGACCTCCACGATGGACATCCGGTCCAGGGTCCGGGACCGCAGCGTTCCATGGAAGCCGTCTGGGTCGCGGGTTTGGGCGGCCAGCGGCACGAAGGATTCCGCCACGAGGTGCCGCCAGTGGTCAAACGAGGTGGCAACACTCGAGATGAGCTGCTGAGGCTGTGGTGGAGCTGCTGCTGAGGGAGGCATGACCATCCTGACGCCTGGTGGGTCGAGACCAGCCCCGGGAATGTGTCCTGGAGCACAGTCCTTCCAGATTAGCGTCGCCCACTTCTTTTTTCAACAGTCGTCGAAAAACCGGTGGCGCTGTTCGCCTTATTCGTGTGCCGGCTGGCCCGTGGCGGAATCGCCAACCGCTCGGCGGTACGTCGTGGGCGTGAAGCCAAGATACTTCTGGAAGTCATGGGTCAGGTGTGCGTGGTCTGCGTAGCCCAGTTCGGCCGCAAGGGCTGAAAGGTCGACGGCGGGATCCAGCCGCGTCGTCTCCGCCGCTTCCTGCAGCCTCCTGCGCCGAATCAGCTCGGCGGGGCCTAGACCGATGTACTCTTGGCCAGCCGCTGCAGTGTTCGCGGCGATACTGCCAACACGCTCGCTACGTCTTCGATGCGTGTCAGGTCCGGCTCCGTATCAATGACGGCCAAGAGTCTGTTGGCCAGCAAGGCCTCGGCCGACGCGGCAGGTCCCGCCAACGCAGCCAGCCACCCAACAAAGGCGTGGACTGCCTGCTCCCGGTGGGTACCGGCGTCGGACGCGGCGCCAGCGGCCATGGCCGCCGAAACCGGGCCGTGCAGGACATTCGCTGGGAACGCCACTTCCTTGTCTCGCAGGCTGGCGGGGTCGGAGCTGAACAGCGGAACCGCTGCCGGGCGCAGCAGCGCGCCGACGGCCCAGCCCTGCCCGCTCAAGTCCCGGTGCGATGCCCGGGTGGACGGGCCGGAAAGGGCAACGCCGTCTGGTTCCACCACCAGGTTCGAGTTGGGGAAGGCGATCAGGTGCTGGCGGGAGGTGCGGCCAGGTTCGATGTTCCACTCAGGAATCCAAAACCACTGGACCCAGTCCGCGACGGCGGGCGGCGCTGGAATCCGGTGAAAGGTGGGCAGCCGGGCGGGGTAGAGAATCCCCTGAAATGACTGTTCCACGGACCCATCCCTTCGTGTCGCGAATCTCCAAGCGTGTCCCCGGACGGCGGGCGTAGCGTCAGTGGCATGACAGATACTACAAGCCCCGAAGCGAACACTGCCGCCCACGGTGAGCACACCACCCACGGCATTCCCAACGGATCAACGTCCCTGACGCCGTTCCTCTCGATTCCCCACGCCAAGGACGCCATTGCCTTCTACCAGGACGTCTTCGGGGCGCGGCTGGTGGGCAGCACGGAGATGGGTGGGGTGGTGGTCCACGCCGAACTCGAACTGGGGCACGGGCGCTTGCAACTGGGTGAGCCGAACGCCGATTATCACTTGGTTCCGTCGCCAGTTGGCGAAGACGACTGCTACTCCCTGGGCTTCTACTGCGAGGACGCCGATGCTTTGGTGCAGCGCGCGCAGGCAGCGGGCGCCACCATCCGGGAGCCGCTCAGTACCTTCGTTTCCGGTGACCGGTACGCCAGTATCCGCGATCCGTTTGGCGTGCGGTGGTCCATCATGATGCGGGTGGAGGATCTCTCGGAAGCGGAGAGCAACCGCCGCGTGGACGAGTGGGCCGCGCAGCAAGGCTGACCGCTCGCTTAGCTGGCGCTGACGCGCGGACGTTTGGCGGGTGGACCCGTCGAGTTTGGGCCGCACCACAGCTCATGCCGGGGGACTGGTGTGCTCTGCCCGGGCATCCACGGTGGCATCCACCATGGCGGCCATGAAGCGGGTGACAGTGGCCAGCTCATCGTCGCTGAAAGTGGACATGGCTCCCATCATGGTGCGCGACAGTGGTGCGAAGATCGCGCCGCCATCCCGGAAAGCCTTGGGCGTCATCTTCAGCTGAATTTGGCGCCGGTCGGTGCCGTGCCGCTCGCGGACCACGTGCCCGGAGAGGTCGAGGCGGTCCACCAGGGCGGTAGTGGCAGGTGAGCTCAGGTGCAGTTCCTTGCGCAAGAGCCCTGGTGTCACCACGTTTCCCTTGGCGGTGTGCCGCATGATCACCGCCAACGCATTCAGATCGGTCCGGTGCATGTCCTGCTTTCCGCCGGCAGCCTCGACGTACCGGTTGGCCTCCAGGGTGAACTCCTGGAGCAGCCTGATGAGCGGATGCATGGTGGACGGTGGCCCGGGTGTGCCTGTCGCTGGAATCGGGTCGGCGGAGGATGCGTCCGCGGCGCCCGGTCGATTGGTGTCCTTGGCTGCCACGATCACCCCTTCCGGTGGAATCACCCAGAGCCGAAGTGCTCTGGCCGTACTGACGGATAGTACTAGAAGCAGTCTGTCCGTTGCTGTGAAGAACGCCTACTGGCGATTATCTCCATCATGGAGATAGTCTAGGCTGGAACAAATATTCACGCCACTGCCCGGAAGGCGCCATGAAACCGAAACAACCGAAACTGGAACGAGTCCCGTTCTGGCTGCGCTGGCTCATCCCTGTTCTGTTGGTTCTGACCTGGTTGGTGGTGGCCGGCATTGGCGGCCCCACATTTGGCCGGTTGGACGAAGTTTCCTCCAACGATCAGGCGTCGTTCCTACCCGCGAGCGCGGAGGCCACGGCAGCCCAGGATTGGCAGGCCAAGTTCCGCGACTCTGATGAAGTGCCCGGCATTATTGTGCTCGAAAATGCCGATCCCTTGACGCCGGCCCAGCTGGGCCAGGTGGCAGCGCTGAAAAATGAGCTGACCGATTTGAAGTTGGGCAGCACCGTGATCGGTCCCATCCCGTCCCAGGACGGCCGCGCCGTGCAGTTTGTGGCGCCCATCAGTTCCTCGGGCGAGTTGAAGGATGCGGTCAAGGAACTGCGCGACACCGTGGCGGCGGGTGCACCGGAGGGCATGCAGACCTACGTCACAGGGCCGGCTGGTCTGGCCGCTGACCTCACCGCCGCGTTCGCCGGCATTGACGGGATCCTTCTGTTGGTGGCTTTGGGCGCCGTGTTCGTCATCCTGCTCATCGTTTATCGGTCGCTGCTGCTTCCAATCGTGGTGCTGTTCACCTCTGTGTTTGCTCTCTGCGCGGCCATCTTGTTGGTCTTCGGCATGGCCAAGGCGGGCTGGATCCAGTTGAACGGCCAAAGCCAAGGCATCCTCTCCATCCTGGTCATTGGTGCGGCGACTGACTACGCACTGCTCTTTGTGGCCCGTTTCCGTGAGGCACTGACGCACACTACCAACCGCACCGCGGCGGTCCTCACGGCCTGGAAGGCGTCTTTCGAGCCCATCCTGGCCTCGGGCGCCACCGTAATCATCGCGCTCTTGTGCCTGCTCTTCTCCGACCTCAATTCCAACAAGGCACTCGGCCCGGTGGCCGCTGCGGGCATCCTATGCGCGCTCTTCGCAGCCCTCACGCTGCTGCCGGCGTTGATGGCGCTCTTCGGGCGGGCCGCGTTCTGGCCTTTCCGGCCCAAGCTGGTGCCAGCGGATCAGCGCGAACCAGAACTGGTCACCGGCCTTGAAGGCCAGAAGGGGATCTGGCGCGCCACTGGCTCGTTGGTGTCCCGCCGCCCGCGCATTGTCTGGGTGGGATCGGTTCTGCTGCTCGTCGTCGCTGCCGGCGGCCTGCTGCAACTGAAGGCCAACGGCGTGCCGCAGACCGCAGTTATCCTCACGGCGTCGAACGCTGTGGACGGCCAGGACGCGTTGGCGCGCCATTTCGACGCCGGCAGCGGCAGCCCCGCCGTCGTCGTCGCTGACCAGGGCAAGGCCCAGGAGGTGCTGGCCGCGGTGAAGGCGGCCGACGGCGTGGGTGACGCCTACCTGTTGGCTGCGGGCAGCGTGCCCATCACGGGTGCCCCGGGGACTCCCAGCGATCCGGACGTCCGCGAAGGCAGGGTGCTGATCAACGCCACCCTGAGCAACGCCGCTGACTCGCTGGAGGCGGAGGAAACCGTCAAGACCCTCCGCGTCGACGCGAAGAACGTGGACCCGAGCGCGCTGGTAGGCGGCGTCACGGCCACGGCGCTGGATACCAATAGCACCGCCCAGCGCGACCTGGTCATCATCATCCCCATCATCCTGGTGGTGATCTTCTTCATCCTGATGTTGCTGCTGCGCTCCGTCGTGGCGCCCATCCTGCTGGTGCTCTCCGTGGTCCTGTCCTACGGTGCCGCCATGGGTGTTGCCGCTTTCGTCTTCAACAACATCCTGGGGTTCCCGGGGGCCGACGCCACGGTGCCGCTGTTCGGCTTCGTGTTCCTCGTGGCCTTGGGCGTTGACTACAACATCTTCTTGATGAGCAGGGTCCGGGAGGAGTCGCTGAAGCACGGGACCCGGGCCGGGATCCTGCGCGGCCTGGTGGTGACCGGTGGCGTCATCACCTCCGCCGGCGTGGTCCTGGCGGCAACCTTCGCCGCGCTGGGCATCATCCCCATCATGTTCCTGGCGCAGTTGGCCTTCATTGTGGCGTTCGGCGTGCTGCTGGACACTGTCCTGGTTCGCTCGCTGCTGGTTCCGGCGTTGGCCTACGATCTCGGCGCGAAGATCTGGTGGCCCAGCAAATTGGGCCGCGAGGTTCCGGATACGGGTGAGCACCATGGCAAGCATGTTGCGGAAGTGCTGGAAGCCGGCCGGTAGGCGGCGCCGTCATTCCGGGCGGACGAAGGTTTCCCTGACACCTTCGCCCGCCCGGACGTAGACTGCAAAAGCGCGTGCTGTCCGGGTGCGCTGTCCACGAGGAAGTGACGACCAATGAGCAAAGACACTGAGCATGGATCGACGGCGGAACGCCAGGAGCCCGCGGAGACCGGCCACGATGGCCAATACACCGAGGGCGACTACGGAAAAGCGGGTGCTGTAGGTACCGCCCCGGCCGCGGAGGGCGAATACGACGACGGCGATTACGGCGCCGCGGGCATCGTCGGGGACCGTGCCACGCCAGCTGGAGACGGCGACGACGGCGAGTACGAAGAAGGGGACTACGGTGCCGCTGGGGTGGTTGCCAACAAGGAAGGCCGGCACAAAGCAGGCCACGGCAACTATGAAGACGGCGACTACGGCAACGCCGGAGTGGTTTCAGGCGCCGACGAGGGATGAACTGACTACGGGTGGGTATCGGCGGTGGCCCTGCTGAGGGCCAGCCCGTCAATCTTGTCCGCCTCGCCCGAAGCGTCTTTCGGGTCGCGGCTTCGCGCCCTGCTGAGCGCTGCGAACGCCGCAAGTACCGTCACAATGCCGCCATAGAGGTAGGTGGTGGTGGGCAGCGAGAGGATGGGAGCCAGCAGCCCGGCCAGGACGGCGGGGATGCCGAACGCTGTGTAAGCCACCACGAACAGTGCAGCAAACGTGCCTGCCCGCTCGTGATCCGCCACCAGTGGGCTGATGGAGCGGATCACGCCCATGAACGCGGTGCCAAACCCTGCGCCCGCAACCACCACCGTGGCGAGGAAGAGCGGGAACGAGCCCAGGCTGAGCGCAATCATGCTCAGCGCAGTTCCGGTTGCCAGCGCGCTGGTCCCAAAAATCGTGATGGTGCGTGCGGGGAAATGGTGCAGCACAGCGGCCGTGATGGCTCCCGTGCCAGCAAGGGCGGTGATGACAATGCCTTGCCAGAGGTGTTCCTGGATCCCGAAGGTGCCGTGGACAATGGCTGCGCCGAGGGAAAGGTACAAACCACCGGTGGCCCACCCTGCGAACACCGCAGGTGTGCCAGAAATGAAGGCGCCTCGGGCCGCTGCCGGGATGCTCACGTGCGGTTTGAGTGACGCTGCCCAGCCGGTGATCCGGGGCGACGTTTCCGGCGCGGCCCAAACCAGGCCGGCAAACACCACGTAGAGCACCGAAAGGGAGATGAAAACCAGGGCCCGGGGCTCTGCCAACAGGTCGAGGAGCAGGCCTGAGGCCAGCGCTCCCAGTGCCAGGCCGCCCAGCGGGGCCACGGTGTTCCAGGCTGCGCTGGCACCGGGGCTGTCTTTGGATTCGAGATCAGCAATGGCTGCCGAGAGGGTGGTCAGCAACACCCCACTGGCTATTCCTTGCAGGACCCTGGCCACCAGGAGCATGGTAAGGGAATCCGCAAGGAGGAAGGCTGTCACGCTGGCCGCCAGCAGGATGAATGCCGCGCTGATGACCGGCCGCCGTCCCAGGTGGTCGGAAATGGACCCGAAGACCAAGAGGGCTGCAAGCAGTGCCACCGCGTAGACGGCGAAGACGCCCGTGGTGGCAACCGGCAGCAGGTGGAGTTGCTCCTGGAGCGTGGGATAGAAGGGTGACGGTGCGCTGGCGCCGGCCATCATGGCTGCCGTGGCTGCGGCGATGAGGCCGAAGCCTAGCCGCCGCCGTGTTTCCTGGCGTCCGGTTCCGGGGGAGAGCGTCAAAACTGCCACCTTCATGTTGGCCCACAGGGAAATGCCCAAGAGCTTTGGTTCGAAATAACTCGAAGTGTCAGCGTACTGGCATTTCGCCAATGGTTCAACTAAAGTCGAACCGTGGCGACGACGGCGAACCTACCGCATCCTGACCGAGATGACCTGCTCCTGACCGGAGTGCTTTTCGCGTTGAGCGATCCGGAGCGGCTGGACGTGGTTCGCCAACTCAGGTCCGGCGCCATGGACATGGCCGATTGCTCGCTGAGCATCCCGGACATGCCGAAATCCACCAAGTCGCACTTGATGAAGGTCCTGCGTGAGGCTGGCGTGATCCGCAATGAAGCCAATGGCCGCGGTCGCCGACTGAGTCTGCGATCCGAGGACCTGGAGGCTCGGTTCCCGGGTCTCCTGGCCGCTGTGCTGGACACTCCCTCTGGCGGCTGAGGCTGGGCGCCGCGCTGCGCGATGGAGGTCGCTTCGGGCGGCATTTGTCGCGGTTCAGTACGTGTGGAGGCCGTTCATCGGGCACCTCTGTTGATGCGGGTCCGACGATTGATGATTTTGAAACGCACCATACGCTGGATCATGACCGGGTATCCGTGCAGCACCAAGCCAACGAGCAGTATCTGAACGGCTCCCTGCGGATGAGCCGTAGCCGCGGCAGCGATACCCAGCAGAAGGGTAGCGACAATGCCAAGGAGGTGCCCCGTCTCTGACTTCTCAGTTCCCCTAAGGAAGTTTGAGAGTCCCGACCGGCCGTCCTCCATTTGACGCATTTGCTTGATGATCCGATTCCATCCCGCGATGTCGAGGGCACGGCGGAGAAACTCAACGCCTAGCAAGGCGTAGATTCGCGGCTCAACGCTTTTGACCCGGTATCGGGACCGCCCGACATCGACCAGGGAGGGTCCCACAAGGAGCGCCATGAAGAGGATGCCGCATTGCGCCACGATGGCGAAGACCAGATGATCGGGGCCAATTGCGAACCAACCGGCTACCGCTGCTCCGATGCCGAACCCCAAGCCTGCAACCATCGATCCTGAATCCCGACCACGTTTTGTCCCCATGCGCACTAGCCGGCCACCGGCCTTACGTAGCTAGAGGTGTCGCCTTGGAAGTCCGTGGCGAAGCTGCTGCAGCTCCCCCCACTAATCTTTTGCGTCATATCCCCCCCATTACGAGTGTATCGGGGCAGAGGAACGCCCCGTCGCAGAGTGTTGCGGGAACTTTCAGGTGCCGCCTCTATCGGCTTTCTGATTGGCAAGCCCTATCTGGCTATCCGTTTGGCAAACTCCGTCCGGGGCAAAGTAGTCCGACGAAACGTTCTCCTGTAGCGAAACTGCGAGTCGCCGTCGCGCACATCTGCCCGGAAATTCCCCGGAAATCCGCACTTTTCGCGCCCGAACCCACGGTCTGCAATCCATAGTTGAGCGGATTGCACTCAACTATGGATTGACAAGTGAACGGCCCTGAGTAAAGTTGAGTGCAGAACGCTCAATGATTGGGCGCCAGTAAGTTTCCAAGGAAAGAAGGAAGCAACACATGTCACGTGCAGTAGGTATTGACCTCGGAACCACCAACTCCGTCGTCTCCGTTCTCGAAGGTGGCGAGCCCACCGTAATTGCCAACGCCGAGGGTGGCCGCACCACGCCGTCCGTCGTTGCCTTCTCGAAGTCCGGCGAAGTCCTGGTCGGCGAGATCGCCAAGCGCCAGGCCGTCAACAACATCGATCGCACCATCGCCTCCGTCAAGCGCCACATGGGCACCGACTGGACCGTCGCCATCGATGACAAGAAGTACACCCCGCAGGAAATCTCCGCGCGTACGCTGATGAAGCTGAAGAACGACGCCGAGTCCTACCTGGGTGAAAAGGTCACCGACGCCGTCATCACCGTCCCGGCCTACTTCAACGACGCCGAACGCCAGGCCACCAAGGAGGCCGGCGAAATCGCAGGCCTGAACGTCCTGCGCATCGTCAACGAGCCCACCGCCGCTGCCCTCGCCTACGGCCTGGACAAGGGCAAAGAAGACGAACTCATCCTGGTCTTCGACCTCGGCGGCGGAACGTTCGACGTCTCCCTGCTGGAAGTTGGCAAGGACGAAGACAACTTCTCCACCATCCAGGTTCGCGCCACCGCCGGTGACAACCGCCTCGGCGGCGACGACTGGGACCAGCGCGTAGTTGACTACCTGCTGAACCAGCTCAAGGTCAAGGGCATCGACCTCTCCAAGGACAAGATCGCCCTGCAGCGCCTCCGCGAAGCAGCAGAGCAGGCCAAGAAGGAACTGTCCTCCTCCTCCAGCACCAACGTCTCCCTGCAGTACCTCTCGGTCACCGCAGACGGCCCGGTCCACCTGGACGAGCAGCTCACCCGTGCCAAGTTCCAGGACCTGACCAAGGACCTGCTCGAGCGCACCAAAAAGCCGTTCCATGACGTCATCAAGGAAGCAGGCATCAAGCTCTCCGAGATCGACCACATTGTTCTGGTGGGTGGCTCCACTCGGATGCCCGCCGTCTCCGAACTGGTCAAGGAACTGGCCGGTGGCAAGGAGCCCAACAAGGGCGTCAACCCGGACGAGGTCGTCGCCGTCGGCGCTGCCCTCCAGGCTGGCGTTCTGAAGGGCGAGCGCAAGGACGTTCTCCTGATCGATGTCACTCCGCTGTCGCTGGGCATCGAAACCAAGGGTGGCGTCATGACGCACCTGATCGAACGCAACACTGCGATCCCCACCAAGCGGTCCGAGACCTTCACTACCGCTGATGACAACCAGCCGTCCGTGGCCATCCAGGTCTTCCAGGGCGAGCGTGAATTCACCCGCGACAACAAGCCGCTGGGCACGTTCGAACTGACCGGCATCGCACCGGCCCCCCGCGGCGTTCCGCAGGTCGAGGTCACCTTCGACATCGACGCCAATGGCATCGTGCACGTCTCCGCCAAGGACAAGGGCACCGGAACCGAGCAGTCCATGACCATCACGGGCGGCTCCAGCCTCTCCAAGGAAGACATTGACCGCATGGTCAAGGACGCCGAGGAGCACGCAGCAGAGGACAAGGCGCGCCGCGAGGCCACCGACACCCGCAACACCGCTGAGCAGCTCGCCTACTCCGTGGACAAGCTGATCGCCGACAACGCCGACAAGCTGCCTGAAGAGGTCAAGACCGAGGTCCAGGCCGACGTCGACGAGCTCAAGAAGGCCCTCGAAGGCACCGACGACGCCGCCGTGAAGACTGCGTTCGAAAAGCTGCAGGCCTCACAGGGTAAGCTGGGCGAAGCAATCTACGCCCAGGGTGCAGCTGCTGATGGAGCTCCGGGTGCCGACGGCGCCGCAGGCGCTGAAGGTGCCGCCGGTGACAAGGCTGCCGAAGAGGACATCGTGGACGCTGAAATCATCGACGAAGACGAAGCGAAGAAGTAGTCATGCCGCACCACGGTAACGAGGAAGAGCACAACTCTTCGGCGAACCATGCGGCAGGCTCGGGAGCCGAGGAGCAGCAGGGTACCCCCGCTGCTCCCGGCGACCCGGCCGGCACCCCGGCAGACTCCGATGGGGATGCCTTGGCCCAGGCCGAGGAAATCCTTAACGGCGTCGAGGTTCCAGCCGAGGAATCGGTAGCGCAGGGCGCAAGCACAGCAGAAGCAGCAGAGCTCAAGAACGATCTGCTGCGCCTGCAGGCCGAGTACGTCAACTACCGCAAGCGCGTCGAACGTGACCGCGCCGTGGCGGGAGAGATGGCCGTCATTGGCGTCCTGAACTCGCTGCTGCCGGTCCTGGACGACGTTGACGCAGCCCGCCAGCACGGTGACCTGGCCGATGGACCCTTCGCCGCGATCGCCACCAAGCTGGAGACCGCGCTGAAGACCTACGGCCTGGTCCGCATCGATGAGACCGGGGTGGGGTTTGATCCCACCATCCACGAGGCCCTCATCCAGCAGCCCGGCGAGGACATTGAGGTTGACACCGTCAGCCAGGTCCTTCGCGCCGGCTACAAGTCAGGCGACCGCGTCCTACGGGCCGCACAGGTGATCGTGGCCGTTCCGGCCTGATCGCCACCAATGCGCAACGCCGGGCATGGGGCGGTGGACTCTGCACCGCCCCATGCCCGGCCTCCGCGCTGGCGGTAATCTCGCCTTAAAGCTTTTTGTACTTTTGAAAGGAAACGCCATTGGCTAGCCAGGACTGGGTGGACAAGGACTTTTACGCGATCCTTGGCATCGCCAAGGACGCTTCCGACGCTGACATCAAGAAGGCGTACCGGAAGCTCGCGCGCCAGCATCACCCGGACACGAATGCTGGCAACCCCGCGTCCGAGAAGAAGTTCAAGGACATCTCCGAGGCGTATTCAGTCTTGTCCGACGCCGATCAGCGCCAGCAGTACGACGCCATCCGGGCCATGGGCGGCGGCGCCCGGTTCGCCCCGGGCGGCAACGCTGGCGGCAGTGGCGGCTTCGAGGACATGTTCGGTGGCCTCTTCAACGGCAATACCGGCCGGCAGCCTGGCGGTGTCAACCCCTCTTCCGGCGGCATTCCGCCCGAATTCGCCGACCTCTTCGGTGGCGGCTTTGGCGGTCAACCCGGCTTCCAGCAACGCCGTCCGCAGAAGGGTGCAGACCGCACGGCTACCACCAGCATCTCGTTCTCCGGTTCCATCCGCGGCACCACCATCGGCCTGCGCGAACCGAACGGCGAAGTCATCGACGTCCGCGTTCCGGCCGGCATCAAGGACGGCCAGAAGGTCCGCGTCCGCGGCAAGGGCCAGCCCGGTGCCGCCGGAAATGGCGACCTCATGGTGGCGGTCTCCGTGAAACCCCACGACTTTTACACGCGCGACGGCGACAACCTGCGGATCCATGTCCCCGTCACCTTCCCCGAAGCTGCTCTGGGTGCAGACATCGAAGTGCCCACGCTCGACGGCGAAAAAGTGCGGGTCCGCGTCCCCGCCGGCACCCCGTCGGGGCGAACCCTGCGGGTGAAGGGCAAAGGCGTGACCACGTCGAAGGCGACCGGCGACCTGCTGGTGACGATCGACGTCGCGGTGCCCAAAAACCTGAGCAAGGATGCCGAGGCGGCGGTCAAGGCTTTTGCCGAGGCGACGTCCGACGCCGACGTTCGAGAGGGCCTGGCCGCAAAGGCCCGGCTCTAAAAGCGGAGGTGGGCAGTGGACATCAGTGCTGACCAGCCAATTTTTGTGATCTCCGTGGCGGCCGAACTGGCGGACATGCATCCGCAGACGCTTCGCCAGTACGACCGCTTGGGGCTCGTTTCGCCGAGCCGGGCGCCGGGCAAGTCCCGCCGGTATTCGCAGCGGGACATCAATGTGCTGCGCGAAGTCCAGCGACTGTCGCAGGAGGGCGTCTCGCTGGAGGGGATCAAGCGCATCCTCGAGCTGGAAAACCAGGTCGCCGCCCTGCAGCGCCGCGTCACTGAACTGGCCGAGGAACTGGACCGCCGACCGCAATCGTTCGACTCCCGCATCTTTGCCGCCGGTGCGGCAGGGGACGTCATCAGCCTCGCCCGCGGGCAACGCCCCCGCGCCCGATCCCAGGCCGTCGTGGTGTGGCACCCCCGAGCCTTGGGGAGTTAACCCGGCGACGGCGAGTGCCGCCGTCGCGCGTTCCCTACGGTGAGGGGGAGGAACCGGTGGGTGCGGGGAGTTCACGGGTTGTTCATGATGTGACCGTATGTTCTGGGCATGAACGTTTTTGACCTCACGCACCACGGCTTCTCAGTGATCGACGAAGAAGACGACGATCCGATCCTCGTCTCCCCGGACGGGACCCCCGTCGACACGTGGCGCGAGGGCTACCCGTACTCCGAGCGGATGTCCCGGGAGCAGTACGAGATGGAAAAACGCCTGCTGCAGATCGAGCTGCTGAAGCTGCAGAACTGGATCAAAGCCAGCGGCCGCCGTCTGGTCCTCGTCTTTGAGGGCCGCGACGCCGCGGGCAAGGGCGGAACGATCAAACGGTTCATGGAGCACCTGAATCCCCGCGGCGCGCACGTTGTTGCGCTCGAAAAGCCCAGTGAGCGCGAGCAGTCGCAGTGGTACTTCCAACGCTATGTGGCGCACCTGCCGGCCGCAGGGGAGATGGTGATGTTCGACAGGTCCTGGTACAACCGGGCTGGCGTGGAACGTGTGATGAGCTTCTGCACGGATGAGCAGTACCGCGGTTTCCTGACCCAGGCCCCAGCGTTCGAGCAGGTGCTCACCGATGACGGGATCGACATCGTCAAATTCTGGTTCTCGGTGTCTCGGACCGAACAGCTGACACGGTTCGCCATCAGGCAGGTTGACCCGGTCCGGCAATGGAAGCTCTCGCCCATGGACTTGGCCTCCCTCGACAAATGGGACTCATACACTCGGGCGAAGGAATCGATGTTCCTGGCAACTGACACCAGCTGGGCACCGTGGACCGTGGTCAAGAGTAACGACAAGAAGCGTGCCCGCATTGAGGCCATGCGGCACGTGCTGCACCGCTTCGACTACGACGGCAAAGACGTTGAGCTCGTGGCCACGCCGGACAGCAAAATCATTGGCTCCGCTGCGCGGATCTTCGAAAACGGCGAAGCGCCAGGGATGGCCGCCACCCACGTGTGATGTGATGGCGGGATGAGCCTCACTCCTGCTACCACGACGACGCCGGGTGTGCGCCTGGCCGCCGCACTGGATGCGGTGGGGCAGCTGGTGACCGCTTTCGTCCCGCCGGGCTACGACCGGTACGTCCGTCTCCTCAACCCCATGGCTGGCACGGATGGTTCTGCGGTGTCTTGGCGGTCGGTCTTGGCAGCGAATGACCTAGAGGCCCACCCTTGGACGCAGTGGGACGAGGTGACTGCGCTGGCTGATCGCCGGTTCCCTCCGCGGCCGGCTGTTTCGTGGGCCGAGCCGGAGATGGGCAACCCGCATCCCCAGCTCGCAACCGCCCTGATCCGCGCGTTGGAGGCAGGTCCCGGTATCTACAACTTTGCTACCTGGGCAGGGTATGCCGACGAGCCCGGGCAGTCGGTCGTTGACTTTTCGCCGTCCGCGCGGGAGATGGTGCTCTACTCAGGACCCTTGGTGGATCCTCAGGGAACACCGTTGGTGCCACAGGTGGGGAGTGGCCGCGTGCCGATGTACTGGTGGCCGGACGACCTTCAGTGGTGCGTTGGCCAGGACATCTACGCCCGGAGCCTGATCGTCGGCACCGACCTGGCCACAGCCGGCCGGATCCTTTCAGCGCCGGACTTGGATGCGTATGTGGTGCGGGAGTCCGACCTCGTTCTGCCCGAGGACGTCTAGCGGCGCTGCCGAGGCAGGACGGGGGCAGCGGTTCAGCTGCGGACCGCCGGAGCCTGCGCCTGCTCGGGCTCCGCCGTCGGCTTAACTGCGCGGGTTGCCAGGACGCGGGCGAACAGCAGCACTAGGAGTCCAGCGGCCGGCACAAAGAGAAGTCCCAGCCGCAGCGAGGAGGCGTCGGCGATCAGACCCACGATGGGTGGCGACGCCAGGAAGCCCACCCGCAGCAGCCAGCCGACAACAGTGAGACCGGCGCCGGGCGCGAGGCCGGGAAGCTCGTCGGCAGCGTGCATGGCGGCAGGGATCAGTGTGGCTACACCGAAACCGGCCAGTCCCAGGCCGATCACCGTGCCCGCCACCGACGGAAATGCGAGGGCCGACCCCATGCCCACCAACACGGTAAACCCGCCAGCCCGGGCCACTGCCCGCTGGCCGAACCGGTCCACCATCTGGTCGCCCAGAATCCGGCCGATGAACTGCATGCCCTGCAGCGCAATGAAGCCGAGCCCCGCCACAAACGCTGTTGAGCCCAAGCCCGATAGGTAGATCGCCGACCACGAGCTACCAGCGTCCTCGACGATCGCGCCGGAGGAGGCGATCACCACCAGTGCGAGCAGGACCCCGTAGCGGCCGACGGCGGCGAGCACCCGCGGCGGTAAGGTGCGGTTGCGTGCCTGCGGGGCCGCCGTCGTCGTGCCCGCAGGGCTGTTACCGGAGGGGGCCACGCTAGCGGCAACATCGGGTTCGCCCGTAGGTTCCGGGCCGGCGAGGAGCAGGCGGAGTGAGCCCAGCGCGGCTGCGCCGAGGACCACCGCCGAGATGAGGAGGTGCTGCAGCAGCGGGATTTCCAGCTGAGCTGCGGCGGCGCCCATGATGCCGCCCGTCACGGCGCCGAGCGACCAGACGGCGTGGAACGAATTGATGATTGATCGGCCATACAGGCGTTGCACCCGGAGTCCGTGCGAGTTCTGGGCGACGTCGGTGATGGCGTCCATGGAGCCGGCCAGGAAGAAAGCGACCGCCAGCACTGTCCAGCTTGGCGCGTTTCCTGCCACCACGATGCCAACAGCCGTCAGCAGTGTGCCCACCACAGCCACGCGGGAGGACCGGAACCTGCGGATCAACAGCCCAGCGCTGAGGCCGAGAATCAATGCGCCCAGGGGGAACGCTGCGACGGCGGCACCGAACGCGGCGTTGCTCAGCTCAAGGTCTTCCTTGATCTGGGGGTAGCGCGGCAACAGGTTGGCGAACAAGGCGCCGTTGGTGAAGAACAGGATTCCGACGGCGATCCGTGCCCGCCGTGCGGCGACGGGGACGGGCGGCCGGGGGGAGGCAATGGACACGCGGGAATCCGATCGGAAAAGTGGGATGTCCGTGAACGTTCACGGACGATGAAGACGCTATCAGTGCAGCCCGAAGGGTGACAAGGGCCGGTCGACGACGGCACCCCAGGTGGCTGCCGTCGTCGACCGGCCCCAGAAGCGGATCAGCCGGCGAGGGCGGCCTTGCGGAATTCGGCTGCCGAGTAGACGCCGAGGATGCGCACCTCGGTGGTGAAGAATTCCAGTTCCTCCAGCGCGAGCTTCAGCGGCACGTCCTCGGGGTGCGCTTCGACGTCGGCCATGAACATGGTGGCCGCAAACTCGTCGCCCACCATGTAGCTCTCGAGCCGGGTCATGTTGACGCCGTTGGTGGCGAAACCGCCCAGCGCCTTGTAGAGCGCGGAGGGGACGTTGCGGACGCGGAAAACGAAGCTGGTCACGGCCAAGCCGGAGATGTCGGGGCGAGCTGGCAGTTCCGTTTCGCGGGCCAAGACCACGAACCGCGTGGTGTTGGAGGGATCGTCCTCCACTCGTGTTGCCAGCACCTCGAGGCCGTAGATCTGGGCGGCCATGGGCGGGGCGAGGGATAGCTTGCGCGGGTCATTCCACTCGCTGACTTCGCGGGCGGAACCGGCGGTGTCCCCCGCGATGACGGGACGGAGGCCCGCCTCGCGGATGAGCTTGCGGCACTGGCCAAGGGCGTGAATGTGGCTGTGGACCTCGGTTGCGCCCTCGATGGAGCTGCCGGGGATGCCCATGAGGTCGAAATGGATGGGGAGGAAAAACTCGCCGACGATCTGCAGCTTCGACTGGGGGAGCAGAACGTGGATGTCGGCGACCCGGCCGGCAATGGAGTTCTCGATGGGGATCATCGCCAACTCTGCCTCGCCGCTGGATACCAGTTCGAAGGCGTCCTCGAAACTGGCGCACGGGACGCTTTCCATCTGGGGATACATCTGTTGACACGCGATATTTGAGTTGGCGCCGGGCTCACCCTGGTACGCAATCTTTTGGGCCATGAGTCGTATGCTTTCACGCCTGCGCCCACCCGCCCAACTGCGACGCCGGTCGGTGCCCGAGCCCGTCCCCAAGTAGGTAGCGCTAACCCTCTTTGCCAGGCTGGTTGTGAGTCATTCGCTGATTAGTGAGGAGGCCTGGTGATGACTGGGACGCCGGGGTATACGCGGGAGC
>NZ_UXAU01000025.1 GCF_900609065.1 Arthrobacter ulcerisalmonis | reverse complement strand
CGGGGGCGGTGGTTGGGGAACGTCATGGGTCCTGTCCTTCACGGTTCGTGGGGTGGAAGTCGGGGCAGTGCGGAGCCATCAGGGTGGGGCGCAAGAAAGACCAGGCCGCACAGCCGCAATCACTGCTGCGACCAGGCCAGCTGGTGAAGGATCGGCTGCAACCGCCGCAACGGGCACCTGCAGCGCAGCGGCCTGGTCCGCCGTCGAACGACCGATGGCTACCAGCACGAAGGGCTGGTCTGGCAGCAGTTCGGCAAGCCGCCGGACGGCGCTGGGTGAGGCCGCCAGCACGGCGGAAATCCGTCCCTTGGCAATCTCGACGGCGGCGCTCCCGGGTGTGATCAGCGGCGCAACCGGGGCCTTCCCGCCGTCGTGGTCGGCCTCAGCGATCATGTGCAGGCGCCGCTCCGGGGCCGCGGGGAAATCGACGGTGCGGTAGGCGGTGACCACCGTGACGTCGTGACCGGCAGCGCGGAGTCCAATTGCCAACCGTGAGGCGGCGATGTCAGCCTGCGGCAGGAGCAGGGAACCGGTCCCGGCAGGCCAGTCGGCAAGGAGTCCGGCAGCTGACTGGTCTCCAGACGGCACCCGGTCCACCCGTACGCCGTTGGCTTCGAGCAGCCGCCGGGTGGCAGGTCCGATGGCTGCCACCCGCGTGGCGGCTGGCAGCCACGAGCCGAGCGTGAGGCCACGCTCGGCGGCCTTGGCAGCCAGGACCTGAACGGTGGTGGCGCTGCTGAGGACGAGCCACGAGTAGGCGCCGGCGCCCAGGGCGTCGCACGCTACATCCAGGGCATGCTGGTCCGCCGCCCGCTCAAAGTCGATGAGCGGCAGCAGGACCACACTGGCTCCCGCTGCGGAAAGGGCACTGACCAGTCCGGTGGAGCGTTCCGGGCTGCGCGTCACCAAGACCCGGGCACCAGCAAGGGGCCGGTCAGCCTCCTGCTGGGCCAGCGGGACATCCATCGCGGGACTCAGGACGCCTGAAGATCGGCGATGTCTGCTGCCCCGGCGGCAAGCAGTGTCTCTGCCAGTTCGATGCCTAGCAGGGTGGCGCCAACTTCCGTCAGACCGTCAGTTGCCCGCTTGTCCCTGACAGTGGCGGTGCCGTCCACAGCACAGACCACTGCCTCTAGGTGCAGCATGCTGCCCTTGCGGAAGGCGTAGGCACCTACGGGCGCAGCGCAGCCTGCTTCCAGCCTGGCCAGGAGCGCGCGTTCGGCCGTGACAGCAAGGCGGGTGTCCGGGTCATCCAGCGCAGCAAGTGCCTGCGCCAGAACAGCGTGCGAGCCCTCGGCGCTGCCAGCCTTGCGCGGCGCATCTGCGGTGCGGCATTCGATGGCCAGGGACCCCTGACCCGCAGCGGGCAGCATGACGCTGGTCTCGAGGAATTCACTCACGGTGTCCAGCCGGCCGATTCGCTCCAGGCCAGCGGCGGCCAGGACCACTGCATCCAGGTCACAGGTCTTGCCGGGCACCACGTCGGTGCTGGTGTTGCCCGGCAGCCCTGGCACGCGACCCAGCCGAGTATCCACGTTGCCGCGGATATCAATGATGGCCAGGTCCGGACGGGCAGCTCGCAACTGGGCGGCGCGCCGGGGCGAGCCCGTTCCCACGGTGGCACCAGCGGGAAGCTCGGTAAGTTTCAAGCCATCCCGGGCACACAAGACATCGCGCACGTCCACCCGTTTCGGGGTAGCCGCGAGGGACAGTCCAGCAGCAGCACCGGTGGGCAGGTCCTTCAAGGAGTGGACTGCCACGTCGCACTCGCTACGAAGCAGTGCCTCACGAAGGGCCACCACAAAGACGCCCGTGCCACCCATCTGCGAGAGCGGTCCCGTCAGGACATCACCATCGGTGCGGATGTGGACCAGCTCCACGGGAAAGCCACCCACCGCAACAAGCTGGTCGGCTGTCTGCTGGGTCTGCGTGAGCGCCAGTTTGCTGGCCCTCGTCCCAACCCTGACCGTCACTGGTCCCCCGCGCTGGCACCCTCGGTGGCCTCCGTTGTGCCAGCGGTGGCCGGGTACGGATCGTGGCCGGTTCCCACGGTGGTGTCGGCTGCCGAAATGGCGGGCTTTTCGCCGCGGAAGTTGGCGCAGCAGCCGGGCCGGCAGACGTCGTACCACGGCCCCAGGTCAGTGACGGAGGGACGGTCGCTGATGTTGTTGGCCACGGTCCGTTCCAGGATCAGGTCCACCATGCCATTGACGAACTTGCGGTGAGTGCCGGGGGTCGGAACGCGGGTCGCGGCCAGCCCCAGGTTGCCGCAGGTCTCCATGGCTTCAGTGTCCAGGTCCCAGACGACTTCCATGTGGTCGCTGACGAAGCCCAGGGGAACAATGACGATTCCCTTGACTCCGTTTCCAGCGAGCTCTTCGATGGCGTCGTTGATGTCCGGCTCCAGCCACGGAACGTGCGGTGCACCCGAGCGTGACTGGTACACCAGCGACCACGGCGCCGTCAGGCCTGACTCTTCTTCGACGCGGCGGATCACGGCAGCAGCCGAAGCCAGGTGCTGTGCCACGTACGCGGAGCCTTCTTCAAACTCGCGGGGCTCGCCCTCTGACCTGCCGGCAGCGTCGGCGTCGCGGGTGGGAATGGAGTGGGTGGCGAAGAGGATCTGGATCGGCGCGTCCGGGGTGCCGGCGGCGGCCAACTGGGCCTTCACGTCGGCGAGGCCGGCCGCAGTACCTTCCACGAAGGGCTCCACGAAGCCAGGGTGGTCGAAGTACTGGCGGACCTTGTCCACCTCGAGTCGGCCGTCGAGCCCGGTCTCGGTCAGGGCAAGGCCGATGTCTTCGCGGTACTGGCGGCAGCTGGAGTAACACGAGTAGGCACTCGTGGTGATCATCAGCAGGCGGCGGTGGCCGGCGTCGTACGCGTCCTGCAGCGTCTGCGGGATGTACGGGTCCCAGTTTCGGTTGCCCCAGAGGATCGGCAACTCGATCCCGCGGGACGCGAACTCGGATTCGAGGGCCGCCTTGAGCTCACGGTTTTGCTGGTTGATGGGGCTGATGCCGCCATTGGCGCGATAGTGGTGCGAGACCTCTTCAAGCCGTTCGTCGGGGATGCCACGGCCGCGGGTGACGTTGCGGAGGAAGGGAATGACGTCGTCCTGGCCTTCGGGACCGCCGAAGGAGGCGAGCAGGATGCCGTCGTATTCTTTGGGCGCCATCCGACCGGCCTCGGTCACCGGGTTGACCACGCCGCCGCCGCCGGTTGCCACCGTGCTCATGCCAGCACCTCGGCAACCTCGGCAGCGCTCACGCGGCGGCCCGTGTAGAACGGGACTTCCTCGCGGACATGGTTTCGGGCTTCGGTGTTGCGCAGGTGCCGCATCAGGTCCACGAGGTCAACGAGTTCGGGAGCTTCCAGGCCCAGGATCCATTCCCAGTCGCCCAGGGCGAAGGAGGAAACGGTGTTGGAGATGACCTGCGGGAACTCGCGGCCCAGCAGGCCGTGTTCGCGCAGCATGCCGCCACGCTCGGCGTCGGGCAGGATGTACCACTCGTAGGAGCGGACGAACGGGTAGACGCAGAGCCACTCCGCCGGTGCCACTCCGCGGGAGTAGGCGGGCGTGTGGTTCTTGGCGAATTCCGCCTCGCGGTGCACGCCCATGGCCGACCAGACGATCTCGGTGCCGGCGAACAGGTCGCTGCGGCGGATGTCGCGGATGGCCTGCTGCAGCTCCTCGGGCTGGGGGCCGTGCAGCCAGACCATGACGTCGGCGTCGGCGCGCATTCCCGAGACGTCGTAGCTGCCGCGGTGGGTCACGCCACGCTGGTCCAGCTGCGCCAACAATGCTTCGAACGCGGCTGCGGCGTCGGCGCCGCGCTCAACCTTCGTGGTGCGCTTGAAGACGGTCCAGACGGTAAAGAACTGCTCGGCTGATTCTTCGGTTTTAGTGACAGATTCGGCAGAAGTGTGGCTCATGGATACAAGTCTGCCCCCTACGGGCCGTCTAGGCGAAACCAGTCACTTCTACAGCCCGTAGAAGTGACGAAGGTTACATAAATGCAGTCCCCTCGGCATCACTCAGCGCCGGCGAACCCGGAGGAAAGTCACTCCCGCAGCGCCGGACAGCCCCACCAAGCCCAGACCCAGCCAGACCATGAAGCGGTTCATTTCAGGCCCGGGCGTTGCGGCTACAGACGCATCGACAGCCCCGCTCTTGATCAGACGCACGGAGCTGGATGTGCGGATCTGGAAGGTGCCGCGTCGCTGCAGGGCCGTTTCCTGCGGAGCCACGGTGGGCTCCCCGGATTCGACGGCGGCCGGCAGGGTGGCGGGTCCTTCCGGCACCACTGGTTCCGGCGCCTCTTCGGTGGCCGGACCGGCGTCGGCGGCTTTCGGCACCACGCCGGGTGGGGTGCTGGTTGGCGGGGCGGTGGTCGTTGGCGCGGACGACGGCGGCACCACGGTGGGCACGGGCGTCACGGGCGCAGCAGTCGAGGTAGGCGCAGCAGTGGGCGCCGCAGATGATGACGGTGCGGGCGAAGTCGGTGCGGGCGAAGTCGGTGCTGGCGTGCCAGGTGCAGTGGCGGACGGGGACGGCGAAGGAGCCTCGAGTGAGGTCGAAGCGCCGGGCGTCGGATCCACCGAAGATTCGACCACTGCGACGGACGGCAGTACCGCTTGGACCTCAAGCGTGCCGGGTTTGGGCCACGGTACGGAGTCGTCCGCGTGGGTCGTGCCTGTTCCGGCGGTGAGAACCAGTACCGCTCCGATGGCCGCAGCTGCCGTGCCGCGTCGTAGTCCCCCATGGATACCAGTCCGGGACAAAATCCTGGACGAGTTATAAGCCATGGGCATCGACACTAGCTGGCGCATGCAAGCCGGCGAAACCCCGTGTCGAGTCCCCTTGGCCCGGCGGGAGCCGCACGCCGCGTCGACCGGCTCCCTGACCAGCAGTGATGTCAGGAAGTGAGTTTCTGGATTTGGTGGCGTGTGTCGGAAACTACTGCCGCCAAGCCGTTTCCGGCCACCCAGCCGCCAACCACCGCCACGCGGCCGACGCCCTCGCAGGCCTCGCGGATGGACTGCACGCGGGCCCGATGTCCCACAGCGGCGAAGGGCAGGGCGCCCGCCCAACGAACCACGTCCCATGCCACCACGTGGTTCTCGCTGATGGGGGTGTCCAACAGTGTCTGGGCGTCGCGAAGTGCTGCAGCCAGCAACTCCTGGTCCGATTCCGGGCCTGGTTGGTGCACGCCGGCGCCATCCACTTTGCCGTAGGACAGCCGCACCACATGCCGCCCAGGCCCTGCCGCAGCAGCCAGCCAATCCCACTTGCCGGTGGCATGCGTGAGTGCTTTCGCCTCGATACCTGGGGTTTCTGGCGCCACCAGGACCCCCGTGCCGCGCGGCCGGTCTGCGAGCGCCGGTTCGTCCAGCACCAGGGTTACCAGCTTGACGTCGGGCCCGGTTCGGGGCCGCTGTCCGGCGATGGCGGGGATGGCAGGGGCAAGCAGGTCGACGGCGGTGGGGCCGTCGACGGCCACCACCAGCAGCTCTGCGGCAAGGTTCCGCCCCGGCAACGTCACGGTCCAGCCTGCCAGCGAGTGGCTGACGCCGGCGGCCCGGGTCCCGGACAGCAACGTGACCTCCCGACGTCGGAGGTCGGCAACCAGCGCGTTCACCAGGGTGTGCATCCCGCCGGCCAAGCCGGCCACCGCGGAACCAGCCTTGGCCGGCGCAGCTCCCTGCCCAGAGGTGGCGGCTGGGTTCGCGGCGCCGCCCCGGAGCCGCTGCGCTGTTACCGCGGCAGCGAGCGAACCGTGCTTCACGATTCCGGTGCGGAGACCGGGAGCCACCATGTCGACGTCGAGCATTCCGGGGTCGGCCGAGTGAACGCCGCCTACTACCGGCGCCACCAACCGGGTGAGGACACGACTTCCCATTCGCGCTTTGACCAGGGCGGAGACGCTGGTGACCGCTGCGGAGGTGCCCACGGAGGCGGGCAGGAACCGGTCCAGGCTGGCACGCAGGGAGCCGAAGAAGCCCAGGGAGCGGCGGACCTCGGGATCCCACGGGTTGGCTGGAATGCCCAGCACTCCGGTCTTGGGCAACTCGCGGGGTCCTTCGGGCAGTTGCACCCAGGCACCGCCGGGCCGGGGCGCCACGATCAGGCCACCCAGGCCCAGTTCCGTGGCCAGGGTTGCCACGGCGTCGGATCGCGTGGCGAACGATTCCGCGCCGCTGTCCAGGGTCAGGCCAGCCAGTTGGTGGCTCCCCACGCAGCCACCCCAGCTGTCGCCGGCCTCAAGCACCGTCACCTGGTGGCCGGTGGCGGCGAGTTCCCGGGCGGCCAGCAGCCCGGAGATTCCACCGCCGATCACCACGGCGGCACCCTTCGGCATTGGCCTACTCCGGGGAAATGGAGTGGATGAGCTGCACAACCTTGGTCAGGACCGCTGGATCAGTTTCCGGCGGGACACCGTGGCCAAGGTTCAGTACGTGGCCGGGTGCGGCCGAGCCGGCAGCGATGACGCTGCGGACGTGGGCTTCGAGGACCTCCCACGGTGCCGGCAGGAGCGCCGGGTCAATGTTGCCTTGCAGCGGGACGGTGCCGCCCAGGCGGCGGTTGGCTTCGTCCAGGGGCAGCCGGTAGTCGACGCCCACCACGTCCACGCCGACGTCGCGCATGGCCACCAGGAGTTCGGAAGTGCCGGTGCCGAAGTGGATCAGCGGCGCACCGTAGTGGCGGACGTGGTCCAGTGCTCGGGCCGAGGCCGGGGCCACGAACTTCCGGTAGTCCGCCAGACCCAGGGAACCGGCCCAAGAGTCGAAGAGCTGCGCCGCGGAGGCCCCAGCTTCCAACTGTGCCTGCAGGAACATCCCTGAAGCGTCAGCTGCCCACTGGGCCAAGGCGTTCCACGTTTCCGGATCGGCGTGCATCATGGTGCGCGGACCCAGGTGGTCGCGGGAGGGCTTACCTTCCACCATGTACGCGGCCAGGGTGAACGGCGCGCCAGCGAATCCGATCAACGGCGTCTTGCCGAGCTGCGCCACAGTGAGCCGGACAGCCTCACGGATGGGCTCGAGTGCTTCCCAGGTCAGGGTGGGCAGGGCAGCGACGTCCGCGGCGGTGCGGACTGGCTTGTCCAGCACGGGACCCACGCCGGGAACGATGTCCACGCCGACGCCGGCCAACTTCAGCGGGATGACGATGTCGGAGAAGAAGATCGCCGCGTCCACGTCATGCCGACGGACCGGTTGCAGGGTAATTTCTGAGGCCAGTTCCGGCTGCAGGCAGGAGTCCAGCATGGCCACGCCCTCGCGGATTTTGAGGTACTCGGGCAGTGACCTGCCGGCCTGCCGCATGAACCAGACCGGGCGGCGGGACGGCTTTCCGCCACGGTAGGCGGTGATGAGGGGAGAATCTGCCGTCCGGCCATCCAGCAAGGGATGATCTGCGGGAAGGACACCGGCAGCGGACACGGCGGGGCTCAAAGTCATGCTCTCGATTGTGCCGAAAATCTGCCGCAAAAGATAACGGGAAGCGGCTGCGGCCGAGCCGTTCGGACGACCCGAACGAGGGATGTGAGGCACCTGTCACCCAGCCGGTTGTTCTACCGAGCTGAGAAAAAGCTATGATTGGTTCGTTGTGGTTCTTTTCTCATTGGTGGCTACACACGCCGACATCGACCTTGAAACCGTTGCCCAGTTGAGCAACGGTTCCTCAGGTATTGCCACGTCAGCCCTCTCCGGATCGACTGCTGTCTCCGGGGCTGTGGTCCTGGCAACCTGCAACCGCTACGAAATCTACGGCGAGGCGCCACGTCCTGACGACGTCGAAGCGGCCCGCTCTGCTTTGGTGGCCCAGATCAGCGACGCCAGCGGACTCGCGGAACCCGTGGTGTCCCGCGCCCTGGTCACCAACGTGGGGCCTGACGTCACCCGGCACTTGTTTGCCGTCAGCTCCGGACTCGACTCCGCTGTGGTGGGTGAACGCGAAATTGCCGGCCAGGTACGCCGCGCCCTCATCACCGCCCAGCATGAAGGTACCGCCAGCCCTGGGCTGGTTCGGCTCTTCCAGGCAGCGTCCAAGACCGCCAAGGATGTGGGTGCGCAGACCGCTCTCGGCTCACGCGGCCTATCCATTGTCTCCGTCGCCCTGGACCTGGCCACTGACCTGTCCGAACATGCTGACTGGTCTGCCAAGAAGGTCGTCGTGTTTGGTACCGGCGCCTATGCGGGGGCCACCATGGCGCTGCTGCGCGAGCGTGGCTGCAGCGACATCTCCGTGTTCTCTTCCTCAGGCCGCGCCGAAGCGTTCGTAGCAACCCGCGGAGGCACAGCGCTGACACCGGATACCTTGCGCGTGGCCGTTGCGGCAGCGGACGTCATGATCGGATGCAGCGGATCGGATACTCGGGTGGAGGCAGGCGAGCTCGCCCAGGTTCGGGCGGCATCGCCCCAGCCGCTCATTGCCATTGACCTGGCCCTCACCCACGATTTCGACCCTGCCGTGGGCGAACTGCCCGACGTCGATCTCCTCACCCTCGAATCGGTCCGTCTCGCCGCGCCCCAGGAGCAGGCCGAGTCCCTCAGCCAGGCCAGCAGCATGGTGACGTCCGCGGCCAGCTCCTTTGAGCTCGAGCGTGAGGTCCGTTCGGTAGACACAGCGATTGTGGCCCTGCGCCGGCACACCATGAGCGTCCTGGACGCCGAGATGGAGAAGGTCCGCGCCAAGCACGGCTGCACGGCTGCAGCGGAGGAAGTCGAGTTCGCGCTCCGCCGCATGGTGAAGCAGCTGCTGCACGTCCCCACCGTCAGAGCCCGCGAACTGGCAGCCAACGGCCAGCAGGAAACCTACGTGGCAGCGCTTGAGGCGCTCTACGGCATCACCGTTGACCAGCCGGCCGCACTGGCCCCCAGCACGCCCGCAGCCGCATTGGATGCGGCGGCCGAGTGCCCCGTTGACCACCGGCTGGGCCGCGAAAGCGCTTAGTAGCTGGGCTTGTCGGGCTCGACGTCCCGGACCCAGGCCAGGATTCCGCCCTCCAGGTGGCTCACCCGCTGGTAGCCGGCAGCCTGGGCCGCGGCCAGGACGCTCGCGGACCGGCCGCCCACCTTGCAGTGGAACACAATGTCCTTGTCTTGCGGGAGCTCAGCCCACGCCTCGCCCGCCAGGATCCTGCCCTGCGGGATGAGCACCGAACCCTCGATGCGGACAATGTCGAACTCCCCCGATTCGCGCACGTCCACCAGATCGAAATCCCGGCGCCCGGCGGCTCGATCGGCCAGCATGGCGGCCAGTTCCGTGGCCGTTACCGTATGGGCGTCGTCCGCCGCGACGTCCGGGGTGAGGCCGCAAAACGCCTCGTAGTCCACCAACTGCGTGATGGGCTGGGCGGCGGGGTCCTTGGCAACCCGGATCTCCCGCCAACTGCCGCCCAACGCGTCGAAAAGGGCCACCCGACCCAGCAGGGAGCGCCCGACGCCGGTAATCAGCTTCACGGCCTCGGTCACCATCAGGGCGCCGACAGCCGCGCACAGCATGCCAAACACGCCGCCCTCGCCGCAGGACGGCACAGAACCTGCGGGCGGGGCCTCAGGATACAGGTCGCGGTAGGTAGGTCCGTGCTTCTCCCAGAAGACACTGACCTGGCCATCAAAACGGAAAATGGAACCCCACACATAGGGCTTGCCCAGCAGCGCGGTGGCGTCGTTCACCAAGTACCTTGTGGCGAAGTTGTCGGCGCCATCAAGAATCAGGTCATAGTCGGCAAACAATTCCAGGGCGTTGGTGGCGTCGAGGCGGACGTTATGAAGCCGAACGTGCACCAACGGGTTCAGTGCGGCGATCGACTCGCGGGCGGAGTCGATCTTCAGCTGACCCACGTTGGCTACTCCGTGGATCACCTGGCGCTGCAGGTTGCTGAGGTCAACGGCGTCGTCGTCAACGATTCCCAAGGTTCCCACCCCGGCGGCGGCAAGATACAGCAGGGCCGGCGAGCCGAGCCCGCCCGCGCCGATGACCAGCACTTTCGCGTTCTTGAGCCGGCGCTGGCCCACCGATCCGATCTCCGGGATGATCAGGTGCCGGGAGTAGCGTTCCACCTCTTCAGCGCTGAGCGCAGCGGCAGGTTCAACCAGGGGCGGGAGCACTGCCGTCGAAACATTTGCGGTAACCGTCGAAGCCATACTTCAATGTAGGCCTTGAGATACCGCGCGGTCATATTACCCGGCAGTACAGTGTCTCTGTAACTGCAATGAAAGAAGGACAACTGTGGTCCCTGATGCACGGGCTGAGAACCGGACTGCCGCCGGACCGCAACCATCTCCCCGCCCGGCAGGACAGCGTTCCGCACGATTGCCCCGTGACGAGAGACGGGCCCAACTCCTGGCCGCGGCGCAGGAAGTCTTCGTGGCCAACGGCTACCACGGCGCAGCCATGGACGAGATCGCAGAGACCGCCCGCGTCAGCAAACCGGTGCTCTACCAGCATTTCCCGTCCAAGCGTGATCTTTACATGGCCCTGTTGGAAAGCCACCTGGCCTCTCTGACAACCCTCATGCTGGGTGCGCTGAACTCCACCCACGACAACAAGGAACGCGTGCAGGCAGTCATGCGCGCGTACTTCCAGTTCATTGCCAATGACGACCAGGCCTACCGACTGGTCTTCGAATCCGATCTGATCAACGACGTCGATGTCAGTTCGCGGCTCGAAACCTTCAACCGGACCTTCGCCGACGCGATCGCCCACGTCATCGCCGAAGACACCAAACTGCCGCACCTGGAAGCGGAACTCCTGGGCCGTGGCCTCGCCGGAATGGCCCAGGTGAGCGCCCGGTACTGGCTGGAAACCGACGGCAACCTGGACCTCAATGTGGCCAGCGACCTGATCTACCGTTTAGCTTGGCGCGGAATCTCTCGCTTCCCCAAAGAGTCCTAGACTACAAATAAGACATACGTAACCCCTTTTGACTGGCTGGGAGGCCCCCTGTGGAAATTAAGATCGGCATTCAGAACGTTGGCCGTGAGATTGTGCTCGAATCGACTCAGGATGCGGACTCCGTGGCCAAACTCGTCCAGGACGCCATCACCGCCGGCTCCGAGCTGCGCCTGACCGACGAAAAAGGCCGCCTGGTCATCGTCCCCGGCAAGGCGCTGGCCTACGTTGAAATCGGTGCAGAAGAAGCCCGCCGTGTAGGTTTCGGCCAGTTCTAGGACCCACCAGCCGCAGTTCGCAAGGAGATCCATGCTTTCCCTGACTATCGTGGTGTTGGCTTCCGTGGCCGCTGGCTTCGTCGTGTGGGCCAACGATAAACGGCACGCAACGTACGGCGCTGGCCTGCCCGCCGGTGTCTCGGTGGGCGTGGCAGCACTGGCCTGGCTGATCCTGATGGCGGCCGGTTTCGGTTACTTGCCCGGACTGACGTGGCTCCCTTGGGTGCTGCCGATCGTGCTTGGTGCGGCTGCCGCCGTCGTCGTGGTCACGTACCTGGGGGCCACCCGCTCCAAGCGCGACGTCGAAAGGCTCACCGCGATCCTGCGCCGCTGAATCAACTAAAAAGCCATGTCCGCCACTCACCGAGTGGCGGACATGGCTTTCTAACGCGGACGACGGCGGTCCGCGCCTACAGGAATTCGGCCCGGCCGGTCATCGCTGAGGAAGCCAGGGCATGTTCGCGGCGCGGGATGCGGCCTGCCGCGGCCGCCATTCGGCCCGCCATGACAGCGTGCCGGAAGGCCGCCCCCATCAGCACCGGATTCTGTGCCCGGGTGACGGCGGTGGCCAGCAGGACAGCGTCGCAGCCCAGCTCCATGGCCAGGGCGGCGTCGGAGGCGGTGCCGATTCCGGCGTCGAGGACCACGGGAACCGATGCCCTGGCCACAATCAGCTCGATGTTGTGCGGATTCAGGATCCCCAGCCCGGTACCGATGGGCGCGCCCAACGGCATCACGGCGGTGGCGCCCAGGTGCTCCAGCCGGAGGGCCAGGACAGGATCGTCGTTGGTGTAGGCAAACACCTTGAACCCCCTGTTGACCAGCTGTTCTGTTGCGTCCACCAACTCCACCGCATCAGGAAGCAGCGTCTGTTCATCGGCAATGACCTCGAGTTTGACCCAGTCGGTTTCGAGCGCCTCCCTGGCCAGTTCGGCTGTGAGGACAGCGTCGCGGGCCGTAAAACATCCGGCTGTGTTGGGCAGGACCCGGATGCCCTGGTCCAACAGCAGCTGGAAGAGTGAGCCGGTCTCGGCCGTGGAGTAACGCCGCATGGCCACGGTCGTCAGTGCTGTGCCCGAGGCGATCAGGGCAGCGCCCAGGCCGTCCAGGCTGGGGGCACCTCCGGTCCCCATGATGAGTCGGGAGGACAGGGTAACCCCGTCAATCACCAGGTCATCGCCGGAGCCGGTGACCTGTGCTGCGGGGGCCGTTTCGGTTGCCGTCATGATGCTCAACCGCCCTGCACTGCGGTGACAAGCTCGATGTCATCGCCATCGGCGAGCGCGGTAGCCCACCATTGGCTCCGTGGGACCACCGCGGCGTTGCGGGCCACTGCGACACCCAGCTTGCCGCCGTCGACCGCCTGCCCGTCAGTTGCGAGCGAGCGGCCGGTGAGGGCACTGACCAGGGTACTGACGGAGGCGTCCGCGGCAACGGCGTGCGGGGCTCCGTTCAAGGTGATGTTCATACTGTCTCCTCTACTTTGCGGGGAACGGCGGGGGAAAGCTCGGAAAAGCGGGCTGGCGAGAAGACGTCCCAGCGGGAATCCATGTGGCCGTCCATCAGCCCGGTGCAGATGGACGCGGCCGCCGGTGCCAGCAGGACGCCGTGCCGGAAGAATCCCGTGGCGATGATCAGCCCTGGCACATGGCCGATTGCTGTGGCTGGACTGGGGACGCGGCCCAGCAGTGGCGCGTTGTCGGGGGTGCCGGGGCGTGCCCGCGCCGTGGTTTCGATGAGCTCCAGCTCGGCCACGGCGGGCACCAGGGCCTGCGCGTCGCGGAGCAACTGGTAGACCCCACCGGCGGACACTGGCGCTCCGCCGTCCTCACGCTGGGTTGCACCGATGACCACTGTGCCGTCGTCGCGGGGCACGATGTAGACGGGAACACCGCGGACCAGTCCCCGCACGGTTGTCCGCAGCAGGGGCCGGAGGTGGGCGGGAACGTGGAGCCTGAGGATGTCGCCGTGCACAGGCCTGACCGGTAGGTTCAATCCGGCAGGCAACTGGCCCATGCTGGCCGCGTGCAGCCCGTTGGCCAGCACCGTTTCTTTGGCGTACACGGTGCCGCCGCCCGCCAGTCGCACGCCAACCACTGCGTCTGCAGCCCACACCAGATCGCTGGCGTGATGCGGAACAGCGAACCCGTCCTCGGCGCCAGCCACCGTAGTGCCCGTTCCAGCGGTGCCGGACGTTCCGGAAGGGTCGTGCTGCGCCAAGGCTCGGCGCAAGCTCGCCAGCAACAGCCTGGGGTCCACCTGGTGATCCGCTGCGGTGTCCAGGGCACAGGAGATCGCTGGACTCAGCAGCGGCTCACGCTCCCGGACCTGGCGGATGCTGAGCGGTTCCACACTGAGCCCATGTTGGTGTTGTACCGTGCGGAGGTCCAGCAGCGCCCGGCGGTCCGCGGCGTCCACCCCAACGGCAAGGGTGGGCTCATCACGGTAGCCCACCGGCCCGCCAACTGCGGTGACGTCCCGCGCAAACTGTGGCCATTGCGCGGCAGACTCCAACGTCAGCCCGAGCAGGTTTTCTTCCTGGTAGTGGAGTTCGCTCACCGGCGCCAACATGCCGGCGGCCGCCCAGCTGGCGCCAGAGCCGGGAACAGCGTCAATCACCACCACCGAACGGCCAGAACAACGGGCCTGCCAGGCAATGCTGTGGCCAATGACCCCACCACCAATAACTGCCACGTCGGCGCTGAACTGCGCCTGGGGACGAGAGTCCACGGTGAATCCTTCCCTACGCCGGCATTACCCGGATCAGGTCAAGCGGTCGGCTCTGACGCCCTCTCAGCCCGGCGCTTTGTGACAGCTGCCGCGGGCTCCCGCAGTACCCCACCAGTCTAGGGGAACTAGGCTGGCTGGCATGAATGTGACCCAGTCCGCTGCCGCCGTTGATCCAGCCACCCACCTTGCCCATGCGGGGGTTGAGGCGGCGCGCCTGTATCTCTGCACCGATGCCCGGAAAGATCGCGGCGATTTCGCGGACTTTGTGGCAGCTGCGTTTGCGGGTGGCGTGGACATCATTCAGCTGCGGGACAAGGGCATCGAGGCCGCTGAGGAACTCGAGCTCCTCGCGGTGCTGAAGGCCGCTGCAGTCCGCTTCGGCAAGCTCTGGGCCGTCAATGACCGGGCCGACATCGCTGTCCTCTCCGGCGCACCGGTTTTCCATATCGGCCAGAAAGACCTGCCCCTCGCCGCTGCCCGCACGCTGGTGAACGGAAACGCGGCTATTGGGCTATCCAGCCACACTCCTGCGCAGGTTGATGCGGCAGTCGCCGCAGCTGCCAGCCCTGCCGGGCTGGACTACTTCTGCGTGGGACCGGTCTGGGCCACGCCCACCAAACCTGGCCGGGCCGCCGTCGGCCTCGATTTGGTGCGCCACGCGGCCGCGACTGCCGGCTCCGTGCCGTGGTTCGCGATCGGCGGCGTGGACCAGGGCAATCTTGAGCAGGTGCTCGACGCCGGCGCGCGCCGAGTGGTGGTGGTCCGGGCCATCACGGAGGCCACAGATCCGACGGCCGCCGCCGCAGCCTTGCGCCAGGTCCTGGATTCCGCGCAGTAGCGTCCCACCTGCGCGTTCTCCCTGCTTCAAGCCGGAAAACCGGGTTACGCTGGGCAACGTGGCACATCAACGATTGACTCCACCGATCCACGCACCCGCAAACGCGCTCGAAGAAGCCCTCGCCGCGCTGCGAATTGAACTCGAGTTGCCCGGGGAATATCCCGCGGCAGCGGTTCAGGACGCTGAGGCTGCCGTGGCGGCGTTGCAGCTGCCAGCCCTGGACCTCACCGCCGTCGAGTTCCTCACCATCGATCCGGCCACGTCCACGGACCTCGACCAAGCCCTTTTCATCGAGCCCGACGGCGGCGGGTACCGCGTGCTGTACGCCATCGCCGATGTGCCTGCCTTCGTGACTCCTGGCGGCCCGCTCGATGCCGAAACGCGGCGCCGGGGGCAAACGTTTTACGCTCCGGATGGCCGGATTCCGCTCCATCCAGAGGTCATCAGCGAAGCGGCCGGCAGCCTCTTGCCGGATCAGGAATGCTCGGCGTTTGTCTGGGATTTCCGCCTCGACACCGACGCTGTCGTCGAGTCAGTAAGGGTGCAGCGAGCAACCATCCGGAGCCGCGCCAAGTTGAGTTACAGGGGGGTCCAGGCGGACCTCGACGCCGGCACGGCAGGTCCTGTCCTGGTCCTCCTGAAAGAGGTGGGAATCAAACGCGTGGAGCAGGAGCGCCAGCGCGGCGGCGCCAGCCTGAACATGCCAGAACAGGAAATTGTCCAGCTTCCCGACGGCGGCTACCAGATCGCCGCGGCATGGCAACTGCCTGTGGAGGACTGGAATGCCCAAATTTCCCTGATGACGGGGATGGCTGCTGCGCAGCTGATGATCACCGGCAAAATAGGGATTTTGCGGACCATGCCGGCACCGGATGAGAAGTCACTGAACCATTTCCGGATCCAGACGCAGGCCCTCGGCAAGCCATGGCAGGGAACCCTCAGCTATGGCGAATACCTGCGCACCCTCGACGCCACGGACCCCCGGCAGCTGGCCATCCTGCATTCGGCGGGCATGCTGTTCCGCGGCGCCGCTTACACGGCCTTCGACGGCGAAGCACCCGCCAACGTCATCCAATCAGCCATCGGCGCGGCCTACGCCCACACCACAGCACCTTTGCGCAGGTTGGTTGACCGGTTCGTGTTGGTGCTGTGTGAGGCCCTCAGCAACGGCAAGGACGTGCCCTCATGGGTGCGGGAGGCCCTGCCCAGCCTTCCGGAGATCATGTCGAGCTCCGATCAGTTGGCCAGCCGGATGGAGCGGATGGCCTTGGACACCGTTGAGGCCGCGCTGTTGGTCAACCACGTGGGCCAGGAGTTCGACGCGATTGTCATCGCCGGGTCCAAGCCCGCCAGGGACAACGGGTCCAGCGGCTCCAATGGATCGGGCACCGTGCAGATCGCCGAGCCCGCGGTGACGGCGCGCTGCGCTGGCGAGCTTGAGTCCGGAACCAAGGTACGGGTCCGCCTGGTCTCTGCCGATATCTCTACCCGGGAAGTCCACTTCGAACGCGTCCCTTAAAACCGGCCCGCGCCCCGCGATGCCCCTTGAGCAGGGATTGCGGGGCGGTACGGCTAGACTGAAGGGGTAGATATGGATGCCCGGTCGTTGATTTCCTTGATTTGAAACCAACAAGCCCGCCCCTACGCGATCTTGAGATACACCCGCTGGTCACCAGTGCCAGCAATAGATAGCCCGCGATCGGCTTCCACTGGAATTGCTTGCGCGCACCGAGCGTGCTCCGGAACGGCCCTGGCCGCCCCCGTTGAGCAGGCCGCGCCCTCGCCCAAATGAATAAGGAAACTCCCCGTGAGTGAATTGCACACGCACCAGCTTCTGACCGATGAGTCCGGTACCGAGACCATCGACCCGGAAGAGACCATCATCTCGGACGAAAAGCCGCACGAGATCGCCGAGAAGTCCTTTGCGGACCTCAACGTCCGCGCCGACATCGTCGAATCGCTGGCCGATGCCGGGATCACCCACCCGTTCCCCATCCAAGCCATGACGCTGCCCGTTGCCTTGGCCGGGCACGACATCATTGGCCAGGCCAAGACCGGCACCGGCAAGACCCTCGGCTTCGGCATCCCCGCGCTGCAGCGCGTGGTGGGCCGGGACGACGCCGGCTTCGACAAGCTCCCCGTCCCGGGCGCCCCGCAGGCACTGGTGATCGTTCCCACCCGTGAGCTCGCCGTTCAGGTTGCCGGCGACCTCGAAACCGCCTCACGCAAGCGCAACGCCCGCATCGCCACCATTTATGGTGGCCGCGCCTACGAGCCGCAGGTTGAAGCCCTCAAAAACGGCGTAGAGATCGTGGTGGGTACTCCCGGCCGCTTGATCGACCTGTACAAGCAAAAGCACCTGAGCCTGAAGAACGTCCGCATCGTCATCCTTGACGAAGCCGACGAAATGCTGGACCTGGGCTTCCTGCCGGACGTGGAAACCCTTATCGCCGGGACCCCCGCCGTTCGCCAAACCCTGCTTTTCTCGGCCACCATGCCTGGCCCGGTCATCGCGATGGCCCGCCGCTACATGACACAGCCCACCCACATCCGTGCGGCTGACCCGGACGATGAAGGCCTCACCAAGCGCGACATCCGCCAGCTGATCTACCGTGCCCACGCCATGGACAAGATCGAGGTGGTGGGCCGCATCCTGCAGGCCCGCGGCCGCGGCCGGACCATCATCTTCACCAAGACCAAGCGGACCGCCGCCAAGGTGTCCGAGGAACTCGTAGACCGCGGCTTCGCGGCCGCCGCCATCCACGGCGACTTGGGCCAGGGCGCACGCGAGCAGGCCCTGCGCGCGTTCCGGAACAACAAGGTGGACGTCCTGGTGGCCACCGACGTTGCAGCCCGTGGCATCGACGTCGACGATGTGACGCACGTGATCAACTACCAGTGCGTCGAGGACGAAAAGATCTACCTGCACCGTGTTGGCCGTACCGGCCGCGCCGGCAACAAGGGCACCGCCGTCACGTTCGTGGACTGGGATGACATGCCTCGCTGGGGCCTGATCAACAAGGCACTGGGCCTGAGCGTCCCCGAGCCGATCGAAACCTACTCGTCTTCACCCCACCTCTACTCGGACCTCGACATCCCCGAGGGCACGAAGGGCCGCCTCCCCCGCGACAAGCGCACTTTGGCCGGCGTCAACGCAGAGGTCCTCGAAGACCTTGGCGAAACGGGTAAGAAGAACGCCCGCGGTGGTCGGGAAGCAGGCCGCGACGGCGGACGTGAGGCCGGCGCCTCGGGTCGCACCGGTGGCTCTGGCCGCTCCGGCGGATCCGGACGCACCGGGGGTTCCAGCCGCTCAGCCGGCTCCAGCCGTTCAAATGACTCCAGCCGCTCGAACGATTCGGCCCGCACCGGCGACACCACCAGCGCAACCGAGACGGCTCCCGCCAACGAGGCGAGCCAAACCAGCGGCGACGGCCGCGAGCGGACCGGCCGCGGCCGTCCCGCCCGGGCCGGCAGCACCACCCGCAGCCGCACCAGCGACGCAGCACCCCGCTCCGGCGAGGACCGCCGTCGTACGTCCGATCCTGCTGCACCAGCGGACGGCGGGGCGGATTCCAACGCCGACCAGCCTGCGCGCGCCCGCCGAAGCCGCACCCGTACCCGCCGCCGCAACGGCGAAGTGGTAGCGGGCGGCGCGGATTCCAACGCGCCCGGCGCCGAGGCCTAACCTCCTCAATGACGGAAACAGCTTGGGCGCCGGACGGCGGCAATTTAGTGGTGCACGCGGAGAATGCCGCGTACCTGCCAACACTGCCGGACGGCGCCTTTACGCTGATCTACGTCGATCCGCCGTTCAACACCGGCCGTTCACAGCGGCGCCAGGAAACGAAAATGGTGGTGTCGGCGGAGGGCACCGGTGACCGGGTCGGTTTCAAGGGTCGGTCCTACGACACCATCAAGGGTGCCCTGCATAGCTACGACGATGCATTCAGCGACTACTGGGCGTTCCTGGAACCCCGTTTGCTGGAGGCGTGGCGCCTGCTTGCCGAGGACGGCACCCTCTACCTGCACCTGGACTACCGCGAGGTGCACTACGCCAAAGTAATGCTGGATTCGATCTTCGGGCGGGAGTGCTTCCTGAACGAGATCATCTGGGCGTACGACTATGGCGCCCGGGCCAAAACCCGCTGGCCCACCAAGCACGACAACATCCTTGTCTACGTCAAGAACCCGGCCAAGTACCATTTCGACAGCGCCGAGGTGGACCGTGAGCCGTACATGGCGCCGGGCCTGGTCACGCCCGCCAAGCGCGAACTGGGCAAGCTGCCCACGGACGTCTGGTGGCACACCATCGTCTCGCCCACGGGCAAGGAAAAGACCGGCTATCCCACGCAGAAACCGGAGGGCTTGATTCGCCGGGTGGTGGCCGCCTCAAGCCGGCCGGACGACTGGTGCCTGGACTTCTTTGCCGGCTCCGGAACGCTCGGCGCAGTGGCGGCGAAGTTGGGCCGGAAGTTCGTGTGCGTTGACCAGAACCAGCCGGCGATCGACATCATGACCAAGCGGTTGGGTGCGCACGCCACCTTCACGTCCTTCCCTCCCAACTAGCTAGCAGTTGTTGTCGTTTTGAGCGCTCAAAACGACAACAAGTGCGAGTCAGTTGGGGTGGGCCGGGAGAATCAGGGGCGCACGACGGCGGTCCCCGTACCTAGGGCTTCGATCCGGGCCAGGGCCTCGGGGCTCGTCACGTTCTCGCCCAACAGGTTGGGCTTGCCAGTGCCGTGATAATCCGAGGAGCCGGTGATGATCAGGTCATGCCCGGCAGCCAGCTCACGCAGGAATTTCCGGCCCACTTCCGGGTTGTCCCGGTGGTCGATTTCCACGCCCGCCAGGCCAGCATCAATCATCTCTGAGTAGGTCCGCTCCCCCACAATCCTGCCGCGGGCGGTAGCCACCGGATGCGCAAACACGGGCACACCACCGGCGGCGCGGACCAGGGCCACCGCGGTGGCAGGGTCCGGAGCATAGTGCGGGATGAAGTAGCGCGAGCGGGAGGTCAGGATGGAGGCGAAGGCCTCGGAGCGATCCGACACCACACCGGCAGCCACCAAGGCGTCGGCAATATGCGGGCGGCCCAAGGTAGCTCCCGGGGCCACATGATGGATTACATCGTCCCAAGTCAGCGGGTAGTCCTCGGCAAGCAGGCTCACCATCCGCTCGGCCCTGGTCAACCGGGCAGCGCGGGCCTTGCCGATCTCGTCCAGCAATCCGGGGTGCAGCGGATCGTGCAGGTAGCTCAACAGGTGGACGCTGATACCTTCTGACGTCTTGCAGGAAACTTCCATCCCGGGAACCAAGGCAACCCCGGTCACGGCGACGGCGGCCGAGGCTTCGGCCCAGCCCCCCGTGGAATCGTGGTCCGTCAGGGCCACGACGTCCAGCCCGGCCTGAGCGGCAGACGCCATCACGTCAGCGGGATTCTCGGTGCCGTCCGAGACATTGGAGTGGGCATGCAGGTCGATCCTCACCATCACACCCTAGTAGAACCAGCCAGCCGGGGCCGCTACCACCGCCAGATGTCCCGTTCGCGTCCCCGGGACGCTGGTGAGACGATAGTCCCGTGAACGTTGCCGATAACACCCAGAATTCTGCCTCCCAGCCGTTGGACGAGCGGGTCAACAACCGCTCGCAACGGCCCAGTTCGGACGCCTTCAAGGCCTTTATGGCCAGTAATTGGGCGCCCTCAAACCAGGAATTGCCGGCCCGCGATGCCGTGGCTGATTTCGCCGCAACCCGGCGAGCAGCAATTTCTGCCAAGTTCCCCGGCGAGCGTCTCGTCATCCCGGCGGGCCCGCTCAAGGTCCGTTCCAATGACTGTGACTACCGCTTCCGCCCGCACTCCGCCTTCGCGCACCTCACGGGCCTGGGCCTGGACCACGAGCCAGATGCTGTCCTGATCCTGGATCCGGTCGCAGAAGGAATGGGCGACGGCGGCGCGCACCACAGTGCCACGCTGTACTTCCGCCCTTTGGCTGGCCGGGACACCGAACAGTTCTACGCGGACTCCCGCTCTGGTGAATTCTGGATTGGCGCCCGCCCCACCCTTGCTGAGTTTGAGGCAAAGCTGGGCCTCCCCACCGCGCACATTGACGGCCTGGAAACGGCGATCACCAAGAACGTTGGCGCCACGGAAATCGGAGGCACGTCGGTCCGGCTGGTCCGCAAGGTGGACGAGAACATCGACGCCCTGGTGGACACCGTCAGGTACAACACGGCCAAGGACCCGGACACCCTGGACCTCGCCGTCCTCGACGCCCTCGACGAGAAGCTCAGCGAAGCGCTCTCCGAACTGCGCCTCATCAAGGACAGCTGGGAGATCGAGCAGATGGAAATCGCCGTGGCTGCCACGGTGGAAGGATTCGAGGAAGTCGTCAAGTCCCTCCCCCGCGCACTGACGCACGTCCGCGGCGAGCGCGTCATCGAAGGCGCCTTCTTTGCTCGCGCCCGCGAAGCCGGCAACGAGCTCGGCTACGACACCATCGCAGCGGCCGGCAACAACGCCACCGTGCTGCACTGGACCCGCAATACGGGCACCGTCTCAGCCGGGGAACTCCTGCTCCTTGACGCCGGTGTGGAGGCTGACTCGCTCTACACCGCCGACGTCACCCGGACGCTGCCGGTCAACGGCACCTTCAACGAGGTTCAGCGCAAGATCTACCAGGCGGTGCTGGACTCTGCGGATGCCGGTTTCGCTGCGGCCCAGCCAGGCACAAAGTTCCGGGACATCCACACCGCAGCCACCACCGTGCTGGCGGAGCGGCTCGACAGCTGGGGGCTGCTCCCCGTCAGCGTAGAGGAAGCCATCAGCCCCGAAGGCCAGCAGCACCGGCGCTGGATGCCGCACGGCACCAGCCACCACCTGGGACTGGACGTGCACGACTGCGCCCAGGCCAAGCGCGAACTGTACCTGGACGGCATCCTGGAAGAGGGCATGGTCTTCACCATTGAGCCTGGCCTCTACTTCAAGAGCGAAGACCTCGCTATCCCCGAGGAGTACCGCGGCATCGGCGTCCGGATCGAAGACGACATCCTGATGACCGCCAACGGCCCGGTCAACCTCAGCGCGGGCCTCCCCCGTGAGGCAACGGAGATCGAAGACTGGATGGCAGGCATTTTCCAGGCGGCCGACGCCGGCAAGTAGGACACACCGGCGTTACCCTAGGTGCCGGCACCAACCAGTGGCAGTCACCACCAGCCGACGGCCACCAACGCCCGCAGGCAACAAAAAAGCGGGGCGATCGGACTCATCCGACCGCCCCGCTTTTTGTTGCCCGTAGTTACTGAATCCTGTTACTGCCGATGCTCTTTTTCACGGTCTGCATCAGTCTGGTCAGCGTTCGGCTGGCTAGAGCCCTGCTGGTCTGTGCCGGGCTGAGTCGAGCCGGGCTGGCTGGCATCCGCATGGTTTGCACCCTGCTGCCGCGTAGGTGCCTGCTGCTGCGCCGACTGATCGGCGCCGGGGTCCGAAGCCTGAACCCGGACACCGTACTGTGGCCTGCCGTCCGGAAGGTCGGGGTAGGTCGTGGCCCGCACCGGTGCGGGGGCCTGCTGCTGCGCTCCGCCGTCGGGCGCACCACCTTGCGGCTGTTGACCCGGCTGCTGGCCATACTGCTGACCTGGCTGTTGTCCCTGCGGCGGCTGCCACTGCCCTTGCTGCTGGCCATAGCCCGGCTGTTGGGCCTGGTCCTGCGGCTGCTGCTGCGTGGGCGGCTGCTGGCCGTAGGGATCTGCCCAACCGGACGGCCGCGCCGGGCCTTGCCCTGGCTGCTGGTACGGCGGGTTCTGCTGGCCCGGCTGCTGGTACGGCGGGTTCTGCTGGCCCGGCTGCTGGTAAGGCTGGTTCTGGTACTGAGGGTAGGCGCCATGCTGGGCTGCCGCATCGGAGGGAGTCATGGGCAGCTGCTGAAGCAGGCGCCGAGCATCGTGGGATACCTCGGTGGCCACAATGACGTCGTAGCTGGTGGCCACCACCTGGCTGGTGGAGGTGAAGTCCCGCTTGCCGCGCTGGGCGGCGTACGTAACAATGCCGAAGAGCATGAAGAAGGCGGCACCCATCAACACCGAGGTCAGGATGGAAAAGTACCCGCCGGTGGGCGAAAAGAAGGAGAGCATGACGCCCACAAACAGGCCGAACCACATGCCGCTCAGCGCCCCGGACAACGCCACGCGCGGGTAGCTCAGGCGGCCGGTCACCCGCTCCACCATTTTCAACTCGTTGCCCACAATCGAGACCATCTGGACCGGGAACTGCTGGTCGGCCAGGTAGTCCACAGCCTTTTGTGCATCGAGGTAGGAGGTGTAGGAACCGATGGTATCGCCGGTGGGGACGGACCGGGTCTGGTCCAACCCGCTGGGCCCACCCGCTTTAGGAGCACCAAAAATGTTTGCCATACTCCCTATTCTTGCCCATCAGCATGTGTGCTGCCTGTAAATTCAGCTAAAAGAGAGCAGACTCGGTAGCCTGTACGGGTGAGTACAACAACTACCCGCGTCTTCGTCGCGCGCCTGCTGGGACTGGACGTCTTTGACCCGCTGGGCGACCGGCTGGGCCGATTACGTGACGTTGTGGTGCTTGCCCGCGGCTCTGGCGGGGCTCCGCACGTCGTAGGTATCGTGGTGGAAGTTCCTGGCAAGAAGCGCGTGTTCGTGCCCATGACTCGAATCACCTCGATCGACCAGACCCAGGTAATCTGCACGGGATTGGTAAACCTGCGCCGCTTCGAGCAGCGCGGCGCCGAGACACTGGTCGCCGCCGAAATGTTTGATCGCCGCGTCACCCTGCAAGACGGCAGCGGCGACGCCACCATCGAAGACATCGCCATGGACCAATACCGCTCCCGCGACTGGTTCGTGAGCAAACTCTTCGTCCGCCGCGGCCACTCGCTATCGCCGTTGAGCCGGCTACGCCGCAATGAAACCTTGATCATCGACTGGGCAGACGCCCTGCAGGGTGCCCGTACTGAGCCACAGGCTGCCACCCAGTTCGTTGCCAACCATGAGGATCTCAAACCGGCTGACTTCGCAGAAGCCCTGCAGGAAATGAGCGACAAGCGACGCTTTGAAGTAGCCAGTGAATTGCAGGACGAACGCCTCGCTGACGTCCTGCAGGAACTGCCGGAAGATGACCAAGTCGAGATCCTCTCCGCCCTGGACGTGCAACGGGCCGCGGACGTGCTTGAGGAAATGGACCCGGACGACGCCGCGGACCTCCTCGGCGAACTGCCCTCGGCACAAGCCGAACAGCTCCTGCAACTGATGGAGCCAGAGGGCGCCGAGGACGTCCGTCGCTTGCTTGAATACGACGAGGACACTGCGGGCGGCTTGATGACGCCGGTCCCCGTGATCCTGCCGCCGGAGGCCACGGTTGCCGAAGCCCTGGCCCACGTCCGACGCGAGGAGCTCTCCCCTGCCCTGGCGTCGTCCATCTTCATTGCCCGTCCTCCGCTGGAGACTCCTACCGGCCGGTTCCTCGGCGTGGTCCACATCCAGCAGCTTCTCCGCTTCCCGCCCTATGAGCCGCTGGGCAACCTGGTGGACAAGAATCTCGAACCCCTCTCAGACCAAGCGCACATCAGCGAAGTGGCCCGCACCCTGGCCACCTATAACCTCAACTCCCTCCCTGTGGTCAACGACGCTGGCCGGCTTGTGGGGGCGGTGACTGTTGATGACGTCCTGGATCACATGTTGCCTGACGATTGGCGTGCCAATGATGGCGATGCCCCAATAAGGAAGCTCGGTGGCCGGGTTGGCTGACAACAGTGCTCCCAAGAACGTAAACCAGCGAAACACCGGCAAGGGCTCGGGCAAAAACGGTGGCAAAGGCAGCCTGGATACACCGTTGAGTGGCAGGCAGCGGATTCTGCCCAAGTTCTCCCCAAACCCTGACGCGTTCGGTCACGCCACCGAAGGTTTTGCCCGGTTCATGGGAACACCCACGTTCCTGGTCTACATGACCATCTTCTGCATCTTCTGGCTGGCCTGGAACACCTGGGCACCCGTTGACTGGCAGTTCGATTCACGCGAACTGGGCTTCACCCTGCTGACCCTGATGCTGTCCTTGCAAGCCTCCTATGCGGCGCCGCTGCTGCTGCTCGCCCAAAACCGAC
This sequence comes from Arthrobacter ulcerisalmonis, assembly GCF_900609065.1. Taxonomy (GTDB): domain Bacteria; phylum Actinomycetota; class Actinomycetes; order Actinomycetales; family Micrococcaceae; genus Arthrobacter; species Arthrobacter ulcerisalmonis. The sequence goes on along the minus strand of NZ_UXAU01000025.1, from coordinate 111,914 downwards.
AGGACGACCGGGACCGTGTCAGCCTGCAGCAGGACCGCCAGCGCGCCGAGCGGAATCTCTCCGAGACCGAGTACCTGACCCGGGAACTTGCCTCCCTGCGCATTGCGCTCCGTGAGGTGGCCACCCGCGACTACGTCCGGGCAGAGCTCCGGACACTGCTCGAGGACATGTTGGAGGCCCAGGAAGAACTGCGCCACCACAATTCAACAGACCCTGACAGCACCGAGAGTCCCCGTGAAAAAGTCAAGGAGAAGCTGAAGGAGAAGCGGCAACGGAATCCGCGGACCCAGCAGATCCCCAAGGTTAAACCCAGCCAACCAGGGCAGGAACGCTAGCCCATGGACGTTGACCTTCCCAGCGATGCCCCGCTGGTCACCGCAGTCCAGCGCGCCCTGGCCACAGTGATTGATCCGGAATTACGCCGCCCCATTACCGAGCTCGGCATGGTGGACTCGGTCCGCGTGTCAGGTTCGGGTCAGGTGGATCTGACGGTGCTGCTGACCATTGCCGGCTGCCCACTGCGGGACACCATCACCGCTGACTCGCGAACCGCGCTGCTGGCAGTCCCTGGCGTGACCGCCGTCGACGTTTCCCTGCACGTCATGAACCAGGACCAGCGCGATGCGCTGAAGGAGAAGCTCCGGGGTTCTGGCCCGCAGCGCGTCATCCCCTTCAACCAGCCCGATTCCCTCACCAAGGTCTTCGCAGTGGCCAGCGGCAAGGGCGGGGTGGGCAAGTCATCGGTCACCGTCAACCTGGCCGCCACGCTGGCCGCTCAGGGGCTGCGGGTTGGGATCGTAGACGCGGACGTCTACGGCTTCTCCGTGCCGGGCCTGATGGGGATCACGCAGACCCCCACACGCGTGGACGACATGATCCTGCCGCCGGTTGCCTATGGCGTGAAGGTCATCTCCATCGGCATGTTCGTCAGCGGCAACCAGCCGGTGGCCTGGCGCGGGCCCATGTTGCACCGCGCGCTGGAACAATTCCTCACCGATGTGTACTTCGGCGACCTCGATGCGCTTTTCCTCGATCTCCCGCCTGGCACCGGTGACATCGCCATCTCGGTGGCCCAGTTGCTGCCTTCGGCCGAAATTCTGGTGGTCACCACCCCGCAGGCGGCGGCGGCGGACGTCGCAGAGCGGGCCGGTGCCATTGCCACGCAGACGGGGCAGAAGGTGGCCGGGGTCATCGAAAACATGTCCTACCTGGAGATGCCCGACGGCGGCCGGATGGAATTGTTCGGCCGCGGCGGTGGCGAGGTCCTGGCGCAGCGCCTGAGCAGCACTGTGGGGTCAGCGGTGCCCTTGCTGGGCCAGATCCCCCTCGACATTGGACTCCGCGAGGGAGGCGATGCCGGGGTGCCGATCGTCATTGGTCAGCCGGAAACACCTGCCGCGAAGTCGTTGGCTGGCATTGCAAGCGCATTGGCAGCCAAACCCCGTGGGCTGGCCGGCCTGAACCTGGGCCTACAGCCGCGCTAGCTGAACTCCGCTGACGGCAGCCCTGACTGGACCAGCTGACAGGACCCTGATCAGTGTCGCTATGTGGCCTCGGAGTCGAACGGCGCCAGCTCACCCTCGGCCAGCGACTCAATGATGCGTTGGGGCGCCGGAGAGGCAACAGCGGCAGCACCAGCTACGGCAGCTACAGCGGCGGGGGCGCCAGCGCTCATGGGCTTGGTGTCGTCATCCAGAAGGGCTTCTTTGATGATGCGGCGGGGATCGTACTGGCGCGGATCGTACTTCTTCCAGTCAACCTCGTCGATGTCGATGCCGACTTCGTCCTTGATCTGCTCGCGGGCACCGGAGGCCATCCGCCGGACTTCCTTCACGAGGTTCGCCAGCTTCTGGGTGTATTCCGGCAGGCGCTTGGGACCAATCACCAAGATGCCGATGATCAGCAGAAGAAAAAACTCCGGGCCGTTGATTCCAAACACGTTAGGAAGATTACCCTCTCCGGGCTACCAGCGGCGACTCCCACGCGTCCTGGTGGGAACTGCCCGCATTACTGGGTCAAAAGGGTGACAATCCTGCTCAGTCCCCGATGCAGCCTGTTGGCCAAGGACTCTTCCGCCACAGTACCCGACGCTGGCGCTGCCGCGGACACGCCAACTACTGGCCCGTCGTCCATGGTGGACAGGATGGGTCCGGCGTCGTCAGCCTGGTCAGCGGGGAGGTTGGATTCGTACGTGAACGTGCGCCCCTCCGACCAGTAGGTAGCGGTCCAGGGCGAGGTGGCCTGCACCCGGCTGCCGGCACCGTCGCCTGAACCGGCACGAGCCGTGCCAAGGAGACCTGCGGGGTGTTCCTCGGTGACCAGCGCGTAATGGACGCCGTCAGTCAGTCGCAACTCCACCGCGGGCTGACCGTTGATGGTCACAGCAGTGGCAGACTCCAACTGGAATCCGAGGGATGTCAGCTCGGGGCAGGCCCACCCATCGGCCCGTAGGGCACTGAGCTGCTGGCTGGTCAGCACCTTGCCGTCGGCGGGCAGCTGGCTGGAAGCATCAGCAACATGGTTCAGCGGGGTAGCTGCTGCGGGGCCGGCAACGGCGAACGCGCTGACGGCGAGCACCCCGGCGGCCACCACCGTGCCACCCGCGGTCATGACGGCGGCGCGGGTGAAAATACCAGCCGACGATTCTTCCGGGCGGGCAGGACTCGGGGACATGCCGCTGCGGAAGTCCAGAGACGCATCCGCTGGACGCTCCGCGGAGCACGCCAACAAGCGCGACGTCAGGTCGCGGCTGGCTGGCGGAATAGACGCATCACGGAGCCGCTCAAGGTACTGGCGTTCCCGGCGCAGATCTGCAGCACAGTCACTGCAGTCGGCGAGGTGGGCTGCTGTCCGCTGGTGTCGGGTGCCAAAAAGGTTACGGTGCCTCATCTGCCGATCAGTGGATGCCGGCGATGCGCGGCAGGGATAGCTTCCGGCGGGCCTGTTGCGGCCGCGGATCCCGGTGGGCCAGCTTCTCTCGGAGCATGGTGCGGCCCCGATGGATGCGGGAGCGCACAGTGCCGAGCTTGACGTTCAACGCCGCTGCCACCTCGTCGTAGGACAGACCCTCCAGGTCGCAAAGGACGACGGCGGCACGGAAGTCCGGCGGCAACTCTTCCAGGGCAGCCTGAACGTCCAGGTCGAGGTTGTTGAATTCGAAGCTCTGCTCCGGGCCGGGCTCCCGGCCGGGCAGCCGGGACTCGGCGTCGTCCGCCAACGCGTCGAACCGGATACGGGTTTTACGCCGGGCCTGGTCCAGGAACAGGTTGGTGGTGATGCGGTGCAACCAGCCATCCAAGGTTCCGGGCTTGAAGTTTTCCAGCGACCGGAAGACGCGGACAAAGACCTCTTGGGTGAGGTCCTCGGCGTCGAACTTGTTGCCGGTGAGCCGGTAGGCAAGGCGGTAGACCTTGGCAGAGTGGTTGGTCACCACTTCTTCCCAAGTGGGACGAACCCATTCGGTGTCAGGCTGGATCATTGCAGGGACAGGTGTCACAACTGGTGATGACATCGTCCACTCCCCTCGTGGAATTGCTAACGCCCGGATACTGTTGACATCTCTGATTCGGCGCCGGACACGTATTGGATGACCGGATATTTATTGTTTCAAACTTGGCTGGGAATTTGCTGGTGGCAAAGCCACTTCAGCCGTGGGCACAATGGCCACGAATCGGCGCTGGACAGGGTGAACACAGTAGGCTGTAGAGGATATTTCTCCCGCCCGCGCAGAAAGCGAAGTCCATGAGCGCCGACAAGTCCACCAGCTGGTCCTACGCAGAAGATCTGCCCGCTGAGGATGAGGTCATGTTGCGCGCCAGGGAGCGCTCGTTCGAACTGGGCGTCACCCCCATTGGGCCCGGCGTCGGCGCTGTGCTCACCGTCCTGGCTGCGGCTTCCAAGGCCCAGACCGCCGTCGAAATCGGCACTGGCGCTGGCGTCTCCGGCGTTTGCCTACTCCGCGGCCTCGGCCCACAGGCCGTGCTGACCACCATCGACGTCGACGTGGAGCACCTGCGCGCTGCCCGGGAAGCCTTCGCTGAGGCAGGCAGCCCGGCCAACCGCACCCGCACCATCTCCGGCCGGGCTGGCGACGTTTTGCCCCGACTCAACGATGGCGCCTACGACCTGGTCTTCATCGATGCCGACAAGGCCGGCACTCCCCGCTACGTGGAGCAGGGCATCCGTTTGCTCAAGCGCGCCGGCATCCTGATTATCAACGACGCCCTAGACAAGGACAAGGTGGCCAATCCTGCTGGCCGCGAGCCTAACACCGTCGCAATGCGCCAGATCGGCAAGGCAATCCGCGACGACGAGCGGCTCGCCTCCGCCATGCTCCCCACCGGCGATGGCCTGCTGGTAGCCGTCAAGAAATAGAAAAGGTCCGCAGCCGTGGTGGCTGCGGACCTTTTCCTGGAACTGCTTCCTAGCCGGTAACGCCGGCCAAGCATTCCTTCAGGTTGGCTGCTTCGGCAGCGTTCAATTCAACTACCAGGCGCCCGCCGCCTTCGAGCGGGACGCGCATGATCAAGCTTCTACCCTCTTTGGTGACTTCCATCGGGCCGTCGCCGGTACGTGGTTTCATAGCCGCCATGTGGAATTTCCCCTTTATTCTGTCCCAGGACTGAACAGCCCGGACGGGCTGTGTCCGCATGTGAATCCTGTCGCGCTGCCAAGGCGTCTCAACCCGGGCAACTCCGTGCGTCTTCTGAATGCGTTGTCCTTCTTACCTACTATTATCCCGAAACTACCCGACTGTAGCTAATCGATGGACATTTGCTTCCCGCGCGGAAAGCCCTCTCCGCCAGCGGCGATGACGTTCTGGCTAGGGCGGGTAATCGCCGCCGCCGGGCAGCTGGGCCCAGGCCCACAGCCAGACAATCCAGACAATCTGCAGTAACAGGAACATGAAAACCACCGTGCCCCGAAACGCCCGCGACTTCGAGCCCAGCGCCGCGCCCAAGGCCAACGGAAACAAGGGCAGCAACATCCGGAACGTGCTGGTTTGCGGGTGCAGGAACATGACCAGGTAGCCGAGGTAGCACGCGCACCACAGCCGAAGTTCGACGCCGAGGCGCACCACCGGGGGCAGGTACAGCACTGCGGCAAAGACCGCAACGAAAACGAACGGCGCTACAACTCCCAGCACCGGCCCGAACAGGCTGATCCCCGTGTCGAACCACGGCTTGAAGACCACCAGATCGTGGCCCCGCCACACGGTTTCGGTGCGGGTGTACGCCTGGATGTCGCCAGTGGCCGCCCACGCGGCAGCAGGCCAGGCCAGCGCTGACAGGCCGGCGACGGCGGTCAGGCCGGTCAGCCTGGTGAGCTGACCCCGGGTGTGGAGTTCCGGCGTCGTGCGTTCGGCAGGAGGACGGCGAAGGTAGGCGACCAGTCGGTAGAGCCAGAGCAGACCCAGCATGGCAGCAAACGGGACCCCCACCGGCCGGGAAAGGCACATCAGCACCACCACGGGCATGGCCCACAGATACTGCCGACGCACCACCAGGAGCAGCGCGGCAGCCAGCAGCAGCAAGTTCAAGGGCTCGGCGTAAGGGACCTGCAGGATGGCCGAGATGGGGAAGGTGGCCACGAACGCCACACCCCAGAGAGACCCTGCGGGGCCGGCTTTCAGCCGGAACAGCTGATAGATCAACAGCGCCGCGCCCCAACCGGACGCCATAGCAATGATGGTCAGCGCAGCGGCCGGGGCCATCCCCGTCAGCGTGCTGAGCCCACCGGCCAAGGCGGGAAAGAGCGGATAGAACGCCCAAGCGTTCTCCTGCACGTTGCCCGCCGCATCCGTGGGCAGCACGCTGGGGTAGCCGTTGGACACCACTTCGCCGTACCAGCGCGCGTCCCAGATGCTGATGAAGTTCCAGTAGTCAGGGCTCGCCGGGAACCACGGATTAACACCTTGGTGCAGCGCGGCGGCCATAAAAATGCAGGCGCTCACCAGCCGGGCGGCGAGGTAAATCGCGGAAACCTGCGCCCACCAGGGCCATCGCTGCGCTGCGCCGCCGGCCCGGGCTGCGAGCGACTGGGCAGCTGTCAGGAACCCTTGGGAGCGAATGGTGGTACTCACGTGGCCTTCTGGGGTGGCGCGTCCGTGGCCTGGGTTCCGGCCGGGGTGCCTACTGTCTGGGTGACGCTCGCTGCCTGGCTCCCAGCCAACTCAGCGCGCAGCGACGCCAGCTCAAGGTCTCGGGTGGCCAGCTGATCGCGAAGGTCGTCGAGGACCTGGTCCACCTGGTCCATCCGGTACCCGCGCAGGCCCAGGCCGAAGCGGATCCGGTCCACATCCGCCGGGACCGCAGCCTCGGGCAACAGGACCGGCGGCAAGTTGGCGACGGGTTGTCCAAACCCCTCCTCCAACCGGCCGAGAGCCGAGCCCGGCGCAGCACTTCGACCTCGCTGGCCCAGGGTCGCCCAGAGGACGGCACCCACCAGCACGATGGCAAGGAAAACCAGAAGAAAGCTCACCCGTCCATGGTGCCAGATCCGGGCCGTCCACTACTCCGGGCGCTGTTCGCCGTTCCCGCTGGGAGTTACGGCCCGGTGCAGGACCCTGTCCACCGCTTCAGCAGGGTCGTCAACAACCTGAATCAAGTCCAGGTCCTTTTCAGAGACCATGCCCTCCGCCACCAGGGTGCCCCGGATCCAGTCGACCATGGGCGTCCAGAAATCGACGCCGAGCAGCACGATCGGGAACATGGTCACCTTGCGCGTCTGGACCAGGACCATTGCCTCGAAAAGTTCATCGAGGGTGCCCAGACCACCGGGCAGCACAATGAAACCCTGTGCGTACTTGACGAACATGGTCTTCCGGGCAAAGAAATAGCGGAAGTTGATGCCCAGGTCCACCCACTGGTTTAAGCCCTGTTCGAACGGCAACTCAATACCGAGGCCCACTGAGACGCCGTTACCTTCAACCGCGCCACGGTTTGCCGCTTCCATGGAGCCGGGTCCCCCACCGGTGATGACGGCCACGCCCGCTTCAGCGAGTTTGCGGCCCACTTCGACGCTCATCTCGTAGTAGGGCGTGCCGGGCTTAGTCCTGGCCGAACCGAAAACGCTGACCGCTTGGCCGATGTCGGCGAGCGCGCCGAAGCCCTCCACGAACTCACTTTGGATCCTGAGCACCCGCCACGGGTCGGAGTGCACAAACTGCCCTGCGCCGGTGGTATCCAGCAGATGCTGGTCCGACATGTCGACGGACGCCTGGTTGCGTCGAAGCTCGAGGGGGCCCTTGCGGCGGGGCTGAGAATTCCTGGTGGGATCTGCGTTGATGCTCATTGACCAAGGCTAACGTCACCCGGGAGGTATCTCTTGAATCACGATCCGCGCCAAGTTGGCGTGATTCGCGTCATAACCGCCGGTTGTTCGCTAGATTCCTACTATGACTACTCAAGTGCCCGGCGATTCCCTCGTCTCCCTGACGGCCGTCAACAAGCATTACGGCCAACTGCACGTACTCAAGGACATCAACCTGCACGTCCGCAAGGGCGAGGTGGTGGTGGTCATCGGACCCTCCGGTTCCGGTAAGTCCACGCTCTGCCGTGCGATCAACCGTCTGGAGACCATTGAGGCAGGCTCCATCACGATTGATGGCAAAGTGCTCCCCGCAGAAGGCAAGGATCTTGCCCAGCTGCGGGCCGACGTCGGAATGGTGTTCCAGTCCTTCAACCTGTTCGCCCACAAGACCATCCTGGAAAACGTCACCCTGGGACCCATCAAGGTCAAGGGCGTGGCCAAGGCCACGGCCGACAAGGATGCCATGGCACTGCTGGAACGGGTTGGCGTGGGGCATCAGGCGCCCAAGCTGCCCGCCCAGCTTTCCGGTGGGCAGCAGCAGCGTGTTGCGATTGCGCGTGCGCTGGCCATGAAGCCAAAGGTGATGCTCTTCGATGAGCCCACCTCGGCCCTTGACCCGGAAATGATCAACGAGGTCCTCGATGTCATGGTCCAACTGGCCAAGGAGGGCATGACCATGATCGTGGTAACCCACGAGATGGGCTTCGCCCGGAAGGCCGCCGACCGTGTGGTCTTCATGGCGGATGGCCAGATCGTTGAGGACGCTACGCCGGAGGAGTTCTTCACCAACCCCAAGAGCGACCGCGCCAAGGACTTCCTGTCCAAGCTGCTCACCCACTGATTCAGCACACACCTCCAACTCGCATCCAGGCCGTAACCCACGGCCATCAATGAAAGGAATGTCATGACGACATTTTTGACCCGGCGGAAGTCATTCTTTGTGGCAGCTACCGCTGCCCTGGCCCTCTCGCTCTCTGCCTGTGGCGGCAGCGGAACCGGCACCACCAGCGATCCCACCGTGGCTGACAAGCCCTCGTTTGCCGCTGGCACCACCATGGAGAAGTTGTCCTCGGCCGGCACCATCAAAATTGGTACCAAGTTCGACCAGCCGCTGTTTGGCCAGGTGGGCCTTGACGGCAAGCCGATCGGTTTCGACGTGGAAATGGGTAAGCTGATTGCCGCCAAGCTGGGTATCGCCGCGGACAAGATCGAGTGGAAAGAGACTGTTTCCGCCAACCGCGAAGGCTTCATCGAACAGGGCGAGGTTGACCTGGTCATCGCCACCTACACCATCAATGACAAGCGCAAAGACCGCGTCAGCTTCGCCGGCCCATACTACGAAGCCGGCCAAGCGCTGATGATCAACAAGGACGACGACTCCATCAAGACCCCTGAGGACGTCAAGGGCAAGAAGGTCTGCTCCGTCACCGGCTCCACCCCGGCCGCCACCATTGTGGACAAGTACGGCGCTGAACTTGTCCCCGCTGCCACCTACTCCGCCTGCCTGGAGCCGCTGCGCAACAAGCAGGTTGTCGCCATCACCACCGACAACGTGATCCTTGCCGGCTTGGTGGACAAGGAGCCGGACGCCTTCAAGCTGGCCTCGGACGAAACCTTCACCAAGGAGCCCTACGGCATCGGCCTGAAGAAGGACGACACCGCCTTCCGCGGCTGGATCAACGATCAGCTGGAGGAGTTCAGCAAGGACGGGTCCTACAAGAAGGCCTGGGAAGCAACAGCAGGCTCGGTCATCAAGACCGCTCCTGAGCTGCCAACCCTGAACCGCTACTAAATAGACGACGTCGGTGGCAGGGGTGCGCTGATGCGCACCCCTGTTACCGTGCCTCCCTTTCCGCCTACGCCCAGAGCCGAAGGATCCTATGGACGTCATCATCGAAAACCTCCCCCTGTACTGGGAAGGATTCCTGCGCACACTGTTTCTCTCTGTCGTTTCAGGTGTCTTCGCCCTAGTACTCGGCACCCTCCTCGCGGCCGCCAGGGTTTCCCCCGTCGCAGCACTTCGCGGCTTCAGTACCGTCTACGTTGAGGTGCTCCGCAACACCCCACTGACTATTGCCTTCTTCTTCGCCGCGATCGTCCTGCCCCGACTGGGCGTACGATTCGAACAGTTCGAAGTTGCGGCCATCATCGCCCTCAGCGCCTACACCGCAGCGTTCATCGCCGAAGCTGTCCGCTCCGGTGTCAACAGCGTTCCCGTGGGCCAGGCCGAGGCTGCCCGCAGCATCGGCATGAACTTCGGCCAGGTCCTGAGCCTGATCGTGCTCCCCCAGGCACTCAGGACGGTGATCCCGCCGTTGATCAACATCCTGATTGCCTTGGTGAAGAACTCGTCCGTTGCCGGCGCGTTCTTTGTCCTCGAACTGTTTGGCTACGGCCGCCAGTTGGCCAACGCCAACGGTGACCAGGTAACCACTGTCCTGCTCGGAGTCGCCTTCTTCTACCTGCTCATTACCATTCCGCTGGGCGTCGTGGCCAGCACCGTTGAACGAAAGGTGGCGATCGCCCGATGAGTTCAGTCCTTTATGACGTTCCTGGCCCCAAGGCCCGGCGCATCTCACTGATCGCCTCTATTGCCGGTGCGGTGCTCATTCTGGGCCTGCTGGCCTGGGTGGTCATGACCCTTGCCAGCCAAGGTATTTTCGAAGCGCGGCGCTGGGCCATCTTCGGCCGCGCAGACGTCTGGACCTTGCTGGCCAATGGTCTCGGCGCCACCCTGTCAGCCGCAGCACTTGCGGCAGTCATCGCCTTCCCGCTGGGCCTCATCCTATGCTTGCTCCGCATCTCGTTGGTGCCGTGGATCAGGATCCCCACCCGGGTTGTCCTCGAGTTCCTTCGGGGTATGCCGGTGGTACTGATGATGCTGTTCGTTCTTTTGGTTTTCGCCACGGGGTCATTCCTGGCCGTGGTGGCGGCGCTGGTGCTCTACAACGCAGCAATTTTCGCGGAGATCATCCGCGCCGGTATCCAGTCCCTCCCCAAGGGGCAACGCGAAGCGGGCCTTGCTATCGGCCTGACCAGCTTCAAATCGCGGATGCTGATCGAACTTCCGCAGGCCGTCCGGCGCATGATGCCTTCCCTGGTGGCCCAGCTGGTGGTCCTCCTCAAGGACACCTCCCTGGGGTACATCGTGGCGTACGGCGAGTTGCTTCGAGCCGTTCAGGTGATGGCGGACTTCCTGGGTCCCGCTTACCTGTTCCCCATCTTCTTCGTGGCTGCAGCCATCTACATCGCCATCAACATCGCGGTGTCGCGGCTTGCCGTGTGGATTGAACGGCGCGGATCCAAGAAAGCCGCTGGCGGTATGGCCAAGGCAAACATTGCCACGGCTGTCCCCACTGCGAAATAGCTCTACCGTTTTCTGACCAACCAAAAGGCCATGATCGGCTGCTGTACTGCAGCCGCCGATCATGGCCTTTTGTGTGCGTGGCGTTTCTCCCGCCCAGCTCGCTCCGCACTTCAGCCGAGTCGGATCATGACCTTTGACGATCCCGACGCCCGGTCGGCGGCGAGCTCAAAGCCATGGACAGCATCAGCAAGGGACACCTCGTGGGTCATCAGCGGGGAAACGTCCACACCCGCGGCCATCAGCTCCAGGGCCGTGGAGATCTCGTCAACGAAGCGGTAGGAGCCCCGGTAGTCGATTTCGCGCGTCACGATGTTCCCCAAAGCTGCCGAGACTTCGCCGACCGGTAGGTTCCCCACCTGGACCAGCACGCCTCCGCGGCGGACAGCCGCGATCACGCCGCCCAGCGCGCGCGGCGCACCGGAGGCCTCGATGGCCACATCCACGTCGGTCGGCAGGACTCCGCCGTCGGCCGGGTTCACTGTCTGGTCGGCTCCCATTCGGCGGGCGATGTCCAACGCCGCAACTGACAGGTCCGCCGCCACCACGTGGGCGGCTCCGGCCGCCTTGGCCGCTGCCACGGCGAGGGCACCGATGGGCCCGCAGCCGTTGACCAGGACGGTGCGCCCGGCAACGTCGCCGGCACGGTTGAGTGCATGCAACGCGACGCCGAACGGCTCAGCCAAAGCTGCGGCTTTCAGGTCCACGCCAGCCGGCACCACCCTAAGCTGGTCGGGACGGACAGTGCGGAAGCGGCTGAATCCGCCCTGCTCGTGCGGCGCAAACGCTGCAGAACCGAAGTACCTGACCTCTGGCCAGAGGTTGGTCCGGCTGGCTGTTTCCGCGGGCATCCGGTGCTCACCCACCAACGTTGCCGGGTGAATGGTGACCGGGGTCCCCAGCGAGATGCCCTGGGCGGCGAGCGCCGCCGTCGTGCCTTCGCCGATGCCTGCTACCCGGCCAGAGACCTCATGACCGAGCACCAGCGGATCCCGCAGGACAGCGGTTCCCGAGGCCCCGTGCTTCCAGTAGGAGATGTCCGAGCCGCAGATGCCGCCCCACTCCATGGCGACCAATACCTCGGTGGGGCCACAGGTGGGTTCTGCGATGTCGTCGACCCTGAGATCGCCCTTGCCGTACACCACGACAGCTTTCATGTGTTGCTCCGCTCCACGCCTTGCGGCGATTAGTGCCGACTAGAAGAGGTTGATCAAACCCATGCCGCCCACGAAGAAGACCGCGGCGGCGCTGAGAATCAGCATCACCGTGAAGGCTTTTCCGTCCTTGACGCGGGGATCCGTCTGCACCCGGGAGAGGTAGATCGTGGCGGCGGCAACACCCATCAGGAAGATGGCGTTGAGGATGCCTGCCAGGACCACCAGCGCAAGGGGCGAGGAAACGACAGTGCCGAAGAGTCCCCAGACGATGGGCAGGACGATCATGATGACCCGCATCCACCGGTCGCGCTGCTTTTGGTTGCTCCAGTCGAACGCACCGAAGACGGCCAGTGTGTTCCCCACCTGGCGACCCAAGCTCGGCACGTTGGCGATGATGGTCTTGAAGAGCGCCACGCCGGCACCAATGAGGAACGCCGCAGCACCCCACTGTCCCCAGGTGCTGGAGAAGATGCTGGCGATGGTGGACATGACCTCATCACCCTTGGGAACCAGGCCCTGCGGGTGCAGGACGGCAGCGCCGAGCATGTAGAAAGCAGCGGTGGACACGGTGTAGACAACCCACGAAACCCAGGCGTCAAGTTTCATGACGGCGATCCAGCCGCGGGCACGGTTGGTCCACTCCTGCGAACCGTCGTTCTTACCGGTCCAGGCCGCGTAGCCCTTCTCGACGCACCAGTACGTGTAGGCGGTGATCTCGCCGGCGCCCACACCGGTCAGGCCGAACATGGACAACGCGATACCCATGGAGCCAAGCGCAATCTGGAAACGCATGCCCTCACCCAGGTCCGCCAGGTTCCAGCTGAACTCGGTGCCTTGCAGGGAAAAGAGCATGATCACGGCGAAAGCGGTCACCAAGAAGACCAGCAGCGTTGAGATGCCCTCTACCACGGTGTAGCGGTTGGTCAGGTGGATCGCGATGGCGATGACCACCAGGATGGCCACCCAGCAGCCGATGGACAGCACGGAGTACGGCTCACCGCCAAACGGCAGCAGCGAGGAGAACGCAAACGCGGCTGCACTGACCACGCCGGCCTGGCTGGTCAGGAACTGGACGAACATCAGCAGGACCAGCCACGCCATCCAGCCGCGCTTGGCGATCTTTGGCGGGACTTCGTTGTAGCCGGTGACGGCCACCTTGCCGGTGGAGATGGCCCAGCGGCCCAGTTCGATCTGTACCCAGACCTTGATGAAGGTGGATACCAGGACCAACCACAGGAGCATGAATCCGGCCTGGGCGCCCAGGGTGGTGGCGGTCAGGAGCTCACCCGAGCCCACCACCGCCGCGGACGTGATCATCCCAGGACCAAGGAACTTGAAGCGACCTCGCCACGTTGTGGGCGGTTCTTGAATGTCTTTCGGATCTAGCGCGTAAGGATCTGCGATGTCGCTCGTGGCGTGCACCGGTCATGGAATGGTTGATGACATGGGAGTCCTAGGAAACAAGCTGGCTGCACCAGCCGAAAGTGAAGGCTCACGCGGCACACGCACCGGGTTCGGGCACCTCCTCAGCGAGACACCCTTGAAGCCTTCGTCATTCTAGTCGATTTTGGCAACTTTTGACAACCGATTGCCAAAGCGTGCGCCATGTCGCCACTCCTGGAGGCCTGATGCTCTAGTTCAGCCAGGTCCGCAGGGCACGGAGGCACTCGCGGATCGCCTCGGCGTCCACGTGCTCGTCGTCCTTGTGCGCCAACAGCGGGTCCCCGGGGCCAAAATTCACCGCGGGAATGCCTAGTTCGCTGAAACGGGCGACGTCGGTCCAGCCGTATTTCGGCTTGGGTTCGGCTCCTACGGCGGCCACGAAGGAGGCGGCAGCTGGGTGATGCAGTCCCGGCCGTGCGCCCGCGGCAGCATCGGTGCGCACCACCTCGAAGCCAGCCAGTAGCTCGCGGACCACAGCCTCGGCCTGGTCAGGGGTCTTGTCCGGAGCGAATCGATAGTTGATCTCCACCACGCAGAGGTCCGGGATCACATTTCCGGCAGTTCCGCCCTTAATCTTCACAGCGTTGAGGCTTTCCCGGTAATCCAGGCCGTCCACGGTGACCGTCTCCGGTTCGTAGCTGGCCAGCCGCGCCAGAATCGGTGCGGCCGCGTGAATGGCATTGCTGCCCATCCAGGCCCGGGCGGAATGGGCTGCCTCTCCTACTGTGGTGGCTTCGAAGCGGCTGGTGCCGTTGCAGCCGCCTTCTACCGTTCCATGGGTGGGTTCGAGCAGGATGGCGAAATCACCGTCAAGGAGATCCCCGTGGTTTCGCACCAGGCGACCCAACCCGCTTTTCACTGCTTCGACTTCCTCATGGTCGTAGAAAACGAACGTGACGTCCTTACTGGGCTCGGCGCCGTCGTCGAACATGGTGGCAGCCAGCGCCAGCTGGACAGCAACGCCGCCCTTCATATCGGTGGCGCCGCGACCGTACAGCAGCCCCTCCCCCGGAACGCCGGAGACCCAGGTGGAGGGCACGGTGCCCCGCGCACCCTCAGTGGTGGGCAGCGGGACCGTATCCAGGTGGCCCGCCAGGATGACGCGCTCGGAGCGGCCCAGGCTGGTCCGGGCAATGAGGGAATCGCCGTCCCGCACCAGCTCCAGTTGCGGAATCGCGCGCAACGCGACTTCAACGGCATCGGCGAGTTCGGCCTCATTGGCGGAGACGCTGTTGATGTCCATGATGGCCGCCGTCAGCAAGGCAACATCTTGGCGGAGGTCAAGGGGGGCAGTGTTCTGGGCAGTCACGTTGCCAGTCTAGTTCGAGTCCTGTGCACGCCTCTCGATAGACTGAAGGCATGACTGAGACTGCCGCATCCCCTGCCGTGCCCGCCAACGATCGCTCCGCCTACGGATACGGCGTGGCCACCATCGCCACCGGAAACGGCGAGGCAACCGTCCTGGACGTCTGGTTCCCGGCGCCGGCCTTGGGTGTGGCAGCGGACCGCCTCCGCGAGGTGGAAAACGCCGATCCCGTCCTCGCGGAGATCGCTGACGGTGGAGCCGACGCCGATCGCGGCACCGAGCAGCAGGTGGTCTTCGTCCAGATCAACCTCGACGAAGCCCCGGCCGACACCGCCGACGCCTACCTCCGCCTGCACCTCCTTTCACACCGCCTGGTCCAGCCCAACACCATCAACCTCGACGGGATCTTCGGCAAGCTCCCCAACGTGGTGTGGACCAACTTTGGCCCAGCCGCCGTCGAAGGCTTCGAACTCACCCGCGCTCGCCTGCGCCGCCGCGGCGCCGTGACCGTGTACGGCGTGGACAAGTTCCCGCGCATGGTGGATTACGTCGTGCCCGCAGGCGTCCGGATCGCCGACGCCGACAGGGTCCGGCTGGGAGCGCACCTGGCCGAGGGCACCACAGTGATGCATGAAGGCTTCGTCAACTTTAACGCCGGCACGCTGGGCACCTCCATGGTGGAAGGGCGCATCTCCGCAGGAGTCGTGACCGGCAACGGCAGTGACGTGGGCGGCGGCGCCTCCATCATGGGAACGCTTTCGGGCGGCGGCAAGGAAAAAATCACCATCGGCGAGCGGGTACTCCTCGGCGCCAACTCCGGCGTAGGCATCAGCATCGGCGACGACTCGGTGGTTGAAGCAGGCCTGTACGTCACTGCCGGCACCCGTGTCCGGGTCCTCGGACCCCAGGACGCCGACGGCGAAGACACCACCAAGGTGGTCAAAGCTGCGGAACTTTCCGGCGTCCCTAACTTGTTGTTCCGCCGCAACTCCACCAGCGGCGCCGTGGAAGTCCTCGCCCGCAAGGGCCAGACGGTAGAGCTGAACACCGCGCTGCACGCCAACTGATCTGCCCGTGGCCCGAAGACGCGGCCTGCGCCGCCTGATAGTCGCCCTGCTGACCCTCGCATTGGTGGCCGGTGGAATCTACGCCGCAGTGTTCTTCCTGCAGCGTTCCGAAACCCTCGTTTCGGAACGCTGCACGGCCACAGCCGGCGGCCGGACTGCCGAGTTGGCTACCGACCAGTCGTTCCACGCCGCCCTGATCTCCGCCGCCGCGGTCCAACGCGGATTACCGCCGCGGGCTGCCAGCATTGCCCTCGCCACCGCGATGCAGGAATCAAAGCTGCGGAACATTGGCCACGGCGACCAGGCTGGGCCGGATTCCCGGGGGCTCTTCCAGCAACGGCCTTCACAGGGCTGGGGCACTGAAGCCCAAGTGATGGATCCATACTACGCCACCAACGCGTTCTACGACGCCCTGGTGAAGCTTCCCGGCTACGAGACCATGGCCATCACGGACGCCGCCCAGGCAGTGCAGCGCTCGGCGTTCCCGCTGGCGTATGCCCAGCACGAGGACATGGCCCGCGCTTTCGCTTCCGCGTTGACCGGCCAGACGCCCGGAGCGCTCCAGTGCACCCTGCGCTCCGCAGATGCTGCCGGGGACCCCGCTGAGCTGACCGTCGAACTGGAGCGGGACTACGGCTCGCTCGGAGCCTCAACTGAGGGCCAGGCAGTGGTGGTCCCGGTCAGCGACGAACTCGCCTGGTCCGTGGCCCAGTGGGCTGTGGCCAGCGCCAACGATCTTGGCGTGGTGCGCGTAGACGTGGCGGGCCGCAGCTGGATCCGCGGCGATCAGGCCGGTTGGCAGGATGCGGCAGCGCCAAGCCCGGACGTCCGCATCACGTTGGCCAGCGCGCGAAGCTAAGCCACTTCAGACGAGGATCTCCACCACCGGCTGCACGTAGCTGCGGAACAATTCCGGTTGGCTCATCAACCCATGGCTCATGAGGATTTTGTCCGGCTCCAGGTACCAGGCCCGGTGCTCGTGCAGTGGCAGCTCAATGATGGTGAGGTTGAAGTCCCGAGCATCCCTGCCCACTTCCATCAGCCGGTCATCGACCAGGTCCGCCAGGAGCTGGTCAGTACCGGATGCGGACCGCTCCGCTTCCAGGGTGGCGTACTCGCTGCGTCGCTCCCGGGCCCACGTAAGGGCTGTCCCGAAATGGGCCTGCAAGACCCGCTGGAGTGCTGGTGAGTTGCCAAAGGCGGCAAAGTCTGGCGGCGTAAGTTCCGGCGCGGTCTGCGGATGGGCTTTGAGCAGCTGCTCCCACCAGGCTTCCCATTCCGTCTTCAACGCCGCGCGGCCGCCCACCTCTGCGGTGAGGTGGGTGTGGTCAGAGGGGCGGATCTTCGGTGCGGCGTGGGATAGCGCCGGGGAACCAGCACCGTCCAACCCTGCCATGTCCCTGACGTACAACGCGATGATCATTGGCCCCGACGTGTCAGTGCTGATCTGCCATCCCGAACCGCTTGCCTGGTGCATCCGACGTCCTTCCTGACACATTTGCCGGGCGTGGTGATCAGGTCCGGCACTCCCCCACCTATCAGTCTATTCCCGTAGGGATTCCGCGGTAGTGCTGGCGTCAGCCAAGTCCCGCCAGGTGCCGTTCCAAGATGTCGGTGCACATGGCCGCGGTCAGCCATTCCGGTTGCAGCAACGCATGCAGGCACAGTCCATCAAGGGTTGCCAAGAGCCGTTCGGCCTCCAGCACCAGCACATCGTCAGTTTGGTCTGCGGGGACCAGGCCGGCGATGACCTGTCCCACCACCACGGCAACCTCGCGATGACTCCGCACCGCAGTGGCTGCTAGGAACGGCTTGATCCGCGCGGCGTTCCGGAATGCAATCCAGGCGCACAGGTCCACCGCCCGCTCTTCGTCCAGGGGCAGCAACCGCCCCAACAGCGAAATGCTGGCGGCGCGTTGTTCCCGGCTGCTGGCTGCCGCCTGGACTACCGGCAGGGCCTCAGCCAACCTGGCCACTACGCGGTCAACAACGGCACCAAACGTGTAGTCGAGGAGCTCCTCGCTGCTGGCGAAGTAATGCCGCACCGACCCCACCGCAAGCCCCGCCTCGTCTGCTACTTCCCGCAGGGACGCCCGCTCCAGCCCATCAACGGCAATAATCCGCAGGACTGCTTCCACAACGTCGAGGCGGCGGGCATCTGCATCTACGAATTTTGGCACCCCTCTTATTTAGCACACATGTGCTCCCATTGATTCCAGCCCCGCCGAGGTGCCCGGCATCCGGAAGCCTGCGGCCGGTGCGGGCGCTGGTGGGATAGCGTTATCGCATGAAGATTCTGGTCACCGGAGGCACCGGTTACATTGGCTCGCACACAGTCCTTTCGCTCCAGGAAGCCGGGCATGACGTGGTGGTCATCGACAACCTGGTGAACTCAAGCGAGGAATCCCTCCGACGGGTCGCCGAACTCAGCGGCAAGACAACTGAGTTCCACCATGTCGATCTGGTGGACGAAGCCGCCGTCGAACGCGTCTTCGCCGGCAGCAGCATCGACGCCGTCATCCACTTTGCCGGGCTCAAGGCCGTAGGCGAGTCCGTCCGTGAACCGTTGCAGTACTACTACAACAACCTGGTGGGCACCCTGAACCTGCTGCGGGTGATGGACCGGCATGATGTGCGGTCCATCGTGTTCAGCTCCTCCGCGACTGTGTACGGCGAGCATAATCCCACGCCCTACATCGAGAAGATGGAGATTGGCGCCAACAACCCCTACGGCCGGACCAAAGAGCAAATCGAGGACATCCTCTCCGACCTGGGCGCTGCGGACTCGCGCTGGCACATAGCCCTGCTGCGCTACTTCAACCCGGTGGGCGCCCACCCTTCAGGGCGCATCGGCGAGGACCCGCAAGGCATCCCCAACAACTTGGTCCCCTTCATTGCGCAGGTGGCAGTGGGGCGGCGCGAGAAGCTGATGGTGTTTGGCGGCGACTACGACACCCCGGACGGAACCTGCCAGCGCGACTACATCCACGTGGTGGACCTGGCCGACGGCCACGTTGCTGCCCTCAATTATGTTGCGGACAAAGCCGGCGTGTTCCGCTGGAACCTAGGCTCCGGGAAAGGCTCATCGGTCCTCGAGGTGCTCAGGTCCTTTGAAAAGGCCGTCGGCGCACCCATCCCCTACGAGGTCACCGGCCGCCGGGCTGGCGACCTGCCCGCCTTCTGGGCCGACGCCTCCTCGGCCCTGGCCGACCTGAGCTGGGCCACCACCAAGACCGTGGACCAGATGTGCGAGGACCACTGGCGTTGGCAGAAGAACAACCCTCAGGGCTACGCCTCCTGAGCAGCCCAACTCCGGCAGACGACGACGGCACCGCACCTTTTTCGAAAAGGTGCGGTGCCGTCGTCGTACGTCAGCATAAGAGCCGGTGGGGGCTACTGGGCCGGGTAGTCCCGGGCAGGTTCTCCGGTGTAGAGCTGGCGCGGGCGGCCGATCTTGGTCATCGGGTCCTGCGTCATTTCGCGCCACTGGGCGATCCAGCCCGGCAGGCGACCGATGGCGAAGAGCACGGTGAACATCTTCTCGGGGAAGCCCATGGCCTTGTAGATCAGGCCCGTGTAGAAGTCCACGTTCGGGTAGAGCTTGCGCTCGATGAAGTAATCATCGTTGAGCGCCTTCTCTTCGAGCCGGAGGGCGATGTCCAACATTTCGTCGTTACCGCCGAGCTTGGAGAGGATCTCATGCGCCGTGTTTTTGACGATCTTGGCACGGGGGTCGTAGTTCTTGTAGACGCGGTGCCCAAAGCCCATGAGCCGGACGCCGTCTTCCTTGTTCTTGACCTTCTCCATGTAGTCCTCGGGCTTGGTGCCGTCGGCCTGGATCTGGCGGAGCATCTTCAGGACAGCCTCGTTGGCGCCGCCGTGTGCGGGGCCGGAGA
This sequence comes from Arthrobacter ulcerisalmonis, assembly GCF_900609065.1. GTDB lineage: Bacteria > Actinomycetota > Actinomycetes > Actinomycetales > Micrococcaceae > Arthrobacter > Arthrobacter ulcerisalmonis. The sequence goes on along the minus strand of NZ_UXAU01000025.1, from coordinate 92,370 downwards.
GAGCGTGGATACCGGCGGAAACGGAGGCGAACAGGTTTGCGTCTGAGGAACCCACCAGGCGGACCGTGGAGGTGGAGCAGTTCTGCTCGTGGTCAGCGTGCAGGATCAGCAGCAGGTCAAGGGCCTTGACCACTACAGGGTCCATCTCGTACTGCTCGGCGGGCAGGCCGAAGCTCAGGCGGAGGAAGTTTTCCACCAGGTTGTGGGAGTTGTCCGGGTACAGCATGGGCTGGCCGATGGACTTCTTGTGCGCGTACGCGGCGATGACCGGCAGCTTGGCCATCAGGCGGATGGTGGACAGTTCCACCTGCTCCGCGTTCTTGGGGTCCAGGGAGTCCTGGTAGAACGTGGACAGTGCCGAAACGGCGGAGGACAGGACGGGCATGGGGTGCGCGTCGCGCGGGAAGCCGCTGAAGAAGCCCTTGAGCTCTTCGTGCAGCAGCGTGTGGTGGCGGATCTTCTGGTCGAACTCTTCGAGCTCGGTAGCCGTGGGAACGTTCCCGTAGATCAGCAGGTAGGACACCTCGAGGAAGCTGGAGTGTTGCGCCAACTGCTCGATGGGGTACCCGCGGTAGCGCAGGATGCCGGCATCGCCGTCGATGTAGGTGATGGCAGACTTTGTTGCTGCGGTGTTCATGAAGCCCGGGTCAAAGGTGACTGCGCCGGTCTGCTTCAGCAGCTTCGACACGTCGTAGCCTTCGTTTCCTTCAACAACCTGGATGCGGGGGAGCTTGAGCTCTCCGCCTGCGTGGTGCAGGGTGGCGCTGTTGGTCTCAGTCATGGAGTCCCCTTCATGAGGCTTCTGGGCCTCTGTCGAAAGCTGGATCCAACGTCAGGTGGGCCGCGTACCGGAACTGTAGAGACAGTTTCCAACACCCGGGCTGCCTTCTTGTAGAAAGCCACCATTGCCGGTCACTAAAGAAAATACCGCGCCAGAGCAGGCAGCCACTAATCCAAGTACCTGGGAGGGGCCCAAATTCGGCCCCAAAGTGGCGTCCCTCACGTTATTGTTACACGGCGTTGACTAACCTCGGTTGGTGAGCCGGGCTACGGCGGCGTCGATCCGTTCGTCAGTACCAGTCAGTGCCACCCGGACAAATCCGTTGCCTGCGTCGCCGTAGAAGACGCCAGGACCCACCACGATGCCCAGCTCGGTCAACCGGGCCACAGTAGCCCAGGTGTCCTCGCCGGCTGTCGACCAAAGGTACAGGCCGGCGTCGGAATCCCTGATCTCCAGGCCGAACCCGCGCAGGGCTGGCAAGAGCCGCTCACGACGCCCCCGGAAGAGGTCCTTCTGGGCCTCCACGTGCGCGTCATCGCCAAGTGCCACGCGCATGGCCTCCTGGACCGGGTACGGGACGATCATGCCAGCGTGCTTTCGGCTATTGACCAGGTTGGCCATGACGGCCGAATCGCCAGCAACAAAGGCTGCCCGGTAGCCGGCCACGTTGGACTGCTTGCTCAGCGAGTAGACCGCCAGCAGGCCATCGTTGGAGCCGCCATTGACCTGCGGATCGAGGACGCTAGGGACGCGCTTACCCCCTCGCTGGACATCCCATTCGCCCCAGCCCAGCTCTGCGTAGCACTCATCCGACGCCACCACGGCGCCCAGTTCGCGGGCCTGGGCCACCAGCGCACGCAACGAGTCCGCATCGCGGACGCTGCCCGTGGGGTTGCCGGGCGAATTCACCCAGATCAGGCGCACGCGGGCTCGGGTATCGGCGTCGAGCTCGTCAAGGTTGTCCGTGGCAACGGAGGTGGCGCCGGTGAGGGTGGCGCCGATGTCATAGGTGGGGTACGCCACCTTGGGGCGGACGACGACGTCTCCCGCACCTAGGCCCAGCAGGAGCGGCAGCCAGGCCACCAGTTCCTTCGACCCCACCGTGGGCATGACGTCCTGCGGGTCGAGCCCAGACACACCGCGACGGCGGGCAAACCAGGCCACAATGGCTTCCCGGAGGGCCAGCGTACCGTGCACCGTGGGGTAGCCGGGTGCGTCAGCCGCAGCGGTCAGGGCCTCCTGGACCACGGCCGGAGTGGGATCCACGGGCGTGCCGATCGACAGGTTGACGACGCCATCAGGGTGCTCGGCTGCCTTCGCGAGGTACGGTGCCAGCGCTTCCCACGGGTAGTCGGGAAGTGCCAGGCCGAAGGACTTGGTGTTCGCGGTCATACCCCGGCCCTAGTGGTCTTGGTTCTGCGGCGGCAGGGCCATGATGAAGGGGTGATCCTTGCCCGTGTTGCCAACCTTTGCGGCACCACCCGGGGAGCCAAGATCGTCAAAGAACTCGACGTTGGCCTTGTAATAGTCAGCCCACTCTTCGGGGGTGTCGTCCTCGTAGTAGATGGCCTCGACGGGGCAGACCGGCTCGCACGCACCGCAATCCACGCACTCATCAGGGTGGATGTACAGCGACCGCTCGCCCTCATAGATGCAGTCGACGGGGCATTCCTCAATGCACGCCTTGTCTTTGACATCTACACACGGCTGCGCGATTACGTACGTCACGTCCCTGGCCTCTCCACGTTGGTTCCGGCGAACCGCCGGGTAATGACGTCCGGCGGCTCTGGCCGAACGTTGATATCTGAGCCTATTATCTCCCGCCCCGATACAGCGAACCCAGCATGGCGCCCTGTGACGAACACCTAAACTGGTCAGGTGACTTTTCCCGACGCCAGCCCTGCCGGTTTCCTTGCCACCGTAGCCCCTGGAACCCGGGTTGTGGCCCGCTACCGGATAGTGGGTGGGCTCACGGACGCGCTGGGGGACGTGGTGAGGCACGACGCCGGTTCCGTCACCATCCGCACGCGGCAGGCCGACGTCGTCATTTCCTTGCATGACGTGGTGGCGGCCAAGACCGTGCCACCGGCGCCACTCCCCCGCCGCCCGCGCAGCTAGGCCCGGTCGCTTCTGCGCCGCCCGCGCTACCCCTCCGCACGCACGTCCCCCAAGCCCGCACCCTGTGCCGCCCTGCACATCCAGGCCCGCCCTCAGTGTGCACGGACTGCCCGTGCACACTCAGCTGGCACTTCGTTGTGCAGAGCGGCACACGGCGAGGGCCCGATGCACCATCCGGACGAACTCCGCAGGCTCTCCCAGCAACATTTCAAAGGTCACTCGAAGCGTGGGCACTCCCTTGACCACCGTGAGATTCCACCGCCGGCGATCTTCGCGGTACGCGGCCCTGCTGCTGTGAAAGGCGTAGCCGTCCGCTTCGACCCCCACGATGCCGTCGACAAGGAGGTCCACGTGACCCATGCCCCGGATGTTGACCTGCAGTTCCACCGTCAGGCCAGCTTCTTCCAGCAGATACCGTGCCATGGTCTCGATGATGGACTCGGATTGCGGCCGAATACGACCTACCAAAGCAAGAAGGGAGCGTTCGCGCGAAGCCGGGAAACTGTCACGCAGGTCTGAAAGCTGGACAAGCCCGCGCTTAACAGCTGACTCCGCAATGGTCAGGGCTTCCAGCGCGGGGAGGCAACGGAGCACCTGGCACACCATGTCCAGGTCCGTCAATGGCCCCGTGATCCGGTGGACCACGCAACCCGGGATGGAGCGGCCGTGATTGGCTGCCAGATGGGGCTTCTCAGCACCCCGCACCACCCAGAGCTCAGCAGCCTGGGCCGTCGTGACGCAGCCGGGAACCGCGTGATGGCGAGCTGCCTGGCGAAGGAGCGGATCGGCGTCGGGCAGTGCGTAGATGCCGCGCGCCAACCGGACAACAGAGCCGTCCAGCACCCCCGTTTCAATGCTGCGCCGGGCGATGCCGGCCTTCCGGAGAGTGGCGGTGGTGCCGACGCCGCCAGTGCTGGCCAAAAGTGCAGTGAGTGAGCGCATTTCTGCAGCATGCCGGGGATGAGCTGGCGTGGGCAGCCGCGCCGCTAGCTATGTGGACAACCCGCCGTGCGACCCGAAGGCCGGGCTCACTGTGCACGGACTGCCCCTGCACAGTGAACCCAAGGCTGGATGTGCAGATGGGTACAAAGAATGCCACCGGTAACAGGTACCGGTGGCATTCTTAGGGACTACAGCGGGCTGTTAGGCCTTGGCGCGTGCCCGGGTGGACTTGGCGCGTTCGTTGGCGTCCAGGATGAGCTTCCGGATACGGATGGACTCCGGGGTCACCTCAACGCACTCGTCTTCGCGAGCGAATTCCAAGGATTCTTCCAGAGTCAGGTTGCGCGGCGGCGTCATGTTCTCGAAGGTGTCCGAGGACGCTGCACGCATGTTGGTGAGCTGCTTTTCCCTGGTGATGTTCACGTCCATGTCGTCGGCGCGTGAGTTCTCGCCAACGATCATGCCTTCGTAGACCTCGGAGGTGGGCTGCACGAAGAATGACATGCGCTCCTGGAGCTTGATCATCGCGAACGGGGTGACCACGCCAGTGCGGTCGGCCACAATCGAGCCGTTGGTGCGGTACTCGATGGGGCCGGCCCACGGCTCGTAGCCCTCGGAGATGGAGGTGGCGATACCGGCGCCTCGGGTGTCCGTGAGGAACTTGGTGCGGAAACCGATCAGACCACGGGCCGGAACGATGAACTCCATGCGGCACCAGCCGGTGCCGTGGTTGGCCATGTTGGTCATGCGGCCCTTGCGGGCAGCCATCAGCTGGGTGACGGCACCGAGGTATTCTTCCGGCACGTCGATGGTCATGTGCTCCATCGGCTCGTGGATCTTGCCGTCAACGGTCTTGGTAACAACCTGCGGCTTGCCCACGGTCAGCTCGAAGCCTTCGCGGCGCATCTGCTCCACCAGGATGGCCAGCGCCAGCTCGCCACGGCCCTGGACTTCCCAAGCGTCGGGACGCTCGGTGGGGAGAACCTTGATGGAGACGTTACCGATCAGTTCCTTGTCCAGGCGATCCTTCACCTGGCGGGCCGTGACCTTGGCGCCCTTGACCCGGCCGGCAAGCGGCGAGGTGTTGATACCGATCGTCATGGAGATGGCGGGATCGTCAACGGTGATCAGCGGCAGCGGCTGCGGGTTCTCGGCGTCGGTCAGGGTCTCACCGATGGTGATTTCCTCGATACCGGCGACGGCGACAATCTCGCCGGGGCCGGCGGACTCGGCCGGGACGCGGTCCAAGGCTTTGGTGGCCAGCAGTTCGGTGATCTTGACGTTTTTGAGCTCACCGTTGGCGCGGGCCCACGCTACGGTCTGGCCCTTGCGCAGGGTGCCGTTGTAGATGCGCAGCAGTGCCAGGCGGCCCAGGAACGGGGAGGCGTCCAAGTTGGTGACGTGGGCCTGGAGGACGCCGTTCGGGTTGTACGTCGGGGCCGGAATGTGCTCGATGATGGTCTTGAACAGCGGCTCAAGGTCTTCGTTGTCCGGAGCGGAGCCGTCGGCGGGCTGGTCCAGTGAGGCGCGGCCCACCCTCGCTGCTGCGTAGACAACCGGAACTTCGAGGATCTTGTCCAGGTCAAGGTCAGGAACTTCGTCGGCGAGGTCAGAAGCCAGGCCCAGCAGGAGGTCCATGGACTCGTGCACGACTTCCTCGATGCGGGCATCGGGACGGTCGGTCTTGTTGACCAGCAGGATCACCGGCAGGTGCGCGGCGAGGGCCTTGCGGAGGACGAAGCGGGTCTGCGGCAGCGGACCTTCGGAAGCGTCAACAAGGAGGACGACGCCGTCGACCATGGACAGGCCGCGCTCAACCTCGCCACCGAAGTCGGCGTGGCCGGGGGTGTCAATGACGTTGATGGTGATGGTCTCGCCGTTGGAGGACGGACCGTTGTAGGCCACCGTGGTGTTCTTGGCCAGGATGGTGATGCCCTTTTCGCGTTCCAGGTCACCGGAGTCCATCACGCGGTCTTCGAGGTGGTTGTGCTCGGCAAAAGAGTTGGTCTGCTTGAGCATGGCGTCGACCAGAGTGGTCTTGCCGTGGTCAACGTGGGCCACGATCGCGACGTTGCGCAGGTCACTGCGTGATGCAGTGTTCAGCGCGGTGTTGGTGGTGGTTTCAGACATGCGTAATGACTCGATTCAGTGGGTCCGCTGTTTTATCGCGACATTTCCATCTGGAACGCACGAACGATTAGGCCCTTAGCACAGGGCGCCTACCACAAGTCTACCTGCAACAACATTTATTGGCCTAAATACGCCCCCGTCCAGCACCCGCCCGGCCCTTCCAGGACGCCATGCACGGGCACGCGGGACATCTGCCCATAAGCGATGGTGACCCTGACTGGCAAATCGGGCGTTCATGACTCATGATTGCTCTGACGACGAAAAACCCAGCCGGAGAACCTGATGCGTGAAGCTCTACCTCGGAACCGTTACGGCGCATCCGGAATCGCAGCCGTTGCGCTGTCGGCCCTGGTCCTGGTGGCTGGCTGCGGAGTCCCATCAGCAGTACCCGACACTCTGACCTCGGCGGTGCCTGTGGCTGCCACGGCTGCTCCCTCCGCGGCTGCACCTGCAGGTGCGCAGCAGGCCTCAGCAGCCAAGCCACAAGCAGCCGGCACCAAGGTGGTGAACCCCAACAACGGACGCACGGAAGAGGTGGTGCCTGACATCGCTAAGACGGTGCTTTTGATTGGCGACTCCCAGTCAGCACCCCAGGACGGCTGGCCGCGGCTTGGTCTGACCGCTGCGGGCTACCAGGTCTATTTCTGTGGCAAGGGCGGCACGGGTTACGCCTCGGCCAACGGCTCCACGGGGAACTACCTGGACGCATTGCGCCGTGGCGATTGGCTTCTTCCCGCCGGCACGCCAGCCATGATTGTCATCCAGGGCGGCGGCAATGACGCCGGCACCGGCGCCACCAACACTCAGATCACAACAAACGCCGATCGGCTGATCGCAGAACTGTCGGGCCGCTACCCCGGCACCAAGATCGCCATTATTGGAACTTTGGCCAAGGGCGCAGGCAACGGCGGTGGCCGGCGCACCGAAGTGGATACCCTGATGGGGACAGTGGCAGCTGCGCACAAGCTGACCTTTATCTCCACCGGCGACTGGCTGACCCGTTATGGGCTGACCAAGGACCTGGCCGACACCGTGCATATGAACGCTGCCGGAAAGCAAGCCTTGGGCACCATCCTGGAGCGCAAACTGCGCGAGTTGAAGCTCGAACGGCAGATTCCCTCCGACTCATCCAAGCTCCTGGCCCAGGGCGGCAGCCTCAAGGTCAGTCTGCCGCAGGAATAGTCACAGCTCATCACACGCACAAAGCGAAGAGCCGGAGTCCAGGTGGACTCCGGCTCTTCTCATTCGGTGCTTCAGTTGTCAGCGCTGCTTACTGAACGTCAGCGGCTACGCCACCTCGGGCGGAAGCATCAGCTTGGCACCCGGGATGGCGTTGAGCAACGCTCGGGTGTACTCCTGCTGCGGCGCCTCGAAGACACTGTCCGTGGAACCCGTCTCGACGAGGCGGCCCTTCTCCATGACGCAAACATGATCGGCGATCTGCCGGACCACTGCGAGGTCGTGGGTGATGAAGAGGTAGGTCAGGCCGAGGTTGGACTGCAGGTCCGCAAGCAGGTTAAGCACCTGCGCCTGGACCAGGACGTCCAGTGCGGAAACGGCCTCATCACAGATGATGACCTCAGGATCCAAGGCCAACGCACGGGCGATGGCCACACGCTGGCGCTGACCACCGGAAAGCTCATTCGGATACCGCTGCATGGCGGACTGCGGCAATGCCACCTGGTCCAGCAGTTCGCGTACCTTCTTCTCCCGGCTGGCGGAATCGCCGATCTTGTGCACCCGCAACGGCTCTTCAATGGTGCGGAAGATGTTGTACATAGGGTCCAAGGAGCCGTACGGGTCCTGGAAGATCGGCTGCACCCGACGACGGAACTTGAACAGCTCGCGGCCCTTCAGGCCATTGGTGTCCACCCCGTCGAACAAGATCTGACCATCCGTGGGCTTTTCAAGCTGGAGCACCATCTTGGCCACGGTGGACTTGCCGGAACCCGACTCCCCCACAATCGCCGTGGTGGTTCCCCGCTTGACGTCGAAGCTGACGCCATCCACTGCAGCGAAGTCGGTAGAGCCGAAGCCCTGGCGCAGCTTATAGACCTTGCGCAGGTCCTTGATTTGCAGGAAGGTGTCCCCAGCAGCCTTTTCCGCTGCAGGAACCAACAGTTCGTTGGATTCGACACCCTGTTCCTTGGCCACCTGGATGCGACGGCTCGCCAATGACGGCGCAGACTCCACCAGCCGCTTGGTGTACGGGTGCTGCGGGTTACGGAGGAGCTCCAGTGACGGACCTGCCTCCACCACCTGGCCCTGATACATCACTACCACCTTGTCCGCACGTTCAGCTGCCAAGCCCAGGTCGTGGGTGATCAGCAGCACGGAGGTGCCCAACTCGGTGGTCATGGTGTCCAGGTGATCGAGGATCTGCCGTTGGACCGTGACGTCCAGGGCGGACGTGGGCTCATCGGCAATCAGCAGCCGCGGCTGGCAGGAAAGGCCGATCGCGATCAACGCTCGCTGGCGCATGCCTCCGGAGAACTCGTGCGGGTACTGGTTGGCACGCCGCTTGGCGTCCGGCAAGCCTGCCTGCTGGAGCACCTTGGCGATATCGTCCGGCCCGCTGGGCTGGCCGTTGGCGCGCAGGGTCTCGCGAACCTGGTAGCCGATCTTCCACACCGGGTTCAGGTTGGACATGGGGTCCTGCGGAACCATGCCGATCGTGTTGCCGCGAAGCTCGATCATCCGCTTTTCGCTGGCCTGGGCAATATCTTCGCCGTCCAGCAGGATCTGTCCGCCGGAGACCTTGCCATTGCTGGGAAGCAGCCCGATCGCGGCCAGCGCCGTGGTGGATTTACCGGAACCGGACTCCCCCACAATGGCGACCGTCTCACCGGGCATGATGGTCAGGTGCGCATTGCGCACCGCTTTGACTTCGCCCCCACTGGTCTTGAACGTGATGGCAAGATCACGGATCTCGAGGATAGGGGTGGCACCGGTGGAGCTTGCCTCTCCGATATGGACGTCTGAAGTAGTCATCTCTTTATCTCTCATCGCTGACGGCTCTTCGGGTCAAGGGCATCGCGGACGGCATCGCCGAGCATAATGAAGCTCAGCACAGTGATCGATAGCGCAGCAGCTGGGTAGAGCAGGATTTCCGGGTTGGTCCGGAGAGAGGCCTTGGCCCCTGCCGAGATGTCGGCACCCCAGGACATGACGCCCTCAGGCAGTCCGATACCCAGGAACGACAGGGTGGCCTCAGCCACAATGAAGACGCCCAGCTCAAGCGTTGCCAGCACGATGATGGGTGCCAGCGCGTTCGGCAGAACGTGCCGGAGGAGAGCCTTGAACTTGGATACACCCAGGGCTTGAGCGGCCGTAACGAAGTCAGCGTTGCGGACCTCAATGACTGCACCGCGGGTAATCCGGGCCATTTGCGGCCATGCAAGCAGCGAAATAACCAGGACCACGGTCCAGACGCCGCGGTTTTCCCTGAAGAACGGCAGCTGGGTGATAACAAGGGCGCCAAGGATAAGCGGCAGCGCGAAGAAGATATCGCCGAGTCGGGCAAGGACTGAGTCCAGCCAGCCGCCATAATATCCCGCCAGCGCACCCAGGGTCACACCGATGATCAGCACACACACGACAGACAACAGCCCAACGGACAGCGACGCCGAAGTGCCGTGAATAACGCGGGAGTAGATGTCGCAGCCCTGGAAAGTGAACCCAAACGGGTGCTCCGCTGAGGGTGCGCCCTGCGAGTTTGCCAACTGGCAGTTGTCGTTGGGCGGAACGGACGTAAACAGCCCCGGAAACAAAGCGACAACGACCAGAGCAAGGATCATGATGGCGGAGATGATGAACAACGGTTGACGACGCAGCTTGCGCCAGGCGTCAGCCCAGAGGCTCAACGGAGCCTGATCCGTCTTGACCGCGTCCGTGGCCAACAGGGGTGTTTCGTCAAGGGGAGCCACAAAGTGGCTGTTATTACTGGTCATAGCGGATCCTCGGGTCAAGCCAGGCGTACAGAAGGTCAACGAGAAGGTTGGCTACCACAAAGACCAACACCAGCACGCTGACGATGGAGACGATAGTTGGACCTTCGCTACGCTGCACGGCCTGGAAGAGCTTGTTGCCCACGCCGGGAACATTGAAGATACCTTCCGTGACAATGGCCCCACCCATCAGTCCACCCAGGTTGGCACCCAGGTAGGTGACAACGGGAATCAGGGAGTTACGCAGGATGTGCGCAATGACCACGCGGGGACGGGACAGGCCTTTGGCAGTAGCGGTGCGGACATAGTCTGCATTCATGTTTTCACTGACTGAAGCACGGGTGAGGCGAAGCACGTACGCGAAGGAGACCAAACCGAGTACCACCGCGGGGAGCAGCAGACTGCCCCAATCCGCGTTGGCTCCAACGGTGGGTTTCACCCAGCCGAGTTGCACACCGAACACCAGCTGGAAAACGAAGCCGAGCACGAAGGTGGGAACGGCGATCACAACAAGCGAAACCACCAGGACGGTGGAGTCGAACCAGCCACCGCGGCGCAGGCCGGCGAAGACGCCAAAAGCCACACCGAAGATAGCCTGGATGGCCAATGCCTCAACCGCGAGCATCGCCGTCACGGGGAAGACCCGGGCGAGCCCTGCCGCAATGGGCTGGCCGGTGAAATCAACGCCAAGGTTGAAGGTAAAGAGGTTCTTCAGGAAGAGACCGTACTGGACCCAGAAGGGCTGGTCGAGGTTGTACTGTGCGCGCAGGGTGTCGATAACAGACTGCGGCGGCTGGCGCTCCCCGAAGAGAGCAGCGATGGGATCGCCGGGAAGGGCGAACACCATGTAATAGACCAAAAGGGTGGTGCCGATAAAGACAGGGATCACCTGAAGGAGTCGGCGCAGGATAAAACGGACCACAGGTTCACCAGCCTTCCGGGTGGGAAGCGAACAGGTTCATGCGTGCCTTCCTGCCGTACAGGCCAAAGGGGGCCCGGCGTTGACCGGACCCCCATTGTGCCAGCGGCAAGTTTAGTTCTGGTGACTACTTAGCCGTGATGTTGTAGTACAGGATGCTGCCATTCCAGCCGGTTTCGGCGGAGATGACGTTGTTGCTCCACACGATCGGACGAGCCTGATCCCAGAGCGGCAGGCCGGGGAGGTCTTCGAAGAGGACTTCCTGTGCCTGGTTGAACTTGTCGTTCGCTTCTTCGGTGGTCTTGGCGGCAAGGCCTTCCTTGAGGAGCTTGTCGAACTCGGGGTTCGAGTACTTCTCGTAGTTGGACGATGCACCAGTGGCCCAGACGGGTCCGAGGAAGTTGTAGAGGGACGGGTAGTCACCCTGCCAGCCGGCGCGGCTCAGGCCCGGGAGGGACTGGGACTTGCGGAGGTTCAGAACTTCAGCGAACTTCGCGAACGGCTGGATTTCGGCCTGGATGCCCAGGTTGTTCTTGAAACCGTTGGCTACGGCGTCAATCCATTCCTTGTTTCCACCATCGGTGTTCGAGGCGATCTGGAGGGGCTTGGAGCCGTCGTAGGGCTGGATCTTCTCAGCGTCGGCCCAGAGTTGCTTAGCCTTGTCAGCGTCGAACTTCAGGACTTCGCTGCCCTTGAGGTCACCCTTGAATCCGTCGATCACCGGCGGGGCGAAAGCCTTGGCCGGGGTGCGGGTGTTGTTGAAGACAACCTTGGCGATTTCCTCGCGGTTGATGGCGTAGGAAAGTGCCTGGCGACGGAGCTTTCCGGCTTCACCCTGGAAGTTCGGGTTGTAGCCCGGGATGTTCAGGGTTGAGTCGGTGGCGACCGGCTTGGTGGAGTTACGGTCCGGGAAATCGGTGACGTAGGTTGCCAAGGCGTTGGACGGCAGGACGTCAGTGATGTCCAGGTTGTCGCCCTGCAGGTCGGTGTATGCGGGGCCCGGATCGGTGTAGAACTTGAAGCTCACGCCGCCGTTCTTGGACTCGCGAGGACCGCTGTAGTCAGCGTTCTTGACCAAGGAGATGGACTGGTCGTGAACCCACGCGCCTTCCTTCTCCATCTTGTACGGACCGTTGCCAACCGGGTTTTCGCCGTAGGCCTTCGGGTCAGTCAAGGCGGCCGAGGGAAGCGGGAAGAACGCCGAGTAACCAAGGCGCAACGACCAGTCGGCCTCTGGCTGGGCGAGTTTCACCGTGATGGTGGAGTCATCCGTGGCGACCAGGCCGGACATGGTCTCTGCCTTCGGTGCCGGGGTGGACGTCTTCTTGCCGTCAGCGCCGGTCTGCGTGTCAACGGCCGAAACATCCTCGTAGCCCGCGATGGACTCGAAGAAGAAGCCGTTGTTCTGCAGGTTCTTGGAGTTGGCTGCGAAGTTCCAGGAATCAACGAACGTCTTGGCCGTGATCTCTTCACCGTTGGTGAACTTCTGGCCGGACTTGACCTTGATGGTCCAGTTCTGGGCATCGCTGGATTCGATGGAATCCGCGAGGGCGTTGACGGGTTTGCCGTCTGCGTCGTAGGTCCGAAGGCCTTCGAAGAGCAGTTCGACGACGCGCCCGCCGTACACCTCGTTGGTGTTGGCCGGGAGCAACGGGTTTTGTGGTTCGTTGCTGTACGCCGTGATGACCTTGTTGGGATCTCCGGTTGCGTCCCCGCCACCGTCATTGCTGCCGCCTCCGGTGCCGCAACTGGTCAGGGCAAGCGCGGCGATTGCCACGATGCCCAGTGCTTTGGAAGTGCGCGCAAAACGCATTCCGCCTCCTATGAGTTGTTGGAGATATCTAGGGGAAATTCCATGGTTCCCCGCAGGCTGGACACAGCTATCCGCTGTGATCTGGCCTACATATGTAAGTAGCCTAACCGCACGAAGTCCAAATACTGGTACTCCGTTGCTAAACCGTGACCGGAGTGTTTTAGCTCACTACCCGGCCACCTGAAGTTGTGCAAGTCACATGCTACTCGGCGGTAGGCGGCTGGGTAAAATCGGCACTGTAAGCGCTTGCCGTAAATGCTGCGAGCAAGCTCCCAGGTGGCGCCCAGCAGAGCCACAACGGGGCGGGCTACGCTATGCCAGCCGCCACTGCGCCACGTTCCACCAGATGCCCAGCGGACCAGCGCTGGAGGTCACGCCAGCAACCCGGGCAGACACGGCTGTGGTCCCCACGGTCTGATAGAGCGGCAGCCCATAGGCGTTTTCCCACAGCCGCTTATCGACGGCGGCCAGCAGCTCATCCTGTTTGCCCAGGTCGGAGGTCCGGACCAGCTCGCCCATGGCGGCGTCTGCGTCCCGGTCGGAGAAGCCGTTGAAGTTGCTTCCGGCTCCGGTGCGGTAGATCTGCGGGACGCGGCTGACCCCGGCTCCGGTGCCAATCCAGCCCAGCAAGGCAGCATCGTGCCCGTCAGCGCGCAATGCCTTGGCCCACTCGGTGCTGGACTGTCCAGCGTCCACCACCGCGAAGCCAGCCTTGGCCGCGGAGGTCTGGATCAGGGCGAACGCCTTGGCCCGGTTGGGGTTGTCCCGGTTGTAGAGAATCCGGACAGTGGGTGTTGCGCCCTTGAGTAGGCTCCTGGCGCCGTCAAGATCCACGTCGGTATAGGCCTCAGACCCGTTGGCCTTGATGGCGTCCTTGTACTTCGGCTGGTCGGGGAGAAACACCTGGGAATCCAATGGCGCCGAGTCAGGGATGAAGTCTCCCACGACAGCGTCCACAATGGCCTGGCGAGGAACAGTCTTGAGGAAAGCCTCGCGCACGTCTTTGCTGGCGAACGGGCCGGTGAAGTTCAAGTCCAAGTGATCAAAACCCGCTTGGTTATACCTCTCCACGCTGGCCCCCTGTGCACTGAGGCTGGAGAACAGGGCTTCCGTACCGGCAGTGGGCTGGGGCGAGATGATGTTCACCTGGCCGTTCCGCAACGCCTGGACGGCCGCCGTCAGATCGGTGCTGAACCGCACGTTGATCTCATCCAGGGCCGGCGTTTCGCCCCAGTCGTAGTCCCGGTTTCGCACCAGCCGCAGTGACGCTCCCGGGACTATATCGCGCACAATGTATGGCCCGTTGGAGAGATACAGTGCGGGGTCGTCGGGGATGCTGGTGGTATCGAATCCGGTGTTCCAGAAATCGGCCACCCGCTTCAACGCGGCGTTCACCGAGGGTTTGTCAGCGTCACCTCGAGGCGAGTCGCGGATGAGCTTGATCAGGGCCGCCTCGTCGCTCAGCCCAGACTTTGCGGCCACTACATGGGCTGGCATGCCGACGTCGAACGCCACCTCCCAGTCAGCGTACGGCTGAGCGTACTCCAGGGTGATCGACCGACCATCGCTGCCCAGCTCCGGCAAGGCAGTTCCATTGAGCCCACTGGTATCCGCAGCGGCGAAGTACTTGGTGCCGGTGGCAGCGGCGGGATCGGCGTCGTCGAAATACCCGGAACCGGACGCCCACGCGAGGAGGAGGTCCCCGGCGTCGACAGCATCGCCGTCGGACCATTTCACGCCGTCGTTGACCGTGTACCGGACCTTCAACGGATCGTCGGAAATCTTCTCGTAGCGGCCGAATTTTTCGTTGCGCACCAGCAATGCCGACTTATCCAGCGAAAAGAACCCAGAGTGGGTGGCGGCGGCGATCTTGGAGTTGATGTCCGTGTTGCCATTGGTTCCATAGGGATTGAACGAGGTAAAGGCGTTGACCTCCGCCACCGTGACACTGCCACCGCGGGGCGATTCACCCACCACCACCGGTGCGCTTCCGCCGCCTTGGCACCCCGAGAGAACGATCGCCATGGCTGCCGCCGCGGTCAGGGCCCGCATCAATCGCCCGGTGGGCATGGCGCCTCCTTGTGTTGTCCTACCCCAGGGGGCTCCGGGGCGCGCACGATCGGGCCCGCCAAAGTCAGGATACGGTGTGCGCGGCGTTGGTGCTCTTCCCTGGTAACCGCGTCCATCTTGTCTAACAGCCGCACGGTCATCTGCGTGCGCGGGTTGGCGGCCAAGACCGTGCGATGGTCCGCGACGAACGTCCAATACAGCGCATCCCAGTCCCGCATCCACTCCCCCGGCGGCAGGTCAGACATCTTCTTGAGATAGTTGCTGCCTGAGACGTACGGCTTGGTGGTGATCTGCTCGCCGGCCGCAAACTGGCTCATGGCGTAGACGTTGGGGACCATCACCCAGTCATAGGCGTCGATGAAGAGCTCCATGAACCACCGGTAGACGGCATCGGGATGGATCCGCAGCAAGGACATCGCGTTGCCCAGCACCATGAGGCGTTCAATGTGGTGGGCGTAGCCGGTGGCCAGCACCCGGGAGACCACCAGGTCAACCGGCGCCAGCCCGGTCTTCGCATCCCACCACCCGGCGCCGAGTTCGTTGTGGTGGTCCAGCCTGTTGGCTGTCCGCATCCGCCGTCCCTGTGTCTGGTACGTGGCGCGCATGTATTCCCGCCAGCCGATGAGCTGCCGGACGAATCCCTCGAGGGACGCGAGTGGCGTGTCGGCGCCTGCGCCGTCGAGGACCGCAGCGAGGATCTCGTGGGGACTTAACAGTCCAATATTCAGGCTGGCGGTCAACATGCTGTGCGCGATAAACGGGTGCGTGGCCGAGATCGCGTCCTCGTAGGGGCCAAAATCGTGCAGCCGCTCGCTGACGAATTCGTGCAAATGCGCGCGGGCCTCATCCGTGGTTGTTGGCCAGCTGAACTGGCTGGGGTCCCCCGGCGCAGCCGGGAATTCCCGTCGGACCCAGGCGATGGCGTGCTCGACGTCGGCACCCGGCTGGGTGCCGCCGTCGGGCGCTGCCTGGGGTGCGTCAGCCAGCAGGGCTTCGAGATCGAAGGTCCCCTGTGCCTGCAGTACTGGATGCTCCGCGAACTGCCGCACTGCTGGTGGAACATAGCCGCGCGGCAGTTTCTTTCGGTTGTCGGCGTCAAAGGACCACTTGCCGCCCACCGGGTTGCCGCCGTCGAGCAGGACATCGAGGCGACGCCGCTGCCAGATGTAGAAGTCATGCATGCGCGGCTTCTTCCGCGCGAACCAGTCCTCAATCTGGCCCCGATCGGTGAGGAAGTTTGGCGTCTCCAGCACATCGTCGGGGCGCATCCGGTAGCCGCCGGCAAGGAGGGCGGCGTGCAGGTCTTGCTCAAGCCAGTCGTCCACCACGTCGAACCACGTCACCTGGGCTGGGCGCTGCGCCTTGACCAGCTCTACGAGCTGATCGTGCGAGCTTCTGGTGGCGTTACTGCCAAGGACCTCCACCTCGTGACCCAGCCCGCGGAGGCGTCGCGCGAACCCGGCCATTGACGCCTTGTGCAGGACCAGTTTGTGCGAGTGGAAAGCGTACTGGCGGAACAGCAGGTCATGCTCCACCAGGACGAACACCGTGCCTGGCCCGGCATCGAGGTGGTCCTCGAAAAGCTGGTGCGGCATCACCAGGCGGAGGTGCGGTCCGTTCGTCATGCCCCAACGATAGTGACGCAGACGGTAACTTGGCTCCTTGCGCGGCAAGGCCCTCACGCCAAACACATAGTCTGGGAGCACATTGCCGCCGATTTTCGAAGGATGCCCATGCCCGATTCATCCCGTCCGCTGCGCAAACTTGGTTTCCTGACCATTGGCCTGTTCGATCCGGCCAACCCCGCCGCCGGGCACGAGTCGACGCTCCAGGTCATTGAACTCGGCGAGCGCCTGGGTTTTGACAGCGCCTGGCTACGGCACCGCCACCTGCAGTTCGGCATTTCCTCCCCGATTGCGGTGATGGCAGCCGCCAGCCAGCGGACGTCCCGGATTGAGCTCGGCACTGCGGTGACGCCGGTGGGCTGGGAAAACCCCCTGCGCCTGGCCGAGGACCTCGCCACTGTTGACCTGCTGGCCGGTGGGCGCATCAATCCGGGGTTGAGCGTTGGCGAGCCAATGCATTATGGCACGGTCAAGGCCGAGCTCTATCCGGATTCTGCTGATGTAGAGGACTTCAGCTACGCCCGAGTGGAGCGCCTAGCCCGGCTGATTGCCGGCGAACCCGTCCGTGAGTTCGCCGGGAAAGAGGGTGTGGTGGAGGAGTTCTCCAACCGGGTGGAGCCGCATTCGGCCGGTCTGCGGGACCGCCTCTGGTACGGCGCGGCGAGCCATAAGTCCGCCGTCTGGGCCGGGACGAACGGCTTCAATCTGCTGTCCAGCAGCGTGATTTTCCCGGCCGACGCCGACCAGGATCCCGACTTCGCCCTGGTCCAGCAGGCACAAATCCGGGCGTACCGGGAGGCTGCCGCGGCATCGCATCCAAACAGTCCAGCACGCGTGTCGCAGGGCCTGGTGGTCATCCCCACGGATTCAGCGTCGGCGCAGCAGCGGGCGAAATACCAGCACTATGTTGCCGAGCGGACGCCCCGCACGCGGACGCCGCAGGGGCCCAAGCGGATCATGTTTGCCCCGGACCTGATTGGTTCCAGTGCCGAGATCGCCGAGCAACTGTATGCGCACGCTGGCTTCCGGGAGGTGGACGAGGTGGCGTTCGCGTTGCCGTTCAGTTTCGACCACGAAGACTACGTGCAGATCCTCACGGACATCGCCACCCATCTGGGTCCTGCGTTGGGATGGACCCCCGCCACGACCTAGAGGTGCCGTTTGAGCCCCACGTGGGCGCTCCGGTAGCCGAGCCGCGCGTAGAAGGCCCGGGCACGCTCGCGTGCTTCGTCGGTGGTGACCTGCGACAGGTGCGCCCCGCGGGCGCGGCCAAAGGCGTGCGCCCATTCCACCATGGCCGTGCCTAGGCCCTGGGAACGCGAGGCGTCGGCCACGCGGAGCCCCTCGATCTGCAACCGGGACGAACCTCCCCTGGAAAGGCCCGGAATGACAGTGAGTTGCATGGTGGCCACAATGCAATCTTCCTCATTACGGACCACTCCCAGATAATTGGATCGGTCCCGCACCACCAAGGCGTACGCCGCCTCGTACGGGGCAAGCTCCGGGGACTCCCGGTCGGGCCCAAAGTCGTCGTCTGACAGGAGTGCGGCAATGGCGGGCACGTCGTCCCGCGTGGCATGTTCCAGCCTGAAAGTCCCCCCTGCCAGTCGTAAGATGCCACGCACGGACGTCCGCGCGGCAGCCTGCAGGCGGGCCACCAACAGGTCAAGCCAGCCGCCCACGTTGGCCCGGGCCTCGTCCGTGTCGGGGTACCGGCAACGCAGGTGCAGCCCAGAGTCGTCAAGGATGAACTAGAGCATGACGCCGTCCGTGTCGATCGCCGCACTCACATATTGGGCGTCGAGCCCCACGGAGTCGATGCGGACCGGCAGTTTGCGGAGGTCCAGCCAGGAGATGGCAAACATGCCTGGCGCGATGGGCATGCCGTCCCAGGGGCCCAACACGTCCGCGAGTGGCCACGAGCCAAGTTGCACGGCTTCCCGGACCGCGGCGGCTGCCGCCGTCGGCTCAGCCACCGCAGATTCCAGCACAGAATTGGTGATGAACCAGCCCACCGAATCGTGCCAGGTGCCATCGAAACGGCTGTGCACGGGGAAGACGGCACGCAGCGGCGTTCCGGCCAGCTCCTGGGTGACGGCCGTCAAGGCCACCACGGCGAGGGTGAGGGTGGAAACCCCGTCGTTCCGGGCCTGCGCCGCAAAGGCTGCACCGTCGTCGAGATCAAAAACGTCCCGCACCTCCACGCGTTCGGGCTGCGGATCCGACGCACCCAGGGGCAGCGGGAACAGCGGCATGACACCGCCGCTGTCCTCGATGATGCTTGCCCAGCGATGCCGGACCTCCGCTGGCGCTACGGGCCGATCGAGGAGCGCCTGGGTGTGGTCGACGAACGCGGGCGCCGGATGGGGCCACGGACCGCCTTCCGTTGGACCGGCGTCGAGCGCTGCCAACAGGTCACGAGCGATCACCAGCATCGACCACATATCCACGTGCGCGTGGTCGGCGGCAATGACCACGGTGGTGCTGGCGGCCGTCTCAAGCACGCACAGCCGGTGCGATGGCTGCTGGTGCGGCGAACAGGCTGCATCGAGGACCCCGCGGAGTGCATCGTTGACAGCCTGACCAGCTGCGACCTGGTGTTCTGTCCAGGCGCCGGCGCCAATCTCGATCTGGTGCAGCTCCGGCCCGGCCAGCCCCGCCGTGAAGGCTGTCCGCAAGGTGCCGTGACGGCCGACGACGGCGAGCCAGGCCTCAGCGATGGCCTCCCGATGCGTGGGGGCAGGCAGCCGGAAGGAGAGGGCCATCCACGAGCCGGGGCGATCCCCTGCGCCCACGTGGAGCCGTTGGTCGAAGGACACCGGAAGCCTCCGCCCGAGCCCGGAAACACTGACGTCGTAACCCCAGAGTCGTCCGAAAGGCAGGCGTAGGTGGGTGACGTTGGTCAGCCGCATGGCAGCATCCTAGCGGCTCCAGATAGCCTGAATGTTTCATGCGACGTTTCGTCACGAGCTGAGGAGTCAGATGCCCACTTTCGAGGTTTCAGGAGCCGTGCTCAATGTTTCTTTCAGCGACGAACACGGCCATCCGGTGGTGCAGTTGCACGGCCTGACGTCGAGCCGCGCCCACGATCGGCTGCTCAACCTCGACCTGGGCCGGGGCCTGAGCGGGACGCGGTTGCTGCGGTATGACGCCCGCAGCCACGGCCTGAGCACCGGGCGCACGCATCCTGCGGACTATCGCTGGCAGAGCCTGGCGGACGACCTACTGAAGCTGCTCGATCAGTGGTTTCCCGGCGAGCGGGTCCACGGCGTGGGCCCTTCCATGGGGACGGGGACGCTCCTGCATGCCGCAGCCCGTGAGCCTGATCGCTTCACCGGCCTCACGCTGATGGTGCCGCCCACTGCCTGGGAAACCCGGCCCGCGCAGGCTGCCAACTATTTGGCTGCGGCCGAGCTCATCGAGGCAGTGGGGGTTGAGGCGTTCATCGCCACCAACAGTGGAACGGCTCCACCGCCGGCCACCATGGGCGTCCCCAAGACAGTGCCCGACGTTGCCGATGCACTCCTGCCGTCAGTGCTGCGGGGCGCGGCACTCAGCGATTTGCCACCCCGCGAGGCCATGGCGCGGATCCAGGTTCCGACGTCGATCCTGGCCTGGGTGGACGATCCCGGCCATCCGCTCTCGACGGCGGAGTCCTTGGCCGCGTTGTTGCCGAACGCAACTTTGAGCGTGGCCCGCACCCCCGCGGACGTGGCCACCTGGCCCGGCGTCCTCAGCCGGGACGTGGCCCGCTCGGGATAGTCGCTACTGCCCGAATGCGGTGCTGGGCAGGTCTTTTTCGCCGTCGACGATGCCTGTGACGATCCGCGCTGCCACGCCGTCTGGATCCAGTGCCGCCCCAAATTTCGGTGCAGTGCCCGCAATGGGATGCTCGGACAGCGCGGTGCCGGTGTGGCCGGGCCGGGCGTCCAGGACCCGGATGCCGACGCGGCGATATTCACGCCCGGCAGCGGTGACGAAGGCGGCCAGCGCCGCTTTCGACGCCGAGTACGCTGCCACGCCGGCGACCGGTGACTCCGCCACCACTCCGCTGAGGGTGACGATGAACGGGTCCCTTCCAGCTTTGGCCGAGTCAGCCAGGTGCGGCTGGCTTTGGCTGATGAGCTGGATGACGCTGGTGGTGTTGACGGCGAAGAGTTCGTCCACCGTCTTCGCTTCAAGCTCGGCCGCGGCCCCAAAGGCGACCACTCCTGACGCGACCACCACGCCGTCGAGCTGTCCGTACTGCTCTACCGTGTTGCTCAGGACCTCCTGGACCGCGGCGGGATCGCGGAGATCGTGCCCGGCGGACTTTGATGACCGGACAACGGTGGCGCCCTTACCCTCCAATTGAACAGCGATCCGCGAGCCGAGCCCGCCTGTTGCGCCGACAACCAGAACCACTGCACCCTGAAGATTCGTCATGGCTTGATCGTAGTTGCTCATCGTGATCTGGAGCCCTGTTCTGCGGCGGATCGACAGGGTACAGTTCACGCCGACGATTCATCAGGCTCAGCCCCCGGCGCAAAGGAGTACCCGTGTCATTTCAGGCCTACTTGGACACCATCGAAAAGAAGACCGGCTTGACGCCGCGGCAGTTGGTGGAGCTGGCCCAAGAGAAGGGCCTGGATCAGCCCGGGGTAAAAGCCGGCGAGATTCTGGCCTGGTTGAAGGACGATTACGAGCTCGGACGGGGCCACGGGATGGCACTGGTCCATGTCATCCAGAAGGGACCGACGATCAGCACCAAGCACGTCGGAACCGACGGGGTCCACCGCGACGAGTCGGAGACCCTGTGGCTTGACGGCGCCGCGACCAAGCCGGTGGCGTAGGCGCCCGACCTACCGGAACCCTATGATTGCCGCAGTAAGTCCGGCGTCCACCTCGGCCAGTCTGGGGACCCGACAATCGCGCCGTGGCCAAACAACGCGCACTGGCGAAATGGTGTGCGTGCGCTGCTGTTATCGAGCACCTCAGCCGTATCGGCGATTTGGATCGCCCCGCGAACGTGTAACCATAAACGCTCGTAGCGTTCTCGAATCTTTTGCTCAGGCACCTCGTGTCCGCCGCGCCGCACGCGCTCAATGACGCGCTGAACGGTGAGTTCCACCGGGACAATGACCACGTGAAGGTAGACGAGGTATCCGGCGGCTACGGCATCGGCGACGAGTTGAACTTTGCTTGGGTGAGAAAAAACCGTCTCCGACATAAAGGAATCTCCGTGGGCGATTCGCTCTCGTCGCCGTGCTTCGGCAATCTGCGCTGCCTCGTAAGCATGGTCGGCTTGCGCTTCAGGCCACAAAGAAGCGGCGATCTCAGCGGCATTGATGAACGGCAAGCCGGTTGCTGGCTTCAGAACATCACGAACGTAGGTGGACTTCCCAGCGCCGTTGGGTCCAGCTAGCAGATGAAGCAGTGGCATCAGGCCCGGGCAGGGTGAATAAGGAGGTTCCCGTCCTCGTCGAGCTCTGAGTATGACTCCCCGACGGCGGCAAACTGTGCTGCGTAGTCAAGCTCATCACGCCGCACGGTCATACGACTGACCCATTCTTCGCGGACAATTGCCTGTTCCTGCTCATCGAGCGAGTCGTATGAACCCGTACCAGCCAGGACCTGGGTGACGGCACGGTGGTTCATCCCCGGTGACATTTCCAACTCACGCCCGATGCGGGCCCAGTGCGCAATCTGTTGCGGCACGGTCCGTGACGTGACGAGCGTGGCCGCGAGAGCGGATTCGTACACGTCGGCGGGAAGGCGGGTCGGCTGACTGCTCCTAGTCATGTACTAATCGTAGCACCGTACTACACGGCCAGTTTTGAGGCGTCATCGCCGGGATTAGCGACGACTCAGCTGAATCGCCGTCACCCGATCATGTAGGCGAACCCCCGCCCATCTGAGGCCACTGCCCGGACAAAGTCCCTGGCACGCTCGAGGTAGGCGCTAGCGTAAACCACCTCGGATTCCAGTTCATGTCCAGACGGGTAGATTCCGATCAGGCCAGCGTTTATGTCTCCGTCGCTGACTGTCTCCAGATCGCGGGCAATGAGTGCCACCTCGTGAGGGGGGAGAGCGCGCACCCACGGCCGCCACGCATAGCCATGGTCGGTGTAGGAAACCTGCCCTTCGAACATCCAATAGGCCGCCCTGGCCTCATCATCTGAAGAGCGCGGAGCGGTGATCCGCTGCAGTAGCGACCACGCCTTGTCGAGGTACAGAAGGTCCCGCTCTGGCAGGCTTTGCCGGAAGTCCGTAACTCCCAGGGTGAGGCCTGGTTCGAGCCCGCAGGCGTCCGCGAAGAGGTCTGAACCGATCACCGCGCGTGGATCGGCGAGTGCTCCCCTGGTCTGGTCGCTATCAAATGCATATGCGTAGTATCTGATTCCCATACAACGATTCTGAGCCGGCCATCTCGTTGCCAGACCAAAAATCTGCCGTGTGTGGATAACTTGGGCTCACAGGTCGCGTCGGCCGGTTGACCCCATGTGGCTGCCGGCCCTCAAAAGGACCGGGCAGCATCACGTCAGCAGCAGCCCTACACGTTAAACCGGAACTCCACCACGTCGCCGTCGACCATCACGTACTCTTTGCCTTCGATCCGGACCTTGCCGCGGGACTTGGCTTCGGCCATGGACCCGGCATCCACTAGGTCGTTGAAGGACACTACCTCGGCCTTGATGAAGCCGCGCTGGAAGTCGGAGTGGATGACGCCGGCGGCCTGCGGGGCGGTGTCGCCCTGGCGGATGGTCCAGGCGCGGGATTCCTTGGGACCTGCCGTGAGGTAGGTCTGCAGGCCCAGGGTGTGGAAGCCTACGCGGGCAAGCTGATCCAGGCCGGACTCGTCCTGCCCGTTCATTTCCAGCATTTCCCGAGCCTCCTCCTCGTCCAGCTCAACAAGGTCGGATTCGAGCTTCGCGTCCAGGAAGATCGCGTCGGCGGGAGCCACCATGGCGCGCAGTTCGGCCTGCTTCTCCGGACTGCCGAGGATGCCCTCATCGGAGTTGAACACGTAGATGAACGGCTTGGCGGTCAGCAGGCCGAGTTCCTTGAGGTGCTCCATCTCCAGCTTGTCACTATTGATGGAAGAGAAAACGGTGTCGCCGCGTTCCAAGACAGCTTGTGCCGCCTTGATCGCAGCCAGTTCGGCGGCGTCCCGCTTCTTGATCTTGACTTCTTTTTCGATCCGCGGGATCGCGTTTTCGATAGTCTGCAGATCGGCGAGGATCAATTCAGTGTTAATGGTCTCCATATCGGAGCGCGGGTCCACCTTGCCATCAACGTGGATCACATCGGGATCGTCAAACACGCGCACCACCTGGGCAATCGCCTCAGCTTCGCGGATGTTGGCAAGGAACTTGTTGCCCAGGCCTTCGCCCTCGGACGCACCCTTCACAATGCCGGCAATGTCCACAAAGGACACCGGAGCGGGCAGCAAACGCTGGGACCCGAAGATCTCCGCAAGCTTCTGCAGCCGCGGGTCAGGCAGGTTGACCACGCCGACGTTCGGCTCGATGGTGGCGAACGGATAGTTCGCCGCCAGGACCTGATTCCGGGTCAATGCGTTGAAGAGAGTTGATTTGCCGACGTTGGGCAGTCCGACGATGCCAATAGTTAGAGCCACGAGCATAGATTCTACCTGCCGCAAATTGTCAGAGCCCCATGCAACAGTAAGGACATGGATCCATTTGCCCTGATTTTGGCCCTCTTCATGCTGTTGCTAGGCGCTCTTGTCGGCGCCGCAGCCACCTTTTTCGCCTTCCGGAGGAAGTCCATCGGGCTGGAGGAAGACTTCGACGCCGTCTCCTCCCGACTCTCGGACGTTTCGGCAAAGTTCGCAGCGGCCGACGCCGAACGTCGCCTTCTCGCGGCCCAGAACCGTGAGCTCGGCGAGGCCAGGAACCAGGACGGTGGGGTGCTCCGCGCCCTCGCACCGGTGGCCGAAAAACTCACCGCCGTGCAGCAACAGGTTGCCCTCCTAGAACGTGACCGGGTGGAGCAGTACGGTCAACTGGCCCAGCAACTGCAGGAGGCACGCCTCTCCGACGAACAGCTAATCCGGTCCACGCATGCCTTGGAGTCTGCACTCCGGTCCAACAGCGCCCGCGGCCAATGGGGTGAAGTGCAGTTGCGCCGGGTGGTGGAAGCCGCCGGAATGCTGCGGCACGTGGACTTCATTGAACAGGTCCACAGCACAGGGACGGACTCCGCTCTCCGCCCAGACCTGGTGGTCCAACTTCCTGGCCAGAAACAGTTGGTGGTAGACGCCAAAGTACCGCTGTCCTCCTATCTCCAGGCCCAGGAACTCGGCAGCGCCGGATCGCAGCAGCCCGGCACGCCCGGCATCCCCGCTGCCCTGGCACAACGGAACCAGCAGGCCCTCTTGGCCGCCCACGCGAAAGCCCTACGCGCACACGTGGACGCCTTGGGCACCAAAAAGTACTGGGACATCCCCGGAAACTCACCGGAACTGGTGGTGTGCTTCCTGCCTGCCGAATCCATCCTGGCCGCAGCCCTCACCACCGATCCGGAACTCCTGGACCACGCCCTCACCAGAAACGTAGTCCTGGCTTCGCCCAGCACCCTGCTGGCCGTGCTCAAGTCCGTCGCCTTCACCTGGCGCCAGGACGTGCTGACGGACAGTGCCAGGGAACTCTTCGAACTGGCCCGCCAGCTCTATGACCGGATGGGCACCCTGGGCGAGAACGTCACCCGCCTGGGTTCGTCACTGAAAACGTCCGTGGACCGCTACAACTCGATGGTGGGAACCCTGGAAGCCCGCGTCCTGCCCACGGCGCGGAAACTCAACGCCATGGACGAAGCCGGCCTGGTGGCGCCGCCCGCCGTGGAAGTCACGCCACGGGCTGTCGCAGCTCCGGAACTGCAACGCGACGATGAGGCAGCCTGACCGGGGCCCCGCAGCGGTCGTCATGAACGAACGTCCCGGCAGGGAACCAGCTGGGTGCAGCTAGCTGCGGGACTTGCGGCCACCGAGGGCACGGCTGACGTCGCCAGCCTGCTTGAGGGTGGCCCGCAGTTCCTTCGGCAGCGAGAAGAGTAGGTCTTCCTCGGCGGTGACGACTTCTTCCACACTGCCGTAGCCGTAATCGGCCAGCAGCCGGAGGACGTCTTGGACCAGTACCTCAGGCACAGAGGCGCCGGAGGTGACACCTACCGTAGCTACGCCCTCGAACCAGGTTTCGTCCACCTCGTTGGCGAAGTCCACTCGGTAGGAAGCTTTGGCCCCGTACTCCAGTGCCACTTCAACCAGCCGGACAGAGTTGGACGAGTTGGCAGAGCCAACCACGATGACCAGCTCGGCCTGCGGTGAAATCTTCTTGATGGCCACCTGGCGGTTGGTGGTGGCGTAGCAGATGTCGTCGCTGGGCGGATCCTGCAGGGTGGGGAAACGCTGCTTCAGGAGCCGGACAGTTTCCATGGTCTCGTCGACGCTCAGCGTGGTCTGCGAGAGCCAAATGACCTTCTCGGGATCCCGAACGGTCACCTGGTCAACTTCGTGCGGGCCGTTAATGATCTGGATGTGGTCCGGTGCTTCACCGGCGGTCCCTTCGACTTCCTCGTGGCCGTCGTGGCCGATCAGCAGGATATCGAAGTCGTCCTTGGCAAAACGGACCGCTTCCTTGTGCACCTTGGTGACCAGGGGGCAGGTGGCATCGATGGTGCGCAGGCCCCGCTCCTCCGCGGACTCCACCACGGCAGGCGAGACACCGTGGGCCGAGAAAATGACCAGCGAGCCCTCAGGTACCTCGTCGGTTTCCTCCACGAAGATGGCGCCTTTAGCCTCCAGCGAGCTGACAACATGCACGTTGTGCACGATCTGCTTGCGGACATACACGGGGCTGCCGTAATGCTCCAGCGCCTTCTCCACGGCAATGACTGCCCGGTCAACGCCCGCGCAGTATCCGCGGGGCGCAGCCAGCAGGACCCGCTTGGTGCCGTTGACGGGGGCCGCGGCCGCGACTTCCTCGGGTGAGCGGCGCCTACGCGGAATGGTTGGCATCGACAAGGAAACAGCTGTGGAAGTCATGAGTCCATGCTACCGGTTGGGTCGCGCCCGCAGCCGGGACGAGACGCCCGCCACAATGGCGCCCACCAACAGCACGCCGCCTACCACGGCAGTGATGCCGGCCCAGCCCTGGAAGCTTGTGGCCGCGGCAGGAACGAACTCATCCCGGAACAGGTTGCCCAGCTCATTGCCGGTCTCGGTGTTCAGCACCATGGCGGACCCCATCCCTACGGCCAGCGCCCACAGCGCGGCAATAATCAGTGCGCCAATGCCAGCAGCAGCCAGCACCGTCCTGCGGCGGCGCGCCGCCACCAGTGCCAGCAGCAACGCAATCCCTGCGCCGATCGCCAGCAGGTAGCCTGCCGGTGCGTAGGTGGTCAGTTGCTCAGTCCATTCCTTCTGCTGCGGCTTGCCCACGGTGATCAACGTCTCGCTCGGAGCATCAAGGGACAAACCAACAGCGCGCGACACCTCCTCGGTCGCCAACCCCACCAGCGGCGCCACGTCGAGTGTCAATGCGGTGCCTCCGGCAGCATCGGTGCTGGGGGCGAAGCTCAGCCGGTGGCTGCGCTGCAGCGTTTCCTGCCACGCGGCCGGGAAGCCGGGCAGGCTGGTCAACGACGTTGCAGCGGCCTCAAGGACAGGTTCGACGACGCCGGCTACTATTCCGGGCACGCCGCTGGTATCGATGGTGCCCACCGCCGCCGTCGCAAGTCGTTGCTGGAACTCGGCGTCCTTGCCCAGGGGTGCGGCAAGCTGCACGAACCCGTCCTCCTGGACGATGGTCCGGTCAAGCCAGATGGCCGGGACTGCCACGGCAGCCAGGAGGACCGCCAGAACGGTGGCAACAGCGGAGACAAGGGTGCGCACGGCAGTATCCTTCGGTTTGGTGGCGGTACCACCATCCTAGGCAAGGATCCTGACCATCCACTGTCAGTCCCTGGTGATAGAGCTTATGGATAAGGTTGGTTGACCGCCGCACACCAGACGCCAGAACAAGTTAAGGACGCCATGAAACGAGTTCCAGTCACCGGCTGGTGGGCGCATGGCTGAACAGCCAGCCGAAACCGAGGCCAGCCTCAGCACGCTGCCGGCAACTGCGGCTCAAACCAGCCCCGACAATCCGTGGCCACTGCAATTGCTGTCGCAGAAGCTAAAGCAGCACATTGACCGGACGCCGTCGGCCTGGGTTGAAGGCCAGGTGATTGAGCTCAACCGTCGCGGTACCAACGCCTACCTGACCCTCAGGGACGTGGATGCTGAAGTGTCTTTGCCGGCGTCGGTGTGGACCAAGGTCCTGGAACGCCAGGATGTCCCGCTGGAAAAGGGTTCGAGAGTAGTGGCCCTGCTCAAACCGGAGTTCTGGATCAAGACCGGGCGGCTCAACATGCTGGTCCGGGACATCAGGCCTGTAGGCCTAGGCGACCTGCTGGCACGGATCGAGCGGCTGCGGCAGGCCCTCGGCGCCGAGGGCCTATTCGCCGAGTCACGAAAGAAACCACTCCCCCTCCTCCCCCACCGGATTGGCCTCATCACCGGCCGCGACTCGGACGCCAAAAAGGACATCCTGCGCAACGCGGCTCTCCGCTGGCCCGCCGTCGAGTTCGAAATCCGCGAAGTGGCAGTCCAAGGCAACACAGCAGTCAGCCAAGTGGTCCGGGCCCTCCGCGAACTCGACGAACGCCCAGAAGTGGACGTGATTGTGATTGCCCGCGGCGGTGGTGCTTTGGAGGACTTGCTCCCCTTCAACAGTGAAGAGTTGGTGCGGGCAGTCGCGGCAGCCACCACGCCGGTGGTCAGCGCCATTGGCCACGAGGCTGACCGGCCGCTCCTCGATGACGTTGCAGACCTGCGCGCCTCAACTCCCACCGACGCAGCAAAACGGATCGTGCCGGACGTCGCCGAGGAATTGGCGGGTGTCCGTCAGGCCCGCGCCACTTTGCGCCGGAGCATGGACCGCTTGGTGGACCGTGAGGCCGACAGGTTGGCCACGCTCCGTTCCCGCCCGGTCCTTGCCGCACCTGAGGGCCTGGTGACCGTCCGCGCCGAGGAACTGGGCCGGCTCTGCCGCCGCTCCTCAACAGCGGTGAACACCGCCGTGGTGCGAGCAGGCGACCAACTCCAGCACCTCCGGGCGCAGGTGCGCGCCCTGTCGCCGCAGAAGACACTCGATCGGGGCTACGCCGTAGTCGAACTGGCGTTGGTTGGTCCTGCGGCGGCGCTGGCACCGTCCGGGCACGCGGTGATCCGGCACCCTGATGAAGCGCCGGACGGTGCACGCCTGTCCATCCGGGTGGCGGAAGGCCATTTTGCCGCCACCTCCAACGGCACCCACAGCGACACCGAACGTAGCGAAGCACCGGCCGCCAAAGGCAGCCCCACACGCGCAGACAACGAAGGAACGGAATCCACCCATGAGTGAACACCCTGTGGCAGCTGCTGAGCTGGCTCAACTCAGCTACGAGGACGCCAGGGAGCAGCTGATCGCCGTGGTCGCCCGGCTCGAAGCCGGCGGTGCCAGCCTCGAGGAATCACTGGCCCTCTGGGAACGCGGCGAGGCCCTGGCCACCCGGTGCGAGGAATGGCTGGAGGGTGCCCGGAAGCGGTTGGCCGCAGCCCGCGACCAACCACTCGAGCAAGGCTAGGAGCGCGCCACCAGGTCCCGCTCCTCGGCGACGTCGAACGCAGCCTTGGGCCAGTCGAGGGACAGTCCACCCAGGGCGCCAAGGAGGAGCTGCTGCACGGCGATCCGGGCGTACCATTTACGGTTGGCCGGCACCACATGCCACGGCGCAACGTCGGTGCTGGTCGCTTCCAACGCGGCCTGGTAGGCGGCCATATAGTCCGGCCAGAAGGCTCGCTCCGTGAGGTCGCCGCGGCTGTATTTCCAGTGTTTCGAGGGATCATCCAGGCGGGCCAACAGCCGTTCCTTCTGCTCGTCGGCACTGATGTGCAGCATGACCTTGACCACCGTGGTCCCCGCAGCAGCGAGCTCTGCTTCGAAAGCGTTGATGGCTTCGTAACGCCGCTCGATCTCCGCTGCATCGGCCCAGCCGTGCACCCTGTGAATCAGGACATCCTCATAGTGCGACCGATCGAAGACGCCCACCATCCCGGCGGCAGGGACTTCCTTTTCAATCCGCCAAAGGAAGTCATGGGACTTTTCCTCGTCGGTGGGAGCCTTGAACGCCTTGAAGGAGACGCCCTGTGGGTTCATGGCCGCCATGACGTGGCCAACAATGCCGCCCTTACCAGCGGTATCCATGGCTTGGAGAACCAAGAGCGCCCGCTTGGTGCCGCCGAAGCGGGACTCGGCGAACAGTTTCTCCTGCAAATCGGCAAGATCGTCATCCTGGCTCGCCAAGAGCACCTGGCCGTCCCGCTTGGCGCCAGGGTAGCCGGGGGTGGAATCCGGGTCCACCCCCGCCAGCGAAAATCCTTGCCCTACCCGAAGCGTTTCAGACGGCAACTGCTTGAAGCCAACAACACTGGCCATGGGGAGATTCCTCTCGCATTTGGTACCGGACCCGGACAGCCCGTCAGCTCAGGCTAATTGCCCTTGTACCTGCTGAGGAAGTCCCCCATCCGGCCAATGGCTTCTTCGATGTCCTTGACGTTGGGCAGGGTCACCATCCGGAAGTGGTCCGGTCGGACCCAGTTGAAGGCCCTGCCGTGCGAGACCAGGATCTTTTCCTCGCGCAAAAGGTCCAGGACGAACCGTTCATCGTCGCGGATGTGGAAAACTTCGGGATCCAGCTTGGGGAACAGGTACAGCGCGCCGCGGGCCTGTTGTGTGCTCACGCCGGGGATGGCGTTCAGCATGTCGTATGCCTTGTTGCGCTGTTCCAGCAGCCGCCCACCGGGCAGGATGAAGTCGTTAATGCTCTGGTAGCCGCCCAACGCTGTCTGGATGGCATGCTGCGCAGGCACATTCGCGCACAGGCGCATGTTGGCCAGCAGGCTGATGCCCTCCAGGTAGTCCGCGGCGTCGTGCTTGGGCCCCGAGATGGCCATCCAGCCGGCCCGGTACCCGCACACCCGGTATGCCTTGGACAGGCCGCTGAACGTCAGGCACAACACGTCGTCGCCGGTCAGCTTGGCCATGTTCACGTGGACGGCGTCCTCGTACAGGATCTTCTCGTAGATCTCATCGGCAAACAGCACCAAGCCATGCTTTTCAGCCAGCGCCACGATTTTCCGCAGCGTCTCTTCGGGGTAGACAGCACCCGTGGGGTTGTTGGGGTTGATCACCACGATGCCCTTGGTCTGGGGGGTGATCTTGGCTTCCATGTCCTCAAGGTCAGGCTGCCAGCCGGATTCCTCGTCGCAGAGGTAATGCACCGGCTTACCACCGGCCAACGCCACCGACGCCGTCCACAGCGGATAGTCAGGAGTAGGGATCAGCACCTCGTCGCCGCCGTTGAGCAGCGCCATCAAGGACATGGTGATGAGTTCGCTGACGCCGTTACCCAGGTAGATGTCGTCTACGTGGATGTTCTGGATGCCGCGGGTCTGGTAGTACTGCGACACGGCCGTCCGGGCGGAAAAGATACCGCGGGAGTCGCTGTAGCCCTGGGCGTGAGGCAGGTGCCGGATCATGTCCACCAAAATGGCGTCCGGCGCTTCGAAACCGAAGGGGGCGGGGTTGCCAATGTTCAGTTTCAGGATTCGGTGCCCCTCCGCTTCCATCTGCTGGGCGGCCTGAAGGATGGGCCCACGGATGTCGTAGAGGACGTTATGAAGCTTGGTGGACTGCCTGAATTCTGCCATTGTCCAAATATGCCACAGGCGGGATGTTTTACCGCTGAGACCTCGCCCACATGCCGGACTCCCCAGGGAGCTCCGCGGAAAGCGCCGCCGGGGACGTCCCGAAGCAGGAATGACGACGGCGGCTTCCGGACCAAGTCCGGCAGCCGCCGTCGTCATTGCACTGCTTTACCACCCGAAAACGGGAGGTTCAAGAAGGCGTGGCGCCTACTTGACGATGCCCTTTTCCTTGAGCCAGCTGGCGGCAGCATCCTTCGCTGCCTGCTTCTGGCTACCGCTGACTGCGCGGTTGAGGTTGATGAGGTCCTCGGTGGTCAGCGTGCTGGACACCGAGTTCAGTGCCGACTTGGCGGCATCTGTCATCTTGGACTTGTTGAACAGCGGGATGACCTGCTGGGCGATGAAGTTGTTCTTCGGATCTTCGAGGACCACCAGGTCGTTGTCGGCGATCGACGGGGTGGTGGTGTAGATGTCTGCCACCTGGACCTGGTCATCGAGGAGGGCCTTGAGCGTCAACGGTCCGCCGCCATCGCTGAATGGTTCAAGCTTTTTGGGCTCGCAGTTGTAGTTCTTCTTCAGGCCCGGCAGGCCGTAGGCACGCTCGGAGAACGTTGCCGGGGCACCAATGACAATGTCACTGCACACCTTGGCGAGGTCCTCAATGGACTTGAGCTGGTACTTCTCGGCCGTGGCCTTGGTGACCACCATGGCGTCCTTGTCCTCCGCCTTGGAGGCATCCGCGATGGCCAGGCCATCAGGCAGCTTGCCCGGCAGCGCGGACAGGATGTCGGCTGCTGAAACCTCGGTGGCATCTTTGTTTACATAGAGGAGCAGGTTGCCGGTGTAGTCCGGAACCACGTCCACGGAACCATCCTGGACAGCCTTGAAGTACACCTCGCGGGAACCAATGTTCGGTTTGGTGGTGGCAGTGATGCCGGCTGCATTGAGTGCGCCGGCGTACAGCTCGGCAATGATCTGGCTCTCCGGGAAGTCAGCGGAGCCCACCACCAACGAGGTGGAGCCACCGGAGGCGTTCGGTGCCGGCGTGTTGCTCAGGGGGTCCGAGGAACCTCCGCAGGCAGACAGTGCCAAGGTCACGCCGAGGCCGGCGGCAAGCGACCCAAAGGCCCGCCTGCCTAGGGTTGAACGGCTTACTTTCATGATTTTCCTCCTGGTATCACAGGGTCCGCGGCTACGGAATCCGTGAGGTCGCCCGCAGCCTGCTGGCTGCGGAGGTTCTGGTTTGCGGCGCCCGGGTTCAGGAACAGCCGCTGGATCAGGGACAGGACAAGGTCGACGGCGATCGCCAGGACGGCGATCAACAGGGAACCGCCCAGCATCTGCGGGAAGTCGCTGAGGACCAGTCCATCGAACACGTACCGGCCCAGGCCGCCGAGGTTGATATACGCCACCACAGACACGGTGGCAATCACCTGGAGCACGCCGGTCCGGAATCCGCCGAACATGACGGTGAGCGCGTTGGGCAGCTCGGCCCGGAAAAGCACCTGCAGCTCGGTCATGCCCATGGCACGGGCCGCATCCACCACGTTCCGGTCCACGCTGGAGATCCCTGCGTAGGTTCCGGCCAGCAGCGGCGGCACGGTCAGGATGACCAGCGCCCAGACCGGCGGCATCAGGCCGATGCCCGCAAGCAACACGAAAAGGGTCAACAGGCCCAGGGTCGGCAGGGCGCGCAGGGCGCCGGCAATGGACACCACGGCCACCCGCCCCCGCCCCGTGTGGCCCACGTACAGCCCAATCGGGACGGCAATCACGACGGCGATCAGCATCACCAGCCCTGTGTACTGCAGGTGTTCCACCATCCGGGTGGGGATTCCTGTTGAACCGGTCCAGTGTGTTGGATCCGCCAGCCAGTCGTAGGTGTCCACAAAGACGTTGCTCACAAGGCACCCGCCTGTACCGGCGTCGTGGCCATGGAATCCGCCGTCGTGCCGTTGCGGGAATCCTTGGGGCTACCCGCCCGGACCCACGGGGTCAGGATTCGTTCCACCAGCACCAGGACGGCGTCCATCAATAACGCCAGGACCAGGATGGCAATGATGCCCACCATGATCTCGGTGACAAAGTCGCGTTGCAGGCCAGAGGTGAAGAGCTGGCCCAAATTACCGATGCCCAGCAAGGCCGCCACGCTGACCAGCGAAATGTTGCTGACCGAGACCACCCTCAGCCCGGCAAACATCACGGGTAGGGACAGGGGCAGATCCACCTGCAGAAACCGGGCCAGCGGCTTGTAGCCCATGGCTACGGCGGCCTGGCTCACGCCCTGGTCCACCGAATCGAAGGCATCCAACGCCGACCGCACCAGCAGCGCCACCGCGTACAAGGTCAAAGCGACAATCACGTTCAGCGGGTCCAGGATCCGGGTGCCCAGGATGGTGGGCAGGAGGATGAACAAGGCCAGCGAGGGGATGGTGTAGAGCAGCGAGGAGGCGGTGACAATCACGGACCGGAGCGCCTTGTGCTGGCGTGCCAGCTGGGCAAGCGGGATGGCGATGACCAGCCCAAGCACCATGGGAATCACGGCCAGGACCAGGTGCTGGCCGGCAAGCCCCAGCACCATGCCGCTGTTGGCCAGGAACCACTCCATCAGAGTGCCGCCTGCCGGACCTGCCGGGCCGCTTCAATAAGTGCCAGGACCTCGCCGCCGCGGACCACGCCAATGACTTTTCCGTCGTGATCTACGGCGACGCCCAGGCCGGACGGTGACGACAGGGCGGCGTCCAGCGCACGGCGGAGGCTATCCCCCGGCCGGAACAGCGAACCGCCCGGAATCAAGTCGGTATCGGTTCCTGGCTTGGCCCACCCCAGGGGGCGGATCTCGGCGTCCACCACCAACTGCCAATCGGAGGCCGCGGCCGGGTCGGCCACCAGCGAGTCGCCGTCGCGGATCACGGTAGGTACCCGGTGCAGGGTGACGCCGTCGGACGGGCTGAAGCCCAGGTGCCGGAAGCCCCTGTCGCGGCCAACGAAGGAGGCCACGAAATCGTTGGCCGGCGCGCGCAGGATTTCCTCCGGCGTGGCGTACTGCGCCAACTTCCCGCCGACGGCGAAGACCGCTACCTGGTCGCCCAGGGTGGTGGCCTCGTCGATGTCGTGGGTGACGAAAACGATCGTCTTTTCCAGGTCTTTGTGCAGCCGGAGGAGTTCTTGCTGCAACTCGTCGCGGACCACCGGGTCCACGGCGCTGAACGGCTCGTCCATGAGTAGAACGGGTGGGTCGGCGGCGAGCGCTCGGGCCACGCCAACGCGCTGCTGCTGCCCACCGGACAGTTGTGAGGGGTACCGCTTGCCCAATGGGCTTGCCAGTCCCACAAGATCCAGTAGCTCAATGGCGCGCTTTCTGGCTACGGCTTTGGACACGCCGTTCAGACGCGGCACGGTGGCAATGTTGTCCAGGACCGAGCGGTGCGGCAGGAGGCCTGCGGACTGCATGACGTAGCCCATGGACCGCCGGAGTTCGGCTGCTGGCACGGAGGTGACGTCGCGGCCGTCGACGGTGATGGTGCCAGCCGTTGGTTCAACCATCCGGTTGATCATCCGCAGCGATGTGGTCTTGCCACAGCCGGACGGCCCCACAAACACCGTGAAGGAGCCCTTGGCCACGGACATGGTGAGTCCGTCCACGGCGGGAGCGCCGCCCTGGTACTGCTTGGTGACGTTCCGGAATTCGATCATCGCCTGGTCCATGATGCGGGTTTTACCTGTTCTGTTGGACAGCAGCTGACGGTGCCGGGACGAGGTCGTCAGCACACTGATAGTTACGGTAACCCAATCTGCGGCACGCAACACCCGCCATGACGGAGATCGGCGCAAATGGAATCCCTACTGTGACCATTCGGCGTGGCGGTGGCTCGGGATGGCCGATGACCTAGGCTTCTTCGGCCAGGAGGTGGGGGACGCCAAACACCGGATCCTGGTCGAGGATCCTGACATCGGTAATTCCCTGGCCCCCGAGATGGGTCCGGAAGGCCTCCTGCAGGGCCGGCACGTTCATGCCGAGTCCACTGCCCAAGATCACCGGCCCCGGCAGTCCGAGTTGGCGAAGCACCTGGGCCGCAAGGTTCGCCAGGTCCGCCCCGGCCTGGTCCACCATGGCCAGGCTGGCTGAATGCCCCTGTTCGGCCTGCGCCACCACATGCCTGGCCTGCTGGGCCCAGAAACGGCGACCCTTGGCGGGATCGTGGAACAGGGCGATGAGTCGGTTGGGGTCATCCACCTGGCACGCGGTGAGGAGCGCCGCTGTCAGCGCGTCCACCGGCTGGCCGGAGTTCATCCGCTGCAGGCTGTACCTGACGGCTTCCCTGCCCAGCCAGTAGCCGCTCCCCTCGTCGCCGAGAAGGTATCCCCAGCCGCCTGCCCGGGCCTCGCCGCCGTCGGAATTCCTGCCCCAGGCGGCGGATCCGGTCCCTGCGATCACGGCCACCCCTGTGGTGGTGCGGCCAGCAGCAAGCAGCAGCCGGGAATCATGCACCACGGTGACGTCGGCTTCGGGGACGTGCGGCTGGATCAAGCCGGCGAGCGCCGCTGCGTCCTCTGGCGTGTCGATCCCGCCCGATCCGGCGTAGACCCGCGTGACGGCGCCCGCGCCGATTTTCGCGAACAGCTCGGCAAGGTTGGCGGCCGCTTCGTCCCGGCTGACGTTCTGGACATTGGCGCTGCCTGCAGATTCGTCGGCGACCGGCTGGCCGTCCTCAAAACGGACGCCGCGGGTCTTGGTGCCACCGATGTCCAGACCGATCACCACCCCTCGCAGGGCAGCGGGCACGGCGACGCTGGCGGAGGTGTGGTCTGGGATGCTGGCGCTGGTGGTCACGGCACAAGGCTACTGGCTGCGGGATACGCTTGCGCCATGCCCAGCGATACCCAGCCTGAATCCAGCGAAAACTCACCCCAGGGATGGGTTGGGCATCTGAAAGGTACGACGGCGTACTCGCGGGTCCTGGCCGGTCTCGCCTTTGCCGGGGTGGCCACCTTCGCCCAGCTCTATTCCACCCAGGCCATCCTGCCGCTGTTGGCGGCGGACCAACGGGTCAGCGCGGCTGCTGCCGCGCTCACGATCTCGCTGGCGACAGTGGGCCTCGCCATCACTGTCATTCCGTGGTCCTTTCTGGCCGATCGGATTGGCCGGGTGAAGGCCATGACGTGGGGGATCTGCCTGGCCACCGCACTGGGCCTCCTGGTTCCGCTGGCCACCAGTTTTGGCATGCTCCTGGCGCTGCGCCTGCTGGAAGGGATGGCCTTGGGCGGAATCCCGGCCATTGCCATCGCGTACCTGAACGAAGAGGTCAATAAGGTCAACGTCGCTGTCGCAGCAGGCAGCTACGTCGCCGGCACCACCTTGGGTGGGCTCGCTGGCCGCCTGGTGGCCGGGCCCGTGGCGGAGCTCTGGGGGTGGCGGGCAGCGACCCTGGCGGTCTCCGTCCTGGCGACCGTGGCCGCCGTCGCTTTTCTCTTGTTAATCCCCAAGGCGCGAGGATTCGTGGCGGTTCGGGGCGCCGGGTTCCGCGGCTCCATGAAGGTACTGGCCGGACACCTGGGAAACGTTCGCCTCCTGGCCCTTTACCTTCAGGCGTTCCTCATGATGGGCGGGTTCGTGGCCGTCTACAACTACCTGGGCTTCAGGTTATCCGCGGCACCCTTCGGTTTACCGGCCACGATCATCAGCTTGCTGTTCCTGGCCTATCTGGCGGGGACCATCACGTCCCGCTGGGGCTCCGGACTGACCATCCGGTGGGGCCGCCGAGCAGTGCTGCTGGCCGGGCTGGCCCTGTCCGTGGCGGGCTTGGCGTTGACGTTGACCACCTCGCTGCCGGTCATCATCATTGGCCTGGCCCTGTTCACCGGCGGCTTCTTCGCCGCGCACAGCATCGGCGCCGGCTGGACCGGCGCCATCGCCACCACCGGCAGGGCCCAGGCCGCCTCGCTCTACAACCTGTCCTACTACGTGGGGTCCAGCGTGCTGGGCTGGGCCGGCGGACTGGCCTTCCAGGCGTACGGCTGGACGGCGTTGGCGAGCGCCGTCATGGTCCTCGCCTGCATCACGGCGGTGAGCGTCGCCGTCGTGCATCCCCGCCGCGGACTAGGATGAATGCAGAAACGTGTGTGGAAGGAACTGCAGTGAGCACGAACGCAAGGAATGGCCGTCCGGTCCAGCCCCTGGAGCCTTTGGATGCCATTGACGAGCGACTGCTCGCCGCGCTGGTGGCAGACGCCAGGATCTCCAACAAGCAACTCGCCGAGCTCGTGGGAATTGCCCCTTCCACGGCTTTGATGCGGACCCGGGCACTGTCCGAACGCGGCATTGTGCAAGGCTACGAAGCCAAGCTGAGTCTTTCCGCGGTGGGCCGCTCGGTCCAGGCGCTGGTGGCCGTCCGGCTGCGCGCCCATGATCGGGACCAGATTGACCGGTTCACTGCCCGTGTGCCGCAGCTGCCCGCCGTCCTGTCCACGTTCCACACCTCGGGTTCGGTGGACTACCTGCTCCACATCGCCGTGGCCACCACCGAGGACCTCCGCGACTGGGTGTTGGATAATCTGGCCACTGATCCCGTGGTGGGCCACACCGAGACCACCCTGGTGTTCGAACACATCCAGGGCAACCGCGGTCCGCTCCCGGTCTAACGGCTGCGGAGCACGCTCCGGAACGTGCCGGCGGCCAGCAGCAAGGCTGCAGCGCCGCATAGCGACACGAACCCCAGGACGGCTGGCTCCAGCCCAAACTGTGCCGTGGCCCAGCCCAGGCCGAGCACCGGAACAGCGCTGCCCAGGTAGGTGATGACGTACACGGTACTCACGATCTGCGCGTGCCGGTCGGCTTCCACCTTCATGGCAACATCGTTGAACACTGTCCGGAACGCGATTCCCTGCCCCACACCTGCGGCGAGGGCAGCGACCACCAACAGCCACGGACTCCGCCAGGCACCAGCGGCACCCAGCAGGATCACCGCAACACCCAGGACTGCCAAACCCGCCGGGACCACCCAGCGCCCGCGCACCGCCAAAAGCTGGCTCAGCGCGGACGCACCCAGTGTGAGCCCAGCCAGGACACCGATGAGCGGCCGCGAATCGGTACCCAGGACCTCGGCGAAATAGCCGGGCGCCAGGGACAGGCAAAAGCCGAACACCGCGAAGCTGAGGAAGCCGACGCCGGAGGCCAACCAAAACGCTCCCCGCGCCGATTGGGAAACGAAGGGCCGCCGTGGCGCCAAAGCCTGGAACGCCCGGGACGGAACCGGCGGCTTGATGGCCGGGCGTGCCCGCAAAAGGTAGAGGGGCACCAGCAGCCCCGCCAAGAGCAGGGAGTGCACGTAGTACGGCGTTGCGGTGTGGTTCGGCAGCAGGGACATGACGCCACCAAGCATGGGCCCGGCAGCCACCCCACCGGCTGAGGCCAGCAAGGTGAAGCGGGAGGCCCACTCCGGCCGGGACGGGAGCAATTCGCGCAGCGCTGCCGAGCTGGCTCCAGTCGCCAATGCCACGGCGACGCCCTGCAAGGCTCGGCCGGCGCACAGTGCCGCCAGGGACGTTGCTTCGGCAAAGACCCACCCCCCAACGAGGCCGGCAAGGACTGCCAGGATGAGCGCGGCGCGGCGGCCGATGTGGTCGGACCAGTGGCCGGCCAGCATGAGCGTTGCCACCAGCACCACCACGTAGCTGGCAAACGCAGCCGTCACGGCCAGGCTGGAGAGTCCCAGCTGAATCTGGAGCAGTGGATAGAGCGGTGTGGCCAGGTTAGCCCCGACCAACAGCACGAAAATGACCGTCCCGGCCATGACTAGTCGCGCCGTGGTGGAGGCGTCCCAGCCGCGCACGGCCGAAGCGGGCGCGGGGCGCATCCTGAGTTCGCTGAAGACTGTCATGGTGCCGCCTTGATTGATCCCGGCGGGGTGGACCTTGTGGGCGCCCGGCCGGAGTGTGAATCTGATAGCACCAGAATGGGGCAAACCTGCTGGATCGAAGTGAATTCGATGGCAGAATTGAGCATAAGTATCAATTTGGTGCCCACGAAGCGCTGAGGAGTGCCGAAATGAACAGTCTGGATGCCACTGACCTCAAGATCCTCCTGGCCCTGATCCAAGACCCGCGGATCCAGATCAGCGAGCTGGGCGACTCGTTGGGGGTGGCCCGGAACACGGCACAGAACCGGGTTCGGCGGCTGATCAGGGCGGGCGTCCTGAACCCCGGCGGGCGTGAGGTGGACCTCGAAGCGGTGGGGTACGACGTCGTCGCCTTCATCACCATCGAGGTCTCGCACCGGGAACTGGACGGCGTGGTGTCCGCCCTGCGCACCATCGCCCAGGTGCTGGAGGTCCACGAAATCTCCGGGCGCGGAGATGTCTGGTGCCGGATGGTGGCCACCGACACGCACAATCTGCAGGCGGCCCTGCGCCAGGTCCTCCGCATCAAGGGCGTCATCCGGACGGAGACCGTCCTTGCCCTCCACACGCACATCCCCTACCGCACGGAGCCGCTCATCAGCGGCCTGGTCAAGGCGGCAGGGAACTGAAGCGCCCATGCTGAGTGCTGCCTGAGCGGCCCGCGGGGGCCGGGCGGCTAGGATTCGAACCGAGGACCGGCTTGGGCGCTGACCCCGGCACCACCAACCGTGATTGCACAAGGAACCACCATGACTATCATCGACAACGCCGTGTACGTAGACGGCAAGCGGCACACGGAACCGGAAACGCTGGAACAGACCTCAGAGGTCTTGGCCAGCTGCGGCGGGATGGCATGGATCGGGCTGTACCGGCCAACCCGCGAGGAGATGTTCGCGGTGGCCGCAG
This sequence comes from Arthrobacter ulcerisalmonis, assembly GCF_900609065.1. Taxonomy (GTDB): domain Bacteria; phylum Actinomycetota; class Actinomycetes; order Actinomycetales; family Micrococcaceae; genus Arthrobacter; species Arthrobacter ulcerisalmonis. Next base: position 52,433 of record NZ_UXAU01000025.1, on the reverse strand, counting down.
AGTTCGGCCTGCACGGACTGGCTGTCGAGGACGCGATTTCGGCCCACCAACGGCCCAAACTGGAACGCTATGACCACAACCTGTTTACCGTGCTCCGGCCGGCCCGTTACCTCGACGCCACGGAGACCGTGGAGTTCGGTGAGCTGCACATCTTCACGGGCAAGAACTTCGTGGTGACCGTCCGGCACGCGGAAATGGCAGGCGTGGCCAAGGTACGGCACCGGCTGGAATCCCGGCCAGACCTCTTGGCGCACGGTCCCGAGGCGGTGCTCTACGCCCTCCTGGACCAAGTGGTGGATGACTATGCCCCCGTGGTTGCTGGCCTGGAGAACGACATCGATGAAATTGAGGACCAACTCTTCAGCGGCGATTCGCAGGTTTCCCGGCGCATCTACGACCTTGCCCGGGAAGTCATCCACTTCCAGCGAGCCATCCACCCACTCCCGGAAATGCTGGAACAGCTTCGGCGCGGATTCGAAAAGTACGGTGTCGAGGCCGAGCTGCAGCACAACCTGCGTGACGTGGGCGACCACGTCCAGCGGGTCATCTCCCGGGCGGATTCCTTCCGGGACATCCTGCAGAACGCGCTCACCCTCGACGGCACCTTGACGGCAAACCGGCAGAACGAGGTCAGCGCCGAACAGAACGAACAGGTCAAGAAGATTTCCTCATGGGCCGCCATTCTCTTTGCCCCGTCCTTCGTGGCCGGCGTCTACGGGATGAACTTCGAGGAGATGCCCGAACTGCACTGGGCTTTCGGCTACCCCATGGCCCTCGGCCTGATGGTGGTCATTGCCGGGGGCATGTATGCGATCTTCAAGAAGAAGGGCTGGCTGTAAGCATCGCTGCGGCGGAATCCTCTGAGCTCATCAATAGGTCGCCCCGGTAGGCGTCCGCGAGCGCTCGCAGGGACCTGCCGAAGGTGTCCTGCGGGAGGCCCGCGCTGGCATCGGTCAGCGCGTGGTTTGCCCGGTCCCAGCTCGAAGGTGCGGCAGGCACGTCGGCCGGCCCGCAGCGCCAACTCCCGGCGGCCGCAGTCACCAGGCCCAGGGCGCGCCCCACAGCCGCGGCCGCGGCGGTGAAACTGTCGGTGCGGCCAGCCCAGCGTGCCCCCAACAGCACCGGGAGTTCGAAGAGGGTCCCGGTGCGCAGGAGCGCCACGTCGTCGGCTTCGTTGGTGCCGCGGTGCAGGCCAAGCAGCGTGCCGGCGCAGACATCGGCGCTGGCACGGCTCATCAGTTCCACGTAGCCGGCCCCCACCTGCGCGGACAGCTCAAACGAGCGGAACAGCAGGAAGTCCCCCACCGAGACAGCGAAGCGGTTGGCAGATCGGGTGGATGCGTGCCCGTCCGCTGGGGAGTCCAGGACATCCTCGTGGGCTACAAGCGCCAGGCAGGCCAGTTCGGTGGCCACGGAAAGCTGATGCGGGCCATCCCCTGCTTCCCGGGTTGACGGTGCGGCACCGGCGCACAGCAGGAACAGCGCCGTCCGGACGCGCTGGGCGGCACGATTTTCCAAGGCACCGACGGCGGCTGGCAGCATGGGGAGCTCATCCGCCGCCATGGATTCCAGGGCCTGCTCGACGGCGGCCACCGGCTCGCGCAGCCCGTGGCCGGCAAGCCACTGGTCCACTCCCGTGGCCGGGACTTCGGGGGGTCTCGAGGGGCGCTGGTAGGAGAAGATGGAACTGCGCACCGCCTGGTAGAGCGGCCGGTCCACGGTGGCGGTGTCGCTGGCTACGCCCCACACGAATTCGCGGTTGTTGACCAGGGACCACGCGGCGCGCATCCGCTGGCCGAAGCGGCGTTCCAGTTCGGCCCCGTAGCCGGGCACGTCCTCTGCACCGCAGTTCAGTGCCTCGCTGATGGCGTGTGCAGCGAGCGCGCCGGACTCAAGGGCCGTGTCGATTCCTTCCCCGGACAGCGGATCCACCAGCCGGGCGGCGTCGCCCACCAGCACCACTCCCCCGGCGGCGACCCGATCGGCGTCGAAATCGCAGGGCAGGGGCGCGCCGCTCAGGGGACCCCGCTGGACCATTCCGCGCCACTGCGGCTGCCGCGCCACCAGGCTCGCGCAGAATTGGTTGAACACCGTGCGGAGGTTCACGTCCTTATCTTCAGGCCGGGTCCTGAGGATGCCGACGCCGATGTTGGCTGCGTCGTTCGCCTCCGGGAAAACCCAACCGTAGCCAGCGAGGGTGCAGCCGGTGGCCGGATCGCGCAGGGGAATGAAGACGTGGAAATTGTCCCCCGCCCCGGGCACGTGGTCCATATAGGCGCGAACGGCGAAGCCCATGCGATCTCCGCGCCGGGACAAGCCGCTGGTCCTGGCAATCGCTGAGGTGGCGCCGTCGGCCGCGACCACGAAGCGGCACGTCACCGTCCGGGACGCAGCACCGCACTGGTACGTGACCCCGGAAACCCGGCCGTCGGCGTCGCGCGTCAGCCCTGTCACCTTGGCGTCATGCTGCACCACGGCCCCCAACGCCGCGGCGCGCTGGCTCAGGAGCAAGTCGAACTCGGCGCGGGGTACAACCCTGCCGGGATCTATGATCGGGGCGTGGTGCGTCCCGCCCGTCCCATCGAGGATCAGGTTGGTGCCTCGGACGGGCGCGTAGGCTGCCATCGTTGGCGCCAGGCCCAGCGACGTCAGTTCCCGCATGGAGGCAGGGGTCAATCCGTCGCCGCAGGCCTTGTCCCGCGGGAATACCGAACGTTCCAGGACGCGGACGCTGTGCCCGGCCGCGGCAAGCGCTGCCGCTGTTGCCGAGCCGGCCGGACCTGCCCCCACCACCACCACGTCAACGTCGAGATCACGCCGCATGCTGTGCCACCCGGAGCCAGACATCGTCCACCATCGTGTGGAGGAGGTCCCGCGACCACGACGGCGGCAGCGCGGCCAGGCCGTCATGGGCGGCGTCCGTGAGCCGGACCAGGGTTGCCCGCGCGCCGGCCGGGCCCGGGCCATCCAGGATCAAGAACCCGGCCTGCCGGGCTTCTTCAGCGGAGAGCCCGGACCGGCCCAGGAGCGCCTTGAGCTCCCGGGCACGGTCGCCGCCCGCCGCGAGCGTCAAAATAACCGGGAGCGTGTAGACGCCCTCGCGCACGTCGGTGCCTGCTTTCTTGCCCAACCTGGTGGTGGAACTGGTGATGTCAGCGATGTCGTCAGCGAGCTGGAAGGCCGAGCCCCAGAGCTTGCCGAACCGATCCCAGCCCGCAGCATCCGTCACCGACATGCCAGCCGCCATGGCCCCGCTGAAGCAGGCCAGGCCAATCAGCGAGCCGGTCTTGTCGCTGATGACGTCCAGGTATTGCGCTTCGGTCCGGTCGGTCCGGTACGCGCTGACGAGTTCGTTGGTTTGTCCGCGCCAGAGCGCAGCGGTACAGGCGGCAGCGGCCCGGGCGAACGGTTCGCCGGCCCGGGCCACCAGCTCGGTACCCCTGGCAAACAGGTAGGTACCGGCGAAGGTGGCGGCCCGGTTGCCCCGCAGTGCTGCGATGGTGGGCTGGCCACGCCGGAGGGGCGCCTGGTCTGCCACATCGTCGTGATGCAGCGTGGCCAGGTGAAGGAGTTCGATCCCGGCGGCCAACTCCACCGGCGGCGGCCCATCTGGAGAGACGGCCGCTGCTGCCAGGATGGTCATCCGCGGCCGCACCCCTTTGCCAGCCACTGCGGGGAGGTAGACGACGGTCTGGTCTACCTCCGGCAGGCAGTGGGCGGCCGCGGCCAGCACCGCCTTGGACACCTGGTCAAGCACGGCGCCAAGGTCCCGGACCGGCTGGCGGGAGGTGGGTGGCGCACTCACCTGAGAACTCCCACCACAACGTAACCTCCCAGCATCCTGCCGTCCCAGGCCTGGCCGATGTCTGCCACGATGAACTGGCCTGGCTTGAGCTGGTCCGGAACACCGATGCTGACTTTGAGCTGACGCCGTTCGCCAGCCTTGAGCTCGGCGCGTGACACCACTGCCAGGTCCTTCAGGTCACCGTTGCCGGCCGGGAGGTGCTCCACCAGGCGGGCCGCAAACCGCCGGTTCTTGGCGGTTGGCAGGACGTCCACGAGGTCTCCCACTTCGGCTTTGACCCACGTGTCCGCATCAAGCAGGCGCACCGGAGCTTCCGCCGGGATCTTGCGGTGATCCATGAGGCCCAGAAGGCCTGCCACCACGTTCACCTCGCCCAGCTGCTTCACAACGTCGGGGTCAACGTCGAAACAGGCCGTCCGCGCGGTCACGGCCATGGTGGCGGCGAAGGGCAGCACGTTGGTCAGGTGCAGCATGATCTCCATGGGCTCGCCCATCGGGGCGGGCAGCACGGCAATATTGCGCTGGCCCACGTGCCTGTCCAAGACCGGTGAGAAGGGCGCCTGGATGGGGTCGAAGGGCCCCGGAGTAGGTCCCAGGCCCGAGACGATGGTGGGGTTGCTGGTGTTGACCATCAGGCATTCGTGGCCGTTGTTCAGGAACGTGGGCACCCACGCGGTACTGCAGCGCACATCCAAGGAGGCACCGTGCCGGATCTCCACCCATTCCGTCCCAATGTGATGGAACGACGCCGGTCCAAGCCCCAGCGACGGGTCCGCCCAGTAGAAATCGACTTGGGTTGGCGCTGCGGTCGCCTTACCAAAATTGAACACCCTTGCGTGCACAAAGTTGTTCTCGCCGGCGCGGCCGGTGTAGCTGATGCCGCCGCTGTTCTCCACCAATATGTAGGGCGATGCCCAGTAGGCCTGCCCGCCGGGGACGGGCCGGACCCTGCCTTGATCGGTGGTGGCACCGGGCACCAGCGGCGCTACCGGAGCGTAAGGCACCACCAGGAACGGCGTGTAGGAACGTGTGCGGCGTTTGAGGTGCTGACGCCACGCCTGGAGGATCCGAGGATCCTCGTTAGCGCGGCCAGGCTTCTCACCGTCGCCCTGGAGTCCTATGCCGTCCCACCTGTCTGCCTGTAGTTTCATGACGCGCTCCTTAGGGAACCGGGTCGATGGCGACGGCGTTGGGATCGTATCCCCCAGTGAACTGCCAGACGGAGAACGCGGTGCCCCGGTCGCCGTCGAGGTTCCATTCGGGGCGTTTGTCGCCCAGGTGGGCGAAGAGATCGACGGCGTTGGCCACGGCATTCCCAAATTGCACGGCGTTACCGGCGGCATCCACCTGCACGGGGAACGGGCCAGGGTCACGGACAGCACCGTTGGAAAGTGGGTTGTTCAGGTCATCGTCGATGAAGAAGTCCGGATAGGCCTCGGTCCGGTACCCCACGGTCCGCGGATTCTCGAACCCCGGATTGGACGCTGTTGGCCGCTGGTTGAAGGACAGCAGGCCACCGTCCCAGGGCCGGGAGGGATATTCTTCCTTGCTGTTCCGGGACTTGACCAGATTACGGCCGGACTCGAACGGCAAGCCGCTCAGGGTCGAAGAGACGATCTGGTCCTCGGCCAGCATTTCCGGGTAAGGGTAGGAGAAACCGGTAAGGGCCAGTAGTTCATTCATACCCTTGAGGCCGTTGTAGAGGTACATCTTGTACCAAAACAGTTGGCACCTGAGCTTTTGCCACTCCACCACGTTGGAGCAGTCCAGAAGGGCCACGGCACCGGCAATGGCCGCGGCTCCGCCAATGAATCCGCCGCCCAGCAGCAACAGCCCGCCCAGGATGGCCAGGATGATGCCGCAGACTTTGGCAGCGGTGTCCTCCAGGTCAGAGTCAAAGCTGGGCGGCATGCTGGGCCCCCCGCCCGGACCGGGGATGAAGGGATCCAGCGCGCCCGGCTGGGTTCCGCAGTCACCGGGCGGAGCCATTGGTCCGTTGAAGTTACAGCCAACTATTTCCCCGCTGGTCTGGAACCACAGCATCAACCACGTCATCTGGTAGGCCTGGTTGAGCTCTTCTACGGCAATTCCTGCCGGATGGGCGCCGGGATTTGCTGCCTGGAAGGCCGTGAACCAGGCAGCCGCGAAGTCATCCGGCAGGACGTTCGCGGGCAGATCCCGGTTCTTCTTGACGTCCACCAGCAGCGAGGCGGGGTCCATCGGCTGCAGCTCGATGCGCTGTTGCAGGTTGGCCGCGCAAAGCGATGGCCACTGAGTGTAGGCCGGGGTGGGCATGTCCGCGGCGACCGGGCGAGGTGACTGCCGGTAGCGGCCAAAAACCCAGGCATCAATGAAGTTCTGGGTGAACCGTCGGCGCCACCACTGCGTGCGGTGCGGCCCACCCACGCACGAGTTGACGAACGGTGCGCCGCTGACATTTGCCGCGTAGGACACCAGGTAGCCGAAGGCGTAGGCCCGGAGCCGATCGTCGTCGTTGGTTTCCGCGGTGGCCAGCAGTGCGTCAACGAACTTTCCCGTGTTGCGCCAGTGCAGATATTCGCGGGCATGCCACGCCTCCGGCGGCGGGACGGGATCGGTCACGGCGGCCGTGTCCACAGCAGGTTTCAGCTTGCCGGTAATGCTGTCCGAAATCGTGCTGATGAGGGAACTCGAGGCCGGGTCCAGGCTTGAGATGACGGTGGCGAAGTCCATGGCTGTCTGTTCGATGTCGCCCATGCTGACGCCGGGAACGTTGCCGTCGCGGATGTCCTTGAGCCTGTCGCAGTCTTCGGCGTCGGCCACGGCGGAGAGTTCGTTGAGGATCCTTCGCAGTTTGACCAGCACGGCATGGAGGCCCAGGCCGCTGCCCGGGAAACGCGCCTCGTCGCCGCCCAGGATGCCAAAGATCTGCTTCCAGACGAAGGCGTAGGCGTTGGGGTCATTATTGAAATCCTCGGCCCTGCCTGCCGGCATGAAATCGGCCAGCGAGGGCCCGATCGCGCCAAGGTAGGCGTAGGACGGGTTGGCGTTGATCACCGTGGCGATGGCTTGCAGTCCTGGGTCCCCCGAGGCGTTAAGTCGTTCCAGGGTGAGGTCCAGAATGGTGAAGTGGGTTGCTATTCCGGGCACGGTTTCCTCCTGAATCAGGTGGTGATGAATCCCGGCCGCGCTGCCGCACCGCCGGGGATGAGGACGAGGGGTCCGGTAGGGTACTGCAGCCAGAGCAGGACGTGCGCGATACCAGCGGTACCGAGCATCAGGCTGGGATTCCAGCCTGGCGTTCCCAGCGGCCAACGGCCGCCAGCACCAAAGCGCGTGATGCCCCGGGCCGCCACACCTGCAGCGGCATCGGCGCCGCCGGGGAAGTCGACGCCGAACGCCAGGCTGCCGTACGCCAGGACTGCGGCGTTGCCCAGTTGGCCGTGGCAGATGGACTGGTCAGTTCCGTCCGTGGTGGCGATGCCGGCCACGAACGCCTTGGTGGTGGCCAGTGCGGTGTGCGACTCCTCGCGGTACCGTGCGTCCCCGGTGAGTTGCCAGGCGCGGATCCGGGAGATGCCGATCCCTGGTGCACCGTGGCACCAGTAGGTGGAGTAGGCGAGCGCACCGCCACCTACGGAACGGGATACCTGGGTCTCGCGGAGATCCGGCCAGTTTCCCTCGCCGGGGTCAAACCACTGCCGTTCGTAGCCAAACCCACGCTCCGCTGCCTCGCGAAAAATTCTCTCGCCCGTGGCGCCGTAGAGTTCCATCAGGCTCATGGCCACGCCGGCGGTGCCGTGCGATAGGCCCGTCAGATGGTACTCGCGCGAGCGGTTGGTAGTCCCCCAGGAAAGACCGTCACCAGCGTGCGTCGCAGCGGCAATCAAGGTCCCGCCCAACAGTGCTGCCGCGTCCACCAGTTCCGGGGCAGCCAGCAATCGCGCCAGTTCCAGCGACGCCAAGATCCTGCCAGCCACCCCGCTGATGAGGTCCAGTTGGGTGCCAGGCCGCTCAAGCGCCGACGACGCAAGGCGACGGGCCTCGGCACGCAACGGCCCGTCGTCGAGCATTCCACCCACGTGCGCGGCCGCGAGCGCCAGGCCGCAGCTGCCATCGAAGAGTCCGGCAGCTCCAGCCGCTGCGGCGGCGTCCAGGGCAAGCGCCTGGCGGAGCGCCGCGCGGGCCGTGTCAGCGTACTGGGGCTCCCCCGAGGCCGCGTGCAATTGGGCGAGGACCAGCGCCACGCCCGCCAGCCCGTCGTACAGGGTGGGGCCGAGCGTGGCAAGGACTTTGTTGTCGCCCGCTGGCACCACGGAACCAAGCCACGTACACCGGTCCCCGTCCCACTGCGCGCTGCGGAGCAACTCCGCGCCGATGCTGAGCGCCTCGTCACGGAAGCTGGCGAGCTGCTGTGGGCGGCGCAGTGGAGCGGTCGATACCGCTGGCTGCCGGGCGGTGGTCGCTACGAAGGGTTGGTAGCAGCGTTCTGAGCCCGGACGCAGATGCGGCGTGGCCAGGCTGATGCCGGCCTGGTCGAGGTGGCTGGCGACGGTGGCCATGCGGTTTCGGTGGGGGGCGCCAGCGCTCGCTGCCGTGACGAGGCCATCGGCGAGGGCCGTGCAACGGTGCATTCCGAAGGACCTGCCGTTATCCACGTCCTCGGCCAGCGACACTCCTGGCGCGAGCGGCTGGGTGAAGACCGGGCTTGCGGGATGGAGTTCAGCCGCAGAGTTCTCTTGGGCTCGGGCCAGGTGCGGCCGGATGCGCGCAAAATCGTCTGCGCCCACATAGAGCACCGCAGCGTCGCACCGATGGTAGGACCCTGGTTCGTCCAGGACCTTGAACCGGAACGGGACCTGCTCCCGGTTGAGCGTGCGGGTCAGGTCCGCCATCAAGGACACTGCCCCACGCGGAGTGCAGTTCCAGTACACCCGGACAATGTCCGTCCCCGTCGTCCAAGGCGTATCAGAGAGGGCAAAGTAATGGCCGGGTGATCTGGCCGGAAGCTCGTTCGGCAGCCGCAGCGACACCGGGCCGGGAGCGCCCCCGGTGAGCAGGGCCTTGTTGCGGACCGCGAGCCGGATACCGTCGCGGTCCAGGTGCGTCTCGGCGTCGTCCGCTGTGTTGGATGCACTCGCGGACGCGACGGACTGCCAACCGCTTTCCCATGTGCCGGTTCCTGCGTTGGCGTGCCGCAGCCGGTCCACCAAGGCGCTGTCCCGGCCGCCGGCGTCGGCCGGTTCCCAATGCATGGGGGCGGGGTAACCCTTCACGTAGAAGTAGGAGTAGAGGTGTTCGGCCAGGGCACCCACCAGGTATTTTCGCCGTACGGGCGGGTCGAGGGCGCGCAGCAGGTGGCCGGGGAGCCGGGGCGGGCGCTTGCCGAACCAGGCGAAGCCGTGATCCGCGATGATGGTGGTCGCTTCGACGGCGGTGGCCACCTGGTCCAAGGCGCCGCGCTGGCTGGTCACGGTTCGCCGCCGCCGGCCGGGACGCCGAGCAGGACGACGCTGGCAGCCGTCGGGTCCGCCAGGATGTTGTGGGCGAGTTGGAGTTTGAGCACCACCTGTCCGGAGAGTTCGCTCAGGTATTGGCTGGTCTCGTAGGCGGTCTGGACCAGCCGCGCTGCCGTAAACCGGACCGCCCGGTCCCACACCTCGGTTGCCGGTTCGATGCCAGTTCTGGCATCCCGATACGCCCGCCAGAACGCCTGGACACTGGGCTGCAATCGGTCCAAGGCAAAGACGCCGTGATCAAGGAACCGCTCGGGTGGAGTGTCCTCACTGACCGGGGCGTGGTCGAGCCAGAGCGACAGGTACTCGCTGATGACGGTAGCAAGATCCCAGGCGGGATCTCCCCACATGGCCATCTCCCAGTCGACCAGGCGAAGGTGCTTGCCCGTGCGGACCCGCTCCGCCGGCCGGAGGATGCAGTTGTCCAACCGCAGATCAGCGTGGATCAAGCACTGCGGCGTCCATTCGGTTCGCAGGTCCGCCAACCGGTCCGCGAAGTCGCCCATGGTGTGGAGCGCGGTGAACAGGGGCAGGCTGGCTCCACTGGCGCCGTAGTACACCGTCACGTCTGGCCGGTCGAAGGAGAAAACCAGCGGGAGACCGTCGGCTACCGGCGCGAGCGTCCGGATGGTCCCGCCGTCGAGCCCGTGCAGGGCCGCAACCGTGCGCCCGAGGCCCGCGGCGATCGCTGGCGGGAACCGGCGGACGGTGCGGTGGTGGGCGGCAAGGCTGACCGCGGCGGCGTCCAGTTCAAGGATCAGCAGCCCCGGCTCGAAGTAGCGCACCAGTTCAGGGATGGCGGCTTTGACGGTGGGTGGCGCCTGGCCGGCGAGCAGTCCGTACACCTGCGCTTCGTTGGCCACGGTGCGTGCCTTGTCCGGATCGCTGGCCTGCTTGATCAGGAAGGAACGGCCGCCGCTATTTTCCACCCGGTAATTATGGTTGCGGCGCGACACGTCCTTGACGCTCAGGCCCGCGACGAGATCTGCGGGCGCCAGCAGGTCCAGGGACAGCAGGAGTTCGACGGCGTCCGCGGCACCAAGGAGCCCTGCCGCGCCCGGGTGCGGCAAAATCTCCTCGGCAGTGCTCGCTACGGCCCCGGCCGCTTCGAGGACGTTGACGCCCACACCCATGATCAGCAGCCGCAGCTGAGCCCGACCGAGCTGCCGCCCGGGAGGGACGAACAGGACGTGGTGCAATGCGCGCACCCTGAACACGGACAGCCTTCAGAGTCCAACGCCATCAGGTTGTTGAGGCCTGAGAGTCCGCGCAAAAACCCAGTCCGGACCTGGCCCTGCAGGAATTCCACGGGCAGCGACCGTGAGGTGGTTTCGGTGATCTGCGCGCCGCTGTTGAGCCAGACCACCGTCTTGCCAGGTTCGATTTCCTCGGCGTGGACGCATCCTTACGCGAGAATTCGAAATAATGGGTCAGGTCGAGGTTGAGGTAGAGCCGCCAATTTTCGTCTGTGGGACTCTTGCCGAGGGTAAAGCCACGCAGTGATTTGGTGCCGGTGGTGGCGGCTGCGTTGCTGAGGCGTTTGCTGAACTCACTTTGGCTGAATGCGTCCGATGGCTCGGGGGACATGATGGCTCCATCTGGAGAGGTGATGTTGTTTCACGGGAAGTCGACGTAGCTCCCGTGCCCGCCCTCGGAGCATCTCCGAAAACGGTCACCGGTGAGCATCAGGCCACGCCAGAACCCGTAGGTGAGCACAGCCCGTTCGGCGTACTCGGTGCAGGAAGGCAGGTACACGCACTGCCGGCCTTCCGACTTGAGCCGATCACGCAGGGGTGAGCGCTGGTATGCGCCCACAAACCAGGTGACCGGGAGGCGGCTCCAACGGTGCGCACCCGCGGGTTGGGGATACTCGGTGTTGGGGCGGGGGGCGATCCGGATGAGCACCTTGACGGCCGCGTAGGCAGCCCAGCCCATGACTGAATCCAGCCACTGACCTGCCTGCGTGCGCCCGTGCCCATGCACGGCATAGGTTGCCATGGAGCCCCCTCAAGCAGGCTCATTTCGGGTTCTGAGGACCTGATGATGACGGCCTGCAAGGGACATAGTGGCCCTGCGCGATGGGTTTGTCCATCCCCCGCGCTAATTCATTCGTGGTCTTTTGGAGGGCGCATTCGGCGGCTCTTGGTTCCCCCGATCTGGCGGGCCTCTGCGGGTCATTTTGGCGACCCGACTTTAAGTCGGACCTAGTCCGTACCATGCCACCCATGACACAAGAGGACCGCCGTGAAGATCCGCCGAGGTATGAGGACATCGAGCCCGACTACGAATTCATGGCCGAGGAGCTGGCGTGCACGTGCTCCTGCCATTAGCAGCCGGTGCAGTCTGCCACACGGCTGTCCCACGCCGCCGGAATCCGGGCAAAAAGAATCCCCGCCGGTGCCGCTACTTCGGCGGACTGGCGGGGATTATTGGGGTGTGGAGCTAAGGAGATTCGAACTCCTGACCTCTTCGATGCGAACGAAGCGCTCTACCAACTGAGCTATAGCCCCTGATGTTGCTACAGGAAACCGGAACCGGTGACCCTAGGCTACAAATTTTCGGCCGTGATGCCAAACCAGCACCCCGAAAGGTTCTAGGCGCGGCGGCGCTGCAAGACGTCGTCGAGGTTTCCCAGGGCGCTGCTGGCCTTGGCGGGCTGCACGGCCGGGGCGGCCGACGCAACTGCGCCCTGCCGCAGCAGCGGCTTGCCCACGGCTTTCGGCGCCTCGGGCAGCTCCAGCGGAGCGGGCGCGGCGCGCTCGGCCTTGGCCGCCTCCACGTAGACGGGCTTCGGAACTTCCACGGGCTCCCACGGCGTATTGGCCGGGCCGGCAGGAGCAATCGCTGCGGGAAGGTCTCCCGCGGCCACGGCAACCGCCATTGCGGCTTCACGGAGGTCGACGGCGGTCAGCGGCCGGGGTGCGTGCCGGTCCGCTTCCGCATCAAAAGGGGGCTCCTCCGAGGGCGCCTTGCCGGCGTCGAGCGTTTCAGCGCGGTTCTGCGACTGCTGGCGCGGGGCCGGCGCCATCGCCTCCCGGAAAGCGGCGTTCACTCGCGCGGCACGATCTCGGACCGCGAGCCGCCGCAGACCCACAACCGCCAGCACGCCAAGAAGTAGGCAGATCAGCGGCAGCGCGGGCTGCCCCACACCGAACGGCAAGAGGGCGCCGGAAATGAGCGCCACGACCAAGGCCAGCACGCCAATCAGGGCGATGCCCGTTCGGCCATAGCGGATCCGGAATTGACCTTGCGGTGGGTTACCCGCGGCCGGGCCACCACTCGTCCTGCTCTCCATGACGCTCTCCTGCCGGGCGGAAACATTCAGTACAAGACCCGCTGAGGGGGCCGTAGTTTCTTCGAAAGCGGGCTCAGCCGGAACCTCAAGGACGGGGACAAACTGGCTCCGCCGGTTCCGCAAAACGTACGGACCAACCCACACCAACCACAGTGCAACGGCAGCCGTAAGGATCACTGAGCTGCTAAGGGGAAAGTCCACACTCAAAACCGTATGAGCAGGATGGCAACAGCCACCGCATTGGATGCGGTGTGTCGTGCCTGACCTCGCAATTCATTGGATTTAAACCGCTCTGGACGCCAACCATCTATGCAGAAGCCCCGCCGGGATCTCTTCGGACGTCAGCGCGAAGCTGCGATGATCCGCCCACTCCCCGTTGATATGCAGGTACCGGGGACGCAGGCCTTCGTCCCGGAAGCCCAGTTTCTCCACGACGCGGAGGCTTGGCCCGTTTTCCGGCCGGATATTGATCTCCATCCGGTGCAGCCCCAACGTCCGGAAACAGTGGTCCGTGGCGAGCGCCACCGCGGTGGGGGCAATGCCCCGGCCGGCCCGCTCCTGGTCCACCCAGTAGCCCAAAGTGGCCATCTTGGCCGAGCCCCACACAATCGACGAAACCGTCAACTGCCCCACGATCGCCGGAGCTGCCCGGGCCGGGCCCCGCTCAGTGATCAGGAAGGGCAAGGCAGTGCCCGTAGAGGCCTGTGAATTCAGCGAACGGACCATCTGCCGGTAGTTCGGCAGGGCCCCGCCCGGTTCCGGGTTTGACGCCTCCCAAGGCTCCAGCCACTCGTTGTTTCGGCCGCGTACGGCCGTCCACTCGCCCTTGTCCCGGTACCTGATGGGCCGGAGCACCAAGTCACCACATTCGAGGGTGACCGGCCAGATGGGACCAAGCCGCATGACGCTACTTGGAGAGCCCGGCTGTGAAGCCCGGCAGCCACTCACGAAGGCCGGAGCCCAAATCTTCGCTGTCGACCGCCAGCTGGATGCAGGCCTTGAGGTAACTGAGTTTGTCTCCCGTGTCGTAGCGGCGGCCCCGGAAGACCACGCCGTAGACCCCGCGCCCATCGCCGTCGGCCGTGGCCAGTTCCTGGAGCGCGTCCGTCAGTTGGATTTCGCCGCCGCGGCCTGGCCCGGTGTTTTCCAGGACCCCGAAGACGGCCGGGTGCAGGACGTACCTGCCGATGACGGCCAGGTTGGACGGCGCTTCCTCGACCGAGGGCTTCTCCACGAGCCGCGCCACACGGACGTAGTCCTCCCCCGGGATAACCTTCACATCAGCGCAGCCGTAGGCACTGATCTGCGACGGCTCAACTTCAATGAGGGCGACGACGGACCCGCCAGTTCGCGCCTGCACCTCAATCATGGTGCTCAGGAGTTCGTCCCTGGCATCGATCAGATCGTCACCCAGCAGTACCGCGAAGGCTTCGTTGCCTACGTGCTGCTTGGCGCGGAGAACGGCGTGGCCCAGGCCGTTGGGGTCACCTTGGCGGACGTAGTGGATGTCGCCAAGCTGGCTGGCGGCCTGGACGGCGGCGAGCTTGCGCTCATCGCCCTTCTCCGCCAGCGTCGTTTCCAGGGACGGAACCCGATCGAAATGATCTTCCAGTGCCCGCTTATTGCGCCCGGTGATCATGAGGATGTCGTTCAGCCCGACGGCCACAGCCTCCTCCACTACGTATTGGATGGCTGGTTTGTCCACCACCGGCAACATTTCCTTGGGCATCGCTTTGGTGGCGGGCAAAAACCTGGTGCCCAACCCTGCAGCGGGGATCACGGCTTTGCGAACTCTGGGGTTGCTGGTAGTCACGGGACTAATCTAACCTCAGCGGCAGGCATTCAGTAATCCCAGCGCAGGCATGAAGGGCCAGAAATGACAGATGCAAGGGCGGCGGCCAAGGAGGAGATCCGCGCCGCGCACCGCAGGCAGCGGGCCACCCGATCGGCGGCCGACCTCGATGTGGCAGGCAATGGGCTTGCCCACCACGGATTAGCGTGGCTCCGAGCGCAGCATCTCGACGCCGGGACCACCGTCTGTGCCTACTGGAGCGTCGGCATGGAGCCGCCCACGCAACCGCTGCTGACGGCCCTGCACGACGCCGGATACCAGGTCCTGCTGCCCGTCTGCGAACCGCACCGCGAACTGAGTTGGGTGCACTGGACGCCCGGTGTTGCCTTCACGCGCAGCAGGTACGCACCGATCGACGAGCCAGTCGGCCCCGCGCAGCCGACGGCGGTGGCCGCAGCCGCGGACGTCTTGTTCCTGCCAGCCACGGCTGTGGATGCGTCGGGCAACCGCATCGGCCAAGGCGGCGGCTACTACGACGTCTTTCTAACGCATTTGACGACGGCGGGAAGCCAAGTGGCGCAGGCCGCGATCGTTTTCGACGCCGAACTTCTGCCGCCCCGCAGCATTCCCGCCGAGCCGCTGGATCGACCGGTACCGAATGTGCTGACTCCATCGGGGCTCCACCGGTTAGACCAGACGGAGTGACCGCTCCCCTTGGCAAATCGCCAGGAGTGCTAGAATTGGCACTCAGGCCCTGTGACTGCTAACGGACTTCCCGTGAGCTACAGGACCTTACCTTTGCCCACGAGGAGGAGCACCGTGCCAACTTACGCCTACGCCTGCAAGGATTGCGGCCACGCCTTCGACATCGTGCAGTCGTTTTCTGACAGCACCCTCACCACCTGCCCCGAATGCGGCGGCACCCTGCGCAAGAAGTTCAACAGCGTCGGCGTGGTCTTCAAGGGCTCCGGGTTTTACCGCACCGATTCACGCTCCGGCGCAGGCAGCACCGTTTCGGCTGCTCCGTCCAGCGCGCCGGCGGCACCAGCAAGCACCCCCGCAGCGGCCCCAGCGCCGGCGGCCAAGGCCAGCTGATCCCGGCGTTGTCCACATAGGACTTTCGCTCCCTGTTTGCGGGCAGGTCTGGCCGCCTACCGTGAGGCATGACGTCCCCACGGTTTCGTAGTGTCGGTAATCCCGGCGTCCGGGCTTTCGGTCCCCGCCGCCCGGCACGCCCCAATTCCAAGCTGACGGCCGGGCCGTTCCTTCGCTGGCTGGCACGCAACCGCCGTCTGTGGGCTGCTCTTTTCCTGTGCGCTGCTGCAGCCGTCACCGTTCAGCAACTGACTCCGGCCCCTGAGCCGACGGTGCTGGCCTTGGCCGCATCCCGCGACCTCCCGGCGGGGACAACTTTGCTGGCTTCGGATATTGCCGGCATCCGGGTTCCGCTGGAACTGGCGGGAAGTGGCTATGTCCGCGATGCCAGCCTTCTGGCGGGCAAGCAGCTTGCTGCTCCCGCTCGAAAGGGCCAACTGCTCACCGACAGCCAACTGCTGGGTCCGGGCCTGCTGGCGGGGACGGTCGCCGGCACCTCTGCCGTGCCGCTGCGTCTGGCCGACCCAGCATCCATCCAGCTGGTGTCCCCCGGCCAACGCGTCACCATCGTCCTGACCAGCACCGACGGCAGTAGCGCGCAAGGACCATCAAACGTCTTGGCCACCAATGTTCCTGTGCTGTGGACCTCCGCCCAAGGCGGCTCGGGCGGCCAATGGCTCGGGACCTCGGACACGGAAGGCCTGCTGGTGGTGGCAGCCACCGCCGAACAAGCGCCACAGCTCGCTGGGGCATCCACCCGCGGCAAGCTCTTCTTCGTCCTGGTGGCGCCGCCCTGATGACCCTAATCCGAGCCCCTCTAACCCGCTATGAAGCCGAGACCGGAGGTGGCCATCAGCCCCAGTGCGGCGGCTTCTGCTCCTTCAGCCAAGCGTCATGGTCCTCGCCACGGTCGCCCCAGCTCTGTGCATCATCTTCAGCAGCCTTGTTGGGAAGGATGCCTGCCGGCTCGCTGCGCGCCACGGCAGGAGCCTGCGGGGTCTCCGCTGCGGGGGTCGTCTTGTTATCCGTCGTCATGGTGCTCGCCTGCTCACTCCTGGGGCCAGCGGCCCGTTGTCCATGGTTGTTGGCGCTGATGCCATTCAGCGCCTGATCAACATCATCGTCAAGGAAGCCAGCATGATCCGCTACCCGGCCCGCCTGGACCAGGTTCTCCAGGCCAAGATGGCTGGCGATTCTGTCCGCGCACGCCGAAGGATCAGTGAAGACCTCGATGGTCCACAAGGGAAGATACTGCCAGCCAAGGCGTTCCAGCAACTGCGGCCGGAGCCGGCTGCGTTCCCGCACACTCATGCTGCGGTACTGGGCGGTGCCGTCAGACTCGATGGCTACTGGCCTGTTGGACCGGAACTCGTCGTTCCCCATGGACCCGAGTGGGTCAGCGGCCGCCACCACGTCGATCACGCCGTCGTACTGGTGCCATACTCGGGCACCCCGAGCCCGCAGCCGGTCACCGAGGTCGGCCACCAGCGGATCGGCGCCCAAAGCCTGCTCGCTGGCAGCGGCCCGCGAGGCAGGCGTGCCAAGATCTGTGTTGCCGGCGATCTCACGGTCCAGCAGCGTGAACAGGTCAATTGCGCCGTGGGTCAACCGGGTGCGATCCAGGTCTTCCGGGCGGAAGCACGTCAGCACGTGGATGGAGCGGCGAGCCCGCGTCATGGCCAGGGCAAACTTCTCCCGACCGCCCTCAGCCGAGAGCGGCCCGAAGTTGTGCAGGGCGCGGCCATGTGGAGTCCGGCCGAATCCTGGCGAGAAGATTACGTGGTCTCGTACCAAGCCCTGCGCACGCTCCAAGTCCACCACCCGGAAGGACTCCGGGCCGGCGCCAAAGAAACCGGCAAGGCTGGGGTGATTCGGAAGCTGCAAACGGATGGACTCGCCGATCCGCGCAGCGTGGCGCAGGCTGGCCGTGACTACGGCCAAGGACGTACGTGGCCGGCGGCGGGCATGATCAAAGACCATCTCCACCACCCGGTTAACCTCGGCAACCACCGACTCCACACCCTCGTGATCGGCGCTGGGCAACCCAGTACCGTCCGGCAGGTACTCAACGTAGAGCGCGCGGTCCAGGCCGGTGGCGGACTGGCCTTCCGGCAGCCGGCGGAGCCCGCCGTCGTAGAAGTTCCTGCTCAACTGCAGGATCAGATCCTCGTCAACGGCGCGGTACACAAAGTTCAGGGCCCACACGGGAAGCACAGCCGAGAGGGCAGAGAAAGCGCTCTCCACCCGCTGGTGCGTGGAGTCTCCCGGCGCCAGACGCTCCACCCCAACGGTGAACATCCGGGGCGAGGCAATCTTGGCATCCCCAAACGCAATAACCTGCCCGGCGCGGGCAATCGCGGGAAGCACCGCCTGCAGCGAGGTCGCCTCAGCATCGAGAATCACCACCGCGTCGAAGCGTTGCTCGGCCGGCAACATCCCCGTCATCAGATACGGGCTGACAGACCACACGGGAACCAGGGTTCCCATCAGGTTGGGGGCCTGGGCGCTGAGCGCCGCCAGCGACACCCGACCGTCCTTCAACAAGCTGCGAAGGAGGTCCGCCTGGCGAGGTTGGGCGGTGATGGCCGAGCGCCAGCGCTGGGCAAGATCCCAGCGAAGCCGGGCGGCACCGCTGGCCACGTGGGCGTTGTCAGCCAACCGGTATTCGGCTTCAAGTTGACGCAGGGCATCGCCATCAGACATGGCCAGGTAGTCGTCCCCGCTGATCATTGCCTCGAGCGCTGACTGCCACCAGGCAAGTTCGAGCTCCGCGGCCACAGATTCTGCCGGGACTTCACGGTCAGCAAGGTCGGTCAGCAGCTCGGCGAGTCCGTGCTCGCGCAGGCTCTCTACCAGTAACGTCCGTTCGGGCAACGTACGGAGTGCGTCAGCGTCCTCCACCAGAAGTTCAAGCCTGGCGATCAGCTCCTTGTAGTGGGCAGTGGACAGCTCACCGCCATCAGGCGTATGCCGTAGGGCCAAGCCCAGCTGGCCGAGCTGCCGCTCCACATCGCCGTACAACACTTTGAGCTCGGCCAGCCCTGATGGAACGGTGGGATGCCGTTGCGTCGTAGCGTACCCAGCCCACAGAGCGCGTTGGTCCTGCACAAGTCCTAGCGACGTGTGCAGGTCTGCAATGTGTACGCCTGGGCGCACATATTCCTTAGCCACCCGACGCAGGCGCGAGCGCTGCATGGAGGTCATCTCAATGCCGCGCTCTTTCCGCCACGACGAAGAGCTGGTGGCGGAGATCAGGTCGGTGACCGGGCGGTCGAAAATGTCCGGGGTGAACTTATCAAGGCTGCCGCGGACGGCAACGAGCAGTTCAAGCTGCTCACCCCACTCGGCCAGCGAATCCCCCAGCCGAATCTCGGCGTGCTCGGCCACAGCGTTCATCCGGCCGCGAAGCTCGGGCAGGCTCTTGGCCACAGCACCGACCAGCTCCTGGGCTTCCTCGGTTTCCTTGCGGTTCAAGAGCCGTGCACCATGCCACGGGCTGGTGGTGGATGTCTTGCTGAAGCTGCCCAGCTCGGCTGCCCTGCGCAACCGGCCAGCAATTTCTTCGCGGTCGCGGATATTGTCCAGGACGCTGCGCTTGAGCCGAACGGTAGTGGCGGGCGCCGGGTGGATGGAGGTCAGTTCGGCGAGGGACTGCATGGCCTGGTAGGGCGAGCAACCCCAGCGGTCGCGGACGTTGTGCAGCGACGCCACATGGTCCATCAATGCGTGCCGATGCTCCACCAAGGTGCTGTGCAGGTTCGCCAGCTGCGGTTCCAGGGACTTTTCGTTCCGCACAATCGCCCGGACAAGCTGGCTTTTGAGTTGCTGTGCCGTGACGTTGCCGGAAAGTTGGAAGAGGATCGACTCCAGGCCGAGGCTGTCGAGCTGGCCGGCCACCTCATTGAGGCTGGCTCGCCGGTCCCCCACCACCAGGACTGTCTTGCCAGCATCCACCAACGTGCCGATGGTGTTGATGGCCGTTTGTGTCTGTCCGGTGCCGGGCGGGCTGCTGACCACGATCGAGTCGCCTGCCCGGGCAGCGTCGAGGACGTACTGCTGGTCCGCATCCGCGTCGAGGAGCAGTAATTCGTCCTGCGGCTCACGATTGTCCAGCGCCGCGAAGCGTGCCGGGTCAGGTGCCACCACGTCCACCATTTCGCCACCGGCTGCGGTGGCAAGCGCAGCCACCAGCGGGTTGGCGTCATTGATCCAAGGATCATCAAGGTTCCCGGAAAGGTCCGCAAACGTGGACACCAGGAGGTTGTGCTGGGCCTCGGCGCCGTGGATGGGTGCAATCAACGTCGACAACCGGTCAAGAACAGGTTGCGGGTCGAAGCGGGCGGTGCTGTACGCGAGCCGGGTTACGGCGTTGACGTCGAAGACGATCCCGTGGGTGGTTTTAAGGTGCCGGACCAGTGCCGGGTTAATGGAGGCCTGCTCCGTCAACTGAAGCTCGAAGTCGTCTTCACCGGGGCGTACCGTCAAGGAAATAGCCGTCAGCATGACGGGAGCCGAGATGCGCTGGGGTTTGCCGCCCACCGCAGAGGTCCAGACGACGGTCCCGGCCGAAAGGTAGCCCGCGTCAATGCCACGATCGTTGGCCAGTTCGAAAATCTTGGAGCGAATGTTCCGTGAGGCGCGGGCTGCAACAACGTACTGTTGCCTGTCGCGGATCAGGGTGGAGAGCCTGGTCTTGCGGCCAGCCATGAGCTGGGCGAGGCCAGACGGATGCGCATGCGTCAGGTCAATGGATCCCTCAGGGGTCTTGGTAAACCGCAGCATGGTGTCTGCACCCGTGACGGGCTTGAGCCCTGAAAGCCATTTGCGGAGCTCCTCCGAGCTTTCCGGGTGGCCTTGACCAACTGACACTTCTGCCTTCTTTTCTGCGCTAACACGAGACGCCCTGGACCATACCGGCATACCTTCGAGGGTAGCCGCTTCAGCGCCGGACGTGAGCGACCGCAACACTGGCGGGCCGCTTTTTGCACCGTTTCCGGCCGAAAACAGGATTGGCTGGCCTCCTTTCGGAGGCCAGCCAATCAGAGCGTCATTCCCACTCGATGGTTCCCGGCGGTTTGCTTGTCACATCAAGAACCACACGGTTCACACCTTCAACTTCGTTGGTGATGCGATTGGAGATCCGCGCAAGCAGATCGTACGGCAGCCGCGACCAGTCCGCCGTCATGGCATCTTCGGACGAGACGGGCCGGAGCACAATCGGGTGCCCGTAGGTCCGGCCGTCGCCCATCACTCCGACGCTGCGGACATCTGCCAGGAGTACCACCGGCATCTGCCAGACGTCGTCATCCAAACCAGCTTTAGTCAGTTCGAAGCGGGCAATGGCGTCAGCCTTACGGAGGAGGTCCAACCGCTCCTGGGTGATGTCACCAACAATCCGGATTCCCAAGCCGGGGCCGGGGAACGGCTGGCGGCCGACAATTTCCTGCGGCAGCCCCAACTGGGCGCCCACAGCGCGGACCTCGTCCTTGAACAGTGCCCGCAGCGGCTCCACCAGTTCGAACTGGAGGTCCTCAGGAAGGCCACCGACGTTGTGGTGGCTCTTGATGTTGGCTGCGCCTTCACCGCCGCCGGATTCGACGACGTCAGGGTACAGGGTGCCCTGGACGAGGAACTTGATCTTCTCGCCATCCGCGGCGGCTTCGGCGATGATGGCCCGTTCAGCCTCTTCGAAGGCGCGGATGAATTCGCGACCAATGATCTTGCGCTTGGTCTCAGGGTCACTGACTCCCGCCAGGGCGGACAGGAAGCGTTCCTGTTCGTTGGCCACGTAGAGCTTGACGCCGGTGGCGGCCACGTAGTCGCGCTCCACCTGCTCGGCTTCACCTTCGCGGAGCAGTCCGTGATCAACAAAGACGCAGGTCAGCTGATCGCCGACGGCGCGCTGCACCAGGGCGGCGGCCACGGCAGAGTCCACGCCACCGGAGAGTCCACAGATCACGCGGGCGTCGCCCACCTGTTTGCGGATCCGGTCCACCTGCTCTTCGAGGATGTTGCCGGTGGTCCAGTTTGGTTCCAGCTTGGCGCCCTTGAACAGGAAGTTCTCCAACACCTGCTGGCCGAAGGCGGAGTGCTTGACCTCGGGGTGCCACTGCACCCCGTAAAGGCACTTCTCTTCGTTGGCGAACGCGGCAACTTCAGCGCCTGCCGTGGTAGCCAGGACCTCGAACCCTTCAGGTGCCTCGTGCACGGAGTCGCCGTGGCTCATCCAGGTGTTCTGGTGCTGCGGCATGCCTTCGAGGACGGAGCGGCCCTCACCCAGGAGGGTGGTCTCGGTGGAGCCGTACTCGCGCAGGCCGGTCTTGTCGACCTTACCGCCGAGCGCGTTGGCCATGGCCTGGAAGCCGTAGCAGATACCGAAGACGGGGATGCCTGCCTCGAAGAGGTCCGCCCCCACCGTTGGAGCGCCGTCAGCGTACACACTTGACGGGCCGCCGGAGAGAATGATCGCGGCGGGATTCTTGGCCAGGAGCTGCTCGGTGGAGTAGGTATGCGGAACCACTTCCGAATACACATTCGCTTCCCGGACGCGGCGGGCAATCAGCTGCGCGTACTGGGCACCGTAGTCAACAACCAGCACCGGCTTCTGGGAAGTCTGGGATGCAGTGGGAGTAGTCACCCCACTAGCCTACGTTGCGTCCACATACTGGCGCACCTTCAGGGGCTTCGCTGTGACCGAGCGAACGCAGGTGCTCAGTAGCGCTGGGGCGCCTGCGGGTTCGCCGCCAGTTCCGCTTCAACCTCGGCATGGAACTTCTTCTCCACGAAGAACGACAGGAAAGGGATCACACCGCCCAATGCCAGCAGGATCATTTTCAGGAACGGCCAGCGCATCAAGGTCCAGAGTCGGAAGTTCGAAATCAGGTACACCACGTACATCCACCCGTGCACGATCAGCACCGCGATGGACAGGTTGACTCCGCCCAGGACAGCCGGGGGTTCCGCACTGGCAAAACCGAAACCGAAGGGCTGGCCGGTCAGGGCGTCAGTCCCGCCGGCGAAGAGGTACTGGCCGAAGACATAGCGGGCAATAAGTTCGGCGCACAGCAGAAGCAGCATGGCGCCGGTCAGGTAGGCCAGAACCTTGTAAAACTTCAGGGCAGAACGGATCTGCGCTTCGGTTCCTCCGAAGCGGCGCTTCTTGCCTGCGGTGGCGTCGGCTGAGGGGGCTGGTGATGCCGGTTTCGGCTCGATCATGGCTGTACCTTTTGCTGGGTCGGTTCGGGGGCGGGTTCGTCGTCGTCAAGTTCTTCAAGGTCTCGCTGGTAGTCATCCTTGACCAGCCGCCACCAGATGAAGAGGGCGAACCCGGCAAAGACCACCCACTCGAGGGAGTAGAAAAGGTTGAGCCAGTTGACTTTCTGGGCCGGAGGCTGGGGACCGATTTCCAGGGGCTGGAGGGTGCCGGGGACCGCAGCAGCGCTGACGTCCTTGCCGCCGGATATCTCAGCAGTGGCTGAGACGAAGCCCGGATAGCTGCTGATGTTCCACCTGTTGATAAGTTCGGCAACGGAGACGGCGGTGGCCTCCCCCGCGGCTGGCGCCTTGGCAGGCAGCGGCGCCTCAGAGGGGAGTAGCCGGCCGGTTAGTTCAATGAGGCCCGACGGCGGTGCTGCCGCGTCGCCCGGGTGGGCCACCCAGCCGCGTGCCACGGGGATCCATGTCTGCGGCGTTGCGGCGGCTCCCTGCAGGACCGGGGCACCGGTGACGGCGAAGGCAGAAACCACCCAGTACCCGGACGCACCGTCCTTCAGGCGATCCGGAACCAGGACTTGCCGGTTGGGATCGTAGGTTCCGGAGGCGGACACCATCTGGTCGGCGTCGGACCCGTGAAAAAATTCGCCGGGGGCCAACGTGTCAAGCAGGGGCTGCACCTGCTCGGTGGTGGGGCTGACCGTCACTTCGGGTTGGACGGAACGCCCAAACTGCCACTGGCTGAGCAGCACAAACACCCCGGAAATGGCGATCGCGAATATGAATCCTGCGATCCATCGGGGCTTTCGGGCTGTTTTCCACACGTCTTAACCGTACTTCGTAGCGTTGTAGAACAACTAACCGACCCTGCGGTGCGAGGCACGTAAGGTGCCACGGATGGCCTGTCAGTGGTCGAAAAATACCAGGCTGGAGTTGATGAGCTCCGCTATGACCTCGGCGTCGTAGGCGCGCCGAAGGGACTCGCGGAAAGACTCCTTGGAGAGTGACCTGGCCAACGTTGCCAGGACTTCCAGGTGATCAGAGAAGGAACTCGCCGGCGTGGCGATGAGCAGGATGACGGTGGCAGGGCCGTCCGAGGCACCGAAATCGAGAGCGTGCCCATACTTGGTGATGCCCACGGCGATCGAGGTCCTGGATACGAACTCACTCCGGGCGTGCGGCAGGCCCACCCCGCCGGGGAGGCCTGTCGCCAGCTGGTGCTCACGCGCGTTTACGTGTTGGAGGAACCCGGGCAGATCAGTGATGCGGCCGGCGTCGAAAAGCCGCTCAGCCAGCTGGTTCGCGGCATCAGTCTTGTCTGTGGCCACCAGTTCCAGAATCACCATTTCGGGGGTGGTGAGTTCGGCATCATAGGGGTCAAGTGGTTCCGCCAAGGCGCATCCCTTCAATCAGCGGTGCAGGGCCGCACCCCTCAGCGCAAGGGCACGATATCTTCCACGCCCAACCGGGCGGCGTCTGCGGATTCGTCGTCCGGCTGTTGCTGGCTGAGGCGCTCGGCCTCCACGCGTGCAATGTAGTTACGGACCTCGCTTTCGCGTTGGGCCTCACTCCAGCCAAGGACGTCACCCACCAGTTTAGCGACAACGGGCGCTGCTGAGACTCCCCGGTCCCAGGCTTCAATGGAAATCCTGGTGCGCCGGGTCAAAACGTCAGTCACATGCCGGGCGCCTTCGTGGCTGGCGGCATAGACGGCTTCCGCCTGCAGGTAGTCATCCGCGCCGGGCAGCGGTTCGGCCAATTCAGGCTTCTCAGCAATGATGCTGAGAACCTCGGGTGTCATGGCGCCGTAGCGGTTCAGGAGATGTTCAATCCGCGCCACGTGCACCCCTGACTCTTCGGCGGTCCGGTTGCGGCGGTTCCAGGCGGCCTTGAATCCGCTGGCACCAAGGAGTGGGATGGTTTCGGTGCAGCTGGGCGGTACCCGTTCGTCCATGGTGCGGGTGGCTTCATCCACGGCATCCTTGGCCATCACGCGGTAGGTGGTCCACTTTCCGCCAGCCACCACCACGAGGCCGGGGACCGGGTGTGCCACCACGTGCTCGCGGGAGAGTTTGGCGGTGGAATCATTTTCGCCGGCCAGCAGCGGCCGCAATCCTGCATAGACGCCCTCAACGTCCTCGCGGGTCAGCGGGCGCTTGAGGACCTTGTTGACGTGCTCAAGGACGTAGTCGATGTCCTTGCTGGAGGCGGCAGGGTGGGCCTTGTCCAGGTTCCAGTCCGTGTCAGTGGTGCCAATGATCCAATGCCGGCCCCAGGGAATGACGAACAGGACGGACTTTTCGGTCCGCAGAATCAAGCCAACGGTGGATTGGAACCTGTCCCGCGGCACCACTAGGTGGATGCCTTTGGAGGCCCTGACCTTGAGCTGGCCACGGTCCGTGACCATCGCCTGGGTTTCGTCCGTCCAGACACCGGTCGCGTTGATGACCTGCTTGGCCCGGATGTTGAATTGCGTGCCGTCCTCATGGTTGACCACCTTGGCACCAACCACCCGCTCACCTTCGCGGAGGAAGTCCACTACGGCCATCTGATTCACGGCATGCGCGCCGTAGTGCGCCGCAGTGCGGATCAGGTTGGCGCAGTACTTGGCATCGTCCACCTGGCCGTCGTAGTACCTGATGGACCCCACGAAGGCGTCGTCTTTCAGGCTCGGCGCAGCACGCAGCGTGCCGCGACGGCTGAGGTGCTTGTGGAAGGGCACGCCGCGGCTGTGGCCGCTGGAGACGGACATGGCGTCGTAGAGTGCAATGCCGGCACCCACGTAGGGGCGCTCGAAGAAGGGCTTGGTCAGGGGGTAGAGGAACGGCACGGGCCGAGCCAGGTGCGGAGCCAGTTCAGAGAGCAGCAAACCGCGTTCCTGCAGTGCTTCCTTGACCAGGGCGAAATCAAGCATTTCCAGGTAGCGCAGGCCGCCATGGATGAGTTTTGAGGACCGGGACGAGGTTCCCGCAGCCCAGTCGTTAGCCTCGACAATGCCCACACTCAGGCCGCGCGTCACGGCGTCAAGGGCGGCACCCGTACCCACGATTCCGCCACCCACAATCAGGATGTCGAGCTCTTGCCCGGGCTCTGTGGTGGCTTTAAGCCGCTGGATGGATGCTTCTCTGGCGTTGGGTCCCAGGACCCCGCCGTCCGGAATGGTCTTCATTGAACGCCTCCAGTGCCTCGTGTGACGGTATGCCACCACACTACTTGCTGGACGCGTTCTTTGGGCAGGCCTGTCAACGCACTAGGGCCGGTCAACGCAGTAGACAGCGCTGGCCGGCCCTACCAACACGGCTACGGCGTGTAGGGCGAGACGACGACGTCCACGCGCTGGAATTCCTTGAGGTCCGAGTAGCCGCTGGTGGCCATGGACCGGCGCAGCGCACCAATGAGGTTCGAGGTGCCGTTGGTGTGGTGGCCCGGCCCGAAGAGAACTTCTTCCATGGGCCCAACGGTGCCCACATTCACCCTGTCACCGCGGGGCAGTTCAAGGTGGTGCGCTTCTGGGCCCCAGTGCCAGCCGCGGCCCGGTGCCTCGTCGGCACGGGCCAGTGCGCTGCCAAGCATCACGGCGTCGGCGCCCATGGCGATGGCCTTGACCATATCGCCCGAGGAGCCCATTCCGCCGTCGGCAATCACATGCACGTACCGGCCGCCGGATTCGTCCATGTAGTCACGGCGCGCTGCCGCGACGTCCGAGATGGCGGTGGCCATCGGGGCGTGGATGCCCAGGGCACGGCGCGTGGTGGTAGTGGCACCGCCGCCGAAGCCCACCAGGACGCCGGCGGCGCCGGTGCGCATCAGGTGCAGGGCAGGGGTGTAACCGGCAGCGCCACCGACCACCACGGGAACGTCGAGTTCGTAGATGAACTGCTTGAGGTTCAAGGGCTCGTGGTTTTTGGAGACATGCTCGGCGGAGACGGTGGTGCCGCGGATGACGAAGACATCGACGCCGGCAGCCACCACAGTCTTGTAGTGCTCCTGGGTGCGCTGTGGCGTCAGCGAACCGGCAACCGTGACGCCGGCAGCGCGGATTTCAGCCAACCGCGAGGTGATCAGTTCGGGCTGGATGGGCGCCCGATAGAGGTCCTGCATCCTCCCCGTCACGGCGGGACTGGTGGTTTCGTCCGCCAATGCCGCGATCTCGTCCAGGACTGACTGCGGATCCTCGTACCGGGTCCACAGCCCTTCGAGGTCCAGTACGCCGAGCCCGCCGAGGCGCCCCAGGGTGATGGCCGTCTGGGGTGACATGGCGGAATCCATGGGGGCGGCGATCACCGGGATGCTGAACTGGTAGGCATCAATCTGCCAGGCGACAGAGACGTCCTTGGGGTCGCGGGTACGACGGTTGGGGACGAGCGCAATGTCATCCAGGGAGTAGGCTCGACGCCCACGCTTGCCACGGCCGATCTCAATCTCGTAAGTCACTGCTCTAGGTTATCCCAGCTACGCACCAGACCTCGGCCCGGACCGGCCGCTACAGTGGTCAAATGGCTGAACGCTGGATCTTCAAGGGGCACATTGCAGGCCTCGGCAGCACGTCTGGCCTGCGCGCAGTGGTGGGCATCTGGCAAGAGTCGCCGTTCGGTGCCTTTGCCGACGTCATGGTCCAAGAGCCCACCGGACACCGCACCCTGCTTGCGCCCAACAGGGAGGTGGCCGACTTTATCGCCGGCACCTACTCGTTCGACACCGTCGACGTCCTTGACGTTGCGGCGGTGCTGACCGCTGAGGCCCTGACGGTCGACGCCGGTCCCCTGGCTGTCCGCGCCGGTCTCGGACAGCGGTCCCTCCTGGGCTGGGGGTTGCGTGCGGTGCCACGGCCCCTGGCGGTGCAACCACGGTGGCTCAGGCTGGTGGGCCCGCTGGCCGGTGTCTTGAGCCCCGGTGCGCGGACCTCCGGATCGGCGGGTAGCGGCAGGGTGGAGTACTACGGCGTCACCGACCTGCGCAGCATCACCACAGGATCATTGCAATGGTCAGGCCGGGATGCTGGCGCGCTGGCCACGGTCCGGCCGCCGGTGACGTTCGGCTTCAGCAGCGTGCCGCCGCAGCCAAGCCTCGCCACCGTGCAGACAACGATTGTGGGCACCTGACCCGGGCACAGGCTCTTCAGGGCTGAGGTTCTTCTGGTTCAGGTCCTTCCGGGCTGAGGTTCTTCTGGGCTGAGCTGGGACTCGAACATCCGGAAATACCGCCCCCGCAGGGCAACCAGTTCCTTGTGCGTGCCCTGCTCAGCAATCAGGCCATCTTCGAGCATGTAGACAATGTCTGCCTTTTCGATGGTGGCCAGGCGGTGGCTGATGGCGATGATGGTGCTGCTGTGATCGGCAAACAGCCGGGTGAAGATGCGGTGCTCAGCCAAAGCGTCGATGGCGGATGTGGGTTCATCCATGACCATGAAGGATGCGTCCCGGTAGAAGTTCCGCGCCATGGCCAGCCGCTGCCACTGGCCACCGGAGAGCCCACTGCCTTTCCGGCCGCGTGGATCCTCCATCCAGTTGCTCACGTGGTTTTCCAGGCCGTTGGGCAGTTTGTTGATGAATTCCAGAGCCTCGGCATCTGCTGCGGCGCGCCGGATGCGTTGGTCGTCTCGCGGCGATTCAACGTCGCCAAACCGGATGTTGTCCGCGGCGGTGGCAAATTCGTACTTCAGGAATTCCTGGCTGAGGACGGCCAGATGCCGGTGCCACGAAGTGACATCGACGCTGGCCAGATCGACGCCGTCGAGCAGTACCTGGCCTGAGTCTGGCGCATAGAGCCCTGCCAGGATCCGGATCAACGTCGACTTGCCAGCCCCGTTCTCCCCCACGATCGCCACGTGCTGGCCTTCTCGGATGGTCATGCTGATGCCGCGGATCACTTCCGTCTCACTGCCGGTGTAGGTGAACCGAAGGTCCCGCAGCTCCACCACGCGGGGCGCTGCCAGCAGTTGCGGCGAACGGTCGGTGTGGGCTGGCAGGTCCATGAAGAGCTCATAGTCCTTCAGGTTGGCCAGGTCCTCATCGATGGAACTGAGCGACGTCACCAGGTTGTTGGCGGTGGACAGCGCCCTGCTGACGATCTGCTGGACGTACAGGAACTGGCCCACCGGCTGGGCGCGGGCAATGATTTGGCCCACCACCCAGATCAGCGAGACCACTTCCGCGCCGTACTGGAGGGCGTCTGCCGCCAACTGTTTGGGGATGTAGCGGCGTTGGAAGTCGAGCCGGCGGCGTTCGTCAGCATCGCGGAGCCGGGAGCGGAGGTCCATCAGGTGCCTGACAATCCCGTACAGCCGCATCTCGGCAATGTGCTGCGGCCGGAGCAGGTTGGTCTCGATCATCCGCCGTTGCCGACGTGAATCTACCTGCGTGTTCCAGTGCGCAATCTGCTCGCGGGAGAGTTTGAACTGCAGGTACACGCTGGGCACAATCGCCACCAACACAATCACGGCGATCCACCAGCTCACCAGCAGCAGGGCGCCGATGGCGAGCAGGACAGAGATCAACTGCGTGAAGATCGCGGCGATGCGGTCCAGGACCCGGGCATAAGAATCAGAGAACCGCTTGGCCCTGTCATACAGGTCGACGGTTTCCTTGTCGTCGTAGCGCCAGAACTCGAGCGCCAAGAAGCGCTCATACATCTGGTCCCCCACAATGGCGCCC
The DNA here is from genome assembly GCF_900609065.1 of Arthrobacter ulcerisalmonis. Taxonomy (GTDB): domain Bacteria; phylum Actinomycetota; class Actinomycetes; order Actinomycetales; family Micrococcaceae; genus Arthrobacter; species Arthrobacter ulcerisalmonis. The sequence continues at coordinate 23,086 of NZ_UXAU01000025.1, read as the reverse complement.
ACCTTGAAGCTCATGAGTTGCTGGATGTATCGGTCGACGCTGTTAAAAGCACCCCACAGGAGGCCCAGGGCGGCGGTGATGATGACGTACACGATGGCCTGCTGACCGGCGGCTGAATCGCCGGCGTATGCCGCAGCGAGCGCCGTGGTGGTCAGGGCAGCGAAGTACGTGGTTACCAAGGGCAGCACTGCCGAGATCAGGGAGCCCAGGACCTTCATCACGACGGCGGCCGGCGAGGCCCGGAAGCTGACGCGCAGCACCTGCGCCACAGCCTTGGCGTACGGCCGCAGGGTCAGGCGCCGCTGCGCGTCGCGCTTGGGGTTCAACTCCGCTGGGTGGCGTGATTCCGGCATGGGCTCAGCCTAGTTCCCTGAACAGACAACGGCAGGCCGCGCCCAAGAAGGACGCGACCTGCCGATATTCAAAATGTTCGTGTGAGGTCAGCGGGAACCGTAGTTCGGCGCTTCTACCGTCATCTGGATGTCGTGCGGGTGCGATTCCTTAAGCCCGGCAGCGGTGATGCGGACGAACTTGCCGCGGGCTTTGAGCTCGGGAATGGTGGGTGCGCCCGTGTAGAACATGGTCTGGCGGAGGCCGCCTACCAGTTGGTGGGCCACGGAGGCGAGCGGCCCACGGTAGGCCACGCGGCCTTCGATGCCCTCGGGGATGAGTTTGTCGTCGCCGGACACGTCTGCCTGGAAGTAGCGGTCCTTGGAGTAGGAGGTGTTCTTGCCGCGGGTCTGCATGGCCCCCAGTGATCCCATTCCGCGGTAGAGCTTGAACTGCTTGCCGTTGACGAAGATCAGGTCACCCGGGGACTCGTCGCAGCCGGCCAGCAGGGAACCGAGCATGACGGTGTCGGCGCCGGCGACCAGCGCCTTGCCGATGTCGCCGGAGTACTGCAGGCCGCCGTCGGCGATCAACGGCACCCCGGCCGGGATTGCCGCCTTGGCCGATTCGTAGATGGCCGTGATCTGCGGGACGCCGACGCCAGCTACCACGCGGGTGGTGCAGATGGAGCCGGGGCCAACACCCACTTTGATGCCGTCCGCGCCGGCATCAATCAGGGCCTGCGCACCTTCGCGTGTGGCTGCCTGGCCGCCGATGATGTCAACGTGCGCCACGGCAGGATCAGACTTCAGGCGACGGATCATGTCCAGGACGCCCTGTGAATGGCCATTGGCGGTGTCAACGAACAACGCGTCTACGCCTGCGTCCACCAGGGTCATGGCGCGCTCCCAGCCGTCACCGAAGAACCCGATGGCAGCGCCAACCCGGAGGCGACCTTCGTCATCCTTGGTGGCGAGGGGGTACTGCTCGGCCTTGGTGAAGTCCTTGGTGGTGATCAGGCCCCTGAGCCGGCCCTGCTCATCGACCAGGGGAAGTTTCTCAATCTTGTTGGTGGCGAGCTTGTGTGAGGCTTCCTCACGGCTGATTCCCACGCGGCCGGTGACCAGCGGCATCTTGGTCATGACGTCGCTGACCAGCCGCAGCGGGAAGTCGGCTTCCGGCACGAACCGGGTGTCGCGGTTGGTGACGATGCCCAGAAGCCGCATGCCCTCATCGACCACGGGCAGGCCGGAAACGCGGTAGTGGGAGCAGATCTCGTCCAGTTCCGCCAGTGTGGCCTCAGGGCCGATGGTCAGCGGGTTGGTGATCATTCCCGACTCGCTGCGCTTGACCCGGTCCACCTGGTCGGCTTGGTCCTGGATGGAAAGGTTGCGGTGCACCACGCCCAAGCCGCCCTGGCGTGCCATGGCGATGGCCATCCGGGATTCAGTGACGGTGTCCATCGCGGCGGACAGCAGTGGCGTCTGCACAGTGATCCGCTTGGAGATCCGGGAGGAGGTGTCCGCCTCGGACGGGATCACGTTCGTGTGGCCCGGGAGCAGCAGGACGTCGTCGTACGTGAGGCCGATCAGGGCGAAGGGGTTGTGTTCGGGCTCGGTCATGAGTGCGCCTCTTACCTTGGTTGCTTGGCGGGGAAGGGGTTGCAGCCGATGACCGGCCCGTTATTACGGGACCGGCCTGTGCAGAACGCCCGGGACGCCTACCGGAGGGTGGCAGCCATCGCTGGGCGGGAAGTGTTGAGTAAATATTAGAACCTTCACGCCCATCCCCCTATTCCGGAACGGGAATGTGAGCAACCGCACCCTGGGCTCCAGCCCTCAGTTCCAGCCGGTGGCAGCCAGCAGGCGTTGCTCAAACATGGGGATCATGCTCTCCACATAGGTGCGGGTGAGGTGGTTGTCATCCTTGTAGACGTACACATTTCCTACCACGGCAGGGCAGATCCCCTCGGCGCAGATGAAGTCGCTCATGTCCATGAGGTGCAATCCAGGCATCTGGCCGCGGTAATTCTCCAGCGGTGAGGGGTCTACCAGGGACTCGTTCAATGGAGGATTGCATCGACTGGCTTCCGCCCCGTGCCGCTGGACGCACTCGGGCAAGCTGAATGTGAACCGTGGATTGTCCCGGATGCCCACGATCTCAATACCAGCGTCGGCGAACGGCCGGACGCCGTCCAGGTAGCCGGGAACCTCGGTCTCGAAGGGCGCTTCCTCGTGCGTCAGCGACGCTACGGTGAAGACGGCATCGGGCTGGTGTTCCACGGCATAGGTGGCACTGGCCTGGTTGTAGGCGTTGCACTCCGCACTGCGAGTCTCTGACTCGGCGCCGAAGCGGCACGCTGGCATCAGCAGGGTCACCAACTCCCAGCCGCGCGATGCGGCAATCGGGGCCAGTGCGGCCAGGTACTGCTGGGAGTGCGAGTCCCCCAGCACCACGATCCGTTTGGTCACCGGTCCAGACGGGATTTCCTGCCTGCAGCCGGCAAGGACGGGATCCGTGGTGGCATTGGCGTCGATGCACGGCGCATGGATTCCGGCCCAGTCGCTGTCCAGCGCCACCGGCCCCGGGATCACCCTCGCCGCCGGGGCAGGCTGCCCCGCGCGTTCCGGTGCGAGGACCGCGGCGCCGGGCGTGAGCTCCCGCGGTTGGGCCGCCGTCGCGCTTTCCTCAGCGGTGAGCGTGGTCTGCCAGACGGCGACCGGTCCGGCCAGCACGGCACCGCAGGCCACCACCACGACGGCGGTGCGCCAGGCACGCAGTTTGGGCCACCGCCAGTCCCGCAACGGTTTCTCGACGAACCGGGTGGTGAGCACGGCCAGGAGGAGGGCGGCGCCCACGATGCCGAGGCCCTGCATCAGGTTGGGTGCTTCCACCCCGGTGGCTGCGAGGGCGAACACCAGAATGGGCCAGTGCCACAGGTAGAGCGCATACGAGTTGTCCCCCAGCGCCACCGCTGTCCTGGTGCGCAGGATCAGGTCAACGCCGAAGCGACTGCCGGTGTTACCGGCAACGATGATCGCGGCGGCGGACAAGGTGGGCCAGAGTGCCACGAACCCTGGGAAGGACCGATCCACGGTGAGCAGCAGCCCACATGAGAGCATGCCCACCAGGCCAACCCAGCCCAGTACCAGGCGAAGGATCGGACCGGGCCGCAGGTACGGCAGGCTCAGTGCTACCAGGGATCCGAGCGCAAACTCCCAGAGCCGGGCATGTGTGTCGAAGTAGGCGTAAGCCTGGTTGGTGTTCGTCTGGTCAATAGAAAAGGCCAAGGACACCGCGAAGATACCGCCAAACACCACAGCCAGCAGGCCGCGGTAGCTCACCCTGCTGGCCAGCGGAGTCCGGCGCAAACCAGCAAGGACCAGGCCGCCGGCTGCGAAAATCAGCGGCCACAGGATGAACACCTGGCCTTGGATGGACAGGGACCAGAAGTGTTGCAGCGGGCTGGCGCCAGCGTGATCCTGGGCGTAATAGTCCACGGCGGTGTCTGCCAGCAGCCAGTTCTGTTGGTAGAGCAGCGACGCCCAGGCCTGGTCGAGGACCTGCGGCCACCGGCTCTGCTGCAGGATCAGCCAGGTTCCGGCCAGTACGGCCAGAATGACCACGACGGCGGCCGGCAGCAGCCGCTTGAAGAGGTGCAGCCAGTACGTCAGCAGGCCAAAGGGCATACCGGATTCGACCTTGCGGACAAAGGACAGCGTCAGCAGGAACGCGGAGATGAGCAGGAAGATGTCTACCCCGCCGGACACCCTGCCAAGCCACACGTGGTACGCCACCACCATGAGGACGGCCAGGGCACGCAGTCCTTGGACCTCGGGCCGGTAGCCGGGGCGGGCTTTTCCCCGCGGGGCGCCCTTTACTGTGTCGCTGATCGTAGCCCGCATCAGGGTTGCCACCCGGTGGCTGCCATGAACTCGCGTTCAAAGACCGGAGCGAGGGTCATAAGGTACGAACGCGTCACATGGTTGTCGTCCTTGTAGACAATCACGTTGCCGATGATGGGCGCGCAGATCCCTTCAGGGCAGAAGTAGGGGGTGAAGTCCAGGAAGGAAACGTTGGGGAGGGCCACGGCGTCGGTGGGTGATACCGCGCTGAAGTTTTCTGCAGCAGTGGATCCACACACCGCGGTGTCACCGGGATTGGCCTCCAGACAGGCCGGAACTGGGCTGGGCATGCGGGGGGTGTCCCGCACGCCAACAACTGCAATGCCGGCGGCCGTCAGCGCCTGTACTTCCTGGACCCAGGCATCCGTGAGGACTTCCGGCGCGTCGGCGCCACTCGCCGTACGGGTGCTGGTGGTGACCACCAGGTCAGGCTTCATCTCGAGCACCTTGGCCATGGCGTCGGCATTGAAGGCCAGGCATTCGTCGCTGATGCCCTGATCCGGCTGGGACGTCAGCGGACAGTAGCCCTTGGTGATGGACGTGAGGTTCCAGTGGTACTTTTCCGCCATCAGCAACAGCGGAGTATTAAGGACGTGGGCGTGTGAACTGCCCAGCACCACCACGCTCTTGGTGCCGTCTTCAATGCCGTTGGCACAGATGTTCTCGTCCGGGCCGTTACTTTCGCAGCCGTTGGGAAAGACTGGCCAGTCATCGGCGATGACTTCAAGTCCCGGCGCTGGCGGAACTTCCGGATCCGCGCGAAAGGTGTAGCCCTCGTTGAGGGACACCGCACCCAGGTAGCGAGGGTCGGCGCCGACCGCCAGTTGGGAGTTGGACTGCACAATCTGCTGGCGCCACAGGGCCAGCGGCGTGGCCGCAACAGCTACCGCGAGAACCACGGCCAAGACTGTCCGGCGCCGGTTGACCTCAGGCCATTTCCACTCCCGCCAAGGCTTTTCGATGTACCTGGTGGTGAGGTAGGCAAGAGCCAATGAGGTCAGGATGATGACCGTGCCGGACAACCAGCCGGCTTGCTCTTTGCCGGTCCAGGCCAAGGCAATGACCAGGACGGGCCAATGCCACAGGTACAGGGCGTAGGAGTTGTCACCCAACCGGACCAGTGGTCCTGAGGACAGAATCCGGTCCACCCCGAAACGGCTCTGCGTCTGACCTGCCACAATCACCAGCGCCGCAGCAACGGTTGGCCAGAGCGCTGCCACGCCCGGGAAGGCGCCTTGAACATCAAGCACGATGCCGCAGGCCAGCATGGCAAGCACACCGATCCAGCCCATGATGATGCGGGGGATCCTGCCCAGCCCAAGACCGGGCAGGATCAGCGCCACCAGCGTTCCGAGCGCGAACTCCCACAGCCGAGCGCCGGCGTCGAAATATGCCTGACCCTGGTTGGTGGCAGTGAAGACGATCGAATAGATCAGGGAAACCACAAAGATGCCGAAGAAAATGTAGACCAGCAACGGCCGGTAGGACAGCCGGAACCGGCGGGCCAGCAGCGCTGCACCGGTGAAGATCAACGGCCACAAGATGAAGACCTGGCCCTGGATGGAGAGCGACCAGAAATGCTGCAACGGGCTGGCGAGGCTGTGGTCGTTGGCGTAGTAGTCCACGGCCTGGCGCTGCAAGAGCCAATTCTCTGAGTACGTCAGGGCAGCCCAACCGTGATCAATCAGGTCCAACCACCGCGTCCGCGGCAACAGGAGCGCCGACGCCGCCAAGGTGGCCACGATGACCGTGACCGCTGCCGGAAGCAGCCGGCGGAACAGGTGCAGCCAGTGTTTAAGCAAGGCCATGGGTTCGCGCCGCTGATAACGGCCCACGAATTGCAGGGTCATCAGGAAGGCCGAAACGAGGAGGAAGACGTCCACACCGCCAGAGACCCGGCCAAACCAGACGTGGTAGGTCACCACCATCAAAACGGCGAGCGAACGCAGGCCCTGGATCTCGGGGCGGAAGGTCGCTTTGCGCTTTCTGGGGCGCATTTTCGGGTCTACGATGGCAGGCATTTGGGAGCGCGTTCCAGACATGGACGATCCTCCTGCGGTAGGCAAAGCATCTATTCTACCGGAGAAGACAGAAAAGGCCGGTCCGGCGGACAGCCGGACCGGCCTTTTCAGGCGGCTACAACCTAGTGGCTGTGGCCTGCGTGCTGGTCTTCGTCAGCGGGCTTTTCGACAACAAGGGTCTCGGTGGTGAGGACCAATGCGGCGATCGAAGCGGCGTTGCGAAGGGCGGCGCGGGTGACCTTGACGGGGTCAATGACACCGGCAGCAATCAGGTCTTCGTACTCGCCAGTCTTGGCGTTGAAGCCGTGGTTGGCTTCGAGTTCGGCAACCTTGGCAACGATGACGTAGCCATCGAAGCCAGCGTTCTGCGCGATCCAGCGCAGCGGCTGGGTCAGGGCGCGGCGGACGATGCCAACAGCTGCGGCAGCGTCGCCTTCCAGGGCGGTCACGGTCGGATCCTCATCCAGTGCCTTGAGGGCGTGGATCAGGGCCGAGCCGCCGCCGGAAACGATGCCTTCTTCGAGGGCAGCGCGCGTGGAGGAAACAGCATCCTCGATGCGGTGCTTCTTTTCCTTGAGTTCAACCTCGGTAGCGGCACCAACCTTGATGACACCGATGCCGCCAGCCAGCTTGGCCAGGCGCTCCTGGAGCTTTTCCTTGTCCCAGTCGGAGTCGGTGCGGGTCAGCTCGGCGCGAAGCTGGGCTACGCGGGCAGCAACGTCTTCAGCGGAACCGGCACCGTCAACAATGGTGGTGTTGTCCTTGGTGACCGTGATGCGGCGGGCAGTACCCAGCACCTCAAGGCCAACGGTGTCCAGGCTGAGGCCGAGTTCCGGCGAGACAACCTGCGCGCCGGTGAGGGTGGCGATATCCTGCAGCATGGCCTTGCGGCGGTCGCCGAAGCCGGGAGCCTTGACGGCTACCACGTTGAGGGTGCCGCGAATGCGGTTCACGATCAAGGTGGAGAGCGCTTCGCCGTCGATGTCTTCGGCGATGATGAACAGCGGCTTGGAGCTCTGCAGGGCCTTCTCCAGCAGCGGCAGGAAGTCCTGGACCGAGGAGATCTTGCCCTGGTTGACCAGGATCAGCGCGTCTTCGAGGACAGCTTCCTGGCGCTCAGCGTCGGTGACGAAGTACGGCGACAGGTAGCCTTTGTCGAACTGCATGCCCTCGGTGAGGACCAGTTCGGTCTGCGTGGTGGAGGATTCCTCGATGGTGATCACACCATCCTTGCCGACCTTGCCGAACGCCTCGGCCAGCAGTTCGCCAACCTCGTCGCTCTGCGCCGAGATGGCGGCCACGTTGGCAACGTGGGTACCGGATACTGGGCGGGCGTTTTCCAGCAGGCGGGCTGCGACGGCTTCAACAGAAACCTCGATGCCACGCTTGATCTGGCCGGGAGCGGCGCCGGCGGCTACGTTGCGCAGGCCTTCCTTGACCAGGGCCTGGGCCAGGACCGTTGCGGTGGTGGTGCCGTCGCCGGCAACATCGTTGGTCTTGGTGGCAACTTCCTTGGCCAGCTGCGCGCCAAGGTTTTCGAACGGGTCATCCAGTTCAACTTCACGGGCGATGGTGACACCGTCGTTCGTGATGGTGGGGGCGCCCCACTTCTTGTCCAGTACGACGTTGCGGCCGCGGGGGCCGAGCGTTACCTTGACCGTGTTGGCGAGCTTGTCGATGCCGGCTTCGAGAGCCCGGCGGGCAGCGTCGTCAAACGCTAGCTGCTTTGCCATGGTTTTGTCCTTTCAAGACAGAAACCCCGCGCCACTGACCACTACGTGGAATCAGCGGCGCGGGGATCCGGAAGAGTTACTTTACGACGATCGCCAGAACGTCGCGGGCGGAGAGCACCAGGTACTCGGCACCGCCGGTCTTGACCTCGGTTCCACCGTACTTGGAGTAGATAACGACGTCGCCAACGGCTACGTCAACGGGAACGCGGTTGCCATCTTCGAAGCGGCCGGGGCCAACTGCAACAACTTCGCCTTCCTGCGGCTTCTCCTGTGCGGAGTCCGGGATGACCAGGCCAGAAGCCGTGGTCTGCTCGGCTTCGAGCGGGCGAACAACAATACGATCCTCAAGAGGCTTAATAGAGACCGACACTCGGACCTCTCCTTTACGTCAGCAAATTTGTGGACTGGAGGGCTTTTTGCCAAGGCTGGCAAACCGTCGTCGCGGTGCCGGCAGCAGCCTGGCTGGCAGCTCTCCATGTGTTAGCAGCCTCCAAGGGAGAGTGCTAATGAAGACTCTATGTAAGGGTTAGCACTCGGTCAAGGCGAGTGCCAGAATTTCGTCATGGGCGGACGACGGCGACCCTACCCTGGGCGCCCCTAAGCACCTACCGTGCGAGGTCGTCGAAGCCCACGTCCTCGCCGCCGTCGGGCGCTTCAACCAGCTGCTTCCGGAACCGTCGCAGCAGGAGCCCGCCACACACGGCAGTGATCAGCGCCGCTACCAGCAGCACGATGCTGCCGATCCGCGCACCCGCATAGAGGCCCCGAATGTCTTGGGCTTCCTGGGTATTGTCCGAGACACTGTTGCCGCCTACCGAGTAGACGGTGGCGTTGAACGTGTCGAGGAAGAAGATGATGATCAGCACAGCGATGCAGACCACCGCTACGAGGGATCCGACGATCAGGGCGGTGCGGGCCAGGCCCGTATGCGGGTGTGGCGCGGGCTCCTGCTCGCCGGGCTGCAGTGATCCAGTGCTCATGCCTCAACCCTATCGGGATCAGGGCGAAAGAGCGCCGATCACGCGGGGCCAGCCTGTCCGTTCAGGCGGGGACGCTGGCGACGTCACGAGCCGCTGCAAGGAATGCTGCCAGGAGGCCCGGGAATCGGGTCTCCAGATCGCTGCGACGGAGCGAGCTCAGGATGGCAGTGCCCTGGTAGCGCTGCTCAATGACACCAGCCTCACGCAACACGCGGAAGTGGTGGGTTGAGGTGGATTTGGTGACGGGTAGGTCGAAGGCTATGCAGGACTGGTCATCGTGGCCAGCCGCCAATTGAGCGACAATCCGCCGCCGGATGGGGTCGGCCAGTGCGGCCATGACGCCGTCGAGCTCGATCTCACGGCATTCCGGGTGAGCCAATGTCCGCATATCCAACCTCTCCTAGTGCCTGCCTGCAGCACTCTAAAGTATGACATGGCTAGTAGTACGAATAAATCCGTAGTACGGTCAATGGCGTACCAGTTGACGATTTCCAGGAGAACCCCGTGGCAAACGTGTTTGATCCCATCAGCCTTCGTAGCGTGCAGATCCCCAACCGGTTCTGGATGTCACCCATGTGCACCTACAGTGCATCGGCAGAGCAGGAAACCGCTGGCCGCCCCACTGATTTCCACCTCGGCCACTACGCTGCCCGGGCTGCCGGCGGCGTGGGCCTGGTTGTTGTTGAAGCCACCGGAGTGCGCCCCGAGGGTCGCATCTCCCCGTACGACCTGGGCCTGTGGGACGACAGCCAAGTGCCGTCCTTCTCCCGGTTGGCCGCGGGAATCAAGGCAGCAGGCGCGGTACCCGGCATCCAGCTTGCCCACGCCGGCCGGAAGGGCTCTCTCAACCGCCCTTGGCTCGGCGGTAATCCGGTGGGTACGGATGACCTGGGCTGGGACACGGTTGGCCCCAGCGAAGCAGCCTTCCCCGGCTATCCCGCACCGTCTGCCCTGACCACAGACCAGATCGGCGACATCGTCAACGCTTTCGGCGAGGCCGCGCATCGCGCGGACGAGGCGGGCTTCGACGTCGCCGAAATCCACGGCGCCCACGGCTACCTCCTGCATTCCTTCCTTTCCCCAGTCTCCAACCACCGGACTGACGAATACGGCGGCAGCTTTGCCAACCGGTCCAGGCTGGTGCTTGAGGTGATTGATGCTGTCCGTGCCGCGTGGCCCGCGGATAAGCCCGTGATACTCCGGGTCTCCACCACGGACTGGATCCTGGAAAACCCTGAGGACGACCGGCAGGCGTGGGGACTCGACGAAACGGTGGAACTTGCGCGACTGGCCCAGGAGCACGGCGTGGACTTGTTGGACTGCTCTTCGGGCGGCAACGACCGCGTGCAGATCCCCGCTGCACGCGACTACCAGACCGCCAACGCAGCTGCCGTCCGGGCTGCAACCACCCTTCCGGTCGCGGCAGTGGGCCGGATTGACGATGCCCAGTGGGCCAACGAACTGGTCAGCACCGGCCAGGCTGATGCCATCTTCCTCGGCCGCATCCTCCTCCGGGACGCCTCGTGGGTCAACAACGCTGCGGCCACGCTTGAGGCCGCACCGCGTTTCATCGAGCAGTACGGCTACGCACTGGCGCCCGTAGGCTGACCACCCCGCGCCACCCCTGGATTGAAGTCAACTAGGCTGGAAGCCATGCCAGACGCTCCCCAGGAACAGATCGCACCCCTGCTCACAGCCGAGGGGTGGGAACTCCTCGGTTCCCTGGGCCCTTACCGGGACGCGGACTCCTACGAACTCAATGCCCGGCTCCGTAAGGCTGGGCATTCCCCCGAACTGGTCTCCGCCGTGCTCACGCAGTCAAGGCTGCGGACCAAGGCGGAGGCCAAGTTCGGCGAGTTCGCGTCCCGGATGCTCTTCACCCAGGCGGGCTTGGAGCAGGCCACCCGCCTGAACGTCGCCGCCCGGCACGCTCAGCGGTTTGTTGCAGCAGGTGTCAACCACGTTGCCGACCTGGGCTGCGGACTGGGAGCAGACTCGCTGGCCTTGGCGTCCATGGACCTCACGGTCACGGCCGTGGAAATGGATGAGACCACTGCGGCCTGCGCCACCGTCAACCTGATCCCGTTCCCCAACGCCACGGTGGTTCACGCTGATGCCACGGCCGCACCACTCGACGGGGTCGACGGCGTGTGGTTGGATCCGGCACGGCGCGTCACCACCAGTTCGGGGACCCGGCGCATCTGGGATCCGGAAGCCTTCTCGCCGCCACTGTCCTTCGTGGCGGAGTTGGCCGCCTCAGGGCGCGCAGTCGGCGTCAAAATGGGACCCGGCATGCCGCACGAGTCAGTACCGGACAACTGTGAGGCCCAGTGGGTTTCCGTGGCTGGCGACGTCACCGAAGTGGCCTTGTGGTTCAACGCGGTACGCCGGCCAGGCATCCGCCGCGCCGCCCTCGTTCTCGGTCCACAGGGCGCTGCGGAGATGACCAGCGACTCCGACTTCGGCGAAGGGCCACAGCCGGACGTGGGCCCGGTAGCGGGCTACCTCTACGAACCCGATGGTGCCGTCATCCGCGCTGGCCTGGTGGCCGACGTCGCGCGTGACCTGGGCGGACACCTGGTGGACGAACACATCGCCTACATCTGCGCCCCCACCCTGGTGGATACCCCCTTCGCCCGGGCCTACAAGGTGCTGGCGGTGAAGCCCTACAACGTCAAGGCGCTCAAGGCCTGGGTGAAGCAGGAAGGCATCACCGTCCTGGACATCAAGAAACGGGGCACGGCCGTCACCCCGGAAGAGCTCCGCAAACAGCTATTGCCTGCCGGTAAATCCATGACCAAAAAGGGCCTCGGCAAAACTGCCACCCTGGTCCTCACCCGGATCGGCGAGGACCGGGTAGCCGTGGTGGTGGAACCCGTCCAGGCGGCTACTGCGCCCGCATGAAGTCTTCGGCGGCCTTAACCTGATCGATGGTGGGCCTGACGCCGGTGTAAAGCACGAACTGTTCCAGGGCCTGGATGGTAGCAACTTCAGCCCCGGTGATCACCGGTTTGCCGGCCGCGCGGGCAGCCGTGATGAGGGGCGTTTCGGCAGGCAGCGCCACCACGTCAAACACCAGCTGGGCAGCATCGATGGCAGCGGCTGGGAACGAGACGGCATCAGCATCGGGACCGCCTGCCATGCCCAACGGCGTGACGTTGATGAGTAGATCGGCTGTTGCACCTGCCAGCTCTGCGCGCCAAGGAAACCCGTACTGCTCGGCGAGCGCCCGGCCGGCCGACTCATTCCGAGCGATCACCGTGACAGCGGTGAAGCCTGCATCGCGCAGTGCCGCGACGGTGGCTTTAGCCATTCCACCGGCACCCTGCACCAGGACTGAGTGGCTGGTGCGGACGTGATTGCTGGCGAGCAGCTGCTCAATCGCCGTGTAATCGGTGTTGTACGCCTTCAGGTGGCCGTCCGTGTTCACAATCGTGTTGACCGACTCGATGGCCGTGGCGGAGGGGTCCATTTCGTCAACGAGTGCCATCACGTCCTCCTTGAAGGGCATGGACACGGCACAGCCGCGGATGCCGAGGCCCCGGACGCCGGCGATGGCCTGTTCCAGGTTGGTGGGCGCAAACGCCTTGTAGATCCAGTTCAGGCCGAGCTGTTCATACAGGTGGTTGTGGAAGCGGGTTCCGTTGTTACTGGGCCGCGCGGACAGGGAGATGCAGAGAGTCATGTCTCTATTCAGGATGGGCACCCTCCCATTAAACGCGCTGCCGGGTTGATCCCGGTCAGGACGCGCAGCCAGTTCCTGCAGGATGCGGCCCGACGGCGGCGGGCAGCTTCCCGGGTGCCGTCGCCTTGCCGGCCAGCACCGCAGCCACGGCGTCGAAGGCGCCGTCACTCCGGCCGTAGGCGGCCAACTGAATGGGAGCTGTGGAACCCTGCAACGACCACGGTGCGTCGAGGGACACGGCGATGTCGCCACCGGAAGGCTGTCCACCGTAGCCGATCAGGTTGACCAGTGGGCCGGATCCAATGGCCAGGCCCGCCCGCGCTGCCGCGGCTTCAAACCTCGCCTTGTCGCCCGGGCCGCCACCGCTCACCCGCACGGCATTGGGCACCAGGGGACCGCTGCAGGGGCCCGCCACCACCGTGACAGCAGCAGACGAAATCTTTGCCGAGAGTGCGGCGCCCGCGCCGGGAGCGGCACCCGGGGTCGCTGCGGTCCGACCGCGCCACACCATCATGGTGACCACCTGCCGGGCGGCCTCAGCCAACCGTTGCGCAGGCAATGCACCGGAAGCCACCGCCTGGACGATCCCCGCATGCGCCTGGTCGACGTCGGCTGGCATCAGCAGCAGATCCGCGCCCGCGGCCAGTGCCTTGACCGCCGCGGCTCCGGCTGGGTACTGCTGGTCTACCGCTTCCATGTTGAGTGCATCGGTCACGGTCACCCCCTTGAAGCCCAGGCCGCGCAGGGCAGCGTACGTTGGCGCAGAGAGCGACGCCGGGACCCCGGGTTCCATGGCAGGCACGGCAATGTGCCCGGTCATCATCATCGGCGCGCCAGCTGCCGCCGCCGCGGCAAACGGCTTCCAGTCGCGGGCCTTGAGCTCGTCGACAGACGCGGGCTGAACCGGCAGCGCAAGGTGCGAATCGGTGGTGACTGAACCGTGGCCGGGGAAATGTTTGACCACGGGGAGGACTCCGGCTTTGAGCATGCCCTGGGAGAAAGCCATGCCCAGGGTGGCAACGACGTCCGGGTCGGTAGAGATGGAACGCGAGCCAATGGTGGGATCCTGCGGCCCGATGGTCACGTCGGTGTCCGGCGCGAAATCGACGGTGTAGCCCAAGGGTGCCAACTCGGCAGCAATGCCGCTGCCGGCCTCACTGGCCAACGGGGTGCTGCCGGCAGCACCCAGGCTCATGGGAGTGGGCCACTCAGTGAGGGGTGCGCCCAACCGCGCCACGATGCCGCCCTCCTGGTCTACCCCGATCAGGCCGGGCCACGAATCACCGTCGGCTTGGGTTGCCTGCGAGAGCAGCCTGTTGGTGGCGGTCATCGCGGCGGTATCCACCTGGCCTTGGGACTGCGGGACGTTATCGCCCATGATGATGGCGCCCGCCAGGTGAAGCCGCTCGATCACGGCAGCGTGGCTGGCCACGTCTGTTCCCTGGAAGAACGGCAGCAAGACCTGGCCAGCCTTCTCCTCGGTACTCATGCTGGCCACGGCGGCCGAGGCAGTGTCCAGGTCTTGCTGCTCGGGTCCCCAGCCGAGTGGCCGGGAACCAGCCGAAGGAGCAGCGGAAGCTGTGGCGGGGCCCGGCGTCGTGCGTTCGGTAGGAACGGGCGACGCCGAACCTGGCGGCACTGTCTGCGAGGCGGCCTGCGACGGCGGCGCAGTCACCGGCGTCGGGGTGCAGGCCGCGAGGGCAAGGGCAGCAAGCGCCGCTGCAAGGGCTCGAATCTTCACAGGACGTCGTGGCTGGTGCTGGAACGAAACCATTATCTCGATGCTACCCCTGCACTAGACTGAAGGAACCGTGTGCCCGTTGCAGCATCCTGCCAGCAAGAGCCAACGGCACCCGGACAGCAAAGGACACATGTGAAGATCGACTTCGCCACCTCTCGGCAATCCACCCTCGGGGTGGAATGGGAACTGGCACTGGTCAATGGTGCCACTGGCGAACTCGCATCAGTAGCCAACCAGGTCCTTCGCGGCGTGGCCGCCCGGCATCCCGAACTCAATGAGGATGACGAGCACCCGCACATCAAGCAGGAACTCCTGCTGAACACCGTGGAACTCGTCACGGGCATCTGCGAAACGGTCGCTGACGCCAAGGCGGACCTCAGCCGGTCCGTGGCAGCCGTCCGCGAAATCACCGATCCCATGGGTGTTGAGCTCTTCTGTGCCGGCAGCCACCCGTTCAGCCCGCCGCAGTTGCAGCCCGTCACGGACAAGGAACGCTACGCAAAGCTGATCGACAGGACCCAGTGGTGGGGCCGGCAGATGGTCATCTACGGCGTCCACGTGCACGTGGGACTGGACCGCAAGGAAAAGGCCCTGCCCGTGCTGGACGGCCTGGTGAATTACTTCCCGCACTTCCAAGCGCTGTCCGCCTCCAGCCCATTCTGGGGTGGCGAAGATACCGGCTACGCCTCACACCGGGCGCTGATGTTCCAGCAACTTCCCACGGCCGGCCTGCCGTTCCAGTTCTCTTCCTGGGCTGACTACGAGTCCTACGTCCAGGACATGTTCACCACCGGGGTGATCGACACCCTGTCCGAAATCCGTTGGGACATCCGCCCGGTCCCCAACCTCGGCACCATCGAGATGCGCATCTGCGACGGCCTCGCCACCCTGGAAGAAGTCGGTGCCATCGCCGCGCTCACCCAATGTTTGGTGGACGAATTCTCCACTACGCTCGACAACGGCGGCACCATCCCCACCATGCAGCCCTGGCACATCCAGGAAAACAAGTGGCGTGCCGCCCGCTATGGCATGGACGCGATCATCATCCTGGACTCCGCCGGCAACGAGCAGTTGGTCACCGAGCACCTGATGGCCACGCTCAACCGGTTGGAGCCGGTCGCAGCGAAACTCGGTTGCTCCGACGAACTGGCGGACGTCGAAAAGATCATCACCCGCGGCGCCGGCTACCAGCGGCAGCGGCGTGTCGCTGCTGAGAGCGGTGGCGACCTGCAGGCCGTGGTACTGGACTTGGTCAAGCAGATGCGGAACGGTCCCGCCGCATAACGGACGGGAGACCCCTGGCGTTCAGGCTGGCGGTCAGGTAGTCAGCCGGCGGTCAGGCGTCCAGCAGCACCGAGGTGACCGGGAGCGAGGAATCCGGTGCAAAGCCGATGTCACTGGGTTCCTTGCCGGCCATGACCAGCTGCGCGCCCAAGGCGGCCACCATGGCGCCGTTGTCCGTACAAAGGTTCAGTGCCGGCACGTGTAGCCGGATCCCGGCCGACCCGCAGCGCTGCGCGGTCAGTTCCCGGAGCCTGGAATTGGCGGCCACTCCCCCGCCCAGCAACACGTCCGTGATGCCGTGCTCCCGGCAGGCGAGGACCGCTTTGGACGTGATAATATCCACCACTGCTTCCTGGAACGACGCCGCGATGTCTGCCACCGGCACCTCTTCGCCGCGCGCCTCGAACTGTTCAACGCACCTGGCCACGGCAGTTTTCAGGCCGCTGAAGGACCAGTCATACCGATGCTTGCCCGGCTCCTCGGCCGTGCCCATGTACTTGGGTTGGCTGAGGCCGCGCGGAAACCGGATCGCCTTACCGTTGCCGGTTCGGGCCAGTTTGTCGATCGCGGGGCCGCCGGGGTAGCCCAGGCCCAGGATCCGGGCCACCTTGTCGTAGGCTTCGCCGGCAGCATCGTCAATGGTGGAACCCAGGAGTTGCACGTCATCGGTGAGGCTGTTGATCTTCAGGATTTCGGTGTGTCCGCCGGAGACGAGCAGCGCGCCGAGATGGGCGGGCAGCTGCGGGGCACCACCTGGTTGGGCGCTCCCACCCGGCGTGCCGCCGTCGGCCGCGTTTTGGTCCAGCAACCCCACGCCCACGTGCGCCACCAGGTGATTGATCGCGTACAGCGGTTTGCCGGTTGCCACGGCGAGGGCCTTGGCGGCGCACACGCCCACCATGAGGGCCCCGGCGAGGCCTGGACCTGCGGTGACGGCGATGGCGTCGATGTCGGCGAGTCTCACCCCAGCGTCGGCGAGGGCTTGGTCAAGGGTGGGGATGAAGGCGTCGAGGTGCGCCCGCGAGGCGATCTCCGGGATCACACCGCCAAACCGGACGTGTTCGTCCATGGAGGAGGAGACCGTGTTGGTGAGCAGTTCGGTGCCCCGGACAATGCCCACACCGGTCTCATCGCAGGAGGATTCGATACCCAGGACCAATGGTTGCGCGCGGTTCATGGCTTACCTGCCTCGGAAGATTGTGGGGACGTCTCGATCAGGGGCAGGCGCATGATGAGGGCATCGACGCCGTCACGGTAGTACCCGGGCCGGACATGGATCTGCTCGAAGCCAAAGCGCACGTACAGCGCCTGCGCCCGGGGATTGTCCGCACGGACCTCGAGCAGGACGTCCGCGGCACCCCTGCCCTTCGCTTCGGTGATGAGCCGCGTCAGCAGGGTGCTGCCGATCCCGCGGCCTTCATATTCGGGCACGACGGCGATGGTTTGGACGTCAGCGATGGGCTCGATGCACATGAGGCCGGCGTAGCCCACAATTCCGGCCGCATCCTCGGCAACCAGATAGTGCCGGGTCTCCGGCTGCGACAGCTCGGCCACGAACATGTGCTCTGGCCACGCGTCGATGGGGAACAGTCGCTGTTCGAGGGCGTTGACCGCTGGAATGTCGGCCGTGGTCATGGCGCGCACGGTGACGCCGTCCGCTGCTCCAGCCGGATTCACAGTGCACGCTTCCGTGGCCCCGGGACCTGGGCGTCGGATTCACGTAAGTAAAGCGGTGTGGAATCCAGCAGGGACTCCCCAGTAGTCAGCTTGGCCAACGCGAATTGGCCGAGGAACAGCGCATCGGGTTGCTCTGCGGCGAAGTCAGGGTCCGCCCGGAGCACGTCCCGGTAAAGCCCTGCACCCGCGCCAAAAGCAGGCAGGTCAGGCAGGTCGGCGGCGAAGCCAACGTGCGGGCCGTCCACCAGGCGCGGCAGCTGACCCGGCGCCAGCGTGTACCGGGCCCAGTAGACTTCCTTGCGCCGGGCGTCGGTTGCCACGACAAACTCGGGGACCGCCGCGGTGGACTCCGCGACCTCAAGGGCCACGGCGTCCAGGCTCATCAGCCCGTGCAGGGGTTTGCCCCACACGTAGGCCAGGGTCCGGGCGGTGGCGATGCCGGAGCGTAAGCCCGTGAACGGTCCGGGCCCCACCCCCACCACCACGGCGTCAACGTCTGAGCCGGACACTCCGGCCTCGGCAAGCATGGCCGCGATTCCCGGCGCCAGCACCTCTGCGTGGCTGCGGGTGTCCTCGGTGGCGAAGCTGGCCAGGACAGACTCTGGCGCATCATCGCTGACCAGTGCTGCGCTGGCCACGGCGGACGTGTCGATGGCGAGGATCAGCACGGGGAGTCTCCTTCTGCTACGAGGTCTGGGGCTGCGGCCCAACGCGGACCATAGCCGCGCAGCACAATGGTCCGGGGCTCGTCCGTTTCTTCTGCGTCGAAGTCGAGCGCGCCGTCGAGCCCGATGGCCCGGTGCAGGTCGATTTCCAAGCGGCTCTCGCTCAGGTGCTCCACCCGATCGCGTCCCCACTCCACCACCGTCACGGAACTATCCATGGTGTTCTCCAGGTCAATATCGTCTACTTCCGCGGCGGAGCCCAGCCGGTAGGCGTCCACATGGACCAGGTCTGGTCCACCCGGACGAGGCCCCGTGGCGAGGTTGGGATGGATGCGGACCAGCACGAAAGTGGGCGAGATGATCCCCGCTCGGACACCCAATCCCGCCCCCAAACCTTGGGTGAACGTGGTTTTGCCCGCACCCAGCTCGCCGGTCAGCACCAACAGATCGCCGGCAGACAATGCCGCTGCCAGCGTACCGGCGAGGGCGAACGTCTGCTCCGCCGTCGTCGCCGTGATGGTGTGTTCCCAATTCGCCTGGCTTCCGTTGGCACTCATGCGCGCACCATTGTTGCCCCTGAGTCAGGGCTCGCCTGCTCGTTGACGTATTGGCGGGGGACGCGCGGGCTGATTCTGGTGACCACCTCGTAGTTGATGGTGCCGGCGGCGAGCGCCCAGTCATCAACCGTTGGGCCGCCGTCGGCACCGTCACCAAACAGGACCGCCTCGGCGCCGCCGCTGATGGGTTCGATCTCGGCATTGTCAGGTCCGAGGTCGATCACCATCTGGTCCATGGCGATCCGCCCCACCACGGGGTAGGTGCGGCCAGCAATGCGGACCGGTCCTCCGGTGGCGATCCGGGGAACGCCGTCAGCGTAGCCCAGCGGAATCAACGCCAGGGTGCCCTGGGCGGCCGTCCGGTAGTGCAGCCCGTACGACACGCCCTGATCGGCCTGGACCTCCTTGCACTGCGAAACTTCCGTGCGCAGAGTCATGGCCGGCCGCAATCCGAGCTCCGCCGAACTCTGCCCCGCGAACGGGGAAAGCCCGTAGACCCCCAGCCCCACCCTGACGAGGTCAAAGTGGGTGTCAGGCCGGGACAGCGCCGCCGGGGTGTTGGCGAGGTGCCGGACCTCCAGGTCCACGCCGGCATCTTCGGCGGCCGCCAGAACTTCGCGGAACGTGGCCAGTTGCTGGTCCGTCTCGGGTCGATGGGGTTCGTCCGCGACGGCCAGGTGGGAGAAGATACCCACCACGCGGAGCAGGCCCTCGTCCTGGTACTCCATCGCCTCGCCCACCAGCGCATCCCACATCTGCGTGGTGGCGCCGTTGCGGCCCAGGCCGGTATCCACTTTCAAGTGCACGCGTGCGGGACGCTGCTGGTCGCGGGCGGCCGCGACGATGCGTTCCAGCTCCCACCCCGAACACCCGATGTCGATGCCAGCAGCTACTGCTGCGCCGAAATTGCTGTCTTGGGTATGCAGCCAGGCCAGCAGCGGAGCATCGATGCCGGCCGCGCGCAGGGCAAGCGCCTCGGAAATGTGGGCCACTCCCAGCCACTTGGCACCCGCTTCCAAGGCGGCTCGCGCCACGGGGACAGCACCGTGGCCGTAGGCATCCGCCTTGACCACTGCCATCACCTTGGCGGGCGAGGCGACAGCCACGAGCCTGCGGACGTTGTGCCGGATCGCTTCGAGGTCAATCACGGCGGACCGCTCGTATCGGGGACTCCGGCCGGAGCGGGGATTCGTTTCGCCGGGCGTTGCAGGGTAAGTCACCTTAGTGATTCTAGTGCTGGGCCAACTGGCCGAATAATCGGGCGCGTTACGTCCTGCCAGCACACCGGACACGACGGCGGAGCGTAGGTTGGGAGTAGTGTTTTAGCGAATGCGCACCGTCGCGTCGCCCGGCTGGGGCGCCGCCGCCCGGAAGGAGGTCCCGTGGCATTGATCCGCAGGGTCGCTCTGCTTTCCCTCCACACCTCCCCCATGGAACAGCCCGGCTCCGGCGACGCCGGCGGCATGAATGTCTACGTCCGGGAGTTGGCCTCCTCACTGGCCGAGGCCGGAGTGGATGTGGAGATCTTTACCCGCGCCACAGCGGCCAACCAGCCCGCCGTCGAACATCCCGATCCCGGCGTCTGCGTGCACAACGTCCTGGCCGGCCCGCCGCGGAAGATCCCCAAGGAAGAGCTGCCGGGCCTGCTGAGCAGCATGGTGGCCGAGGTGGAGCAGATCCGGCGCCGGCAGCAACACGGCCGGTATGACATCATCCATTCGCACTACTGGGTGTCGGGGCTGGCCGGTCTTGAGCTGTCGCGGCTGTGGGGAGTGCCGCTGGTGCACACCATGCACACCATGGCCAAGGTCAAAAATCTGTTGTTGGAGTCGGGCGAAGCTCCCGAGCCGCGCCGCCGGGAGGTAGGCGAGCAACGGATTGTAGGCGGTGCTTCGCGGCTGATCGCCAACACCAATGCCGAGGCGCGCGAACTCGTCTCGCACTACGGTGCAAACAGTGAACAGATCGACGTGGCCCCGCCCGGCGTGGACCTGGGCACTTTCACCCCAGCGTTCCGGGCCCGGTCCCGCACCGAACACCGTGTCAGCCCCACCGCCTTCCACATTGTCTTTGCCGGCCGCATCCAACGACTTAAAGGACCCCATGTGCTGGTCCAGGCCGTGGGTCTACTCCGGCGACGGCGGCCGGATATCGAGCTGCAGCTCACCATCCTGGGCGCCATCAGTGGCAATCGGGACTTCAACCTCCGCACACTGGTTGCCGAGGCCGGACTGGACGACGTCGTCACGCAACTTCCCCCGGTCAAGGCACCCGAGCTTGCGGCCTGGTTCAGGGCCGCTGACGTGGTGGCTATGCCATCCTTCAGCGAATCCTTCGGCCTCGTGGCGTTGGAAGCTCAAGCCTGCGGCACCCCGGTGGTTGCGACCCGGGTGGGTGGGCTGTCCCGTGCCATCTTCGATGGCCGCACGGGTCTCCTGGTCGACGGGCACGATCCATCGGACTGGGCCGATGCCCTCGAAGCGTTGCACGACGATCCCGCCACCCGGGCCGACATGGGCCGCGCCGCCGCCATCCGCGCCCAGAGTTCCGGTTGGCAACGGACTGCAGCGGTGACCCTGGACAGCTACCACGCTGCTGCCGATTCCTTCGCCGCCCCGCACCTGGTTCCGGTGATCCCGGCGTCATAAGGGCCGCCGTCGGCCGCCCCAGCATCCTGTGCACTGCCCCTCGCCAGCACTTCGAAAGGACACCGTTTGCCCGAGCTGCCGTCCGACCTTGAAATTGCCCGTGCCGCCGCGATCCGGCCGATTGCGGAGATTGCAGAAGCCGCCGGGATCAATGCCGAGGCGCTGGAACCGTACGGCAGGTTCAAGGCCAAGATCGATCCAGCCCGACTGAACGCACCCGAACCAGCGGGCCAGGTGGTGTTGGTGTCCGCCATGTCGCCCACACCGGCTGGGGAGGGCAAGTCGACCACCACGGTGGGGCTGGCTGATTCGTTGGCGCGGGCTGGCCACAAGGTGATGATTGCGCTGCGGGAGCCGTCGCTGGGCCCCATCCTGGGGATGAAGGGCGGCGCAACGGGTGGCGGCTACTCGCAGGTGCTGCCCATGGACGAGATCAATCTGCACTTCACCGGTGATTTCCATGCCGTGACCAGCGCCAACAATGCCCTGATGGCCCTCGTGGACAACCATATTTACCAAGGCAACGAACTGGGCATCGATCCCCGGAGGCTGACCTTCAAACGGGTTCTTGACATGAACGATCGGGCGTTGCGCGAGGTGGTCATTGGCCTCGGCGGACCCACTCAGGGCGTGCCCCGGCAGGACGGATTCGACATCACGGTGGCGTCCGAAATCATGGCCGTCTTCTGCCTCGCCACTGACCTGCACGATCTCCGCGACCGGCTGGGCCGCATCACGTTCGGGTTCACCTACGATCGGGCCCCGGTCACTGTGGCTGACCTCAAGGTGCAGGGCGCCCTCACTCTGCTGCTCAAGGACGCCGTCCGGCCCAACCTGGTGCAGACCATCGCCGGAACGCCAGCCCTGGTGCACGGCGGCCCCTTCGCCAACATTGCCCACGGCTGCAATTCCCTCATTGCCACCCAAACCGCCCGTCGGCTGGCCGATGTGGTGGTCACAGAAGCAGGCTTCGGCGCGGATCTTGGGGCCGAAAAATACATGGACATCAAGGCACGCACGGGCGGCGTGGCTCCGTCGGTCGTGGTGGTGGTCGCCACCGTCCGGGCCCTGAAAATGCAGGGCGGGGTGGCCAAAGACCAGCTGGCCCATCCTGACCTTGGCGCGTTGGCTTCAGGCGTAGCGAATCTCAAACGCCACCTGTCCAACGTGGCGAAGTTTGGGGTTCCGCCCGTGGTGGCCATCAACAAGTTTGCGGCAGACACCGCGGAGGAACTTGAGTGGCTCCTGGCCTGGTGTGCCGACGAAGGGGTCCCGGCCGCCGTCGCGGACGTCTGGGGCCGGGGCGGCGGAGGCGACGGCGGTGACGCACTGGCAGCCCTGGTCGCCGAGGCCCTCACCGGGCCCAGCACCTTCCGGCATCTTTACCCCTTGGACATGCCCGTCGCGGACAAGATCCGCACCATCGCCCAGGAAATCTACGGTGCCGACGGCGTGGACTTCTCCGTGCCCGCCCTCAAACGGCTTGCGGACATCGAGCGCCACGGATGGGGCTCGCTGCCTGTCTGCATGGCCAAGACCCAGTACTCGTTCACCGACGACGCCTCCAAGCTGGGCGCCCCCACCGGATTCACCATCCACATCCGCGACCTGCTGCCCAAAACGGGAGCGGGTTTCATCGTGGCGTTGACCGGTGCCGTGATGACCATGCCCGGACTGCCCGCGGTCCCGGCAGCGCTGCGGATGGACGTGGACGACGCCGGCAACCCTGTGGGCCTCGCCTGACGACCCTCCCGGACTTTTTGAACTGGTCCCCGTTTGTTGGACTGGTTTATTGGGATTCTAGGCTGCGGTGGCTTGGGCCCGGTATTGGACCGGGCTTAGACCGTTGAGTTTGGTTGA
>NZ_UXAU01000040.1:19787-129765 GCF_900609065.1 Arthrobacter ulcerisalmonis | reverse complement strand
TGAAGACCTCTTAGTCGTTCGGTGTGTGTGGTAACCACCAACCTAAGAGGTCTTCACCCTTTTACGATGTAACCAACGTCCTGGCCGAGTACAGCTAGCTGGCGGGCACGTCGGCTGTAACCCGAAGCGGGGACAGCCGCGGTCAGCCAACTCGCTAGGCACGTCGGCTGTGACCCGGCGCGGGCTCGCGGTCCGGCGCATCTCGTTCCCAGCGAAAAAAATACCCCGGTCCAGAGACCGGGGTATTTTGTTTGGTGGAGCTGAGGGGACTCGAACCCCTGACCCCCTGCATGCCATGCAGGTGCGCTACCAGCTGCGCCACAGCCCCAAACCCTGCCGCTGCCGGTCGTAATCTCCGGAGCAACCTGATCAGCTTAATGCACTTTGGCGTCCGGCGCCAATCGGTTGGCAGACCGGGACGGACGCCGATTTACGGGCCGCTGATCCGACACCACTTGCTACCGGGTCGCCAATCCTAAGCTTGTTCGCAGATCTGGGCCTTCAAGGCCAGGATATGCGAACAAGCTTAGGATCTGTGGCTCAGCTGCCCAGGATTCTTGACATGGAGTGGGGCAGAGACAGAAATACCCTCGATTCACAGGTGCGAACCGGGGGTATTTCTCGTTGATCTGGTGGAGCTGAGGGGACTCGAACCCCTGACCCCCTGCATGCCATGCAGGTGCGCTACCAGCTGCGCCACAGCCCCAAACCCATTGCAATCCTTGCGGATATTTTCAGGTTTCCCCGAAGCAACTGAAATATCTTAGAACAGCCCCTCAGGGAATTCCAAATCGGGCAGCTTGGCGTCGCGACAGGAGATTATTCGCTGTCCGCGTCCGCTGGAGCCTTGGCTGAAGCGTCGTCACCAAGCTGAAGATCGACGACGGGGCAGTCCTTCCAGAGGCGTTCCAAGGCGTAAAACACGCGGTCCTCTTCGTGCTGAACGTGGATGACGATATCTGCGTAGTCCAGGAGGACCCAGCGACCGCCTGAGCGGCCTTCGCGCCGGACCGGGCGGAGGTCCTGCTTGGCGAGTTCTTCTTCGATGCCATCCACGATCGCGTTGACCTGACGTTCGCTGGGTGCTGACGCAATCAGGAAAACGTCCGCCAGCGCCAAGCGCTCACTGACGTCCAGGGCCACGATGTCTTGGGCAAGCTTGTCTGCGGCGGCCTTAGCGGCTGCCCGGGCAATGGTGATTGATGCTTCGATAGCAGTCATGGGACTTCCTTGTTGTCGAAAAAGATGATTCCGGCGATGCCGGTTGGCCCCGCCCGTTTAAGGCAGCGCCGGAGAAAGATCAGTGAGTCAGCTGGACAGTCCGCTGACGATGAGGATGATGCCGGAGATAAGGGCTACGACGCCGAACGCCAGGATGCCGATCTGCAGGAGTCTGCTTCGCTTGGCCCTGCCCAGGCCAGCGGTTGCGGCGTCCAGCGGTTCCAGTCCATGCGCCGCAACGGCCGGAATACGAGGCAAGTCGGCAAACAAGTCATCCGAGTTACCTTCGCGCGGTTCAGCTGACACTGCACCAACAGCCGGTTCCCCCGTGGTGCGGGCCACGGCTTCGGCCCGGGCGATAACCTGCGATGCTCGGCCAGCCGACTTCTTCCGCTGACCGGCAGGCTTCGCCTTCTTCGTAGGTGCGCCCGGACCAGGCATTCCCGGGGCACCGGGAATTGACAAGCCCGAAGCACCAGTCACCGCTGAACCGGAGCGAGTTACGACCGGGACATGCGAAGTGGCTGGACGTTTCATCACCGGACGGTCGAAGCCTGGCACCGTCTCGAATTCCAGCGGCGTGACCATGGCCAAGTTGTTGGCTGTGGACGGTGCAGCCGCATCCTGCGCAGGCTTCGCCGCCGGAGGCTTCGCAGCCAGAATCTTGGCTGCAGGAGTGTCGCCCGGCTTCGCCGAAGGCTTCGAGGGACGAGGCGTTTCAGCAGGAGCGACGGGGGCTTGATTGACTGCAGCGGCGCGTTTGGCCAGCGCAATCTGCTGCGTCAGGAGCTCGGGATCAACTGCCTCCGGGTCAGCCGCGGCGATGTGTTCCATCTTCGCGATCTGGTTCCGGGCCTGCTCGGCAATGAGCGCGCGCGCAGCCAGGGCCTGCTCAACCGTCATTCCTTTCGGGGACTTGGCGGGCTTCGGTGCCGGCGTCGCCGGCACGGGACCTGGAACTGCGGGATCCGGCACGGCGGGACTAGGCGCCGCCGGACCCGGCACCGCTGGCTTGGGATCCTGCACAGCCGAACCAGGCACCGCTGGCTTGGGACCCGGCGCCGCCGGACCCGGCACCGCAGGATTGGAATCCTGCACAGCCGAACCAGGCACCGCTGGCTTGGGACCCGGCTTCGGCGCAGCTGGCTTGGCGATTGCTGGCGCAGCTGACTCTGCATCTGGCAACGGAACCACGGGGTGCGCTGCCGTGAGCGCCTGTTCCTTGAGTTGCTGCAGACGCAACTGGCGGCGGGTGACCGGGCCGCCGTCGGCCTGCTGCCCGTCCTTGGCGTCTTGCTCCTTCTGTGTGCGCAGTGCTTCCCGGTCTCGGGCGCGGATCTGCGAGGATCGCTGCGTGAACGTCTCTTCCGGCGCTTCCGGAGTCCGCGGCACTGGACGCGCCGGGGCGTGGCCAGAATCAGCCGGGATGGAAGCCGGCTCTACTGGTTTAGCGGCAGCAGGTACAGCTGCTGGGCTGGCAGGTTTGGGCGCAGCAGGTTTGGGCGCAGCAGGTTTAGGCGCAGCAGGTTTGGCCTGGCCTGGCGTGGGCGAACCAGCACTCGTTGGGTTGCTGGCGGGTTGCGTCGGGGCAGGCGGGACTGCCGCTGTCGCCTGGGGCGCAGCGTCCTGCTGGTCCGTTGCTACGGACAACTGCTCGGCCTCGCGGGCCTTCCGGAGTTCCCGGCGGCTTCGGAAAGCTGGCTGTTCCTGACTCATTAAGAACTCATTCAGTGCTTGCTGGTTCGCGTACTTCGGACGTTGGTGCCGTCACGGACGTTTGTTTGTCAGCGTACAGCCCGTATTTGGCGATGTATTGGACCACGCCGTCCGGCACCAGGTACCAGACGGGGTTGTTCTCGGCCACCCGAATCCTGCAGTCGGTGGACGAAATCGCCATGGCCGGGACTTCCAGGAGGCTGACGTCGGTCCTGCCCATGTCATCGAGCACGTGCCCTGGCCGGGTCACGCCCACGAAATGCGCCAAAGACCAGAGCTCGTCGATGTCCTTCCAGGAAAGAATCTGTGCCAGGGCGTCGGCGCCGGTGATGAAGAAAAGATCAGCGTCTGGGCGTTGGGCGCTGAGGTCACGCAGGGTATCAATGGTGAACGTTGGACCCGGCCGGTCCACGTCCACCCGGCTGACCGTAAACCGCGGATTGGAGGCAGTGGCGATCACTGTCATCAAGTACCGGTGTTCGGACTCGCTGACCTTCTTGTGCATTTTCTGCCACGGCTGGCCGGTGGGAACAAAGACCACCTCATCCAGGTCGAACTTTGCTGCCACTTCGCTGGCTGCCACGAGGTGGCCATGATGGATGGGGTCGAACGTCCCACCCATCACTCCCAACCGCAGCTTGTCCGGTGAACTCCGGTGCCGCAAGGTACGGGAAATGTTAGTGGCCCTGGCCGTGATCGTGCTTGTTGGGGTGCTGGCGGTGCGGGTCAGCGTGCTCCTCGGTTGCGGTGTGGCGCAGGCCAAGGTTGCCATAGGACAGGGTCACGAACAGCAACAACAGCAGGATGCCGAAGATCACAACACCGAATACCCATGCGTCTGCCCACAAGGGGGCGAGCTCGTGCTCTTCGGCCTCGGCGGCAACGGACGTGATGATCTGCTGGAACAGCATTTCTTCCCCTAAGAATCAAGGTTGGGCAGCGGACATCCGCTGCAAATGACTTATCGACTATGTTACCGCGTTGCTACCCGCGAATCTGGCCTTCACCCTGGACGATCCACTTGGTGGTGGTGAGCTCGGTGAGCCCCATGGGTCCGCGGGCGTGCAGTTTCTGGGTGGAGATTCCCACCTCGGCACCCAGGCCGAGTTCGCCGCCGTCGGTAAAGCGCGTGGAGGCGTTGACAATCACCGCTGCAGAATCCACCTCGGCGATAAATCGTTCGGCGTTGGCCAAGTGGTTGGTCAGGATGGCTTCGGTGTGGCCGGTGGTCCATGTGCGGATGTGGCTGATGGCCTGATCCATGGAATCCACCATGGCCACCGCCAGGTCAAGGTCCATGTACTCGGTAGCCCAGTCCGTGTCATCGGCGGGCACCGACTCGATGGAAGCCGGCAGCGCCTGGCGCACGCGCTCGTCGACGTGCAGCCGGACACCTGCGGCGCGCAAGGCGGCCGCTACAGCGGGCAAAACGGTGGATCCGGAGTGGACCAGCAGCGTCTCCACGGTGTTGCAGACGCTGGGGCGTTGCGTTTTCGCGTTCAGGAGGATCTCCACGGCCATTTCTTCGCTGGCTGACTCGTCGATGAAGATGTGCACGTTCCCCTCCCCCGTCTCAATGACGGGAACGGCGGCATTGGTCACCACCGACTGGATCAGGTCACGGCCGCCGCGGGGAATCAGGACGTCCACCTTGCCCCGTGCACGCATCAACACAGCAGCACCCTCGCGGCCGTACTGGTCAACAGTCTGCACTGCGTCTGCGGGGAGGCCAACGGAGTCCACGGCCTCGCGCAAAATACTCACCAGGACCTTGTTGGTAGCCTCGGCGGCACTGCCGCCGCGGAGGATCACGGCGTTGCCGCTCTTCAATGCCAGCCCGGCAATATCAACCGTCACGTTGGGGCGGGCCTCGTAAATCGCGGCCACCACACCCATGGGGACGTTGACCTGGCGCAGGCGCAGGCCGTTGGGCAGGGTCTGGCCGCGGACCACGTTCCCCACGGGATCGGGCAGGCCAGCCAGGTTATCGAGGGCAGCTACCAGGCCGTCGATCCGGCTGCGGGTAAGCGTCAGCCGGTCCAACATGGCCGCCGACGTGCCGTTGGCCCGGCCTGCGGCAACGTCCTTGGCATTGGCCTCGAGGATAGCCTCGCTGTTGTCCCGCAGCAGACGGCCAATAGCCTCAAGTGCGCGGTCTTTCCACGCCCGGTTGGCCATGGCCATCCGGCGGGCAGCCTTGCGGGAGCGGTCAGCGATCGCGTGGACGGCGGCTTCCACATCAGCTGCTGAGCGCGGGACATCCACCGGCACGGTGGCAGGTACCACGGTGGCCGCCTGGAAATCGGCGGCGGCATCGCCAGCGGAGTCAGGTGCGGTGTGGGTCAGGGCCTCAGTCATCCCCCCAGTTTAGGCGAGTTGACCTGCTACACCAGCACCAGGTCATCAACGTGAACAACTTCACGGTCATATCCTGAACCGAGCTCAGCTCCGAGGTCCCGCGTTGACCGGCCAAGCATCCGCGGCAGTTCCACAGCGGAATAATTCACCAGCCCCCGGGCCACCACAGTCCCATCCAAACCGGCGATCTCCACGGCGTCTCCGGCCTCGAAATCACCCTGCACGGATGAGATGCCGGCGGGGAGCAGTGAGGTGTGGTGGTGTTGCACGGCGCGAACGGCGCCATCGTCGAGCACCAGCCGCCCCTGCACGGACGCCACATGGGCCAGCCACAGCAGCCGGACCGGTTTGCGCGCGCCGTTGACGGTGAACCACGTACCCACGTCCTCGCCGTTCAGCGCCGCAGCAGCATTCGGCGTCGACGTCACCAGGGTATGGATGCCAGAGCCAGCGGCCATGCTCGCGGCCTCCACTTTGGTCTGCATTCCGCCTGTGCCAACGCCGGCCTTACCGGGTTTGCCGATGGATACGTCTGCGAGATCCTTCGGTCCTGTCACCAAGGGAATCCGAGTGGCACCCAGGTCGGGCGGCCCATCGTAGAGGGCGTCGACGTCGGACAGCAAGATGAGTGCGTCAGCCCGCACCAGGTGCGCTACCAAGGCCGCCAAGCGGTCGTTATCGCCGAACCGGATTTCGTGGGTGGCCACGGTGTCATTCTCATTGACCACCGGAACCACGCCGAGGTTGAGGAGGCGGTTCAGTGCTCGGAAGGCATTGGTGTGCTGGCTGCGCCGCATCAGGTCTTCAGCAGTGAGGAGGACCTGGCTGACAGTGACACCATGCGCAGCAAATGCGTGGGTGTAGCGCGCCATCAGCAACCCTTGGCCAACACTGGCTGCGGCTTGCTGGGTGGCGAGGTCCCGTGGCCGTTTGGCCAGTCCTAACGGCGCTAAGCCAGCAGCGATGGCACCGCTAGAGACCAGGATGATCTCCGTCCCGGCGTTGCGCTTGGATGCCAGCGCATTGGCCAAGGCAGTGAGGGACTTCTCCGAAATGCCACCCTTGATGCTGGTCAGCGAGGAGGAGCCCACCTTGACCACAATGCGGTGCGCCTCGGAAAAGACACTCCGATCCGCTTCCTTACTCGCCATCGTTGACGTCCAGTCCACTCTCCTTGACGGGCTTCGGTGCTCGGCGGCTGCTTACGGATTCAGTCCAGATGCCAGCTTGGCGCTCAGTTTCAAGCTCGGCGCGGGCTGCAGCACGCGCGTCCTTGCGTTCCTGCTGCTCTTCGCGTTTCTGGCCACGGGTAGGTCGGTCGCCGAGGTCAGCAAAGCGCACGTCGGTGCCACGCGGGGAGGCCAGCAGTTCGGCGCCAGCCATCATGGTGGGCTCCCAGTCGAAGACGACGCCGTCGTCTTCGCCGATGACCACCATGTCGCCGGGCTTGGCGCCCTGTTTGAACAGTTCGTTCTCCACGCCCAGCTTTGCCAGCCGGTCCGCGAGGTAGCCGATGGCTTCCTCGTTGGTGAAGTCGGTCTGCTTGACCCAGCGGACGGGCTTGTCGCCGATGACGCGGAACAGGGGCTCCAGGGCCTTCTCTTCGCGGCGGATCTTGAAGCCGGACTCGTTGACGGCGCGGGGACGCAGCACGGGGGCCTGGACCTTGGGGGGAGCTGCGGCGAGCTCATCACGGGCAGCCTTGACGATCTCAGCCATGGCAAAGCCGAGCTGGCGCAAGCCCTCATGGCTGGTGGCGGAGATTTCGAAGACGCGGTAGCCGCGGGACTCCAGCTCGGGCCGGACAAACTCGGCCATGTCCTTGCCGTCGGGGAGGTCCACCTTGTTGAGGGCCACCAGCCGGGGGCGGTGGTTCAGGGGCACTACCTCGCCGTCCTGGCCGGCGTAGCTCATGTCTACGGCATACTTTTCCAGCTCGGCTTCGATGACGGCCAGGTCTGAGAGCGGATCCCGCTCGGATTCCAGGGTGCCGCAGTCCAGGACATGGACCAGGGCCGCACAACGCTCCACGTGGCGCAGGAAGTGGTGACCCAGTCCCTTGCCCTCACTGGCACCTTCAATCAAGCCGGGGACGTCGGCGATGGTGAACCGGACCTCGCCAGCCTGGACAACGCCAAGGTTGGGAATGAGTGTGGTGAAGGGGTAGTCGGCAATCTTGGGCCGCGCCGCAGACATCGCGGCGATCAAGCTGGACTTGCCGGCGGACGGGAATCCCACCAGGGCAATGTCAGCAATGGACTTCAGTTCCAGGACAACGTCACTGGATTCGCCTTCAATGCCCAGCAGGGCGAAGCCTGGGGCTCGGCGCTTTTCCGAGGACAGTGCTGCGTTGCCCAAACCGCCAATGCCGCCGGCAGCTGCAACGTACTCGGTGCCTTCGCCCACCAGGTCGGCCAGGACGGTGCCGTCCTTGGACTTGACCACGGTGCCATCGGGGACGGGGAGGATTAGCGTTTCGCCGTTCTTGCCGCCGCGCCAGTCACCCATGCCGGGGCCACCATTGGTGGCGTGCCGGTGCGGTGCGTGGTGGTAGTCCAAGAGCGTGGTGGTCTGGTGATCCACGCGGAGGATGACGTTGCCGCCGTCGCCGCCCTTACCGCCGTCGGGACCGCCCAGGGGCTTGAACTTCTCGCGGTGGACGGAAACGCACCCGTGGCCGCCGGTACCGCCGGATACGTGCAGTACTACCCGGTCTACAAAGCTGGCCACGTGGATCTCCTCAAAGCTGTTTCCTGGCAACCTGGCGGCGCCAAAATGATTGTCATGCGGTTAAAAGAACAGTGGAGCGGACCATCAGGCCCGCTCCACCGCTTCAGAACTTGGTATTACTCTGCAGCTGCAGCAGTAACGATGTTGACGACGCGACGACCGCGGCGGGTGCCGAATTCAACAGCTCCCGGGGTCAAAGCGAACAGGGTGTCGTCGCCGCCACGGCCAACGCCAGCGCCGGGGTGGAAGTGGGTGCCACGCTGGCGAACGATGATTTCGCCTGCGGAAACAACCTGGCCACCGAAGCGCTTGACGCCCAGGTACTGTGCGTTGGAATCGCGGCCGTTACGAGTGGAGCTCGCGCCCTTTTTATGTGCCATCTGAAATGCCTGCCTCTAAATTCTGGGGAATCTGCTGTAAACCTGAAACAGTAACCGGGTGGTTACTTGATGCCAGTAATCTTGACCTTAGTCAGTTCCTGACGGTGACCCTGGCGCTTTTTGTACCCGGTCTTGTTCTTGAACTTCTGGATGACGATCTTCGGACCACGAAGGTCTTCGAGGATCTCAGCCGTCACGGTCACCTTGGCAAGCTCAGCAGCTGCAGTGGTGATCTGGTCACCATCTACCAGGAGCAGCGCGGGCAGCTCAATGGTGCTGCCAGATCCACCGGCGACGCGGTTCAGGGTTACGTAGTCTCCAACGGAAACCTTCTCTTGCCGGCCGCCTGCGCGGACAATCGCGTACACCACTTGGGAACTCACTTCTCTCGACGTTTATACAAAAATTTGCGTGCGGAATCCAACGCATTTGATGGCTGGTTTCTCGCTGTGCCTCAACGCCGTGGGGTCGTAACCCAAGTGTTGGCGTAAGCACCGAAGATCTAGAATACGCTAATTCCGACGTCGGCCGCAAATGAGGCTGGTACCGGCGGGCTTCCCGTGATGTGAACCACAGGGATGCAACGGCGCGGTACCGTGCCCCACAATCCTACCGGGATCTGGACAGCCAGTCGTTCAGGCATGCACTCGCGGCGCGTCGAAAAACTCCACCTCGAGCCTGCACGCATGATTGAAAGCCTCCACCATCGCCGCCCGCTCACGTTCAGACGCGTCCCGCCCGGCCTGGTCAACGATCTTAATGGCCCGCCGCGTGGCGGCCGCAAAATCCTCGTCAGCGTAAGTCCGCAGCCACGCCGCGTAGGGGTGTCCCGCCGGTTCACCGGCTTCGATGAATTGGGCGTGGAGCGTCTGGCCCACCTCGGCGTACAGCCAGAAGCACGGCAACACGGCGGCTGCGAGGGTGCCGTAGCTGCCCGACGCCGACACTGCCGTCAGGTGGTCCACGTAGGCCTTGGTCACGGGTCCGGTCTGCCGCGGCGCCGGTCGGGAGGCCAGCCAGGTACGGTGCAGGTCCGACTCAACCTCAAGGCATTGCTGAGCAGAGCCAGCCCAGAAGACCTGTTCGGCTTCGGTGGGTGCCAGTGCGCTGGTCCGGGCCAGGACACGGGCGTAGCCGTTGAGGTAGATGGCGTCTTGGCTGAGGTAGTCGGCGAATTCATGCTCGGGCAGGGAGCCGTCCACCAACGCCCTGATGAACGGCAAGGTGTAGATCGCCTCGAGGTCCTTGGCTGCGCCAGCCCACAGCTGGGCGGCGAAGCTACCGGGCACCCCCTGGGTGAGATGGTGGAAGTGGTGGACCGGACCGTTGCCGGCCCCAACGTCAAGCTGGTCCGACGCCGTCAGCGCGCCAGCAAGCCAGGGTTTCACGGCCCGGAGCGCTGCTTCCCAGTCCCCCACCTGCGCCTGCACGGTGGCCATGGCGGAGGACAGTGTGCAGCCGGTGCCGTGACTGTTACTCGTGCTGATCCGCTCCCCCGCAAACTCCACCACCTCGGTGGCGAGCAGCCCGGTGGTGTTGACCAAGGCATCGGGGCAGCTGTCTCCTGGCAGGTGGCCGCCCTTGACCAAGACGGTGGCACCCGTAATGCTGGCCAGCTGCCTGCCTTGCGCCAACGCGCCGGCCCAGGTTTGCTGTTCCGCACCGCCCACCAACACAGCCAGTTCGGCAAGGTTGGGCGTGATGAGGTGGGCGAGCGGCAGCAACGCCAGCAACTCCGCCTCCGCGTCGTCGGCCAGGAGCCGGTCACCGCTGGTGGACACCATCACCGGATCGAGAACCACGACGGCGGGGCGCACCTCTTCGAGCCAGACCCGGACTGCGCGGATCACTGCGGCGTCGGCCAGCATGCCGATTTTGACGGCGTCAATGGTGATGTCAGCACTGACGGCCGCCAACTGCTGGGCCAGGAATTCTGCTGGCGGCACGTGAACTGCCTGGACGCCCAGGGTGTTTTGCACGGTCAAAGCGGTGATGGCTGCCATGCCGTAACCACCGTGGGCTGCAATGCTTTTCAGGTCGGCCTGAATGCCCGCTCCGCCGGACGGGTCAGACCCTGCGATGGACAGGACCCGGGGGATGGCGCGGATGCTGGGGGGTGCGGCCAGGCTCGCTGCGTGGGTGGAGTGGGCAGGAGCAGCCGAATCGATTAACGTCGATGACAAGAGACATCCCTTCGCCGGTGCTAACCGGACAGGTTCAACGGGTGTGAATCTCAGCCGGCTCTCTGCGCGGCACCCCGTGTCGAAGTTTCAGCCTAGCGGGCCTGCAACCGGGGACGTAAAGATGACTGTCATTTAACAGCCGAAGGCCCGGCGCTACCCTGATGGGCAAGTGCCGGGCCTTCTCCGCTGCTGGGGAGGCCTAGAGCTCCGAAGCCGGTACCCCCACGCCCAAGATGATGGGCTCGTTGGCTGGCTTGCTAGCCGGTACCGCCGCCGGCTCGGGAGCCTTGGCTTCGTGGCTGTGCCCGTAGCTGGCGGTGGCCACGTTTTGGTGCTGCTCCACCTGTGTCTCATTTGCGGCGCCCTGGGCACGGCTCGCGCTGCGCTGGCGCCGGACCCGGCGTTGAGGGGCTCCATCCTGCGATCCCGCAGCCTGTGCCTGCGCACCAACAGCGGGAGCTGCAGCTGCGGGCACGACGGCGGCCGGCTCAACGACGGCGGTAACTGCGGCCACCGTTTCGGGCGCCACCACCACAGCCACCTCTGCTGCCGGCTCACCGAGGTGCGCAAATGCTTCAGCCAACCGATCCAACGACAGTGCAGGAGCAGCAGGCGCCTCGCCGGCATGATCAACGAACGGAAGGACTACTTCCTCGCCGCCAAACGTCAGGACAGTCCCCGGACGTGCGGGTACGTCGGCGTCGTGCGCTTCGGGGTGCGACATCAGCGTTGCATCCGCAACCGGTGCTGCCGGCGTCCCCACAGGGGCAGAGCCGAGCCGGGCGGCCGCTACCTGATCGTCGTGGACGTGGGCCGCGTGTGCCGCTGCGGCGATGTTGGCCAACGCCAGGCGGGTGGCTTCTGCCTTGGCGGTGCGTTCCGGATCAACCGGCTCCGGGTGGACGGTGTGGGTCTGGACTGGCGCTGGCGGGGCCACCTCCACCGGCTGGCCGCCGCGACCACGACGACGCTTGCGCTCCGGACGGGTACCCGCCTGGGCGTCGGGACGCTCGATGCGGGGCTCGCTGGGGGTGCGGTGTTCCTGGCGGTTGTCCACCCGCTGCACGTGGTGTTCGGCGGCAACGCTGTTGGCCCGACGGTGCTCCACGGGATCATCGTGGGTCACGACGCCGCGGCCAGCACAGGCCTCGCACTGCTCGCCGAAGACTTCCAGCAGGCCGGTGCCCATCCGTTTACGCGTCATCTGGACCAGGCCCAACGAGGTGACCTCAGCGACCTGGTGCTTGGTCCGGTCGCGGCCCAGGCACTCCACCATGCGGCGAAGGACCAGGTCACGGTTGGATTCCAGGACCATGTCGATGAAGTCGATGACGATGATGCCGCCAATGTCGCGGAGCCGCAGCTGGCGGACCACTTCCTCGGCTGCTTCCAAGTTGTTCTTGGTGACGGTTTCCTCGAGGTTGCCGCCGCTGCCGGTGAACTTGCCGGTGTTGACGTCTACCACCGTCATGGCTTCGGTCCGGTCGATGACCAGCGAACCGCCGGAGGGCAGGAAGACCTTGCGCTCCAGTGCCTTGTGGATCTGCTCGTCGATCCGCCAGGCGGCGAAAATGTCCTGGTCCTTGGTCCACTTTTCGAGCCGGCCCACCAGGTCTGGAGCCACGTAGGTCACGTAGGCCTCGATGGTGTCCCACGCTTCTTCGCCGGAGACGATCAGCTTGGAGAAATCCTCGTTGAAGACGTCCCGGACCACCTTGATGGTCAGGTCGGGTTCGCCGTAGAGCAGTTCAGGGGCCAGGATCTTGGTGGACGTGGACTGGCTTTCAATGCCATCCCACTGGGCGCGGAGCCGGTTGATGTCGTGCGTGAGCTCCTCTTCCGAGGCGCCTTCCGCAGCGGTCCGGACGATCACGCCGGCCTGTTCAGGCAGGCGGTCTTTCAGGATGCGCTTGAGGCGGTTGCGCTCCACGTCGGGGAGCTTCCGCGAAATCCCGGTCATGGACCCGCCCGGGACGTACACCAGGTAACGGCCGGGCAGCGAGATCTGGCTGGTCAGGCGCGCACCCTTGTGGCCAACGGGGTCCTTGGTCACCTGGACCAGGACGGTGTCGCCGGACTTCAAGGCGTTCTCGA
The DNA here is from genome assembly GCF_900609065.1 of Arthrobacter ulcerisalmonis. Classification (GTDB taxonomy): domain Bacteria; phylum Actinomycetota; class Actinomycetes; order Actinomycetales; family Micrococcaceae; genus Arthrobacter; species Arthrobacter ulcerisalmonis. Next base: position 117,083 of record NZ_UXAU01000040.1, on the reverse strand, counting down.
TGCGGCGCTGCTTGCCTTCGAGGTTCACTGCTTCCCAGTTGACTTCACCGGCGTAAAGCACGGCGTTGCGGCCACGCCCAATATCCACAAACGCAGCTTCCATAGACGGCAGCACGTTCTGCACCTTGCCCAGGTAGACGTTGCCGATCAAGGAATCCTGCTGGGTCTTGGACACGAAGTGCTCGGCCAGAACGCCGTCTTCCAAGACGCCGATCTGGATTCTGTCGTCGCGCTGGCGGACGATCATTTGCCGGTCCACCGATTCACGTCGGGCCAGGAATTCGGCCTCGGTAATGACGGTACGACGGCGGCCGGTATCGCGGGAGTCGCGGCGCCGCTGCTTCTTGGCTTCGAGCCGGGTGGAGCCCTTGACGCTGGTCACCCTGTTGTTGACCACGGGCTCGGAGGCGGCACGCGGCGCCCGGACGCGGGTCACCGTGTTGGGCGGATCGTCGTCCTCGCCGCCGGTGAGTTCGAGGTCCTGGTCGCCGCGGCGGCGGCGACGACGCCGGCGGGACGTCACGCCGTCGTTCAGCTGGCCGGCGTTGTCTCCGTCGTTGTCAGCGTCGTCGGAGTCGGTGTCCTCGCCCTCAGCGGACTCGTCTGTCTCGCGATCGAAACGGGTACGGCCCCGGCGGCCACGGCTGCGGCGGCGGCGGTTGCGGTTGCCGGCGTCGTCCTGGTCCGAATCCTCAGCGTCGTCCTCGGCGTCATCAGCAACAGGTTCCGGACGGACCACCGTGCTCAGGTCCGGCGCCTGGAACAGCACGGAACTTGCGGCGCCGGGCTCTAGGAAGAGGGAACCGAAGGGGGACATGGGGGCGTCAGCGGCGTCCTGGCCAGCAGTTTCGGCTGCGGCAGGGGCCGCCAGCGGGGTGCTGAGGGGGGATTCTTCCACTTCGGCGGGGGTTTCTGCTACGGGTGCGACGTCCAGGGCGGCGGCGGAGACTTCTGCGGTCAGCGCTTCAGGGGCCACGACGGGTTCGGCAAGCACCGGCTCGGCAAGGACGGCTTCGCCCACCACGGGCTCGGCAATTCTCGGCTCCACGGCAGCGAGGGTGGCAGCAGCAGCTTCGACGAGCTGCTCGGTGGCGTCTGCGGGCAGGGCGGCTGGCTCGACAGCAGAGGGCTCGACGGCGGCGGGCTGGGTCGCAGGAGCTGACGTCTTCCGGGTGGCTACCCGACGGCGGCGGACCGGTTTGGTCTCGGCCTCGACCTGCGCGGCGGGCTCAGTGGCGGCGGGCGCTGCATCGACTGGTTCGGCGACGGCGGTCTCAGCGACGGCGGCGGTCTCAGCAACAGCGTCGGCGAAGGCGGGCAGCGGTTCGGTGGTGTCCACCTTTTTCTTTGCCCGGGTCCGGCGGACGGGCGCTTTTGGCTCTTCGGCGACCGTTACGGGCGCGTCTGTGGTTCCGGCGTCGGGCGCCAGATCCGTGGCTTTGGCCACAGCCTTGCGGCGCGTACGCGGCGCTTTCTTGGGGGCCGCAACGGCGTCTGCTGCTGTTGCTTCGTTGCCGGCCGGTACCTGTTCATTGTCCATATTTGGAACCACTCCTGCCCCGGACCTACCGCCACATCCGGTACCCGTAGGGCACATATTGTCAAAACCCGCAGGCGTTGACAGAAGTCGATGGGATACCTCCAGGTTCGCACCGACGGTGGGGTGCGGCAGCCCGTGGAAGCCGGTGAGGTGTTCTGAAAACCCGTTGCTCTTATCGATCAACCAGGTGCCATCCAATGGCGTCGCGGGCGGATTCGGAACATCCCGAAGCGTGCCCTGCGCATCACTGGCGGTCTTGGGAACAAGACACCGGACCGGAGTCCGAATGTGGATCGGCCTCCAGCCATGATCATTCTCTCATACCGGGCGGTAATCCCTGCGGAGGGTTGGCTACGAACCTTTCCTGAACTGTTCATCCAGCAGCGAGCGTTAGAATCTGCCAAGACGCACCCAACGCAAAAGGACGCAACGCACATGCCAAGCACCCGCCACCTCAGCGCCACCACCGCCCAAGGAGGTGAAACCCAGGCTCAATCGGCCGGGTCCTCGCTTCCCACCATGACGCAGGCCAAGCCATTCGGCTGGCTGCTGGTGATCACGGGCACCGTCGGCTGGCTGGCGGCGGGCACACTGGTCCTGGAAAAGCTCGCCGTCCTGCAAGATCCCAACCACGTCACCGTCTGCGACGTGAACCCTTGGATCTCCTGCGGCGAGGTAATGAAGACCTGGCAAAGCTCACTGTTTGGCTTCCCCAACATGTTCATTGGCATCGTGGCGTTCGCCGTGGTCATCACCGTGGGGATGGCGCTGCTGGCCGGGGCCCAGTTTGGCCGCTGGTTCTGGGTAGGTCTGCAGACCGGCGTGACCCTGGGCTTCGTCTTCGTGGTGTGGCTGTGGTCGCAGGCGCTTTACGACATCCACGTGCTTTGCCCGTTCTGCATGATCGTGTGGGCGGCCATGATCCCGATGTTCGTCTGGACCACTGTCCGGAACGTTGTGCACGGCGTCATCCCGCTGCCGGCCAAGGCCACCCGCGTGGTGGGCGACTCCGGCTGGATCGCTACCGCCCTGCTCTACGTGGCAGTGATCGCCACCATCTTCTTCGCCTTCATCCAGGTCTTCGCCGGGACCTCGGGCTTCTAGGCCCGTAACTCTCCCAAACACCTGCCCGCCGAGACAGCCAAGGCCAATGTTCGAGTCGAACATTGGCCTCAGCTGTCTCGGCTGGGGTTTGGACCGCTTAGAACCAGATGTTGATCTCGCGCTCGGCTGACTCCGGCGAGTCGGAGCCGTGGACGAGGTTCTGCTGGACCTTCAGGCCCCAGTCGCGGCCGAAGTCGCCACGGATGGTGCCCGGTGCGGCGGTGGTGGGATCGGTGGTGCCGGCGAGTGAGCGGAAGCCCTCAATGACACGGTGACCCTCGAAAATGGCCGCCACAACGTGGCCGCTGAGCATGAATTCCACCAGTGGCTCGTAGAACGGCTTGCCCACGTGCTCCTCGTAGTGCTGCTCCAACAGCTCGCGGGTGGCTGCAACCTTTTTGAGTTCCACCAGGGTGTAGCCCTTGGCTTCAATCCGGGCAACGATGGCGCCGGTCAGGTTACGGGCAACGCCGTCAGGCTTGACCAGGACGAGGGTGCGCTCAATGCTCACAACTGCTCCAATGTAGGGGTGGGGTTTTCGGACTAAGTCTACGGTGACTGCGGCAGGCCAGGACCCGCTGCAGCACTCGGCGAATCGGGGTGGGCGGCATCCCATTCGGCCTGCTCGCGGGCTCGCTGGGCGGCCTCACGATCCAGCCGGATCCCGGTGCGGATGCCATACCACCAGGCGATGGCGAAGAGGAGCCCCACCAGGAACATGGCCGGTTCGAAGATGCCTGTCAGGATCAGCACCAGCTGCAGGATCCAGCCCAGGCCGATTCCCCACGGCTTGGTCAAGACAGCGCACGCCACGATCATCACCACGCTGAGGCCTATGCCCACGCTGAGGATCAGGGCCGGTGCGAAGTCGTCGCGCCGCAACCCGAAAACAACCAGCGTGGCGAAAAACATCACAAAGGCCTCGAGCAGCAACACCGTGGAGGCAAAGAGCACCTTGGTGGAGCGGCGTTTCTTGGGCATCCCTGGGCGCCAGTCACGCTGGGCTTTGGTGAGCTTGGCCATTCCTACGCCTCCGTCTTTCCGAGCAGGATCCGGGCCTCAGCCACAAGCGTGATGGAGCCCGTCACCAGGACGGCACCCGAGAGGTCATCATTGGCTTCGGCCCGTGCCACCGCCCATTCGATGGCGTCGTCGAGCTTCTCTTCGACGTGGACGTTGTCCTCGCCAAAGCCCATTTCGATGGCCAGCTCCGCAAGGTCCGCGGCTGGCACCGCCCGTGGCGAGTTGGACTGCGTAAAGCAGAACTCCTCGACCTCACCGCCCAAGGATTCTTTGAGCTGGCGCAGGATTTCTTCGGCGTCTTTTTCCTTGAGCACACCAATGACGGGGACCAGCCTGGTGAAGGTGAAGGCCTCGTGCAGGGCGGCCGCGGTGGCCTTGATGCCGTCAGGGTTGTGGGCCGCGTCCACCACGATGGTCGGTGCGGTGCGGACCACTTCGAGGCGGCCGGGCGAGGTGACGGCTGCGAAGCCTTCCTGCAGGAGCTCGAAGTCGAGTTCCTTTTCGCCACCGAAGAAGGCCTCCAACGCGGCAATGGCCACCGCTGCGTTTTGCGCCTGGTGCGCACCGTGCAGCGGAACCAGCAGGTCCGGGTAGCGGCCAGCTATGCCTTGGACAGTGACCATCTGGCCACCGACTGCGACCGTGAGGTCTTCGACGCCAAACTCCACGCCCTCAAACCGGAAGGGAACGTCTGTCTCGCGGGCCTTTTCCAACAGGACCTGGGCAGCATCAAGGGGCTGCGCTGCGCTGATCAGGTAGCCGCCGGGCTTGATGATGCCCGCCTTTTCCAGGGCGATGTCACCAGTTGTATCGCCGAGCAGCTCGGTGTGGTCCAGCGAGATCGGGGTGATCACAGACACCTGGCCGTCGCCCACGTTGGTGGCGTCAGTAATGCCACCCAAGCCCACTTCGATCACCGCCACATTGACGGGCTGGTCCGCGAACACAGCGAAACCCAAAATCGTGAGGCACTCGAAGTACGTCAGCCGGGGTTCACCGTCTGCCACAAGCTCGGCATCCACCATTTCCAGGTAGGGCCGAATCTCGTCCCAGATGCGGACAAACGTTTCGTCGGACACGGGATGCCCGTCGATGCTGATCCGCTCGGTGACCTTGGACAGGTGCGGACTGGTGTACCGGCCCGTGCTCAAGCCGTAAGACCGGAGCACCGATTCGATCATCCGCGCGGTGGACGTCTTACCGTTGGTGCCGGTGACGTGGATGATCGGGTACGCCTTGTTGGGCTCACCCAACACGTCCATGGCGCGGAACAGCGGCGCAAGCCGGGGTTCCATTTTGTTTTCGGGCGCGCGGCCCAGCAACTCGGCGTAAACGCTTTCCACGGAAAATTCGTCAGTCATGTCCTAGACCTCCACCTTCGCCACCACGACGGCGGGTTCATCAACGTCTGCGGGTTCCACGCTCAGTTCTACAGTGAGCGTTTCTCCCTTGACCAGGTCGGCGTTCGCCAGGAGGGCGTCCACCACGTCCTGCGCTGCGGACACGGTGGTCCGGATCCGGTCGCTGACGTTCAGCCCGGCGTCTTTACGTGCCTGCTGGATGGCACGCACCAGGTCCCGGGCCAGGCCTTCCGCGGCGAGTTCCGGCGTGACCTCGGTGTTCAGGACCACGAAGCCGCCACCGGGCAGAACCGCCACGGCTGACGTTGCCGCCTCGCCGCCGTCGGACGCTGCCACCACCGTTTCCAGGGTGTATTCGTGCGGTTCCAGCGGCAGGCCGCCGGCCACCACCAGTCCGGCGTCATCCACGGACCAGTCGCCGGACTTTGAGCCCTTGATGGCCACCTGGACGTTCTTGCCCAGGCGCGGTCCCGCCGCGCGGGCGTTCACCACCAGCTTCTGCTCGATACCGAACTCCTCCGGCGAGGCCGTGGCCGCGTCGAGGAGACGGACGGAGCGCAGGTTCAGTTCATCAGCGACGACGCCGGCAAACCCGGACAGCGTATCTGCACCGGGTGCCACCACGGTCAGTTCTTGCAGGGGCAGCCGGACGCGCAGGTTTGCCGCCTTCCGCAACGAGGACCCGGTGGAGCAGATCTGCTGGACCCGGTCCATGGCGGTGACCAGGTCAGGGTTGGCGGGGAACAGGGCAGCGTCGGGCCAGTCGGCCAGGTGCACGGAACGGCCCCCAGTGAGCCCCCGCCAGATCTCCTCGGACACCAGCGGCAGCAGCGAGGCAGCTGCCCGCGACACGGTTTCCAACGCGGTGTAAAGGGCGTCAAAAGCGTCGTGGTCTTCGTCGAAGAAGCGTTGCCGGCTGCGGCGGACGTACCAGTTGGTGAGCATGTCGAGGTAACTGCGGAGTTCATCGCACGCACCGGAGATGTCGTACTCGTCCAGCCGCACCGTCATGGCTCGCACCAGGTCGCCGGTGTTGGCCAGGAGGTACTGGTCCAGGGTGTCGGCGTAGCCGTCGTAGCGCAGTTTCGCGTCGTAGCCGGTGCCCCCGCCAGCGGCATTCGTGTAGAGCGTGAAGAAGCTGTAGACGTTCCAGAGCGGCAGGATGACCTGGCGGACGCCGTCGCGGATGCCTTGTTCGGTGACCACCAGGTTGCCGCCGCGAAGGATGGGGCTGGACATCAGGAACCAGCGCATGGCGTCGGAGCCGTCGCGGTCCAGAACTTCGGACACGTCCGGGTAGTTGCGCAGGCTCTTGGACATCTTCTGTCCGTCCGAGCCCAGCACGATGCCGTGGCTGATGACGTTGCGGAACGCTGGCCGGTCAAAGAGCGCTGTGGACAGGATATGCAGCATGTAGAACCAGCCGCGGGTCTGGCCGATGTACTCCACGATGAAGTCGGCCGGGTTGTGGGTGTCGAACCAGGCTTCGTTCTCGAAGGGATAGTGCACCTGGCCGTACGGCATGGAGCCGGAGTCAAACCAGACGTCCAGCACATCCTCCACCCGGCGCATGACGGACTGGCCCTGTTCGGGGGTGCGCGGATCGTCGGGGTTGGGCCGGGTCAGTTCGTCGATGAAGGGCCGGTGCAGGTCAACCTGGCCCTCCTTGTTCAGCGGCAGCCGGCCAAAGTCGGCTTCGATCTCGGCGAGGGAACCGTAGACGTCGGTCCGCGGGTACTCCGGATCGGTGGACTGCCAGACCGGGATGGGGCTGCCCCAGTAGCGGTTGCGGCTGATGGACCAGTCGCGGGCGTTGGCCAGCCACTTACCGAACTGGCCATCCTTGACGTTGCCGGGGATCCAGTTGATCTCCTGGTTCAGCTCGGACATCCGGTCCTTAAACTGGGTGACCTCCACGTACCAGGAGGACACAGCGCGGTAGATCAGCGGGTTGCGGCACCGCCAGCAGTGCGGGTAGCTGTGCTCGTAGCTGGCCTGCCGGACCAACCGGCCCTGGGCGCGCAGCACCTGGGTGATGGGCTTGTTCGCCTCAAATACCTGCAGGCCCACGATGGTGTCCAGGTCACCGCCACGGAACAGCGGCAGGAACTTGGCGCCCTCGTCGACGGAGAGGACCACCGGGATGCCGGCTTCCTCGCAGACCTTCTGGTCGTCTTCGCCGTAGGCAGGAGCCTGGTGGACGATCCCGGTGCCGTCGGTGGTGGTGACGTAGTCCGCCACGAGGATCTGCCAGGCGTTTTCGGTGCCGTATTTTTCGGTGTCGCTGAAGTCGTTCCACAGCGGCTGGTAGGCAAGCCCTGCCAGGTCGGCGCCAACGTAGGTGGCCACCACGGCGTACTGGGCGGCTTCGAAGCTCTCGTAGCCCAGGTCCTTGGCGTAGGCTCCCACCAGATCCGCGGCCAGCAGGAAACTGCCGGTCACGGGCGCGTCCGGGGCTGCAGCCTTCACGCCTGCAGGACCGGCCGGCAGGACGGCGTACGTGATGGCAGGGCCGACGGCGAGCGCGGCGTTGGTGGGCAGCGTCCAGGGGGTGGTGGTCCAGGCGAGGGCCTGGACGCCGTCGAGCGCCTTGGACAGTTCCGAATCCCCGCCGAGGAGGGGGAACGTCACCGTGACGGTCTGGTCCTGCCGGTTCTTGTAGACGTCGTCGTCCATGCGCAACTCGTGGTTGGACAGCGGCGTTTCGTCCTTCCAGCAGTACGGCAGGACCCGGTAGCCGTTGTAGGTGAGGCCCTTGGTGTGCAACTGCTTGAAGGCCCAGAGGACCGATTCCATGTATTCGACGTTGAGTGTTTTGTAGTCGTTCTCGAAGTCCACCCAGCGGGCCTGGCGGGTGACGTAGCTCTTCCACTCGTCCGCGTACTTCATCACGGAGGCGCGGCAGGCGTCGTTGAACTTGTCGATGCCCATGGCTTCGATCTGGGTTTTGTCCGTCATGCCCAGCTGCTTCATGGCTTCGAGTTCGGCGGGCAGCCCGTGGGTGTCCCAGCCGAAGCGGCGCTCCACGCGCTTGCCACGCTGGGTCTGGTAGCGGCCCACCAGGTCCTTGGCGTACCCCGTCAGCAGGTGGCCGTAATGCGGGAGGCCGTTGGCGAAAGGCGGGCCGTCGTAGAACACGAATTCGTTGCTCCCCGGCTTGCCGCCTGGCAGGTCGGCGCTGCGCGCGTCAATGCTCGCCTGGAAGGTGCCGTCCTGGTCCCAGTACTTGAGGATCCGCTCCTCGATCTCCGGGAACTTCACGGAGGCCGACACGCCAGCGGCGCGGTGGGCGGGATCGGCGGCTGAGGCCTTGGGGTAATTCGTCATTCTCAACATCCTGGGGTGAGCGGGGCGAACTGCCGGCATGCGCCGGACGGTTCCGTTCAGGATGCGAGGACGGATTGCGTACTCTCCAAAGACACTGTCCAAGGACTGCACGATGACCGCGGTACCACCTCACTTACCAATGCCGCCCGTCCCCGGAGGACGCTTCGGCAGTGGCCACTTCATGACTGCTATGACGGGCATACCCGTCCGGGTCTACTGGCCTGCCTTGCCGCGGGGGCAGGGAAGGTGTTCTTCCGGAAGCTCACCGGTGATTGCCGGGTCAACGCCAGTTCCCAGTCTACGCTGGCCCGGCGGCGGTTCGCCATTCTGGGCCCCGGTTCAGTCGAATCGGTCCCGGGATCGGATAATGAACGCATGCGCCGTCCCTCCCCCGACTCCCCGCCGGCACGCCATCCTTGGCGCCGGACGCTCTGGTGGTGGGCGTTGGCAACCACCCTGGCGCTGCCGGCGATCGTCCTGACGGTGCTGCGGATCCACGTCTGGGACGTGGGCACGCCATGGGTGCAACTCCTCTCGGGCTACCCGCTGACACTGCCGCTGACGGTCCTGGCACTGGTGGCAGCCCTGCTCGGCGCCAGGAGCGTACGACGTCGGTTGGGTCGGCCAGCTGCCGCCGTGGCGGTTCCGGTGGTGGTCCTGGCTGTCCTCCTCACCCAGGCGGTCATGCTCGCACCCCGGGTGATCCCCGTGCTGGGCACCCCGGCAGCAGCGAGCGCTGCAGCCGGCACCCCTGCCAGCCAACGAACGCTGACCGTGATGGCGCTCAATATTGGCAGCAAAGGGTGGGATGCTCCCGCCATCCTTGCCGCCGCACAGGAGAATCAGGTAGACCTGCTGGCGTTGCCGGAACTGGGCCCGCTCAGCCTCGAGGCGCTGGACGCCGCCGGGATCGATGCTGCTTTCCCGCACAAGGTGACCGACGTGAACTGGGAAGACATCGGCAGTGGCATGTTTTCCCGGTTGCCGCTGGTGTCAGGTGGCAAGGTGCCGGGGTCCGAGTTCAACCAAAGCACCGGCACCCTGGACCCCGGATCGAGCTCAGGCCCGCCGGTAAAGGTGACAGCCGTGCACATCGATTCGCCCCGCCCCGGCCACATCCCCCGCTGGCGAACCGAGCTGGCGTACTTCTCCCAGCCGGCGTCGGCAACCATCCTGCTGGGCGACTTTAACGCCACCGTCGACCACCCGGAGTTCCGTTCCATCCTCTCGGCAGGGTTTACCGATGCGGCACTGGCGACGGGAGGTGGGTTGCAGCCCACGTGGCCGGTCAACAGCTCGTTCCCCGCGTACACCACGCTGGACCACATCCTGGTGAGCTCCGACATCACCGTCCAGTCCTACCGAACGGTGCAACTGCCGGGAACTGACCATGCAGCGGTTGTTGCCGTGCTCCAGCTTCCCGGCTGACCGCGGGGGCCACGGCGCTACATCAGTTGCGAATCAACTTGTGGTTGGCGGGCTGGGCCAGGGGCCGGATGACAATCTGGTCCAGGTTCACGTGATGCGGGGCGGTGACGGCGTAGCGCAGCACGTCCGCCACGTCCTCGGCCGTCAGCGGATTGGCCACGCCCTGGTAGACCTTGGCGGCAGCGGCTGAGTCACCGAGTCGATTGAGCGCGAACTCTTCGGTGTGCACCAACCCTGGTGCCACCTCAATGACGCGGACGTTGTGTTCCGCTTCTTCGAGGCGAAGGGCATTGGTAAAGGCCCGCTCGGCGAACTTAGCGGCGTTGTAGCCTGCGCCGCCTTCGTAGGCCGTCAGTCCGGCGGTGGAGGTGACGTTCAGGACGGTGCCCTGACCTGATTCCCGCAGCATGGGCAGGAACGCCCTGGTAATTTTCATGGTGCCAATGACGTTGACCTGGAACATCCATTCCCACCCTTCGGTATCGGCCTCTGCAAACGTGTCGGCGCCGCGGGCGCCGCCCGCGACGTTGACAAGGGTGTCAATGCCACCGGCTTCGGTGACAGCCGCCAGTAGGCTGGACACGTCGCCGTCGGCCGTGATGTCTGCAGGAATCGCGACGGCGCCGGTCGCCTCGGCCAGCGCGGCGAGCCGATCTGCGCGGCGCGCCACGCCGAAGACAGTCCAGCCTTCCGCCCGGAGGGCTTTAACGGTAGCCTCACCGATTCCCGTGCTGGCGCCGGTTACTACTGCTGCTTTGTTCGCGTTCGAAGTCATGAAACCACCCTAACGGGGGCACCTGGCTGTGTGTCGTCGGATGAACGGGAACCAGAATCTGGCAGCAGCCGGCGACCGTCGAGAGCGCCGTCCGGGCATGAAACAATTGGCAGATGGCTGAAAACACTCAGGGTACAGACACGCCCTCCACCGCGCCCACGAACGTTCCCGACAAGCCGGCCCTCGAGGGCCTTGAAGCTGCCCTGACGCAGCGCTGGTTGAGCGAAGGCACCTACACGTTCAACCCCAACACCACCCGGGAGGACGTCTACTCGATCGACACTCCCCCGCCCACTGCATCCGGTTCGCTGCACGTGGGACACATGTTCTCCTACACGCAGACAGACGTGCTGGCCCGCTACCAGCGGATGACCGGCAAGAACGTCTTCTACCCCATGGGCTGGGATGACAACGGCCTGCCCACCGAACGCCGCGTCCAGAACTACTACGGCGTCCGCTGCGATCCCACCATCCCCTATAACCAGGGCTACCGGCCGCCGGCCGAGCCGGCCAAGAACCAGCGCGACTTCGATGTGGTCTCGCGCCGGAACTTCATTGAACTCTGCGAAGAGCTCGCGGTTGAAGACGAGAAGATCTTCGAGAACCTCTTCCAGACGCTGGGCCTGTCCGTGGACTGGAACCTGACGTACCGCACCATCGATGACACCTCCCGGGCCATCTCCCAGCGCGCCTTCCTGGCGAACCTGACCAACGGCGACGCCTACATGGCAGAGGCTCCCACGCTCTGGGACGTCACGTTCCGCACAGCAGTGGCGCAGGCCGAACTCGAGGACCGCGAGGTGGCCGGCGCCTACTACCGGTACCCGTTCTTCACCGAAGACGGCGAAAAGATTTTCATCGAGACCACCCGGCCCGAACTCCTGGCCGCGTGCGCCGCGCTGGTGGCGAACCCCGACGACGAGCGGTACCAGCCGCTGTTCGGCAAGAAGGTCACCTCACCCGTCTTCGGCGTCGAGGTTGAGGTCCGGCCGCACCCGCTGGCCAAGCCCGACAAGGGCTCAGGCATTGCCATGGTGTGCACGTTCGGTGACCTCACCGATGTGACCTGGTGGCGCGAACTGCAACTGCCCACCCGCGCCATTGTGGGCCGGGACGGCCGCATCATTGGCGACACCCCGGACTGGATCACCACTGCCTCAGGCCAGGAGGCGTACGCCAAGATTGCCGGCAAGACCGTCTTCAGCGCCAAGGAAGCAGTGGTGGAACTCCTCGCCGCGGAAGACCTCCTGGACGGCGAACCCAAGAAGATCATGCACCCGGTGAACTTCTTCGAAAAGGGTGACAAGCCCTTGGAAGTTGTCTCCTCGCGCCAGTGGTACCTCCGCAATGGTGGCCGCGACGCCGACCGCCGCGAGCGGTTGATCAGCCGCGGCCAGGACATCGACTTCCACCCCGCGTTCATGCGCTCCCGGTACGAGAACTGGATCTCCGGGCTCAACGGCGACTGGCTGGTCTCCCGTCAGCGGTTCTTCGGTGTGCCGATCCCGGTCTGGTACCCGCTGGACGCCGACGGCAACCCGAACTACGACGCACCGATCCTGCCTGCCGACCAGCAGCTTCCGGTGGACCCCGCCGCAGACGCGGCACCCGGCTACGAGGAAGCGCAGCGGAACATCCCCGGCGGCTTCATCGGCGACGCGGACGTGCTGGACACGTGGGCAACCTCGTCGCTGACCCCGCAGATTGTGGGTGGCTGGAGCCGGGACGAGGACCTGCTCGCCAAGGTCTACCCGTTCGACCTGCGGCCGCAGGGCCACGACATCATCAGGACCTGGCTGTTCTCCTCCGCCGTCCGCGCCGATGCCCTGTTGGATTCCGCTCCGTGGAAGCACGCCGCGATCTCTGGCTGGATCCTGGATCCAGACCGGAAGAAGATGTCCAAGTCCAAGGGCAACGTGGTGGTCCCCACAGACGTCCTGAACGAATACGGTTCGGACGCCGTCCGCTACTGGGCGGCCTCGGCCAAGCTCGGTGCGGACACGGCCTACGAAATTGCGCAGATGAAGATCGGCCGCCGCCTGGCCATCAAGCTGCTGAACGCGTCGAAGTTTGTGCTCAACTTGGGCGCCACCGAAAACTCCGTCCTTTCCAGTGACTTGGCGCCGTTGACCAATTCCTTGGACCGGGCAGTTCTGGCGCAGCTGGCGGAGGTGGTGGAGCAGTCCACCAAGGCCTTCGCCAACTACGACTACGCCCGTGCCCTGCAGATCACCGAGAGCTTCTTCTGGCAGTTCACCGACGACTATGTTGAGCTCATCAAGGACCGCGCCTATGGTGCCGCCGGCGAGGCCGAACAAGCCTCGGTGTTGGCCGCCCTGGCCACCACGCTCGATACCTTGCTGCGGCTCTTCGCCCCATTCTTGCCCTTCGCGACCGAAGAGGTCTGGAGCTGGTGGCGCACAGGATCGGTGCACCGCGCCGAATGGCCAACGGCCCTGGACGTTCCCGGCGGCGACACCGCCATGCTGGCCACCGTGGGGCTTGCCCTGAGCGGTGTCCGGAAGGCGAAGTCTGAGGCAAAGGTCAAGCAGCGCACCGAGGTCATCTCCGGCACCATCGCGGCGTCTGCTGCTTTGACCGCGCAGCTCGAGGCCGGCCTGTCCGATCTGAAGGCGGCTGCCAACGCCCGCGACATCGCCCTGGTGGTGGGCGACGGCGAACTCACCGTCAGCGACGTGGTGCTCGCCACCGAGGAGCCTGCGAAGGCCTGAGCACCAGTTTTTGGGCAAAGGGGAAGCCCCATCAGCGTTTCGCCGTTGGTGGGGCTTCGACTTTCGGCCATCTGGTGACGCTTTGATGGTCTGGCGGGATCCGCCGATATTCAGGTCTTCCTACCCCGTCACGGATAGCTCACATCTGACTGTGCCGGTGGCTGCGTCGGATGCATATCACTGAATCTTTGGCTCCTGCGTCTCACTTCTTTCGAAGTGGGTAGCAGCAATTCTTGTCCTGCACCACAACAAAAACAAGGGCCCAGCCAGAACTACACGAGTGTAGTTCCGGCCGGGTCCTTATGTGGTGGAAAGCCAGCAGGTGAGTGTCAGTCGAATTCGGGGCTTTCGGTCCGGCTGCGCTTGATTTCGAAGAAGTGCGGGTAGGAGGCCAGGGTGGTGGTGGCGTCCCACAGCGTGCCAGCCACCTCGCCGCGGGGGATGCGGGTCAGGACCGGGCCGAAGAATGCGGTTCCGTTGAAGGCCACCACGGGTGTGCCGACATCCTGGCCGACCAGCGAGATTCCTTCTTCGTGGCTGGCCCGGAGCTGGGCGTCGTGGGCGTCGGTATCGGCAGCTTCTGCAAGCTCGGCCGGCAGTCCCACGGTGGACAGTGCTTCCTTGATCACCACGGCGAAGTCCTTCTGGCCGCCGTCGTGAATCTGGGTGCCCATGGCGTCGTAGAGATCCTTGACCACGCCGGGTCCGTGGGCTTCCTTGGCCGCGGTGATGACCCGCACCATGCCCCACGCGTTGTCCATGAGTTCACGGTACTTGGGATCCAGGTCGCGGCCTTCGTTGAGGACGGCCAGGCTCATCACGTGCCATTCGGTGGTGATATCGCGGACGGACTCCACTTCACCGATCCAGCGGGAGGTCACCCAGGCGAAGGGGCAGAGCGGATCAAACCAGAAGTCGGCCTTGTTCGGGGCAGTTTCAGTCATGGGAGGGTCCTTCCGTGGGGAGGTTGCCGCCCAGCAGGCGGCAGTAGATCGGGGGGAAGATCAGATCAGGCAGACTTGCGGCGCTTGGTGACGTGCGGCACCAAGGTAGGCTCGGCGCCCTTGAGGACCACGTCCTCGGTGATCACCACGCTGGCCACGTCCTCGCGACTGGGCAGATCGAACATCACGGGCAGCAAGACTTCCTCCATGATCGCCCGCAGGCCACGGGCACCGGTGCCACGGTCCAGCGCCTGGTCCGCGATGGCGTCGAGTGCTGCGTCGTCGAAAACGAGCTCGGCACCGTCGATCTGGAACATTTTCTGGTACTGCTTGACTAGGGCGTTCTTCGGCGTGGAGAGAATCTGGATGAGCGCATCCCGGTCCAGATTGGACACGGTGGTGATGACGGGGAGCCGGCCGATGAACTCGGGGATCAAACCAAACTTGAGCAGATCCTCAGGCATCACCTCACCGTAGGAGTCCACCTTATTGCTGGCCTCGTTCAGCGGCGCACCAAACCCGATGCCCTTGCGTCCGGAGCGGGAACCGATGATTTCTTCAAGCCCCGCGAAAGCGCCAGCAACGATGAAGAGTACGTTGGTGGTGTCGATCTGGATGAATTCCTGGTGCGGGTGCTTGCGTCCGCCCTGAGGCGGAACGGAAGCGACAGTGCCTTCCAGGATCTTCAGCAGCGCCTGCTGCACACCTTCGCCAGAGACGTCACGGGTAATGGACGGGTTTTCGCTCTTGCGCGAGATCTTGTCGATCTCGTCAATGTAGATGATCCCCTGCTCAGCTTTCTTGACGTCATAGTCAGCGGCCTGGATGAGCTTGAGGAGTATGTTCTCGACGTCTTCGCCGACGTAGCCGGCCTCCGTGAGGGCTGTGGCATCCGCGACGGCGAACGGTACGTTGAGCCGGCGGGCGAGGGTCTGCGCCAGGTAGGTTTTGCCACAGCCGGTGGGCCCGATCAGAAGGATGTTCGACTTGGCGATCTCAACGTCGTCATGGTGTCCGCCCTCGGCGAGGGTGCCGGATTTGGTGGCGTGCCCGGACTGGATCCGCTTGTAATGGTTGTAGACGGCAACTGCGAGGGAGCGCTTGGCGGGTTCCTGGCCAATGACGTATTCCTGCAGGAAGTCGAAAATCTCGCGGGGCTTGGGGAGTTCAAAACTGCCAAGGTCAGCGACCTCAGCGAGTTCCTCTTCGATGATCTCGTTGCACAGTTCGATGCACTCATCGCAGATATAGACGCCGGGTCCGGCAATGAGCTTGCGGACCTGCTTCTGGCTCTTTCCGCAGAATGAGCACTTCAGCAGATCCGTGGTCTCGCCAATCCGAGCCATATGGAAACCCCTTTGAGTATCTTGCTGCCGGGCAGCCTTGCACCGGTGCTGGAACCATCATTGCGGCTGAGACCCACAATGACTCCTTCCACTTTAGGTCACATTCGGCCCCAAAGCGTGGAAGGCAAAGGCCGGTGGGCCACATGACGTGGCTCCACCGGCCTTGTTGGTGCGCTGCTAGCGGGCAATCGCCTGCGGCTTGATCTTGCGCGAGTCGAGTACCTGGTCGATCAGGCCGTAATCAAGGGCCTCGGCGGCGGTCAGGATCTTGTCCCGCTCAATGTCGTTGTTGACCTGCTCGGAGGTCCGGCCCGAATGGTGGGCCAGCGTGTCTTCGAGCCATGAACGCATCCGCATGACCTCGGCCGCCTGGATTTCCAGGTCGGAGGCCTGGCCACCCTGGCCACCGGACAATGCCGGCTGGTGGATGAGGACGCGGGCGTTAGGCAACGCCAGTCGCTTGCCCGGCGTTCCGGCGGCCAGCAGCACCGCAGCGGCACTGGCAGCCTGGCCCAGGCAGACGGTCTGGATTTCCGGCCGGATGTACTGCATGGTGTCGTAGATAGCCGTCATGGCCGTGAAGGAACCACCCGGGGAGTTGATGTACAGGGTGATGTCGCGGTCCGGGTCCGTCGACTCAAGGACCAGCAGCTGGGCCATGACGTCATCGGCGGAAGCGTCATCCACCTGGACACCGAGGAAGATGATGCGGTCCTCGAAGAGCTTGGTATACGGGTCCTGGCGCTTGAAGCCGTAAGGCGTGCGCTCCTCGAACTGGGGCAGGACGTAGCGGCTGGTCGGAAGGTTTCCGGCAGTCGAGCCGAAGTTGTAATTCATGATTCTGGGCTCCTGATCTGAAGTGTTCGTCGAATGCCGGGTTAGTTCTGGGCGGTGCTGCCGCTGGCGTTGGAGGTTCCGCCGCCGCCTGCAACGGCTCCAGCCTGGGCTGCGATCTTGTCGAAGAACCCGTAGGCGAGGGCTTCCTCTGCGGTGAACCACTTGTCGCGGTCGTTGTCGCGAAGGATGGTCTCCACCGTCTGGCCGGTCTGCTCTGCGGTCAGTTCGGCCATGACCTTCTTCATGTGCAGGATGAGCTCGGCCTGGATCTTGATGTCCGAGGCCGTTCCGCCGATGCCGCCTGACGGCTGGTGCATCAGGACTCGGGCGTTGGGAGTTGCGTAGCGCTTGCCCTTGGTGCCCGAGGACAGGAGGAACTGGCCCATGGATGCTGCCAGGCCGGTTGCCACGGTGACAACGTCGTTCGGGATGAACTGCATGGTGTCGTAGATGGCCATCCCGGCGGTGACCGAACCACCGGGCGAGTTGATGTAAAGGTAGATGTCCTTTTCCGGGTTCTCCGCGGAGAGGAGCAGCAGCTGGGAGCAGATGGCGTTGGCGTTATCGTCACGCACCTCCGAGCCCAACCAGATGATCCGCTCCTTGAGGAGCCGGTTGTAGATGTAGCTGTCCTGCGCTGCAGGATCGACAGTCGCCATCCGGGGTGTCTGTGGGTGCTGTGACATGTTTGCTTACCTCTCGCTGGTGACGGTGACATCACTGAAAATCACTACTTGGACACTAACCGCTTTCCGCAGTGAATTGTTCGCGCTTTGTGGGCTGTTCGCTGACGGCGCACGATCAGCGAAGGATCTGTGGCGTCGGCTGGAATTAACGCAGAACGGCTCCCAGATCAGTGATCCGGGAGCCGTTCTGGAATGCGTGTGGAGGCTAGGCCTTGGCCTCGGCCGCCTCGTCCTTTTCACCCTCGGCAGCCTCAACAGCCTCAGCCTCGGGGGCTTCAGCAGCGGCTTCAGCTTCTGCCTCACCTGCGGGGCGGACAAAGTCGCTGAGGTCAACGGCGTTGCCGTTGGCGTCGGTCACGGTGGCCTGGCCCAGGACAACTGCCAGGGCCTTGCGACGGCGAACCTCGGAAACCATCATGGGAACCTGGCCGCTCTGGTCGATGAGCTGCGCGAACTGGTTCGGGTCCATGCCGTACTGGCTTGCGGAGGAAACGATGTAGTCGATCAGCTCGCTCTGACTGACGTCTACTTCTTCCTTCTCGGCAATGGCGTCGAGGATGATCTCGTTCTGGAAAGCGCGGGCAGTGTTGACGCGGATTTCTTCGCGGTGCTCTTCGGTGTCGTGCTCGCCGGCGCCGTGGCCGTTGCCTTCCTTGAAGTGTGCTTCCAGCTGCTCTTCAACGATGGAATCCGGAACAGGAACCTCTACCAGCTCAACGAGCTTGTCCAGGACCTTGTCGCGGGCTTCGACGCCCTGCTCGACAACCTTGGACTCAGCAGCCTGCTTGGCGAGGTCCTCGCGCAGTTCGGCAAGGGTGTCGAACTCGGAAGCCAGCTGGGCGAAGTCGTCGTTGGCCTCGGGAAGCTCGCGCTCCTTGACGGCGGTGACGACAACCTTGACCTGTGCGGCTTCGCCGGCGTGGTCGCCACCCACCAGGGTGGTGTTGAAGATGGCGTCTTCGTCGGCGCTGAGGCCGGTGACGGCTTCGTCCATGCCTTCAAGCATGGTGCCGGCGCCCACCTGGTAGGACAGACCAGCGGCGGTGTCGACTTCTTCGCCGTCAATGGAGGCGGTGATGTCGATGGTGAGGAAGTCGGCGTCGGCGGCCGGACGGTCAACGGAGACCAGAGTGCCGAAACGGCCACGCAGTTCGTCAAGCGCCTTGTCCACGTCTTCGTCGGAAGACTCTGCAGCAGCAACCTCAACGGCAATGCCTGCGTACTCGGGCAGTTCAACCTCGGGACGGACGTCAACCTCCGCGGCGAACTTCAAGACACCGTCAGTGGAAGACGGGTCCGGAACCTCGGTGATTTCAACCTCGGGACGGCTCAGCGGGCGGATGCCGGATTCCTGCACAGCAGCCTGGTACCAGTTGTTGAGGCCGTCGTTGATGGCGGTCTCCAGAACGTAGCCGCGGCCAACGCGCTGGTCGATGAGCTTGGCGGGAACCTTGCCCTTACGGAAACCAGGGACCTGGATCTGCGAAGCGACGGTCTTGTAGGCCGAGTCGATGCTGGGCTTCAGTTCCTCAAACGGAACCTCAACATTGAGCTTGACCCGCGTGGGGGTGAGGTTCTCGACAGCGCTCTTCACGGTCTAGTACTCCTGGGATTAGGGATTGATTTCTACACAACAGCAATATTCTGTCCAGACCGTGCGGTCCTGGCGCCAGAGTCGGGGTGACAGGATTTGAACCTGCGACTTCCTGCTCCCAAAGCAGGTGCTCTAGCCAAGCTGAGCTACACCCCGTAAGTGCACGAACGAGTCTACGGTGATAATCGCCAACTTTGCACATTTGACACGTGGGCACCCCATTGGGTTTAGTTGTACCCGGCTTGAACAGCCAGCCCGAAGAAGTCACCTGCCAGAACGGCAGCAACTTTTTTCCGGGGACGTAGCTTAATGGTAAAGCCTCAGTCTTCCAAACTGATTACGCGGGTTCGATTCCCGTCGTCCCCTCAAACAGAAAAAGGCCCCTCAGATGAGGGGCCTTTTTCGCGTCTGTCCCCGGTTAAGCTGCCTGGCAGCCAGGGCACCAGTAGAGCTTCCGGCCCACAAGTTCGGCCAGCAGGATGACTGTTCCGCAGACCCTACACGGGAGACCTTCACGCTTATAGACGTAGTGCGCGTCGGCCCGGACGGGAATGGCGGCGGACTTCTTGGGCAGGGAGGTGCTGCCGTCAGCGTTCTTGATCCGGCCAGTCTTTCCATTGCGCCGGGTCCAATACTTGGCCGGCGTGGTGATGATCTTGCCGTCAACCACGCCGTCGTTCATGAGGCCCACCAGATCGCGCCACAGCGCCCGCGCGGTGGATTCAGCGATGGCACTACCGGGCAGGTAGGGGTGAATTCGTCGCCGGAACAAGACTTCGGCGCGGTACACGTTGCCCACGCCGGCAATGATTTTCTGGTCCATGAGCAGCGCGGCAATGGAGGGTTTGCGGCCGGCAAGGTTGGCCACGAAGCGGCCTGCATCGCCACGAAGATTCCGGAGCGGATCGGGCCCCAGCCTGGCCAACACCGCGTTTACCTCGGCCTCTGTGATCGCCTCGCAGGTGGTCGCCCCGCGGAGGTCAGCCCAGCCATGGTCGCCGACCAGGCGGACCCGAACGGCACCCACGGGAACCGGCGCGCCTGCGTACGGCAGGCCGTCGTCGTGCGCGGCAGCCGTTTCCTGCTCCCCCACCCGGCGCGGGGCACCAATGCTGGAGGCACCGGCGAAGGTACTGTCGCCGCCAAAGCTCCAGGCGCCGTAAAGCCCCAGGTGGACGTGCAGCACCACGGCGTTCTCGAAGTGCAGGAAGAGATGCTTTCCGTGCGCTTCGGCCGCCACGAGCCGGTGCCCGTCCAGGAGTGCAGCGCCGGAACTGAACCGGCCCTGCGGGCTGGCCACCGAGAGCACCTGGCCAGCGAAAACGTCGCCGAATTGCCGTGCCAGGCGCCGGACGGAGTGGCCTTCAGGCACTAGGCAACAACCTCGCCGGTGGCCTCGTAGGCTGCGATCTTGCCGATCCGGCGCACGTGCCGTTCGTCGTTGCTGAAGGGTTCGGCGAGGAATGCCTCGATCAGGCCGGTGGCTTCCTCAACGGTGTGCTGGCGGCCGCCGACGGCAATAACGTTGGCGTCGTTGTGCTCGCGTGCCAGGGTGGCGGTGGAGTGGTTCCAGGCCAGGGCCGCCCGGACGCCCTTGACCTTGTTGGCGGCGATCTGCTCGCCATTGCCTGATCCGCCCAGCACGATTCCGAGGGCGTGGACGCCGGCCTGCTGGTCCGCGACGACGGCGAGGGCTGCGTTGATGCAGAAGGAGGGGTAGTCATCGAGGGCGTCGTACTCTGCCGGCCCGTGATCCACCACGTCGTAGCCCTTCGCGGTGAGGTACTGGACCAGGTGGGCGCTGAGTTCCATGCCTGCGTGGTCGGTGGCGATGTGGACCCGCGGGAAGGCAGGAGTTGAAGTCACGAGCTTGAGTCCGTTCGGTTGTGGGGGCGCCGGTGCCGGTCATTCGGGGAGCGCTGGGGGCAACAACGTCAAGAATACTAGGCTGCCGGCTGCCCGTCCGGTGATGTGTCGCCGCGCCGGGCCCGCTGGGCAACGCGGGTGAGGACTTCCGCGAGCAAGGCTGCTGAAGCCTCGTTGCCGCCGCTGACTGCGAGGCGCCTGCCGTCGGTTTGGCGAACGACGACGGCGGGACCGCTGGCGACGAGCATGGCCGCGGTGTCGCCGTGGTGCCGGTAGCCCCACCCGCCATAGTCGGCGGCCTTCACCTCTGCCGCGTCCGCAGTGGAGATAGCTGCCGCGGGGATGTTCATGACGGGGAGCAGGCCTGCGATCCGGACCTGGAGCCCGGTTCGGTTGGCGGTGACCCGGGCGAACAGGAGTGCTGCGCCCAGCACGGCCAAGACGGCGAGCAGGGCCGCCAGCAGGGGCAACACGGGGACGAGCAACGCTGCGGGGAAGAGGAACGCGATGCCGATCATCACCAAGACCGAACTGCGGGCGTGGACCCATAGCCGGACGTTGTCCCTGGCCAGGTCCGGGTCCAAGGCGTGGGCGATCGATGCCTGCAGGGCCAAGTCATCGTCCGGGGACCATTGCTGGTCGGCCTTGTAGACGCATGCCATCACCACCCCGAGCGCCACTGCGGCGCCACTGCCTGCCGCCAGCACGGTCAGGTCAACGTGCGAGTCACGGGCATCAGGAACGCCGGCCTGGCCTACCAGCCCGGCTGTCAGCACGGTGGTGACAAAGAGGGCCAGGAACAGGCCTGTTCCCATCATGAGTCGGCGCATCAGCACGGGCCGGCCCAGGGGCACCGCCTGGAGGAGTACCAGCCACCCCGCCACGGTGATGAGGGCTGCGCCCACCCCCACATAGGCGGCGAACGACGCGAAGGCGGCTCCGCCGTCGTCCGTCCACTGGATGGCGAGCGGTGCGGGGAGGTCCGGGCCGAGCAGGAAGGCGGAGAGGACGAACGCCGCAGCCAGCACCAGCGGGAAGCCGAGGGCGAAGCGCAACGCCCGCACGTCAACGGTGTCCCGAATCTTTCGCATGCCTCCACGCTACTCCCGCAGCATGTGTTGGCAGGTCCTGCCAACCAGCAGTGGCAGTGCAAGAATGAGCAGTGCCAACGCTGGCCACCGCCGGCGGCATCCCGACTTCTCTGGAGGACCCACCTTGCCAGGCATGAACCTGACCCGCGCTGAAGCCCGCGGGCGCGCTGAACTACTCACCGTCGATTCGTACGCAGTCGCCCTGGACCTGACCCGGGGCAGTGACGTTTTCGGCAGTACCACCACCGTGACGTTCAACGCTGTGGCGGGATCGTCAACGTTCATTGATGCGGTCACCGCCGCGGTGCACAGCGTGACCCTGAACGGTGTTGAGCTGGACCCGGCCGCCGTTTCGGACGGTATTCGGATCCAGCTGCCGGACTTGGCTGAGCAGAACGAGCTGACCATCGTGGCGGACGCTCCGTACATGAATACGGGCGAGGGCCTGCACCGCTTCGTGGACCCGGTGGACGGCGAGGCGTACCTGTACACCCAGTTCGAGGTGCCAGATTCACGCCGCATGTTTGCCGTCTTCGAACAGCCTGACCTGAAGGCCACTTTTGCGTTCACGGTCACGGCGCCCTCGCACTGGGACCTGATCTCCAACTCCCCCACCCCGGAACCCGTCACTGTGGCGCCGGGGCCCGACGGCGGTGCCCGCTCCGTCTGGACGTTTACTCCCACCCCGCGTCTGTCCTCCTACGTCACCGCCCTCATTGCCGGCCCGTACCAGTCGGTGCGCAGCGAGGTGACCAGCTCGGATGGCCGGGTGGTGCCGTTGGGCGTGTTTGCCCGCAAGTCCCTGATGCAGTATCTCGACGCAGACAACATCTTTGAGCTCACCCGGCAGGGTTTCGAGTTCTTCGAAGCCCAGTTTGGCTGCCCGTACCCGTTCGAAAAGTACGATCAGCTGTTTGTGCCGGAGTTCAACGCGGGCGCCATGGAAAACGCCGGCGCCGTCACCATCCTTGAGGGCTACGTGTTCCGTGGGAAGGTCACCGGCGCCCAGGTGGAGCGCCGCGCCATCACCGTGCTGCACGAACTGGCGCACATGTGGTTTGGCGATCTGGTCACCATGCGGTGGTGGAACGACCTGTGGCTCAACGAGTCCTTTGCCGAATACATGTCCCACCTTGCCGCCGTCGAAAATACCTCGTTCACCAGCGCCTGGACCACCTTCGCGGCCGTGGAGAAGTCGTGGGCGTACCGGCAGGACCAACTGCCCACCACGCACCCGATCTTCGCCGAAATCAACGACCTGCAGGATGTTGAGGTGAACTTCGATGGCATCACCTACGCCAAGGGCGCCTCGGTGCTGCGACAGTTGGTGGCCTGGGTGGGTCCCGAGGAGTTCATGTCCGGCGTGCGCGAATACTTCGCCAAGCACTCCTGGCAGAACACCGAGCTCAATGACCTCATGGTGGAACTGGAGAAGGCCAGCGGCCGCGACCTGGACCAGTGGGGCAAATTGTGGCTCGAGACCGCTGGCGTCAACACCCTGACGCCCGACGTTGAGGTGGACGACGACGGTACGCTCACCTCGTTCGCGATCATGCAGACCGCCGTGGCCGAATGGCCCACCATCCGCCCGCACCGGCTGGCGGTGGGCTTCTACAACCTCACCGACGCCGGCACGCTGGAGCGGGTGCACCGGGAAGAGCTGGACGTGGACGGCGAGCGCACGGAAGTGCCCGCCCTGGTGGGGTTGGCGCGCCCAGATCTGATCCTGGTGAACGACGACGACCTCGCCTACGCCAAGGTACGGCTGGATCCGGCGTCGCTCACCACGGCGACGGCGCACCTGAAGGACTTCGCGGAAAGCCTGCCCCGGACCTTGGTCTGGAACTCGGCATGGGATGGCGCGCGCGACGGCGAAACTCCTGCCCGGCAGTACGTCCAGTTGATCCTGGCCAACGTTGCCGCGGAGACGGATTCCTCCGTGATCCTGGTGCAGTTGCGCCAGCTGGCCACCACGCTGAGCTTCTACGTGACCGAGGAACACCGGGAAGCCACCACCCTCGCTGCTGCGGACACGCTCTGGACCCTGGCCGGCAGCGTCCCTGCCGGTTCCGACGCCCAGTTGCAGTTCATCAAGTCCTTCGCGCTGCTGGCCGGCAACGACACCCAGCTCGATACCGTAGCCGGGTTGTTGGACGGGTCAGTGGAACTTTCCGGGCTGGCCATTGAGCAGGACCTGCGGTGGGAACTGCTGACTTCACTGGTAGCTGGCGGCCGGGTGGGTCAGGAAGGCATCGATGCTGAACTGCTGCGCGACAACACCGCCAGCGGCCAAAACGCGGCGTCGCTCGCGAGCGCCGCAATTCCGACCGCCGCGGCGAAGGCAGCAGCGTGGGAAGCCATTGTGGTTAAGGGCGAACTGTCCAACGCCCTGCAGGGTTCGGCAGTGGCCGGGTTCATGCGGGTCCGGGACCGGTCTCTGTTGGCTCCGTACGCCGAGAAGTACTTCGCGGCGGTACCGGCGATCGTCGCCAACCGGACTCATGCGTTGGCTTCGCAGATTGTGGTGGGGCTCTACCCTGCGCTGCTGACCAGCCAAGCTACCGTTGATCAGACGGATGCCTTCCTGGCTGCGTTGCCGGCCGAGAGCGCTGCACTGCGTCGCATGATGCTGGAAAACCGGGACGGCGTGGCCAGGGCGCTGCGCGCCCGGGCAGCTGACGCGTAAGCACCGATTGACCGTGCGACGGCCCGTCCGGCCTGTTTAGACTGGCCGGATGGGCTTGCACGAACATCACTATGAGGTGACCATCCAATGGACCGGCAACCTCGGAACAGGGACAACTAACTACCGCGGCTATTCGCGGGACCACGACGTCCTGATTCCCGGGTTGCCGATACTTAAGGGCTCGGCGGACCCCACCTTTCACGGCGACCGGGAACGCTACAATCCCGAGCAGTTGTTGCTGGCCGCCCTGGCCCAGTGCCACATGCTGTCCTACCTGCACGTTGCGGTGAAGCACGGCGTGGTGGTGACCGATTACCGCGATGAAGCCACCGGCCTCATGCAGCTCAACCGGGACGGCAGCGGACAGTTCGAATCCGTCACCCTCCACCCGGTGGTCACCCTGGCAGACCCGGACCAGGCCGATTTGGCCCAGCGCCTGCACCACGATGCCAACCAGGTGTGCTTCATTGCCCGCAGCGTCAACTTCCCGGTGCAGCACCAACCTCGCATAGCCGAGTAGCACCCGGCTGGCCTCAGCCGCTCTGCACCAACCACGCCCGGCCAGGCTGGCCTCAGCCGCTCAGTGCCTCGAGCAACTCTTTCTCCCTGGCCGCATCCAGGCCGGCTTTCCGCGGCCGGTCCAGGCCGATGCCCCGCTCGAACTCCAGGGTTGCCGCGAGCGTTTCCTGCCAGGGGCGCAGCTCCAAGCCAGCGACGATGGCGGCATGATTGCTCCGATTCATGAATCCGTCATGCTGGGGCGGCAGCCACAGGGGCAGCGAATCCGGCCCGGCCCAGTACTCCACGCCGTGGGCCAGCAGGAAGTCCTCGCTGGCCGTCCGGGTGTTGCCGGTGTAGCCGGCCAGCTGCCGGGCTGCCTGGAGGTACGCGCCGAAAGGGACGGGATCCCCCATGGCGTTCAGCGCTCCGGTCACTCCCCTGCCGGCCGCAGCGAGGATCCACGCGGCCAAATCGCGGACATCGATGATCTGTGTCGGGTGGTACGCGATATCCGGGATGAACGCTGGTTGGTTGTCCCGGGCAAAGCGGGCCGGCCAGTAACCGTACCGGTCGGTGGGGTCGCCCGGTCCGCTGATCAGGCCTGCCCGGCACACATGCGCCCTGCCGCCGGTTGCTGCAAGAGTCGCTGCCTCGATGGCAGCCTTGGCCGCGCCGTAAGTCTCAGCCGTAACTGGAGTTCCAGCTGCCAGCGGCGGCAGCAAAGACGCTGATTCGTCCTCCTGCGGAACCGAATGGTCAGCGTAAACGGATGAGGTCGACACGAAGGTCCAGTGCGCGGCCCGGTCCGCCAGAGACTCCAGTGCGCCGGCAGCGAACACAGGGTCTCGAGCCACTTCCACGACGGCGTCCCACTCCTCCGCGGCCGCCGCGGCATAGGCGTCCGTACCCAGGGTGCGGTCGGCACTCAGCCAGGTGGCGCCGTCGGGCGGTCGCTGTGAATTGCCACGGGCAAGGCAGCTGACCTGGTGCCCCTCCGCCACGGCCTGCCGGGCAATTTCTGCGGAGAGGAAAGCCGTTCCACCTAAAATCAGAATGCGCATGGGTCCACGCTACGGCGCTAGGGTTGAAAGGGAACAGATCCCCGCCCCAAGGAGTACTTTCCCCCTATGCACAGCGCCACGTCCATTATTCCGTCCGCAGCCACGAATCCGGACGGCGTCAGCCTCACCGGAATCATCATCAGCATCGCCGTTGGTGTTGCCTTTTGGCTGCTGGCAACGTTCGTGATTGCCCGCATCACCAAGCGCGTGGCGGCGGGCAGCAACTTCTTCAAGCGGCCCACGTTCAAGTGGGCAGCGCCGGCCCTCCGGGCCTTGGACCACGAACGCCGGGTTCAGCGGGCGGAAACCATCGGTTCCCTGCTGAACAGTGTGGTGGGTGTCCTGGTGGTGGTCATTACCAGCATGTACGTGCTGCAAAACCTCGACATCAACATCGCCCCGCTCCTGACCAGCGTGGGCATTTTGGGTGTGGCCATTGGTTTCGGCGCGCAGCAGCTCATTCGGGATTTCCTGGCCGGAATTTTCATCACCATCGAGGACCAGTACGGGATTGGTGACGTCATCGAAACCAGCGAAGTGGTGGGCGTGGTGGAATCGGTGGGCCTGCGTATCACCCGGGTTCGGGCCTACGACGGCGCCGTCTGGTACCTCCGTAACGGCGAAATCCTGCGGGTAGGCAACCGATCACAAGGCAGCTACGTGCCGCCCACCGAAACTGCTAGTGAAACCACGGCAGTTGCTCACGATGCCACCGAACCACGCAAGACCGAGCAGAAAGCCGGCGAGTAGCATGAGCCTCCCCCTTGAACCGAAGCGGCCGCTGATGCAGAACGATCCGTTCAGCAAGCCCGCCTACACGGACAGTTTTTACGATGCCGTGGGCGGGCATGAGACGTTCGTGAAACTCGTAGATGTTTTCTACGACGGCGTTGCTACCGACCCGCTGTTGCGGCCCATGTACCCGGAAGCCGACCTGGAGCCCGCCAAGCGACGGTTCCTGATGTTCCTCGAGCAGTACTGGGGTGGGCCCACCACCTACGGCGAGGAGCGCGGCCATCCCCGGCTGCGGATGCGGCACATGCCGTTCGAGGTCACGCCCGAGGCCAAGGATCGCTGGCTCTTCCACATGCGGACCGCCGTCGACGCGCTGGAACTGCCGCCGCTGTACGAAGGAACGCTGTGGGACTACATGGAGCGTGCGGCGCTGTCCATGATCAACAGCCCGTCGGCCTAGCTCGCCTCAGCTGAGGCCCAGCCGGGCTAGCCAAGCCCCAGGCCGCTGCCGGACCGAACCAGCACGTGGCCACGGTCCCCGGAGAGCCGGAACCAGCGGCCCGACCGGTAGAGCGTCTGGCTGCCAGCACCAAGGAAACCGAGGGCGAGTGCCGCAAAAGCTGCACCCGTGGGCATCCCGGTGTCCGCCACGGTGCGGCCCCAGACGCTGGCCCTCGCGTTGTTGACGATCAACGCGCCGGGTTTGTCGGGGACGATGCCCGCCACCTCAGCAATGCCGGCGTCTGCGATGCCGCGCAGTTCCGCGTCGGTGCTGACGGCGACCTTTTCCCAACCACCCCTGGGGACGCCTACTCCCGTCCACGATTCGGTGACGGCGCTCGGCGGAACCGGCAATTCGACGTCGTGCGTTCCGCTCCTGGCCAACCGATCCAGGACGGCACCCAGCGGGACGGTGACGTCTACGTTTGAGGGTTCGGCGAGGGCGATGGTGCGCAGGCCAAGGATGGTGGGGGTGGCTTCGCCGAGGATCCGCGGCCGGAGGACGCAGACGTAGGCGGCCAGTACGTTGCCAGCGGCCTGGAGCCGGATGGCACCATCGTCAATGGATTTGGCGCGGGTGGCGAAGGTTTTCAGGTCCGCGAGGTCCTGCGGGTCGTTGAAATGAAAGGACGGGGCAGGATGAACAGGCACACCAAGAACACTACCGGGCCTGCCTTGTTGAGACCGTCCTCGGGTGCCGTCTAGAGTCGAACCATGACTGAAGCCGAAGCAGGTTCGCTGGCCGCATTCCGCGAGGACCCCACCCATATTCTCACCACGTTGCTGGACCTGAGCGAGGTGGAAAGCACCGGCGGCGACGAAGAATTGTTTGTTGGTTCCACGCACCGGCAGCCGCTGCCCCGGGTTTTTGGCGGCCAAGTCTTGGCCCAGTCGCTCATTGCGGCGATGCGGACCGTCGATGCGGACCGGACCGTGCACTCGATGCACGGGTACTTCCTCCGCTCGGGCGATGCGAAGAAGCCCATCACCTTCGGTGTGCAGCAACTGCGTGACGGGCGCTCCTTCTCGGCCCGCCGTGTGCATGCCTACCAGGATGACCTGCCCATCCTGTCCATGATTGCGTCATTCCAGACTCATTCCGAGGGTGTGAACCACGCGTCGACCATGCCGGCTGGCATTCCCGATCCTGAGTCGTTGCCCACCACCGCCGACCTGCTCGGCAGCCTGGACCACCCTGTGGCCAAACATTGGGCCTACGAGCGGCCCTTCGACATCCGGCACGTTGACCCGGCCCTGTACGTGCAAGGTTCAGCGGAGAAGACCCCGCACAACATGGTGTGGATGAAGACGTTTGGACCTATGCCAGACGATGCCAACCTGCAACAGGCGGCGTTGGCGTATGCCAGCGACTACACCTTGCTGGAGTCCATCTTGCGCCAGCACGGCCTGAGCTGGGTGACGCCGGGCATGAACGTGGCCAGCCTGGACCACGCCATGTGGTGGCACCGGCCGGTCAGGGTGGACGAGTGGCTCCTCTACGTCCAAGAGTCGCCAAGCGCCCAGGGCGCCCGCGGGCTCGCCACCGGGAAAATCTTCAACCGGGCCGGGCAGCATGTGGCCACCGTGGCGCAAGAGGGAATGGTGCGAGTGCAGCCCGAGACGCTGGGCGGCTCCGCCAGCTGACCTGGTCTGGGATGGCGCAGCGCCGCTGAACCGCCGTCGGATGACGAAGGACGGCACCCGAGATGGGGTGCCGTCCTTCGTCATGTTCCGCTTTTATGCGTCGTGCCCGCTGCGACTAGTCGCGGGTCAGGCGACGGTGTGTCACCCGGTGCGGCTTCGCGGCGTCTGGGCCGAGTCGCTGGATTTTGTTCTCCTCGTAGGATTCGAAGTTACCTTCGAACCAGTACCACTGGGAGGGGTTTTCCTCGGTGCCTTCGTAGGCCAAGATGTGCGTTGCTACCCGGTCCAGGAACCACCGGTCGTGCGAGACCACCACAGCGCAGCCCGGGAATTCGAGCAGTGCGTTTTCGAGGCTGCTCAGGGTTTCGACGTCGAGGTCGTTGGTGGGCTCATCGAGGAGCAGCAGGTTGCCACCCTGTTTGAGGGTCAGCGCCAGGTTGAGGCGGTTACGCTCACCACCGGAAAGCACACCGGCCTTCTTCTGCTGGTCCGGACCCTTGAAGCCGAACGCGGCAACGTAGGCACGGGACGGCATTTCAACGTGACCCACCTGGATGAAGTCGAGCCCGTCGGACACAACCTCCCACAGAGTTTTGTTGGGGTCGATGCCGCCGCGGCTCTGGTCAGCGTAGGAGATCTTGACGGAGTCGCCGATCTTCAGCTCGCCGGCGTCGAGCGGCTCCAGGCCCACGATGGTCTTGAACAACGTGGACTTGCCAACACCGTTGGGGCCGATGACGCCAACAATGCCGTTCCGCGGCAAGGTGAAGGACAGCCCATCGATGAGAACCCGATCGTCGAAGCCCTTCTGCAGGTTCTTCGCTTCCAGGACCAGACCACCCAAGCGCGGTCCCGGCGGAATCTGGATTTCCTCGAAGTCGAGCTTGCGGGTCCGGTCAGCTTCCGCTGCCATCTCCTCGTAGCGGGCAAGGCGAGCCTTGGACTTCGTCTGACGACCCTTGGCGTTCGAGCGGACCCACTCTAGTTCCTCGGTGAGGCGCTTGGCTTGCTTGGCGTCCTTCTTGCCCTGGACCTCGAGTCGGGCCCGCTTCTTCTCCAAGTACGTGGAGTAGTTGCCTTCGTACGGGTACAGGTGGCCGCGGTCGACTTCGGCAATCCATTCCGCCACGTGGTCCAGGAAGTACCGGTCGTGAGTGACGGCAAGGACTGCGCCTGCGTAGGAGGACAGGTGCTGCTCGAGCCACAGCACGCTTTCGGCGTCGAGGTGGTTGGTGGGCTCGTCCAAGAGCAGCAGGTCAGGCTTCTGCAGGAGCAGCTTGCAGAGCGCAACCCGGCGGCGCTCACCACCAGAGAGGTTTGTCACCTCGGAGTCGGCCGGTGGGCAGCGGAGTGCGTCCATGGCCTGCTCCAACTGGGAATCGAGGTCCCAAGCGTCGGCAGCGTCAATGGCTTCCTGCAACTGGCCCATCTCTTCGAGGAGGACATCGTAGTCAGCGTCGGGGCTGGCCATTTCCTCAGAGATTTCGTTGAATCGCTGGATCTTGCCGTAGATCTCACCGACACCTTCCTGGACGTTGCCCAGGACAGTTTTTTCTTCGTTGAGGGGCGGCTCCTGCAAGAGGATGCCCACGCTGTAGCCAGGGCTCAGCCGAGCTTCGCCGTTGGAGGGGGTATCCAAACCGGCCATGATCTTGAGGATGGTGGATTTACCAGCACCGTTGGGGCCCACGACGCCGATCTTGGCACCGGGGAAGAAAGACATGCTTACGTCGTCGAGGATAAGTTTTTCGCCAACGGCCTTGCGAGCCTTGGTCATTGTGTAGATAAATTCCGCCATACTTCCAAATCTACTGGGTGCGTGGGCATAACTTCCATTTGCCAGCGGTCGGTGACCCCAATCCGGGTGCAAGCGGACCCCTGCCTGCACCCCGTCCCGATGCCTATGCCCGGTTGTCTGCCAGTTCCCCCGTCTCCAGATCCAACGTGGACAGCGCACCGTCGGTGTCTTCCACCAACACGTCGTGCTCGAAGCCCTGGGCGCCAGGATCCTCCCCGTCCGGGGACGGCTGGAAGGTACCGCTCCCCCGGTTCTCTGGATCGGCGTCGTCCGCTGAATCCTGTTCCATCAGGGACATGACCGGCCTGGTGGGGTTTTTCGTGTAGTTGGCGGTCCCGCTCTTCAGGTCCTGGCCGATGGAATCTGCGTCGATTTCGATCACGAAATAGTTCCTGCCCTCGTATTCCCAGCTCCGGACCTTCATCCGGCCCACCACAATCACCGGTTGACCCTTGCGCAGGCTGCAGCTCACGTTCCCGGCCATCTGCCGGTAGGCCTGGACTTCATACCAACAGATGGTGACAAATAGTGCTACCGTTTTTTTCATGACAACTTGTGCTGTGTACCTCCGCATCTCTGCTGACAAGGGAATCCGCCTAGGTGAGGAGGGCCTAGCTGTAGACCGCCAACGCGCCGACATCAATAAGATGCTGGCTCGCAAGGGCTGGACCGCTGGCAAGGAATACCTCGAAAATGACACCTCAGCATCCGGCAAGGTGCCCCGTCCGCAGTACGCGCAGATGCTGAAGGACTTCGAAGCGGGAGAGATTGACGCCATAGCCGCATGGGACCTTGACCGACTCTGGCGCGTGCCGATGGAGTTTGAACATCTGCTGGCAATGGTGGATCAGCAAGGCCTCATGTTGGCGACGGTGGGCGGCGACGCTGACCTCTCGACAGATAACGGCATCCTCTACGCACGCATCAAAGTCGCCGTAGCTGCCGACGAGCTAAAGAAACGTGCTGCCCGTCAGCGTGCCAAGTTCGCACAGGACCGAGAAGCTGGTAAGGATCACTGGCGCGGACGTAGGCCATTCGGCCTGACCCTCGAAGGTAAAGAGATCAAGGAAGAGGCAGACGCCATTAGGTGGGTTGCTGAGTTCATTATCGACGGCGGCACAATCTCCGATGCTGTACGTGAGCTGAATGATCGAAAGGTAGCTACATCATTCGGTAACACGTGGGCACGTGGACCACTCCGGACAATCCTTCTCAAACCTCGCGTGGCAGGTCTGATGGAACACAATGTAGTGAGGGACAAGGACGGTAAGAAGGTCAGCTTCGATCTGGTGCCGGGTAACTGGGACGCCATTCTAGATTTGGATACGTGGAAAGCGGTCTGCGCGGTCCTCAAGACGCCGGGACGTGGACAGGCCAAGCGTACGGATAAGGAATACCTATGCTCCGGTTTGATCACGTGTAGTGAGTGCAAGGAGCCTGTCTACGGGACCTACTCACCGCGCAAACTTAAGAGCGGCGTTGAAAACCAACGGTGGATTTACCGCTGCCAGCACCAGCACATCTCGAAGGTTATGGACAAAGTAGATGACCTTGTCATCATGAATACCCTTCTCGAATTTGCCTCCCTAGACACTGCCGAGATTGTGGCCGATAAGGAGGCGCTACGGGGCCTTAGGGCCTCTCGCGCATTGGAAGAGAAGGACTGGACAGACTGGATGAAAGAGGCCGCTAGAGACAAGATGAGGCCTTCCGATATCAGACCATTCCGTGACGCGCATGATGCCCGTATGGCCGAGCTGGATCAAAAGATTCGGGAGTTCGAGAAGGTATCACTCGTACGCGTACCGACTCCGGAAGAGGAAGCCGACAATGTTGCCGTGGTGTTTGAGTGGGACGCTATGCCTCTTGCCAAGCGTCGCCGGATGATTGAAACCGTCTTCGAGTCGATCACCTTTCTACCCTCGAAGAAAGGCGCACGCTGGCGTCCTGAACTGGTGGTGTTCAAGAAACGCTACGCTTGAGAGGTG
Source organism: Arthrobacter ulcerisalmonis (assembly GCF_900609065.1). GTDB lineage: Bacteria > Actinomycetota > Actinomycetes > Actinomycetales > Micrococcaceae > Arthrobacter > Arthrobacter ulcerisalmonis. The sequence continues at coordinate 84,515 of NZ_UXAU01000040.1, read as the reverse complement.
CGGATGTTTCGAGAAGCACACAGAGAGGCCCCTTAGCTCCGATAGCTAGGGGGTCTTTTTGCTGCCCAAAAGGAAGTTAATAATGGTTGTGAAGTGTCGGAGAGCGACGAGAAAAACCCCTAGAATACGCGGCTAAACGGGGCATTTGAGGGGGCGCTGAGAAAAGTTTGCACGCACCCTTATTTTATGTGCATGAGATAATAGGTACATAAGAAAAACCCTACAGAAAGAAACGAACATGTCCCATCCCGGCATCTACCAAAGAACCGAACTATCCGAAGCCAAGCGACGACTCTCTATGAGCGAAACATTCTACAGCCAGCTACTTGAGAAGAACCGCAAGAAAGAGGCGGACTACCGCCAGAAGCTTATGTACCTAGAAGACCGAGTAGAAGAACTATCCACAGAGGAGAGCAAGTGAAGCGCAAATACGAAATGACACAAGAGCAGATCGATAGAGTACAAAAAGCATTTGACGATTCGATGACTCTTACCGAAGCGCTTGAGAAGTACCCAACAACAGCAACAAAAACCGAAAGAGAGAACTAAATGAGCTTTGCACGTCAAGAACAGATCGACAGAGGATTCACCGCACTACCGACAGGTTGGTACAACTACTACAACAGTGAAGGCAAGGTTTATTGCACATCCTGCCCCGGCCTGTTGAAGGTTGAAACCGTCAACCACTACACCGATGGGCGAAAAGAACACGGGGCTTTCGAATACAAGGCCACGGAGTTTGACGGCGGTTTGATCATAGAAGCCGAAAGTCTCGGATACATCGGAACCTTTGCCGACAAGGTCTGGGAAGAAACCACTAACCCACTGGAAATGGAAGACACAAAATGAGAATCGCACCCAATATCGAAGTATTGTCAGTAACTCCGGTCAGTGACGGGAGAATGGTCCTATTACTACTCAGGGACCGTAACAATGGGAACCAATACTTCTATAACATTCCCGGACTTGTAGGGAGTCTCCCTGACTCCGCAGCCACTGAAGGAATATTCCCAGAAAACTAAGTAAGGCCCCTGCTGGAAACAGAGGCCTTACCGATTAATTTATTTACCGCAGACACTCTCTATTATACCTCCTGCGAAGAGACTAGAGATGTCCACAATGAAAGGCTACATACCGTGGACCTAGAAATCAAATCCGAGAGTGAAATCCTCGAAGCAATATTTTCCGATGACCGCAAGCTTGCGTTTGAGAAGAGCCTTATTGGCGACGGCGTCACCCCTGAGACCATACCCGGCACCGAGCTGGCTATCGCTAAGGCTCTGGCTACGTTCATCAAGGGTGGCGTTGTGTACGTGAAGACGGAAGCAGCTTGGTACGTACATGATGGGACAGAGTTCATCAAGACCGAGGGTGATTGGTTCATCCACAAACTCATCAAGAGGCTAGCAGCCAGCTACCTAGTAGTAACGGATGCTATCTATCACTCGCTCCCAGCCCTGAAGAAGACCGACCCAGAAGCAGCCGATAAGTTCAGCTCGCACTTCTCAGCAGGTCACAAGCTACAACAGGCCTCAGCGCTGGAAAGCTACTCGAAGCTCTTGAAGTCAGAGCTTGACGAAGCACCGGATGGAATGGTGAAAGACGCCGAGTTCCTGACAGTGGACTTCCTGAAGATTCGTGAAGCTCTCCCGCACCTAGTCCAGGACCACATCCCTTCTGTAGGCATCGGACAGCTCTATGGGCAATCCTCTGCTGGCAAGACAATCGCCATGGTTGACCTAGCTCTAAGCATCTGTGCAGGGCTGGACTCGTGGCAGAACCTACCGCTCAACACCAGAGGCCCCTCACACGTCCTGTATGTGGCCGCAGAGGGTGGGCAACCGTTCTGGGACATGGTTGAAGCTTGGAAGGCTAAGCACCCCTCAGCGGACGTTTCTAAGCTTCTGGTCTGGGACGCAGCGGAAGGGCAGACACTTACTGTCAGCACAACTCTGGAAGTTGCCCCCGGCCTCTTTGGACTGAAGGCAATGAGAGAGAAGATCACCAAAGCAGGAATTGACCTAAGCCTTGCTGTCTTCGATCCTCAGGCCAATATCCTGTCTGGCGTCGATGAGAATTCCAACGTGGATATGGTGGCCGCTCTGAAGCCAATTCAGGATTGGGCGAACGAAGGTAAGTTCCTTGCATTGCTTATCCACCACGAGGGCAAGACCGATACAGGCTCAGGCCGTGGCGCTTCCTCTCAAAAAGCAATGATGGATTTGCTTATCAAGCTCAAGAGAAACGCAACGGGAACAAGGACACTCTCTTTTGAGAAGGTGAAAGGCTCCAAGGACCCTGACAAGAAACTGAACTATGTTATCGAAACTGTTCACTTCGAAGGTGGATCAGGTTCAGGCGGCGTGGCTATCCCTGAAGGGCCTCAGCTATCCATTGCTGAGCGTCAAGAGCGCGTCGGTATGCTCGATGAAATCAAGGTCCGTGAAGCAATCGGCGCAGGCTGTACTTCAGCACTCAAGATTGCTGAGAAGACCTGCCTTAACCGCAATGTAGTTTCAGAGCATCTATCCACCCTCGAATACAAGGGGATCATTCAGAATCTCGGAAATGATAGCCGTCCTAAATGGATGATGGTATCTGTCGATTCGGATGACTAAGACCTGACTTGCCTACTTGCATTGCACCCCCCTATAGGGGGGGGTGCAAGTGTGCAGGTTATTGGCTCCATGCAGGTTTATGCAGGTTTAACACAAGTCCATGCAAGTCTATGCAGGCTTATGCAAGTAAAAAACTTGCACAGAGACTTGCACGGACTTGCACAGAGCTAATCACCAAAAGACGCAGCGACGCTCCAATAACACACGACCGCAGGAGCGGATATGAACGCATCACTAGAACGATATGTAGCCGAGATGGAACGCAACCGAGAAGAGACCACGGAAGAAATGGTACGCAGGATAGTAGTCGAGGAACTGAAGAAAGCAGGAGTTATCCAATGATCGAAGTACCGGGCGTGATGATCGCATATGGAGATGCAGCGTGGATTGAATACCACACGGCGGAACACCTAGCAATCATCCAAGGATGGGATACATACCAGCGCGCACTGGACAGCGGAGCATGGCGACATGGAACGCCTGAAGAGTATGCAGAGTATCTAAAAAGTAAGGAGGAGAAATGAACACAGAGAAGATGATTCGTTACTACTCAAAGGTAGTAGCGGATAATCGCAAGGCTTACGGCGAAGACTGGAGGACCGCGAAGTATCAGGGAGTCTTAGACCGAATCCTAGAGCTAGAAGATAAGCAGGACCTCACAGCAGAGGAAGAGCTATTCATGAGATGCCGGGAAACAATGGCTGAAGCATTTGGAAAGGGGGAACAATGAGAGACAAAGGCGCAGAGTTGAAGGCCGAGATTGCAGTCTTCCGTGCTGAACTCGAAGCACTACTTGCCCTAGGCAATGGTATAATTGAAGTGTCAACTACTTGACAAATAGTAGTTAGGAAGACCTGTGGATTACACAAGCCTTCTAGGCCTACCGCTTGAAGCCATAATGGTTATCGTGGTTGGGTTCTACATTCTAGAACTTGCCAAGCTAATCATTGCCAAAGTAGGCAATAAGAAATCCGACGAGGTTAATACGTTAGATAGCAATCCCCCGAAACCTAAAGGGTAATGACTCAGGTGACACGCAGGAAAGACTGCGCCCCCCAGGGTATGAGGCCCAACCGGAGCTGACCGGAGAAACAGACAAATGACGAACTGACTTAAACATCTAGGTATCGTCATGACTGAAACAGTATGCGTGAATTGCTCCGCACTAATTGAGCAAGTAGGCAAGAGCTGGTATCACCGCCCGTCTACAGGTAAGTACATCAAGGCCTGCCCCGCGTGGGGATATGTGGCTACACCGCAGGTGCTAAGTGCCTAGCGGGTACAGTGCCAAGCGCAGCAACCGTGCGCGTGCAATCGTACGGGCCACGCTGCCTGCTCCATGCTTCCGTTGTGGCGGGATAGTCACCGCCGAGATGAACTGGCACGCCGACCACACAACTCCTCGTGCGTTCGCTGAACTGGCTGGACTGAGTGAGGCTGACATCGATAGCCCGTCGAGTCTCGCGGCTAGCCATGCGTCATGCAACATGAAGGCGAACGCAAGACCGAGCCAAACTAAAGTGCAACGAGTTCAGTCGCGCATAAAGAGGGTCGAACGTCCGCAATTTGAAAATATTTTAGAAAATTCTGAAGTTTTTTCTGACGACGACCAAAGCCCCGCGTCCTGCTCCACAAAAACCCTCCCTGATGCCGCTCAGGAGTCACAGAATGACCGCTGAGACATTTATAGCGCAGCCCCGACACAATTCCCCCATTCCTAATTCCGTGGACCTCACAGGGGCACACAAGGCCGCAGCCGATATGGGGATTGAATTACTCCCGCAGGGAATTCAAGTTGCGGAATTGCTCGAAGCCAAGAACGAAGACGGTACCCCGCTATACCCCGAGGCCGTAATTCAAATGGGCCGACGTGCTACGAAGACTTCCAGCATTCAAGCCACCCTGCTAGCTCGCTGCTTCAATATCCCCGGCTACAAGATCATCTCCACAGCCCAGAGCGGAACTCTCAGCCAACAGTTCTTGGCCGAGCTGGGCAGTCAACTGGAAATGGCATACCCCGACGAAACCACACGCCCGTTCCGGTTCTACAAATCCAACGGATCGATTCGCATAGTTTGGGAGAACGGTAGCTCTTGGCGTGCTGTCAAACCTATGGCGTCTGCCGTCCGGGGCATGGCTGCTGACTGCATCCTGCTAGATGAAGCTGGCGAATACGACTCCAAAGTCTCTGACGATCTGCTATCCGGCGCTATTCCGGTACTAGCTACCCGTCCTAACGCTCAACTGATCATCACAGGTACTCCCCCACGTACTCGCGAGGGCCTGCTCTGGCAGTACCTAACCGCAGGCCGCAAGGGTACAGAGGACCTAGGAATCCTGGACTACTCCATGCTCTCTACGGATGATGCATCTGATGAGTCGGTCTGGCACCGCGTGTACCCCGGCCTCTCCTCTGGTCTTGTCTCCATCAAGTTCCTTAGGAAGGCCCTCGCTACACAAGGCCTCCTCTCGTTCGCTAGGGAGTTCCTGTGCCTTGACCCGTCCGCGTCCTCTATCGCTGCAATTGATCCTGAAGACTGGGCCGCTACGCAAGTGCCGGATATGTTGCCCTTGCCTACGGCTAACTTCTCCGTGAGCTTCGACGTTGCACCAGACGGTTCCAGCTCAGCGTTATCCGTGGCTTGGTACTCGGAACAGGGAACGCCTTGTGTGCAAGTCCTAGCCCACCGTGCGGGTTACTCATGGCTCCCCAATGAGCTGGCGAAGCTACTCCGAGCTACACGCGGCGTGCCGGTTGTCTATGACCGTATTGGCAACAACCTCGCAGTCATACAGGAGCTACAGCGCCTCCGTGGGGTTCCACAGTCTGGCATCGAGTCCATCGGCGCTAAGGAAGTGTCGGCAGGCGTGGCAATTCTCATGAGTGCCCTGTCAGACCGGAACCTCATTCACGCTCTAGACCCATCCCTAGATTCCGGTGCTGAAGGTGCGAACTTCCGCTATGTGAATGACGCTCGCCTCTTTGGCCGTAGGAACTCAACGGCGGACGTGGCTCCCCTAGTCGCTGCATCCAACGCACTGTACGACGCCGCAGGCCGCAAGAAACGCTCTACTAATCGACCTCGCGGCGGGGCATACTAGCACACTTCTCTGCACTGCATAAATATTCAATGGTATAATTAGTTATACACCGAAGCAATTACTTCGGTAGACAAATGACGCTCCCTCCGCCCAGCCTGCAAATTGGTTGCGCGGGGGTCGAGCGTCTTTTTATTTAACACGGAGTTAGCTTGGGCATTTTCTCAAAACAAAGCTGGGTTGCTAATGCAGCGGCCTCTATTTCCCTGCCCGCAGGCATCCTCTCACCTACCGCAGCTCTTGCGCCGGTCATCTTCCCCGATATTGACACCTCAAACTTCCCTGTAAGCGTCGCAGAGGCCATGCAGGTACCTGCTGTAGCTCGTGCAATCCACCTTTTCAGCGGCATTTCTAGCCGATTCACTCTAGATTCAGACGACAATTCAACTCCATGGCTCGCTGAAGGCTATGGATTCGTGACCCCGCAGCTCCGAATCGCCCTCACAATCCACGATTTGATCTTTTATAACTGCTCCCTCTGGCAGGTTGAGCGCGACGAAAACGGAAATATCACCGCAGCACAGCACGTTTCGCGCGAACGTTGGGGAGTAGACGCTCAAAGCGCTGTCAAGATTGATGACAAAGTTGTCAATCCTGTTGACATTATTTTCTTCTCCGGCCTAGTTCCCGGTAACGGCTTCCTCGATTCGGCCCGTAGTTCCGTGCGCCAATACACCAGCATTTCTCGCACGATCAATAACCGCGCAGCCGTGGCCGAGCCTGTCACTTTGGTCAGCGAAACCGTCGCAGGTGCCGAAAACACCAAAGAAGAAGTTCAAGACGCAATGGACGACCTACGCGACTCACTCACTGCGAATCGCGGCGGAATGGTTTATGTCCCTTACGGAATCTCCATTGAAGGATTCGGCGCATCCGATAACGCCAACACCTTTATGTCTTCCGCGAGGAATGCAATCCGTCTAGACCTCTCGAATCACTTGAATATCAAGGCTGAGCTTTTGGAGGGTGCCGCAGACGGTTCGTCAGACACCTATTCCAGCACCTTACAAAACAAATCGGAACTCCTCGAACTGTCTATCAAGTCCTTTACCGAACCAATTGCCGACCGACTTTCTCTAGCAGACGTGACTAATCCCGGCACACGCGTTCGTTTCGACTATTCGACATTCGATACCGCACCTAATGACACCACAAAGGGCACCGTGCCCAATCCAAACGAGGACTAACTATGACTGAAACATTCTCAACGGGACAGCTAATTAGCTTCTCGGAACAGCGCGGAACACTCCGCTACAAACTTGCACCGTATGGCGAAAAGGCTCGCGACCGTGACGCTACATTCTCCACTGGAAGTATCAACTTCTCAAATGCTGAAGGCGCAATCGTCAACGTCGAGCACGATAAGTTCCGCCCGATTGGCAAGCTCTCCAATTTCGAATCTACGTCCGAGGGACTTTTCTGCACCGTAACGCTTGCAGATACAACTCTAGGCCGCGACACCTTCACCGAAGCAAAAGAAGGATTGCGTACAGGCATCTCCATGGAGCTGTCCGAAATGTCCCCAGCAACCGGACTCATTACGTCCGCCACCCTTTCCGGTGCCGGTATCTGTGTCAATCCGGCGCTTGGTTCAGCCCGACTAATTCAGGCCTTCTCGGAGGACGAAGAGATTAGAGCGGCGCTGGAAGAAATCAAAACTTCAATTGACGCAATTGATGCAGCACTTGAACCAACTTCTGAGGCCGAAGCCGAAGAGGATTCCGAAGAGGAATCACCACTAACAACACCCGAAGAATCCTCAGAAGAGGAAAACCCGAATGGATTTAACATGAACGAAAATGCAGTTCCAGCACCTACACAGCCAGCCGTAACCCTTTCCTACGAATCCCTTGCCGAAGCTCGCAAGGATGCACGTGTACGTGAGGCCCTTATTGACACTGGGCTTGCAGGCGAAACAAACGCCTTTGCCCTCTCGCCGGTCACCCACACCGGCCACACCTCGAAGATCGAACAGGCTGCCTTCCTTGGTGAGCTTTGGAGTGGTGCACGCTACCAGCGTCGCTTTGCTCCTCTCGTATCCACAGGCGTCTTGACCTCTTGGAAGGTTGAAGGCTTTAAGTTCGTTGGTGACTTCCTCGTTGACACCTACGCCGGTGACCTTGCAGAGATTCCATCGAACGCTGTAACAACCGTTGCCTACTCCGAAGAGGCCCTACGTTGTGCACACGGCGTCAAGGTTGACCGCAAGTTCCGCGACTTTGGTAACGCTGAGTTCCTCCGCAGCCTCTTCGAGAAGCAGACCGAAGGTTACGCCAAGCTCTCTGACAAGCGAGTCCTAGACCGCATCAAGGCTATGGCTACCAACACCACAGCCAAGGCATACGTTGCCGGTGTAGCTCCGGGCTTCTCCCGCATCCTAGACGGCGCTCTTGCCGTACTGGCCACAACAAACGAACTTCCTACGTTCGCCATTCTTTCCGCTGACCTACACCGCGAAATGGCTCTAACCACTGAGTTCGACAACCTCAAGTTCCTTACCACTTCCCTAGGCCTTGCTGATGGATCGATGGACGGAATGCAGATTGTTGTTGCTAACGATCTCCCAGCCAACACCGTTTATGTCGGTCACAAGAACGCACTTCAGTTCTTCGAATTCGGATCGATTATTCGCGTAGAAGCCGAAGACGTTTCCCACGGTGGATTTGACGAAGCTGTATTCGGCTACACCGCATTTGTCGAGCACGAAAAGAAGGCCATTGTCAAGGTCCTTCCTCCTACTCCGTAATTCATTTTCTCCTACTAAAGAAAGGGTGGGCGCATGTATTGGAACTACGAAAACCAAGTTTTGATCTTTGAAATCTGGAAAGAAGCCGACTCGGTTAACCCCGAAGTGCTCGACGTAATTATGTCCACAGCTAATTCGCTGTGCATTGCATATGCGCCCACCCTTCCGGACGGCGCAACAGTGCCGAGGGCTTATCTCCTCGCCGAAATCCTCCAAGCTCGACACATCTGGGCACAGGCTGGGAACGGCGCAAAGGGAACCGAATTCGATTCCGACGGGCAAGTTGTCCCGACTTATCCGCTAGTATTCCTCGCTCGCGATTTGCTCCGTCCCAAGACCTCTCCTCTCGGAAGGCTAGGACATTGAGCATCGCAATCCGCAGCCTAATTGCTCAAGAGATTAGGGACGATAACCCGCTCTTCCTTGTGCATGACTACCCGGTGAATGCTCCGGAAAACCTAGCACGAGGAAAGGTCTGGGTAAACGTTTACCGCGAAACCCTAACCAACGCACCGCAGGCCGCAGCACTATCCGAATCCTTACGCATTGTTGTCATCACTCCGATGAAAGACACCGCAGCGGCTGAGGAAGCCCTAGAGCTAGCTCTGGACGCGGTAATGCGGACCCTCACACGAACTAGAAACGTCAACTGGACGACCGCCGAACGCGCAACATTCAACGATTCCTATATCGGTTACGAAATTTCGATAACCGTATCCACCGAAAACGCTTACAAATCTTAATTGAAAGGGGCACAAAATGCCTTCACTTCCACACAAAGTTCTAAATGTCACCACAGAAACTGTCACCATCGACGGTGTTGACTATTCAGACGCCATTACTTCCGCGTCTCTTTCGACCACTTCGACCGACACAACTTGGATTCCTGTTTCAGGAAACGTCCAGACTTCTACCGGTGCACTGATTTGGTCCGCGTCGCTTGAATTCGGACAGGACCTGACAGCTAACACAACTCTAACGATGAAGCTTATTTCGCTTCACGGACAGAACAAGGTTGTTGTTATTCAGCCAACCGGAACCGCAACCCAGAAGATCACATTTACCGCGACTATCAAGGCTCCTAGCGTCCTTGGTGGCGGCGTAGGCGTTGCAACCTCTTCAGCCGAGTTCCCCGTATCCGGTCAGCCGGTAATCGTCAACGGCGTCTAAATGATCTCCGCCAAAAGGACCGGCCTCACTGCCGCCGAAAAGCGTTTCCGCGCATTGCCGAAAGAGATCAAAAATGATCTCCGCCGCTACCAGCGCAGCGAGGCCGGTCCTATTTGGAAACAGGAAGTTAATTCGCGTCTTGGTGCTAACCGCATCTCGCAGCGAACCTTTCGAACCGGTAACACCGTCAAGGCTGGATCAACAATGATCCTCCGAGCTGCTGGCTCAGGCAGAAAGCTTTCCAGCGGCGCAGCGGCCAACTCTTCCTTCCTCCTGTACTCCGCTGAGTACGGATCGAAGAATCCCAACGCACGCACCAAATACGGACGACGTAGCCCCAAGGGCAAGTCGCACACCGTTACACGCCGAGTCTCGCGTCAATCTCCGCAGTATCGCCAAGGCGGCTACGTCATCAATCCAGCCGCTAAAGCATCCATAAAGCGAATCACTTCGCTATCAGTTCAAACCATAACCAAAAGAATTCACCAGACCATTGACGGGAGTTAAAAATGCCTTCTGGAAAACCAATTGAAATTCCCATCAAAATCGATGCCGATGCTGATAAGGGTGCCGATCAGATCACTGACGCGCTCGAAAATATCGAAGACTCGCTGAAGGATGTTGAAAAGACCGGCGATAAGACCTCTAAGTCACTTTCAGATGATATGGAGAAGGCCGCTAAAAATATCGAATCCGATATGGATGACGCGGCCAAGAAGATCGACCGCGACCTCACTAAGGCCCTTGCTGACGTAGACGCCAAGGCAGACAGCGTAGGTAAGTCCATCGGGAAGTCCGTTAAGGACGGTACCGACAAAGCCGGTGAAGGTATGGAAGAACTCAAGGGTGAGTCCGCCTCGACCGCCAAGGAGGCCGCAGCAAGTTTCGGTTCTATCGAAGATGTTGCAGATGGTCTTCAGGAGGTATTGGCCAACGCCTTTGTTGGCTTTGGACCTGCTGGCGCTGCTGCTGGTCTTATCGCTGCTGCCGGTCTTGGTCTGGCGATCACCGCCGCACAGGAGCTAGCCGAAGCGAACAACGAAGCCACCGAAAAAGTAGCCGAGCTGGCACGCGAATTCTACGAAGCTGGCGGCAAGATCGATGATGCGGACCTCGCCGGGAAAATCATGGACATGGCCTTTGCCGTGGTCAAGGAGGACAACTGGCTTACACCGTGGGCTGACGAATCCGAAACAAATATTGAGCGCGTTAAAAAGGCTATTGGTAGTAACAAGGACCTCGCAAAACAAATCTTTGAAGGATTCGGCGGCGACTCTGACAAAGCGCAGGATTCGCTCAAGAAACTAGATGAGGCCCTAGCACGTGACCGCGAAGAGCTGAAGAAAAACCAGACGCAGCTCGCAGGTGGTTCGGTCCTTTATAACGACGACGGTAAAGCTATCAAGGCCCGCGTAGATGCTGGACAGGAGCTTCGTGATGCCCTCGAAGAGGAGACCAAGAATAACGGTCGAGCTGCTGACGCAAACGCCTACTACACGGACGCTATGGGCGAATCTGCCGAAGCTGTCGAGAAGCACACACAGTACGAAGAGGACCTCAAAAACGCGCAGCAGGAGCGCCTAGACGCTACCCGCGAACTCGAAGGTGCACAGCGTTCCGCAATCGATTCTGAGCTGGACTACATGGATTCCGTGGACGGTCTGAACGAGAAGTTCACGCAGAACGGCGCGACGCTCGATATCAATACCAGCAAAGGCCGCGAGAACCAACGCGCCGTGATGGATCAAGCGGACAGTATTCGCCAGCTCGCAGAGGATCAGCTTGCCGCAGGTGGAAACGTCACCGACGTAACCGCCAAGTTCAACGCGCAAAAAGACACTCTCATCAATCAAGTGCTGCCTGCCTTTAACAGCAACCGTGACGCAGCTCAGAAGTTTATCGACACGATTCTCAAGACTCCTCCGGTTGTGAAGACCGAGGTTCAGCTCAATAAAACCGATGCCGAACAGAAGCTATTCGAGCTGCAAAAGGGCCGGACAATTCCGGTCACCCTTCAGCCAGATGGTACTTCGATGGACAAATACTTTTGGTCCCAACAAGGCCGCAAAATCTTCGTTGACGTAGCCCCGAGAGGAGGCGGGCAGGCAATCGCGCTGCCCTAATCATGACCACAATTACCGCAACTCCAAACACCGCAACGGGCGCTATCGTCCTTGAAATCACCCAGACCGGCTCTATCCGTTCCATTACCCGCAGCAATGCTAACGGCGTCGAGTCCGTACGAGTAGCCGCAGGGCAGATTCCATCTGCAACTACCGGCGTCACCATTGTCACAGACTACGAGGGCGCTGTAGGACCGAACTCCTACACAGTCACCACGACCGCAGATACAGCCACAGCTACGGCTACTTTGATGCTGGATTCGGCATGGCTACTGGTACCTATCGCACCGAACTACTCCGAGCCAGTTTCCACAATCACTGACTACTCAGCAGGCCGCGAAACTAACTCCACTCTCCATACGATCATTGGCCGTAGCGATCCGATTGTCGTAATGGGCAAGCTCGGTACCCGTACCGGCTCCCTTGAAATCTGGACTGATTCGCTCACCGATGCAAACCGTCTTGTGCGCGTTTTCGACCGTGGGGAAGCCGTGCTGCTGAAGCAGACCGTTCCCGGCATGGATATGTATTTCACAGCCACCGGAATCGACGTTAGCCCGTACTCAGTACAGGGCGACGCAACGAAGTTCCGCATGGCCGTCAGCTACCAAGAGGTTGCCCGTCCCTACGGAAACCTTGCTGGCGCTCTGGGCTGGACGTTCGATGCCCTGGCCTCTAGCTACAGCTCTTTCGATGCCGTAGCCGCAGCATTCGCAAACTTCGATGACCTCACCATTCAGGACACATTATGAGCACCAAACCTTACGCACCAGACGCCGAAGAGCGCATCCGCTTTTCAGCGCGTCACATCATCACCGCAACCGCATATCCAGACGGTGCCGCGCCTGTTGAGCTGGACGTAGAAGACGGTTCCGTGGAGTTTGACGACTCACGCGCACCTCGCATTCAGGCGACACTTACGTGCAAAATCCCGACCGATAAAACGGTTCTGGACGCACTCGACGCACGCCGTACGTTCCGCGTAAAGATCTGGGCAGGCTACAAGTACGACAGTGTCGAGGAGGACGTGCAACTCCTCGCCGATCTCCACGTACGCAGCCGTGAAATCCGCAGACCGTCCAACCGTATGGTTCTTTCGCTCTGGTCCGACGAGGGCCTGACGATGGACTACAAACGTCTCGCGTGGGATAGCCAGCCGCCGCAATCGAACCTCCTCGATGCCGTCAAATATCACGTCCTTATCGGGACTATCGGCGGGGAATTGCCCCCTGTTGTGTCGGAATACCCGAACTCATTCGGATTCGAAGCCGTTGCAGGTCTGGTACAGGAGCCGGGGCAGTCCGGTTGGGACCTCATAGCGGAGTCCGCAGCTCGTGCCGGTGTGTCGGTCTACGTCGATTCTGACCGTACGTGGCGCATTGCCAAGCCTCAGGCGCTCGTGTCTGACACAGCCCTGAACATGACAACTGGTGGCGGTGGAATCCTCACCGAAACCAACTCGGTCACTTCGCGGGACAACTTCAAAAACGCTGTCTGTATTCGCTACAGGTGGCGCGATATCAACGGCAACGAACAAACCGTTTACGGCCACGCGTACATCGCAGCAGGGCCTTTCTCTCTTGGGGAAATCGGTTACAACTCCGTATTCCTTGAAAAGGATAAGCCAGCCACTCAAGGACAGGCAGATGCAGCGGCAACCGCAGCACTCAAAGCAATGTCCCGCCGTGGCCGCAGCTTCGTTTTGAACTCAATCTCCGCGTACTGGCTCCGCCCAGCGCAGACCGTCACCGCAACCCTGCCCGAAGGCGAACAAGAACGCCTGTTGGTATCCGCCGTTTACTTCAACTTCCCATCCGGCTCCATGTCCGTACGGCTCCGTCAGCCGCAGGATATCGAAATCGAAAACAACCTGTAACTCATAGAAAGCAATGCAATGCCAGCAACACTAAAACACCTCATCTCTTACACATCCGGCTCGGTCGCACCGAACGTGCCTGTAGTCATGCAGCAAACCGCAGAGTCGGTAGACGCTGCCCTCACCAAGGCCGCAGGCCTACGTCACGCTGAATTCACTTCCGTCGCTAAGTTGGGCACACCAGCCGGTAACGGTATTGTCTTCGGCGCGTTCACAGCCGATACATCCGTGACTTTCAACAATACTTTTGTGGCTCCGGATACGACCGCTGGAAACCTCAAGATTCTTGAGACCGGCGTCTACACGCTGACACTTATGTACCTGCCGTCCTCGACACCGGGCAGTGTTGACGTGGGCATCCTGAATGCCACCACAGCGACCAAACTGCTAGTCCAAAACCGTCCCGGTACTTACGGTGCCGTTGAGGTCCAACTCTCCGGAACCTTCTACCTACCGGCTAACACCGTCCTGAACGCTTATGTAGCTAGCTCCACAGGCGTTACGTTTGGTTCGCGTCTACGCGTTACCAAAATCCAGAACGCGTAGGTTGTCATGCCACTAGCAACAGGAGCTATCACAGCCCACTTTTCAGACGCATCGGTCTTCGATGCAGCCGTTACCGGCACCGTCACCTTTACTCCACCCCCCGCGTGGCTATTGTCCGATGACCTCGTGACCGTACCCGTCCCGGTTGTGGCTCAGGTGGAAGCTAAGGCAATTGCGCTCAGGTTTGGCAAGGTTCCTTCTCGTGGCAGACCACCGACCCATGGCCGACCACACTACCCGGCGTCGCGGTAGGAGGTGCGCCCAATGTCTAAGAACCACACCGGACCACACGTCGATATCGACCCATTCCTACCCACCGGCATCTGTGCACTGTGCACGGATACCGAACAGGAGACCGAACCTCCCGAAGATCGGGACGAATAGACCAACAGCCCCTGTTTCTCCCGGCAGGGGCTGTTTTCGTAGCACTATTTGTCATTACCTACCAATTGGTGTGTCCGTCGACCCAGGTCTGCGTCGCCGGGTCGAAGCGCCGCACGTTGGACGCCATCCGGAAGGAAGCGGCTGCTACTCCCCCGGTGGTGGTTGAACTCTTGACGTCCGTGGCCACAAAGCCCCGAACGGTAATGGTGTCGATCATGGTGTTGTCCCGTCTTCTGGTGGAGTTGCCGTTGCCGGCAGAACCAGCATCACGCCGCTGCTCCCGCCTGGGGAGGCCCAAAGCTCGCTATGTGGAAAACCGAGCTGCTGCGGACAAGTGGATTCGGTGGCGACTGCGTAAGCGCGCCCGGCACTGTAAGCTTTTTCAGGCGTTGGATATGTGAGAACGCCAGCGCCCCAGTAGCTCAGGGGATAGAGCAGCGGCCTTCTAATCCGCCGGTCGGGGGTTCGATTCCCTCCTGGGGCACCGCAGGAACCGGTTCTGGCCTGTCACGAGGCAGGCCAGAACGGTTCAGGCCCGCGGGTAATCCGCCAAACTGGCTACAGTTGCAGCATGGATACCCCGGACCTGGTTAATCGAGAGCTCCTGGCAGCTATCCGGGCAGCTCTGACCGTCCGCGTGGACCCGGTCCGGGCCGCCGGTGCGCAGGCCTACATGAAGTCGGAAATGCCGTCCTTGGGCGTCCGCTCACCAGAGGTTCGTCGGCTGACCGCCGCAGCCGTAGTCGAACTGCCTTTCCAGTCCGCTGAAGAACTGCGGGCCACGGTGTTGGAATTGTGGCGGACGTCCACTTTCCGCGAAGAGCGCTACGCCGCGATCGACCTCACGGCGAACAGGATGGTGGCCCGCGATCTGGCGATGCTGCCAATCTATGAGGAGATCATCCGAACGGGTGCGTGGTGGGACTTCGTCGACTCGGTGTCGAGCCGGATCTGTGGACTGCTGCAGGCCCACCGGGACGAGATGACAGCTGTGATCCTAGCCTGGCGCACCGACGAGGACTTCTGGGTGCGCCGCTCCGCGATCGTGTCCCAGCTCAAAGCCAAATCAGACACGGACACGGCATTGCTGGCGGCCGTCATCGAACCGAACCTTGCCGACAGGGAATTCTTCATCCGCAAGGCTATTGGCTGGGCGCTTCGCGAATACGCCAAGACCTCACCGGGCTGGGTCACGGCATTCGTGGCCGAACATTCAGCCAGCCTCAGCCCGCTGTCCCGCCGGGAAGCCGTCCGCAGACTCACTGCCCGGACCGCGGCAGCCACCTGACCCCTCAGCTAATGGGGTGCTGCACCACGGGCACGTCGATGGTGCGAAACAGCCCCCGGGTTTTCGTGTCCCAAAATACGAGGTACAGGGCAAACAAGACACCGGTAATCGCCGCCGCAATCCGGGCAAAGAGCAAGGCGAGGCCAACGTCGGTGCCCTGCAGGTAAGGGAATACCTCCAGTTGGTCCGAGATCGAATAGATCATGAAGAACGACACCACAAAGTACAGCGCCTTGACCTGCCAGTCATTCCGAATCCCCGTGACGGCAAACAACGGGATCAGCCATACGACGTACCAGGACTGGATGATCGGCGAGAGCAGCACGACGGCGGCAAAGGCGAGGGTCAGTCGCCGCATCACCCGGTCATGGTCGCCTTTCAGGATCAGCCAGCCCGCGATCCCCACGGCAATCAGCTTGCCGATATTGGCCACAATCGATGCCAACGTGGACCCGTCCAGTCCGAAGACGCTGCCCAGAGACGCCACCAGCATCCCGATCAGGCCCACCGGCGCGTACCAGATCGCAATGCTGCCGGGCGCGGACAGTCCATTGATCCAGCCGAAACCAAACCCGTTCACCAGGCTCATGAGCACCAGCAGTCCGAAACTGATCCCCGCTGTCAACGCCCAGAATGTGAACTTCCGCAACCAGCCGGCGTCGCGCCCCGCCCACAGCAGGCCGATGAAGGGGAGGAACACGATGGTGATGGGTTTGACCGCGATCGAAAGCGTCACCAGGACAATGCCACGGATCACCCGGTGCGTCGCCGCGTAGTAGAGGCCCGCCAGCGCCAAGCCAATCATGAGTGAATCGTTGTGAACACTGGCAATAAAAGTTGTGAGGAACAGGGGGTTTGCTGCTGTCAGCCAGAGGGCCCGGTGAGGATTCACGCCATGCAGGGCGGCCAACTTGGGCACGTAGATCACGCACAGCACCACGCCCACCACGGACACCAGCCGGAAAAGCATCACACTGCCCTCGGGGTGCACATTGGTAAACCACACCACGAACTGCTCGATCCACAGGAAGAGCTGACCATAAGGCACTGGCGCCTCGGTCCACATCTTGTCCGCGCCCAGCTGGAAATAGTTGGAGAGGGCGGAGATGCCGTTCTCGTAGGGATTGAAACCCTCCACCATCAGCCGGCCCTGGCCGATGTAGGCGTACACGTCACGGCTGAAGAGCGGCACGCTGAAAACCATGGGTAAGCTCCAAGCCGCAACGGCAATCAGCGTCACCCGGTGCGCTTGTTCTCCCCACACACGCACTCGTTGACCGAGCCGCAGCCAGGCCCGCACCAACAGCATGCCGCCAACGGCCAGCAGGACAATGGAAAGCGCGACGCCGATCGCCTCGGTTCGCATCCAGATGAACAGGGGAAGCCTGCGCAGCTCAGAAACGGGCGCGAGCCAGCCGACGCCTAGCGAACCGACAAACATGAAGAACGACCCGATAAAACCGGACCACAGCGAGGAGGCGGGGTTATCCACCTCGGCGCGCACCGCTGCGGCTGGTACAGGCGCCTGGTCCCCCGTCGCAGGCGTGGGCGGCGTCATCTCAGGATCGTCCATTCTTTCGCTTATCCGTGGTGCTTCGGCGCGCCGCTTCGACGGCGCTGCGCCGGTAAATCAGGCACGTTGCCAGGGCAGGCCATGCCTGCCGCGTTTCCCGAAAGCCTAGCATCGGCCACCGCACCAGGAGTGTAACGGTAGGCTGGTCGGGTGCCTATATCTAACGAACGAATCGTCTGGATCGACTGCGAAATGACCGGTCTTGACACCGAAAATGACGCCTTGATCGAGGTGGCCGCACTGGTCACAGACTCTGAACTGAACATCCTCGGCGACGGCGTGGACGTGGTCATCAAACCTGACGACGCAGCACTGGCGCAGATGAGCGACTTTGTCCGGGACATGCACACCACTTCTGGGCTGCTCAAGGAGCTTCCGAACGGCAAGACCATGGCTGAGGCGCAGGAAGCAGTCCTCGCCTACATCACCCAATGGGTTCCCAACCCGGGGAAGGCCCCTCTTGGCGGCAACTCGGTAGGAACCGACCGCGTTTTCCTCGTCCGCGACATGCCCGCCGTCGTGGACCACCTGCATTACCGCGTCATCGATGTCAGCACTATCAAGGAACTCTCCCGCCGCTGGTTCGCGCGGGCCTACTTCCAGGCGCCGGCCAAGAAGGGCGGTCACCGTGCCCTGGGTGACATCATCGATTCCATTGACGAGCTGCGGTACTACCGGCAGGCAGTGTTTGTCCCTGCTCCCGGGCCGGACAGCGCCGCGGCCAAGGAAATCGCCAAGACCCTCGCTGCCACTCCTGAAAATGGTCAGGCGCCCGCGTAATCTGCGCCACGTTTCATGGTTTTTTCTGCGAATGAGCCAAATTTGTACCGAGCAGCCCTGAGGAGCAGGTAAGCTATTTGAGTTGCCTTCACGGGAGGCCGGTTCGCCGGACATTTCAGTAGGCACATGGTGGGCTTAGCTCAGTTGGCAGAGCGCCTGGTTGTGGTCCAGGAGGTCGCGGGTTCGACCCCCGTAGCTCACCCGCACAGGTTGGTATTTGCAGCCATCCAGAAGGAGGCCGCACCGGATATCCGGTGCGGCCTCCTTTGTTTTTTCCCTGCCCAGCGCTTGCCCGGGCCGCACGTCGAAGGACCGAATCATGACTGTTCTGCCAATCACCATCTGGGGAGAACCCGTACTGCACCGCCGGGCTGCCGAAGTGGACGTATTCGACGACGATCTGCGCACCCTCATTGCCGACATGTTCGAAACGAACGAAGCGGCCAACGGCGTGGGCCTGGCTGCCCCGCAGGTCGGGGTGGGGAAACGCCTCTTCGTGTACAAATACGACAACGACGACGGGGCGCCCACCAGCGCCGCCCTGGTCAATCCTGTCCTGACCCTGTCCAAGGTTTCGGGTGCCGTGCCGGATCCGGACGAAGAGGAAGAGGGCTGCCTGTCGTTCCCCGGCGAACAGTATCCCCTCAAGCGCGCTGAGTGGGCCCGCGTTGACGCGGTTGACGGTTTTGGCGAGCCCATTACGTTCGAAGCGACCGGCTGGTTTGCCCGCGTGCTGCAGCACGAATTCGACCATCTGGACGGCAAGCTCTACGTCAATAAACTGATGGATCGGTACAGCCGCAAAGCCATGAAACAGGCCAAGAAGAACGGCTGGGGAGTTCCGGGCCTGACGTGGATGCCTGGTGTCGATCCGGACCCGTTCGGACACTAGCGCTAGCCCGCCGTAAGGGTGGACTGGGCGGGACAGGAATCAAGGACCCGGGCCATGGCGTCCCTTTCGCCCTGCGTCACCCAGAGCCCGTAGGCGGCCTTGACGGAGATCTGCCGGGCAACGTAGTGGCACCGAATGGACTTACTGGCCGGTAGCCACGTGGCAGCATCGCCTGCGCCCTTTTCCTGATTGGCGTCACCATCAACGGCAATGAGGTTGAGCGGATCGTTTGCCAGTGTCCTGCGCTGTGCGGGCGTCAGCCCCTGCGCCCCTTTCTGCCAGGCGTCAGCCAAGGCCACGACATGGTCGATCTGGACTGCCGCGCTGGTGTCACCACCACGGCTGAAGTTCAGCGAGCGGCCCGTATAGGGCTCCAGCAAGGTGCCACTGGCAATGGCACAGCGGGAACCCTCGGTGAAACGCGACGCCGTGAGGTCACGCCGGAGGATGTCGTTACGCGTATCGCAGCCGTTGTGGTCGGCGTCCTCCCAGGCCTGGCCGAACGATTCGCGCGTGTAGCCATTTTTACTGGCGCGGCCTTTGACCTGGAGACTGGCTAAAGCAGCCGCAGCACTGCCAGCCGGAACATCATGCGGTTCCTGGACCGGATTCATCCAGGCCGCATCGAAAACAGGCGCCTCGGTGGGGCCCGCAGTTGCTGGCGACGCCAGCGTAAACTGTCCGATGCCGAAGAACCACGCCACCACTGCGATGAAGAGCACGGCGGCGGCCGCCATGATCCCCCAGGCCTGCCGTGACCGCCGTCGGGCGCTGCGATACGCGGCCCACCCGACGGTCACGAGCTGCTGCCAGAGCTGAAAAGTCCCACACGGAAAGCCTAGGCGTGATGCTGCGACCTGTTGGAGATATCCACAGTGTGGAGGACAACTCCGGGCCGGGAGCTACTGTTCCTTGATGACCCGGCGGAGGTCCTCCTCGGCAACGCCCAGCAAATCCTCCAGCTGTTGGACCCGGTCTGCACTGACGTCACCGGTGGCATGCGCCGCTTTGGCACCCTCCACCAGACGAATGGCTTCCTTGTGATTGGCCTTGGCGACGTCGAGGGCGTGTTCGAGGGTGCTGTCGTGGATGACTGCCGTTTCTTTTTCCATCTCCCCAGTGTGGTCCCGATTCCCGGCTGATTCCAGAGAACCAGCCGGGAATTCGCCCAGCATTTGCTGGCGTTAGACCGTGATGGCTGCCAGGGCTGCCGCAGATTCCTTGATAGGGAACGACACCGGGTTCACGCCGGCCATTTCTTCCATCACGCGGACAACCTGGCAGCTGTAGCCGAATTCGTTGTCGTACCAGACGTAGAGGACCAGGTTTTTGTCGGTGGAGACAGTCGCGAGGCCGTCCACGATGCCCGTGCGGCGCGAACCTACGAAGTCGGTGGAGACAACCTCGGGAGAGTCGATGTAGTCGATCTGCTTGCGCAGCGTCGAGTGCAGTGACATTTCGCGGAGGTAGTTGTTGACCTCGTCCTTGGTGGTGCCGTTCTCCAGCGTCAGGTTCAGGATCGCCAGCGACACGTCCGGGGTAGGGACCCGGATGGAGCTGCCCGTGAGTTTGCCGAGCAGCTCTGGCAGTGCCTTGGCAACAGCCTTCGCGGCGCCGGTCTCGGTGATGACCATGTTCAAGGCCGCGGACCGGCCACGCCGGTCTCCCTTGTGGAAGTTATCGATCAAGTTCTGGTCGTTAGTGAAGGAGTGCACCGTTTCGACGTGGCCGTGCACCACGCCGAACTTGTCATTGATGGCCTTCAACACGGGGGTGATCGCGTTAGTAGTGCACGAAGCGGCCGTAACGATCGCGTCCGTGTCCTCGATGGTGCCGTGGTTGATGCCGTGCACAATGTTCTTCAAGGCGCCCTTGCCCGGTGCGGTCAGCAGTACACGGGCTGCACCCTGCGACAGGAGGTGCTGGGAGAGGCCTTCTTCATCGCGCCACCGGCCGGTGTTGTCGACGATCAGGGCGTCCTTGATGCCGTAGGCGGTGTAGTCGATGGTGGCCGGGTTATCCGAGTAGATGACCTGGACCTGCACGCCGTTGGCGGTGATCGTGTTGGCCTCTTCGTCGACCCGGATGGTGCCCTCGAAAGAGCCGTGCACCGAATCGCGGCGTAGCAGGCTGGCGCGCTTGGCGAGGTCGTTGTCTGAGCCGCGGCGGACCACAATGGCGCGCAGTCGCAGGCCGTGCCCGCCACCGGCCTTTTCGATCAGGAGCCGGGCCAGCAGACGGCCGATCCGGCCAAAGCCGTAAAGCACCACGTCGGTGCTGGTGCGCTCATCGGCACCACGCTTACCCACGACGTCGGCCAGTTCAGCACGCAGGAAGTCTTCCAGGGAGTCGCCATTGCCTTCCTCCTTGAACTTCTGCGTCATCCGTGCGATGTCGATGGCAGCGGCACCCAGTTCGAGTCCCGCCAACGTGTTCAACAGGGGTGCTGTCTCTTCGAGGAGCAGTTCGTCCTTGCTCATCCGGCGGGCAAAGCGGTGCGCCTTGAGGATGTTCATGGTGGACTTGTTGATCAAGCTCCGGCCATGGATGCTGGTGACCACATTGTTCTCGCGGTACAGCCGGCCGATCACCGGGATCATGGCCTCGGCGAGGGCCTCGCGGCCCACCCACTTGTCAAGACAAGAATCTGAAGTCTGGCTCACAGAAATACCTTCCTCGGTTCAGCCGCGCACGTCCTCGTACACGGTTGGCGGCCACCTGATTGATGTCCAGTGGCGATGGCGCCCGCAGGGTTCGGCCCTGAGCGCCAAACGTAGGCAAAGAAAAACGCCGGCTGCAAACGCAGTTCCGGCGGAAGAACCTCTACGTTCAGGTTCCATTCTAAAGTGGCAAACCGGCCAATGCCTCACGGGGCGGAGTGAAATCACTCACACCGCATCTCAGTTGTTGAGCGCGGAGTAGAGATTCAAGCTCAGTGAATAGATGACCCACGAGAGGTATGGCAGCACCAACAGTCCCGCGCTGTTGCTGACGGGCCCGAAACGCACCACAAGGAAGCCAACGGACACGCAGAGGCCCGTCAAGACGGCGAGGGCAATCCAGAGAGCGGCCGTTCCGATCAAAGGATGGAGACCAAAGAATGCCAGCGGCCAGGCAGCGTTGAACATCAGGTGGGCAACGTACCAGAACCGGGTGCTCCCTTGAAGCGCATAACGGCACCACACCAGCCAAGCCGAGACAGCCATGGCAGCATACAGAAACATCCACATGGTCCGGAACATCCAGCCCGGTGGTGTCCAGGGGGCTTTGGCAGACGTGGCGAACCATCCAGTGGAGTTGAGCATGATTGGAATTGAGGCAATGGTCCAGGCCGCCATCGACAAGCCGAGGAAGCCCAGTAGCCCCACCACTTGCATACGGATGCCACGGGCGGGACGACCGGGCACAACCGGGACGTCAGAAATAGTAAGCACGCTTCAGAATCCCCAACGGATTGGCCCAGGTCAACTCCGTCCGGTCCATGGAGACGGCGGGCAGATAAGTGAAGGGATGGGTCGACCGATACGCCGGGTTCTGTTCTCCTCAACCGTTACCGGTCAGGGAGCGACGGCCATCCATCTACGAACGCCGTTGCCGACGCCCTCTAGCAGCCTACCCGGACACTTGGGCGGGCAGCCCTCAAACGTGTCCTGTCTGGCCTTGCTCCGAGTGGGGTTTACCTAGCCTTCCCGGTCACCCGGGAAGCTGGTGGTCTCTTACACCACCGTTTCACCCTTACCTGCGCTCCCCCGCGTTGCGGCGAGGGAAGCAGGCGGTCTGTTCTCTGTGGCACTGGCCTGCGGGTTACCCCGAGTGGGCGTTACCCACCACCATGCCCTGCGGAGCCCGGACGTTCCTCGAGTCACTTGCGTGACGCGCGGCCGCCTAGTCGACCCATCCATCCCCTAGTCTACCGGGGCGTGCACCCCACCAGGCCCCGGAAGACGCCAGCGCGCCGGTAGGATCGGACGGTGCTGATTCTGCTCCCCCCTTCCGAAGGCAAGACGCCCGCTGTCCGAGGATCCGCCGTCGACTGGTCTTCCCTGAGCTTCCCGACCCTGAACACGTACCGGGCCACCGTCTTGGAGTTACTCGGGACCGTCAGCGCGCACCAGGATGCCCTCGCCTTGCTGGGCGTGGGCGCGTCCTTACGGGACGACGTCGAACGCAATACTCGGCTGCATGCGGAACCGGCCGCGCCCGCGCACCAGATTTACTCCGGAGTTTTGTACGACGCGCTGGGCTACCGAACCTTGACCCCGGTGCAGCGTCGCAAAGCTGATGAGTCGGTGCTGGTGATCTCTGCGCTGTGGGGTGCCCTTCGCTTCGCTGACCGGGTACCCGCGTATCGGCTTTCGATGGCCAGTTCCCTCCCGGAGCTTGGCCGACTGGCGTCGTTTTGGAAACCCCAACTGACTGCCGCCCTCGCACCGGAACTCGCGGACCACCTGCTGGTTGACTGCCGGTCAAGCACCTATACGGCCGCTTGGGCGCCACCGCCGGAACGAACCGTCGGCGTCAATGTCTTTACGGAAGTCAATGGTGAGCGCAAGGTGGTGAGCCATTTCGCCAAGCACACCCGTGGTGAGTTGGCGCGGCACCTGCTCTCGCGTCGGGGCAAGGCGCCAGCGACGCCAGCGGCTCTACTGTCCGCCGCCCAAGAGAACTGGCACGCGGAGCTGGTTCAGGGAACAGCGAAGAAACCGCACGCACTGAACATCATTCTCCCCAACTGACTAGCAGTTGTTGTCGTTTTGAGGGCTCAAAACGACAACAACTGCTAGCTACATGGGATCAGTTGGCGGGGGCCGCGGTGTTCCACTCGTCGGAGCGCACCAGGATCGCACCCGAGTCGGGGCAGAACACCACGTCGTCAGGGGCGGCAGCCTTGATCTCGGCGAGATCTCCCGCGCTGAGCTTCATCCCGGATGCCTCGGACGTCCCGTGGAACAGCCGCGCTGCCCCCACACCGCGCTTGGCAAGCGTCTTCTCATACACGGCAAGCAAGGTCGCTTCCAGCCCACCGGCACATTCGGTGCGCTTGGCCCTGAAATCTGCCGCTTCGGCCGCAACATCGGCAAGTTGCGCATCAAGTTCAGCGCGGATGCCACCAAACGAGCCCTGGATGCCGTCCACGATCTCCTGCTGCTGGGCCTGCGTGGCCCGGAGCGAATCGAGCCGCTCAAGGACTTCGAGTTCCACGTCTTCCAGGTCTGAACGGCGCTTGTTGAGCGAAACAATGTCTTTCTGCAGCGCCACCAAATCTTTGGACAGTCCGGTTCCGCTGTTCAGCCTGGCCTCGTCGCGTTCGATCCGACTGGCTACCTGTTCGACGTCGGCTTCCGCACGCTTGAGCTCTGCTTCGGCGTCATGCACGGCGACCTTCGCTGAACCCAGGGCACCGTTGGCCACGCTGAGTGCGGCTTCGAGATCCTTGATTCGGGGGTCTGATTCGAGGGCGCGGCGACGGTTGGCGAGGGCGGTCAACTTGGCGTCCAGGGCCTGCAGATCGAGCAACTTCAACTGTTCCGCCGGTGCTGCCTTCGCCACTATTACCTCCGCTACAACCTGCCCATCAGGGCCGGGCGCCGATTTGGCGCTCCCACGACTCTAGCGCCTGGCCCCCTCCCCCGCACCGAGTCGCGAATCCGAGCCCTGAAACCGAGACGTGAAACCCAGGCGCCAAGAAGCAGCCGCACCTCAGCCGGGTGTCAGGATAAAGTCCCACGGATCGCTGTTGGTGCCACTGACCCGGATCTGCACCTCATGGCCCTGATCCGTCAAGACGTTCCCCAACGCGGCAGCAGCGGGCGGGAGCCACAGCCATTCGCTGGCGAAGTGCGAAACGTCGACGAGGTAGGGCCGCCCGTTCAGGGCAGCCTCCCGCGCTTCGGATGCCGGATGATGCCGCAAATCGGCGGTGACGTACACATCAGCGTTGCTGGCGCGGACCTCGGCAAACAGCGAATCACCGGCACCACCGCACACGGCGATCCGCCGCACCAGGCCATCTTTGTCGCCGGAGACCCGGACTCCACCGGCCACTGCGGGCAGTATCCCGAAGACCCGGGCAGCGAAATCGCCAAGGGTCATGGCCTCCGGCAGGTCGCCAACCCGGCCAATCCCCTCCTCCGGCAAACCGTGGGTTGACGCCGTCAGCGGGGTGGCGTCCTGCAGGCCCAGCGCGTCGGCCAAGACGTCGGAAACGCCACCGACGGCGGAATCCCCGTTGGTGTGCACCGTCAGGAGCGCCGTGCCCGACTCAATGAGGCGGTGCACCGACCTGCCCTTCGCCGACGTCGCAGCCACACTTGTCACCCCGCGCAACAACAACGGGTGGTGCGTGATCAGGAGGTCCGCTCCCCAGTCGATGGCCTCTTCGATGACGTCAAGGGTGGGATCGACCGCAAACATCACGTTACTGACGGCCGCGGCGGGGTGTCCGGCCACGAGACCGACTTCATCCCATGATTCCGCCAACGACTCCGGCCACAGCTCTTCGACGGCAAGGAGGACATCCGCGAGGGTGGTGCGGCCAGGGGCCGCACCGGCGTCCTCGACCGCTGTGCCGCCGTCGTGATTCTCGGGGTCCGTAACGTCGGTGTCCGCTGGTTCCATAGAATCAGTTCTACCGCATGGCGCGGCCGCAAGGCATTGCAACCGAGGTTCGCGCCGCCGCGGTCAATCCGGTCGGGAATCATCCGGGCCTTTCAACCATTGAAGAGGACATGACAACTTTTGTGCTCGGCGGAGGCTGCTTCTGGTGCCTCGACGCCGTCTACCAGAAAACAAAGGGCGTGAGCGCCGTGGTGTCCGGGTACACCGGCGGCCACGATCCGAGCCCTGACTACTACTCGGTGTGCAGCGGGACCACTGGGCACGCCGAAGCGGTGGCGGTGACGTTCGACGAAACGGTCATTCCGGCCACCGTGATTCTGGACATGTTCTTTGCCCTGCACGATCCCACCACGCTGAATCGGCAGGGATATGACGTGGGCACCCAGTACCGATCGTCGATGTTCTACGAAACCACGGAGGAGAAAATTCTCTTCGAAGAGGCGATCGAACGGAACCAGCACCTCTGGAAGAACCCGATCGTCACCGAAGTGAGTCGCCTCTCGCGCTTCCATGTCGCGGAGGACATTCACCAGGACTACTTCGCCAAGTATCCGGAGCAGGGCTACTGTCAGGTGATCATCAACCCCAAGCTGGCCAAGGCGAGGAAATATTACTCTTCGTGGCTTGTCGCTTAGCCTGCGTTCCACGGCCTCGTTAGGCTGACCCCAGTATTCCCACCCTTTACGAGATAGGCGTATCTGCACATGGCACGGATCTATGACGATGTAACGCAACTGGTTGGCGGCACCCCACTGGTGAAGCTGAATCGGCTCAGCGAGGGCCTCGACGCCACCATCGCCGTAAAGCTGGAGTTCTACAACCCTGCCAACAGCGTCAAGGACCGCATCGGCGTTGCCATCGTCGATGCTGCCGAAAAGTCCGGCGCCCTCAAGCCGGGCGGCACCATTGTGGAGGGCACCTCCGGCAACACCGGGATCGCCCTCGCCATGGTGGGTGCGGCTCGCGGCTACAAGGTCATCCTGACCATGCCGGAAACCATGTCCACCGAGCGCCGGGTCATGTTGCGAGCTTATGGAGCCGAGATTGTCCTCACTCCCGGCTCCGAGGGCATGCGCGGCGCCGTGGAAAAGGCCCAGGAAATCGTGGCCAATACCGAGAACTCGATCTGGGCCCAGCAATTCGCCAATGAGGCCAATCCGGCCATCCACCGGACGACGACGGCGGAGGAAATTTGGTCCGATACCGACGGTGAAGTGGATATCTTCGTCGCCGGCGTTGGCACTGGCGGTACGGTCACCGGTGTGGGCCAGGTCCTGAAGGAGCGCAAGCCGAGTGTGCAGGTGGTGGCCATCGAACCGAAGGACTCCGCCATCCTGAACGGTGGCGCTCCCGGCCCGCACAAGATCCAAGGCATCGGAGCCAACTTCGTACCGGAAATCCTGGACACCAGCATCTACGACGAAGTTCTGGACGCTACCCTTGAAGACTCGGTCCGGGTTGCCCGCGAACTGGGCGTCAAGGAAGGCATCCTCGGCGGCATTTCCTCCGGCGCCATTGTCTGGGGCGCCCTGGAATTGGCTCGTCGCCCCGAAAACGCCGGAAAGCTGATCGTTGCTGTTGTGTGTGACTTCGGCGAGCGTTACATCTCCACCGTGCTGTATGACGACATCCGCGGCTGAACAGGC
The DNA here is from genome assembly GCF_900609065.1 of Arthrobacter ulcerisalmonis. Lineage (GTDB taxonomy): Bacteria > Actinomycetota > Actinomycetes > Actinomycetales > Micrococcaceae > Arthrobacter > Arthrobacter ulcerisalmonis. Next base: position 57,156 of record NZ_UXAU01000040.1, on the reverse strand, counting down.
CGGACACCCCCCGTATTTCCTGTAGAAAGTACTTTGTGAGCTTTTTCGCAAGACTGAAAGAAGACCTCGACGCCGCCCGGTCCCACGATCCGGCGGCGCGGGGTTCCTTCGAAAATTTCTTTGCCTACTCGGGCCTGCATGCCATCTGGATCCATCGGCTGACTCATCGCATGTGGCAGAACCCCGGACTGCGCTTCCCCGCGCGGTTGTTGTCCCAGCTGGGCAGGTCCTGGACGGGAATCGAAATCCATCCAGGCGCCACCGTGGGTCGGCGATTCTTCATTGACCATGGCATGGGGGTGGTCATTGGTGAGACGGCAGAAATCGGTGCAGACGTGATGATCTATCACGGCGTCACGTTGGGCGGCCGCTCGCTGGCAAGGATCAAGCGCCATCCCACCATCGAAGACGGCGTCACCATCGGCGCCGGCGCCAAAGTCCTTGGCCCCATTGTGATTGGCCGCGGAAGCGCCATCGGTGCAAATTCCGTGGTGGTCAAGGACGTCCCGCCGGACTCGATCGTGACGGGCATTCCTGGCAAGTGGCGGCACCGTGACGCCCAGCTCGAAACCAAGCCGGCCGTTGATCCGGCCGAATACGACATCGAGTACCGGATTTAGCCGGCACTCCTTAAATGCCAATGGCCGGTGGTTCCGTTGCACGGAACTACCGGCCATTGGCCTTTGCTGCTGAGGACTAGTGGGTGTCCACAGCTTCGATTTCGGACTTGTCTTCGCCCCAGAGGGTGTGGAAGGTGCCTTCAGCATCGACGCGACCGTAGGTGTGTGCACCGAAGAGGTCGCGCTGGCCCTGGATGAGGGCGGCAGCAACACGCTTGCGGCGCAGTCCGTCGTAGTACGCCAGCGACGAGGAGAACACCGGCACGGGAATGCCGAGCTGGACGGCGGTGGCCACAACGCGGCGCCATGCGGGCAGTGCACCAGCGATCGCTTCGGTGAAGGCCGGGGCGAACAGCAGGTTGGCGGGCTTTTCCTCGGCAGCGTATGCCTTGGTGATGTCCTTGAGCAGTTCGGCGCGGATGATGCAGCCGGCACGCCACAGCGAAGCGATCTCGTCCAGCTTGAGATCCCAGTTGTACTCCTTGGCAGCTGAGGTCAGCATGTCCAGGCCCTGGGCGTAGGAGACGAGCTTGGATGCGTAGAGTGCCTGGCGGACGTCTTCGACGAACGTTTCCGGCACCTCAATGTCAGCTTCGTGGCCGGCCAGCAGTTCCTGGCCGAGTTTGCGCTGGCCTGCCTGGGAGGACAGTGCGCGGGCGAAGACGGATTCGGCGATTCCGGACACCGGGGATCCGAGCTCAAGGGCGGAGATGACCGTCCAGCGGCCGGTACCCTTCTGGCCTGCGGCGTCCACGACGACGTCGACAAACGGCTTACCGGTCTTGGCGTCAACGTGGCCGAGGACCTCTGCAGAGATTTCGATCAGGAAGGAGGACAGCTCGCCCTTGTTCCATTCGGTGAAGATCTTGGCTTGTTCTGCGGGCTCGATACCAGCGCCTGAGCGCAGCAGGTCGAAGGCTTCGCCGATAACCTGCATGTCGGCGTATTCAATGCCGTTGTGGACCATCTTCACGAAGTGACCGGCACCGTCGGTGCCGACCCAGGCGCAGCACGGCTCGCCGTCCACCTTTGCCGCAATCTTTTCCAGCAGCGGGCCCAAAGCCTTGTAGGACTCCTTGGAACCACCGGGCATGATGGACGGGCCGTTGAGGGCACCTTCTTCGCCACCGGAGACACCGACACCAACAAAATGCAGGTCCTTCTTGGCCAGCGCAGCCTCCCGGCGACGGGTGTCCTCGTAGTGCGAGTTGCCGGCGTCGATGATGATGTCGCCGGCCTCGAGGAGCGGCTCGAGCTGTTCAATGACAGAGTCGACTGGCTTGCCAGCCTTGACCATGATGAGGACGCGGCGGGGCTTTTCCAAGGAGTCCACCAATTCCTGCAGGGTCTCGGTCCGGACAAAGTCGCCGTCCGTGCCGTGCTTGGCCAGCAAAGCGTCCGTCTTTTCGACTGAACGGTTATGCAGGGCTACCGTGTAGCCGTTGCGCGCCAGGTTACGGGCAAGGTTGGCGCCCATGACGGCGAGGCCGGTGACACCGATGTGTGCAGACATCAATTACTCCAATTCGTACTGTGCAACGGATGCGTCGGCGATGATCATTTCTGGCGACCACCAACGCATGTCCAAGGTCGTAATAAAGCATATATATTAATATGGTAACAGGAAAGTAACGCCCATCTGGTGGAAGTTGCACCCCGCACTAAGCCGCATCCTGGGCACACTAGGCTTGGACCCATGACCAGCAGCTTGCACCAGCGTGCCATTGAAAACCTTGGCCTGCGCATTATTTCCGGGGAGCTGCCTACCGGACACATCATGCTGGCGGAGCACCTTGAGGTAGAACTGCAGGTTTCTAGGTCTGTCATCCGGGAGGCAGTGCGGGTCCTGCAGTCCATTGGCCTGGTGGAGACCACCAAGCGCGTGGGTATCCGGGTGCTGCCAGCCGACCGGTGGAATCCCTTCGATGCCCGGGTGATCCGTTGGCGGTTGGCGGGCGAGGACCGGGGCGCGCAATTACGTTCCCTGGCGGAACTTCGCTCGGCCGTTGAACCTGCCGCAGCGGAACTGGCCGCGCAGAACGCGCCAGCCGAACTCCGGGCGGAACTGGTCAAAGTGGCGCACGAACTACGTGATGCCGGACTCTCCGGCGGTCCTGACTTCCTGGAACTGGACATCGCGTTTCACTCGCTGCTGCTAGCTGGATCCGGCAACGAAATGTTCGCCAATCTCATGGGCCAGGTGGCCGAAACGCTGACGGGCCGTACTGTCCATGGCCTGATGCCAGCGCACCCGCACGAGGCGGCACTGCAGTGGCACGTGGATGTTGCCGAAGCCGTCGCCAAGGGCGACGCCGCGGCTGCCCGGGAGGGCTCCAGCCAGATCATGCGCAGGACGATGACCCGGATGGCAGACACATGGACCGAGCAGCCGCGGGTCTTTATTCCTGTCCGGCGGCAGCTTCAGCCCTAGCAACCGTCACCAGGTTGGGACCGAAGTCCAGCAACACCTTGCCCGAAACGGCCGAATTTTTAGCCACCTCGAAGGCCTCCAGACCACTGGCCAGCGGAAACTCGTGGGTAATCACGGGCTCGATCTGCAGGGACCCATCGGCCAAGGCGGCGATGACCTGATCAATTTCATCGTTGAAGCGGAACGACCCCACCAATTCCAGCTCCCGCGTGATGGCCAGCGAGATCAAGACGGGCTGCGGCCCGGACGGCAGCAGGCCCACCATGACCACCCGGCCGCCACGTGCCGCACCGTTGATGGCCGAGGCCAAGCCATGGTGGCTTCCTGACGACTCAATGACCACATCTGCTTCGACGGCGGCAATTGCCTCCGCGTCTCCGGCTTGCAGCACCTGGTGCGCGCCCACGGCCGTGGCAATTTCCAACGGTTTCGCATGCACGTCCACCGCGACGATCCGGGCAGCACCAGCCCGCCGGAGCACGGCCACGACGAGTGCGCCGATGGGACCAGAGCCAATCACGAGCACGGTTTTACCGGCCACCTCACCGGCGCGGGCCACCGCGTGCCAGGCAACGCTGGCGGGTTCCACCAAGGCGGCAGCCCGGAGATCGACGGCGGCTGGCAGGGCACGTAGCATCCGCGAGGGCAGCGTGACGTAGCGGCTGAATGCGCCATCCGTGTGCGGGTAGCGCGCCGCACTGCCGAGGTAGGTGCAGCCGGGCGACAGGTTGGGCCGGTCGGCAGGGTAGCGGGCAGCACCGGGGCCAGGAGTGGCGGGGTGAACGGCCACAGGCGTTCCGGCGCTGGGTCCGGTTCCGTCTGCGGCCGCGACAGCCACCACTCCCACGATCTCGTGGCCCAGCACCATGGGAGCCTTGAGGATGGACTCCCCCGCGGCCCCGTGCAGCCAGTAATGCAGGTCAGAGCCACAGATGCCGCCGTAGCGCACCTCGATAACTGCCTCATTGGCCGAGGGCGTGGCTACCGGGACCTCTTCGATCCGGAGATCGCCGGCGGCATGGGCAACGACGGCTGCGCCGGTGGCTGGCAGCGTCACGATACTGGACATCAGACCACCACCGTCATTCCGCCGTCGATAAAGATGGTCTGGCCGTTGACGAAGTCCGAACCTGCCGACGCCAGCCACACCGCCGGACCCGCAAGATCCTGCACGGTCCCCCACCGGTTGGCGGGAGTCCTGCCCAGGATCCAGGAATTGAAGTCCGGATCGTCCACGAGGTTCTGCGTCATTTCCGTGTGGATGTAGCCGGGCGCAATGCCGTTGATCTGCAGCCCGGAGGCCGCCCATTCGGCGGTCATGGCCCGGGTGAGGTTGCGGAGGCCGCCCTTCGCTGCAACGTAGGGGGCGATGGTGGGTCGGGCAAGGTCCGTCTGGACTGAGCAGATGTTGATGATCTTGCCCTGTCCGCGCGGGATCATGTGCCGCGCTGCTTCGCGCCCCACCAAGAAGGCGCTGGTGAGGTCTGTGGCAATGACGCGTTCCCAGTCGGCGACATCCAGGTCCAGCATGGGAACCCGGTGTTGAATGCCCGCATTGTTGACCAGGATGTGCAGTGGACCAACGTTCTCCTCGATCCAGGCCACACCGGCGGCAGCCTCGGTGTCCTTGGTGACGTCGAAGGCAACGCTGGAGATCCGGCCCGTCGGGTAGTCTGCGGCCATCGCCGCTTCTGCTGCCTTGAGCCGTTCCGGGTGGAGGCCGTTGAGCACCACGGTGGCGCCGGCGTCGGCCAGTCCCCGTGCCAGTGCGTTGCCGATTCCCCGGCTGGATCCCGTCACCAGGGCCACACGGCCCGTCAGGTCGAATAGTCCGCTCATGCGCTGATGTTTCCTTCCGCCGTCGCTGCGGCTTGATCGCTAAGATGGGAAATGGCCTGGCGGACCACGGTCAGGTCTTGGTCGCCGAGCCCCTGCCGCTTCAGTTCCGCGTAAAGTTCGACGCCGGCACTCGCCATGGGGACCACGGCGCCGGCCGAGGTTGCGGCTTCCAGGACAAAAGACAGATCCTTGTGCATGAATTTGGCGGGGCCGCTGGAGGTGTAGTCCTTGGCGAGTAGGCGCGGACCGGCCAGCTCCAGGATGCGGCTGTTGGCCAGCCCGCCGGCGAGTACCTCGAACAGGGCCGCGGCGTCCAGGCCGGAGCGTTCGGCAAGTTCCGCGGCTTCGGCCAGTGCCGCCGTCGTGGTTCCAACGATCAGCTGGTTGCACGCCTTGGCCAAGGAACCGGACCCGAGGGGTCCGAGGTGCCGGACTGTGGTGCCCATGGCGTCGAAGGCGGGTGCGGCGGTGGCGAAGTCAGCGGCACGTCCGCCCGCCATGATGGCGAGAGTGCCTGCCTGGGCACCCACCCTGCCGCCACTGACAGGAGCATCGAGCACTGCGGCGTTCCCCTCGCTGGCTTTGCTGACCGTTTGGCCAAACTCCTGGACGCGCTGCGGGGAGACGCTGCTCATGACCACAATCACGGTGCCGGCAGCGGGCGGGGCGGCACGCCAGCGCTCCAGGAGTTCAGCGGCGGCTTCTTCAACGTGCGGGAGGTCCGGCAGCATGAAAACGATGATCGGCAGATCGCGGAGCTCTGCAACACTTCCGGCAGCAGTGCCGCCGAGGGCGATCAATTCGTCGAGAGGCCCGGCTGACCTGTTCCAGCCGGTGACGGACCACCCTTGGGCCACAAGGTTAGCTGCCATGGGGAGGCCCATCAGGCCGAGCCCCACAAACCCGATATTCTTGTCTTGACTCACGTACACCTCACATCGTTGTGGCAAATTTTCCGGCCAAGCTGTTCAATATCCTAGCCGCCATTCAGTATGATGAACAGTATGACACCTACACTCACGGTGGCCATTGCCGTCCCGCTCGAAGCAGAGCTGGTCGAGGGCATCCGCGCCGCACACCCATCCGTCACCGTCCTGTACGAGCCTGATCTTTTGCCGCCGGAGCGTTTCCCGGCCGACCACGCCGGCGATCCCACCTTCAGTCGCTCCCCTGAGCAGGAAGAACGCTACTGGGCCATGCTGAACCAGGCGCAGGTGCTTTACGGGCTGCCCAACGAAAGCCCCGCCGGCTTGGCCCGGATCGCCAAGGAAAATCCGCACCTCCAGTGGGTGCACGCCATGGCCGCGGGCGCGGGAGGTGCCGTCAAGGCATCCGGCCTGGACCAGCAGACCCTGCAGAAGTTCAAGGTGACCACTTCAGCGGGAGTACACGCCCTGCCGCTGGCCGAGTTCGCGATGCTGGGCATCCTGAACGGCTTTAAGCGCTCTGCCGAGATGGCAGTTGACCAGTCCGCCAAGGCGTGGCCGGAACTGCGCACCCCCACCCGGCTGCTCAACGGCTCCCACCTGGTGGTGACGGGGCTCGGCGAGATCGGCCTCGAGACGGCTCGGCTGGCCCGCGCACTCGGCCTGAAGGTCAGCGGCACCAAGCGGATCGTGGAAGACTTGGCCGGCATCGAGAAGGTGGCCACCAACGATGGCCTGGCCGAGCTCCTGGCGGATGCCGACGCCGTCGTCAATACACTGCCCGGCACCCCGTACACGGAGAAGCTGTTCAACCGCGAGGTGTTTGCCGCCATGAAGCCGGGCACCGTGTTCGTCAACGTGGGCCGCGGCACCGTGGTGGATGAGGACGCGCTCCTGGAAGCCCTGGACAATGGCCAGGTCTCCTACGCCTGCCTCGACGTCTTCGCCGTAGAGCCGCTCCCTGAGGCGAGTCCGTTGTGGGAGCACCCGCGCGTTATGGTCTCCCCCCACACCTCGGCGCTGAGCGCTGCCGAGAACCGGCTGATCGCCGAGCGCTTCAGTTCCAACCTGGCCACATTCCAGGCTGGCGGCGACCTCCCCCACCTCGTGGACACCGTCCACTTCTACTGAGCATCAAATCCGCGACGCTTGCGAAAGGCGGGGCTGGAGGCGACATTGCCTCCACCCCCGCCTTTTCTCTGCGCCCGCACCGATGGGGCTACTGTCCCTGCGGACACAGAAAACTCCCCGGACGGGCTGGGTATCCAGTCCGTCCGGGGAGCTCGTCGCCAGCCCGTGCTGACAGAGTCCGTCAGCTGGCGTCCTCGATCAACACCAGGTCGCGGCCATTGGTTTCCGGGGTGAAGAACGTGGTGACGAAGGAGATCATAGCCAGGACCAGCGAGTAGATCGCCGGCACCAGCCAGGAGTGGTTGGTGGCTGCCAACAGCGCCACTCCGATCATCGGCGCGAAGCCCCCGGCGAGGACTGCGGAGAGTTCGCGGCTGAGGGCAACGCCGGTGAAGCGGTGCTGTGAGCCAAAGAGTTCCGGCAACAGTGCGCACTGCGGGCCGAGCATTGACTGCACGCCCAGGGAGATGCCCACCACCATGACCACCCAGACCAGCGTGACGTTGCCCAGGGTGACCAGGTAGAACGCTGGGATGGCGATGATGGCCTGGAACAGTGCACCGTAGCGGTACACGGGGACTCGCCCGAACCGGTCCGAGAGGGCACCGAAGGTAATCACCATGACCGCGGCAAAGCCAGCCGCGATCAGCAGGCCTGTGGGGCCGATAAATTTGTCGCCGGCAAACACGCCAGCGGGCATGCTGATAAAGGAGACCAAGAGGGCGGAGTAGATCGAGGAGTTGCCGTTCTCGCCCATCCGCAGGCCGATGCCCACCAGGACGTTTTTCTTGGAGTGCCGCCAGATCTGGCCTACCGGATTCTTGACCACGGCCTTGTGCTTCTCGAGTTCCTGGAAGACAGGAGTTTCCTTGAGCCGCAGGCGGATGAAGACGGCCACCACGATCAGCAGGAAGCTGGCCAGGAAGGGAACCCGCCACAGCCAGTCATGCAAGACCTGCTTGTCAGCCAAGGCCAGCAGCGCAAAGGTGCCGGCGCCCAGGAGGGTGCCCAACTGGATGCCAACGAACGGCAGCGAAGCAAAGAAGCCACGACGACGGCGCGGTGCCACCTCTGAGATCAGCGTCGTTGCGCCGGCCTGCTCGGCCCCTGCACCGAGTCCCTGCACGATCCGCAGCACCACCAGAAGGACTGCGCCCAGCATGCCTGCCTGCTCGAAAGTGGGCAGGAGCCCGATCGCAAAGCTGGCCATACCCATCAGGCCAATAGTAAGGATCAGGACCATTTTCCGGCCGAAGCGATCTCCGATGTAGCCGAAGACCACGCCACCAAAGGGCCGAGCCGCGAAGCCCACCCCATAGGTAGCGAACGAGGCGATCACTGCACCGCTTTCGCCCAGCGGGGCAAAGAACAGTGGGCCGAAGATCAGAGCTGAGGCCAGTCCGTAGATATAGAAGTCGTAGTACTCAAGGGCGGATCCAACAGAACTGGCCAACGTTGCCCGGCGTAGCTGGTCTGGATCAACGACGGCGTCGTCCTGTTCGGCCAGCGGTGCTGATGTACGAGTTTTCACAAGAACTCCCTCTAACACGTCAGGCCTTCTTTGGCCTGAAGGGTCCGTGACAGCACCTGTTGTGCTGATCACTATATTGAACAGAGTACATCAAGCTGAACAAACAGCAAGAGGGGTTTGTGTTTTCGTGGACAGTGAGGCTTCAAGCACCCATCGGATTGCCGAGGGACCGCGCCAACTCGCGGAGCTCTTTGACCATCTGGGAGCCCTGCTCAGGCGTATAAGTAGCCTTCAGCGCCGTGACAGAGAGCCCGAGGCTGGGACCATGCGCACCCCTGGTAGGAACGGAGACGCCAAGGCACACCACCCCAGTGGTGGATTCCTCATCTTCGAAGGCGAATCCTTGCTCACGAATTTGAGCCAGCTGAGCCTTCAGCTCGGCGCCAGTACGCAATGAATTCGGCGTCAGGACCGGGAGCACGGCATCGTCCGGATACATGGCCTCGATGTCGTGATCGTGAAGGCGAGCCAGCAGCGCCTTGCCGACAGCACAGAGCGACACCGGCATTTTGTCGCCAATATTGGATGTGAGCCGGACGGCCGGGTGGCCCTCATACCGGGCCAGGTAAATGACGTTGGACCCATCCAGCATGGCGATCCGCACTGTTTCGCCGGACAGCGTGGGCGCCTGTTCGCAGTAGCGATAGAACTCCTGAACCTCATCCAGGCGGCTCAGATAGGCCGCGCCCAGCTCCACCAGCTTCCGCCCCAGCGTGAACTCCGCGCCCTGCCTGGTGATCAGGCGGGCTTCCTCTAGGGCAAGGAGCAGGTTCGAGGTGGAAGACTTGGGGATCCCCAACTCGCGGGACAGGTCACTGAGCGTAAGCCGGCCAGAAGGCGAGGCAGCCAAGGCGTCCAGCACAGCGGCCGCCCTCGTCACAGCGGGCGCCGGTGAAGAACTTCCCAAGACCTCAGGCGAGCGGACAGTGCGGGAATCGGCCATGATTCTCCTTCGGTGCGGTGCGTTGGACAAGGACGTCCACTTGTTCATTCAGCTGAACAATAATCATCATAATGGCTTCTCGACGTCGCGTGTCCTTGTGGGGCCTGGTCAGCGGAGGGAAATACTCCGCCACCGCTGCGGGCAACGCCTTTGAGCTTCATGTTTCGGCGAGTTCACTGTATATTCATTTCAAGCCCTCCTCCGCGACATCCCCCAATGGTCGCGGCGGAGGGCTTTCCACTTCCCGCTGTCATGCGGTTCCCGCTTTCCGCAGGCCGTTTCGGCCTACGCAGCGTCAGCCAATGCGTCCCGCAGCCGCCACCCTCCGCCCAGCCCGTCGCGCTGCAGGATCATGGTTGTCAGCGCCGAGGACGCGTTGCTACCCAGCCGGACCTGCACCTGCAGGACTTCGACGTCGATCCGGCTTCGGCCCTGCGGCATCCGCCGGTTGAGTTCCCACCAGTTGACCCGCTCAAACCAACGGACCGGCTCGGCTCCCACTGTAAATTCCCTGCCCCTGCACTGCACCGACAGATAGCGGCCTTCGGCGTCCGTGCGCACTATGACGTGTTCCATGCCTGAAAGCTATGGTGAGGCACTGACATTCCTGCCACGAGCTGCGCATCTCAAGCTTTCCGGCCGAGACGGCCCCCCTTACTTTGCGCTGCGGTAGCTCGCCAGGTGCGCCGTTACTGTCCAGCCAGCATCGACGTAGCGTGCCACCTGTTCAGGTGGCACGACTGTTGAGAGTGTGTCCACGCCGTGCACAAAAGCTTCGTCGGCCAGGGCGGCGAGAACCACCGGCTCGAAACGTCCCTCGACGTCGTCCGCTGGCAGCTGCAGTCCGCCCACCATGGCCACGCCATCCTCCACCCGGATCCGGCCGCTGGCCACAGGTGTGTCGAAGACGGCCACCTCCACCAGATCATAAAGCTCCAGCGGCGCCTGGGCTACTCCGGCATTTTCTGGCAGGGGCGGGGCGCCGTCGAGATCGGCCGTCGGCACCGTCAACAAAACGAAGGTGTCGGCTTCGGCCATGCCCTGGCTTGCGGCAAAGTCGGCAGCCTCCTGAGGGTTGGCCGTCACCAGGGTGAGCACCGCACCGGATTGCAGCGCCGAGATAGGCACCGAGTCACCCGCACGCTGCCACGGGTAGATAAATTCCTGCATGTCAGCTCCTTGGGCCCGAACGCCGTCGCCGTCGGGGGCGGCTTCAAACCCGCGGACAGCCGCCCAGGCAGTAGCCAACTCCGCGAACTCGTCCTGCCACTGCGCCATGCCCGTCCTCTTTCCACTATCCGTCGAAAAAACTGAACCGCGCGGGCAACAAAAAACCCCGCCTGTTCAGGATATCTCTCCTGATCAGACGGGGTTTCGCGTGGTGGGTCCTACCGGGATCGAACCGATGACATCCACGGTGTAAACGTGGCGCTCTACCAGCTGAGCTAAAGACCCAAACGTTGCTGGAATCGGCGGGACCGCCGTGACCAACGAACATAGACTCTACCCCACGCCTGACGCCAGCGCGAATCGGGGGCACGGCTCATGGGCCGTCGAGCCTATCTGCCAGCCAGGTCAACGACTCGCTGACGCCGACGTCCAGCTTGAGTGTTGCTTGCGCGTCGCCGCGGGTTTCGCCCCGATTGATGATCAGCACCGGTTTGTCGTCCTTGGCGGCGTGCCGGACAAAGCGCAGCCCGCTCATGACCGTCAGCGAGGAACCAGCCACCACCAAAGCCTCCGCGGCGTCCACCATGGCGTAGGACCGTTCCACCCGATCTTTGGGCACATTTTCACCGAAGTACACGAAGTCTGGCTTCAGCACTCCACCGCAGGCGGGACATTGGGCCACCACGAACGTACTGATCAGAGCCTCGTCCTCCACCGTGGCGTCCGCATCCGGGGCGATTTCCACCACTCCGGCCGAGATGGCCAACTCCAAAAAGCCCGGGTTCAACTCTGTCAGCACGCCGGCGAGCATCTGTCGCGTGTAGTTCCGGTGGCATTCGAGGCAAACAACCCGGTCGTACCGGCCGTGGAGGTCCACCACGTTGGTACTGCCGGCGTCCTCATGGAGCCGGTCCACATTTTGGGTGATGATTCCGGTCAGCAGTCCGCGGTGCTCCATTCGGGCCACAGCATGGTGACCGGCGTTGGGATCGGCGTGCCGCAGGTGTGACCAGCCAATATGGTTTCGCGCCCAATACCGTTGGCGATTTTCGGGGTCGCCGATGAACTCCTGGTATGTCATGGGCTTTCGGGGCGCGGCATCGGGTCCACGGTAGTCCGGGATGCCGGAATCGGTACTGAGGCCCGCCCCAGTCAACATCGCAAGCCGCAGCCCGTTCAGGAGGTCCAACGCCTTTTCAAGACCGGGAAGGTCCGACGACGACGGGCCGGCGTTCTGCACAGCGGGTCGACTTGCGAAACCGGTCAGGCCGATCCGCGGCCGTGGGTCCGTCACGTCAAGATTCCTTGAGAGCCCGGAGGGCGGCCCGGTATTCGGCCAGGTCCCGCGCCTCCCCGCGCGGGTTCAAGACCGCGTAACGAACGATTCCGCCAGCGTCGATAATGAATGTTCCCCGGCCTGCCATCCCGCTCTGGGCGTCGAAGACACCGTAGGCGTTGGAAACAGCACCGTGCGGCCAGAAGTCTGAGGCAAGGTCAAAAGGCAGGGATTCCTGCGCCGCGTAGGCGCGCAAGCTGAACTTACTGTCCACCGACACACCCACCACCACGGCGTTTGCCTCCTCGAAGGCTGCGAGGTTGTCGCGTAGCTCGCACAGCTCGCCTGTGCAGATGCCTGAGAACGCGAAGGGGAAGAAAACCAGGACTACGTTCTGGCCACGAAGGGCTGAAAGCCGAACGGGCTCACCGTACTGGTTGACGAGTTCAAAGTCTGGCGCTGTTCCGCCCACAGCGGGCATCGCCGCTGCGGGGGCCAGCGCTGAACTCACTTGTTCTTCCTGCTCACCAACCGCGTGGCGCTCCAGTCTTTGGACACGCCTGCTGACGTAGTGAGGTGCAAGCCGGCTGTGGGCGCGGCTTCTTGGATATCTGCGGGCGAAACGTAGCCGTCTCGGCCCGATTTAGGCGTCAGGATCCACACCACTCCGGTTTCGCTGAGCGTGGTGAGGGAGTCCATCAGGCTGTCAACCAGGTCTCCGTCATCAGTTCGCCACCAGAGGATTACAGCGTCGGCCACTTCGTGGTCGTCTTCGTCAAGCAGCTCGGACCCTGTTAGATCCTCGATGTCCTCACGTAAGTCGAAGTCGACGTCGTCGTCGTAACCGAACTCCTGAATCAGATCCCCGTTCTTGAAACCCAATTTTTCCGCCACATTTACCGAAGTGGCGGCGTCGGCCTCGCTCACGTGTACCTCCATTGCTCTATGTATGCGGTGTGCATAGTGACTTCCATTACTCCCAAGCCAACACCCTTTGTGCCTGCGCTTCAAGCTGCCGCCCCACGTGGACCACATATTCTGCGTCACACCGTGCTGGACATCCCGCTGCGCAGCGGCTCTTGGTCACAACTCCAGTATGACGGCGAAATACAACCGGGGCACTTCCGGCACGGCTACGCATCGCACAGCGGTGACGGCTAGAGTGGCTGGTGATAACTATGCCTGCCCGGAAACAACCATGTATTTTCGGGCAGATATGGAAGCTCTAGGACCCTGCCCGGCACACATGACCGGGCTGTTGTAACCGAATACGTCGCATCTGGCGTATGTACGCTGGGCAGTCACCCTGCCTGGCCTGAGTGCGCGAATAATGCGCGCAAAGAGAGGTTGGACGTGGCTGCAGGAGAAGATACCTCCCATATCCTCAGCGGGTTGACTAACCAGCTGCCTGATCGTGATCCGGAAGAGACCGCCGAGTGGGTTGAGTCCCTGGATTCGTTGATCAGGGAACAAGGCACGGAGCGTGCCCAATACATCATGCGGAGTTTGCTGCAGCGTGCTGGTGCGCAGTCCGTGGGTGTCCCGATGGTCACCACCACTGACTATGTGAACACCATCCCGGTGGATCAGGAAGCCCCGTTCCCGGGGAACGAGGACTACGAACGCCGCTACCGGGCGTACATGCGGTGGAACGCCGCGGTCATGGTCCACCGGGCCCAACGGCCCGCGATTGGTGTCGGCGGGCACATCTCGACCTACGCCGGGGCCGCGACCCTGTACGAGGTCGGGTTCAACCACTTCTTCCGCGGTAAAGACCACCCCGGCGGCGGGGACCAGGTCTTCTTCCAAGGCCACGCCTCCCCGGGCATGTACGCGAGGGCGTTCATGGAAGGGCGCCTGTCCGAGGAGGACCTTGACGGGTTCCGGCAGGAAAAGTCCCGTGAGGGCCACGCCCTGTCTTCCTACCCGCACCCGCGGTTGATGCCGAACTTCTGGGAATTCCCCACCGTGTCCATGGGTATTGGCCCGATGAACGCGATCTACCAGGCCCAATCCAACCGGTACCTCACCAACCGGGGCCTCAAAGACACCACCGACCAGCAGGTCTGGGCGTTCCTCGGCGACGGGGAAATGGACGAACCCGAATCCCGGGGCCTGCTGCAACTGGCCGCGAACGAGAACCTCGACAACCTCAACTTCGTGGTCAACTGCAACCTCCAACGCCTCGACGGTCCCGTACGCGGCAACGGCAAAATCATGCAGGAACTCGAAGCGTTCTTCCGCGGCGCGGGCTGGAACGTCATCAAAGTCGTCTGGGGCAGGGAATGGGACGACCTCCTCACCCAAGACACCAACGGCTCGCTCGTGAACATCATGAACGAAACCCCCGACGGTGACTACCAAACCTACAAAGCCGAATCCGGCGGGTTCGTCCGCGAACACTTCTTCGGGAAAGACCCCGCGACCAAGGAACTCGTCGCTGACCTCACCGATGACCAGATCTGGAACCTCAAACGCGGCGGCCATGACTACCGCAAGGTCTACGCCGCGTACAAAGCAGCCACCGAATTCAAGGGCAAACCCACCGTCATCCTCGCCAAAACCGTCAAAGGCTACGGACTCGGACCCCACTTCGAAGGCCGCAACGCCACCCACCAAATGAAAAAACTCACCCTCGATGACCTGAAGAAATTCCGGGATCACCTCCGGATCCCCGTCACCGACGCTGAGCTCGAAAAAGACCCGTACCAGCCCCCGTACTACCACCCCGGTATGGACTCCCCGGAAATCGCCTACATGATGGAACGCCGCCAAGCCCTCGGCGGCGCCGTTCCCGAACGCCGGCACACGCACGCGGAAATCACCTTGCCCGAGGAGAAGTCCTACGAAGTCGCCAAGCGCGGGTCGGGGAAGCAGCAGGCCGCGACGACCATGGCGTTCGTCCGGCTCCTCAAAGACCTCATCCGCGATAAAAACTTCGGCCACCGGATCGTCCCGATCGTCCCCGACGAATCCCGGACCTTCGGCATGGACGCGTTCTTCCCCACCGCAAAAATCTACAACCCCAAAGGCCAGAACTACCTCTCCGTAGACCGCGACCTCGTCCTGGCCTACAAAGAATCCGCCCAAGGCCAACTCATCCACCCCGGCATCAACGAAGCCGGCGCCGTCGCAGCCTTCACCGCCGCCGGCACCGCCTACGCCACCCACGGCCAACCCCTCATCCCGGTCTACGTCTTCTACTCCATGTTCGGCTTCCAACGCACCGGCGACGCCTTCTGGGCAGCAGCAGACCAAATGACCCGAGGCTTCATCATCGGCGCCACCGCAGGACGAACCACCCTCACCGGCGAAGGACTCCAACACGCCGACGGCCACTCCCCCCTCCTCGCCGCGACCAACCCCGCCGTCATCACCTACGACCCCGCCTACGGCTACGAAATGGGCCACATCATCCGCGACGGCATCGAACGGATGTACGGACCCGGCACCGGCGACCGGAACCTGATGTACTACCTCACCGTCTACAACGAACCCATCACCCAACCCAAAGAACCCGACAACCTCGACGTTGAAGGCGTCCTCAAAGGCATCTACCGCGTCAACGAATCCACCACCACCGGACCCAAAACCCAGATCCTCGCCTCCGGCGTCTCCGTCCCCTGGGCCCTCGAAGCACAACGCCTCCTCGCCGAAGACTGGAACGTCTCCGCCGACGTCTGGTCCGTGACCTCCTGGAACGAACTCCGCCGCGACGGCCTCGCCGCCGAAGAACACGCGTTCCTGAACCCCAACGAACCAACACGGGTCCCCTTCGTCACCCAACAACTCGCCAACGCCGAAGGCCCCATCGTCGCCGTCACCGACTACATGAAGGCCATCCCGGACCAGATCCGCCAGTTCCTCCCGAACGAGTTCGCCTCGCTCGGCGCGGACGGCTTCGGATTCTCCGACACCCGCCAAGCAGCACGCCGCTACTTCAAAAACGACACCCACTCCATCGTCGTCAAAACCCTCCAACTCCTCGCCAAGGAAGGAAAAATCGACGCCCAGGCACCAGCCCAGGCCATCGAAAAGTACAACCTCCACGACGTCAACGCCGGCACCACCGGCGGCGCAGGCGGCGACGCATAGTCTCCCCGGCGTCACTGAGCAGCAACCATACGGCGGCTCCCTCCGAAAGGCGGGGGCCGCCGTCGTACGTCCTGCGGGTGTGATGCGCGCCAAGGCGTGTTGTAGCCTTCGCACAAATGGAGCTTGCGGTGGGCTCGCCGTATGCTCAAGGGATGCCAGCACCAACTACCGGACCTGCAAAGCGAAAACCCGCCCAGCCCAAGGTCACCCCGGAGAAGTCCGAAACCCTGAAGCGCCTGCGGGCGAATGTGGGGCAATTATCGACCACCACGTTGCGGCAGTTGGAGAAGTCACTGCCCTGGTATGGGCGGCTCAGCTCGGATGAGCGCTCAGCGCTGGGCATGGTGGCGCAGAACGGCATTGCCGCGTTCGTGACCTGGTACGAACGGCCCAGTTCGCCGTCGTGGATTCTGACCGATGTGTTTGGGACGGCCCCTACGGAACTGACCCGTTCCATCAGTCTGCAGAAGGCGCTGCAGCTCATCAGAATCGTTGTTGAAGTGGTTGAGGAGCAGGTTCCCGTCATTGCGCACGAGGCCGATCAGCCGTCGCTGCGGGAGGCGGTTCTGCGTTATTCGCGTGAGGTCGCCTTCGCTGCCGCGGATGTTTATGCCCGTGCCGCTGAATCGCGGGGCTCCTGGGACACCCGGCTGGAGGCGCTCATTGTTGACGCTATCCTTCGCGGCGAGAACACTGATGCGTTGCGTTCCCGGATCGCTGCCTTGGGGTGGAAGGCGCAGGAGCGGTTCACGGTAATGGTGGGTAATTCCCCGTCCGAACCGAGCGCCAGTTACGTCAGTGAACTGCGACGGATCGCTGGCCGCTACGCGGAGGATGCGCTCGTGGGGATTCAGGGCGATCGATTGATCCTGATCCTCGGTGGGGTCCAGGACCGCGAAACCGCCTACTTGAAGCTCAGTGAAATGTTCGCCCCAGGGCCTGTGGTCTATGGTCCGGAGGCGAGCTCCCTGCTGGAAGCCAGCAGCTCGGCCCAGTCAGCATTCGCCGGCCTGACTGCGGCACGCGCCTGGCCCGCAGCGCCGCGGCCGGTGGCAGCAGATGACCTCCTCCCGGAGCGGGTCATCTCCGGTGATGACGCCGCCCGCCGTTCACTGGTCAAGAACATCTACCGCCCCCTGGTGGCTGCCTCCAACGGGCTGGTGGAGACGTTGGGAACGTACCTGGAACTGGGGCATTCGCTGGAGGCAACGGCCAGGGAACTCTTTGTCCACGCCAATACGGTGCGGTATCGGCTCAAGCGTGTGTGTGATGTCACCGGCTGGGATCCGCTACTCCCCCGGGAGGCCTTTGTGTTGCAGGCTGCCTTGGTGGTGGGCCGGCTTGCGGCCCCGCCGCGCGCCGCAACAGAGCGGCATTCGTCCCGCAATCAAGTCTGAGCCATTGTAGACTTCCTACAATCTGAACCCGTGAGCTTGGTGTGGAAAAACACCGTTCATTCCCACTGTCATTTGGAAAGCTGGATACGTGCTTGCAATAGTTTGCCCTGGACAGGGCTCGCAAACCCCGGGGTTCCTCGCTCCGTGGCTGGAACTGCCGTCAGTAGCTGACCATTTGGCTACCCTGAGCGACATCGCCAAGATCGATCTGGTGGCCCATGGCACCACGTCCGATGAGGAAACCATCAAGGACACCGCGGTGGCGCAGCCACTGATCGTTGCCGCTGGCTTGGTCACGGCCGCCTCACTCTTCGATGTTGAACTCAGCACTCTCCCGGTCATCCTGGCTGGCCACTCTGTTGGCGAGATTACCGCGTCCGCTTTGGCGGGCCTGCTGACGGAGCAGGAAGCCATGACGTTCGTCCGCGAACGTGCCAACAGCATGGCCGCTGCGGCCGCAGTGACTCCCACCGGCATGAGCGCGGTGGTTGGCGGGGACCCGGCAGAGGTTTTGGCTGCGATTGAAGCCTCCGGCGCTACCGCTGCCAACGTCAATGGCGCAGGCCAGACCGTCGCGGCCGGGACGTTCGAACAGCTGAAGTCCCTCGCCGATAACCCGCCCGCCAAGGCCAGGGTCATCGCCTTGAAGGTTGCAGGCGCTTTCCACACCAGCCACATGGCTCCCGCCGTCACGGCCCTGGAGGCCCTGGCACCGCAGCTTTCGCCACAGGCCCCCAAGGTTCCACTGCTCTCGAATTTCGACGGCGGCGAGGTCACCAACGGTGGCAAGGGCGTGTCCAGCCTCATTGCCCAGGTTTCGCGCCCGGTCCGGTGGGACCTCTGCATGGAGTCCCTGGTGCAGCGCGGCGTCACCGGCGTGATCGAACTGGCCCCTGCGGGAACCTTGGCTGGATTGGCCAAGCGCGGCATGCCCGGCGTGAAGACTGTCGCCGTGAAAACTCCAGATGACCTGACCACTGCCTTGGCACTCTTCGCAGAATTGGAGGGCAACGCATGAGCGTTCCAACCTTGAAACAAGCGCCGGTCAACCAGTACAGCCGGATCCTCGGCCTGGGTGCTTTCCGCCCCGACATCATCGTCACCAACGAGGACGTGTGCCAGTGGATCGACTCCTCGGATGAGTGGATCCGCCAACGCACCGGCATCGTCACCAGGCACCGGGCGGCAGCCGACGTCAGCGTGATCGACATGGCGGAAGGCGCGGCCCGCGAAGCGATGGAAAAGGCTGGCATTGACGCCAGCGAACTCGGCGCCGTGATTGTCTCCACCGTCACGCACCCCTACGCAACGCCGTCCGCAGCGGCCAGCCTGGCTGACCGGATCGGGGCCACCCCGGCACCCGCGTTCGACATTTCTGCTGCCTGCGCCGGCTACTGCTACGGCATCGCCCAGGGTGACGCCCTGGTGCGCTCCGGAGCGGCGAAGTATGTCCTGGTGGTCGGTGCAGAGAAACTCTCTGATGTGATCGACAACCGGGAACGCACCATCTCGTTCCTGCTCGGCGACGGTGCCGGCGCCGTCGTGATCGGCCCCTCGGATACCCCGGGCATCTCCCCTTCCGTGTGGGGCTCAGACGGCAGCAAATGGGACGCCATCGGCATGACCCGGTCGCTGCTGGATGTCCGCGACCTGGGCATGGCAGCCCGCCAGTCCGACTCCACCGGCGACATGGCCCTGCTCGAAGACGCCCAGGAGCTCTACCCCACACTCCGCCAGGACGGTCAGACGGTCTTCCGTTGGGCCGTCTGGGAGATGGCCAAGATGGCACAGCAGGCCCTTGAGGAAGCTGGCATCCAGGCCGAGGACCTGGTGGCGTTCATTCCGCACCAGGCCAACATGCGCATCATCGACGAGATGGTCAAAAAGCTGAAGCTGCCGGAGACGGTTACAGTGGCACGGGACATTGCAGACGCGGGCAACACCTCCGCTGCGTCCATCCCACTGGCAACTCACCGGTTGCTGCAGGAAAACCCGGAGCTCAGTGGCGGGCTTGCCCTCCAGATTGGCTTCGGCGCAGGCTTGGTCTTCGGTGCCCAAGTCATCGTTCTTCCCTGACAACGCCCCACCAAGGTCGCACCCGCGGCCTGCCCCCTGACCGGCACCACCTGCCGGCAACACAAGAAAAGGAGCCATCAATGGCTAGCAACGAAGAGATCCTGGCCGGCTTGGCTGAAATCGTCAACGAAGAAACCGGCCTTGCCCCCGAGGCAGTCGAGCTGGACAAGTCCTTCACCGAGGACCTGGACATCGACTCCATCTCGATGATGACCATTGTGGTCAACGCTGAAGAGAAGTTCGGCGTCCGCATCCCCGACGAAGAAGTCAAGAACCTCAAGACCGTTGGCGACGCCGTCAGCTTCATCGCCGGCGCACAGGCCTAGGTTTTACCAGCGCCGGTTCCTGGCGCGGAAGGCTGCCGGTCTGCATTGCCGGACCGGCAGCCTTCGTTTTTCCGGCCACCCTGGATGCCAGGGTAGGCCGACAACCATTACGCGGGATCCTCGAGAGCATCATGCGGATTCCCACCGACAGAGAGTGATCCCATGACACGCAAAGTAGTCATTACCGGCCTGGGTGCCACCACACCCATCGGCGGGGATGTACCCACAATGTGGAACAACGCGCTCAAGGGTGTCTCTGGTGCCCGGACCTTGGAAGACGACTGGGTTGAGCAGTACGAGCTCCCCGTAAAGTTTGCTGCCCGCTGCAGCACCCCCGCCCTGGACGTTTTGAGCCGGGTGGAAGCCAAGCGGATGGACCCGTCCACACAGTTCGGTGTGGTCGCGGCCCGCGAGGCCTGGGCCGATTCCGGCATTATCGAATTCGATAAGGACCGCCTGGCCGTTGCGTTCGCCACGGGCATTGGTGGTGTGTGGACCCTGCTGGATGCGTGGGACACGCTGAAGGCCAAGGGACCCCGCCGGGTTCTGCCCATGACCGTTCCCATGCTGATGCCCAACGGTGTGGCCGCTGCTGTCAGCCTGGACCTGGGTGCCCGCGCCGGTGCTCACACCCCGGTTTCTGCCTGCGCCTCAGGCACCGAAGCACTGCACCTGGGTTTGGAGCTCATTCGTTCCGGCAAAGCTGATGTGGTGATGTGCGGTGGCGCTGAAGCCGCTATCCACCCGATGCCCATGGCTGCCTTTGCCTCCATGCAGGCACTGTCCCGCCGCAACGACGACCCGCAGGGCGCTTCCCGCCCCTACGACATTTCCCGCGACGGCTTCGTCATGGGCGAAGGCGCTGGCGCGTTGGTCCTCGAAGCAGAGGAGCACGCGCTGGCTCGCGGCGCGCGGATCTACGCCGAGCTCGCCGGCACCTCGGTCACAGCCGATGCTTACCACATCACTGCACCGGATCCCGAGGGTCTGGGTGCCACCCGCGCACTGAAGGCGGCCATGTTTGATGGCCGGATCCAGGCCGAAGATGTGGTCCACGTTAATGCGCACGCCACGTCCACGCCCGTTGGCGACAAGCCCGAGTACACGGCGTTGCACGCGGCGTTGGGCAAGCACGTGGACAACGTGGCTGTCTCGGCCACCAAATCGCAGATGGGCCACCTGTTGGGCGCGTCAGGTGCGGTGGAGGCTGTCCTCACCGTCCTTGCGGTCTACGAGCGTAAGACGCCCGTCACCATCAACCTGGAAAACCAGGATCCCGCTATTCCGCTGGATGTGGTCACCAGTGCCCGCGATCTGCCCGGGGGCAGCATCGTGGCGCTGAGCAACTCGTTTGGCTTCGGCGGCCACAATGCCGTGATCGCCATCCGCAGCATCTAACGTCCGTTTGGTCGTTGCGTAAAAAGTGGGCCCCGCCGGTTGGCGGGGCCCACTTTTGCTTTGCGGAGGTGCTGGTTGTTGCCGGCGGCGGCGTTTTGTTTCAGGAGGATACGTTCGCCGGCTGCAGTCTTGGGTTACCAGTCACCGATTGCGTCAGTGACGGTCGACGGCGTCAGCCCACCTGGTGCAGCCAGCGAACCGGCGCGCCCTCGGCAGCGTGCCTGAAGGGGTCGAGCTCTTCGTCCCAAGCCTCGCCCAGGGCGAGGGAGAGTTCGTGATACACAGCTGCCGGATCGCCAGCACCCGATTCGTAGGCGTAGCGGATGCGATCCTCAGAGACCATGATGTTGCCGTGAACGTCGGTGGCGGCATGGAAGATGCCCAGCTCCGGCGTGTGCGACCAACGGCCACCATCGACACCTTGGCTGGCCTCTTCGGTCACTTCGTAGCGGAGGTGGGCCCAGCCACGGAGGGATGACGCCAAGGTGGAACCGGTACCTTGCGGGCCGGCCCACGAGAGCTCGGCGCGGAACATTCCGGGCGCGGCTGGCTGTGCTGTCCACTCCAGATCGGTGCGCTGATCCACGACGGAGCCAACGGCCCACTCTACGTGTGGGCAGAGTGCCGTGGGGGCAGAGTGGATAAACAAGACACCGCGGGTCATTACAACAGACATTCCATCCTCCATGGCTTTAGGTACGTCTTCCCCAACGACCTCTGCCTGGATGGATGCGCTGCATTAATGCGTGGTGGCTCTATCCTGCTCATCTATTCAGCTGTGGTGCACAAACACGTCCGGTGTAACTGGCTGAAAGTTCAACCAGCACTTGAATGTTCCCGGACGTGATTCTCATTGTGCCGTACACCGCAGAATTACGCCAGTGCGATTCGCAGACTGACAGCTGGCTTATTGCTCCTAGGCGCGGGGGTGCGCCTGCTGGTAGCTCTTCCGTAGGCGGTCTACCGAGACGTGGGTGTAGATCTGAGTGGTGGCCAGGCTGCTGTGGCCGAGAATTTCCTGCACTGCGCGAAGGTCTGCTCCACCGTCCAAAAGGTGGGTTGCCGCCGTGTGGCGCAGGGCGTGCGGTCCGGAGGCGGAGGTATCTCCCAACGCTTCAAACAGTTTGTTGACCAATGAGCGCACTTGCCGTTGGTCTACCCTGCCGCCGCGGAGGCCCAAGAACAAGGCGGGTCCGCTGGAACTGCCGACAACCTTAGGCCTTCCGCGGCGGAGCCAGTCATCCACGGCGAGGGCAGCGGGCACGCCGTAGGGAACAGTCCGTTCCTTGTCGCCTTTGCCGATGACGCGCAGGGTGCGCCGATCGGGGTCGAAGTCGTCGATGTCCAAACCCGTCAGCTCGCCAACGCGAATTCCTGTGGCGTAGAGGACTTCTACGATGGCCCGGTCCCGCACCGCCATGGGACCACCGTCAACGGCCGCCTCCGCGAGGCCCGTCATGAGCCGGTTCACCTGGGCTGACTGGAGGACCCCCGGCAGGGACCGATCGCGTTTGGGCGCTTTGAGGCGCAGCGCGGGATCTGTCTCTAGGCGTTCCTCGCGGAGCGCCCAGGAGGTGAAGACCCGGGCAGTGGCGGATCGCCGGGCAAGCGTGGCCCGAGCTACCCCGGCCTGGCTTTGTGCGCCCAGCCAGCGACGGAATGTCCCCAACTCCAGGTCCTGGAGCGTCGACGCTCCTTCCTGGGCTGCGTGGTCGAAGAAGCTGGCAAGGTCCCCAAGGTAGGCACGCTGGGTATGGGCCGAGTGCGCCCGCTCACCAGCAAGGTAGGCCGCAAACGCGTCGAGCGGTTCAGCTAAGCCGCGGGGCAGGGCCGCCGGTACGGGTGCAGGTGATTCCACGTTTCTACTCTCTCAAATGGCTACGACATGCCTGCTCAGACACGCAGCTTCATGGCCCTGTCTTTCCGCGTTTCCAGGCGCCGCGTTCCGAGACGGCAAGTCCCAGCAGGCCCAGTCGTCCAAGGCCCGCGCGAACGGAATCCACGCTGAGTCCTGCCACTACCCCGAGTTTTTCCACCGAGGTACTGGACCGCAGCGGCAAGGCGTCGAGGAGGATTAGGTCTTCGAGGGTGAGCCCGTCCTGCACTTGGGCGGTTTCTGGCTTGGCGTCCGGCAGGGCCTGGCCGCTGGGAGACGCCAGTTCAGCAACTTCCGCAGCTTCCGTGACGCAGACAGCACCGCCATCGCGGAGCAGCCGGTGGCAGCCGGCGGAGTTGGCGCTGTGGACAGATCCCGGAACAGCACCCACCGCCCGCCCCAGAGCCTCTGCATGATGTGCCGTGTTTAAAGCCCCAGACCGCCATCGCGCCTCCACCACCACTGTCACCGCTGCCAACGCCGCGATGAGACGATTTCGCTGCAGGAATCGATACCGGGTGGGCGCGGAGCCCGGCGGAACTTCGGCCAGGACCGCGCCACGGTTAGCCACCCCGCGAAGCAGGTCCTCGTTGCCTGACGGATAGAAGCGGTCTACTCCCCCGGCCATCACAGCAATGGTGGGGACCGAATCAGTGGCGCCGGCCAACGCGGCTCGATGCGCATGGGCATCAATCCCATACGCACCTCCAGAGACCACCGTGAAGCCCCGCTGCGCCAATGAGTAGGCCATGTCCCCGGTAACGGATGCACCGTAACTGGTGCTGTCCCGCGATCCCACCAACGCAATTGACCGGTCCATCGGCGGCAGCGGTTGTTCCTC
Organism: Arthrobacter ulcerisalmonis; assembly: GCF_900609065.1. Classification (GTDB taxonomy): domain Bacteria; phylum Actinomycetota; class Actinomycetes; order Actinomycetales; family Micrococcaceae; genus Arthrobacter; species Arthrobacter ulcerisalmonis. The sequence goes on along the minus strand of NZ_UXAU01000040.1, from coordinate 33,280 downwards.
GCCGCGCCACCACAGGCACAACGGCTCTTGGAGACCCAGGTCTGCCAGCTGTTCCGGCCACAGCGGATCAGAGGGAATAATCACCCTGCCGCCCAGCCGTGCCATGCTGGCAAGGTCCCGTTCTGGCGCCAGGTCCGGCGTCCTGGGCAGCCACCGCTTGAGCGCCGCCGACAAGCCCGACCAACTGGAGGACGGTCCACTGGCGGCCAACAGACCCGTCATCTCGCGTTCCAGCTCCGGCCCAGCCGCCAGTTCGCCAGTGGCGATCCGCAGGGCGTCGACTGCGCCAGCGATCTGCACCAGCGCCAGGCCCGCGGCATCCTGGGGCTCCATCAACCGGGACAGCGCGGCACGGGCGATGCGTTCGTCTTGGACACCCGTGGCCATCATGCTGCCACCGCCGCAGCCTGGCGTAATCCGAGAGCCTGGCCAATGTCGTTGCCGTCCGGCACGTCTCGCAGGCCTAAGTCTGCGAGCGTCCAAGCCAACCGCAGCACCCGGTCGTAGCCGCGGGCCGTCAGAATACCGCGTTCCAGTGAGTGGTCGAGGATCCGCGTGGCGGCAGGTGCCAGGCGGAGGTCGCCGCGCAGAATCCGGCCAGGCACCTGTGAATTGGTCTCCAGCCCGAAGAGGGCCAGCCGTTCACGCTGGCGGACCCGGGCGGCAAGGACCCGCAATGCTATCGGCTTGGTAGCCTCTTCGGCCCCTGCTTGGCCAAACTCGGCGAGGGACACCCGATCCACCTGGAGTTGGATATCAACTCGATCCAGCAGTGGCCCGGACAGCCTGGACAGGTAACGCCGCCGGGCCATTGGCGTGCAGGTGCAGTCGAGGCCTTTGCCGCTCGCCTTCCCGCACGGACACGGGTTGGCTGCCAGGACCAGCTGGAACCGGGCCGGATAGGCAGCAGTGCCGGCGGATCGATGAATGACCAGTTCACCGCTCTCCAGGGGTTGCCGGAGTGCGTCAAGGACCCTACTCTCATATTCCGGCGCCTCGTCAAGGAACAGAACGCCCCGGTGAGCGCGGGACGCAGCCCCGGGACGCGGTACCCCGGATCCACCGCCGATGATGGCTGCCGCGGTCGCTGAGTGGTGCGGGTTCTCGAAGGGTGGCCGCCGCAACAACTGCGCCGCCGAACTGGGCAGCCCGCACAACGAATGGATGGCCGTGACTTCCATGGCTTCCTGGTCTGCCAAGTCGGGCAACAGCCCCGGCAACCGCTCTGCCAGCATGGTCTTACCCGCCCCTGGCGGGCCGGTCAGCAGTAGGTGGTGGGCGCCCGCGGCCGCCACCTCGAGGGCCCGCCTGGCTTCGCCTTGGCCCGAAACGTCTGCCATGTCGGGAGCTACCCGGGGCTCAGCCCGAGCATCCGAGGGTTCTTCTGGATCGTCAGGCTCGAAATCCAACGCCAACTTCTCCGGTTTGGCGCCGAAGTCGAGGACCAGGCGCGCCAAGGTCCGGTAGCCGTGCACGTTGGCGCCAGGCACCAGAGCCGCCTCAGCGTAGTTGGCCTGCGCCACCACAATGTCCGGGTAGCCAGCCTGCACCGCAGCCATCACAGAAGGAAGGATGCCACGGACCGGACGCAACCTGCCATCAAGGCCCAACTCCGCGATGAAGACCGTCTTTCCGGAGGCTTTGACGTCGTTGGCGGCCCGAAGCACCGCCATGGTCACGGCCAAGTCAAACCCTGAACCGCGCTTGGGTAACGAGGCCGGGATCAGGTTTGCCGTGATCTTACGGTGGCTCAGGGGGATACCGGAATTCTTGGCAGCGGATCTGATGCGCTCTTTAGCCTCGTTGAGAGACGCGTCTGGCAAGCCGAGAATAATGAACGCCGGCAGGGTCTGGCCGATGTCGGCTTCTACCTCCACGAGGTAGCCGTTCAGCCCCACCAGGGCGATGGAGTAGGTGCGACCGAGGGCCATCACCCCACCCCTTTGAGGTGTTCCACGACGGGTGAGCCGCCGCCGTCGTCCAGCACGGCAATAACATCCACCCGGCGCAACGGCACCCGCACTTCCCGGTCCCGGCACCACGCCGACCCCAGCCGATGCAACCGGGCCAGCTTGTCCGGGCCCACCGCCTCAAATGGATGCCCGTAATCCAGGGACCGCCGCGTCTTCACCTCCGCGATGACCAGCGCGTCCCCATCCAGGGCAACAATATCTATCTCACCGTCAGGACAGCGCCAGTTCCGCTCCAGCACCAACATCCCCAGGGATTCCAGGTAACCGGCAGCAAGCACCTCGCCCCGGCGACCCAACACATCTTTGGCCTTCATGGTCCACCTCCACCACCAGCCTGAAGGACCTCAGGCCGGAAAGGAGGACAGAAAAATCCTATGTGGACTACCAGGGATGTGGAGGAACAGTGTCCACCAAAACGCTAGTTCCCCAGGTCAACATCCTTGGGCAAGGCCAGCTCCTCATTGCGCGGAAGTTCTTCCACGTTGACGTCCTTGAACGTCAGGACACGGACACTCTTCACGAACCGGGCAGAGCGGTAAACGTCCCACACCCAGGCATCCTGCAAGGTCAGGTCGAAGTACACTTCACCGTCGGAGCTGCGCGCCTGCAGGTCCACGTGGTTGGCCAGGTAGAAACGCCGTTCGGTCTCGACAACGTAACTGAACAGACTGACAACATCGCGGTATTCACGGTAGAGCTGCAGCTCCATGTCAGTTTCATAGTTTTCAAGATCCTCGGCACTCATGCTTCCATCTTGCACCATCTGTGCGCCCGGTTATGCCGAGGCGTCACCGGCGTCCTGCAATTCGCCGCCCAGCAGCCGCCAGCTGACTCGGTGGTACCTGGACGGCCCGGCCGTTCGGATGGCATCGCGGTGGCTTGCCGTGGCGTAACCCTTGTTGACGTCCCAGCCGTAGTCCGGAATCTGCGCGTGCAGCTCCCGCATGGCCTGGTCCCGCTCCACCTTGGCAATGACGCTCGCGGCGGCCACGCTGAGGCACTGCATGTCAGCCTTGATCTTGGTGAACACCGGAGCTTCACAGGCCAGGTCGAGCACCGGCGTGTCAAAGAGCGAGTCCTGGGCCGCGGGCGAGAGCCAGTTGTGGCTACCGTCCAGGAGCACCATGTCAGGCGTCACGCCCGAACCCAGTACCGTGTGCCAGGCCCGGGTCCCGGCCAGCCGGAGCGCAGCGATAATGCCCACCGCGTCGATTTCGGCAGCCGTGGCATGCCCGACGGCGGACGCCACACTCCAGCGCCGCACCAACGGTTCGAGCCGCTCACGTTCGCTCACGCTCAGCAACTTGCTGTCCTTCACCCCGGGCAGCGAACGTTGCCGTTCCAGGTCCACGACGGCGATACCCACGCTCACAGGACCAGCGAGGGCCCCGCGGCCTACCTCGTCCACCCCCGCAAGGTAGCGGACGCCTTGGGCTTTGAAGGTGCGCTCAAACCGCAGGGTAGGAGCTTTGGACCGGACGGGTGCCTTTGACCGGACTGCCTTCGCCCGAGACGCAGCAACAGCCTGCGGTGCGGATAGATCGGCCATGGCTAGGGCGCTGGAACGTCCCGGAACACGTCCGGATAATTATCGAGGGCCTTGATGCGATTGAGCGGCCAGGCAATGACAGCGGCCTTGCCTTCGAGGTCCGCGATGTCGATGAATCCACCGTCAGTGTCCTGGTGGGCCCGCGAGTCGGCAGAGTGGTTGCGGTTGTCACCCATGACCCAGATCTTGCCTTGCGGAACCACCACGTCGAAGTCGCGCACCACCGGAATTTCGGCAGGGTTGATGTACGCCTCATCGATGGGGGTGCCGTTGATGGTCAGTTTTCCGCCAGCGTCGCAGCACACCACGTGGTCACCTGGCAGGCCGATGAGGCGCTTGACCAAGTGCTGCTCTGAATTGTCCGGCAGGAGACCAACGAACGTGAGGCTGTCCTGCACCCAGGAAAATGGGCCCGCTGCTTCCTCGGGGGCTGCTGGCAGCCAGCCCTTGGTGTCGCGGAACACCACCACGTCTCCCCTGTTCAGGCCGAACGGCTCAGGGACCAGGAGGTTGACGAAGATCCGGTCATCCACTTCCAGGGTTTCCACCATGGAGGGGGACGGGATGAAGAAGGCCCGGAACAGGAACGTCTTGATCAGGAAGGACAAAACGACCGCGATGGCCACCACCGTGGCCACTTCCTTGAGCCAGGTCAGGACTGAGCTGCCGCCGGACTTTGCCGAATCGGCGGCCTTGGCCGCGGCTCTGCTGCTGGGCGGTGTCGCTCCGGTTCCCTGCCCGCCGTCGTGGTCTTCCGATGCGCCGTCGGGGCGCGGCTCGAACGGCCCCGCGTTGTTCTCGGGCATCTATTGTCCGTTCTCTGGTGTGGTTCCGACCGAAGGCGGACGAGCTACTGCTGCAAATCTATCAAGTGGCCAAACGATCTGGATCGGTCGGCCGATAACCCGGTCCAGCGGTACCATTCCGCCCCCCGGGGCGCCCAGGAGGCTTCTGGAGTCAGCCGAGACGGACCGATGGTCCCCCATCAGCCACAGCCTGCCAGCAGGAACGGTCGAATTGAATTTCTGCGTACTGGGAACGTCCCCGGGGTAGAGGTACGGCTCATCAAGGGGCACTCCGTTGACGGTCACCTTCCCGGCGGCGTCACAACACACCACGGTATCCCCAGGCAGCCCAATCACCCGTTTGACGTAGGTGGTGTCGCTGCCGGTCAGCCCCAGCCACTGGGTGAGGCCTGCAACAGCGTCGACGGCGGCACCCTTGCCGCTGTTCAACGGCGCAAATGTTCCCCGGCCGTCAAACACCACAATGTCACCGCGCTGGATCGGCTCACTCTGGAACGACGTCCGGGACACCAGGATGCGATCGCCGCCTTCCAGACCGGGTTCCATGGACTCGGAGGGAATGAAGTACACATCCACCCAGAGGGAACGAACCAGGCCACTGATCAGGACCGCAAGGACCAGTGCCAGCAACACAAAACGCCAGCCCCTGGTACGGGACTGGCGTTTTGTGTGGTCCATAGTCAATATCCTGAGCGCTGGTGCGACGAGGCTCCGGCGCTGGCCGAATACGGCTGTGGCCCGGCCTTGCAGGTCCGGAAGGGACTTACTTGGCGGTGTTGAAGTCGCGCTTTTCCTTGATCTTTGCAGCCTTACCGCGCAGTGCGCGCATGTAGTAAAGCTTGGCGCGGCGAACGTCACCCTTGGTGACAACCTCAATCTTGTCGATGATCGGGGAGTGTACCGGGAAGGTACGCTCCACGCCGACGCCGAAGGAGACCTTGCGGACCGTGAAGGTCTCGCGGACGCCGTCACCCTGGCGGCCCAGGACGAAGCCCTGGAATACCTGGACGCGGGAGTTCTTGCCTTCGATGATGTTGACGTGCACCTTGAGGTTATCGCCTGCGCGGAACGCGGGGATGTCAGTGCGCAGCGAAGCTGCATCGACGGAGTCGAGAATATGCATGATTGCACTCCTGGTGAACGCCACAGGTCATTCACTTTGGGTCACGGCGGCTAAGCCCGGGCGCAAGTGCACACCGGAAATGACCGCCGAAAGGTAAGTGGTTCTAGCCCTCGGCAATGCTTGTCGAGGCCAGTTGTCTTGGCTGTTGGTAACGCTCCCCCTGTGGCAGGCGCGAACCCAGTAGACACAAGGACCAATTTTGCCACAGCTGGCCGGGTTGAGCCAATCAGGCGTCGTCGCGGCGCACCAGCTGGCCATCCACGACGTCGTACCCCAGGTGATGGAGTTCGGTGCGGTCCGCGCGGGGCAGCGAGCCGGCGTCGAAGCCGGCGAGCAGATCGGGACGGCGATCCGCTGTCCTCGCGTATTGCTGATGGCGGCGCCACTGGGCGATTTTGCCGTGGTTGCCACTCAGCAGGACGGGCGGCACCTCCCGGTCACGCCAGGATGCAGGCTTGGTGTAGACGGGGTACTCCAGCAACCCATCAGAGTGCGATTCCTCGACCAGTGACTCGGGGTTGCCTACCACACCTGGCAGCAACCGGCCCACAGCCTCGACCATGGCAAGCACCGCCACCTCGCCGCCGTTAAGGACGTAGTCGCCCAAGCTGACAGGGCGGACCGTGAAGTGTTCCTGAGCCCACTCGATGACCCGTTCGTCGATTCCCTCATACCGGCCGCACGCGAAGGCCAAGTGCTTCTCCTCGGCCAACTCATAGGCCAGGGCCTGGTTGAAGCGCTCCCCCGCGGGCGAGGGCACGATCAGGACCGGCTTGCCGCCGTCGTCCGGGTGCAGTTCCGCCACCACGGTGAGTGCCTGCGCCCACGGTTCGGCCTTCATGACCATCCCCGCCCCACCGCCGTAGGGAGTGTCGTCCACAGACCGGTGCTTGTCAGTGGTGAACGTCCGCAGGTCGTGGACATTCAAGTCCAGGAGCCCATCCTGACGGGCCTTGCCAATCAGCGAGAGTTCCAGCGGCGCCAGATACTCGGGAAAAATACTGACGACGTCGATGCGCATCTAGGCGGTGCCTTCCGGGCTTTCGGGGGTCTCGGCGTCGTCGGCGTTGACTTCGAAGAGCCCGGCAGGGGGCGTGACAAGGATGTAGCCACCCTCAACGTTGACCTCTGGAACAATCTGCTCCACGAACGGCACCAGGATCTCAGTACCTTCCGGGGTGGTCACCATCAGCAGGTCCTGCACTGGCATGGTGTTCAACGCCGCGATCTTGCCCACCACGTGGCCACCCACGCGAACTTCCAGGCCCACGAGTTCGTGCTCGTACCAGCCTTCGTCATCGTCTTCGGCCAGCTCATCAGTTTCGACGAAGAGCTTGGCGCCGCGGATGGTCTCAGCCTGGTTGCGGTCCACGATTTCGTCGAAAGCAAGCAGCAGGATGTCCTTGTTCCAGCGTGCGCTGATGACTGTCAGCGGACCGGCCGAGGCGGGTTCCACCACGAACTCGGTTCCCGGGACAAAGCGGTCACCAGGAGCGTCGGTCAGGACCTGGACCGTGACTTCCCCGCGAATGCCGTGGGGTTTGCCGATACGCGCCACCTGAAGCTGCATGAGTTCCTCTGTTCCGGAGTTGAAAACTTGGTTGGGGTAAAAAGCACTCCGGCCCCTCCACCAGTGGTGGAGGGGCCGGAGCTAAAGCTGAAGTGCGAGGCGATCAGCGGCGGCGGTCGGTGTCGACGACGTCGACACGCACCGGCTCACCGTCTGCCAGGGCGGCCACCACGGTGCGCAGTGCGCGGGCCGTGCGGCCTTGACGGCCAATCACCCTGCCAAGGTCTTCCTGATGAACGCGTACCTCGAGGGTGTCCCCGCGGCGGTTGTTCTTCGAGCTGACCTTGACATCGTCCGGGGAATCAACGATTCCGCGGACCAGGTGTTCGAGCGCGTCTGCCAGCAACTTACTCGGCCTCGGTGGTCTCTGCTTCGGCCGGAGCGTCTGCGTCAGCCTTGGCTGCCTTCTTGGTGATGGCTTCCGGGATGATCACGGACTTCTTCTCGGGTACAACGAAGGGAACCTTCGGAGCTTTGGTCTTCAGGGTGCCTTCCTGACCCGGCAGGCCCTTGAACTTCTGCCAGTCACCGGTGATCTTGAGGATGGCAGCAACCTGCTCGGACGGCTGTGCGCCGACGGAGAGCCAGTACTGTGCACGCTCAGAGTCGACCTCGATGTACGAAGGCTCTTCGGTGGGGTGGTACTTGCCGATTTCTTCGATGGCGCGGCCATCACGCTTGGTGCGTGAATCGGCGACGACGATGCGGTAGTACGGTGCGCGCATTTTGCCAAAGCGCTTAAGGCGAATCTTTACGGCCACTTTTGTGGTCACTCCTGTGTCAGAAATGGGGCGAACCTACGTTCTGCACCCGTGGGGCGGGCCATACTTGAAGGTTCAAAGGACAGGATCCGGACGCGGAGAGAGGGGCCACGCGGATCGAGTACCTGTCTATTGTGCCAGATCAACGCCTGGATTTCGACTCGACACTCGTGCGCCGCGCCACAGCCCGCCCGGACTGCGACGGGACGCTCAGGCTGACCAGACGTACAGTCCGGTCCGGTCGGCGTCGTCCACGGCGCCTGCGAGAGCCGCCATCTGCTGCACCAACACGGTGGCCTGATCGGCGCCGAAGGGCATCTCGTCCTGGCCGGCCCACTGCTGGGCAACGTCCTCAAGCACGTTACCGTCGCCTTCGACCTCATAGGTGAGCAGGTCAGCCAGTGCGCGGACCATTGCGGAGGGCACGGCCAACAGCGAATCGCTGGCAACGTCCACCAGGGTCAGCTCGTAGTCAGCGCCGCCGGCGTGGACGGCAGTTCCGGCGAGGTCACCGAGCTGTTCCACCTCAAAATCGGTGATCTCGGGGATTCGTACTGACTGTGCGGCAGCAGCTTGGCCGCCGGCATCCAAGACGGTGGCGCGCTTGAGCGCCGCGTCATGGGTGGCCACAAAAATCTCGGTGAAGCCCATGGGAAATGCCCTCATTCTCTTTGGCGGTACGGCCCGCCGGGGTGTCCTGCCACGCCCCCGGCTCGTTCAAAATCAGCCTAGTACACACCGGCGGAGGACGCCGCTCAGGCCACCGCCACCCGGATGCTGTTGCGCCACGGGTCATCGAACCGCAGCTCCAGTCCGGTGTGGTGAGCGGCAACGCTGGCGACGTTCAGGCGGTCGGCGAGAGCGCCGACGTCGTCCACTGACGGCACCTGGATCAGCACTTCCCCCAGGCCGAGCGTGTCCTTGCGGGGGCCAGCACCGCGACTATTCCAGACGTTCATGGCCATGTGATGGTGATAGCCACCTGCGGAGACGAAGAGCGCTTGGCCGTGCCAGCCAGCCGTTTTCTCGAAGCCCAGAACGCCAACGTAGAAGTCGTGGGCGGCTTGGACCTCACCCACCTGGAGGTGCACGTGGCCAATGCCGGCGCTCGTTCCGAGCTGGTCGCTGACGGCTTGTTCGGTGAGGTGCTGCTCCAGGTAGCGCTGGGGCGGCAGGGCCAGACTGTCCATGACCACGTCGGTACCGTTCCACGACCAATTGCTGCGCGGCCGGTCCCAGTAGAGTTCAATCCCGTTGCCTTCGGGATCGTTGAAGTAGAACGCCTCACTCACCAGGTGATCTGCGCTGCCGGTGAAATAGCGGGGTTCCACCTGGGCGGCGGACAGGACCGTCGCCGCTAGCGCCGCCTGGTCCTCGAAAAGGAGGGCCGTATGGAAGAGCCCCGCCTCTCCCCGCCCGGGGAGGGTCAAGCCAGGTGCGGGGGCCAGGTGCACCACGGGTTGCTGCCGCCGACCCAGGTAGAGCCCACCATCCTGTTCCGCCACCACGTCGAGCCCCAGGGCGCGCTGGTAGTAGTCCGTCATCACCTTCATGTCACCCACCTTCAGCATCACCGCGCCCATGGCGAGGTCGGCTGGCAGGAGGTCCTGGCTATGGTTGGCGGTGGTCATTACATACTCCCTGAGATCCGGGCCTTCGGGGTGTGGCGGCCTTCTACCGTATCAAGTACTTGAAGCTTCAATTTATTCCGCTCGCTGCTCAGCGTATGACAGTCCCTGCCAGCACCACATGTGCCAGCCGGGTGATGGTCTCCGGCACCAGCCGGGGATCTTCGGCACAGACCACGACGTCGGCCCGCTCCCCCTCGCGCAGCCCGCCTGCTCCCAGCCATTCCCGGGCAGCCCAGGTTGCCGCGTCCAGGCGGCGGTGATCGGCAGCCCCGCGGCGTGGAGGGCCAGGATCTCCTCGGCGATGCGGCCGTGCCGGATGACGCTGCCCGCATCAGTGCCAGCGAAAATCTGCACGCCGGCGTCGAACGCGGCCCGGACCCGTTCGGTGCGGCCTTCCCAGAGCGACCGCATGTGCGCCGCATACCGCGGAAACTTCGCTTCGGCGGCCGCAGCGATTTCCGGGAATGTGGCGATATTGATGAGCGTCGGCACAATCGGCACGCCCTGCTCCACGAAACGCGGCAGGTGCCGGGACTGCAGCCCGGTGGCGTGCTCAATGCAGTCGATGTCAGCGTCCAGCATCTGGTCCAATGTCTCGGTGGCGAAGCAGTGCGCCGTGACCCGGGCGCCCTCGTCGTGGGCCGCAGCGATGGCATCGCGGACGACGGCGGCAGGAAAGGAAGGCGCCAGGTCGCCGGCGTCCCGGTCAATCCAGTCGCCCACGAGTTTGACCCAACCGTCGCCGTCGCGCGCCTGCTGCCGGACCGTGTCCACGAGTTGGTCTGGCTCCACCTCGGCGGCAAAACCCCGAAGGTACCGGCGGGTGTCAAGGGGCGAGCCAGCGTCGCGGACCAGAAGGGTGCCGGCGTCCCGGTCGGTCCGGGCCTGGGACTCGGCTTCGTCCTGGCTCACCGCACCGCTAGGTCCCAGGCCGAGGTGGCAATGCGCGTCCACGAACCCGGGCATCACCCAGCCCGGCAGCACCTGCGCCGCATCCTCCACCGGTTTGGTGAAGGTCAAGACGCCGTCCACCGACCACAGTCCATGCCGAATTGTTTCCGGCCCGGTCAGGATCGGGCCGGAAAACTCGACAACATGCCTCACGCTGGCTGCTTCCGGCCAAAGTTGGCAGGTCGGGTGCCCGATTCGATCTCCATCACGCCTGCAGGCTAGCACCGAGGCCACGCCAGCAGTCACCACCGGCAGGTGTGGTAGCTTCTTGGAGACCACACGGGTGCCCCTGCAAGGGCTGAGATCGGGCTGACGCAGCCTGCGACCGTCGAACCTGTCCGGGTAATGCCGGCGAAGGAAGTGAGTATTCGGTGACTACATCAGAAGCCCCATTCAGCTCTGCCCAAAAACCGTCCAGCACAGCAGTGCCGGACGACAACCCTGCAACCCGTTCGCTGGCCTCCCACTCGCTGGCCTACGTTGAAGATGCGGCGGCGGGGATCCGGGTGGCCGTGACGGAAATCGCATTGGAGCCCTCCCCTGGCGGCGCCGTCAACGCACCGTTCAGGACGTACCGCACTGCTGGGCCAGGCAGCGACCCCGTGCGTGGGCTGCCAGCGCTGCGGACGGAATGGATTACGGCTCGCCAGGACACCGAAGAATACGGCGGACGGGAGCGGAACCTGCACGACGACGGCAGGTCGGCCGTCCGCCGCGGAGCAGCGTCTGCTGAGTGGAAGGGCAAACAGCCGTCGCCCCGCCGCGCCGTCGGCCGCCATACCGTGACGCAGATGCACTACGCCCGGCAGGGCACCATCACTCCCGAAATGCGATTCGTGGCCCTGCGCGAGAACTGCGACGTGGAGCTGGTGCGTTCCGAAGTTGCTGCCGGACGGGCGATCATTCCAGCAAACATCAACCATCCTGAATCCGAACCGATGATCATTGGCAAAGCCTTCCTGGTCAAAATCAATGCCAACATCGGCAATTCCGCGGTGACCAGTTCCATCGCCGACGAGGTGGACAAGCTGCAGTGGGCCACGCAGTGGGGCGCGGATACCGTCATGGACCTGTCCACCGGAGACGACATCCACACCACGCGCGAATGGATCATCCGCAACTCGCCCGTACCGATCGGCACCGTCCCCATCTACCAGGCGCTCGAGAAGGTCAACGGTGAGGCCAACGCGCTGACCTGGGAGATATTCCGTGACACGGTGATCGAACAGTGCGAACAGGGTGTGGACTACATGACCATCCACGCCGGAGTGTTGCTGCGCTACGTGCCGTTGACCGCCAATCGGGTGACGGGCATCGTTTCCCGTGGCGGCTCCATCATGGCCGGGTGGTGCCTGTCCCACCGCCAGGAGAACTTCCTCTACACACATTTCGACGAGCTGTGCGAAATTTTTGCCCGATACGACGTGGCCTTTTCGCTCGGTGACGGCCTCCGCCCGGGCGCCACGGCTGACGCCAATGATGCGGCACAGTTCGCAGAGTTGGACACCCTTGCCGAACTGACACAGAGAGCCTGGGAATTCGATGTCCAGGTAATGGTGGAGGGCCCGGGCCACATCCCCTTCCACCTGGTGCGGGAAAATGTGGAACGTCAGCAGCAACTGTGCAAGGGCGCCCCGTTCTACACGCTGGGCCCGCTCGTGACGGACATTGCGCCTGGGTATGATCACATCACCTCGGCCATCGGCGCCACGGAAATTGCTCGTTACGGCACCGCCATGCTGTGTTACGTCACGCCGAAGGAGCACCTGGGCCTGCCGAACCGTGACGACGTGAAGACCGGTGTGATCACCTACAAGATCGCCGCGCATGCCGCAGACCTGGCGAAAGGCCATCCTGGTGCCAACGAACGGGATGACGCGCTATCAAAGGCACGGTTCGAGTTCCGTTGGCGGGACCAATTCGCCCTGTCGCTGGACCCCGTCACGGCCGAAGCCTTCCATGACGAGACCTTGCCGGCGGAACCGGCAAAGACCGCGCATTTCTGCTCCATGTGCGGGCCCAAGTTCTGCTCCATGCGCATCAGCCAAGACATCAGGGACGAATACGGCTCGGCAGCGGCGCAGGCAACAGTGGTTGAGGTGGCGACACGCGAGGCTGGGATGCGGGCGAAGAGCGACGAGTTCCTGGCCTCGGGCGGGAAGGTCTATCTACCCGAACCTGCGGTGCCGCCTTTGCGCTAGGCGCCCCCGCGGCTCGGCAGCTACCACGGGTGGGAGTTCTAGGAAGCCTTGGCCTGCCGGCCGCTGACACCGCTGATGAAGTTGCGAATGGCGCGATCGCCCTCTGCAGAATCCTGGGGCCGGTGCCCGCCCGCTGTGGTGCAATGTTGGGCGCCGGTTTCCCGGAGGTACCCCGCAATTTCTTCGTAGAGCGGCTCCCAACCACCCGTCAGGACAAAGGTAGGAACACCGGGCACAATGTGCAGCGGCGCTTCCCAGGCGGGTGCTTGCAGGCGGAGGCGTTTGGCGGACCGCTTGGCTTCGGCAGTGGCAGGTTCCTGCAGGTCGGTGGCGTATACCCGGCGGACGAACTCGCGCTGGAAGTCGTCGTCGCTGAGTTGGTGCCGCGCGTCAAAGAGAGGTTGCATCATGGCGATGTGCGCCGCAGTAGCGGGCAGCCCTGCGGTCAGCGACAGACACGCAGGCTCCACCAGGGTGAGGGAAAGCACCAGATCCGGGCGTTCGACGGCGGCCATCATGGCCGCAACGGCCCCTTGCGCATGGGCCACAACATGACCGCCCAAGGTGCCTCGGCCGTCGTCGGCCAGCGCTGCCAGGATGATCTTGGTGTCCTCGGCAAAGGACGCCTCGACGGGTTCCGCGGTGGGATCGTAGCCGTGGCGGCGGAGGAACAAGGCATCGTAGGCGAGTGCCATACCGTGCTGGCGAGGCCAGGCGGCGGCGCCGAAGTTGCCTGCGCCGTGGACGAACACTACGCGTTGGTTGACCATGCTCCCACCCTATGCGACTCCCCCGACATCCCAACTGAGTAGCGGGGGGGGGGGGGGGGGGGGGGGGGGGGGGGGGGGGGGGGGGGGGGGGGGGGGGGGGGGGGGGGGGGGGGGGCACCCAACCGGACAAGGCGAAACGGACGGGGAGGTTGAGGGGT
>NZ_UXAU01000040.1:0-19777 GCF_900609065.1 Arthrobacter ulcerisalmonis | reverse complement strand
CCCCACCCTATGCCCCCCCCCCCACAACCCAACTGATCCCCCCAAACGTCTTTTTTCACACGTAAAAACTGCTGTGGCCGCTACCCAGATGGCGACGGAAGAGGTTACTTCCCCAGGAACTTATCGAAGCCCTTGGGCAGATTCAGTTGCGAGGGATCGAAGTCGCCCTGCTGCTGTCCGAACGACGCGCCCGTGGGCAACGACTTGGGTCCGGCAGCCCGCTTGGCCTCGGCGTCCTTCAGTTCCTGCGCAGCCTTGGCCGGGTTTCCGGACTTGGCCTTCTTCTTGGGCGCGTTCTTGGCGTTCTTCCGCGCAGTTGCAGCACCGCCGCCCATGCCAGGCATCCCGGGCATTCCCGGCATGCCGCCCTGGGCCATCTTCTTCATCATCTTTTGCGCCTGGGCGAAGCGTTCCAGCAGGCCGTTGACCTCGGACACGTGGACACCCGAACCACGGGCAATACGGGCCCGGCGGGAGCCATTGATGATCTTGGGGGCAACTCGCTCATGCGGGGTCATGGACCGGACAATGGCCTCGACCCGGTCGATCTCGCGCTCATCGAACTGCTCGAGCTGCTGGCGGATGTTCTGCGCACCAGGCATCATCATGAGCATCTTCTTCATGGAGCCCATGTTGCGGATCTGCTGCATCTGGGCCAGGAAGTCATCCAGGGTGAAGTCTTCCTGGTCAGCGAATTTCTTCGCCATCCGGGCAGCTTCGTCCTTGTCCCAGTTCTTCTCAGCCTGCTCGATCAGGGTGAGGACATCACCCATGTCCAGGATGCGTGAGGCCATCCGGTCCGGGTGGAACAGTTCGAAGTCGTCCAGGCCTTCGCCGGTGGACGCAAACATGACGGGCTTGCCGGTGACCGACGCGACAGACAGCGCGGCACCACCGCGGGCGTCGCCGTCGAGCTTGGACAACACGATGCCGGTGAAGTTGACGCCCTCATCAAAGGCGAGCGCGGTGTTGACGGCGTCCTGGCCGATCATGGAGTCGATCACGAAGAGTACTTCGTTGGGGACGATCGCCCGGCGGATCTGGCGCGCCTGCTCCATCATGTCCGCGTCCACGCCCAGGCGGCCGGCGGTGTCAACGATCACGACGTCGTGCAGCTTCTGGCGTGCTTCCTCAACACCGGCCCGGGCAACCGCTACCGGGTCGCCGGCCGGGTGCTCAAGCTCGGTGTACGTGGCGCCGGGGTGCGGCGCGAAGACGGGCACGTTGGCACGCTTGCCCACCACCTGAAGCTGCGTGACGGCGTTGGGTCGCTGCAGGTCGCAGGCCACCAACAGGGGGCTGTGCCCTTGCGCTTTGAGGTATTTGGAGAGCTTGCCAGCGAGGGTGGTCTTACCCGCACCCTGCAGGCCGGCAAGCATGATGACGGTAGGACCATTCTTGGCCAACCGGATCCGCCGGGTCTCCCCGCCCAGGATCTCCTGGAGTTCTTCGTTGACGATCTTGACGATCTGCTGGCTGGGGTTCAGCGCTGCCGCAACCTCGGCACCCAACGCACGTTCACGGACGCGTCCTGTGAATTCACGCACCACGGGAACAGCCACATCGGCATCGAGGAGGGCGCGGCGGATCTCACGCACGGTGGCATCAACGTCAGCCTCAGTGAGGCGGCCTTTACCGCGGAGATTCTTGAAAGTTGCTGCCAACCGGTCAGAGAGTGAATTGAACACGCGCCGTGAACTTCTTTCAGTGGATGATCGGGACTCGACTACCAAGGGTACCAAGTCGGGCTTGCAAGATGGCATGCTGGCAAAATGACGAGCCAAACAACTGTACGTACATTGCTCATCCTTGGCGCCTCGGGCGACCTGACCGGCAGGCTGCTCCTTCCCGGGCTGGCAAGCCTGGTGGTCCGTGGCCGTGCCGATGGGTTGGCACTGGTGGGGGCGGGCTCGGACCCGTGGTCGCCGGAACAGTGGCAGGAGCGGCTGGCGACCGCCATGACGGCCCCGATCGCCCCGGAAGCAGCCGAGGGCGCGGCAGGTGAAGGCGCGACGACGGCCGGTTCAGCAGGTGCCGCCGTCGACGGGTCCGCGGACGGCGCCGCAGCCCTGCAGCAGATGGCGGCGGCCAGCACCTACCACCAGCTCGATGTCACCGCCGAGGGCGCCCTTGCTGGACTCCTGGCAAGCTTGGCGGGACCTGTTGCCGTGTACTTTGCCTTGCCGCCCAAGATCAGCCAGCTGGCCTGCGAGGCCCTGCGCCCCGAGGACGTGCCTGCCGGTACCCGTTTGGTCTTGGAGAAGCCGTTTGGTTCCAGTGCGGAATCGGCCCGGGACCTGAACCGGACCCTGGCGAAGCTGGTGGCAGAAGACCACATCCACCGGGTGGACCATTTCCTTGGCAAGGCAACAGTGCTGAACGTCTTGGGGCTGCGCTTTGCCAATAACTTCCTGGAACCGGTCTGGAACCGGGAGCATATCGAGAAGGTCGAGATCATTTTCGACGAGGACCTGGCTCTGGAGGGCCGCGCCCGGTACTACGACGGTGCCGGTGCCTTGCGGGACATGATCCAGAGCCATCTCCTGCAGATCATGGCCTTCATGGCGATCGAGCCTCCAGCCAGCATCCACGAGAAAGACCTGCGGGATGCTGTTGCCACCGTCTTGCGCGCCAGCAGCATCCGCGAACCCCTCACGGCGTCCACGAAGAGGGCCCGCTATACAGCCGGCACCATCAACGGGCGGCAGGTACCGGATTACGCTGCCGAAGACGGTGTTGACGCAGCTAAGGGCACCGAGACGCTGGCCGAGGTCCGGGTGAACATCGACAATTGGCGCTGGCAGGGCGTGCCGTTCGTGCTGCGCTCCGGCAAGGCCTTGGGCCGCAAGCGGAAGGAGGCGGTGGTGACGTTCCGCCCGGTGCCGCACCTGCCCAAGGGTTTCACCGGGATTGACACCCCCAACCAGCTGCGGATCGGGTTCGGCCCGGACACCCTGCAGTTCGACGTCGATGTGAACGGCCCGGGCGATATTTTCTCGCTCAGCCATGCCACCCTCAACGCCGAGCTCAGCAGCGCAGGCCTGCTGCCCTACGGCGAAGTCCTTGAGGGCATCCTGGCCGGCGATCCGCTGCTGTCCGTGCGCGGCGACACGGCCGAGGACTGCTGGCGGATCGTTGAGCCGGTCCTCAAGGCGTGGCAGGACGGTGCGGTTCCGTTGGAAACCTACGACGCCGGCTCCACCGGCCCCGCCAGCTGGGCCGGGGAGTCAGCCGCCCAGTAAGCCGCCGGCGCCCAGGTGCGCACGGCAAAGGGATGGGCAGGGAACCAGTTGGTTCCCTGCCCATCCCTTTGCGTCAATGTTGTGGTTAGTGCCTAGATGGCTGCGACGCCGCGTTCGCCGGTGCGGACCCGGACTGCCTCGAAGACGTCCATGGTCCAGACCTTGCCGTCGCCGGCCCGGCCGGTGTTGGAGCTGGCGATGATGACATCCAGGATGTCATCTGCCTGTTCGTCGGTGGCCAGGACCTCCACCCGAATCTTGGGCAGGAGATCCACGTTGTACTCGGCTCCCCGGTACACCTCGGTGTAGCCGCGCTGCCGGCCGTAGCCGCTCGCTGCGCTGACCGTGAGGCCCTGGACTCCGTAGGACTCGAGCCCTTCACGGATGGTGTCGAGCTTTTCCGGACGAACAATTGCGGTGATCAGTTTCATGCCCCCACGCTTTCCTTGCCTGCTGCTGCTTCGCTCGTCTTGGCCGGTTCCTGCTGGGCCTTGCCCGTGATCATGTCGTGCAGTGGCGAGAAGCTGCCACCGTGTCCACCGACGCCGAATTCGTAGGCGGTTTCGGCGTGCAGGCTGAGGTCCACACCCACCGTTTCCTGTTCCTGCGAGACCCGGAAGCCCATGGTCTTGTGGATGGCAAGCGCAATGATGGTGGTCATCACTGCCGAGTAGACGATCGCGATGCCTGCTGCTGCAAGCTGTGCCCAGAGCTGGCCGAAACCGCCACCGTAGAAGAGGCCGCCGCCCACGCCGTCCTGGGGAAGGGCGATGAAGCCCAGTGCAACGGTGCCGATGATGCCGGAGACCAGGTGGACGCCCACCACGTCAAGTGAGTCATCGAAGCCCCAGCGGAACTTGAGTCCCACGGCCAAGGCCGAGGCGACACCGGCTACCAGGCCGAGGCCCAGGGCAGCGACAGGGCTGACGTTGGCGCAGGCCGGGGTGATGGCTACCAGACCGGCGACCACACCTGATGCGGCACCCAAGGAGGTGGGGTGGCCGTCACGGATGCGCTCGGTCACGAGCCAGCCGAGCATTGCTGCTGCGGGAGCTGCCAAGGTGTTGATCCAGATCAGGCCGCCCTGTTCTGCCGTGGTGGCCGCACCACCGTTGAAGCCGAACCAGCCGAACCAGAGGATCGCTGCACCCAGCATCACGAACGGGATGTTGTGCGGGCGGTGGTTCGGATCCTTGCCGAAGCCCTTGCGGTTACCCACGATGAAGACCAGAATCAGGGCTGCAACACCGGCGTTGATGTGCACCACGGTGCCGCCGGCGAAGTCGATCGCTTCACCCAATGCCGAACCAACGGCGCCCTCTTCGCTGAAGAGGCCGCCACCCCACACCATGTAGGCGAGTGGGCAGTAAACCAGGGTGACCCAGACAGGGACGAACACGGTCCAGGCGCCGAACTTGGCGCGGTCTGCGATGGCGCCGCTGATCAGGGCCACAGTGATGATGGCGAAGGTAGCGCCGAAGCCCACTGCGATGAGCGCGTCAGGGCTGGTCAGTCCTTCCAAGCCGAAGTGGGCGAAGGGGTTGCCCACCAGCTGGAGGAAGCCGTCACCGCCCGACATTGAGTAGCCCCAGAGCACCCAGACAACACCCACCATGCCGATGGAGATGAAGCTCATCATCATCATGTTCAGGGCCGCTTTGGCTCGTGTCATGCCGCCGTAGAAAAATGCCAGACCCGGTGTCATGAGCAGCACAAGAGCTGCTGACACCATGACCCAAACGTGACCTGCGGTGAGTTCCATGGTCCACGTCCTCTCTCATCAGAATTCTGCGGACGTATCCGCCTGCCAACGCTCTTGCGTCCTGTAACGAGTCTGCTGGCGGCGTGTTTCGCTTGCGGAGGATTCCTATTGCGGGCTTGTTACAACAACCTCTGGGAAGTAAATGGTGCATATCTGGCTTGTTACGGTTATGTTTCCCCGCTTTCGCCGTAAGGCATCCCTCCCCTGCCCTAGGACCCTGCACCCATGACCGCATCACCACCTCCCACCGGCGCCAGCGCCCGGAATACAAGCCGGCTGCGGCTGCAGCGGGAGAAGTTGTCCCGCGATATCAAGGTGATGCTGGCCGCCGCGTTCCTGATTGCCCTCGGATTCGGCCTCGTGGCGCCCGTACTGCCGCAATTTGCCACCACTTTTGATGTGGGGGCGACGGCGGCGGCCGTCATTGTCAGCATCTTCGCCCTGATGCGGCTCGTCTTTGCTCCTGCCGGCGGGGTGCTGATCGCGCGGCTGGGCGAGCGGCCCGTCTACGTTTCCGGGCTCCTCATTGTGGCGGTCTCCACCGCAGCGTGCGCTTTCGCCCAGGACTACTGGCAGCTGCTCGTCTTCCGTGGCCTGGGCGGCGTGGGCTCGGTGATGTTCACTGTGGCCTCGATGGCCTTGGTCATTCGGCTCGCGCCACCGCAGAGCCGCGGCCGGGTGTCTGGTGCGTATGCCTCGGCGTTCCTGATCGGCAACGTGGCCGGGCCCATTGTGGGCGGGCTCCTGGCCGGGTTCGGGCTTCGGGTCCCCTTCCTCGCCTACGCGGCCGCCCTGGTGGTGGCCGCCGTCGTGGTCCACACTCAGCTCAGCCACGACCGCAAAAACGGTGATGCCGCCGCGAAGGCGGCGCCCGCCATGCTCTTTTCTGAGGGGCTGAGGGTGCAGGCCTACCGGTCCGCGTTGCTGTCGAGCTTCGCGAACGGCTGGGCCACGTTCGGCGTCCGGATGGCGACGGTCCCGCTTTTTGCGGTGGCTGCGCTCGGTGCCGGGCCGGAAGCTGCCGGCCTGGCGTTGGCGGTGTTTGCCGCTGGCAACGCCGCAGCACTCACGTTCTCTGGCCGATTGGCTGATTCGCTGGGCCGCAAGCCGATGCTGGTGTCGGGGCTGTTGTTGGCCGGGCTGGCGACGGCGGGCATCGGCTTCACGACCCAGCTGGGCTGGTTCCTGGCCGCCTCGATCCTGGCGGGCGTGGGCTCAGGATTGCTCGGACCCGCGCAGCAGGCCGCCTTGGCGGACGTCATTGGCAGCGGTCGCTCCGGTGGGCGGGTGCTGGCGGCGTACCAGATGGCGTCCGACGTCGGCGCTATCGCCGGGCCCATCCTCGCCGGCCTACTGGCGGACCAGTTGGGGTACGGCTGGGCGTTTGGGGTCACCGGTGGGGTGCTGGTCGTGGCTGCACTCGGCTGGCTGGCCACGCCGGAAACGCTGGCCAGCCGACGCCAAGAGTGACAGGGCGAAAGCAGCCCCTACCTTAGTTCAGCAGCGCATCGACGAAGCTTTCGGCGTCGAACGGGGCGAGGTCATCCGCACCCTCGCCCAACCCGATGAGCTTGACGGGGACGCCGAGGGACTTCTGGATGGCCACCACAATGCCGCCCTTGGCCGTGCCGTCGAGTTTGGTCAGCACAATGCCGGTGATGTTGACGACCTCGGAGAAGACGCGGGCCTGGTTCAGGCCGTTCTGCCCGGTGGTGGCGTCCAGGACCAGCAGGACCTCGTCCACCTCCGCAAGCTTTTCAATGACACGCTTGACCTTGCCCAGTTCGTCCATCAGGCCGACCTTGTTCTGCAGGCGGCCGGCGGTGTCAATCATCACCACGTCGACTTCCTGGTCGATGCCGGCCTTCACGGCCTCGTAGGCCACGGAGGCGGGGTCAGCACCGTCGATGTCGGATTTCACTGTGGGCACGCCCACGCGCGCTCCCCAGGTGGCCAACTGTTCGGCGGCTGCGGCCCGGAACGTATCTGCAGCGCCAAGCAGCACGTCCTTCTCTTCGGCCACGAGGACGCGGGCCAGCTTGCCAACGGTGGTGGTCTTTCCCACGCCGTTCACACCAACCACCATCACCACGGCAGGCTTGTCTGCGTGCCGCTGAACGCGCAGCGTCCGGTCCATGGTGGGGTCCACCAGTTTGATGAGTTCCTCCCGCAGCAGCGCCTTGACCTGGTCCGGGGTGCGCGTGCCCAACACCTTGACGCGCTCGCGGAGTGCATCCACCAACTGCATGGTGGGTTCGGTGCCCAGGTCTGCCAGCAGCAACGTCTCTTCAACTTCGTCCCAGACCGACTCGTCAATCTTGTCGCTCGACAACAACGCCAGCAGGCCCTTGCCCATGATGTTGTTGGAGCGGATCAGCCGCTCGCGCAGCCGGGTGAGTCGGCCCGCCACGGGCAGGGGCGTCTCCACCCGGATGGTCTCCAGCCCGGCCGCATCGTCCGGAACGTCCACGGCCACGTCATCGAGGGCGGGAAGACTGTCGATGCCACCGGCCGGCGCCGACTGGCCGTCAGCGTCAACGGTGGTGGTGCCGCCGGGTCGGACGTCGGGATCGTTGGCGTCGCGGGTGCCCGGGTACTGGGTGATGTTCCTTCGGGTCTTGATGAGGACCGGGATCAGCGCACCAATAACCACCAGGGCGCCAACAATGGACAGGACGATAGGAAGGATGTCATTCACGTCCTTAGTTTCTCATAATCGCACCGCCTCGCCCTGGCGTGCTAGGCGTCGGCGCCCATCCGTTGGCTGATGACCGTCGAGACGCCGTCGCCGCGCATGGTCACCCCGTACAAGGCGTCGGCAACCTCCATGGTGCGCTTTTGGTGCGTGATCACAATCAGCTGGCTGGATTCGCGGAGCTCTTCGAAAATGGTGATGAGTCGCCCGAGGTTGGTGTCATCCAGCGCAGCTTCCACCTCGTCCATCACGTAGAACGGCGACGGCCTGGCCTTGAAGATCGCCACCAACAACGCCACAGCCGTCAGTGAGCGCTCGCCACCGGACAGCAGCGAGAGGCGTTTGATTTTCTTTCCGGCTGGCCGGGCTTCCACCTCGATGCCAGTGGTCAGCATGTCGGCCGGATCGGTCAGGACAAGCCGTCCCTCACCGCCCGGGAACAGCCGGCCAAAGACCCGGATGAATTGGGCCTGGGTGTCCTCGAACGCCTCCGTGAAGACCCGCTGCACGCGATCGTCCACCTCTTTGATGATGTCCAGGAGGTCTTTGCGGCTGGCCTTCAGGTCCTCCAGTTGGCTGCTGAGGAACTGATGGCGTTCCTCCAGCGCTGCAAATTCCTCAAGGGCTAACGGGTTGACCTTGCCCAGGCTGGCGAGGTCCCGTTCTGCCCTGCGCAGCCTTTTTTGCTGTTCTTCCCTTATATAGGGAACGCCGGCCACGATCTCGGCTCCGTCAGCGTCGACCGGCGCCCGCAACGCGGCCCACTTATCGGCACTTTCGGCGGCTGCAACGGGCACCGGGACCTCCGGGCCGAACTCTGCGGTGAGGGCATCAGGTGTAATCCCCAGCTCTTCAATGGACCGCGCCTCCAGCGCCTCGATCTTTGCGCGCTGTTGGGTGCGGACCAGTTCGTCGCGATGTGCCGAATCGGTCAATTCAGCCAATTCCCGAGCCAAGGCGTCGGTGGTTGCGCGGATTTCGAGCAAGCCCTGGTCCCGGCGCTCCTTGTTTTCCTCCGCCAGGTCGCGTTCATGCCGCGCCCTGTCAACTGACACGTCCGCGTAGGTCAAGGCCAAGTCGACGCCAGCCGCAACTGCCGTGGCCCGGCCCGCCTGCAGCTGACGACGGCGGGCCCGCTCGGCCGCGTCCTGGCGAGCCCGCCGTTCGGTGGCCGCCGCCCGGTCCAGTGACTCGGCGCGGTTGCGGGTAGCCAGGAGCTGTTCTTCGGAGCTCCGAAGTGCGAGGCGGGCCTCCACCTCGGCGCCCCGGGCAGCAGTCGCGGCAACTGCCAGGGCATCGCGTCGTTCTGTGGACGGCTCGTCGTCGACTGGCGCCTCCTGCGCGGCAGCGAGTCGCGCGGCGATGACGGCGAGCGCTTCCTCTTCGACGCCAACATTGACTTCGGCTCGCGCCAGCGACGCCTGCAGTCGCTCATCTTCGCCCACGGCGCTCCGCAACACTGAATTCAGGTGCCCCAGCCGCTCTGCCACGGCGGCCAGCTTGGCGTCCGAATCGTGCAGCCGGTCCAACGCCGCGTCCGCGCGTTCCCGTGCGTCCTTCCGCTGACTCTCGGCACTGACCAAGGCAAACCGATTCCGCTCCAGATCGGCAGTGACCTCGGCACGTTGGGCCTCGGCGTCGGCCACGGCGGCCTGCACCTCCAACAGCGACGGCGCCTTGGCGGACCCGCCGGTCACCGATACTGAGGTGAAAACCTCGCCGGCAACGGTGACCACCGTCAGCATGGGCAGGTGGCGCACCAAGGCGGCAGCGGCGGCAATGTCGGGGACGACGGCGGTCCCCGACAGCAGGTGCCGCACGATGGGCAGATGCGCGGTGGTTCCGTCCACCAGATCGGCTGCCCACCGCGCCGTACCAGGAAGCTCGGCGGGAGGACTGCCAGCAGCCGCGGGGTCCCCCGGCAGCGAAACCGAGCCCAGCAACAGTGTTGCCCGCCCGGCGTCGTCCGCCCGCAGCAAGTCCAGGATGGACGCGGCAGCAGCGGCATCCGTAACCACCACGGCGTCGGACATCTCGCCGAGAGCCGCAGCAACGGCCGCCTCAAAACCAACTTCCACCGTGAGATGGTCGGCCAGTGGTCCCAGGACTCCGGCGAGCCCAGCGGACACTACATGTCGGGCACCGTCCTTGCGTTCCAACCCCAGTTTCAACGCATCCACCCTGGCTGCAAGCGCGTCCCGACGGCGGATGCCCTCGTTGACGGCTGTCTTCAGTTCGGCGATCCGCGCCTCCACAGAGTCCAGCGCCGTGCTGGCCACTTCATAATCGGCATCGAGCGATTCCTCGCCTTCTTCAACCCCCGCCACCTGGTTCTCGAGGGCCGTGAATTCCTCCTGGGCCTTGGCCCGCCGGCCGCTGCCAGCCACCAGCGACTCCCGGAGCCTGCCCAACTCGGCGTGCGCCGCTTCGGTCCGCGACCTGGCGGCGCCCACCTGGCCAGCAAGCCTGGCCAGGCCTTCCCGGCGATCAGCGGCCGCGCGCAGCTCAGCCGTGAGCCGTTTCTCCTCGTCTGCGGCAGCCGACTCGGCAGCAGCCTTCGCAGCCGTGGCGGCGCCCAACGCGGACCGCAGCCCGCCGACACGCGCCTCCAGCTCGCTGGCTTCTGACCGGACCCGAGACCCCTGGCGTTCCAGCTGCTCAGGATCCCGGCCAGCGGGCGGGGACGAATCAGCCGAGCCCAGGAGCCGGCTGCGCTCGTGAGCCAAGGATCCCAAGGACCGGAGCCGTTCCCGGGTGGCAGAGAGTTGGTACCAGGTGTCCCGGGCAGCATTGAGCAGCGGCGTTGCCTCCGCAGCCAACTGCTCCAACCCTGCCTGGGTGCGCCGGCCGACGTCGAGCTCCTGTTCGACGGCGGTCCGGCGGGCTTTGAGTTCCGCCTCATCGGCGAGGTCCCGCCGGAGGCTGCCCTGCAGTTGGACTAGATCATCGGCCAGGAGACGGGCGCGCGCGTCCCGGACGTCGAATTGGACTCGTTGCGCGCGGCGGGCCACCTCTGCCTGCTTACCTAACGGCGTGAGCTGGCGGCGGATCTCCCCGGTGAGGTCGGTGAGGCGCTGCAGGTTGGCCTGCATGGCCTCGAGCTTGCGCACGGTCCGCTCTTTCCGACGCCGGTGCTTGAGGATGCCCGCTGCCTCTTCGATGAAACCCCTGCGGTCCTCCGGGGTGGCATGGAGCACCCGGTCCAGTTGGCCCTGGCCCACGATGACGTGCATTTCGCGGCCCAGCCCTGAATCCGAGAGCAGCTCCTGGATATCCAACAGCCGGCACGCCGATCCGTTGATGGCGTACTCGGAACCGCCGGTCCGGAAGAGGGTCCGGGAGATGGTGACTTCGCTGTAGTCAATAGGGAGCGCGCCGTCGGCGTTGTCGATGGTGAGGGACACGTGCGCCCGGCCCAGCGGAGCCCGCCCCGACGTGCCCGCGAAGATGACATCCTCCATCTTGCCGCCGCGGAGGGTTTTGGCGCCCTGCTCACCCATCACCCAGGCCAGCGCATCCACCACATTGGACTTCCCGGAACCGTTGGGACCCACCACGGCGGTGACGCCTGGCTCGAAGTCGAACGTGGTGGCAGACGCGAACGACTTGAACCCCCGGACGGTAAGGCTTTTCAGGTGCAAGGCTCTTCGGATCTCCTGGCTGATGGTGTGGAGGGGCAATCCCTGTCCTAAATCTACTTGCTCGCACCGACAGTGGTGTGGACTGCGGACATCCGCATACTTTTGCGGGATCGCGCCAACTACCGCAAAGTACCTTGCAGCGCATATTCGGCACCTCTAAGCTCACTGCAGAGGTTGCTAGAAATTGCATGACCAGGTGGTCTCACCCGGGTCCCATGGGGCCGGTTCCTTCCTGGTTGGATCGGTGCTTTTGCAGAAAGCGCGGGTGGGTGATTTCCCCGATCGGCCCCGGTCAACTGAATATCTTGGTTTGGCTGCCTTTGGGGGCGGACAGCACAGGGTACGGGGCGCCATCGCGGCCTGCCACATACGCTTCACGCGTTCTCAAATCAGGAGTTCTCATGCCAGTTTCACCCGCCAAGCGGCCACTGACACCTTTCCGGAGGATCGTCATCCCGTTGGCCTTCGCGTTGGTGGCGTCGCTGCTCCCCCTGGGCCTGCCCGCCGCGTTCCTGGCAGCTGCCTCGGCGGCCGACCCCTGCGCGCCCTTGGTCAATACGATCGCCTGCGAGAACTCCAAACCCGGCGCTCCCGCCGACGAGTGGGACATCAATGGAGCCGGCGATGACTCCATCCAAGGCTTCTCCACCGAAATGAGCATCAACGCCGGCCAGCCGGTGCAATTCAAGGTGGACACGAAAGCTACCAACTACACCATCGCGATCTACCGCACCGGCTGGTACCAGGGCCTCGGCGCCCGCAAGGTTGCCGACGTCACTCCGTCCGCCCTCCGCCAGACGCAGCCGCAGTGCCTCACCGACCTCGCCACAGAGCTGTATGACTGCGGTACCTGGGCCGTCTCGGCCACCTGGAACGTCCCCTCGACGGCCGTCTCCGGCGTCTACTTCGCGCTGCTCACCCGCCCTGACACCGGCGGTCAGAGCCACATCACTTTCGTGGTCCGCAACGACAGCAGCCATTCCGACGTCGTTTTCCAGACATCGGATCCCACCTGGCAGGCCTACAACACGTACGGCGGCTCGGACTTCTACCAGGGCGCCTCGAACGGCCGCGCCTACAAGATCAGCTACAACCGGCCAGTGGTCACCCGCGGCGCGTCGGAGGGCCGCGATTTCTACTTCAGCAACGAATATCCCATGGTCCGGTTCATGGAGAAGAACGGCTACGACGTCAGCTACATCAGCGGCCTGGACACGGACCGCAGCGGCGGGCTGCTGCTCAACCACAAGGTCTTCCTCTCCGTGGGCCATGACGAGTACTGGTCAGGCAACCAGCGCACCAACGTTGAAGCAGCCCGGGACGCTGGAGTGAACCTGCAGTTCCTCTCCGGCAACGAGGTGTACTGGCGGGTCCGGTACGAGCCTTCTCCCGTCAACGGCGCCGCGCACCGCACCATCACCTCCTACAAAGAGACGTGGGCCAACGGCAAGATCGATCCCAGCACACAGTGGACCGGTACCTGGCGTGACCCCCGCTTCGCATCACAAGCCAACGGAGCTGGCCTGCCCGAAAACGCGCTGACCGGCACGCTGTACATGTCCAACTACACGGACCTGCCCATCACCGTCAGCGCGGCCGAAGGCAAAACCCGCCTCTGGCGCAACACGTCCCTAACGTCACTGGCCGCCAACACCACCGCTGCCCTGGCGCCGCACACCATTGGTTACGAGTCTGACGAAGACCTGGATAATGGCTTCCGGCCCGCTGGCCTGATCAAGCTGTCCACCACCACAGGTCCCACCAGCCAATACCTGCGCGACTTCGGCAACGTGGTCACCCCTGGCACCACCACCCACAACCTCACGTTGTACCGTGCGGCCAGTGGAGCCTTGGTCTTTGGCGCCGGAACCGTCCAATGGACGTGGGGCCTGGACCAGAACCACGACGGCCAAGGTGCAGCAGCTGATCCTCGGATGCAGCAGGCCCAGATCAACCTCTTTGCCGACATGGGCGCCCAGCCGGGTACCCGCGACACCGCACTTGCGGCAGCAGCGGCAAGCACGGATACCACCGGGCCCACTGCCACCATCACGTCCCCGGCGGAGAACGCGTCCCTGGCGCACGGCGTCAGTGTCACCGCCACCGGTACCGCCGCCGACGTGGGCGGAGTAGTGGCCGGCGTCGAGGTTTCCACCGACGGCGGCACGTCGTGGCACCCAGCGCAAGGCAAGCAGAACTGGACCTACACGTACATCCAGAAGGGCCTCACCACCACCACGCTGAAGGTCCGCGCCGTGGATGACAGCGCCAACATCGGCGCCACCGCCACCCGTAACCTCCAACTCACGGGCCCCTACTCGGTGTTTGGCCAGCAGGTCCCCGAGACGGTGGACGCGAACGACGGCGGCGCCTACGAATTGGGGATGCGCATCACTCCCAGCGTGGACGGTTTCATCACCGGCGCCCGCTTCTACAAGTCGGCAGCCAACACCGGCACGCACGTCGCGTCGCTGTGGAATGCCGCAGGCCAGCGCCTCACCACCGCTACCTACACCTCTGAGACGGCGTCCGGCTGGCAGAAAGTCACGTTCCCGCAGACCATTGCCGTCACTGCTGGAACCACGTACACCATCTCGTACACCGCACCGAAGGGCCACTACGCCTCGAAGGACTACCAGTGGGCCAGCTTCGGGATGACCGATCCGCCGCTGACAGTGGCTGGCGGCTTCGGTGCCGCCCCTGCCGGCGTGTATGGCTCGCCAGACACGTTCCCCACCAACAATTTCGGCAACGGCAACTACTTCGTTGACGCGTTGTTCGACACCACGGACAACACACCGTTGTCCGCCGTCAACCAATTCCCACTGCCGGGCGCGTCCAGCGTTCCGCAGGCCGCGACGGTGGGCGCAACGTTCTCGCGGCCGGTCACGCCAGCCTCGGTGACGTTGACCTTGAAGACCGCTGCAGGCGCCAGTGTTGCCGGCGCCACCGCCTACGATGCGACGGCCCGCAAGGTGACCTTCACGCCGTCGGCCGCTCTCGCCTTGGGTACCTCGTACACGGCGACGCTAACCGGCACGGCAACGGGCGGCGGGGCCTTGACGGCCGGCGGCTCGTGGTCCTTCACCACCGTGGTCTCCGCGCCTACCCCGGGTTCCTGCCCCTGCAGCTTCTTCGATGAATCGACAACGCCGAGCATCGCCGAAATCAAGGACGGCGTACCGCTGACCCTGGGCACCCGGTTCACCTCCACCGCGAACGGCACCGTCACTGGCGTCAAGTTCTACAAGTCGGCCGGCAACACCGGGACCCACGTGGGTACCCTCTGGAGCGCCGCGGGCCAGCAGTTGGCCAGCGTCACGTTCGCCAATGAGAGCTCTTCCGGCTGGCAGACCGCGTACTTCAACCAGCCGGTCACCATGTCCGCCAACACTGAATACCTGGTGGCGTACAAGAGCCCCACCGGAACGTACTCGGCAACGGGCAACGGATTCGGGAATGGCCTGAGCGTGGGTAACCTGCGCACGGGCTCGGACGCTGGAGCGTACTCCTACTCCACCGATTTCCCCGGCTCGCGCTCCAATGCCAGCTACCTGGTGGACGTGGTGGTCCAATACGCGGACTCGCCGTTTACCGGGACAGCGCAACAACCGTTGGCCGGTTCGTCCAGCGTGCCGCTGAACAGCACCACCTCTGCGGTGCTGTCCAAGCCTGCCGTGGCTTCCTCCGTCAGCATCGCCGTGACGGGTCCGGGTAATACTGCGGTGGCTGGCGCCACGACCTACGACGCCACCACCCGCAAAGCAACCTTCACCCCCACCACACCCCTAGCCACCGCCACCACCTACACCGCCACCCTGACCGCAACCTCCACCACCGGACAAGCCCTCAGCGCAGGAATCACCTGGACCTTCACCACCGTGCCACCCGCACGCACCGAAGGAACCTGCCCCTGCACCCTCTACCAAGACACCGTCACCCCCACCACCAACGAAATCAACGACGGCGTCCCCCTCACCCTCGGCACCCGCTTCGCCAGCAACACCGCCGGCACCATCACCGGCATCCGCTTCTACAAATCAGCCGGCAACACCGGCACCCACACCGGCGCCCTCTACACCACCACCGGCCAACAACTAGCCACCATCACCTTCACCAACGAAACCACCGCCGGCTGGCAAACCGCCACCTTCAACCAACCCGTCACCATCACCGCCAACACCGAATACATCGCCGCCTACACCACCCCCAACGGCGTCTACTCAGCCACCAGCGGCGGCTTCTCCACCGGCTTCACCAGCGGCCCACTCCGCACCACCGAAGGCTCCGGCGCCTTCATTTCCGGGTCGGCGTACCCCGCCAACGGCTCCAGTGCCAGCTACCTGGTGGACGTCGTGTTCAGCACGGTGGTCACGCCACCGCCTCCGCCACCAGCCCCTGCGGCTCTCACAGTTTCGGCGCAGACACCTGCGCCGAATGCCACCAATATTGCCCGTGATGCCACTCCCACGTTGACCCTGTCCGCACCTGTGCGGGCGGGGTCTTCCGTTCAGCTGACGGTTGCCGGTGTTGCGGTGGCTGGTACGTCGGCGATCTCGACGGACAACAAGACCATTACGTTCTCCCCCACCAATCTGCTGCCGGCTAACACGCAGGTGACTGCCCGGGCCGTCACGGTTGTTTCGACTGACGGTGCCACCTTGCCAGCAACCAGTTGGGTGTTCACCACCGCCAACCCGGCCAACCAGTCCATGTTTGCCACCGTGACGCCGGCGTCCAGCAACATCCTCAACCTCAGGGCCACTGAGGTGGGCGTCTCGTTCCGCACCACCCGCACCGGTTTGGTGACCGCCATCCGGTTCTACAAGGGCCTGCTGAACACCGGCACACACACCGGCTCACTCTGGGACTCAACCGGGACGCGGCTGATCCGGGCTACTTTCACCAATGAAAGCCTTACCGGTTGGCAGTCGGTCACGCTGGCCACGCCCATCCGGCTAGCGGCCAATACCGACTACGTGGTGTCCTACAACGCGCCGACCGGCCGGTATTCCTACACCACCAACTACTTCAGCCAGGCCCGCACCTCCGGTTATCTCACCGCAGCCGCAACGCGGAACGGACTGTACGCCTTCGGCACCGGAGCCACGGTGCCCAACCTGACGTCAAGCGCCACCAACTACTTCGTGGACATTGTCTTCTCGCCAGCTTCCTAACAGCGGAGCCACAAGCCGGGGTTCAGCAGCGTACGGACCTCGGCGCGCCTACTGTCCGCATGGTCGTAGGCCACTCCTCGTGAAGAAATGGGTCCAGAAGGTCTGACCCCTGTGTCGCCTAGCTGTCCGGGTCGTAGTGGAACGCCCGGACCTCCTGGGCGCACTGACAAGCTGCCGCGAACTTGGCCGCCCATTCGAGGGCTGCCTGGTAGGACGGCAGCTCCAACAGGGAGTAGCCACCTTCAAGGTGCGCCGTCTGCGGGTAGGTGCCGTCGGCGGAGACCATCACCGGCGCGATGCTCTCGTCGATGCCGCCACCAAAGACCCAAACGCCGGCGTCCTTGGCTTCCAGCACCACCGCACGCGCAGCCTCACTCACGGCGGGCAACTCTTCAGCGGCAACCTTCATCGCCGCGCTGGGAAACGAAATCAGGTACTTAGTCATGCCCTATCGAACCACAGACGGGGACCAGGCGTGCTCGATATACATGGCCGGCGCCCCGGTGTTGTCTGCCGGGATCTGCCAGATGTCACTGTCGCCGGGAGTGTCATCACGGAGCAGGCCATACAGGAGGGTCGAGTTGTCCAGCCATTCCACCTGGTCATCGACGTTCCGGGTCTCCCCCAAGGTGGTGCTCTTCCCGCTCGCCAGGTCCAGGACAGCAATCTTCCACTGCGGTGTCAGGCCCGTTGAGATGTTGGTCTTGTAGGCCACCCTGGTGCCGTCCGGCGAGATCGAAGGGCACTCGACACCATCGGCAACAGCCGTCAAAGTACGTTGGGACTGACTGCCGCGGACCAGCCAGTGCCTGCCGCCGGAGGCAGCCGTGGCATAGAACGCGTCTGGTTGGCCGGGGATGAAGGTGACTCCCCAGATGTTCCTGTCCGTCGCGCTGAGCTGCGCACCGTTGACCATCAGCGCGAAGTCTTCGAGGTTTTCCGTTTCTTTGGCGCCGTCGCGGTGCGTGATGACGGTTTCCGTGGAGAACCCCGTCCCTGCATACGAATGGCCGGTGACAAAGACGGTGGTCGCCACCTGGTTGCCGTCGGCGCTGGCACGGGTCCGGCTGGGGATCCCGGCCAGCGCCCATTTCTGCAACTCCTGCCAGTTGCTGTCAAGCAGTGCGGCGTCGAACCGGGTCACCATGCCCCGCTCGGTAGCCAGACACATGACGTCGGCGCCAGCCTGATACACACGATCACACGGCACCGAACTCAACGAGCGGGCGCCAGCCGGATCGGACAATGGCACGGTTGCTGCCATTCCGTAGCCCTGGCCGGTGGCGGTGTTCCGGAACAGGACGCGCGCGCCCTGCGCCGCTGCAGTGTTGGGCGCCAAAGCGACGGCAGGCGCCGCCGAGTTGGTGGCCTGAAGTCGTTGGAAGGCGCTGACCGCGTAGATGCCGGCACCAGCCAGCACCACGCCCGTCAGGACCAGCAGGATGACCCAACGCAGCCGGCTGGGAGACGTCGTGGTTGCCCCGCTCATACGGTGGCGCCCTGGTGTCGTGCGGGTCGCAGGATGAGGTACGACGCCGGAACGGCCACCGCGAGCAGGCAACCTACGATGATCATCGCCAAGGACGATCCCACCGTGAACCACAGGACCCCGAACACGGTGGAGGAGATCACGCGGCTGACGGCCACCACGGTCTGCGCCGCGCCGATTCCGGTCGCCAGCTGGTTGGCCGGCGAGAGTTGGCTGGCGAAGGCCGCCAACACGCCGTCGGTCGCCGCGTAGAACGCACCCAGCAAAATCAGGCAGCCAAGCGTGCCCACGAGCCCGAATGAGGGCGCGGCAGCCAACAGGTAACACGCCAGCAAGGCCACATGGCCGGCCAGGAACACCCGCCCTTTGCCCCATTTATCAGCCAGCCGGCCCATGGGGACGGCGAGGAGCAGGAACACCACGTTGGTGCCCACATACAGCAGCGGGAACCACTGCACTGCGAACTGGTCCTTATCCTGCAGGACGAGGTAGATGAAGCCGTCCCCCACGGTCAGGATGCCCAGGATGGCTGCGGCCCAGAGCAGCCGGCCGAGGCCCGGTTCACGGAACAGGGACCAGCGGATCCGGGGAAACTTTCGGCCCGATGCCCGGTGGGCCGCAGGACCGGAGGTGGAAGGGGCGGGCTGGCCGACCCCAGCGGTCGTCCCGGCAGGAGCGTCGAGGGAAGGCTCGACGGCGGAAGACTCGACGGCGGTCCGGGACCGGAGTCGACGGCGCACCGGCCGGCCGGTCCGCAGGTCCGGAACCACCAGGGCCAAGGCAGCCACCCCGATCGCGGCAAACGCGAGCGAAACAACAAACACTGTGCCGTAGCCGTTGGGCATCACCATCAGGATCACGAAGGCGATGAGGGGGCCGGCAGCGGCCCCGATGTTGTCGAGTAGTCGGTGGACGCCGAAGTGGCGCGCCAAGTGCTCCGGCTGTGCCGCCGTCGTAATCAGTGCATCGCGTGGTGCGGTGCGGATGCCCTTGCCAATCCTGTCGCCCGTCACCACGGCAGCGACGGACCAGAAGCCACCGGCGAAGAGGAAGCCTACGCGGGCCAGCATGGACAGGCCGTAGCCCGCCATGGCGATCGCTTTGGGTCGCCCGGCCTGGTCCGAGGCCCAGCCGGCCGCGATCCTGACGACCGCGCTGGCACCCTGGTTGACGCCGTCGATGACGCCGAAGGCAATAACGGAGAGGCCCAAAAATCCGGTGATATACAGCGGCAGGATGGCGGAGACTGACTCAGAGGAAATGTCCGTGGCCATGCTCACAACGCCGAGCCACAGGATGACCGGGGAAAGTTTGAAGGGTGTGGCGGGTGCGTGATCGAGTGAAGTTTCCTGGCCGCCATTGCGGTCCGAAATGGAGATGTACATACGCTACGCCGCCGGTCCGGCGGTGAAGCTTCCCAGCAGGTGGAAGCGGGTGCTGCCGGTGCCGGTGGTGGCGAAGGTGAGCGAGACCGAGTCCGTCCCACGGACCAACCGGATCGCGGATTCGCCTGGCATAGCACTTTGGGCGGTTTCGGAGATGAAGCCCTTCCCCTGCAGTGCTTGCTGGAAGTAGCCGGCCACCTGGTCCTGGGTGAGGACCACGATGCCCTCGCCGGTGGCTTGGAGTTTGTTGCCGTCGGAGCTGACACCGGTGAACACGATTGCCGTCTTCTCGGGGAAGGCCAGCACGTCTGCGGGGAATCCTGCGACAAGTTTGCCCTTCTCCAGGGCGTTCGCTGGCAGCGGGGCCCGGACCAAGGCGGTGGGGG
>NZ_UXAU01000034.1 GCF_900609065.1 Arthrobacter ulcerisalmonis | reverse complement strand
ACGGACCCACACCTGGACGTCCTGCGTGAGGGGCGGTGGCGTGTCCCCGGCGATGGCACCGCCAGGACCGGTACCGGCACTGGTGGTGGGGTTGGTGGGGGGGTTGGTGGTGAGGGT
The DNA here is from genome assembly GCF_900609065.1 of Arthrobacter ulcerisalmonis. Taxonomy (GTDB): domain Bacteria; phylum Actinomycetota; class Actinomycetes; order Actinomycetales; family Micrococcaceae; genus Arthrobacter; species Arthrobacter ulcerisalmonis. The sequence goes on along the minus strand of NZ_UXAU01000034.1, from coordinate 8,121 downwards.
GCGGGCCCATGCTGCGGGGACGGTCCCGTAGCCGGTGAGTCGGGCGGGTTCGTTGTCGCCGTGCAGGAGGGTCCGGTCGGTCATGACGAGGTTGATCGTGATGCCGGTGATCCCGCCGGGGGTCCCGGTGATCCGCTCCACGAGGGTGTCGGCCATGACTTGCCCGCGGGACCGGGTTTCGCCGGTGGCGCGGGCTGAGTCCGCTTCGTGGGTGAGGGCGGCGAGGACGGCGACGCCTTGAGCGACCGGGAGTAACGCGCTGAGGTAGGTCATGGTCTCTGGTGCTGGGCGGAGGCTGACGTGCCGGTCGGTGGCGGCGTGGTGGGCGCGTTCGGTGGTGGTGCGTGGGTCATGGCGGTACGCGGCGGTCCTGGCCGCCGCGATGAGGGCCCGGTCACCGGCCCCGGTGAACGTGCCGGTGTCGGCGGCGAGTTCAGCGTCCACGGCGGTCCGGTCCTCGGCGCTGAGGCACGCTGTTTCCCGGACCAGGAGGGTGGCGCGCCATTCGTTGAGGTCCCCCGTGTTGAGGGCGGCGAGGGTGTGGGGCATTTCGGTGACGAGGGCTCGGGCGAGGCCCAGGAGCCGGCCGCCACGGCTGGGGGATTCACGCCGGCCCAACGCTATCTGCGCCCCCACACCGTGGCCTCGCTCGGCGGCGGGCACCCCGGCCGCGGCTTGAGCTGTGCGTTCGAGGGTGTCGAACGCGACGGCAAGCCGGGCTTGCAGGCCAGCGGCCGCGGACTTCAAATCTTCGAGGCCGCGGAGTTGATCAATCAACCCGGCCGCATCCACTGCGGGCCGAACCTGGCCCACCGCGAGGAGGAGATCCGGGACCCCCACGACCGGCAGTGACGACGGCGAAACAGCGGCCACCGAGAAGGCACCATTGGCGGGAATGATAGGGCTAGAACCGGCGCATGGGCTCCCGGTCTCCGCGGTGGCGCGGTGATCCTCGAGACGAGCTTTCGTTCCGGCGTGGATGCTCGAGCCGCCGCGTTCTGCGGCGGCGACAGCCCGAAAATCCAACGTCCTTGTCATACCTCAATTATCCCAAAAGGGCTCGACAATTCCGCGAGGTTTAACCCCTATGTGGACAACTGGCTCATCGCATCTCAGGATGCGAAAAGGGCGGGCTCAGGGTGAGCGCCTCGGTGACCGGCACAGTGTCAAGCCCCTCACGATTGCGGACGCTCAACCCTGTACATCACCGGCGTCACGCTGGACGTGGCGGGTGGAGCGCACCTGGGGATGGGGACCTAAGGATGGTGGGGCCGCGGCCCCACCATCCTTAGGCGATCCTGGTCCCCCGCGCCAGCTTGCGTGCTGGGGTGCGCAATGACCGCCAGCCGAACCACATCAACAGGCCGGCAACAACCAGCTGCAGTCCCAAGCCCAGCGGCCAGAGCGGCGTGGTCTGGGTGAGGTACTGCGGCTTGGCCTCGCCGTTGGCGCAGGCTGTTGTCTGGTCCGGACCTGCCAAGGCGTAGCGGGCTCCCTGGCTGATGCTTTCGATAGCGCCCACCGGGCCATAGCGATTGGCTCCGGCTGCGGAACGGTCTTTGTAGGGAATGGCGTCCGCCACCACTACATAGGGGTTCATGGCCAACAGCCAGGCAACGCGCTCGGTGCGGATGGCAGGTTGGGTAGTGACTGGGCCTTCACACGTATAGTCCGGACCAGCGGGCGGATCCGTCAACGGAACGTATTCACCGTAAATCGGCTGGTTGGCCTGAACGGTTCCCTGTGAAAGTCCCAAGCCCAAACCGAACGCGATCAGCGTCCCCACCGCCAGGCCAGCCACGCACAGGTACGTCACCACGATCGAAAACAGCGGCCGGCCTGCCAGCGCAGAGATCCCCGTCCCGAGCGCGCACACCACTCCCACCTCGATGGCCAGCATCAGCAGGGAGACCACGACATACTCCGGTGCGAGGCCACCCAAAATAACGGCCCAAATCAGGAACGGTGCACTGGCCACCAGAAAGGCCAGCGCTGCCAACCAAGCTGCCAGGAACTTTCCCCACATGATCTGGCCCGGTTCCAGGAGCGTGACCTGCAGGATGGCAAGGGTTCCGCCGGCCCGGTCACCATTCACGGCATTCGCGGACAGCGCTGGTGCAACCAGGAGGGCAAACAGCAGGACGAAAGCCAGCACCACCTCAAAGATCATCGATCCCGGCCCGGCACTGTTGGCAACGTAGCCGTACTCCCGCTGCGACAGCTGGGACGCAGCCCAACTGGCCCAGGTCAGCCATGTCACCAGCCCCGTCAGTACGAACCAGATCGCCAACATGATGTACCAGCCCCGCGCCCGGAGCCGCTGTTTCAGCTCCAGCACCACCACGTCCCGCACTCCAGACAGGTAGCCGGCTGCTCCCGAACCGGCTGGCATCCGCTCAGCGACCTGGCTCATTTCTGCTCCCCCTCAAGATTCATGTACGTCTCTTCCAACGCTCCGGAGGCAGGCGCAAACGAGGTAATCACGACGCCGGCCAGCACCAGATCCCGCAGCAGCGCCGCCGCAGCGGTCTCGTTCGTCAGCATCAGGCTGACCGCCGGGCGGCGGCCGCCTTCCTGCCGGAAAACGCATCCCAGCGTGGTCAGTTGGGCTGCGAGCGCGACGGGGTCAGCGCCGGTGATGGCGTAGCGCCGGCCGGCGGCTGCTGCCTCTTCGGTGCTTTGCTGCCGGATGGTCCTGCCGTGGCTCACGAAGACTGCACCGTCGGCGATCTCGTCGAGTTCGCTCAGCACGTGCGAGGACACCACTACTGCCTTGCCCGCTGCCGCCAATTCCCGCAGTGTCAGCCGCAACTCCACTCGCGACCCCGGATCGAGTCCGGAGGCGGGTTCGTCAAGGAGCAACACCGATGGGTCATGGATGAGTGCGCGGCCCAGGCTGAGCCGTTGCTGTTGGCCACGGGAGAGCACCCGGGCAGGGTGGTCTGCGAGGTCGGCGAGGCGCACTTTGTCCAGCATGGCCGCCACCCTGTCCGGGATCCCGGCGACGGGCAGCCGGTAGAAACGCGCCATCTGGCTGAGGATTTCCCTGGCCGTCAAAGACTCCCAGACTCCCAAGGTGTCCGGCATCCAGCCCAGTTGGGCCCTGACCTTGGCGCGGTTCTTTGCCGGGTCCAGTCCGCCGACGCTGATGGTTCCCTGGTCCGGTGCCAGCAGTGACGCCAGCATCAGCAGCAGGGTCGTTTTGCCTGCACCGTTCGGTCCGATCAAAGCGGTGACCGCTCCGGCCGGCGCGTGGAAGTCCATCTGCTCCACCGCCTTGACCGTCCCGAAACTGCGGCTGACCGCGTGTGCCGAGATGCCGCCGTCGCGCGTTACGGTCCCCGGCGTGGGCCCTTCTGAATTCATTGCCATGTCCTGCATCCCTGTCCCCCACAGTTCCTCTGCTTGTGCCCCCGAGCCTACTTGGTGTGCCCGCTGCGGAACATGACGATCGGCATGCGGTCACAATTTGTCTGCCACGTTGCGCCCGGCGATAAACTGTCGTGGGACGACGCCCCAATCGACGTCAGGCAGCCCAGCCGCCAGATTCCCAACTGATCCAGTGAAGGTATGCGCATGAGTACGCCCATTTCCGAAGTGCACGACGCAAGGCAGCAGCAGCCTACTGGAGAAGCCGGCACCCAGCAGATTATTGTGCAGAAATTCGGCGGTTCCTCCGTTTCCGACGCCGAGGGTGTCAAGCGGGTGGCGAAACGCGTGGTGGATGCCCAGTCGGCTGGCAACGCCGTGGTGGTGGTGGTGTCCGCTATGGGTGACACCACTGACGAGCTCCTGGACCTCGCCGCGCAAGTCACCGATTCCGCACCCGCCCGCGAAATGGACATGCTGTTGTCCGCTGGCGAGCGCATTTCCATGGCCCTCCTAGCCATGGCCATCAACAAGCTTGGCGCCTCCGCGCAGTCCTTCACGGGCTCCCAGGCCGGGATGATCACCGACGGAATCCACGGCAAGGCCCGCATTATCGACGTCGATCCGCACCGGATCCGCACCGCCCTCGGCAAGGGCCATATCGCCATCGTTGCCGGTTTCCAAGGCATGAGCCGCGCCACCAACGAAATCACCACGCTGGGCCGCGGCGGTTCGGACACCACTGCTGTGGCGTTGGCTGCAGCCCTTGAGGCAAGCGTCTGCGAGATCTACACGGATGTTGACGGCATCTACACGGCCGATCCCCGCGTGGTGCCGGCCGCCCAGAAAATCGACACCATCTCCAGCGAAGAGATGCTGGAACTGGCAGCTTCCGGGGCGAAAATCCTGCACCTACGGTGCGTGGAGTACGCCCGGCGGTTTGGTGTGCCCCTGCACGTCCGCTCATCGTTTAGCCAGCACGAAGGCACTTGGGTCATCCCCAGCGCTGACGACAAGATCACCACTCAAGAGGGAGTTGCCTTGGAGCAGCCAATCATCTCCGGCGTTGCACACGATCGTTCCGAAGCCAAGGTCACCGTTGTGGGCGTCCCGGACATCCCCGGCAAGGCAGCAGCGATCTTCGAGGTCATCGCCGCCGCGCACTCAAACATCGACATGATCGTCCAGAACGTCTCCACTCAGGGGCGGAACAAGACGGACATCTCCTTCACCCTGCCCATCGTGGAGGGAGCTGAAGCCCTCGCCGCTCTGCACGCAGCGCAGGACCTCATCGGTTTCGAGTCCATCGATTACAACGAGCAGATCGGCAAGCTCTCCCTGATTGGGGCCGGCATGCGCTCACATCCGGGCGTCTCGGCAACCTTCTTTAAGGCCCTGTCCGACGCCGGCATCAACATCAACATGATCTCCACCTCTGAAATTCGCATCTCGGTGGTGACCCACGCCGATCTCCTTGACGAGGCCGTCCGCGTGATTCACAAGGCCTTCGACCTGGACAGCGATAGCGAAGCGACCGTCTACGGTGGCACCGGGCGCTAGCCTTCGGATCGTTGCAAGACAGGAAAGGGCCCGCTTCTGCGGGCCCTTCCCTGTCTTGCCGTGCTGATCAGTCAATGATCAGTTGAGTCGCGCCGCACGGCGTAGTGATGGCCGGATGAATCCGACTCGACGAGGAAGTGCGAGAGATCCTCCGTTGAGGCCTGCTCAAACTCGTCCTGGCGATGCGCTACCGGAGTGTCAGCATCGAGACGGCTGGCGGGCCCAAAGAAAAACCGAAGCCTGCTGGTCATGCCCATGAACTTTTCCGTGGTGAAGGCCACTGTGTTCCACCCCCTTTCGTGAGGGTTGGGCGTGGTGTTGGCGTCCTCCGACGCCAACAGTCCAATTTTACGCCCGAAACAGCAAAAAGGACCTGAGTCTTGGCAGGTCAGCGCAGGGATTGGTCGCCGGGATTGCGTGGCACCACATAGGTGCTGCCATCGGGCCGGGTCACAGTTTCCCATTGCTGGGTTTCCGCTTCGCGCTGAGCCAGCAGCCGGCGGTTCTCCTCGGTCATGTCATGGCCCAGCGCGGATCGGTTGGCAGGCCCAAACACGGCCCGCAACTTTCCTGTGGCGCGCATGAACCGCTGCGCGGCATTTTCCCTGCCCTCAGAATGCGACTTGACCACGAGTTTCTCCTCTATCCACTGACTACCTCAATCAAGTGTAGGCTAATTATTAGTGCACTAACGATTGGAAGTTTGCCGTGACCCAGCCCGCCGACGCACCCGTCGACGAAGACCTGCTCCTCGAACAGCAGCTCTGCTTCGCGCTCACCGTCGCAGCCAGGAGCGTAGTGGCCGCCTACAAACCGGTACTGGAAGAGCTCAACCTCACCCACCCGCAATATCTGGTGATGCTGTGCCTGTGGGAAACCAGCCCACGAACCGTCCGCGGTATCAGTGACGCCCTCGCCCAGGAACCTGCCACCATCTCTCCCCTGCTGCGTCGGCTCGAAACTGCGGGCCTGATCACCCGCCAACGCGCCGACGGCAATGAACGTGCCCTCGCCGTAGACCTCACCCCGGCTGGCGTTGACCTTCGAAACAAGGCGCTGGCAGTGCCAGGGACCATGATGCAGCGCCTCGGCATGAGCAGGGCAGAGATCACCACCCTGCACGCCACCATGATGGAGTTGATCGCCGCAACTTCGGACAAGGATTCCCGACACGGCTAGACTCAAACCATGAGGGAGCCCCAGCAGATACGCAGAACCCGCGTGCACCTGGCTGTTATGGCGGTCGCCGTTGGGCTGCTGACTGCTTGCTCCGGCGGGTCAGGAGGCGGCAACACCTCGCCCCCTGCGGAACCCTCAGCGTCAGCTACCGCCGCACCCTCCAGTTCCGCTGCACCCACGCCGTCCGCAGACGCCGAAACCACGCAGACCGCACCTGCCCCCGAACCCAGCCAGCCGCCGTCGTCCGGTCCCGGGCAGGGCACCGCAGAGCTCTCCATCGCCGTCATCCCTGCCGAGGGCCAGGCCGCCATCAACTACACCTTGGTCTGCCAAGACGGAGTTGCCAGCGCCGAATCCAGCCACCCCACAGCTGCCGCCGCCTGCGCAGCCCTGAAAGCCAATGCGGCCATCCTCAGCCCTAACAAACCGGCTGACCAGGCCTGCACCCAGCAGTACGGCGGGCCCGAAACGGCCACCGTCAGCGGCGTGCTGGACGGCACGCCCGTGGACGCCTCCTTCAGCCGCACCGACGGCTGCACCATCAGCGCATGGAATGCCGCCCACGATGTCCTGGGCGTCACCGGTGGCGCAGTTTAACGTCCTGCCCGCGGACCAGTGGCTTGCCCTGGAGCAGGCTCACCAGGACCGTGTGGCGCGCTACGCCGACCCCTATCTTGCACGCCGTTCCGCCGGGAAAAAGCACCCCGTGGAAGATTTCCTCTTCACCTATTACACGCAGAAGCCGGGTCAGCTTCGGCGCTGGCACCCGGGCGTAGGCACCGTCCTGGCTGGCGAGGCGGCCGCGGCCCGCAGCGGCTGGAAACACTACCGAACGCTCGACGACGGCGAACTCACCAGCCTGGGGCTGCCGGCGGGAAGCTGCGCGGTCACCGTTGATACCGGCGCCTTCCTGACGGACCGCAAGGACGCCGTGGACTTCGCCTCGATCATCGTGCGCGGAACGGCGGCCAGGCCTGCCCAGTTTGGCTGCTTCGGCCTGCATGAATGGGCCATGGTGTACCACCAGGACAAGTTCGAACTGCGCCACGAATACCTCACCCTGCGGCTGGGATCTGCGGGCACCGACACGGTGGTGGACCAACACAAGATCAAGTGCACCCACTTCGATGCGTTCCGGTTCTACACCCCTGACGCCACGCCGCTCAACGAGCTCGAACCCACCAGGGACACCCAACGCCACCTTGAACAACCAGGCTGCCTGCACGCCAACATGGACCTCTACAAATGGGCCTACAAGTTGACGCCGGCGCTGCCCAGCGAGCTGGTCATGGACTGCTTCGAGCTCTCCTGGCGGGTTCGGGTCATGGACATGCGGGCCTCGCCTTACGATCTCGCCGAATGGGGTTACCCACCCATCCGGATCGAAACCCCTGACGGCAAGGCGGACTACGTGTTGCAGCAGCGCGGTTTTGCCGACGAGGCTGCCGTGCTCCGCGGGCGGTTAGCCGCAGCCCTGCAGGACATCGAAAGGACCCATGAAACAGCAACACGTTGATCCGCCGTCAATGGATCTTGCCATCAGGCTCAGCGAAACTCCTGACGGGCCGCACCACGAGTTCGCCCTGGTGGCCGTGGACGGCACCCTGTCAGACAGGTCCACCGTGCCCGACGCCGCCGCGGCCTTGACCGCCGTGAGCGAGCACGGGCAAGCCATCTTCTTTCCGGAACCGGGGCCACCGAAGCGCTGTACCCAGCAATACGGAGGCCCGCAGCGGGCCCTGATTACCGGCACGTTTGATGGGCGCGCGGTGCACACGGAACTCTCGCTCACTGACGGGTGTGAGATTGCCCGCTGGCGCGCTTTGGCGCCGCTGCTGGGTGGGACCCCCGGCTCCAAGGGAGCGATCTAGGTGTACTCAGCCAGCAGGTTGGTTACATCTGCTGATGGGTGGGCGTCCTCCGAGGGCTGCGTGGTTTCGGCGGTGGTTGTAGAAGTCTAGCCAGCCGGTCAGTGCCTGTGTTCGGTGGTTGCTGGAGTCGTAGGCGTTCTTG
>NZ_UXAU01000004.1 GCF_900609065.1 Arthrobacter ulcerisalmonis | reverse complement strand
TGAACTGCTCCCCAAATGTTGGACTGAGAAATTTTCAGTTCCGATGTGAGGGGAGCAGTTTTATGTGTTCGCGTAGTTCGTTGTCTGTGGTGCAGCGGGTGTCCGCTGTAGCGTGTTTTGAAAGGGGGCTTGGGTATCGGGCGGTGGCCCGGTATCTGGATGCGCCGCTCGTGCCGGTGAGGGGGCTGTATGGGCTGTGGAGGATTCATGGGGAAGGTGTGCTGGTGACTAAGGCGCCGAAGTCGTACTCTTTCGAGGTCAAACTCGCGTTGGTGCAGCGGTTCCTCGCGGGTGAAACCGGGCAGGAGTTGGCTGTTGAAGCGGGCCTGTCTTCACGTCAGCTGCTGCAGAAGTGGGTCAGGGCGTATCGGCAGGAGGGCGAGGACGGGCTGATGCCACAACGTAAGGGCACGCCAGCGAAGCCGAAGGCGGCACTTTCTCGGAAACCCGGGGCCGTGCCGTTCGTGAAGGCCGGGGCAGCGGAGCGGGCCGGGGAGGTTTCGGAGCTTGAGCAACTGCGTCGGGAGAACGAACTGTTGCGGGCAGAGGTGGCCTACTTGGGAAAATTGCGGGCCTTGAGGGCTCAGGAACGACGGTGAAGGTTCAAGCCATCATCGCCCTCAAGGCTGATTACCCGCTTCCGGTCCTGCTGCAGGTCGCAGGTGTGGCCCGCTCAACGTTTTTCTACCATCAAGCCCGGCTCCTGTCCCCGGACCCGCGGGAAGCACTCAAGAACGCCGTCACGGAGGTTTTCATAGCAAGCTATGGCCGTTACGGTCATCGCCGGATCCACACCGAGCTGGTCAAGCAAGGATGGACGGTGGCGAAGAAAACGGTGCTGAAGCTGATGCGTTTGTTGGCCCTGCGCTGCAAGGTCCGGCGGCGGAAACGCTATACCTCGTACCACGGCGAGCAGGGTGTGATTGCACCGAACCTGCTGAACCGGAAGTTCAACGCCGATACCCCGAACCAGAAATGGGTCACTGACGTCACCGAGTTCCGCGTCGGGGATCGGAAGCTCTACCTCTCACCCGTCATGGACCTCTTTGACCGGCAAATCATCGCGTATTCCATCGGCAACTCACCGAACCTGGACCTGGCCAACAGCTCGTTACGCCAGGCAATCACCTGCCTTGAACCGGGACAAAAACCGTTGGTGCACTCGGACCAAGGCTTCCAATACCAGCACATGTTCTGGCGGCAGCTGCTCAGCGAAGCCGGCGCCACCCAATCCATGTCCCGCAAGGGCAACTGCTACGACAACGCCGTCATGGAGAACTTCTTCGGACACCTCAAGGAAGAACTCTTCCACCACGTCCGATTCCTCAACACCGACGCCCTAGCAACAGCACTGCACGAGTACATCCACTGGTACAACACCAAACGAATCTCAACCAAACTCAACGGTCTAAGCCCGGTCCAATACCGGGCCCAAGCCACCGCAGCCTAGAATCCCAATAAACCAGTCCAACAAACGGGGACCAGTTCA
>NZ_UXAU01000021.1 GCF_900609065.1 Arthrobacter ulcerisalmonis | reverse complement strand
TCAACCAAACTCAACGGTCTAAGCCCGGTCCAATACCGGGCCCAAGCCACCGCAGCCTAGAATCCCAATAAACCAGTCCAACAAACGGGGACCAGTTCAGTTCACCGGGAGGGTTTCCCTAGTAGGCGTGAAAGCTTCGGGAGGGTTAGATCCCCAGTGCGGTGCGGAGGGCTGCGACGTGGCCGGCTGCCTGGACCTGGTACTGGGCCAGCTTGACCTTGCCGTCGGGATCGACCACCACGGTGGAGCGGACAATGCCCTCGATGATCTCACCCTTGTACACGCTCTCGCCCCATGCGCCGTAGGCCAACGCCACGGCGTGGTCTTCGTCGGACAGCAGCGGGAAGGTCAGCGCGAAGTCGCCGGTGAAACCTGCCAGGGCCTCGGGGGCGTCGGGGGAGATGCCGAGGACTTCGTAGCCCAGCCCCTGGAGGGAGGCGAGGTTGTCGCGGAAGTCGCAGGCTTCGGTGGTGCAGCCCGGCGTGGCGGCCTTCGGGTAGAAGTACACGATGACGTTCTTGCCGCGGTAGTCCGCCAGCGTGGTGGGCTGGCCCTGGGCGTCCTTCAGGGTGAAATCGGGCGCCTCGGTGCCGGGCTGAAGCTTGGTGGTCAGGGTGTGGCTCATGGCGTTCCTTCTGAAGATTAAGGCAGGGCAATGCTTCTAAGTGAAGCGGAGGTTCTGTATCAGCAACAACTTGGGCGTCATATGCAATATTCCGCAGGTCCGCGGACCGTGGCAGCTTGACCGGGCACAAACTGGTATCCGCCGCCGCGCACAGTAGCCACCGCGTGCCGGGCCGTCCCCAGTTTCCGCCGGATACGGCCCACATAGACATCAATGGATCGTGTCGACGCACCGGGGGTCTCGAACGTGTCCAGGAAGCCCTGGAGCTCTTCCCGGCTCACTGTGCGGGACAAATGCGTCACCAGGTAGCGGAGCACCTTGAATTCCACGCCGGTCAGCGGCACGATGCACCCGTCCAGCAGGACCTGATCGGCTGCCAGGTCAACGGAGACCCGGCTGACGGGCCCGGCCGACGGCGGCAGGTGAGTGCCGCCGTCGCCCGCCACGCCTTCTGCACCGCGGGAAGCCGTGGCCAACCCGGGTGCCGAATGGAAACGTTCCGCCGCAGAGGATCGCGGAGAGGAGTTGGCTGCGTGATCCTCTGTTGGGGCGGAACATTCCGTCGAGGGGGCACTGGCGGCGAGCCAGTGGACCTCCGCTTGGGGAGCGGTTTTCAGGGCCCGCGCCAGGACTAGTTCGGCCGCGCGGCGCAGCACGTCCGGGGGAGTCCCCTCGGCGGGGACCACCCAGACGGCAAGCCCACGCGCAGCCGCACCCTTGGCGGGGAACACGTGCCTAGCTCCTGCCGGGCGCGGATGGTGGACCTGCACTGCCATGGCTGGTCCTAGACTCCGCCGCGGCGGATCAGCTTGCCGGTGGGCGTCTGGCCGTCGATGACCTGTCCGCGGAGGAAGGTCTTGCGGACAACGCCGGAGAGGGCTTTGCCGTCGTAGGGCGTGATGGGGTTCTTGTGCTTGAGCTTGGACACGTCCACCACGTAGGCCTCGTCGGGTGCGAACACAGCGAAGTCGGCGTCGAAGCCCAGTGCGAGCTGGCCCTTGTTGGAGAGGCGGGCCAGGGCGGCCGGCTTGGCGGCCATCCAGGACACCACCTGTTCCAGCGAGATGCCGCGGTGGCGGGCCTCACTCCAGACGAGTGACAGGCCCAGCTGCAGCGAGGAAACGCCACCCCATGCCACGGCGAAGTCGCCGTTTTCCAGGTCCTTGAGGTCAAGGGTTGACGGCGAGTGGTCCGAGACGATGCAGTCGATGGTGCCGTCCTTCAGGCCCTGCCACAACAGTTCCCGGTTGGAGGCCTCGCGGATCGGCGGGCAGCACTTGTACGCGGTGGCGCCGTTCGGGATTTCCTCGGCCATCAAGGTCAGGTAGTGCGGGCACGTCTCCACGGTGAGCTTCACGCCGTCGCGTTTCGCGGAGGCGATCATGGGCAACGCGTCCGACGACGACAGGTGCAGGATGTGCGCACGCGCACCAGTCCAGCGCGAGCGTTCGATGACCTCGGCGATTGCCTTGTTCTCGGCACCGCGGGGGCGGGAGGCCAGGAACGTGGAGTAGTGGTCGCCGCCGGGGTGGGGGGCGCGGTCGATCGCGTGCGAGTCCTCGGCATGCACGATCATGAGCGAGTCGAAGGACTTCAGCTCGGCCATGTCCTCTTCCATCTCGTCTGCATCGAGGTGGGGGAATTCGTCCACGCCGGAGTGCAGCAGGAAGCACTTGAAACCGAAGACACCTTCATCATGCAGCGGGCGCAGGTCGGACTTGTTGCCCGGGATGGCACCGCCCCAGAACCCAACATCAACGAACGCCTGGTCTGCTGCCACGTCACGCTTGAGCTTCAGGCCCTCAACGTTGGTGGTGGGCGGGATGGAGTTCAGCGGCATGTCGATGATGGTGGTGACGCCACCGGCAGCTGCGGCGCGGGTGGCGGAGGCGAAGCCTTCCCACTCGGTGCGGCCGGGCTCGTTGACGTGCACGTGGGTGTCCACGAGGCCGGGGAGCAGTGTCTCGTCGTCGGCCAGTTCAATGACCTCGGTGCCTGCCAGGCCGTTGCCCAGCGGTTCCAGGGCCACGATCTTGCCGTCGCGGACGCCCACTTCACGCGGCGCGATGCCGGCGGTGGTGAGGATGCGCTGGCCGCGGATGACCAAGTCAAAACGTTCTTCAGACATGGAGGTCCTCCTTGTTGTTGGTTCCGGCAGGCTGCTGCGGTGCAAACGTGCCGCGGATCGACGTGCCTAGCTGCTCGAGAAGCGTTCCCGCTTCCGCTATGCACCTGTCTACATTGCTTTCGAGTGCTGTCAAGGTATAGATGTTTTCGAAGCCAGCGGCCTTGGCCTGTCCCGGTGCGAGGGTGGTGCGGCCGCAGACGGCGATCACGGGGACGCCTGCGGCTGCGGCCGCCCGAGCTACCCCGATGGGGGTCTTGCCCAGCAGGCTCTGTTCGTCCAGGCTGCCTTCGCCGGTGATGACCAGGTCGGCGCCGACCAGGCGTTCCGCGAGTCCGGTGAACTCGAGGACCACGTCGATGCCGGGCCGGCGGGTGGCGGCCAGCGCTGCCAAGGCGGCGAAGCCCACGCCTCCGGCCGCGCCAGCACCTGGCGCGTCGGCGGCCTGGCGTGCCTGCAATCCGAGGTCCCTGGCCAGGACTTCGACGAACCTGGCCAGGGCGGCGTCGAGGGTATCGACGTCTTGTGGTGTGGCGCCCTTCTGCGGGCCGAAGATCGCTGCGGCACCTTGGGCGCCCAGCAGCGGATTGTCGACGTCGGACGCCAGCACAAATTGGGTGTCCACCAGGCGGGCATCGAAATCGGTGAAGTCGATGCGGTGGAGGTCGGCCAGAGCCGCTCCGCCCAGGGGTAGTTCGTTGCCGTGCTGGTCGAGGAGGCGGGCGCCGAGTCCCTGGAGGACGCCCGCGCCGCCGTCGGTATTGGCGCTGCCGCCAACTCCCAGGACGATCCGCCGGCAGCCAGCATCGAGTGCTGCGCGGATCAGCTGGCCGCTGCCCAGGCTCGTGGCGGTGGTAGCCGACGCCGAATCCGGCGTGCCACCGGCGATGACGGCGGGCAGCAATGCCAGGCCCGAGGCGGTGGCCATTTCGACCACCGCTTCGTGCGCCCGGACGGCGAAGTCGGCCTGCACCGGTTCGCCGGTGGGACCAGCTACCGTGGCGCTCTGCCGGGTAAATCCCGAGCCGACGGCGGCGTCGAGGGTGCCCTCGCCGCCGTCGGCCACGGGAATTGCCGTCACGTCCAGGGTGCCGCTGGCGCCAGCCCGCAGGCCCCGCTCGAGGTGCCGGATCACGTCTGGGGCGGATAACGAGCCCTTGAATTTGTCCGGGGCGATAACCACACGCATTCCGGTACCTCCTTTCAGGTTTTTACTAGTCCAGCAGGGCGATGATCGCGGTGGGTGCGTCTTCGCCGTTGGCTGCCAGGTCTTCGAATTCGTTCACGCCGTCGATCTCAACACCCATGGAGATGTTGGTGATCTTTTCGAGGATCACTTCAACCACCACGGGAACCTTGAATTCCGCCATCAGGGCCTTGGCCTTGTCGAACGCGGCAGCCAGGTCGGCGGGGTCTTCCACGCGGACGGCCTTGCAGCCCAAGCCCTCGGCAACCTTGACGTGGTCCACGCCGTAGCCGTTGGTCTCCGGCGAGTTGATGTTCTCGAACGCCAGGGACACGTTCTGTTCCATCTCGAAGCCGCGCTGCGACTGGCGGATCAGGCCCAGGTAGGAGTTGTTCACCACCACGTGGATGTACGGCAGGTTGAACTGCGCGCCCACGGCCAGCTCTTCGATCATGAACTGGAAGTCGTAGTCACCGGACAGCGCAACCACAGTCTCGTCCGGCTTGCCACGGACGACGCCGAGCGCAGCCGGAGCGGTCCAGCCCAAGGGACCAGCCTGGCCGGCGTTGATCCACTTGCGCGGGCCGAAGACGTGCAGCAGCTGCGCGCCAGCGATCTGGGACAGGCCGATGGTGGACACGTACGTGGTGTCCTTGCCGAAGGACTTGTTCATTTCCTCGTACACGCGCTGCGGCTTGATCGGCACGTTGTCGAAGTGGGTCTTGCGCTGCAGGGAACCCTTGCGCTCGAGGCACTCAGCAACCCAACCCTTGTAATCCGGCAGCGTCTTGGCGGCCTGGCGTTCGCGGGCAATCTCGAGCAGGCCGTCCAGGGCTGCACCGGCGTCGGATGCAATACCCAAGTCGGGGGAGAACACGCGGCCGATCTGGGTGGGCTCAATGTCGATGTGCACAAACTTGCGGCCGGCCGTGTAGGTGTCCAGGCCACCGGTGTGGCGGTTGGCCCAACGGTTTCCGATGCCGATCACGAAGTCGGACGCCAGCATGGTCTGGTTGCCGTAGCGGTGGCTGGTCTGCAGGCCCACCATGCCGGCCATCAGGTCGTGGTCATCGGGAATGGTGCCCCAACCCATCAGGGTGGGGATGACCGGCACGTTCAGCAGTTCAGCGAGCTCCACCAGCTGGGCGGAAGCGCCGGCGTTGATGATGCCGCCGCCGGCCACGATCAGCGGGCGCTCGGCTGCGGTCAGCATGTCCAGGGCCTTTTCGAGCTGCTTGCGGGAGGCCTTGGGCTTCTCGACGGCGATCGGCTCGTAGGTGTCGATGTCGAATTCGATTTCGGCCATCTGCACATCGAACGGCAGGTCCAGCAGGACCGGGCCGGGACGGCCGGAACGCATCAGCTGGAAGGCCTTCTGGAAAGCGCCGGGCATCTGGCCGGGTTCCCGGATGGTCATGGCCATCTTGGTGACGGGCTTGGCGATGGACTCGATGTCCACAGCCTGGAAATCTTCCTTGTGCAGCTTGGCAACGGGTGCCTGGCCGGTGATGCAGAGCATGGGGATGGAGTCTGCCCAGGCTGCGTACAGGCCGGTGATCATGTCGGTGCCGGCGGGGCCGGAGGTGCCGATGCAGACGCCGATGTTGCCGTCCTTGGCGCGCGAGTAGCCGTCAGCCATGTGGCTGGCACCTTCTACGTGGCGGGCCAGCGTGTGGCGGATTCCGCCGTGCTTGCGCATTGCTGAGTAAAACGGGTTGATTGCCGCGCCGGGCAGGCCGAACGCCTCAACGGCGCCTTCCTTTTCCAGGATTGCGACGGCAGCATCTACGGTGCGCATCTTAGCCATGGTGTACTCCTTGAGAACTTTTTGGTGCCCGTGGTGGGCTGAATGTGGGTGGTGCGGGCCGCCGTCGTGGATGTCCGACGACGGCGGCCCGAGTGTGGTGCGGTGCCGCACCTGGTGGGGCGGCTGGCTGACTCGTGGGGTGGTTACTCGCGGCCGGACAGCTGGAGGACCTGCTTGAAGAGGCCTGAGTGGTCGAGTGCGCCGTCGCCCTGGTTGACAGTGGCTGCGACGAGCTGCGCGACGACAGCGCCGAGGGGAACGGCGACGTTGGCTTCGCGGGCTGCGGAGGTGACGATGCCGAGGTCCTTGTGGTGCAGGGCCAGGCGGAAACCGGGGTCGAAGTTGCGGTTGAGCATCTTCTGGCCCTTCTGCTCCAGGACCTTGGAGCCGGCAAGGCCGCCGCCAAGGACCTTCAACGCGGCGTCGGTGTCTACGCCATAGGCCTCAAGGAACGCGATTGCTTCGCCGAGGACCTGGATGTTGACGGCCACGATCAGCTGGTTGGCTGCCTTGACGGTCTGGCCGGAGCCGGCGGGACCAACGTGGACGATCGTCTTGCCGACGGCGTTGAGGACGTCCTGCGCTGCGTCGAAGTCTGCCTTTTCGCCGCCCACCATGATGGAGAGAACGGCGTCGATGGCGCCCTGTTCGCCGCCGGAGACCGGAGCATCGAGGGGGCGAATGCCGGCTGCGGTGGCGTCCTCGGAGAGGCGCTTGGCGACGTCGGGGCGGATGCTGGACGCGTCGATCCAGAGCGCACCCTGCTTGGCGTTGGCGAAGACGCCGTCCTTGCCGCTGACCACACCTTCAACATCGGGGGAGTCCGGCACCATGGTGATGACGACGTCGGCGTCCTTGACGGCGTCGGCGATGCTCGTGGCACCCTTGCCGCCTTCGGAGACGAGCTTGTCGATCTTGTCCTGGCTGCGGTTGAAGCCGGTGACGGTGTGCCCGGCCTTGACGAGGTTGATGGCCATGGGCAGGCCCATGATTCCGAGTCCGATGACTGCAACGTTGCTCATGAGGTTCTCTTTCTGGAAAGTCTGCGGGTGGTCTACCCAACTAGGTCGCAGTTGTTGTCGTTATGAGGGCTCAAAACGACAACAACTGCCAGTTAGTTGGGCGGGCGGGATTAAGAGGCGTTGGCGCGCTGGCGGATGGCCCAGCTGAACGCGGATTCCTGCGGCTCTTTGTATTCGAGGCCGATGTAGCCCTGGTAGCCCAATTCGCGGCTGCGGGCGATCCATTCACCCAGCGGGAGGGTGCCGGTGCCGGGGGCGCCGCGGCCGGGGTTGTCGGCGATCTGGATGTGGCCGAAGTCCTTGGCGTGCTCTTCGATGACTGCTGAAACGTCGTCACCGTTGACTGCCAAGTGGTAGAAGTCGGCCAGGAGCTTGATGTTGGTGGCCCCGGACTCTTCCTTGACGCGGGCGATGACCTTCAGCGCGTCAGCGGCGGTGAGCAGCGGATACTTTGCCGCGCCACTGACCGGTTCGAGAAGCACGGTGCCGCCGATGCGGGCCACGCCGGCAGCTGCTGCCGCGAGGTTCTTGGCGGCGATGTCGTCCTGCTCTTCTGCGGTGGCGTCGTCCTGACGGTTGCCGTAGAGGGCGTTGAAGGCCTTGCAGCCCAGGCGCTCGCCAATACCAACGACGACGTCGATGTTCTCTGCGAATTCAGCCTCGCGTCCCTTCCACGAGACCAGGCCGCGGTCACCGCCGGGCATGTTGCCGGCGTTGAAGTTCAGGCCGGTGAGCTGCACGCCGGCGTCGGTGATGGCCGACTCGAACTCGTTGATCTGGGCGTCGGTGGGCACCGAGGATTCGAAGGGCCACCAGAACTCGACGGCGTCAAAGCCGGCAGCCTTGGCAGCGGCCGGGCGCTCGAGCAGGGGCAGCTCGGTGAGGAGGATGGAGCAGTTCACTGTGTACGTCATCGTAGGTCCTTCCAGGGTGGGCTGGGATCTAAGTTTCGAGCTTCCCGCCCACTTCGCCGTTTCCGCTTTGTGGAATTTAGATTCTGCTTTATGAAAAGTGTAGGGAAGGTGAAGGCGGGAGTCAAGGGGGCGAGGGAGCTGCGCATCCTGTGGCCCAGTTCATAGCCACAGCAAAAGGGCGGAGCCACAGGAGAGTGGCTCCGCCCTTAGCGTGGGCTGATATTTGGTTCGCTGGCTATGTTCGCCAGCGGTGGTCGAAAGACTTTAAAAACTCAAGGCGGGACCACCAGGTGGCCCCGCCTTGAGTGCGTGAATTTACAGGATGCCGGTGGGAACCAGCAGGGCCCAGGCCAGCGCCGGAGCCACCAGGACCACGCCACCTGCGTACATCATGAGCTGGCGGTAGATCCGCTGCCGGTCAGCCTCCTGGGCGTTGGCCACGATGAGGGCGCCGTCGGTGGAGAAGGGAGAGACGTCAACCACGGTGGCCGCGATGGCCAAGGCGGCGACGGTGCCGGAAGCACTCAGGGTGCTGGAGGCCAGCAGCGGGCCAGCCAGTGGAATGAACGCCGTCAACAGTGCTGTGGACGATGCGAAGGCCGAGCCCACGCCGATCACGTAGCAGAGGACCAGTGCGATCAGCAGCGGGGCGCCGAGTGCCAGTGCCATTTCCGCCAAGGTGTCGATGACGCCAACGTGCTGCAGCAGGGATACGTAGGTGATCATGCCGGCCACGAGGAGGACGGTAGACCAGGAGACGCCGCCAATGAAGGTCTGGTGTTCCTTGATGTTGACCAGGGCCAGCAGCAGCCCGGCGGAGAGGGCCACGAAGCCGATCGGCATCCGGAAGCCGAGCGTGCAGACCAGCATCGCAATGATCAGGGCGAGGGTGAGGATCTGCTGGCCGTGCGGGCGGGTGGTGCGGGCAATCTCCAGGTCCGTTGCGGCAATGCCTGCGCCGTCCTTCAACTTTCCGAACGCGGCAAACAACACCAGAGAGAGGGCGGACAGGATGAGGTTGATGGCAAAGCTCGCGGCGAAGAGGCCGCCCTGGGAGATGGGGAAGCCATTGTCCAGCGCGATGTTGTGGACCAGGACCCCGGCCACCGACAGGGGCGAGAAGCCGCCGGCGTGGGCGCCGTTGATGACGAATGCGCCCATCAGGACGGGGTGGATGCGGGATTCGTAGGCGAAGCCCATGGCTGCGGGGGCCAGGAGCGCGACAGCGGCGGGAGAGAAGGTGCCCAGCGACGTCAGCGCGGCGGCGAGAAGGAAGAAGACCCAGGGGAGCAGCATGGTCTTGCCGCGCACCATCCGCACGCAGTTTTGGACGATCACGTTGATGGTGCCGTTGCGCTGGGCCATGCTGAAGAAGTAGGTGACGCCGATGATGGTCATGACGATGCTGGCGGGGAAATCAGCCAGGATTTCCTTGTCGGACATGCCCAACATGAAATAGCCAACGCCGAACGATGCCACCAGGCCCATCACGCCGATGTTCAGTGGCCACTTTGTCGCCACGATGAACATGATGACCAGGATCACCAACGGGATGATCTGGGTTGCGGTCAAGGTCGGCTCCGATCCTGAGGTAGCCGCCGGGTTGACGATGGCGTTGCCGAAGAAGAGAGCGGCCAGTCCCAGCACCGCAATCACCACTGTTGCTATCAGCAGGATACGGCGGCGCCGGTTGGTGCGGCTGGATTCGGGAGGTTCGGTGCTGTCCGCAGTCGCGGGAGCAGGTTTGAGGTCGGTGTTGGTCATGATCGTTTACTCCTCATTGAGTGGAAGGGCTGGAGTGTTATTGCGTTGCTGCTGCGAGTGCGGGTTCAACGGCGAAGCCGAGGACTTCCGGGACGTGAAGGGTGGTGCTGGCGATGGTGCGGGCGGTCCGGTCCACGCCCACCAGCAGTGACCCGTCCCGGTCCTCGCGCCAGGTCTCGATCACCCCAGCGGGGGTCTGCAGTCGCAGGGTGGCCGCTGCGGTGGTGGCGCAGTGGCGGTGAACGACAGTTCCGGGGGTGCTGGCAGCCAGGGTGATGGCGATGCTGCCGGTGATGGCCAGTGCGGGGTGGGGCTGGCCCATGGAGAGCATCAGGACGTTGATGTCGGCGTCGGTTGCAGCCTCGGCGGGGCGGCCAATGATCGCCAGCTTGGGGATGGCACGGGCGGCGGCGGCCTCGGTGGGGGCAAGCCCCATCCGGACTGCAGCCTGCCGACGGATTCGTTCCAGCGTGCCCAAGTGCGGCAGGACGCCGGCGGTCCACGAACTGTAGTCGGCCGCGTCCAGGCCCACCTCCGTTGCCTGGACCATGGCAACCGGTGCGCCGGCGTCGACCATGGAGACGGTCCACTTCGTTCCGTCGACGGTGATGGTGTCCGTTGGCGAGCCGGTGGGGAGCAGGTTCCCGGTGGTTTTTCCGGCGGGGTCCTGGAAGCCGAGGCCCACCCGGTAGCCGGGGAAGACGACGCCGGGCATCTGCGCGTCCGGAACAATCGGCAGTGCGCCGGCCGGGGTGGACACGCGCTGGATGATGATCTGGTTGGTGTTGGTATTGCGGGTGACGATCCGGGTGTGGTCGCCGCGGGGTGTCACCCAGCCCTTCTCGATGGCGTAGAGGCCGACGACGGCGGAACAGTTTCCGCAGTTGCTGCCCCAGTCAACGGTGGCTTCCTCGATGCCCACCTGGGCGAAGGTGAATTCAACGTCGACGGTGCGATCGGCGGGGCGGCTGAGGATGACGGCTTTGCTGGTGGTGGAGGTTCCGCCGCCGACGCCGTCAATCTGGCGGGGGTCGGGGCTGCCGAAAAGGCGAGGCAGCAGCTCATCCAGTTCGGTGCGGGTGTCCGCCAAGCTGTCCGCTTCGAAGACCCAGCACTTGCTGGTTCCGCCGCGCATCCATTCTGCTTCTACCTTCATGTCGATCCCTCCGTGTCGTGTGCCGCGCTATGTTCAGGGGCTTATTTCGAGCATGATCCTGATCACAAGTGAAGACAATGTTGGATAAATGAAGGGGTATGTAGAAAAACTTCAATCATTGATGGGGCAGTGATGGATCGGTGGACTTATGCGCCCGACGGCGCGAAAAGCAGCAGCGTAAACAGCAGAATCGCACCATCCTGAATAGAATGAACGAAAAGCACAGAAGGATTAAGCGATGCTTAAGGATCAGGGTTCAGAATTATTCGATATTCGCCGCCTGGCGCTCCTCGTGGAGGTGGTGGAGCAGGGATCCATTACTGCGGCGGCCGATTTGATGATGTATACGCCCTCTGCCGTGTCCCAGCAGTTGCGCAAACTTGAGCAGGAAGTGGGACAACCCCTGTTGAACCGCCGGTCTCGCGGGGTGGTGCCCACCGAGGCTGGCCAGGTCCTCGCCGGGCATGCCCGGAAGATCGTGGGGCAGATGCGGGCGGCCCAGAACGATCTCGACCAGATGGCTGGTCTGCGCAGTGGTTCGCTGTCGATCGGAACGTTTCCCACGCTGGCGGGATCGTTCCTGCCATTGGTGATTAGGGCGTTCAAGAAGCGGTATCCGGCGATCGCCCTGTCAGTCCGGAGCGCTCGTTTTGAGGAGCTGGTCTCGGACCTGGAGTCGGGTGACACGGGACTTTGCCTGCTGTGGGACTATCCCTGGAACCGCTTTCACGATGACTCCATCCGCATCACGGAGGTGTTCCAAGAAAGCACGGTGATCCTGGTGGCCAAGGGGCACCATCTTGCCGATCGTGACGAGGTGCGGATGGCGGATCTGCAGAAGGAGTCGTGGATTGTCCGCGCAGATTCGCACCCGGTGGTGGAAGTCCTGAAACGCTCCGCCAACGCCGCCGGTTTCGAACCCACCATCGGCTTCCTGGCGAACGACTACCAGGAGGCCCAGGCCATGGTCAGTGTGGGCATGGGCGTCGCCATCGTGCCCAAAACCGCGGTGGCGCTGCAACACCCGGACATCCGTGTCCTGAGCCTGGGGGCCGCTGCCCCGCTGCGTCGCGTCTTGCTGGCCCAGCGCCAGGACAAGGTCTACGCACCTGCGGAGGTCGCCTTCCACACCACCTTGTTGGAGATTGCCCGGGAGCACGTTGCGGACTACCTCTAGCACCGCCGTTCTTGCATCCCCGGCGAACTGGGTGACGCTCGGCAGGGGACTCTTGGTCCTGGGCTGCGCTGCCGTGGTGATCCTGGCGCTGCTGGGAACACTGCCGATGCGCTCGTGGTGGCTGCTGGTGCTCGCCGTTCCGGCCCTCATCCTGGACGCAGTGGATGGCGCCGTGGCCCGCCGCACAGGCACCGTCAGCCCCTTCGGTGCACGCCTGGACATGGAAACGGATGCCGCGCTGCTCCTGGTCCTCAGCGTCCCGGCGGCGGCGACCGCCGGCTGGTGGATCCTGCTGATCGGGCTCTTGCGCTACTTGTTTGTCGCGGCTTCGGCGCTGCGGCCGTTGCTCCGGGCGCCGCTGCCGTTCAGCCAGTTCCGGCGGACGACGGCGGCAGTCCAGGGGATCGCCCTCTGCCTCGCGTTGGTGCCACTATTCCCGGTGGCGGCGGCCCCCGTCGTCAGTGCGGCGTCTCTTGCCTTGTTGGTGGTGTCGTTTGGGCGGGACGTGCTGTATCTGGAGCGGCGAGGATAACGCCACCCTGCTGGAGTCTGCTGGCAGTACAGCGAAACAGCGGCTCTGACCTCGACCGCCGGCACCTCCGGTGCTGGCCCGGACAACTACAGTGTCACAACGAGGGAACCGGAAACACGATGAGAACAATCTTATGAATACGGCCAAGGAGCGAACAAGGGCGGCACGGTCCAATTTTGGGCAACAGCCTGGTGACCCGGGTTATGGCGCCCAAGTCCGAACCCGCTCAACAGATCGCTAAGGGGCCCTATTACTTTGAGCTGCTTGGACTTTCGGCTATGTTGCGGAATGGGAACTCACGGACGCTCGCACCAGATGGATCCCGAAGACGCAACGGGATCTCCGGCTGAGGTTCTCCTTCGTCGGCCGTCAAGTTCAGGTCGACTTCGACGGCGACGACTTCTACACCGATTTGCTCTTCAGGACTGCCCCGGGTTTTGTCGACTCGGGGGCAGTCCCGATCGTTTAGACGAGGTAAAGCTTGGGCCGCTGGTCGGCATGCCCCAGAAGCATTCTCACTCGGGCCGGTTTCGTCGTTAGGGGTATGACCAGAGATCCGGACACAAGCGCATCCGGGCAGGAATTGGGGAGTTCGAATCGGTCGCAGCCCAATTGGCCCTCGAACGTGACGTCCAGTCCTGCTGCTTCGAGTGCGAAGGTAGACCGCTCCGAAGTCCCTCCGAGGTCTGAGGGACCGGGCCCCGCAGAGATTCCGCGAAAGATGCATCTGGAGGTACTGCGCAGGGTCAACAGGACATGACGTCACTTATCGGCGTTTAAAGTGCGGGAGTAGAAGTAGCTGCTAGCAACTCCCTACAGAAATCCCATTCATCAGGTTCGAGCAATAGAGACTATCTCCCCCATACTGGCATCATGCCAAGAAGGTACTTCGAGATTGAATCCGACTCGCCCGAGGAGTCGTGGCGGCGAATCCGAGCATTGCGCTCTGGAGCACCCACCGGCATGCCCTCATCGCGGCGAATGCTCTTTACTAGCTCCTTGGAGCAGGCGCAGCAGCAATTCGAAGCAGCTGCTCGTGTGGGATTCGAGTCTCGGTCCCTGAATCTCTATTACGGCCTTTCGCAGGCTGGTCGCGCCATCGCCGCTGCTCTCACTCCCCCAAATATGGGGAAGTCCCCAGAGGTGAGCGGACACGGTCTTCGCATCGCAAATTTCCAGTCAGCAAAGGCCAAGAGTTTCTGGGAAATTGAGGTCAGAGCTGAGGGGAACGACGATACGTCGTATGGACGTTTAGCTTCGCTCCTTCGCTCATCTTCGTTGTCGACGCCCGTTTCCCTGGGAGAGCTCTGGCATATGGTCCCAGAGGTTCATCTGGACCATCCGATAGGAAATTTCATAGAACCACGGTGGGTCGACAAGCCTTATGCAAGTAGCGGCTTTGCGCAGGAGAATACCTTCACGCTGCAGGCGACTGACGAAGAAATGGATCACGATGCAGAAAAGCTGCGTGAGCTTTACCCAGACCTCAGAGAAGCCCGGGTATTGAGGTTTAAGGGGGGATCATATTCCGAGGACAAGGGCATCCGGACGGACGAGGCGGTCTTCTCCCATGAAGGACGGCAAGGACCCATGCGCATCCTCCGGGGTAGCACGGCGCTCATGCCCGCTACCCGGGGCAGCCTTCAGTCACTGGATCCACTCTTAACTTGGTGGACACTTCTTTACGCCCTATCGATGATTACTCGGTACAAGCCTGTTCTGTGGACTGAGGTCATCGACGTAAACCGATCACCTCTTGCTGTGCCCTTGGAGACTCTTCTCAGCAAAGCCCTTGAGGCCGTTCCAGCCCAGGTGTATACAACCTTGTCCACTAATGGAGATGCGCCGTCCTAGATGCCACCAAGCGAGCTGTCTGTGACGCTGACGGCTCGACGGCCCGTCGCCCTCAATTGGGAAATTCCCAATTGAGGGTAGGGTAGGTGCATGGAGACTGTAGGCACCCGGATCCGTCAGCGCATCGCTGAGCTGCATATAGGTGTGCCCGAAAAAGAAATCGCCGCGTCCGTCGGAATGACCCCCGATGTCTTGTCCAGGTCCTTGAATGGCAAGCGGACGTTTACGAGCATCGAGCTTGCCCACCTTGCCGAGCGCCTTTCGACGTCCATGTACCGGCTGGCCACAGGAGAGGCCGATCCCTTTGAAGCGCGGATCGCTGCACGTCACGAATACGACTTCTATGCCGGACGCTATGTTGAGGGCAAGGACGAAAGTATTAGTCAGACGCTGGACAACATCGAGCTGGCGTACCGCCAGGTGTACCAGGGAAGAAATGACGCACTCACGCCGGTTGCAGGTCCGGATGAAATCCGTGAGCAGTTGGGCGCCGGCTTCGTCGGTGAT
Organism: Arthrobacter ulcerisalmonis; assembly: GCF_900609065.1. Taxonomy (GTDB): domain Bacteria; phylum Actinomycetota; class Actinomycetes; order Actinomycetales; family Micrococcaceae; genus Arthrobacter; species Arthrobacter ulcerisalmonis. The sequence goes on along the minus strand of NZ_UXAU01000021.1, from coordinate 45,338 downwards.
TTCGTCTCCCGCGTCGAAGAGATCCTCGACATTGACGTCGTTCGGGTCGAGGGCGTCACGTCCGCCTACGCCCTCCGAGCCGGAGGGCGCTATTGCATCGTCGTTCCCCGCAGCGGCAACTGGTTCCGCCAGAACAGCGACATCGCGCACGAGCTTGGCCACATCTACCTCGGCCACTTCAACGACCGCGACGAGGCCGCGTCTGACGTAAAAGAAGGCCCTGCCTTCGACTTTGCCGCGCAGCTTCTGCTTCCCGAAGCGACGATGCGCGCCGTCGACTGGGCGAAGACCACGTGGCTCGAGGTCGTCAATTTCCTGTGGGACCATGGGGTATCGACGAAATATCTCGCGAACCGCCTGCGGAAGCTGTCGCTCACGGCCCGCGCCGAGGTGTGGCAACTCCTGGAGCTCTCGACCTTCGACGTTTTCAGCCGGCCTCTGGAAGGGACGTCTTTCTCCCCCTTCGCGGTTGCCGCGCGAACCCAGCGTGCCGCGGAGCGCCGCTTCCCGGAAGCCCTGATCGCAGCTCACATGGAGGCCGCCTCGACGGGAAAGGTGGCGAAGGAGACGCTCGCATGGATGCTGGACGTCTCGCCCGAAGAGATCGAGGTGCACCCCCCGCAGTCCGCGAGTGTCAACCTCGACGATCTGGCGGCTGAACTGGGGCTGGTGGCCAAGGGTTGAGCGGCCGGCTTTTCCTGCCGGACAACACGGTGCTCGTGAACTTCGCACAGATCGGCCGGATGGATCTTCTACGGCTGGTAGCCGAAGGGCGCTCGACCTGGTGCTACACGGTCTCCGAGGAGTGCGCCAAGAGTTCGCAGGTGAGCGGACTTGAGCAGCTTGCCGAAGCACCGGGCATTTTCGGGGAACCGTTGAAACTGGAGACCCCTGTTGAGAATTCGGACACACGGGTCTTCCAGACACGGCTGAAAAAGGCAGGCGACGGCCCCGCCGCCAATCTTGGCGAAGCGGAAAGCCTCTCGATCATCATGAACCGCCAGTTGGACGCCACGTTTATCACCGATGACAACGGTGCGCTGGGCTTTGCAGTCGATCATGGTATTTCCTACATGACCACTTGGGACCTATTGAAGCTGTTCGTCCGTATCAAGAGGCTGGACCGAGACACAGCCTGGCAATACGTGCTGACCTTGGAAGGCCACAGGCGGCGGTACAAGGAACTGTGGGACCAGGTTTCCTTCTACGCATGGCTGGAAACCTCGGGTGCGCTCCAGTTCGCTCCCTGACGGGCTCTCTCGCCCGTCGTGCCTGATGCTAACCCGGACGGCTGCGCCCCGAAAATGATGCATCTGATTAAATACGCAGCGCTCAGCTTGACGGAAGGTCACTTATCGGCAAAAGCCTTACGACGGGTCGGCTGTGCAAGCACCTTCAGCATTTCGCACCGACTTGGCCCAGCGTTTGGCGGCCGAAGATTCCATGTCGTCGAGCCAGGTCACGGTTTCCCTCCAGCAGCAGCCCGGGCCCGGCGGATCGGCGCAAACGTGGGCGGGGCGTCCTGGGTTAGGAACGCGAGGATGAGCCGGTTGCAGAGATCGGGCTTCTCTACCAGCAGGCCGTGTGAGGTGCCGGGGACCACGGCGAGTTCTGCCGTGGGGAGCCCGCGATACATGGCGATCGCATGCTCAAGGCTCACCTCGTCATCGTCGCCGATCATCACCAGAGTCCGGGCCTTGATGCCCGCCAGGTCGGCGGTGGTGAACTGTGGCTCGGTCGCGTGCATCTGGTCCAGTTTGGCCATCACGACGTCGAAGTGGTCACCGCCGTCCGGTGACAATTCGGCGTAGGCCTCGCGGAAAAACTCCGGCAGCGGGTCATCCGTTGCGGCCCCGGAGTCCGTTGCCGGGCCGTCGTCAGTCCCGCCGCCGTCGTCCGAAACCTCCGGATTCCTGGTCCATCCCTCCCGGTGGAAAACCCCGGCCACCAGGACCAGCCGCCGGACCAGATCTGGCCGCAGCAGGGCAAGGGTCAGGGCCACCACGGAACCGTCACTGCAGCCCAGCAGGTGGACCGGCTCGCCCACCTGGGACTCGATGAACGCGATCATGTCCTGCGCCATCAGTTCATAGCTGATGGGGCCGGCGACATCCGGCGTGCGGCCGTGCCCGCGCCGTTCCAGCGTGTACACGCGCAGCTGCTCGGCGAGCGGGAGGACGGTGGCGTCCAGAGACCGGGCGTCGATGCCGCCGGGGTGCAACGCCACCACCGCTTCGCCGGAACCGTACGCCGCGAACCAGGTAGCGGCGGAGTCAGGTGCAGCAAACGGTGGGGTGGCCATGGTTGATCTTCCCCGCTGCGTTGCCGCGGCGTCCAGCATTTGAAGCCGCTCACCTGCGAACTCTTTCCTAAACGGGCAAGCCCACCGCAGAATGGGGCAATGACTGCCACGCGCGTTGCACCGTTGGGGGATGGCTTGAGCGCTGCCGAGGTTGCCGATCGTGTGGCCAAGCATCAAACCAACACCTTTGACCAGGACACCAGCCGGAGCCTGTGGGCAATTGTTCGCTCCAACGTGTTCACCCTGTTCAACGGCATCATCGCCGCCTGCTTCCTGGTCCTGTTGGTGCTGGATCGCTGGCAGGATGCGTTGTTCGGGCTCGCTGCGCTGTTCAACGCGGTGATCGGTGCCGTGCAGGAGTATCGGGCCAAGCGCGCGTTGGATCGGCTCGCACTGCTCCACGCCCCGAGTGCCCGCGTCCTGCGGGTCGGCGTCGAGCAGGACATCACGGTGGGCGAGGTGGTGCTCGATGACCTTCTGATCCTCCGCGCCGGCGACCAGGTGCCCGCAGATGGCCGGGTGCTGCAGGGGCGCGGGCTGCAGCTGGACGAGTCGATGCTCACCGGCGAATCGGACCCCATCGACAAGGTAGCGGACGACTACGTCCTCTCGGGTTCGGTGGTCGTGGCCGGTGAGGGGGCGGCCCAGGTAGTTCGGGTGGGCGCAGATTCGTTCGCCAACCGGATTGCCACCCAAGCGAAACGGTTCTCGCTGGTCAGATCTGAGCTGCGCACCTCGATCGACCGGGTGTTGAAATGGGTGGCGTGGCTCATCGGACCGCTCGGTTTGATCGTGCTGAATGCGCAGATGATGGCGGTGGGCGGCTGGGGAGTAGCAACCCGGACCGATGCGTGGCGGGACGCAGTGGTGGCAACGATTGCCTCCGTGGTGGCCGCTGTGCCCCTGGGACTGGTACTCATGACCAGCATTACCTTCGCCGTGGGCGCCGTGAAACTGTCCCGCCAGCAGGTCTTGGTGCAGGAACTCCCTGCCGTGGAGGGCCTGGCCAGGGTGGACATCATCTGCCTCGACAAGACCGGCACGCTCACCTTCGGCGACATCATTTTCGACGCCGCGCACCCACTTCCAGCCGCGCAGCCGCTTCCGGCGGCGCACCCGAAGGATCCAGACGCAACGCCTGGCTGGGAAAGCGTCCTGGCCTGGTACGGCGTCCAAAACGACGCGAACGCCACCGCGCGGAGCCTCGCCACGGAGTACGCGGCGCAGCCTACGGGGCAGCCGGCGGACAGGGTGGCCTTTTCCTCTGCCCGGAAATGGAGTGCCGTCACCTTTGGTCAGACCATGTGGATCCTGGGTGGGCCGGAGATGGTCTTCCCCGCCAATGCCGGCCACGAAGACCTGCACGCCAAGGCTGCGGAACTGGCCCTTACGGGTCGCCGCACGCTGGTGCTGGCCCAGGGAAGTCCGACGGCGGATGAAACGGTTCCCGCCGACGCCGCACCCGTGGCGCTGCTGACGTTCCGCGAAAACGTCAGGCCGGACGCGCAGCAGACCCTCACCTATTTCGCCGAGCAGGGAGTGGATGTGCGGGTCATTTCGGGCGACAACCCACAGACGGTAGCGGCGATTGCCCGCGACGTAGGCCTGGTAGCACCGCAGGGCTTTGATGCCCGCGACCTCCCGGCAGACCAACAGGAACTGATCAAGGTCCTCAACGAGAATGTGGTCTTTGGCCGCGTCAGCCCCGACCAGAAAAAGGAGATAGTGCTGGCGCTGAAGGCGGCCGGCCGGACCGTGGCCATGACGGGCGACGGCGTCAACGACGCGCTCGCCATCAAGGAAGCAGACATCGGCATTGCCATGGAGTCCGGGGCAGCAGCCACCAAGGCCGTGGCGCGACTGGTCCTCCTGGACGGTAAGTTTTCCCACCTCCCGGTGGTGGTGGCTGAAGGTCGGCAGGTGATCGCCAACATTGAACGGGTCTCCATGCTGTTCCTGACCAAGACCGCCTACGCCATTGTCCTGGCGCTGATCTTCGGCGTGCTGTTTCTGCCGTTCCCGTTCCTGCCGCGCCAACTATCGCTCACGGACGGACTGACCATCGGGATCCCGGCGTTCTTCCTGGCGTTGCTGCCCAACACCCGCCGCTACGTTCCTGGCTTCCTCAAACGCTCGCTGTCTTTCGCGATACCGGCCGGCGTGGTCATTGCCGTGGCGCTCGCGGTGTTCGCGCGGGTCACGGCGAGCTGGGGTTTGCCGGAACCGGAGATTCGCAGCGGTTCCGTGCTGCTGCTGGGTGTAGCCGGTTTGTGGGTACTCGCCGTTCTGGCCCGCCCCATCACGCCCTTCAAAGCTGGCGTTGTTGCCGTCATGGTGGCGGGGCTGGCGCTGGCGTACCTGCTGCCGTTGGCGCGGGACTTCCTGCAGTTTGCAGACCTGAGCCAAGCCGCCCTGCTGCTCCTCGCTGCCTTGGCCGCAGCGTGCGTTGGGCTGATCGAAGTGGTGGGCCGCCGTCGTCGGCGTTAATTCTGGGGGCTGTCCAGGTGCGCCTGAAGGGTCCGCATGGCGTCTGCCACGGCGTGCAGCTGCTGGTCGCTCAGCCCAGCGATGTAAAGATCGGCGACGGCGTGCAGGTGCGGCGAGGACGCGTTCCGGAAGGATTGCGCGCCAAGATCGGACAGCACAATGTCGGCGCCCCGGCTGTCCCCGGTGGCCGCCTCGCGGGTGATCAGCCCCCGGCGCTCCATCCGCCCCAGGTGATGCGAGAGCCTGCTGCGTTCCCAGCCAATATGCTCGGCCAGATGGGAGGAACGCATCCTGCCATTGGCACTCTCGGACAGTGCCAGCAATACCGAATAGTCCGGCATGGACAGGCCGGAATCCGCCTGCATCCGGGCTGCGATGAGGTTCTTCACCGCCTCGGACGTTTCGATGAAGGAGCGCCATGCGCCGAGCTGGCTGGCGGTGGGCGACTTCCGTCGTCGATTCGGTGTTGCGGGTGTGCTCATGATCATCCTCTAGTTGACATATCAACTATATGTTCGCATAATTGACGTGTCAACCAAAAGAGAAGGAAGCACACAATGCAGGATCTCGAATTCGGCCTCGATACCTTCGGTGATCTCCCGGAGACCGACGCTGGAACCATGGCCTCCCATCCAGAAGCGATCCGCCAGGTGCTGGCCGAGGCCGTCATGGCTGACCAAGTGGGCGTGGACGTCTTTGCCGTGGGCGAGCACCACCGGCCCGATTTCTCCGTCTCATCACCTGAAACCGTGCTGGCAGGCATTGCCACCGTGACCAACCGCATCCGCCTCAGCTCTGGCGTGACCGTGCTGAGCTCCGATGATCCGGTGCGTGTTTTCCAGCGGTTCGCCACCGTGGATGCGCTCTCGAATGGCCGTGCGGAGATCATTCTGGGCCGCGGCTCGTTCACGGAATCCTTACCGCTGTTCGGCTACGACATGGCTGACTACGAGACGCTGTTCGAAGAAAAGATTGAACTTTTCGCTGAATTGCTGAAAGAAAAACCCGTCACCTGGTCCGGGACCATGCGGCCAGCCCTCCATGAGGCAGATGTCTTCCCCAAAACCGAATCTGGCAGCCTGCCTACCTGGGTGGGCGTGGGCGGCTCGCCCCAGTCGGTCATCCGGACCGCCAAATACGGCCTGCCCATGATGCTGGCCATTATTGGCGGCAGCCCCGAACGCTTCGCCCCGTACGTGGACCTCTACCGGAAGGCCGCTGGCCAGTTCGGCACCACCGTACATCCGGTGGGCATGCACTCGCCGGGCTTCATCGCGGACAGCGACCAGGAAGCCCGCGAGATCTACTACCCGCGCTACAAGGTCATGCGCGACAGGATTGGCGCTACCCGTGGCTGGCCGCCCCTGACGCGCCGCGAATTCGACCAGGAAGTGGAACATGGTTCCCTCTACGTCGGCTCGCCCAGCACTGTGGCCAAGCGGATCGCTGCCGCCATCAAGGCCTTGAACGTTGGCCGCTTCGACCTCATCTACGGCGGTGGCCCCACCCCCGTCAGCGCCCGCCTCCGTGCCGTGGAGCTCTACGGCAAAGAGGTCATCCCCATGGTGCGGGACATCCTGGGCCGGCCGGGCGACGCAGCGTGACGGACTCCGCAATGGGACGTCCGACGACGGTTGGCATCCTGGGTGCCGGCAAGGTGGGTACCGTGCTGGCCCGGTTGGCCGTGGCCGCCGGGTACCGGGTCCTCGTCGCCGCGTCGGGGGATCCGGCCGCGATTGCGCTGACCATCGAGGTCTTGGCCCCGGGGGCCGAAGCCGTCACGGCAGGGCGCGCGGCTGCGGAGGCCGACGTCGTCATTCTTGCTTTGCCGCTGGGCAAATACCGCAGCATCCCAGCAGACCAGTTGGTGGGCAAAGTGGTGGTGGATGCCATGAATTACTGGTGGGAGGTTGACGGACTGCGCGACGATCTTGCGCAACCGGAGGCCAGCACCAGTGAGCTGGTCCAAGAGTTCTTGGCCGCATCGGTGCTGGTCAAGGCCTTCAATCACATGGGTTACCACGACATGAATGACGAACCACGGCCTGCCGGAACGCCTGGCCGGAAGGCTATTGCCGTGGCAGGCGATCGTGCCGACGCCCGAGCCCTGGTGGCTGACCTGGTCAACGATCTGGGCTTCGATCCGGTGGATCTCGGTGCGCTGAGTGCCGGCAAAATTCTGGAACCGGGTCACTACCTCTTCGGCGCCAACGTCTCTGCTGCCGATTTGCGCGCCATCGCGGACCGGTCGTTGGAGTCGAATGTTGCATAGGCCATGTTTGCAGGCCTTGCCCCGGGGCTAGGGTTCTGGCGTGATCACACCCTCTTGCGGGACACCGATCTGGGTGTGCTGATGCCTTGGGTGAACCTGGTGCACCACACCGTTCTTTCGCTGCCTAGCTATTCGGGAACGACGCTGTTTCCTTCGCCGTCTACGTCGGAGTCGGGAGCTGTGCCCTGGTAGGTCACGGTGTTGGCGCCGCCACTGATTTTGACGGTGACGATGTTGGCTGAGGCCACCGTATTGCCGATCCCGGTAATACTGACTGTGCCCAATCCGAAGGCTTTCAGGGTGTTGGCCCCGGCCTGGGGCTCGGCCGTGCTGGTGATGATTGCCGAATCGATTTGGCCCCCGGACAGATCGTTGCCGATACCGTCGATTAAAACCGACCCGATGTCCGACGCCCGCACGCTGTTGGCGTTTCCGGTGATTTCAATGGACTCGCAGCGCCCGGAGACATTTACGGAGGCGCCAATGGTCTCAATAACGATCTTTCCGCCCTGGCACGTGAGATTCACTTCTGACGCCGAGGATTTCACCGTGTTTGTTGCTCCAGCCTTGACCACCGCTGCCGCCGGATTCAAGGACGGAATCGCAATGCTGGCACTCGAAGTGCTTGGCGGAGTCGAAGCGGTCGGGGTGCTGGGGGTAGCCGATGACGTTGCGGGAGTGGCCGGCGTTGCTTCGGGGCTGCGCGACGTTTCAGTTGTTTGGGATGTGGTTGGAGCGCCTACCGGAGCACCGCCGGTGCCGCATGCTGTCAAAGCGAACAAGCCGACGGTTCCGAGTAGGGCAAACGAGCTGAGCGGTCGGGGACGAGTATTCATGATGGACCTCTTTGTTGATCGTGCTTGATGATCGCGCTATTGCATTATCAGCTTTGCCGCCCTGAATCGGTTTGTCATGACGGAAATACTGCTGTCGGCATTTCTGCCGACAGGCAGTACCTACTGCGTGGGCCACAATTGGAGCATGCAGAATGATGCACTGTTAGAGGGCCAGCCCGAACCGGCGCTGCTACGGACGCAGTTCCTGCGGCTGCTTGCCGCCTTGCGGTTCGGACAGGTGCTGATTTGGCCGGTTGGTTTGCTTTTCGGGCTGGGACTCGGTGTGCAGCACATGCCACTTGCCCTGGCCGGATATCTGGTACAGGCGCTCTGGTCGGTTGTCTGGGTGACCATGACGCTCAGCAGGCGAGGTGTACCGTCTTGGTCGGTGTGGTTCGATCTGGGCATTTCCGCGGCTGCCGCGGTGGTGGCGGGGCTGTCCTGCTATCCACAGGACGCCTTGAGTTGGTCAAATTTTGCCATTCCGCCTGCCCTCGGATGCGTCGTGACGGTGGCATTGCTCTTTCCGCTACGGAAGTTGCCGATTGCGTTCGCAGTGCTGATTCTCGGTATTGCTGTGGGCTCGAGCGTTGGGATGCTGCAAAACACCCAGGTGGTTTTGTCCTTCTTCTCGACGGCGCTGCTTTTGGTGGTGGTGGGTGTCGTCGCCGGTGTTACTGGTCAACGCCTGCAAACCCAAGCGACATCCTTGGCAAAGCTGACCCAGGAGATGCAGGCTGCGGTGGCGTGGCGGGAATCCGAGGAACGGCAGAACGCCGAGCGAGCCAAGCAATACCGCACCCTGCATGACACCGTACTGTCCACACTGAGCGCTTTGGCCAGGGGGACCTTGGACGCGTCCGATCCGGACGTTCAAAGTCGTTGCGCGGCCGACGCTGAGTACCTGCGGTCCATCATCTCGTCCGCAGACCGATCGGCCGCCAACCAACTGCAGGGCGAGTTGGCCGCCGTCGGACGCACCCAGGCCGTTTTGGGCGTGCGGGTCCATCAACACGTTGCCGAGCTGCCAACCATGCTCCCCGAAGAGGTGGTTTTTGCGGTTCGGGATGCCTGCCGCGAAGCGCTCAACAACGTGGTGAAGCACTCCGGAGAATCTGAAGCCTGGATCACCGGGGTGGGTGGTGACCGTCCCGGGTCCGTGGTGGTCTCAGTGACCGATCGCGGCAGGGGCTTCGACCCGATAGCAACCCCGCCAGGGCTGGGCCTCCGCCAGTCCATCGCTGCGCGGATGACCGAAGTGGGTGGCGTCGCCGTGATCGACAGCAGCCCGGGGCAGGGCACCAGCGTGGAACTGATGTGGCCCAAATGACCGTGGTGAGGATTGCCGCGATAGACGACGACCGGATGCTGCTGCAAGGCTTGCAAGCCTGGTTGGCGCCATCGCAGGAGGTCGAATTGGTGCTGACGGTGGGAACCGTGGCGGAGTTCCTGGACCGGGCAGAGCATGTTCAGGTGGTGCTTTTGGACCTCAACCTGCGCGACGGCAGCACGCCAAGTGAGAACGTACGGCATGTGCTGGAAACTGGCGCGGTGGTGCTGGTGGTATCCACTATTCCGGACCAGGAGCATGTATTAGCCACCCTGGAAGCAGGGGCGGCCGGATACATCACCAAAGATAACGATCTACCCACTCTGGTGGATTCCATCCTGGCCGCCGCCCGCGGAGAGCTGGTGGTGAGTCCGGAACTTGCTTTCCTGCTCAGCACCGACAGCAGACCGCAGCGGCCCCGTCTCTCCGCGCAGGAGGCCTTGGTCTTGCGCACCTATGCTTCCGGGGCAACCTTGGCTGCCACGGCGAGGAAAGCCGGGATCGCCTACGGCACGGCCAGGGAGTATCTGGAACGGGTGAAACGGAAGTACACCGAGGCCGGGTGGCCTACCAGAACAAAATTGGAACTCGTGGAAAGGGTAAGGGAAGAAGGACTGTAGCAAAAGCTGACCAGAGTCACCGGCCGGACCGCACGTCCTGGGCGCGGACTACTTGGCCAGCGTGAGGATTTCCGCGCCGCTGGCCGAGATCGCCACCGTGTGTTCGCTGTGCGCAGTGCGGCAACCTGTGGCGCTGCGGAGCGTCCAACCGTCCGCGTCTGTCACGAGTTTGTCAGTGTCCACCATGGCCCACGGCTCAATGGCCAGCAGCAGTCCGGCCTGCAGCTTGTAGCCGCGGCCCGGACGGCCCATGTTGGGAATGTGCGGATCCTGGTGCATGGTGGAGCCCACGCCGTGGCCGCCAAACTCGGTGTTGATGGGGTAGCCGGCGTCGCGGAGGACGGCGCCGATTGCATAGGAGATGTTGCCCATCTTGACGCCGGGCTCGGCTACCGCGATCGCTGCAGCGAGCGCCCGTTCGGTTGCGTCGATGAGTGCCAGATCTTCGGCCGAGGCGGTTCCCACGACAAAGCTGATGGCTGAGTCTGCAACAATCCCGGCCTTCGAGATGGCCAGGTCAAGCGTGAGCAGATCGCCATCGGCCAAGGCGTAGTCGTGGGGGAGGCCGTGCAGCACCGCGTCATTGACCGACGTGCAGATGTAGTGGCCAAACGGGCCGCGGCCAAAAGCTGGCGCGTAATTCACGTAGCAAGACTCTGCCCCAGCGGCCTGCATCATGGATTTCGCCCAGCCATCGATCTCCAGCAAGTTGGTGCCCACCGTGCTGCGTTCCTTGATGGTCTGCAAGATGGTTGCCACCAGCGCGCCAGTGTCGCGGCCGCGTGCTATCTCGGCCTGGTTCAGAATCTCGATCATGGGGCATCTCCCTGCGTACAGCCAACAAAGTTCGAGTGATCCTGGCGCTGGGGCGACCCATGCCCGGCCAGTTCGTCACAGTTTCCACCATAGCCGCCGGATGCCCCGAACTCCGTCACTATCGGGGCCTTCCGCGAACACTTGCCAGACCTCGTTAATAAAGCGAATTATGGTCACGAACGTGTGCAGATTACCCGCCACGGAGGATGACGGCCACCGTGTAAGTCTGGCCGAGCTGCAAGCCGAACTCTAAACGTGGGCTACACGGCGGGGCGGAACTTACTCACCATTAGCTTGGGCGGCCGACGGTGAGAAAGGTAGCTCTTGGGCGCGGTCGTTGTCTCCTGGCGCTTGCGCTTTAATCGACCCGTCGGCCGCCGCCGAGCATCACCACAGCGTCTGCCGCCGCGATCGCCTCCGGATCGTGGCTGACGCAGACGACGGCGGCACCCCGGTCCGCTTCTGCCTGCAGGATGGTGCGGGTACGGTCGCGACTCTCGGCGTCGAGCCCGGTGGCAGGTTCGTCGAGTAAAAAAATCCTCGCCTGCCGGGCCAGGCCTTGCGCGATCAAGGCCCGCTGGCGCTGTCCACCGGATAGCTCGGTGAAGGGGCGGTTGGCGAGATCCGCGAGGCGCACCCGCTCCAGTGCTTCGGCGATCCTGGCGCGCCGGTCGGACCGGCTCAACGTCACCCGGCCCCGCTTTCGCGTTCCCCAGGTACCCATCGCGACCGCGTCGGCCACGGTGAGAGGCAGGGTGTCGGGCGCCGCGATGCGTTGGACCACCAACGCGACCTCATCGGCCCGGTCCACTGAACCGCTGGCGGGCTTGCGGACTCCCGCGAGCAACTCGAGCAGGGTGGATTTGCCCGCCCCGTTGGCCCCGGCAATGGCCGTGACGGTACCCCAGGTGAGGTCCACGTCCACGTCGGTCAACACGGTTTGTTGGCCGAAGCTGAAGTGGAGGCCGCGGGCCTGCAGGGCAGTTTCGGAAGTGAGCACGAGTCAGTCTAAGCCTTTTTGATAATGAATCTCAATTAGATGTACGGTGGGGTCCGTGCATTGGCTGATAGACCCCTTTACCGCTGACTTCTTCCTCCGGGCCCTCCTCGGCGGCGCCCTCGTCGCGCTCATTTGCGGCCTCGTAGGAACCTGGGTGGTCATCCGTGGCATGGCATTCCTTGGTGAGGCGATCGGCCATGGCATGCTGCCCGGCGTCGCGCTTGCCACGGTGGCGGGTGCACCGGTGATCGTAGGCGGCGCGGTCAGCGCCATCGCCATGAGCGCCCTGATCAGCCTCCTGCAACGCCGCGGCCGGCTCTCCTACGACACCAGCATTGGCCTGCTCTTCGTGGCCATGCTCTCGCTCGGCGTCATCATCGTCTCCTCCTCGCGCTCCTTCGCCACGGACGCCACAGCAATGCTTTTCGGCGACATTTTGGCCATTGACGACGCCGACCTGCTGGGTCTCCTGGGCGCAGCGGCGGTTGCGCTGCTGGTGGTGGTGACCCTGCATCGCAGTTTCGTTGCCGCGGCCTTCGACCCGCGGATCGCGACGGCGTTGGGGCTCCGGCCACAGCTCGCCCAGGTGGCGCTGGTGGGCCTGGTGACCCTCGCCGTGGTGGCCTCCTACCAGGCCGTGGGGTCGCTGCTGGTGGTGGGTTTGCTGTTGGCGCCCGCCGTCGCCGCCGGTCCGTGGACCCGCAGTATCCCCCTGCGCATGGCCGTTGCTGCCGCCTTCGGAATCCTTGCGGTACTGCTGGGCCTGTTGTGCTCCTGGTATGCGGGAACGGCCGCTGGGGCATCGATTGCCGCCGCTGCCATTGCCCTCGCTGCAGTCTCCGGGCTGGCGGCCCAGGTGAGCCGTCGCCGGGCGGCAGCAACCTCGCCCGCCGATGCCTCCAGCCTCGTTTCTGCCCGCCCCATGTCCCTCCCCGGAAAGTAGCAATGAAACTCAGCAGTTCACAGTCCACCGGCCAGCCCGCCAATGCCGCGCGGGATCCCCGCCAATTCTTTTCCCGCCGTCCACTTTCGGGTGTTGTCTTGACCGGTGCCATCGTCACCTGCACCGTCTTGGCCGGGTGCGGCAGTCCCGCGGCAGAGCCGGGCACTGCGGCGTCCAGCACCGCGGCGGGCACAGAATCGGGCGAAGCCGACGCCTCGTCCGGGCACGGCCAGATCACCGGCGCAGCTGAGGTTGCCGAACCGCAGCTCCACCTCGTGGGGGTGGATGCCAGCGGAAACACCAGCATGCTGGACCTCCTCAACGGCACCGAAACCAACCTGGGCGCAGTCCAGCCAGCCACCGGAGTAAGCACCGACGGACGGTACGTCTTCGCCGCCAACAGTTCCGGCGTCGACATCCTCGACAGCGGCGCCTGGACCTGGGACCACGTGGACCACTTCCACTACTACCGCGCGGAGCCAAAAATGCTGGGCCGGGTTGAGGGTGCCGGGACCGCCACCGTGGCCACCGGCCCGCTTTCCACAGCGGGCAGCACGGGACTCTTCTTCCCAGACACGGGAACGGCCGTCCTGCTTGAGAACTCCGCGCTATCGGAGGGCCGGATCGCGGAGTCGCTGCGCCTCGACGTCGAGCCCCACCAGGGCATCATTGCTCCGCTGGGAACCGGCGCGCTGGTGACCGCGGCCGCCGGGGCATCCGAGGGTGGCAACGACGGCAAAGCGGCACGGGTTCGCGCCGTTGATGCCACCGGCAAGGAACTCGCCGCCACGCCGTGCCCCGATGCGGCAGGCACCATCACCACCAGGGTGGGCGTGGTGATCGGCTGCGCCGATGGTGCGGTGCTCGCCACCCTCGACGGCGATACTCCCGTCCTGACGCGCATCCCGTATCCAGCCGATGCATCCGCCGCGCCCGCCACCGCCTTCGACGCGCGAAAAGGTCGGCCCACCGTTGCCGGCCGCGGCACCGATGCCGGGCTGTGGCTGCTCAACACCCGGCAGCGCAGCTGGGAGTGGCTGCCCACCGAGACGCCGCTGCTGGCCGGAACAGCAGTGGACGACGCCGATAAGCACGTGGTTGCGGTCGGTACCGACGGCACAGTCCAGGTTTATGACGCCGGCACCAAGGAGCGGATCGCCAGCACCGGACCGGTGCTGGCCGCGTCCCTCGCCAACCCCGACGCTGGCAAGATCACCCTGACCGTCGACGCCCAGCGCGCCTACGTCAGCTCGCCCGCGGAGGGAGTGGTTTACGAGATCGACTACGCAGACAACGCCCGGGTGGCCCGAACGCTGCAGCTGCCCACCCGCCCGGTCCACCTCGTGGAGACGGGGAGATGAAGCGGCTCAGGCCGGTCGCCACCGCTCTGCTGCTCCTGGGGCTCGCCAGCGCACCCCTGACAGGCTGTGCCCAGAGCGCAGGTTCCCCTGCCACTAAGCCGACCGTGGTGGTCACCACCAACATTCTGGGGGATGTGACTCAGCAGGTTTTGGGTGACCAGGTGGACGTGGTCACGCTGATGCAGCCCAACGCTGACCCGCACTCGTTTGAAATCTCGGCCCAGCAGGCAGCCCAGATGGGCCGCGCGGACCTGCTGGTCTCCAACGGGCTGGGCCTGGAGGAGGGGCTGCAACAACACCTCGATCGGGCCACCGCCGCCGGTGCGCCTGCGCTGGTGGCAGGCGAGGTGATCGACGTCGTGCCCTACGCTGCCGGCGACGCCGAGGGAACGCCTGATCCGCACTTTTGGACCGACCCCGCCGGCGTGATCGACGTCGTCGACGCACTGGAAAAGGTTGCGCTCAGCATTGATGGAATCGATGCCGGGAAGCTGGCCGCAAGCGCCGCGGCGTACCGCACCGAACTTCAGGATCTGGATGCGGACATGGCGACGGCGTTTGCCGCCATCCCTGCCGAACGTCGCGCCCTGGTGACCAATCACCATGTTTTTGGTTACCTGGCGAAACGGTTCGACTTCCGCGTGGTTGGCGCAGTGATTCCCGGCGGCACCACACTGGCTGCGCCCAGTGCCGCGGACCTGCGCCACCTCAGCAAGGCGATCCGCGAGGCCGGCGTGCCCACCATCTTCGCCGAATCGTCCCAGCCTGACCGGCTGGTACAGGTGCTGGCCAGTGAGGCGGGCGTGGACGTCAAAGTAGCGGCGCTCTTCACCGAATCGCTGACCGAACCCGGCGGCGGCGCGGACACCTACCTGGCCATGATGCGCGCTAACACTGAGCGGATCGTCCAGGGCTTGACTGCCTGACGTCCGCGTCTGCGCCAACGCCGAACCACCACGAACTTCGCACCACACCAGTCCTTGCACCCCGACAAACCCTGCACCACAACAGACTCCGCACCACAACAGAAAATGAGGATCCACATGTTTCGCCAACAAAAAGCCCGACTGGGTGGAATCGCCGCCCTGGCCGGTTTCACCCTCCTGCTCTCGGCCTGCGCCACCCCAGCGGGGGCACCCAGCTCGAGCCCCGCTGCATCAGAGTCAGCCGGTTCGGCAATCACCGGTGGCCGGATCGCCGTCTCCTACCCCGGCGGAATCAGCGTGCTGGATGGAACCAGCCTGGCCGTCGTCGAGAAGTTCCCGTCCGAGGAGTTCACCCGGCTCAACGCGGCCGGAGACGGCCGGCACGTGTTCGTGACCACCTCCGCGGGCTTCCAGCTGCTGGACACCGTCACCCCCAAGCTCACCGACCTGGTGGTGGACGCGTCAGCAGCGGGGCATGTGGTGCGGCATGCCGGGAACACGGTGCTCTTCGATGATGGAACGGGTAAAACCACCATCCTGGACAGCACGGCGCTGGGCAATTCCGGGGCCACCCTGCCGGAAACCCGCACCTACACTGCGCCCGCACCGCATCACGGCGTGTCCATTGTGCTCTCCGACGGCAAGCTCCTGACCACGGTGGGGGACAAGAAGTCGCGGAGCGGCGCGGTGGCACTGGAACCCCACGACGGTCACTGGGACGAAGTAGCGCAAAGCAGCGACTGCCCCGGCATTCACGGTGAAGGCACGGCGGCCGATGAAGCCGTGATCTTCGGCTGCGAAAACGGTGCGCTGCTGTTCCATCACGGGAAGTTCGAAAAGTTCACCGCCCCGGACACCTATGGCCGGATGGGGAACGCCTTCGTATCGGAGACCAGCCCCATTGTGGTGGGCGACTACAAGAATGATCCGGATGCGGAAGGCTACCTGCTGAACTCCGTGGCCTTGATTGACACGGAAAAGCACACCTACAACGTGGTGAAACTGCCAGACACGGTCCAGTACACCTTCCGTGACATTGCCCGTGGTCCGGGGGAGTTGGCCTACATCCTCTCCACCGATGGTTCCATCCACGTGTTGGATCCAAAGGACGGGAAGATCGTCAACGAGTTCCCGGTGATTGCACCGTGGCAGGGACCCACCGAGTGGCAGGACGCGCACCCGGCCATCGTGGTCAACGGCAACACCGGCTACGTCACCGAGCCCGGTTCCAAGACCGTGCACGCCGTGGACCTGACCACCGGCAAGGTCTCCGCCTCAGCGGAACTGGACGTGGTGCCGAACGAAATCGCCATCACCTTGGGCGGGCACTAAAGCCCTACTCCTGCGGGTCCGTAACCAGCTCCGGCTGGTTGCGGGCCCGCCGGTATACGGCCAGGCCGATGGTGCCGGCAAGCCCAATCGCAAGCGCCACGACCACTGACAGTGCCGCACCTCCCGCCGGACCCGAGGACGCAGCGAAGATCTGCCGGAACGCCAGCAGCATCTCCTCAAGGTCGCCAAGCAGGACGCGGGTTCCCAGGACATAGTTCACAGAGATGAAAAGCGCGGGGACGAGCCACAACAACACCAGATTCAGCACCCACACCACGGCGCGGCCGGCCGGCTTCACCCCGCACCAAGCCAACGCCAAACCCACCAGGACTGCGGGCAGCCAGCGCCAGAGCGTCAACAGATGCTCGGGCATCCCGGTGGGCCCCATCAGGTTTGCCACCCCGTAGGCCAACCAGGAGACGAACGGCACGGCCATCAGGCCAACGCCCAAGGTGGCCACAGCCCGGGACTGGGCTGCGAGCATGAACAGTGCCACCACCCCCGCAATCACGGACGCGGCCGTGCCCAGCAACAGCCCGGCGCTGTAGAGCTCGGACTGCGATCCGGGCGTCAACCCGGCATTCACAACCGCGAAAGACTGAGCTGCCGCGACAATCTGGACCAGGACGAAACCGGTAGCTGCCAGCGCGAGGCCGAGCCGCCGTCGTACGGGCCGCCAGATCCGAAAAACGCCGCCGGCCAGCGCGCCGCCGGTGGCAATCAGCGCCACGATGGTGGTGGTTTCGTATTGGCTGAGCGGGAGGAGCGCCAGGGGCATGCTGTCCGGGCTGACGTCCGTGGCCCAGAGATTCTGCAGGGCGAGCCGGCCGCCGGTCAGGAGCCAGGGCGCCAGGCCGATGATGCCCGCGGCGAGTCCCACCACGAGGGCGAGCAATGCGTCGCGGGTGGGGTGCAGTGGCGCGATGGGCCGTTCGATGGAGTCCACGAGAAACCTTTGGTCGCTGAATCGGCGCCGGCGGGACGGCTGGGCGCATCCGGCAATACTACAGCGATTGGACGAACCCAGCCCTGCGAGCACCTACCGCAGTTCTGCCACCCACTCGCCGCGCCGCAGAACGCCTTCGAGGACGAGGTCCGGGTTGGTGATGACGACGTCGGCCGGCATCCCCGCGCGCAGGTCACCGGCAGTTTTGGTAAGACCCAGCACCGAGGCCGGCACCGAGGTGGCCGATATCACCGCGTCCGCCAGCGACACGCCCGCAGACACTGCCGAGCCGACCACGTCCAGCAACGTCGCCGTCCCGCCAGCGATCGCGCCGGTGGTATCCAACCGGGCAACGCCCTGGTCCACCGTGACGCCAAGCGGACCCAACATGTACTGCCCGTCCTGCAACCCGGTGGCGGCCATGGAATCAGTCACCAAGACGATATTCTGAGCCCCCACCAGGTCAAACACCAGCTTCACGGTCTGCGATGCCAGATGCACGCCGTCGGCAATCAGCTCCACCACCGCCTTCCCGGCCCGCGCAGCGTCCAAGCTCGCCGCAATCGGCCCGGGGGCGCGGTGGTGCAGGCTGGGCATCGCGTTGAACAGATGCGTCACGGTGGGTTTGGTGCGGTCCTGCCCAGCGGGTGAGGCAGCCGCCAAGCCAGCCGCTGCCCGCGCAAGGAACGCCGAAGCTTTCTCTGTCTCGGCCGCAGTATGGCCCAGCGATGGGATGACGCCGTGCTCCGTCAGCAGGTCCACCAGCCCATCAGCCCCAGGCAGTTCCGCGGCTACGGTCATCGATGCCAACGACGTTCCAGCAGCAGCCAGCAACGAGGTTGTGTAGTCCAGGTCCGGCGCGCGCAGGAGGCTGGGTTCGTGGGCGCCACACTGGTGCGAGGACAGGAACGGCCCCTCCAGGTGCGAGCCCGCGATCACCCCCCGGTCGGCCAGATCCCGCAAAACGTGCAGGCTGCGGAGGGTCTGCTCCGCCGGCCCGGTGACCACACTGGCCAGGAGTGTGGTGGTGCCGCGGCTGTGCAGGTACTTGGCGGCGGCTGTGGAACCTGCCACGGATCCCTCGGCAAAGTCGGACCCCACCGCGCCGTGGCAGTGCAAGTCCACCAGGCCGGGCAGCAGGATGCGGTCGGGTTGGGCTGGTCCGGCCTCGCCCGTGAAGTCCGACGCCGGACCGGCAAAGGTGATCACGCCGTCCGCCACCGCGATGATGCCGTCAGCCACGGTCAGGCTCGCGGACACGATCCGTCCGCGTAGGGTCTGGTGCGTGGTCACGATACAGGTCCTCCGAGGGTCAAGGCTGTTGCAATGCTGCGGGCAAATGCCAGGTCGGGCTGGTCGGTGCGAGCGGCACCGAGTCCCCGCGGCCGCGCGGACGTGTGGACGGCATGGACGCCGGAGCGCACCAACGCTGGAACGATCTCCGGCGTCACCCCGCCGCCGGCCATGACCTGAACCGACGGAGCGTGCTCCCGACCCAAGGCCACCAGTTCACCCAACGTGGCTAGACCGGCAGCGCAGTCGGTGGCTCCACCGCTGGTCAGGACTCGGTCAACGCCTGATTCCGCCAGCCGCCGCAAAGCCTCCGCGGCGTCGAACCCGCTTGCCAGCACAGTGTCGAACGCGCGATGGAACGTGACCTCGGCAGCCGGATACTGCTCCCGGGCCGCCGCAGCAAGCCGACGGGTGGCACGGACGTCAGGACCGCCGTCGGCCGCTATCACGCCGACCACGATCCCTACGGCACCTGCACGGATCACGGCCACCACATCTCGCTCCAGGACATCGAATTCCGCCGCCGAATAGGTGAAATCGCCGGACCGCGGACGGACCAGGACGTGCACGGGAAGCCCGATCTCGCAGGCCTGTGCCACGGTGCCGATGCTGGGCGTGATCCCCTCCGTTTCGGAGAGGGCTGCGCACAATTCCACCCGGGCTGCGCCAACGGAGGCGGCCAACCGGACTCCGGAAACGCCCTCGACAGCGAGTTCCAGGACCGGAACAGTCGCTAGAGGCCCTGCCATTCCGGCTTCCGTCCGAACGTGTCGCGGTAGTAGTCCTGGTGCGTCAGCTTCGAGGCAGCGGCCTCGTCCACCAGCACCGTGACGTGCGGGTGCAGTTGCAGTACCGACGCCGGGCATAGTGCAGCCAGCGGACCCTCGACGGCGGCCGCAATGGCTTCCGCCTTTGACTCACCCATGGCGAGCAGCAGCAGGTGGCGGGCCTGGCGGATGGTGCCCAGGCCTTGGGTGAGGACGTGGTCCGGGACGTCGTCGATGCTGTCGAAGAAGCGGGCGTTGTCCTCCTTGGTCTGCTGGGTCAGCGTCTTGATCCGGGTGCGGGAGGCGAGCGAGGACATTGGCTCGTTGAAGCCCACATGCCCATCGGTGCCGATGCCCAGGATCTGGATGTCCACGCCGCCTGCTGCGGCGATGGCGGCGTCATACTGTGCTGCCTCGGCCTCCGGATCGGTGGCCATCCCGTTCAGGCCGTGCACGGCGTCGGCGGCGAAATCAACGCTGGCCGTGAATTCGTCCCGGATCACTGAGTGGTAGGACTGCGGGTGCTCGGTGGGCAGTCCCACGTACTCGTCCAGGAGGAAGGCCTGCGTCTGGCCGAAGCTCAGGCCGCCGTCCCGGTGACGGGCGATCAGTTCTTCGTACGTTCCCAGCGGGGTGGACCCGGTGGCGAGGCCCAGGACGGACGGGCCGCGGCGGACCTGCTGCTCGATAGCGTCGGCGGCCTTACGGGCCACATCGGCGGGGGTGGGGAGGATGACGATTTCCATGCGTTGGAGCTTCTTTCAGGATGGCGTGGCGGGGTTGTTTCGCGGGTTTGGGACCAACAACTCACTGAAACCGGTTCTGTCTGGTTATAACCAGTTCAGTTTCCAGCAGGAAGCTGCACCCTGTCAACAGGTCAGCCTGTGACGAAAGCCCCTGCTGCGAGTGCTGGCGGTGGGCGGGTGCGCTAAAGCCGGACTTCCATATTGAGGGAGTAGCGGTCGGAGCGGTACCAGGACCGTGACTGCTCGATCGCCAACGAGCCAGACCAGGAAACTCGGTGGAACGCCAGCACCGGCGCTCCGGTTCCGGTGCCCAGAAGCGCCCCGATATCCGGTGGGGCGCCTTCGGCCCGAACGCTTTGCCTGGCCCTGTCGATCTGGTGGCCAAATCGGGTGGCCAGCGCCTTGTACACGGAGCTGGTGAGGTCGATCTCGAGGAGTTCGGGGGCGTATTCGGGGTTGTACCAAGCATCGTCAACGCTGACGGGCCTGCCGTCCGCCAGCCGGAGTCTGCGCAGGTGGAAGCCATCTGCGCCCGGTGCCAGGCTCAAATCTGCGGCTACGTGGTCTGGGGCCGCGGCGCGTTCTGCCATTAGGACCACCGTGCTGGGAACGTGCCCCATTGCCTCCATTTCCTGCGTGAAAGAGGCCAGGTGCAGGTTGGACTGGACGGGCGAATCCGCCACAAACGTGCCCTTGGCGGGAACGCGGACCAGGTGCCCCTCGTTGACCAGGCGGCCAATCGCCGCGCGCACCGTGATCCGGCTGACGCCATAGGAGTCCATCAGCGTGCGCTCGCTGGGAAGCCTGGCGCCGGGCTGCAGCTCATCCTTGGCCAGCCGCAGGATGATGAGTCGGAGCTGCTCGTGCTTGGGGACCTGCGAGTTGTGGATGGTGGTCACGCCACTGGGGGCGGCTGGTGCGGTACCAACCGAGCCGGTGTTCAGGGGATTCGCCACGTCAGTTCCTCGCCAAGATGGTTAGGTCCGGTTCGGACCACTCCCTCGGATTATCCCACACTGTGCCTGAGCGGAACCTTCTTAGACGGCCCTGCCCCGCTTGAGCGGCCCTGGCCAAGGCAGCTCAAGCGGGGCAGGGCCGCTCGTGCGAGATAAGACGTGCGCGAGTCCGCGGGGCGGGGAGGTGCGCGTCCTAGTGGGCGGAGGTGTCGTCCCGAGCCGACTTGCTCATCTGGAACTGCGGGATTTCCTCGGGGTGCGGTCCGCCGCGGAACTTCGGTGACGGGTCCTGGCCCTCGCTCAGGCGCTGGATTTCCTGGCCTTCGAAGACCTCTTCCTTGCCGAGCATGATGGCGGAGTCATGGTTGGTGATCTCGCCATTGAAGGCCCGCAGCATCACGCTGCGATCAAACTGGCCCTCCCACTTGGACACTACGAACGTTGCCACGCAGTTGCCCAGGAGGTTGACCACCACCCGCATGGAGTCCATCAGGCGGTCGGCACCCAGCAGGAGTGCTACGCCGGCGACTGGGAAGATGCCCAGGGCTGCTGCCGTGGCGGACAGTGCCAGGAATGATGAGCCGGGGACTCCTGCCATGCCCTTGGAGGTAAGGAGCAGGACACCCAGGGCGGCCAACTGCTGGCCAAGGTCCAGGTTGTGTCCAAACGCCTGTGCCAAGAATAGCAGCGAGATGGAAAGGTAGATGGCGGCGCCATCCAGGTTGAACGAGTAGCCCGTGGGAACAACCAGGCCAGTGGTGGCCCGGGAGCAGTCGGCATTGGTCAGCTTGGTCATGATGCGGGGCATAACGGCTTCGGTGGAAGCTGTGCCCAGGGCGAGGAGGAACTCTTCGCGGGTGTACCTGAGGAAGTGCCACAGGGGTACGCGGGCAAAGCCCCATGCCACCAGGAACAGCAGGCCGATGAAGACGATCGCAGCGCCATAACAGGCGGCGATCAGCATGGCGTAGGTACTGAGGGTGCTCAGCCCGTATTGGCCAATGATGAAGGCCATGGCTCCAAAAGCGCCGATCGGGGCAACCCGCATGATCCAGGACATGATCTTGAAGATGAGCTCGAGGACGGTCTCCATCAAGCTGATGACCGGCATGCAGCGATCGCGGCCGATGACCACAATCGCGGCGCCAAAGAAGACGGAGAAGAAGAGCACCTGAAGCAGGCTGTTGTTGGCAAAGGCGCCGATGACGCTGGCCGGGATGACGTCCAGGATGAAGGAGGACGCATCTTTCGGGGTTGCGGCCCCGGTCTTTGCGTCCACGTCGGCCTGGGAAAGCGTTGACGGATCGATGTTGAGTCCGGCCCCGGGCTGGACGATGTTGCCTACAATGAGGCCGAAAACGAGGGCAAAGAGTGTTGCTGCAGTGAAGTAAAGAAGGGCTTTGACGCCAACCCGTCCAACCGCCTTGACGTCGCCAACGGCTGAAATTCCGGTCACAATCACCAGGAAAATCAGCGGCGCGATGATCATTTTGATGAGTTTGATGAAGCCATCACCCAGCGGCCTCAGCTGTGAACCAAGGTCCGGCCAGAAATGCCCAATGAGCACACCTGCCACGACGGCGATCAGAATCTGGAAGAAGAGCGACTTGTACAGGGGCTTCTTCTTCGCGGACGCCGACTCGCCTTCAGCGCCTCAGGGTTGGGGATCTTCATTGACCTTTGCCTATCAATTTGAGGACAGCACCCGGAGTCGGGGGCATTGCCTAAAAGTAACCCCGATCACACTAGTTCCACAAGGGGAAATTGAGTTTCCGCATTGCGGAATAGAAGCCGCCGATTATGACTGGCCGGTGTTTGACATTGACCCACACGGAAGGGTGGCCAGGCTGCAGGTGACCTCGAGAAGTTGCCGGGCTGTGTCCGCAGGCGTGCCGTTGGCGTCCACGGTCACGAAACTGACGAACCCGGCGAGATTGCGGTAGCCCTCGCGGAACGCAATGAGGTCGGCCAGGGACTCCTGGTCCGTTCCGCGCGCCAGGATCCGCTGGTGTGCGGCGCCCGGGTCAACGTCAAAATGGACGACGGCGGCTGGCTGGGGCAGTGCGCGCAGCAGCCAGGGCAGGAAGCGGCCAGGCCGGAATCCCTTGGTGTGGCGGAGGGCCAGTTGGCAGTGCAGGTGCCGGTCCATGATGACGACGCCGGTGAAGCGGCTGGCGCGGAAATGGGAGATCAGGACGTTCCCCACGCGGAGGGTAGTTTCCACGGCGTCGGCAAGCCGTGGCGGGATGCTGATTCCCAACCGGGCTGCTGCGACGGACATGGTGCGGCGGCCTGCGTGGTTGTTCAGAATCAGGGCTGAACCACCGCCAGCTGCGATGTGGTCAGCCAGGGCGCGGGCGGCTGTGGACTTGCCGGATCCGTCGATTCCTGTCAGGACAATGATCATGTGGCCTCCTTCCGCCATCGCGTTTAACGCTGGCAGCGGCGGAAGTGTCCCGACTGAGTCGCAACTCACAGCTCCTGCCCAGCGCCGATGTAGGGAGCTGCGCAGGGAGCGGCACCGTCAGGCGAACCGTTTGCGGTAGCTCGCCATCGCCAGGAGGTACGCCACCACCAGCCCGCCCACGCACCAGGCCAGGGCGATCCAGATACTGCCGCCAACGGGCTGCCCGGCGAACAAGTCCTGGATGGTGTCAACGATGGCGGTGACCGGCTGGTTTTCCGCGAA
Source organism: Arthrobacter ulcerisalmonis (assembly GCF_900609065.1). Lineage (GTDB taxonomy): Bacteria > Actinomycetota > Actinomycetes > Actinomycetales > Micrococcaceae > Arthrobacter > Arthrobacter ulcerisalmonis. Next base: position 21,716 of record NZ_UXAU01000021.1, on the reverse strand, counting down.
GGCCCGCACCGGTCCCGGCATGGTGTCGGTGGGAACGAAGGCGGAGCTGATGAACGGCAGGAAGATGAGCGGATAGGAGAACCCGCCGGCGCCGTCCACTGACTTGGCTGCCAACCCTGCCAGTACCGCCAGCCAGGTCAAGACAAGGGTGAACAAGGCCAGGATCCCCACCACGCCCAGCCAGGCAAGAAGGCTCGCTGACGTGCGGAAACCCATGAGCAACGCCACCGCCATGATGATGACCAGCGAGATTCCATTGGACACCAGCGAGGTCACCACGTGTGCCCACAGGATTGAGGACTGCGCAATGGGCATGGCGTGGAACCGCTCAAAAATGCCACCCTGCAGATCGGTGAAGAGTCGCACGGCCGTGTACGCGATGCCGGAGGCAATGGCGATCAGCAGGATTCCGGGCAGCAGGTAGTTGACGTAGTTTTCCGTGCCGGTACGGATGGCCCCGCCAAACACGTAGACGAACAGCAGCATCAGCGCGATGGGCGTAATGGTGACCGTGATGATGGTGTCCGGACTGCGCCAGATGTGCCGCATGGACCGTCCCAGCAGGACGTTGGTGTCGGTGAAAAAGTGTGTAGACATCCTGGGTACCTACCTGCTCGTTGAGTCGTTGCCGATGATGGCGAGGAAGATTTCCTCAAGCGTGGGTTGCTTCTCCACATACTCGGTTTTCGTCGGTGGCAGGAGCTGCTTGAGTTCGGCGAGTGTTCCGTTGGCGATGATGGTGCCGCGGTGCAGAATCCCGATCCGGTCCGCCAAGTGCTCGGCCTCGTCAAGATACTGGGTGGTGAGGATGACAGTGGTGCCGTTGCGTGCCAGGTTCTTCACCACCCGCCACACCTCGGCCCGGGCCTCGGGGTCGAGCCCGGTGGTGGGCTCGTCGAGGAAAATCACCGCCGGGCTACCCACCAGGCTCATGGCGATGTCCAACCGTCGCCGCATGCCGCCCGAGTAGCTGGCAACCTTTTTGGCGCCGGCGTCAGTCAGCGCAAACTGTTCCAGGGCGGCGTCTGCCACCTTGCCCGCATCGGGGATATGGCGCAGTCGTGCTACCAAGATGAGGTTCTCGCGGCCGCTGAGGATTTCATCCACTGCCGCGAACTGCCCCGTGAGGCTGATGACTTGCCGGACCTCCGCGGCCTGGGTGCCGACGTCGTGCCCTAATATCTGGGCCGTGCCCGAATCGCTGGCCAGCAGCGTGGACAGGATCCGGATGATGGTGGTCTTCCCCGCACCGTTCGAGCCAAGGAGGGCGAAAACGGACCCGGCTGCGACGTCGAAATCCACGCCCTGCAGCACCTGCTGGTCCTTGAATGCCTTGGTGAGTCCGCGCACCTGAATCGTGGGCGCGGTGGTTGTTGCTGCCATGTCGCTACGTCCCTTTTGTTGACTAAGGAGCGCACGACGGCGGAGGGCTCAGCGCGCGGCTGGGCCTCGGTCATCGTGGTCCCCGGCAATGCCGTTGATGGTTTTGGTGAGCCGCTCGCGCTCCTTGTCGATCCAGAGTGTTTCCGGATAGTTGCGCATGAGCTCTTCGGCGAATTCGACGGGATCGTCGCCGACGATGTCTCGGATCGCGGTGGAGTCGGCGGCGGCCTGTTCCATGAGGTCCAGGGTGTCGTCGAGCAGGCGGAGAACGCTGTCTCCTTTGGCCGAGGCAAAATTCCAGAAGTACCGCTCCACCGCATCCATGACTTTGCGGTAGGGCTTGGGGAGCTGCTCCTTACGCGCCTTATAACGCTTGAAATGCTTTTTCTGCTCGATCATGTCGGTGACAAACATGGTCATTTCCCTTCGCTGCGGAGCTGTTCGAGCCTGCCGGCCAGAAAGCTCCAAGTTGTCCAAAAATCCTCAAGGTATTCGGCGCCCTGGGTGTTCAGGCTGTACACCTTGCGCGGTGGGCCCTTCTCCGATGGGCGCTTTTCCACATCCACCAGGCCGCGTTGCTCGATGCGCACCAGGAGTGCGTACACCGTGCCCTCGGCGATGTCGCTGAAACCCTTGTCGCGGAGGCGGGCCGTGATGTCGTACCCATAAGCCGGGCTGCCCGCCAGGATGGCCAGAACGATTCCCTCCAGGGTGCCCTTCAGCATCTCGGTCATCTGCTTTCCCATGGCTGGCCTCCCTTCACTACTTAGTAACGTTGACTACCAGTACATAGTAGCACTAAGTACCTTCCCTGCAAGAGGAGTCTTTGCGCGGGCCTAGACCCGCAAACAGTGGTTGGATAGCTGAGTGATAACCCGTCTAGATGTTGACCAGGCCGCCACCCGCACCCAGGGGCTGACCCGTGTGACCCCGTTGCTGGCTGCCGATCCCAGCACCTTCGCTGGGCCGGTGTGGTTCAAATGCGAATACCTGCAACACACGGGGACCTTCAAGGCCAGGGGCGCGCTCAACAAGATCTTGGCCAGCCAAGAACGCGGAGAACTTCGCCAGGACGCTGGCGTGGTGGTGGCCTCCGGAGGGAACGCAGGCTTGGCGAACGCCTACGCGGCGGCACGGCTGGGCATTCCCGCAACCGTTTTTGTCCCCGAGTCGGCCCCCGCGGTGAAGGTGCAGAAGATCAAGGCGATCGGAGCCACGGTGGTTCAGGGCGGAGCCGAATACGCGGTGGCCTACGAGGCCGCCCTTGCGCATGCCGAGGAAACCGGGGCGGTGTATTGCCACGCCTACGATCAGCCCGAGATCGCCGCCGGCGCTGGTGTGGTGGGAGTCGAACTGCTCACGCAGCTGCCGGACGTGGAGACCATTCTGGTGGCAGTGGGCGGCGGCGGGCTGATGGCCGGAATCGCAGCAGCCGTCGAGGGCCGGACCAAAGTGGTGGCGGTCGAGCCAGAGTCCGCACCGAGCCTGCACGCGGCGCTTGAGGCCGGACAACCGGTGGACGTTGCCGTCTCGGGAATTGCTGCCGACTCCCTGGGTGCCCGCCGCATCGGTGAGATTGGCTGGTCGGTGGCGGTCCGCACCGGCGTCGGGAGCGTCCTGGTGACCGACGCGGACATCATTGCCGCGCGTTCGGTGCTCTGGAGCCAGTACCGGATTGTGGTGGAACATGGCGCCGCTGCCGCCTTCGCCGCGCTGACCTCAGGCGCGTATACGCCGGCGCCAGGGGAGCAGGTGGCAGTGATCCTGTGCGGCGCGAACACGGACCCGGCAACCCTCTAGGGCTGCCGGGTCACCAAACGCAAGGTTAGTTACTGCGCGGCGGCGCTGCAGAACTGGCTGAAATCGCTGCCAGCCTTCTGGTAATCGGACTGCATGTCGGCAAGCTTGTCGGCGTCCGGCGTTTCCTTGGCCTGCTCGTCTGAGTACTCCACAATGGTGCTGAGGATCGGCTTCAGGTCGTCAGAGGCCACCGCTTCGATGGGGCGGAGTTGGTTGGCCAGGCGGTTCAGGCCTGTCTTGCCGGCGTTGTTGGAGGGGTTCGACACCACCGACTGAATGCGCTCGCAGGTTTCCTTGGTGGTGAGCTGGGTGGACGTGGAGCACGCCGTGGCGGACAGTGCCAGGCCAGCAGTGATCAGGGCGATAGCGAATTTCTTCATGAATCCCTCAGTAGTCGATTGAGGTTTCGATTGTAAGCAGATTCGGCGCTCGCGTGCCCTTGCTGACATGCCTGTGACCCGGCTGGCAGGAGAGCCAACCGGGTCGAGTAAAAGCTGTGGGCGGCGAAACCCGGAGGTCCGCCCGCCGGCAGGGCTAGACGGTGCGGGGTGCTTTTGCCAGGTTTTCGGCCAGTTCAGTGGCATTCTGGCGGACCACGTAGGCCGGACGGTCGCGCTCCACGCGCCAGGAGTCAGCCAGCGGGCCGATGTTGACAGTGTCGAAGCCGAACTCGTCGTAAAGCCGCGTGACCAGGTCGGAACCCTCGGCGGAATCACTCGCGGTGGCCAGCGCGCGGCGGTTGTCCGTCCCGGCCGGGGTGCCGTCGGTGGTGATATCGGCGGCCATGATGTGGTTGAAACCCTTGGCTACCTTCGACTCCGGCAGGTGCTCCTGCAGCAGGGTGGCCGTGGTGGTTTCGCCGTTGTCCAGTGCGGGGATACGGCCGTCGCGCTCCCAGTAATAGTTGTTGGTGTCGATCACGATCTTCCCGGCCAGTGGCTCCGCCGGGATGTCCTGGTAATTCTTCAGCGGCACGGTCACCACCGCAAAGTCGCCCGCCTGGGCGGCCTCGGTGGGGGTCGCCGCGCGGGCGTTAGGTCCCAACTCCGTCACCAGGTCCGCCAGGGTCTCCGGCCCGCGGGAGTTGCTGATGACCACGTTGTAGCCCAACTCCACCGCCTTCCGTGCAACTTGGCTGCCAATGTGTCCTGCTCCGATGATTCCGATTGTCGTCATACTGGGGCCAACCGCAGCCCCGGCCAAGATATTTCATGCGGATCCGGGGAATAAACTCCGCCAGTCACCGGACAGCAGCAACCCAGGGAATGGCACGATAGGAATCATCACCTACAAATGTCAGGACGAGGCATGAAGACTATGTTTGGCGCCACCAGTACCGCAGTCGAGGTCCTCGCTGGCATTGACGTGACCGGCCGAAAGGCGATCGTGACCGGCGGCGCGTCCGGCATTGGGGTGGAAACGGCACGTGCCCTTGTAGGGGCTGGTGCCGAGGTGACCCTGGCCGTTCGGGATGTAGCGGCGGGTCAGGTTGTTGCCGAGGACGTCCGGCGGACAGAAGGCAATGGGGCGGTGAGCGTGTCTCCTCTCGATCTGGCCGACGTCGGAAGCGTGGACCGATTCGTCGGCAACTGGAGCGGGCCGCTGGACATCCTCATCAATAACGCGGGGATGATGGCCGCACCCTTGCAGCGCACAGCGTTGGGTTGGGAGATGCAGTTCGCCGTCAACCACCTGGGACACTTTGCCCTGGCCACGGGCCTGCGCGAGGCGCTCAAAGCTGCCGGGAACGCCCGGGTGGTGTCGGTCAGTTCCAGCGGTCACGGCAACGCCGGTATCGATTTTGAGGACCCGTACTTCGAGCGCAGGCCGTACGACGCCGGCCATGCCTACGGTCAGTCAAAGACGGCAAATGTCCTTTTCGCCGTCGCGGCCGGGGAACGCTGGCGTGCGGACGGCATCACGGTCAAGGCTGTCATGCCGGGTGGGATCTGGACCAACCTGCAACGGTATTGGGACCCAGCGCTCCTGCAGGAGATGAAAGCGACATACCCCGGGAAGTCGCCCCAGCAGGGCGCAGCCACGTCGGTCTACGTAGCCACCAGCCCAGCAGTGACTCCCGACAGCCCTGTCTACTACGAGGACTGTCACCCTGCCGAGTTGGTGTCTGCCATTGCGGATGGGCTCCACGGCGTCACGGCGTACGCACTTGATCCTCACACCGCGGGCAGGCTGTGGGAGTTCTCCGAGCAACAACTCCGCCTGGCTCGGGCAGCCGGGAACCAACAACCCCTCGACTGAGACCGCACGCCGGACCTTCAGCCACCGCAGCCGAACGGGTCAAACCAGCCTGCAGAACTGGCGGATCCGTCCGCGGCGTTGTTTCCCGGGTTCGTCGGATATGCTCCCGTCATGCGTCTGGCTATCATCGGTGCCGTCTTGCTCGCTGCCGGAGGCGCAGCAGCTCTGTTTGGGGTAGTCCCGGCAGCTGATTTGGGGGCGCTTGTAGAGCGTGTGGCCCCCATCCTGATGTTCGTGGTGGCCATGACTGTGGTGACAGAGTTGGTGATCGAGGCCGGACTTTTCCACCTGTTGGCCAGGCAGATGCGCCGCTGGGGCCGCGGCAGTAGCGCGCTGCTGTGGTTGCTGGTGGCTGCGGTAGCCTGCCTGACCACCATCTTCCTGTCCTTGGATACGACGGCGGTGTTGCTGACTCCGATCGTGGTCACGCTCGCCCGCCAGGCCAAACTGCCGCCGCTGCCGTTTGTTTTGACCACGGTGTGGCTCGCCAACACAGCCAGCATGCTCTTGCCTATCTCCAATCTGACTAACCTGTTGGCCCAACATGCCATGGGGGGCATCAGCCCACTGCAGTTTGCGCAACTGATGCTGGCACCGGCGCTCGTGGCGATTGTGGTTCCGCTGGCTTTCATTGCGCTCGTGTTCCGGAAGGACCTGGCGCGAAAGTACACGGGGGATGCGGATGCCCCTACGCTGCGCGGCGCGGCCAGCCGAGAGAAGTCAGCCCCTGACAAGCCCGACTCATTCCTCCTGGTCCTCAGCGCAGTGGTCTTGGTGGTGTTGCTGGCGCTCCTGGTGGCGGGGATGCCGGTGTGGATCCCGTCCACCGGTGCGGCAGTGCTCCTGGCAGTGGTGTTCGCGTTCCGCCGCCCGTCCGTGCTGAGTCCCATGCTGGTGCCGTGGTCGCTGCTGCTCTTCGCTTCTGGCTTGTTCCTGGTCATGGAGGTGGCCCAGCACCTGGGTGCGCCGGCGTTGCTTTCGGCGCTGTCTGGCCAGGGCGAACATTTGGGCGAATTGTTGCGGGTTGCCGGTACAGGCTTGGTGGGCGCCAACCTGATCAACAACCTCCCCGCATACCTCGCGTTGGAGCAGGCGGCAGGCACACCGGTCCGGTTGGCGGCACTGCTGATCGGGGTCAACGCGGGCGTGCTCATCACCCCGTGGGCATCGCTGGCCACGCTCCTGTGGCATGACAGGCTCCGGAAAATGAACGTGCTGATTTCCTGGAAAGGGTTCGCGATCTACGGCCTGATCGTGGCGCCGCTGACGGTGGCGCTTGCCGTGGGCGCACTCGCGCTTGTCGCTGGCTAGGAAGAACACTGACGCAGGCGGCTAGGCCGGCCAACCCTCGCCCCACGCCGGCCGGCCCGGCTCGCACGCTGGCCTCAGCTAGCGGCGCGGATTCTTGCGCAGGATGGCGGCACTCAGGATCGTGGCGAACGTGCACCAGGCAGCGTAAGGAACCAAGGCGGCACCGGCTCCACGGGACGTCTTGGCCGCTTCTGCGGCTAAATCGGCCGAGCTGATAGCGAGTGCGCCCGCCACTGCCACCGCCGGAGCGAGCTTGTGCGCCTTGAAGAACACCCAGGACCACGAGGCGTTGAGGACGAGGTTCAGCGCCAGCTTGGTGCGGAACCGGGCTGCCCGCTCCGCGCCGTCGTCGTTGTCCTCTTTGGCCCGGTGCAGCACCACTGCGGAGCTGCCGGCGATGGTCGCATACAGTGCTGTCCACACCACCGGGAAGGCGATGGCCGGCGGTTGGATGACGGGCTTCCGGAGGGTTCGGTACCAGAGGCTCTTCGTGTCCGATGACGCCACCGCCCCGATCGCGGCCGTAGCTGCCGTCGCGGCGGATGTACCCAAGAGAGTTTTGAACATGGGTCCACCCTATTCCTCGGACAGGGATTCAGGATGCGGTTGCCACGTGCGGCCCTCACCCGCACAAGCGGTGCTGCCCAGCACCGTTTATGCGGGGCACGGCCGCTCTCACGCGGAGGTACACCCGCGGAGGTGCTCATGCGGGGCGTACGACGGCGGCGCGTTCAGTCGAGCGGCAGGGTCACAGTGACGCTGGTCCCGGCGCCGGGGTGGGTGCTGATGTCGAGCTGCCCGCCGGCGTCGTGCACGGCTGTGGCCATCAACCGGAGCCCATCGCTGGGTTGCCGGCTCTGGGCGGAGGCTGAGCCGTCGTCGGCCACTACCAGTTGGACGCCGTGATGCACGGCGAGCAAGTGGACAGTGAGTTCGGAGGCGTCCGAGTACGTGAAGGCGTTGCTCAGCGCCTCGCGGGCTGCGCGGTACAGGAGGATTGCTGACTCGGACGGAATGTCCACGCCCCAGTGCGGGGTGTCCCAGTTGATGGTGGTGCCGCGTTCCCGGAGCGGGCCGGTGAGGCGGTCGATGCAGCCGGCGAGTCCCAGGCTGTAGAGGTCCACCGGGCGGGCGTCGAAGAGATTCCCGTTGACGTCGCTGACGCGGTGGTGAGCTGCGTCGATACTCATGCCGCCTCCAGACGCCGGTGGTTGGTTTGCTGCCTCCATGCTGGCGCGGCAACGTCAGGGCGGTGCAAGGATTAGCTCAAGATCGCATCAATTCCCCGATGAACTGCTTCTGAGCTGGGCGTGGGTCTAATGTGGCTGCGGGGGTTAAGCACACCGAGGTTCGGAAAGTGGGCGCAGGATGCCGCTATGGTTGCAAGCGTTTTTGTGGGGCGCGGGTGCTGGTGCGGCGTTGGTGCTGGGCGCCGCGGTGTCGTGGCGGTGGAAGTTGCCGCCCAAAGTGGTGTCCACGGTGATGGCGTTCGGTGCGGGCGTCCTGATCTCGGCGCTCGCTTTTGAGCTGGTGGATGAGGCGGTGCAGGGTGGTGGACTGTGGCCCACCATGGCCGGCTTCCTGGCGGGCTCCCTGATCTACGTGGGGGCGAACGCGCTGCTGAACCGAGCGGGGGCCAAGCATCGGAAACGGTCGGGCGGGCAGCAGCCGTCGGAGAAGGACAGCCCGGGGAGCGGCTCGGCGATTGCCGTGGGAGCGCTCCTCGACGGGGTACCGGAATCGGTGGTGCTGGGCGTGGGCCTGTTGGCCGGTGGCGCGGTGAGCCCGGCCATGCTGGTGGCGGTGTTCATCTCCAACGTTCCAGAAGGCCTCTCCGGCACTGCGGGCATGAAGAGCTCGGGCCGGAGCGCCAAGTACGTTTTTGGGTTGTGGGGTGGGATCGCGGTGCTGTCGGGGCTGGCGTCGCTGCTGGGCTACGTGGCGTTGGAGAATGCCTCGGGCGAGTTGGTGGCGTTTATCACTGCCGTTGCCGCTGGCGGGATCCTGGCCATGTTGGCGGACACCATGATTCCGGAGGCGTTCGCGGAGCACCACAACCTCACAGGGCTGACTGCATCCGTGGGATTCATGACCGCGTTTGGGGTGCACCACCTGGGCGGGTAGCCACAGCGGACGGACGTTGAATCCCAGGCGGTCGGCGGAATATCTGCCGGATGGTGCGGCTTGTGGCTAGTGGACCGCTGTTGGCGTGATGCCGCGACACCTCGGACGGGTACGCCCTGGAAACGAGGCACCTCAGCCGGGCACTCACGCCACACAGACCACGCAGCACACAGCAGAAGGAGCCGCATGACAACCAGCGCAGGAACAGAAGCGGGCAACGGACGGACGGCACTCGTCGTGGGAGCCACCGGCATCGCGGGCTCCGCACTGGTGGACACCTTGACCCGCTAGGGGTGGCCCGTGCTGGCCCTGTCCCGCAGGCCCGGCCCGGAGCGCCCTGGAGTCACATGGCTCTCCGCAGACCTGACATCGGCCGCCTCACTGACCGCTGTCCTTGAGCCGGAGAACCCAACGCATGTCTTCTTCACCGCCTGGTCAAAGCAGGCCACCGAGGAGGAGAACATCGCCGTCAACGCCGGCATGGTGCGTGACCTCCTCGCGTCGCTCCGTGGCAAGGACGTAGCCCATGTTGCACTGATGACCGGGCTCAAGCACTACCTGGGACCGTTCGAGGCATATGCCGCCGGAGAAATGCCGGACACTCCCTTCCACGAGGAGGAGCCGCGCCTTCCCGTGCGGAACTTCTACTATGCGCAGGAGGACGAGCTCTGGGAAGCAGCGGGGGAACAGGGGTTCACCTGGTCCGTCCACCGCGCCCACACCGTAATCGGGCATGCGGTGGGCAATGCAATGAACATGGGCCTCACCCTGGCCGCGCAGGCCACGCTGTGCAGGGAAACCGGGGAACCCTTCGTGTTCCCCGGGTCCGAAACGCAATGGAACGGGCTGACCGACATGACGGAAGCGGGTCTGCTTGCCGAGCACATGCTCTGGGCCGCAACCACTCCGGCAGCCGCCAATGAGGCCTTCAACATCGTCAACGGCGATGTGTTCCGCTGGCGTTGGATGTGGCCCAAGCTCGCAGCCTATTTCGGCGTGGAATGGGAGGGGTACCAGAGCGAGCCACGCCCGCTGGAGCTGTCCATGGAGGGACGGGAGGACCAGTGGCGCCGGATCGCCGAGGAGAACAACCTCAGCGAACCGGACCTGAACCACGTGGCGTCCTGGTGGCACACGGACGGCGACCTGGGACGGAACATCGAGGTGGTGACGGACATGGGCAAGAGCCGCGATGCAGGATTCAAAGGGTACCGACGCACTTTGGATGCCTTTACGGCCCTCTTCGACAGGTACCGGTCAGAGAAGCTGATCCCCTGAGCGCCTTCGCCGCCTCAGGGGAGAGAACCTCAGGGGCTTCGGACCTGTGACGCAGTAAGGGGTAGAGCCCACAAACAGTGCTGAATCCGCCTCCGGCGAAACCACCAAATTCCCAGCCCCCGCACCCCGCCACAGGCTAGATTCCGGACGTACACTTACCCTTGGTTGCCTCAAGGAACTAAGTCGCAAAAGGTGTGCTGGATGCTCTGGAAACTGCTTGTTGAATACCTGCGGCCGCACCGCGCGCTGCTCGCCGTCGTCGTGATTTTCCAGTTGGCGCAGTCCATCGCGTCGCTGTACCTGCCCACGCTGAACGCGGACATCATCGACAACGGCGTGGCCACGGGCGATACAGGGTACATCCTGGGCCAGGGCGGACTGATGCTGGGGATCACGCTGCTGCAGATCGTGTGTTCGGTGATCGCGGTGTACTTCGCGGCGAAGGCTGCCATGGGTGCGGGCCGGGATATCCGTGCGGCAGTGTTCTCGCGGGTGGGGGAGTTCTCCGAGCAGGAGGTCACCAAGTTTGGCGCGCCCAGCCTGATCACCCGCTCCACGAACGACGTCCAGCAGGTCCAGCAGTTGGTGCTGATGAGCGCCACCATGCTGGTCACGGCGCCCATCCTCAGCATCGGGGGCGTGATCATGGCCGTGCGGCAGGACGTGCAGCTCTCGTGGCTGATTGCCGTGGCGGTGCCGGTCCTGTTGATTGGAGTGGGGCTGATTGTGGTCCGGATGGTGCCGATGTTCCGGCTGATGCAGAAGCGGATCGACACGGTGAACCGGGTGCTGCGGGAACAGCTCACGGGCATCCGGGTGGTTCGGGCGTTTGTTCGTGAGGATCTGGAGGCGGAGCGTTTCGGCAAGGCAAACCAGGACGTTACGGACACTGCGTTGAGCGCCGGCCGGCTGATGGCGCTGATGTTCCCGATGGTGATGCTCATCCTGAATGTGTCCAGCGTGGCCGTGATCTGGTTCGGCTCGTTCCGGATCCAGGACGGGTCCATGCAGGTGGGCACGCTGATCGCCTTCCTCAGCTACCTGATGCAGATCCTGATGTCCGTCATGATGGCCACGTTCATGGCGGTGATGATCCCGCGCGCAGCGGTGTCTGCGGACCGGATCAGCGAGGTGCTGCGGACAGAGTCCAGCGTGAGGCCGCCGTTGGACCCGGTCGCACCCGCCGCGTCTCCGGGCCGCCGGGGTGCGGAGTTGGAGATGCGCGACGCCGGATTCGCCTACCCGGGTGCCGATCAGCCGGTCCTCACCGGGATCAGCTTCACGGCTCGGGCGGGGGAGACCACCGCGATCATCGGCAGCACCGGCGCGGGCAAGACCACGCTGGTGAACCTGATGCCTAGGTTGTTTGATGCCACCAGCGGCGCCGTACTGATTGACGACGTTGACGTGCGGAAACTCCATCCGGACCTGTTGTGGGGGCACATTGGGTTGGTGCCGCAGCGGCCGTACCTGTTCAGCGGGACCATCCGCAGTAACCTGCAGTACGGCAAGCCCGACGCCACCGAGGAGGAGTTGTGGACGGCGTTGGAGATCGCGCAGGCCCGCGGCTTTGTGGAGGAGATGTCGGAGGGGCTGGATGCGACCATCTCCCAGGGCGGCACCAACGTTTCCGGTGGTCAACGCCAGCGGCTGGCTATTGCCCGGGCGCTGGTGAAACGGCCTGAACTGTACATTTTTGACGATTCGTTCTCGTCGCTGGACACCGGCACCGATGCCAGGCTCCGGCAGGCGTTGAAGCGGAACACGGCCGGCGCCACCATGGTGATCATCGCGCAGCGGGTGTCCAGCATTGTGGAGGCGGACCAGATCCTGGTGCTCGACGACGGCGCGATCGTGGCGCGCGGAACGCACCAGGAGTTGCTGGAGACATCGGAAACGTATCGGGAAATCGTGTCGTCCCAACTGGCAGCGGAGGAGACGGTATGAGCCGGCCAACAGCTTCAGCACCCGGCGCCGGAGGCGGACCCGCGGCGAAAAGTGGGGACGCCGACGTCGTACGTATCCCCAGGCCAGCGGGCGGACCGGGGCGGGGCGGGCCGTTTGCCGGGATGAACGTTCCGGCTGAGAAAGCGATGAATTTTGGGCCGTCGGCCAAGCGGCTGCTGGCGACGTTGCTGCCGGAGCGGGCCTGGCTGATGCTCGTGCTGCTGATGGGCGTGGCGGGTGTGGCGCTGTCCGTGATTGGGCCGCGGCTGCTGGGCGAGGGCACCAACCTGATTTTCGCGGGCGTAGTGTCCAAGGACCTGCCGGCGGGGGTGACCAAGGATGAGCTGATCGCGCAGCTGCGGGCCACGGGGGAGAACCAGAAGGCGGACATGCTCTCGCCGATGGCGTTGACGCCGGGGCAGGGGATCGATTTCGGGGCGCTGTCGAGTGTGCTGCTGTGGGCGCTGGTGCTGTATGTGCTGGCGTCGTCGTTCATGTGGGTGCAGGCGTATGTGCTCAACGGCGTGGTGCAGCGGACGGTGTTTGGGCTGCGCGGCGAGATTGAGGGGAAGATCAACCGGCTGCCGCTGCGGTATTTCGACTCGATCCAGCGCGGTGAGCTGTTGAGCCGGGTGACAAACGATGTGGACAACATTTCGCAGAGCCTGCAGCAGACCATCAGCCAGGCCATCACGTCGGTGCTGACGGTGGTGGGGGTGCTGGTGATGATGCTGATCCTCTCGCCCACGCTGGCGCTGATCGCGGTGGTGACCATTCCGCTGACGCTGGGGATCACGGCGCTGATTGCCAAGCGCTCGCAGAAGCTGTTCGTGGCGCAGTGGAAGAACACGGGCGAGCTGAACGGGCAGATCGAGGAGACATACACCGGGCACGCGCTGGTCAAGGTGTTTGGCCGGCAGGCTGAGGTGGAGGAACGGTTCCGGGCCAAGAACTCGGAGCTGTATGAGGCGAGTTTTGGGGCGCAGTTCATATCCGGGCTGATCATGCCGGCCATGACGTTCATTGGGAACCTGGTGTACGTGGGGATCGCCGTGGTGGGCGGCCTGCAGGTGGCGTCCGGGGCGATGCAGTTGGGCGATGTGCAGGCGTTCATCCAGTACTCGCGGCAGTTCACGCAGCCGTTGGCGCAGCTGGGGTCCATGGCGAACCTGCTGCAGTCCGGGGTGGCTTCGGCCGAGCGGGTGTTTGCTTTGTTGGATGAAGAGGAAGAATCAGATGGGCCTGCTGACTCTGCTGCTTCGTTTGGGCGGGGTCGGCTGGTGTTCGAGGACGTGTCCTTCTCCTATTCGCCTGACAAGCCGCTGATCTCTGGTTTGTCGCTGGTGGCCGAGCCAGGGCAGACGGTGGCGATTGTGGGGCCCACTGGGGCGGGCAAGACCACCCTGGTGAACCTGATGATGCGGTTCTACGAGATCGATTCCGGCCGGATAACGCTCGACGGCGTGGACATCACCTCGGTGCCGCGGCGCGAGCTGCGCTCGCGGATGGGGATGGTGCTGCAGGATACGTGGCTGTTTGGCGGGACCATCCGGGACAACATTGCTTATGGGCGGCCCGGCGCTTCGGAGTCGGAGGTCTTGGAGGCTGCGACTGCTACGTACGTGGACCGGTTTGTGCACTCACTGCCGGAGGGGTACGACACTGTGCTTACTGATGAAGGGGCCAACGTTTCGGCTGGGGAGAAGCAGTTGCTGACCATTGCCCGGGCGTTTTTGGCGCGGCCGTCGGTGCTGATCCTGGACGAGGCGACGTCTTCGGTGGATACGCGGACGGAGGTGCTGGTGCAGAAAGCGATGAGCGCTTTGCGTTCCGACCGGACTTCGTTTGTCATTGCGCACCGCCTGTCCACGATCCGCGACGCCGACCTCATTTTGGTGATGGAGGCTGGCCAGATCGTGGAGCAGGGGAACCACGCTTCTTTGTTGGCCGCCGGCGGGGCTTACGCGCGGTTGTACGAGGCGCAGTTCGCGGCTCCTGCGGCGGAGGTTTAGAAAGGCATTTAAAGACGAACTTTCATCCCAATGATGTAACTGAAACATTGTGCACACTGAGGGCTGATGTCCAGTCGCGTCGCCGACGTGAAGTCCAATCCCCGTCAATGTGCGAAAGGTATGCCAACCAGCCTTCAACGTGATTGATATAGGAAAGGACGGAGTCAAAGTTGCGACGCTCCGCATAATCGATGGGCCCGTACTTAGCAACGGCGTGAATATGCAAATCCACCATGCGCCGCTGTTCGCGAAGAATACCCACACCAGTGTCCGTCACCAACATGCCAAGAACGATCTTCCGTGCGCCTGGTGGTATTATCTTGGTTTTCTTCGCATGGAGTGTGAGTCCCGAAGCTGTAACAAGTCTCCGAACTTGCCCAATGAATTCGGCAGCGCGGGCCCGATCTAAAGGGCCGCGCGAGGAAAAAGTCATATCATCAGAATAACGTGTATACCTCAAATGCGCGTTTAGAGCGAGCGTTGAAAGATCGTTGTCCAGTTGTCGAGTGCAAGCATTGGCTAACGCTCCGCTTGTCGGCGAACCTTGCGGAAGATATCCAAGAGGGGTGCGCGGATATGGAATCTCAGAATCCGTAATTGCAGATTCGGTTGCCTCTAGTTGGACGCCAGGCCGAACCCAAGTGCATATTCGGGAAAGTTCGAAAGAGACCAAATCTGAATAGCCCATATTGAGAAAAACGGTATAGACCGACTTTTCTGAGATTGACGGAAAATAGTTATGTAGGTCGGTCTTTATAAGCCAAGACGCACCCGCATGTCGCTCTACACACTCCTTGGGCGTGATCTTCGCAAAGTATGCGAAACTATTAATCTGCCGAGGAACCTTCGAAAGAATTTCATGCAGAATCCATCGCTGAACTTGCATCAAGGCTGGTGCCGGTGATAACAAATCTCGAAAGCCGCCGGTGTTCTTGGGAATCCGGATGGCTTTGTAAGCTTGCGTATTGCGGCGGATAACGCCGCGGAGGAACCCATAGTCAACGCCGGTGCTCAAGGCCAAATGCTTCAGCGAGTACAAAACCGGCGCACCGTGCTGACGGAGTGTCTCTTCCCTGAACATCATGGCGTTGGCAAGCGCCGGACCGTCGCCGCCGCTAATGACTGGAGGTGCCCAACTGAGGTGCGCGTCTGTGCTCACCTACTTCGAACCTCCCCGGAGGGGTGGGGAGTGATTCCTCGTCGAGACTTCGAGGAGGAATCACTCACCGACGCCTCCGAATCGGAAGCTTGTCCACCGGTCGTGGATTGCCACAACCTGACACCTCTCGGTGCCCGAGCCAGGCAATATGCCAGGCTTCATCACTAGGTAATTCACTCGTTCACCTCAGTTGGGTCGGTTCATACGGTACAGGAGGTGCGGGTTTATGACGGTATTTAGGTCTAGCTAAGCCCTTGCGTCGCGCGTGCTGCAGTTCTGCCTTCCCACGTTTGGTCAGTCTTCCATCCAATGAGATACACCCCAGCGCTATCAGAGAAGTCTTTAGGTCAATCAACTTCGACGCGCTGACTCCTAGCATGGCGTAGACATGTTCTTCTGACATTCCATAGTCGAGCAGATGCAGGGCCGCCAATGCCCTCAAGCCTCGGACTGGCCGAGTTTCTGCCTCCAAATGATCTGCAAGATCCTCTGCTCCGAGGTTTCGCAGCGTCCTATCCAGTGATGGTGACGGATTATAAGAGCGAAGCTCGTTGAAAAAGTCGTTGGGAACTTCACGTCCGGCGAAAAGACCGGGGTGGTGTCCTTTAGCTCGAATTAGTATCTGGGGAAGATTGTTGGGAACTCGCAAGTTCGTTAGATATAGTCCAAAACTATCGCCATATCCCAGCGCTGGGTACTGCTCATCTTCATTCGCATAGTCTTGGCAAAGTTGATTTATGCGTTGTCTTTGTGATGCGCTCCAGTCAGCTGATCGCGCTGACTTGGCGAAGATTTGCGTTTGAAAATTGACATGTCGGTCGTTTTGAAATATTTCAGACGCCTCAAGGCTAGCTGCATAAGTTACAACGTTGATTTCCATCAATCGATAAGATATCCAACTAGCAATCGTCGTATTGGACTTGAAAGTACGTGCAAAACGTGAAGCCTGCTTGCCACTTCCACTGTAATCAGTAATTAAACAGAGCTTCCGGGCCTTAACCGCCCGCAATTGGCTAAGGGAGGCCTCAGGGGACAACAAATTCGAACGATCACCGTCGATAAGACCTCTGATTAGGCCGCCAATTTCGGCTTCGCTTCCCGGAAGTGAGGGGTACGAAGCGCCGGGATCGAACGTCTGGTAGGCAACGTGCTCGAGTCTTCCATCTGCAAGCTCAGGAAGATCCTCGATAGAGCGAATTGGCACAAGTGCTACAGGAGTATTTTCCGGGTTACTATTAACTAACCCTCGGACTTGTTCGCCAATGGACTTCATGATTTCTGCGTGGTCGTGAATCTCTAAACTATCAATCAGCAAGGCCGCGATAGACTGGTCAGCCTCCGCAAATTGGCTAATCCAATAACGTCCACGCCCTGTCATCGACGGCGTTACAATCAATTGTCTTCCCTAACGTTTGTGGCTTCTTGGCCGCCGTCTATCACCCTATGAGTGGCGAGGCTATTGACGCGAGCTTTCAGTAAAGCTAATAATTGATTTAAGGCAGCGCACGAGGGAATCTGGTACTGCCGTGCAATCCGCTTCCTTAGTTGCGAATCTGTACTTGTGAGCATGCTTGGTGCGAAGCTTTCCGGAACACGCCTCAAGCTGGTCGACGAAAGCGTCCCATTCAGATAGTTCATCTTCTAAGTCACGTTGGAATGCTGTAAAGCAGGGACCGACATAGGAGCGGTCGCCAAAGCTGAATTCAGTGCCCGCAGCCTCACGAGAGCTGCTTGGAAGCCAGCCGAGAAGGTCATTGGTCGCAAGCTCGTGCCGTGTTTTCTTCGATGCAATTTCTGAAGGGAGTGGCGAGGCTGATGTGTATTCGGGTGCGTAGTCAGCGTCAAACACCACGTAAACGGGGACGCCTGAGCTTCGTAGGATTTCAAAAGCCATGGGCATGTTCTCCTTCCCTCCTACGTTAAGTACACAGATGCCGCGCTTAGCTAACGACATTTCGAGTCTCTCGCTTAGATGTTCGAATACAACTTGATCAGTTGGGCCTTCTACCAGGGCCACGGCGTCTGCGAAGAAGCCCTCTGAGAACGAGGTGGGTAGCCATTGCTGAACCTGCTTGGATACTTTGTCCTTAGGTCTTCCAAGTGCCTTGGCCACGGCATTTTCGTCCATGCTTGTCACACGGGAACGTCCGCCATGGAGTCGTAGCCGGCGCAGACTGGAATATTGCTCCGGCCTTACAAAGTACGGTGAGTGGGTTGCGAGCAGAACCTGCCGGCCTTCCTGAGCTGCTAGGGCAGTCAGTGAGGATGCAAATGCTCGCGCCCGGGTCGGGTGCTGATAGACCTCAGGCTCTTCGATGCAGAGAATCAGGGTCGGGCGGTCATCGGAATTGGAGTCGCCGCCAAGGGCCATTGCTTGAAGTATCGACATCATGACGGCCCGCTGGACTCCGTGCCCCTGACGAGATACGTCGGCAATTGCGCCGTCAATTTCGACAGTCGTCTGGATGTTTGCGTCAATTTTCGGTGATAATGGCTCAACTGTTGGAGAGAACGTTACTCGGGCGCCGGGGACTAAATCCCCTAGTGCGCTGTTGACTCGAGATGTCGCTTCGTGCGTGCTGACGTTAATGGAATCCACAACACTATTGTTGAGTTTTTTGAGAGTCGTCTTGTGTTCCTCAATCCAGTCATTGCGAGCAGATTGTCCAGCATCGGTGAGAAAACTTCCAATAAGTTGGTTAAGGACGCTTCCTTTATTTGTTGTTCCGATGTCGGATATAAGGTCATTGCCGGCGGGTATCAATACTAGCTTTACGCACTCCCGAAGAACATTTACTCCATTGAACCCGAACATGTGCTTGGCATCCGTGTTGTCGATGGCCACCAGCAAGTGACGGTTTTCGGCGGACTCTTCCCATCTTGCTAGCCCAATTTCGATGTCGTCACTCTTTGCAAGCCGTTCTATTTTTGGCAGGGTTGAAAATTCTTCGCGAAGGCGGTTATAAGCCGTTCGTTTTTCGGTGACGGACTTTACTGCCCTTACAGCCGCGAAGCCTGGTCCCTGAAGTGAGTCTCCGATGAACTTCGTTTCGTAACCAGTCTCCGTAATCCGCCAAATCTTGCGGAAGGTTACCGTTTGCTTTCGTCCGTACTCGCGGAGCAACCGTCGATCGCGCGGCCGTAAATCGCTGAAGGTAACTTCGACCTGAAGTTCATTCACCTCAGGTGCTTGCTCACCGGGCGCTGAGAAGAGATCCCTGGGTTCTAAAGTGCGGTCATTAACGAACCAGTCCAGAGCA
This sequence comes from Arthrobacter ulcerisalmonis, assembly GCF_900609065.1. Taxonomy (GTDB): domain Bacteria; phylum Actinomycetota; class Actinomycetes; order Actinomycetales; family Micrococcaceae; genus Arthrobacter; species Arthrobacter ulcerisalmonis. Next base: position 3,183 of record NZ_UXAU01000021.1, on the reverse strand, counting down.
TAAAGCACCGCGGATTTGCCACAACCATTTGATCCTATGAGCACAGTGTAGTCGTCAATCCCAAGCTCTGTTTCTTCGTGTGATCGGTAGCCGCGGACCTTTATCGAGCTGATGAGCATTTCTCCCCCTGAGTTTGAGTGGCCATCCTAGCGATCTGGTGGTTCAAATGAGAAAGGCGCAACGGAAAGATTGCCCTCAGCTGTTTTAGCGTTGACTTGCGTGCCCCAACCAGATACACAGATTTGGCCAATTCTAATGTGGAATGGGCTTGTTTGGCCGCAACGCCCGTGCCTGGTTGGTGAGGACTCCTTACATCGGGCAGAGAGTGCTGCAAACATCAGAAAGGCGTCCGGATTGTACGGCGCCCACCTCCGTCGTAGTCCACGGAAACACAGCGCAACGTCCCAACCCCCATGCGTAACCTGTTGAGATGCCTCGCTTCGCGCTAGATATAGACTCAGTCGCCCGTCCCGTCTGCGCGCAGGGCGCTCCTGGATGCCGTGAACAACCGGGGCGTCATCGCCGACGGGGCCATGGGCACCATGCTGCAGAGCAGAGAGCTCTCGCTCGAGGATGACTTCCAAGGCCTCGAAAGCTGCAACGACATCCTCAACGACACCCGCCCGGACGTCCTCGCCGACACCCACGACGCCTACTTCGCCGTCGACGCCGTGGAAACCAACACCTTAGGGGCCAACTGGTCCATCCTCTCCGACTACGGCATCGAGGAACTCGCCCGCAAAGGCGCCAGAATCGCCCGCGAACGCGCCGAAGCTGCCGAATAAACAGACGGCCGGATACGCTGGTTCCTCGGCTCCATTGGCCTCCTCGGCACCAAACTCCCCAGCCTCGGCCACACCACCTACGACTACCTCAAACAGACCTTCGCGCTCCAAGCCGAAGGCCTCATCGACGGCGGCGCGGACGCGTTCCTCATCGAAACCAGCCAGGACCTCCTGCAGACCAAGGCCGCCGTCAACGGCTGCAAGCAGGCCATCGTCGCCAAGGGAATCCGCCTCCCATTTTCGTGGAGGTGACCGTCGAAACCACCGGCACCATGCTCATGGGCTCCGAAATCGGCGCCGCCCTCACCGCCCTTGAACCGCTCGGCCTCGACGCCGTCGGCCTGAACTGCGCCACCTGCCCGGACGAGATGAGCGAGCACCCCCGCCACCTCTCCAAGCAGTCCACCGTCGCCATCGCCTGCATGCCCAACGCCGGCCTGCCCGTCCTCGGCCCCGACGGCGCGCACTACCCGCTCACCCCCACCGAACTCGCCACCGCGCACGAACAGTTCGTCCGCGAATCCGGCCTCGGCTTGGTGGGCGGCCGCTGTGGTTTACGAGAGCAAACAGCACGCCTGTGCCAGAACGGCGGACGACGACGGTAGGTTTCCGCTGTCGTCCGCCTTCTTGCCCCAGTCATCGGCATTCTCAGTCCGTGCGAATCCAGGCAGCGGCCGAGTTGCAGGCGCCGAAATATCAGGTAGCCGAACGTCAGGATGGCCGGGACGCCCCGGCAAGCGTGGCGGTGATCTATTCAGCCCCGGCGGCAGGGGCTCGGTGATCAGCAACTCGCTTAGGATCCCTCCCACCTGGCCTGAAGGTTCGATGATGCAGCTTTCGGTGACCCGAGAGGTCGAGATCTTCGATGTAACCAGCGCGAAACTGACCTGCCTCCCGGGCATGGCTGGAGCTGCCTCAGACCAAGCGATCGCGGGCACATCAGCGCAAACAATTGGCCTCAACTGCGTGACTGGCATAAAAAATATAAGTCTGTATGGTATTGGTACACGCTATATAAGGAAAGGTGTGATTCTGGTGTCGGGTAAATCGCCCAAAAACGGTGGTAACAAAAAAGCGGGAAAGTCAATCCTCGAAAAGCGGGCTGACAAAAGAGCCAAAAGTGAGTTGAGTGACCTTAGCTTCACTAAACCACGGAAACGCCAGCGTTGATATGCAAGCCCTTAAAACCAAGTGCAGCGCGCTGATCATTCCGGCGCAACTGACTCAGCCAGTGCGCCTCGAATCGGTTGACACTGACATGCCAACTCTCCAGCGATTGGTCGCTGGAAATATCGAGTCCATCAGCACCCGGGACTGGCATGTCTATGTCAGCGACGAAGGTGGCCGGATGCCGCAGAACCCCAGGGCAGAGGTCCTCGCCAGGGAAGCTGGGGTTGATCTGGTCGATGCCCTCAATGGGACGGCTGTTTTCCTGGGCCACTGCAGTCGCGATCAGGAATCCGACGCACCTCAGCGCCTGATCCGCCTTGCGGAGAGTCTTTTTGGATCATCCAAGCTCTAGGCATGGCGCTCTCGATTTGAGTTTTTCGACGTACGCAAACAAGGTTCTGACAAAATAAAGTTTTTGAGCGGGATCTTGGGTTTGGCCTGAAATTGTCGTACCCATTTTATATAATTGAGACATGGGTAACAGGGCGGTTCTCGAGGTTAGTGATGGGTCCCATATTCGGGCTGCCGTCGCCTCGGTCGCTGCCTTGGTTGATCACCTTACCTGTGTTGTTTCCGGCGCGAATGGCGCTTCTGAGATTGGCGGTTTTTCTTTCGAGGGTGATCCGTTGCGGGATTTTGCTGATTCGTGTTTGTCGGGTCTTGAGGTGTTGGCGCGGGTGGAGGCTGCTACGGCGGCGGCGAAGGTTCGTTTGGTGGCGGCGTACGCGGAGGCCGCGGAGCTGCTCGCCCCACCCTCAGTGCACGGAAACGGGTCTGGGGCTGGGTCCTCTGCGGTGGGGATGTGTGTGGTCTCTGAGGTCGCGTGTGTGTTGACGATCGGTGAGCGGGCCGCGTCCGCGCTGCTCTGTGAGGCGCAGGCGTTGACGGGGTCGTTGCCGGTGGTGTTGGGGGCCTTGGAGGCCGGGACGATTTCCTGGCAGCACGCCCGGGTGGTGGTCGATGAAACCACCGGCCTGACACCCGACGCCGTGACGGCGGTGGTGACGCATTTCTTCGGCACGGACACGGTGAACCCACCAGGCCAGACCACCCAAGAGACCCTGGACGGTTTAGACAGCCTGAACGGTCTCGACGGCCTGGCTGATGTCCCGGGTGCTGGTGTTGGGGGTGTGGTGGTGTCGCGGTTCCGTCGGAAGGTGCGGGGGTGGCGGGAGCGGCATCATCCGGAGTCGTTGGAGGCCCGGCATGTGAAGGGTGTGGCGGATCG
>NZ_UXAU01000008.1 GCF_900609065.1 Arthrobacter ulcerisalmonis | reverse complement strand
CCACGTCGCGTGCCGAGCCAGGGGTGACAACCATGTCAGTGGCGGGCTTCGGAACCCCCGTGTGGTCTAATTGGTAAGTAGCCTTACTTCCTTGCGAGTTGCCGTTGCCAGCTAGTCACCAGACGCGGTGACTTCGGATGGGCACGCGGCAACGGACGTTGGACCGTAGCGCCTTTTCATCGCGCGCCAACACCGTTAGACGGAGAAGTACCTTGAAAGTAGATCAACCGTCTGCCAACGGACAGTTGCTGGGCGGTCGATATCGCTTACTAGAGCAGGTGGGCCGTGGAGCCACGGCCGCGGTGTATCGAGGGTTTGACGAGACTCTGGGACGCGATGTGGCGTTGAAAGTCTTCGCCCGGGAGTGCGGTGACACTGAAAGGCTGGGCCGCCAGGACGCAGAGATCAGGATTCTCGCGTCCTTGACGCACCCAGCGCTGGTGACGCTCTTCGACGCTGGCACTGATCCGGAGGCAGTCCTCAGTTTCGTGGTGATGGAATTTATCTCCGGACCTGACCTGCGTAGACAGCTGCGCGAAGGCACCCTCATGCCTGAGGATATTGCGGGAGTGGGCGCCGAACTGGCCTCGGCCCTTTCCTATATCCATCGCCGAGGGGTGATCCACAGGGACATCAAGCCCGGCAACATCCTGCTCTACCAATCAGCGCATGGCGCCGCAGACCGCTTGTGGCATGCCAAGCTCGCCGATTTCGGCATTGCCCGAGTCATGGAAGACAGTCGGCTGACCGGTACCGGCAGAACCGTTGGCACAGCCGCCTACCTCAGTCCCGAACAGGCTCTTGGCGGGGAGCTAAGCGGAGCCAGCGATGTCTACTCCCTTGGATTGGTCCTTCTCGAATGCCTCACCCGTCACGTGGAGTTTCCAGGCGCCCCGATCGAATCGGGAATTGCCCGGCTCAACCGGGATCCCGCCATCCCTACAACTGTGAGCCTTGGCTGGGCGTCCCTCCTGCGGAGAATGACCGCCCGATTCCCTGCGGATCGGATAAGTGCCGCCAAAGCCGCTGTCGCACTTCGAGACCTCTCCGTACTGCCAGCAACTAAGACATCAGCCATATCCACCGCTCCGAACCTCGACAGCACGGTACTCCGGCCCGTCGCCACAAACATACCCAACCCCGTCCAGCCGCCCCACCCTGGCTATGCGCCCGGCGCCAGGAGCCCACGGCAGCCAGTGTCACGAAACCGGCGGCGGCGGGTTGTTGCGGGCATCTGCCTAGCAGCGGTCCTCATCACCGGAGCCACCGCAGCCTCGCCCGGAGGTGGAAAACGCACCGATCAGCCAGTTGAAGCGACAACACTTGCCGTAGCCGCGCAAACTAATCCACTGGATTTCCACTTGGACCAGCTTCGAGCCGCCATTGATCCATCCGAACCGCTCCGGGCCATCCTCAACCGTATCCGCCTAGCAATAGCCGCCGATGACATGCAATCGGCATTGACGTACCTGCGAGAGCTTGAGGAGGATGCCGAGGATGAAGCGCTTCGAACCGGCATGACGTTCGAAAAGTATCGCTCCATCACCGCAGCCAGCCGCCTGGTCAAAAGCGACTTGCAGGTGCTCATCTCCACCGGTGCCGACCCAACCATTGAGGCGGCGCCGGACGGAACCCGCACCACGCCAGCCCCCGTCCTCGCTGCGGACCCTGCAACATCCACGAATAATGCTGAACCCGGGCCTGTCCTTGAAGAGGCCAGGCGCCAGGTCGACGAAACGGCCCCGCAACAAGCTGACCCCTTGGACGTTCCAGCGAAAGCAGGGCGCAATCAAAGCAAGGATGCCGGCAACGCCGCTGGCAAATCAGACAACGCACCAGGGCACAACAAGCCCTAGCGCTTGCCCCGTTTCCGGGAACCCTTGCCGCGGCCCTTGTCAGGATTTGGGGCGTAGCGTTGGGCCACCTTGGGGCCTTTCTTGGTGGTGCTGCCGCGAAGATCCGGCTTGGGTGCCCGCTTTTCCTTGACGGCCTGTGCGGAGGGCTGGCGCGAGCTTTGCGCGGTCCGGCCCCTGACGATCCCGATAAATTCTTCAACAACGTCATCGGTGGTGTCGGCCAACCACGCCAGGCCAATCTCGGTCTCCGGTGCACCCGTCAGTCGCCGAGCCACGGTGTCCTTGACATTGAAGTGACGGGCCACGGACATGGGCACAATCACCAGCCCGGCGCCGGTGGCCACCACGGCCAAGGCGCCCTGGGCGCCGCCGAGCTCCTGCACATTGAGGAAAGATTCTTCGTCCAGGTCAGCCAAGGCCACCTCTTCGAAAACGGAAATTTCATGCCCCTTCGGCGCCACCACCACGGCCTGTTCGGCGTAGAGGGGGATGACGTTAAGGCCCTCGCGCTCCACCGGAAGCCGGACGAAGGCGAGGTCCGCGGTGCCGCCGCGGACGGCGGCCAGCTGCACGTCGTCGTCGGCCATCACGGCAGTCAGCGGAACATCAGGCATCCGTTCGTCCCAGCGGCGCAGCCATTTTCCCGGCGTAACCCCCGCAACGTAGGTGATACGGAGCTCCCGGCCGGCCGGCGACGGTTCGTCAGGCGCCGCGGGACCGGCTGAATCGGCGCTGCTGGCATCTGGCTGGGGAATCTTCTCGCTGGGCACGTCTTCACAGTACCGCCAGCCCGGATACCCTTGATGCATGACCTCTGCGAACTCCCAGTCCATGAAGCCGGCCACTGTTGCCAAGAAACTCGGCATCTACCTCCCGGCAGCGCCCCAGGAGTTCCAGGATTCAACCATCACCCGGGCCGATTTCGCCGAGCTCCAGGCAAACCCACCCGAGTGGCTGGCCGAACTCCGCCGCACCGGCCCGCACCCGCGTCCCGTGGTGGTGCAGAAGTTGAACATCTCCATCGGTGGCCTGGCCCGTGGCGGCGTCGAAGAAGCGCTGACGACGGCGGAAATCACCGCGCTGCTGCAGGCCCCGCCCGCGTGGCTGGTCACCGAGCGCGCCACCCAGGCGGCGGTCCGCACCGAGGCGCAGCGCGTCAAGGACGACGCCGCCAAGAAAGACGCCAAGAAGGCTCGCGCCGGGTCCTAGCCGCCCGGCGCCAGGATGTCAGTCCTGGTGAAGCTGGATGTAGTTGCCGCAGCCGTCATCAAATACGGCGCTGGTGCCTGACGGGTCCTCAGTAGGTTCACCGCGGAAGGGGACGCCGGCGGCCAGCAGGCGGGCATACTCGGCCCGCACATCCGGGACGCCGAAGGTGATCGCCGGGAGGCCGGCGTCGTACACCGCGTTCATGTAGTTGGCTCCGATGGGATTGTCGCTGGGCTCCAAAAGCAGTCCCACGGCGCCCTCCGGGGCCCCCGGGTCCTTGATGATGAAGAGGTTGTACTCCGGCATGGCCATCAGGGTGTCGAAACCCAGCGTCTCCGTGTAGAACGTGTGGGCCGCGGCGGGGTCCGTGACGTGGATGCTGCACATTTTGAGTCTCATGCTCCCAACATACGCGGCAGTGCGCGCCCGGTCAGGACCTGCACTGACGGGACATTGACCCCGCCGCCGAAACAAGGTGCAATGGAATGACCAGCCTGGGAATCCTTGGCCCGGCGGTTACCGCAGGAGGTGCGGAATGTCGGTTCTCGTGGAATCCCTCTCCCAAGGCCTCTGGCTGATCCTCTGCGGAACGGCGCTGATCGCCGCCGTAGCCGGCACTGTTTTCACGGTCCGGCGGCGTGCGCTGTCCGGGTCCGGTGATTCGTCGGGGTCGGACCAGCTCTTTTGGGACCTCTTCCTCGGCGCCGCCGTTGCCGTTCCCGCACTCCTTATCCCCACGCTGATTGCGCCGTGGACCGGCCTGGTCCTTGGTGGTGTCGCTGCAGCCGCTGCCGTGGCCTCCTACCGTGCCAGCCCGCGAATCGTGGCGTGGCACGTAGACCGGAGGGAATCCCGCGAGCAGGCCAGCGCGCATCGGGAAGCTGCCGCCAGGCACGACGCTTTGATCGCCCGGTGGCAAGGGCACGAACTTAACGTTGCCAACGCGATCGACTACCCGGCCTTCAGCGATGTCAGGACCCCGGAAACGTCGGCACTGATCAAGGCGTTGCGCGCCGCCGAGAACCTCCGCAGTTGCCCGCAGCGCGACTATCCGGCCGCGGTGGCCGGACTGGCGCGTTCATTGGCGGCCGCCGAGTCGGCTGCCGGAATGCCTGCGCACCGCGCCTGAACCGCACCCCAGCGACCTGTTCACGTCTCGTAGTAGGGCACCAGAACATTAACGGCTGTGTCGGCGTCGGTGGAACCGCTCAAGGGTCCGGCGCTAGCATCCTGTGAATGAAGCCAGAAGAAATGCCGGTCCGCGATGGGTACGGCCGACTCCTGGAGGACCGTGGCGTGTGGCGTCAGGCGACGACGCTCCTGGGTGCTGGCGAATTGACGGCGAGATGGCTCGAAGGGAGCAGCGACTACCAGCCGGGTATTTTCGCGCCAGGCTTCGACACCGAAACGGACCCGATTGCCGCTGACCTCGCCAAAATCAACCGCAGAGGGCTGTTTACCAAAGAGTCACAGCCGGGACTGGCGGGCCCCGGCGAAATCCAGCGGCAATACGTCACCGGATTTTGCAGCGCAGATACTGCTGAGGCCTTGCTGACCCTCTCGGCGGGCAGCGAACTGATCACGGTTGCGCATGCCCCCGGAGAGGCCAGCAGCGCTGCCATCCCCGTGACCGTTGCTGGTTCAGAGGTGGTCACCGTCTTGGGCTCCAGCGAGAATCCTTTGACGGCGGCCCAGATCAAGGACTGGGCGGCTGAAACCAACGACACCTTGGCGCTGCTGCTGGCCGACTCTTGGTACGTGGAAGTCTTGGACCCGGTCTGGGGCAGGACCACGGCACTGCTGCCGGCCGTCCTGGCGGCCCTGGCCGCCCTGCAGGACGATGCCTAACGGACATGTGCAGGCAGGCCAGGAGCCGGAGTCCGTCAGAGCTCTACTGTGCCGCTTTCGCCAACGCTCATCCGGCTGTTAGTTACCTTGGCTTTGACCCACTGCAGGACCGTCGCTGCCGTTCCACCTGGGCTGGTCCAGTACTCGGCCGATTCCGAGTCGACGCGGAGTAGGCAAACCTCGGGAGTTTCCGGTCCGTCAGGGAACCATGCTTCGACCGCCTGATTCCACATTTCGCGGATCTTCTCCCGATCCGTGACCACTTCAGCCGTTCCGGCCACCGAGACCCACTCCGTGTTCTTGCCGAACGAGACATTCACGCGGGAGTCCTTACGGACATGGGCTACCTGCGAGGTGCCGAGGCCGGTGAAGAACCACATGTCGCCGTCGTCGAGTACTTCCTGGACCGCGAGTGGCCTGCTGACCAGTGCACCGTCCTCATTGATGGTGGCCAACATGCCGATACGCGCGCCGTTGATGATGTCCGTAACTTTTGTGATGCCTTGCTCTTCAGTCATGACCCGCCCAATCGTCGGTAGTAGGGGAAGGTCCCCATCTCTCCAGCGTATTAGTAAGCATGCTTATTGACCAGCAGCGGCGGGGTATCCCTCAGGACCCTGCGGTTAAACAAAATGAACCTCGATCCGAAGACCGAGGTTCATTTATTTGCGTGCGCGAGGGGGGATTTGAACCCCCACGCCCTTTCGGACACTGGCACCTGAAGCCAGCGCGTCTGCCGTTCCGCCACTCGCGCGCAACTTCTTTCATCAGCGAAGCCGCGGTGTTTCCACCGGCAAAGCTCGTGAAAGCAGCGAGATCAAGCATAACGGACAGGTGCACGAAAATACCAATTGACCCACACTCACCCCTCCTGCGACGCCCAGCGCGCCCCGATTCCCGCCCAGCATCCCGGTCATTTGACCACCGGTCAGACCCGTCGCCTGCGAACTTCTACAGCCACCGGCGCGTTGTAGATTAAGGCCAATCCCAAGGCTGCCCAGTAGTATCGGTTACAGGTTCGCTGGCCACTCCAGCGGCACCGTGACTCAGCACGAAGCCCTGCCCCACAAATTCCGACGCTAGATGAGTGCCCCACACCGGGAGGAAAGGAGAAGCACCATGGGTCTATTGGACAAAGTTGAACGCGGCATCGAAAAGGCCGTCCGCGGTGTCTTCTCCACCGGTTCCAAGGCGCAGGTCGAGCCAGTGGAAATCGCCAGCCGACTCCGACGCGACGTCGACAACAAGGCCCTCACGGTCTCCGCCGGACGAACCCTGGCCCCCAATGTCTTTGACGTGCAACTCAGCGATGCAGACTTCGCCCGGGCGCAGGAATGGGGCACGCCCCTCGCCGAGGAACTCTGCGACGTGGTCATCAACCATGTGCGCAGCCAGGGCTACACCCTGCAGGGCCCGGTCCGGATTTCCTTCCGGCGCGATTCGGAACTACGCGCCGGCGATTTCGAGATCATCTCAAGCACGGAGAAGGCCAACGGTGCGGCCCCCGCACAGGCTAGGCCCAATGTCCCGGCAGCGCCCAGCCGCAAACCCGTCCGGCTTCAGCCAGTCCTGGACATCGACGGCCAACGGTATTCGCTGAACGCGCCCTCCATCGTGCTGGGCCGATCCTCAGAGGCTGACATCCTGGTGGAAGACACCGGGGTCTCCCGCCGCCACCTGGAGATCCGCACCACCAACGGTGTCTCGAGCGCCGTTGACATGGGCTCCACCAATGGCAGCTACGTCAACGGGCAACGCGTGGTTGGCAGCACCGAACTGACAGACGGCTCCACCATCACGATGGGACGGACAAAGATCATCTTCCGCCTGCTGCCCGCCACTCCGGGGGCTTCCTCATGAACGACATCAGTGACCTCACCATCACGGTGCTGCGATTCGGATTCCTCCTGCTGCTGTGGGTCTTGATCTTCAGCATCGTGACCGCCATGCGCCGCGACCTCATGGTGGGCCGCAAGGCCGCCTCCGGAGCCCCCACAGCGCGGGAAGTCCGCAAGAATCCCGAACTCGCCGAAGCCCCATCGCAGCCGGTCAAACTGCAGGCGCACCAACTGGTTGTGGTTGAAGGTCCCCTCAAGGGCACCACGCTCCCGCTTTCCGCCAGCCCCATCTTGCTCGGCCGAGCACAGGAAGCCACCCTTGTCCTCGAGGACGACTACGCCTCCGGCCGCCACGCTAGGCTATTCCCGCAGGGCAGCCGTTGGTTCATCGAAGACCTCGGCTCAACGAATGGCACCTACCTGGCCGACCAGCAATTGACCCGTGCGCTCCCCGTAGAACCTGGCGTGCCCGTGAGAATCGGCAAGACGGTCATCGAATTGAGGCCGTAGCCGTGGCAGTCCCCGAGAAATCCGCCACCGGGCCTACGCCCGCGCAGCGGCCCCTCATCATGCGGTTCGCCGCACGCTCAGATGTGGGCCGCATCCGCTCCAAGAACGACGACTCCGCCTACGCCGGGCGCCACCTCGCCGTGGTGGCGGACGGCATGGGTGGCCACGCAGGCGGCGATGTGGCCTCGGCAGCCACAGTCCTGGACATGATCCACCTGGACCGGGCTGACTACGACGGCGACGCGGGGACTGTCCTGGCGGACGAAATTCAGACCGCCAACTCACTGCTCTCCGAACTGGTCCACGTCAATCCCAAACTTGCCGGGATGGGGACCACCGTGACGGCGCTCCTCTTATCCGGGGGAAAGCTGCATTACGCCCACATTGGCGATTCCCGCGCCTATCGCCTGCGTGACGGCGTCTTCGAGCAGGTCAGCGTGGACCATACCTTCGTCCAGCGGCTGATCGACGAGGGCCGGCTGCGGCCCGAGGAAGCCGAAACCCACCCGCACAAGAATGTCCTGATGCGCGTCCTCGGTGACGTTGACGCCAGCCCCGAACTGGACCTGGACACCCTGGACGTCCAACTCAACGACCGATGGCTGCTGTGCTCCGACGGCTTGAACTACGTTGCGGGTCACGCTGTGGAACGCACTGTCAGGGAAAACCGCGACCGGAACGAATGCGCGGAAATCCTCATTGACCTCACCCTGGACGCCGGCGCCCCGGACAACGTCACGGTTGTGGTGGTAGATATTGTTCCCGAAACGTCCGACGACGTCCGGACAGCCGCCGTCGACGTCGTCAGTACCGCCGCCGGCAGCGCAGCCCCTGCCGCAGGATCATCTGCCGGATCGCCCCCCAACGGAACCTCCAGTCCACGCACTGGGCAGGCTGATGAGGCGTCGGGCGCCAATGCCGCACCGAACGACCCACCCGCAACCGACCCGCATTTGGGTGAGCACCTTTCGGCAGAGGTCCTCCGGGACGAGCTCGCCTCCCGTCCGCACGAACTGGTGGGCGCTGCCGCGAGTGCCGCCGAGTCCGGTTCCATCCCCTCAATTGCGGGCCGTACAGTTGCCCGCCGAGCAGCAACCGTCCTCACCCACAAAGCCCAAAGCCAGTCAGAGGACGCCGAGGAGGTACTGGTACCTCTGAGGCCACGCCGCTGGTTGACTATCTCCATTGCCGCTGCCCTGCTGGTGATCATCTCCGTAGGACTGTGGTTGGGCTACGCATGGACCCAGACCCGGTATTACGTGGGCGAGTTCGATTCCCGCGTGGCCATCTACAACGGGGTCTCCCAACGCCTGGGGCCCATTCAACTCTCGAATCTGGAAGCCGTCACCGAGATCCAGATGGACTCGCTGCCCCTCTTCTCCCAGCAACGGGTCCGTCAGACCGTGCCGGCCAACGACCTCTACGATGCCCAGCGCATCGTGAAGAACCTGGAGCTTACTGGCTCCACCTCGCCAGAAGAGGACTGCCTTCCCACGGCGTCGCCGTCCGCCAGCGCCTCGGCCATCCCTACGCCTTCTGCGTCTGCCGTTGCCTCACCCACTGCATCGGCTGGACCCGTGCCAGCGTCGACCAGCGCCACGGCATCCCCCAGCCCCACCATTTCCTGCGAGGCGCCGCGATGACCCAGCTCAATACCGTGATCAAGCCTCGACGCAATGTGGAACTGGCCCTGTTGGTCGTGGCCCTTGCCGTGGGCATCGGTGCCAACATGTTGGTAGGCATCGACCAGGCCAACGCTTTCGACTCAGACTTCTGGTTCCAGTCGAGCCTGCTGGCAGTCGCAGCAGTGGCGTTCCATATTGTCCTGCGGCTTCGCGCAAAATATGCCGATCCAGTAATACTTCCCTTGGTCGTCGCCTTGAATGGCCTCGGACTCGCCATGATCCATCGCCTGGACGGTCCCAACGACGACACAGGCAACAACCAGTTGCGTTGGACCCTGATCGCCATGGCCGTCGCCATCGCCGTCATCTGGTTCCTCAAGGACCACCGCGTCCTGCGCCGTTTTACCTTCATATCCTTGGCCGCCAGCGCCCTCCTCCTCCTGCTACCACTGATTCCCGGCATCAGTGCCGGTGAGATCCTGGGCGCCCAGGTGTGGATCCGGATTGGTCCCATGACTTTCCAGCCGGGTGAAGTCGCCAAGATCACGCTCGCTATATTCTTCGCCGGGTATCTTTCCTCCAACCGCGATCTCATCCTGTTGGCGGGCCGGAAGATCGGCCCCATGCAGTTCCCGCGGTTCAAGGACATGGGCCCCATGATCACGGCCTGGTTGGTGAGCATCGGCGTGTTGATTTTCCAGCGCGACCTCGGCTCGTCCGTGCTGTTCTTCGGCCTATTCATTGTGATGATCTACGTGGCCACCAGCCGCATCAGCTGGGTGGTCATTGGCGTGGCTCTCATCCTGGGCGGCGGTTTCGTGGCAGCCCAGGTGTTCTCCCACGTGGAGCAGCGCATCTATGGCTGGCTGAACGCCTTCACCCCTGAGGTGTACGAGAACGGCAGCCGGCAGGTGATCGAGGGGCTCTTTGGCATGGCCAACGGTGGGCTGGTTGGCACCGGCCTGGGCCAAGGGCGCCCGGACTTGGTTCCGTTCGCCAACAGCGACATGATCATCGCCTCGATTGGCGAGGAACTTGGCTTGATTGGGCTGTTTGCCGTGGTGCTGATGTACCTGCTGCTGTTCACCCGCGGTTTCCGTGCAGCGCTGGGCACTCGAGATGCTTTCGGCAAACTCCTGGCCTGCGGGCTTTCGTTCGCGATTGCCCTGCAGTGCTTCGTGGTCATCGGTGGCGTCACCCGCCTGATCCCGCTGACCGGCCTGACCACGCCGTTCCTTGCAGCAGGCGGTTCCTCACTGTTGGCCAACTGGATCATTGTGGGGCTTCTCCTGATGATCTCGCACACCGCGCGGGGCCCGATCGACACCACACCGTTGCCGCCGTCCGGCGCTGCAGCTCCCATCAGTACAGACACTCCAACCGAGGCGGTGAAGCAGGCGTGAACCAGGCAATCCGTAACTCCTGGGTGGCGGCGATCGCCATGTTCGCCCTCATCTTTGGTGCCATCAGCTTCATCCAGGTTGTCGGCGCTGACGATCTCAAAGCCAACCCGCTGAACCAACGGGCCATCCTGCAGAACTACTGCAATGACCGTGGCGCGATCATAGTGGGCGGGGACCCCATCGCGGAGTCCGTTGAAGGCACCTCAGAGGTCTGCCAATTCCAGCGCACCTACTCCCAGCCCGAGTTGTACGCAGGAATTACCGGCTACTTCTCCCAAGGCCACGGCGCCACCGGCCTGGAGCGCTCCATGGGCGAGGAACTTGCCGGCAATTCGGACCAGCTGTTCTTGGATCGGGTCAGCCAGCTCTTCCTGGGCAGCCAGCCGAAGGGCGCCTCGGTGGAACTGACCATCGACCCGCAGCTGCAACAGTTGGCGTACAGCCTGATCCCAGATGGTCAACGCGGCTCCATTGTCGTCACCAACCCCAAGACCGGAGCCATCCTGGCCATGGTCTCCAAACCGTCCTACGACCCCAACCAGGTAGCCAGCCAGAACCGGACCACCGAAGATGCGGCGATCAACGAACTGGTCAAGGTACCCGGCATCAACCTCTACCAAAACGTCAGCGGCCCCACGGGGGAACTGCTTACCCCCGGATCTGTTTTCAAGCTTGTTGACACGGCAGCTGCCCTAGCGTCGGGGAAATACAACAAGGACAGTGTCCTGCCCAACCCCGCTCAACTCCCGTTCGACGGGATCCAATACACCCTGCCTAACTATGCCGGTGGTCAGTGCTACACCCAGAACGAGGCAAGTTTCGCCTTTGCGCTGCAGCAGTCATGCAACACACCGTTCGCCAGCATTGCCCTGGACCTCGGCCGGGATGCCATCGCCGAGCAGGCAAAGAAGTTCGGCATCGGCGAAGACCTTGGCGACGAACTGAAGCTCGGCCACGCCACGGGCAACAGCTTCCCAGACAACCTTGACGCACCCGCCTTGGCCCAATCCGCAATCGGCCAACGCGACGTCAAAGCCACGCCGCTGCAGATCAACATGATGACTGCCGCCATTGCCAACGACGGCGTCCAGATGAAGCCCAGCCTAATCAAGACGCTACGTTCGCCTGACCTGCGGGTCATCGACGAGCCGCAACCGGAGCAACTGCGCACCTCCACCACCCCAGCGATCGCCAATCAGATCACGGAGTGGATGGAAAGCGCCGTCAGCCAGGGCATCGCCAGCGGCGCCGCGGTACCGGGTGTCGAGGTGGCAGGCAAGACCGGAACCGCCGAACTGGGCAACGGAACCAATAACTCTTGGTTTACGGGATTCGCTCCCGCAAACGATCCGCAGGTGGCCGTCACGATCGTCATGGAAGGCGTAGACGTGCTCACCGGCGCAAAACTCACTAGTCCGAACGCGAAGAAAATTTTTGAGGCGGTGTTGAATAAGTGAGGCCTACAACAGGAATCACCCTCGGCGGCAGATTCCAGCTGACCACACGGATAGCAATCGGTGGCATGGGCGAGGTCTGGAAAGCAAAGGACCTGGTCTTGGGGCGGATCGTCGCCATCAAGGTCCTCAAGGAGGAGTACACCGGCGACCCCGGTTTCCTGCAGCGGTTCCGCGCCGAAGCCCGCCACACCGCACTCCTCAACCACGTAGGCATCGCCAACGTCTTTGACTACGGCGAAGAAGAAGGCTCCGCGTACCTGGTGATGGAGTTGGTTCCCGGCCAGCCGCTCAGCAGCATCATCGAGCACGAACAGGTGCTCTCGCCGGACCGTACGCTGTCCATGATCGCGCAGACCGCCCGTGCCCTGTCCGTGGCGCACGCGCAGGGCTTGGTACACCGCGATATCAAGCCGGGTAACCTCTTGATCACCCCCGATGGCCGGGTTAAGGTCACGGACTTCGGTATCGCCCGGTTGGCAGACCAGGTGCCCTTGACCCAGACGGGCCAGGTTATGGGTACCGCCCAGTATCTAGCTCCTGAGCAGGCCACCGGACAGACGGCCACCGGTTCCTCCGATATCTACTCCCTCGGCGTGATTGGCTACGAATGCCTCACCGGGCACCGGCCTTTCTCCGGCGAATCGCAGATTGCCATCGCCCTAGCCCAGGTCAACGATGCGCCGCCACCCCTGCCGGAAACGCTGCCCACTCCCGTGCGCGCCCTCTTGATGTCGATGCTGGCCAAGGATCCCAAGAACCGCCCGGCCAACGCCATCAAACTGGCGGAAGCCGCGGAGGCCATCCGCAACGGTGATATCGGCGCTGCACGGGCAGCAGTGCCCGGCATGCTCCTTTTCGATGCCACCACAGGCCCTATCACCGCTCCTGTGGACACCGCCACCGCTCCCACCAGCGTGGTCAACGCCCAGCGCGAGCCTGCCACCACCCACACCTCGGCGATGCCGGTGTTGGGTGCCGCAGCGGCCAATATCGACGCTACGGATGAGTCGCAGAGCCCGCTGGCCCGCGCCAACGCCCTCGCGGCCGAGCGCAGTTGGGACCAGGATGAGCGGACGTACGACGACGAACCCACCGACCAGCCCAAGCGGAAGGGCCGCAGCCCCTGGACTTGGCCTTTGGTCGCCTTGATCCTGCTGGTCCTGTTTGCCTTGGTGGGAGTCTTCCTCAACCAGCAAGTCAACCCCACGCCTGTCGATACGGGAAGCGCTACCAGCAGCAGCCCGCAAAGCTCCAGTGCCCGGCCAAGTTCCTCCCCGCCGCCCACTTCAGCCACACCGAGCATCGAACCCAGCAGCACTCCGCCGCCCAGCAGTGCGGCTCCAGAGACGGTGGACGTTATTCCTGCTGCTTACCTGGGCAAGAACTACCAGACAGTGCAGGCGCAGCTCTCTGCCCTCAACCTAGATGTCAGCATTATTCCCCAGGAGGATGCCACCGCGGCGCCCAACTCGGTGATTGCGTTGTCCCGCAGCGGCAGGGTGGAAGTGGGCTCCGCCATCACTGTCACCTACGCCGTCGCACCACCCGCTACGACCACTGCGCCGCCGGTCCCCACGCCGAGCTCTTCGGCCGTGACTGGACCGACCGCTGCCCCCGTCACCCCGTGCGCCACCGGCCAGCTGCCAGGTGCGCAGGCTACCTGTAAACCGTAAGCAACGGAACGCCAGTGACCGATTTACCACGTAACCCCCTCCACCGGGATGAGAACATCCCGGTGGATGGCCAGCGCGTGCTCAGCGGACGGTACGAACTGGGCGAGTTGATTGGCCGTGGCGGCATGGCTGACGTGCATCAAGGCCTGGATGCCCGGCTGGGCCGGACGGTGGCCATCAAGCTGCTCCGCCCGGACTTGGCCAGGGATCCCCAGTTCCAGGCAAGGTTCAAGCGGGAAGCCCAGGCAGTTGCTGCCCTCAACCACCATTCGATCGTGGCCATCTACGACACCGGCGAACACCTGGTCCATGACGGCACCGACGAATCCGTTAAAGTGCCGTACATCGTGATGGAATTTGTCTCCGGCCGGACCATTCGTGACCTGATTCGGGCCGGCGAGGTCAGCATCCCGCAGGCGATCGAATACTGCCTGGGGGTGCTCGGCGCCTTGGAGTACAGCCACAAAGCAGGCATTGTGCACCGGGACATCAAGCCTGCCAACGTGATGTACTGCGCCGATACCAACTCGGTGAAGGTAATGGACTTCGGTATCGCCAGGGCCATCGCTGATTCGTCGGCCACCATGACCCAGACGCAAGCCGTGGTGGGAACCGCCCAATACCTCTCTCCTGAGCAGGCCCGCGGCGAATCCGTGGATGCCCGCAGCGACCTCTATTCAGCCGCGTGCCTGCTCTACGAGATGCTGACCTCCCGCCCCCCTTTCGTTGGCGACAGTCCCGTGTCTGTGGCGTACCAGCATGTCCGCGAAATTCCGCCTCCGGCCAGCGGCATCAATCCGGAAGTCACCCCTGCGCTAGACACCGTGTTGGCCAAGGCGCTGCGCAAGAATCGGGACGACCGCTTCCAGGACGCCGCAGAGTTCCGGCGCGCCCTGAGGGCAGCCCGCTCGGGTATTCCGGTTCCCGCCTTGTCCGCCTCGGAGACTCCCACAGATCCGACCAACGAAGTCATGTCCCCTTCGCCGACTACCGAGGCGTTCTCCACTACGGGCCTAGCTGACACCGCGGCCACCGGTTCACTCGCCGTCACCAGCGCATTTGCTGCCACGGCTACGGCCGCGAGCCGTGCGTTGCGGACGGACGACGACGGCCGGCCGGCAGCCCTGCCCCGGGGCCAGGGCGCAGAACCGGGGCGAAGCGCGGGCCAGAAGGCCCGTCGTCGTGCCTGGATCACCACCTTGGCCATCTTTACCGTCTTGGTCTTGGTGGGCGGTGGACTTTGGCTGTACAGCGTGGTCAACAAGCCTGCCCCGGTCATCCCGAAGGTCCAGGTCCCGTCCGTTTCCAGCCTGTCCGAAACGGCAGCGCTGCAGGAGATCTACAACGCCGGACTGAAGCCAACGATCGTCAGGAAAACCAACGACACGGTGGCCAAGGGCACGGCGATCGGCACCGATCCCAGTACCGGCACTCAAATGGACCCCAACGCTGAGGTACTCCTGACCATCTCTGACGGTCCCAGCGCCGTGAACGTCCCGGACAACATTGCGGGTGCCACCGAGGCTGCCGCCAGGGACATCCTGCGCCAGATTGGCTTGGTGGGAGCTCCCACCACCACCACGGCCAACAGCGTCTCAGTTCCCGCGGGCGTGGTCATTACGTCCACGCCGGCGCCGGGCCAGTCCGTCGCCATCGGATCCGTCATCGAATTGGTCGTTTCCACCGGGAAAGTCAGCGTTCCGGAGCTCCGCGGCAGAACCCGCGACGAAGCAGAAACCGCGCTCAAGGCCTTGGGGCTGGTTCCGTCCGTTGGTGAGGATCCCAACCCCCAGGTGGAAGCCGGCCGGGTCACGGACCAAGACCCGGCCGTCAATTCGGCGGTGGAACAGGGCAGCACCGTGAATATCGTGGTGGCCAAGACTCCACCTACTCCAACCCCCACGCCGTCGCCGTCCAGCGCCTCACCGAGTCCCTCGGCCACCAAGAAAAACTGAGGCCGGCGGGCCTGCTAGTGCTGGATCAACGGGCTGAGCGTGGCGGCGCGACTGGCAGCACCCGTCATGCCCAGCGATTCGAGCCAGTTGCCCAGCATCTGGTAGCCGCCTTCGGTCAGGACGGACTCGGGGTGGAACTGAACACCGCTCAGCGGGGCCGTGCGGTGCTGTAAGCCCATGACGACACCAGACGCCGTCTGAGCAGTCACTTCCAGAACATCCGGGATGCTCTCACGCACTGCCGCCAGCGAGTGGTACCGGGTCGCCGTCACGGGTGAGGGCAGGCCGGCAAAAACGCTGGTGCCGTTGTGTTCCACCAATGACGTTTTGCCGTGCATCAGTTCCGGCGCGTGCGTGACGGTTCCGCCGTACGCCTCGGCCAGGGCCTGGTGGCCCAGGCAGACGCCAAACATCGGGACCTGGTTATCCCCGCACCACTTGATTAGCTCGATGCAGACACCCGTTTCGGCCGGATTGCCCGGGCCAGGTGAGACCAGGACACCATCTCGGGTGCTGGCCATCTCGATCGCCTCGGCGAGGGTGACATCGTCGTTCCGGACCACCGTAGTTTCGGCGCCAAGCTCCTGCAGGTAGCCCACCAGTGTGTAGACGAAGCTGTCGTAGTTATCCACCACGAGAATTTTGGTTGCGGTCATGGCTAGCTCTGGGACCAATCATTGTGTCGGCGACGGGTGGGGATTCGGAACTATTCGCAAATAGTGCCTGTTCCATGAATACCAGTGTGGCAGCAATCAACACCAACGCAGCCTTGATTCCGAGCGGTATTGCTGCCCTGGACCGCCACGAACTACCGCTAGGATTGATGGTTAGAACCCCTACCCAGCCCGTGCAGGAGAGCCAGTGCCCGAGTCGAAACCGCGCAAGAAGTCTGTCAGCACTCCACCGTCAGCAGGATCCCAGGCATACAAGCCGAACGCGGTGTGGTTCAAACCGGTGATGTTCGGTCTCATGATCATCGGCCTCTTCTGGATCATCACCTTCTACATCAGTGAAGGCCGGCTGCCCGTGCAGGCATGGGGATCCTGGAACATCGTTGCCGGCTTCGGCATTGCGATCGTCGGCTTCCTCATGACCACCCGCTGGCGCTCCTAGCAGCACGCCAACCACTGCGCCCATTGGTGCAGCTGGGCCCACCTCCGGCGAGGACACAACATGGCTGTTGATCATGCCGACCTGGTGACTGGCTCCGACGGACTCACCAGGCCGCTCTGGGCCGCATCATCGCCACTCCTACAGCAGTACTACGACCAGGAGTGGGGGCTGCCCGTCACCGATGAGCAGGGCCTCTACGAGCGGATCTGCTTAGAGGGGTTCCAGGCCGGACTTTCCTGGGCCACCATCCTGAAGAAGCGACCAGCTTTTCGCGCCGCCTTTGCGGACTTCGATCCGGACGCGGTGGCGCAGTTCTCGGCAGCAGACGCGGACCGGCTCATGCTGGACGCCGGCATTGTCCGGAATCGTTTGAAGATCAATGCCACCATCCGCAACGCCCAGGCGACCTTGGCGCTCCGTGCGGAGGGCGGTCTGGTGGACTTTGTCTGGGGCTTCAAACCGGAAATTACTCCTCGTCCTGTGGTCCACAGTGACATTCCCACCCAATCCGCTGAGTCGGTTGAACTCTCCAAGGCGCTGCGGCGCAAAGGCTTCGCTTTCGTAGGACCCACCACCATGTTTGCCCTCATGGAAGCCATTGGCATGGTGGATACCCATCTACTGGCCAGTCACCGCCGCGGATCGTCCGGGATCTGGGCCGACTAGCCGCTGTCGGCTCTTCTCCGTCCGCGGCCGGTTCCTGCCGCTCTCACGCAAGGCGCCTTCAGTTTTCCCCAGCTGTTGGCAAAGTTATCCACACTGTTGAAAACTCCGTCCACCTGCGCCGATGCATGGTTGAGGTTCCTTTGGCGACAAGATCGTGTCCCCGCCCACCCACCAGGGGAGATATTAACACTGTGGATTCAACTGTGGATAACTTTGCACCAGCGCATCCGCGTTCCGGCTGAAGAGATGCTTCGTTAGCAGCAGGGGACTGACACCCGTCCTCCCAAGGTGCGTCGGCAAACCCGAGCGAGCAGGCTGCTGAACGGCTCAGGGAAGCCAAACTTATCCACATACACACATCCTGATACCCACACGTTATCCACAGATGGGGATAACGGCGACGCTGGGTGGCATTCAATCCCCGGTGTGGCAGCGAATCCGAGCCATTCATGACTACTAACTACACGGTTGTTACTTATTAACACTGTGCACAAGCCTGTTGAAAATGCAGTAAGAACCCTAGTAACACCGCACCCTCCACCCGAATCAGACCGCGATTTCCACACAATCGAGTCTTTGCTCCTGCCTTATCCACTTACACACACTGCAATCCCCACGCCTTATCCACAGTTGTGGACAATCGGCTACGCGCCAGTAACTAAAGCCCGGGAACTAGGCATCGCCAGGGACAAGGCGCTGTGAACTACACCCATGTAAGTTACCAACATTGTGGATAAAGTCTGTGGATAACAAAAAGGCCCGCACCGCGTTCAGCGATGCAGGCCTTCCTGGATGTGTGGGTAGCTAGATGGAAACCCGGACAGTAGTGGCAACGACTAGGAGAATCAGGACTCCTACCAGGCCAGCAGCCTGGACCAGTTCCCGCCGGGGCCCACGGGGCGCGTACGCGATGACGGCTGCCGCCAACGCCCCGGTGACCAGGCCACCCAGGTGCGCCTGCCAGGCGATCTGGGGGACCAGGAAGCCAATGGCACCGTTGATGGCAATGAGGATCCAGAGTTGGCGGGTATCCCCGCCGCGCTGGCGCTGCACCAGCAACATGGCCCCGAACAATCCGAAGATCGCCCCGGAAGCTCCCACCACGCCGTAGATCGGCTGGCCCGGAACATACAGCGGCGTCAGGAGGAGATAGCCCACCGACCCGCCGAGGGCAGACAGCAGGTACACGGCCAAGAAGCGGATCCTGCCGAGCAGCGGCTCCAGCGCCTGGCCAAAGATCCAGAGCATGTACATGTTGAGCACAATGTGCAGGATGAATCCCTGGGAATGCAGGAAGGCCGAGGTGAGCATTCGCCACGGTTCGAAGAGGCCTAGTTGAGGCTGCGCGTAGATATTGGAGTAGCCCAAGGTCTGATAGACGGCGTCATTAGGCACCACCCATTGCAGAACATACAGAAGGGCGCAGGCGGCGATGATACTGAACGTCGCCAACGGCTTACCGGCGGCTACCGCGCCGCCATAGACCGACCTGACGGCCGGCGTCGAACGTTTTGTTTCGTTGACACAGTCAACGCATTGGAATCCGACGGCGGCCGCCCGCTGGCACTCGGGACAAGCGGGCCGCCCGCAGCGCTGGCAGCTGACATAGGAGGGCCGATCTGGGTGCCGCGGGCACACCGGGACCTGGGCGGACGGCTCAGCCGCCGGAATTCCGTAACTCATCGGGACGGTTAGAGGTTTTCGATATCGATGCTGTTGATGGTGACGTCTTCAACCGGACGGTCGCCCATCCCGGTGCGGACACCTTCAATGGCGTCTACGACCTTCTTGGACGCGTCATCAGCGACCTCGCCGAAGATGCTGTGCTTGCCCTGGAGCCAGTCGGTGGGAATGGTGGTGATGAAGAACTGCGAACCATTGGTGCCCTTGCCACCCTGCATGCCAGCGTTGGCCATGGCCAGCTTGTAGGGAGCGTTGAAGCTGAGCTCGGGGTGGATTTCGTCGTCAAAACGGTAGCCAGGGCCACCGGTGCCGCGGCCCAGGGGATCGCCGGCCTGGATCATGAAGTCCTTGATGATCCGGTGGAAGATGGTTCCGTCGTACAACGGGGTCCCGGTCTTGGCTTCGCCGGATTCGGGGTGGGTCCAGTCCTGCTCGCCGGTGGCGAGGCCGACGAAATTCTTGACCGTCTTGGGCGCGTGGTTGCCGAAGAGGTTGACGACGATGTCGCCGAGGCTCGTGTGGATGGTTGCTTTTGCGGTTGCGATGGCAGTCATGGCCCTATTATCCCACGCCAACCTCGGCCCAAACTGGACGTGACAGCAGTTCCGCGCTGGGTGAAATCTGCGCCAAATCAGCGAAGTGAATAGCCGGTGACGAGCAAGCCACGTAGGCTAGCGACAGAACTGTCACATTAATCGGGAGGTAGTTGTGAAGAAGTCAGACCGTATTGCTCGTGACCTCGAGCACTCAGTCACCAACGCAGTTGAGAACGCCCGCGAGTGGGCCACCCCCCGAGTGGAAGCGGCTGTTGACTGGGCGGTACCCCGCCTCCAGCACGGCCTTGATTCTGCTTCGCCCAAGATCCAGGAGGGCCTCAAGACTGCTGCCCACAGCTTGGCCGACGGCGTCGAAAAAGTAACGCCGCGCATTCAGGATGGCCTGTCGCAGTTGGCGCCGCGGATCAGCGACGCCGTGGACAACGCATCTCCTCGCCTGCACGACGCCCTCGACAAGGCCGGCCCCGCCGTGCTGAACGCGCGGGACCGAGTTGTTGGCGACTACCTGCCGCGCCTTTCTGACCAGATTGGCAGCGCGTCGGAGGCCGTCCACCGCACCTTGGAGAGCGCCCCGGCCCGCGTGGACAAGGTGGCACAGAAGCTTGGCGACGCCGGCATTGTGCACTCCTTGCAGGACCAGGCACAGGCCGCCGGGCACCAGATCCGTTCCGTAGCGTCGGACGCTGGCAAGGCTGTGGGCATCGAGATCGCCAAGCCCAAGCCGAAGAAGCGCGGTTGGCTGGTCTTCGGCATCATTGCCGCAGCTGTTGCTGCTGGTGTTGCCGCATGGAAGGCTTCCAAGCCGGTCGAGGACCCGTGGAAGACCCCCTCACCCGTTAAGCCCACTCCAGCACCGGTGCCGGCCACCACCGTCAACGATGTCAAGGAGTCCGCTGCTGACGCCGCCGAGAAGGCTGGCGACGCCGCTGCGGATGCCAAGGACAAGGCAGCAGACGTTGCCAGCGACGTACAGGACAAGGCAGCCAAGGTTGCTGATGACGCAGCTGACAAAGCTGACGACCTCAAGGGCAAGGTGGCCAACGTAGTCGAGGACGCCAAGGATGCCCTTGCTGACGGTGCCGAGAAGGCCAAGCATGTTGCAGAAGATGCTGCAGACCACGCAGCTAAGGTCGCAACGGACGCCAAGACGGCTACCAAGAACATTGCTGCCAACATCGGCAACGCTGACAAGGGAAACCACTAAATACTGACGCTTGAAGGAAAGGTCCCGTCTTCGGACGGGACCTTTCCTGCGTCTACAGGTGAGTTCCAACCTCCCGGTGGCTTGACCGAACGGTGCTAGATTTGATCCTGATGTCAGCCGATCAATCCTCTGGGGATGCCTTGAACGACGCAGCCGTGCTGCCCCGTGTTTCCATCGTCATCCCGGCCTACAACGAGGAAAGCGTCATCAGGCAGTGCCTGGTGGCCGCTATCTACCAGTCGGTGCCTGCCCACGAAATTATTGTGGTGGATAACCTCTCCACAGACCGGACCGCCGCCATGGTCCAACAGATGCAGCGCGAATACGCCGAAAGCCCCATCATCCTGCTCCGCCAAGAGCTGGACCAAGGCCTCATTCCCACTCGAAATTTTGGCTTGGACCACGCCACCGGTGACGTCCTCGGCAGGATCGACGCAGACTCGGTCATCGAGCCGGATTGGGTGGAGCAGGTTCAGCGGGCCTTCGAGGACCGTTCGGTCCAAGCCGCTACCGGTCCAGTGGTCTACTACGACATGCCCATGCGCCGATTCGGTCTGAAAGCCGACGACAAGATGCGCCAGCTCATGCTGAAGCTGGGAAAACAGCAATATCACTTTCTTTTCGGCTCCAACATGGCCCTGCGAGCCTCCGCCTGGCAAATTATTCGGACCGAGACCTGCCGTGATGAGCGTGATGAGATGCATGAGGACATCGACCTTTCACTCCACTTGGCCGATCATGACCTGAAGATCCAGTACTGGCCGGAAATGGTTTCTGGGATGTCTGCTCGGCGGCTTGAGGACTCACCACGCGACTACAGGTACTACGTCACCCGGTTCGACCGAACGTACAAGGCCCACAATGTGCGCAAGATGGCGCTGAAGGCGCCCATGGTGGTGTTCTTCTCCGTCTACTTCCCGGCGAAGATTCTCCGGGCCATTCACACCGTCAATACCGCCCAACCGGTCCGCCGGGGTGGGCAGTAGTCAATCCGCACCGAGCTCGGCTAGTGGCTCGCCCGTTGACCTGTTGCGGCCTTCTTTGCGCTGCGATTTCTGCCCGGCCACCACAACCGCCAGTCCGCACATAATCAACGCCAAGCCAGCATAGGTTCCAGTGGGCAGCACTTCGTTGAGGAAAATAGCAGCCAGGACTGCTGCGCCTGGAATTTCCAGCAGGATGATCATGGAGACCAGGAGTGGGCTCATGGTGGCCAGCAGATGGTTGAAGGCTGTGTGGCCTACCAGTTGGGCACACACGGTGATCGCCACAATGCCCAACCAGCCGGCCCCTTCAAACCCTGACAGAGGCGTCGCGGTGCTGAGCGCCAGAACGGCCACCAGAGCCGCACACATGCCGTAGCAGAGGGTGGTGTAGCTGCCGATGCTCAAGCTCTGCCGCGCTTTGCCACCAGCGATTGTATAGATTCCCGCCAAAGCCCCGCCAGCCACCGCCAGAGCGTCGCCCATCAGCGCTTGATCCGAGCTGCCCATGTCCAAGCCGGTAATTGCTGCTACGCCAACCAACGCGATACCCAAACCCGACAAGACCTGCCAGCGGTGTCGGGTGCCGCGGAGCATCTGGAAGACCGCAATCCAGGCCGACTGCAGGCACACCAGGGCCGTTGCTGCTGCCACTGACGTCAGCTGCAGGGAGGTAATGAAACAAGCAAAGTGCAGGGCCAGGGCGACGGCGGCAATCAGGCACCAGCGAAACTCGGCTTTGGTGATCTGGCCAAACCGCCGCGGTTCGCGGATGAGGGCTGGCGCGGCCATGACTACGGCGCCCAGAGCGTTCCGCCAGAAGGCAATTGCCAGCGCGCTGACGGATGTTGCCCCCAGGGTGGCGGCAATGAGCGGGCCGGAGGAGGCCACACCCAAGACACCCAACGCGGCAATAAGAAAAGTCACTGCACCACTGTATTCCGCCCCGGGTTGCTGGCCAGCATCGGCGGGCACACGCCAGCCAGGGGTTTTCTCCGGAAAACAAAAGTCCCGGCCAGCTGTTCGCTGACCGGGACTTTACTTATGGTGGAGGCACGGGGACTCGAACCCCGAACCCCCTGCTTGCAAAGCAGGTGCGCTACCAATTGCGCCATGCCCCCATAAGAAGCAACCCGTCAATCATACCCTATAAAAACACTGGTTATTCACCAGCCATTCGTGGGCTGTTGCTAGCTGACCGTGTCGGTCGACTGGCTCCAGACTGTCTTGCGGGCTTCGGATTCCTGCGCTTTTCGATAGAACAGGATGCCTGCGATCGCGGCTGCCAAGATCAGCAACTTCTTCACATGCTCCCCGTTCCGGTGCAATCACGTTTCCGTGACCTTACCTTTTTCGAACCTGCATAGGTTCCGTGGGCGTACCAGGACTTGAACCTGGGACCTCTTCGTTATCAGCGAAGCGCTCTAACCGCCTGAGCTATACGCCCCGATGCCTCATCGGGCCGAGATATGACTGTACAGCACATCCCGGCCCGATCCAAAATCGGGTGTCCGACCGGCGTTTTAGCCGGTTGGAGTGACCAATTAGTCGTCAGTGAGGGTCACGCCGATTCCACCCACAAGGGTGGCTGAAATGTTGTACAGGACCGCGGAAAGCATGGACAGTGCGGTGAGGAGCACCACGTTGACCACGGCGATGATGGTGGCGAACGACGCTACCTGGCCGAGTGAGGCCACCTTCTTCAGTTCAAATCCGCCGCCCTCAGAACCAGCCAAGGTTCCCAGCAGGCTGTCCACCTGGTCGAAGATGCCGGTGAGATCCAGAACGGTCCACAGCACGATCGCAGCAACCACTGTGACGATGCCCAGGGCGACTGACAGCAAGAAGGCCATCTTGAGGACAGACCAGGGATCGACCTTGCTGACCAGGAGCCGGGCGCGCCTGACCTTGGCCTTGGGCGCTGGCTTCACCAGGTTGGGGCTGCCCTGGTTCTGGCCACCCTGGGCACTGCCAGCCGCTGGCCGTTGACCGGCCGGGGCAGGACGTTGGCCAACCGGACCCTGGGCTGGTCGTTGGCCTTGTCCGGGTGCCTGCGCTGGACGTTGTTGCCCCGCCTGGCCCTGGGGCCGCTGACCGGGCGCGGCAGCCGGAGCTGCCGGGCGCTGCTGGGGCCGCTGGGGCGGGTTGACCCGCGGCGAACCCGAGGGACGGTTTGCGCCGGGCGCGGAGCTGTTCGGCTTGGGAAATGAGTCTGAATTACTCACTCGTTACCTCCGTAGTGTCTTCGTTCGGCGCATCGCCGGAGGCGTCCTCAGACTCACTGGCCGGTGATTCTTCTGCGACTGTTGGCTCAGCGGAACCACCAATGGGCCCGCCGTCTTCAGCCAACGTTACGTCATCCTCCGGCGATTCCTCGCCCTCGAGACCACGTTCGCTGTTGCGTGCCACCTCGATAATCCGATCGTTCTTATCGGGTTTGGCAAAGATGACGCCCATGGTGTCGCGGCCTTTTGCGGGGACTCCGGCCACCGAGGAACGAACCACCTTGCCGCCCTCCATGACCACCAGCACTTCGTCCTCTTCCTGGACAATCAGCGCACCCACCAGGTCGCCGCGTTCTTCGGCCAGTTTGGCCACCTTGATGCCCAGCCCGCCACGGCCCTGCAGCCGGTATTCTTCGACGGCGGTGCGCTTGGCGTAGCCGCCCTCGGTCACCACGAAGACAAATGAACCGTCGGTGATGACGTTTGCTGCCAGCAACTCGTCTTCTTCCCGGAACTTCATGCCCGTGACACCCGACGTGGCGCGGCCCATGGGCCGAAGGGCATCCTCGGTGGCGGTAAAGCGGATTGACTGACCCTTACGCGAGACCAACAACAGATCATCCGTTTCCGAGACGAGCTGCGCCGAAACAAGTTCGTCCTCGTCCCGGAGGTTAATGGCGATGACGCCTGCAGAGCGGTTGGTGTCATAGTCCTCCAACCGGGTCTTCTTCACAAGGCCCCGCTTGGTGGCCAAGACCAGGTAGGGCGCCTGCTGGTAATCCTGCAGGTCCAAGACCTGGGCAATGTGCTCGTCCGGTTGGAACGCCAACAGGTTCGCAACGTGTTGGCCCTTCGCATCCCGGCCGGCCTCAACCAATTCGTAGGCCTTGGCCCGGTAGACGCGCCCCAGGTTGGTGAAAAACAGCAACCAGTGGTGGGTTGTGGTCACAAAGAAGTGTTCCACCACGTCATCCCCGCGGAGCTGGGCACCCTTGATGCCCTTGCCGCCACGCTGCTGTGAACGGTAGTTGTCACTCCGGGTCCGCTTGACATAGCCACCGCGGGTGATGGTGACCACCATCTCCTCGACGGGGATGAGGTCTTCCATGGACATATCGCCGTCGAAGCCCATCAGGATCCGGGTGCGGCGGTCGTCACCGTGTTTGTCGACGATCTCACCGAGCTCTGTGCTGATGATCTCCCGCTGGCGTTCCTCAGAAGCGAGGATCGAGTTGTATTCCGCGATCAGCTGCTCGAGTTCCGAGTGCCTGTCCTGGATCTTCTGGCGTTCCAGGGCGGCCAGCCTGCGCAGCTGCATGTCCAGGATGGCCCGGGCCTGGAGCTCATCAATGTCCAGAAGTCCCATCAGGCCATCACGAGCGGCCTCGGTGGTGTTGGACGCACGGATCAGGGCAATGACCTCATCCAGCATGTCCAAGGCTTTCAGGAGCGCCCGGAGGATGTGTGCTTCCTCTTCGGCCTTCCTGAGGCGGTACCGGGTCCGGCGGGCAATGACGTCCATCTGGTGGGTGACCCAGTGCCGGATGAACGCGTCAAGGCTGAGGGTGCGCGGCACACCGTCCACAATTGCCAGCATGTTTGCCGAGAAGTTGCTCTGCAGTTCGGTGTGCTTGTAGAGGTTGTTCAGCACCACCTTGGCCACAGCGTCACGCTTCAGGACAATCACCAGGCGCTGGCCGGTGCGGCCGGACGTTTCATCGCGAAGATCAGCGATTCCGGAGATCTTGCCGTCCTTGACCAGATCGGCAATCTTGATGGCCAGGTTGTCCGGGTTGGCCTGGTAGGGCAGTTCCGTGACAACCAGGCAGGTCCGGCCCTGGAGTTCCTCGACGTTGACCACAGCGCGCATGGTGACCGAACCGCGACCGGTCCGGTAAGCGTCTTCGATGCCCTTGTGACCCAAAATGGTGGCGCCAGTGGGGAAATCGGGGCCCTTGATACGCAGGAGAAGCTCCTCCAGGAGCTCCTCACGGGTGGCCCCGGGGTTACGCAGGTACCACTGCACGCCGTCGGCTACTTCCCGGAGGTTGTGCGGCGGGATGTTGGTGGCCATGCCCACAGCAATGCCTGAAGAACCGTTTACCAGAAGGTTGGGGAACCGGGCCGGCAAAATGGTGGGTTCCTGGTTCTTGCCGTCGTAGTTGTCCTGGAAGTCGACGGTCTCCTCGTCGATATCGCGGACCATTTCCATGGCCAGGTGAGCCATCTTGGTTTCCGTGTACCGGGGGGCTGCGGCGCCGTCATTGCCGGGAGAACCGAAGTTGCCCTGGCCTAGGGCCAGCGGGTAGCGCATGGTCCAGTCCTGGATCAGACGAACCAAGGCGTCGTAGATCGCCGTGTCACCGTGGGGGTGGTATTGGCCCATGACTTCGCCAACAACACGAGCGCACTTGTTGAACGATCGGTCAGGGCGGTAGCCGCCGTCGAACATGGCGTACAGAACCCGGCGGTGTACTGGCTTTAGGCCATCACGGACGTCCGGGAGCGCGCGGCCCACAATGACGGCCATGGCGTAGTCGAGGTAGGAGCGCTGCATTTCCGTCTGCAGGTCCACTTGTTCAACGCGGTCAACTACGGCAACATCAGCGTCGGGCAGGAGAGCCGGCAGGCCAGCGTCCGCGGCCTGATTCTCAGGTGTTTCGTCACTCATCTATTATTTTCCGTTTCAGGTATATGTCGGTTCGTGAATATTCAGGCAGTGCCTCTAGATATCCAGGAACCTGACGTCCTTGGCGTTTTGCTGGATGAAGTTTCGGCGCGATTCAACGTCTTCACCCATCAAGACGGAGAAGATCTGGTCCGCGGCGAGGGCGTCATCCATGGTCACCTGCAGCAGCGTGCGGTGGTCAGGATCCATGGTGGTGTCCCATAGTTCCGTGTAATCCATCTCGCCGAGGCCCTTGTAGCGCTGGATGCCGTTGTCCTTGGGGATCCTGCGTCCTGCTGCTTGGCCCGACAGGAGCTTCGCGTCGCGTTCCCGGTCGCTGTAGACGTAGTCGTGGGCCGCATTGGACCACTTGATCCGATACAGCGGTGGCTGCGCCAGATAGACGTAGCCGTTCTCGATCAGCGGCCGCATGTAGCGGAACAGCAGGGTCATTAGCAGCGTGGTGATGTGCTGGCCGTCAACGTCAGCGTCAGCCATCAAAACAATCTTGTGATAGCGCAATTTGGAGAGGTCAAAGTCCTCGCCAATGCCGGTACCAAAGGCTGTGATCATGGACTGTACTTCGGCATTGCCTAGGGCCTTGTCCAGCCGCGCGCGCTCCACGTTCAGGATTTTGCCGCGCAACGGCAGGATCGCTTGGGTCTCCGGGTTGCGGCCACGCTTAGCGGAACCACCCGCGGAGTCACCCTCCACAATGTAGACCTCACACTTTTCCGGATTCTTCGAGGAACAATCCGAGAGCTTTCCGGGCATCCCAAAAGATTCGAGCGGACTCTTGCGGCGAGCGTTATCGCGGGCCTTGCGTGCCGCCATCCGGGCCTGGGCAGCGGAAATAGCCTTGCGGATCACGTCGCGGGCAGGGCCAGGGTTGCGTTCCAACCAGTCACCCAGACCGTCAGTGACCACGCGCTGGACGAAGCCCTTGACCTCGGAGTTGCCCAGCTTGGTCTTGGTCTGTCCCTCGAACTGGGGCTCGGCCAGCTTCACGGAAATGACCGCGGTCAGCCCCTCGCGGATGTCATCACCGGTGAGGTTGTCATCCTTTTCCTTAATGATGCTTTTCTCCCGCGCGTAGCGGTTGATGAGCGAGGTCATCGCGGCCCGGAAGCCCTCTTCGTGGGTGCCACCCTCATGGGTGTTGATGGTGTTGGCGTAGGTGTGGACGCTCTCCGAGTAGGCGTTGGTCCACTGCATTGCCATCTCCAAGGCAATCTTGCGGTCCTTGTCCTCGGTTTCAAAGGCGATGACGTCCTCATGGACTACCTCAACCTTTTTGCCTGAGTTCAGGTGTTTCACATAGTCCAGCAGGCCGTCGTCGTACTGGTAAACCACCGTGCGGTGCTCTGCAGCACTGACCTCGCCCTCTGTTGCCACGGCGTCCAAGTCCAGATCGTCGTCCTGGGGCGCGGACTCGGCTACGCGTTCATCTGTCAGGGTGATGCGCAGGCCCTTATTCAAGAAAGCCATCTGCTGGAAACGGGAGCGCAAGGTTTCAAAGTCGAACCGGGTGGATTCGAAGATCTCGGGATCCGGGTAGAACGTCTGGGTGGTTCCGGTTTCTTCGGTTGCCTCGCCCTGAACCAGGCCGCCCTGCGGCTTGCCGCCGTGGGCAAACGACATCCGCCACGCGTGGCCTTGCCGCCGAACTACAGTGTCGACTCGTTCAGACAAGGCATTGACAACGGAAATGCCAACGCCGTGCAGTCCACCAGAGACCGCATATCCGCCGCCGCCGAACTTGCCGCCAGCATGGAGGATGGTCATGACAACTTCGACAGTTGGTTTGTGCTCGGTGGGGTGCATATCGACGGGGATACCGCGACCGTCATCAATCACCCGCACGCCACCATCTGCCCGCAGAATCACTTCAATGTGGGAACAGTAGCCCGCCAAAGCCTCATCAACCGAGTTATCCACCACCTCATAGACCAGGTGGTGGAGGCCACGGGGACCGGTGGACCCGATGTACATCCCGGGGCGTTTCCGGACTGCTTCAAGCCCCTCGAGAACAGTAATGTCGCTGGCGCCGTATTCCCGGGGAGTTGTGGCTGTGGGGGTGTCATTCGCAGCCTCCCCAAGCTCGGTATCGGCTGCCAGTTGTTCCGTATTGTCGTTAGCCACAGGCGCTGTCGACTCCTCTGTTCTCGGTTTTGGCCAGGCGAAGCCCCTCTATCAGGAAAGACCCGCCGCTAGGCATGAACTGATAGCAAAGTGCCGAGACAGCAAAGAGGCCGAACCCCTCTCAGTGTGAAGAACGCGGAGTTCGGACTCAGTCAACGGTTCACCCGCGCCCAGTTTTCTTACCCGATTCTACCGCGAAGTAGCCCATTTCCTCGCATTCATAAGCCGTGGGCAGATACTGAATTGCCCTTGAGCGGCCATTGACTACCGTTTTGGCGGACTTGGGGAGCGGTCGCCGGGGACCTATACGGCACAACGCCCCAAAATGGCTCTATCCGGCGCTGGGCACCCATCGCGGCGCAGATTCGTTCAGCCATAAGTATCGCGGGGCCCGCGACCATTAACTGTTCGGGCGCCCTTACGCCAGGTTGGTGCCGAAGGCCCCAGAACCTGGATGCTGGTGACCACGCCGTCACCGAGTTCTGTCCGGAATTTTTCAAGAAGGCTGATACTCAGAAGTCGTAGCTGCGTTGCCCAGGCAGTGGAGTCGCAGCGAACGTGCAACGTGGTGTCGGTAAAGCTTTCGGGTGTGCAGTGCGCGGAGATCTCTGGGCCAACCAGGGTGGCCCACTCGGCCATGACAGAACCCACCGCCACGGGTGAGGTCCAGCCACGTTCTGCCACCAGCCGGCCAACAACCTTGCCCAGCCCCAGCGGATCGCGGCCGGTATTGTGAAACTGGCTGAACCCACGGGTGTCCCGAATTCCCGACCTGGCCTTCTTCGCGCCGGCTCGAGGAGCAGCCCGCCGCACTTCGCCACGGGACGCCGCAGCGTCGCGCATCCGGTTCAACGCCGCCTGCGGGGCGTCGATTTCGTCCGGGTCCCGGCCAGGTTGGAGTCCGCCACCAGCTTCAGCGTCCCTACTCATCAATACCTCCCGGGACAACGTTCACGCGACGCCCCGACAACTCCGCCGGAATATCAGCATCGACAGCGGCCGTCACTAGGACCTGCTCGGCGCCGGTCACTATGGCTGCTAGTTTACGCCGCCGGTGCACGTCCAGTTCGGCAAAAACATCGTCGAGGATCAGGATCGGCGCAGAGCCTCCGGTGCGGGCATCATCCAACATTACGTAATAGGAAGCCAATCGAAGCGACAAACACATGGACCACGTTTCACCGTGCGATGCATATCCCTTGGCAGGCGCCTGGCCAAGGATGAGTTCCAACTCGTCGCGGTGGGGGCCCACCAAGGAGATTCCCCGTTCCAGCTCCTTTTTCCTCGCCTCCGCAAAAGCCTTGACGTACCGTTCGGTGAGCTCATCAACGGAGAATTGCCGCAGGTCGTCAACCACTGCTGACGATTCTGCCGCCACCGGTGACCCGTTCCCGCGTGCCGGCCCGCCGTCGTCGTCAATCTGGTCCTGGAGGGTGGACCGATACAGCGCGTCAGCGGGTTTGGACGCATCCGTCAACCCTGCATAGGCGCGGGCGAGGTGCGGCCGGAGAAGTTCCACGAGCTCAAGCCGTGCGTGTAACAACGCTGCACCTGCCTTGGCCATATGGTGATCCCAGACTTCAAGGGTCGCCTCGTGGGCCGCGCTGAATTTCCCAGCCCGAGCAGACTTCAGCAGCGCATTGCGCTGTTTCAAAACCCGGTCATAGTCGGCACGTGTTGCAGCGTGGTGAGGCACCAAGCTGGCCAGCAGCTCATCGAGGAACCTGCGCCGATTGCTCGGGTCGCCTTTGACCAGGGCCAGGTCCTCGGGGGCAAAAAGGACTGTCTGGCAGATGCCCAGAAGGTCCCGTGCGCGGACAGGGTTACTACGATTAATCCGGCCACGATTAGCCCGGCCAGCGTTGATTTCCAATTCCAGGACCGTGATTTGGCCGCCACGGACCACCCGAGCCCGAACCAGGGCACGCTCTGTCCCAAACCGCAGCAAGGGCGCATCGGTGCTGACCCTGTGTGAGCTAAGGGTGGCTAGGTAGCCGATTGCTTCCAACAGGTTGGTCTTGCCGATTCCATTCGCGCCCACAAGAACGGTCACGCCCGGAGTCAGCGCCAGTTCAACCTGCGCGTAGCTGCGAAAATCGGTCAGGGAAAGGTGTTCGAGGTACACGCGGGATTCGACAATTCTGGGAACCTCTCGGTTCCCGCTGGGTACTACTTAGCGGGACGGGTGGCGTGGCCGCCAAACTGGTGGCGGAGGGCGGACACCATTTTCATGGCAGGCGAGTTATCTTCGCGTGAAGAGAACCGGGCAAAGAGGGCAGCGGTAATGGCTGGGGCGGGGACGGCATTGGCAATGGCTTCTTCGACCGTCCACCTGCCTTCGCCGGAATCTTCAACGTAGTCGTCAATCGATTCCAGTCCCGGATCCTCGTCCAGCGCTTTCACCATCAGGTCCAACAGCCAAGACCGGACCACGGTGCCTTTTTGCCATGCCCGGAACGTGCCGGGCAGATCCGAGACGATGTCTTTGGCTGCCAGGAGTTCATAGCCTTCGGCATAAGCCTGCATGAGACCATATTCGATGCCGTTATGGACCATTTTGGCGTAGTGCCCAGCACCAACATCGCCAACATGGACGAAGCTGTCGGCGCGGTCTCCTTCTGGGCGAAGTGCATCGAAAACCGGCATGGCACGTTCAATGTCTGCTGCAGCGCCGCCCGCCATGAGTCCGTATCCGTTCTGCAGGCCCCACACGCCACCAGAGACACCGCAGTCGGCGAAGTTGATTCCCTTTGCCGCGAGGATTTCACCGTGCTTTTGGTCCTCGGTGAAACGAGAGTTGCCGCCATCAATCACCAGGTCGCCTTGCGCGAGCTTGTCGCCCAACTCCGCGATGACCGAATTGGTGATGCCGCCTGATGGCACCATGACCCAGATGATGCGGGGAACGGGAACCTGGGCCAACAGCTCGTCCACCGAGGCCACATCCGTCACCTCGGGGTTGCGGTCCATGCCGGTCACCTCAATGCCGTTTTGTCGTAGCCGCTCGCGCATGTTGAAACCCATCTTGCCGAGGCCGATCAGTCCAATGTGCATGGTGAGACTCTTTTCTGGGCTAGTGGGTGGCGGTGGCTTGGGCCCCGTTGGCGAGCGGCACTGCCTCAGCTTGCGAAGGCTGGGAGCCGTTGGAGACTAGTTAGGGAGCCGGACGGGCATGACCAGGTAGCGGTAGTCGTCCTGGTCATCGCCCTCAGCTTCGGCCTGGGCAGTGATCATGGCCGGCTTCGGCGCAGACGTGAAGGAGAATCGGACAAATTTGGTTTCGATGACGCTGAGACCCTCCACTAGGTAGTGCGGGTTGAAGGCCACGGTAATTTCTTCACCGGAGAGCTGGGCTTCCAACTCTTCCGAGGCTTGGGCATCTTCACCGGTGCCTGCGTCAAGGTTCAGTTGGCCCTCGGTGAAGGCCAAACGCACCGGAGTGTTCCGTTCGGCTACCAGCGAGACACGGCGGACAGCTTCGACGAGTTCCTGGGTCTGCACCGTGGCGTGGATTGGCGTGGATTCCGGGAAAAGCGAGCGGATCTTGGGGTAATCGCCATCCACCAGCAACGATGTGGTGGTGCGCCCACCGCTCTCGAAGCCGATGAGCCGGGTGTCGTCGTCTGCCAAGGCGAGGTTGATGTCGCCACTGTTACCGAGGGTTTTGGCGACTTCGTTCAAGGTTTTTGCTTTGACCAATGCGCTGGTAGACAGGCCCGGAGTTGCTGGCTTCCACGGGACTTCACGCATGGCGAGCCGGTAACGGTCCGTTGCCAGGAGCGTAATGAGGTCGTCCTCGATTTCCATCCGGACACCGGTGAGGATCGGCAAGGTGTCATCCTTGCTCGCAGCAATGATGACCTGTGAAACAGCCTGGGCAAAGGCATCGCCGGGAACGGTTCCGCTAATGGTGGGTAATGCCGGGAGGGGTGGGTACTCGGCTTCCGGCATGGTGGCCAAATGGAAACTGCTACGGCGGCAGGTCAGGGTGACTTTGCTGCCATCGGTTTCGACGTCCACTGGCGCGGACGGCAAGCTGCGGCAGATGTCTGCGAGGAGCCTGCCGGAAACCAGGATAGTGCCCGCTTCCCGCACGTCAGCGGCAATTTCAAGCCTGGCAGAGGTTTCGTAGTCGAAGCTCGAGAGGCTGACGGTGCCAGCTTCTGCCTTAAGCAAGAGACCCGAAAGGACGGGGACGGGTGGCCGCGGAGACAACGACCGGGCTGTCCATGTGACGGCTTCTGCCAGGACGTCCCGATCGACTCTGAACTTCACGGAAGGGTGCCGCCTTTCATTGCTGCTGCGTTGGTGTAACCGACACCGCCTGGGGTGGTGCCAAAAAAATTCAGCGAATCATCATGGTTTTCCGGATGGGAAGCACAAGAAAACCCAAGGATGGGAGCGCTGCTGACAGCTTAGCCCGAAGATCTGGGATTAACCCATCCCCGGCCCCTGCCCGGAGGCCCGTTGGGCCGTTTGGCCCGGCCCGTTGCCGTGCAGAACCCATCTTGTTGTTTGAGGGATTTCAATTTCTTGGGATTAGTAGTGTTAATAACTGCTGTGGAAACTGTGGATAACTCGATCCTGCCGCTGAATCCAGCGGTTAAGCCCTGTTCATTGGGTGTGGGTGGATCAGGTTTTAAACAGGGTGTGGATGGGGATAACATTTTCGGCCGTTTCGCTGATCCACAGATGGCTTAAGGGTTTTAAGCCCATTAAGCCGCGTTGTCCCCTTAACTATCCACAGGCTTATCCACATGCGCCTGTTAATAAGGTATGTGTAGCGCGCTCAGGAGTCGCGTTGCTGCTGCTTGATCCGGTTGGTCAGCTCTGTGACCTGGTTGTAGATCACACGACGTTCAGCCATCAGTTCACGAATCTTGCGGTCCGCATGGATGACAGTGGTGTGATCACGGCCGCCGAGCTCTTGGCCAATCTTGGGCAGCGACATGTCCGTCAACTCACGGCAGAGGTACATGGCGATCTGCCGAGCCGTGACCAAGGTCCGGGTCCGGGACTTGCTGC
Organism: Arthrobacter ulcerisalmonis; assembly: GCF_900609065.1. Classification (GTDB taxonomy): domain Bacteria; phylum Actinomycetota; class Actinomycetes; order Actinomycetales; family Micrococcaceae; genus Arthrobacter; species Arthrobacter ulcerisalmonis. The sequence goes on along the minus strand of NZ_UXAU01000008.1, from coordinate 38,867 downwards.
ACAGTTCCTCCAGACTGAGCTTGAAGTACTCCGCGGTCTGTTGCAGGATCTGGGCGGATGTGATTTCCTGGGCGCCGTCGTCGGTGATCAGATCCTTGAGGACCATTTCGGCAAGCGCGACGTCGACCGGCTGGCGGTTCAGGCTGGCGAAGGCCGTGACGCGAATCAGGGCGCCTTCCAGTTCACGAATATTGCTGGAAATTTTGGAGGCGATGTACTCCAGCGCATCGTCCGGAGCGGACAGGCCCTCACTCAAGGCCTTCTTCCGAAGAATCGCAATCCGGGTCTCCAGTTCAGGTGGCTGGATATCGGTGAGGAGGCCCCACTCGAAGCGTGACTTCATCCGGTCTTCAAAACCAGCCAGTTGTTTCGGCGGCAGATCGGAGGTGATGACCACCTGCTTGTTGTTGTTGTGCAACGAGTTGAAGGTGTGGAAGAACTCCTCCAGTGTTCGATCTTTGCCGGCGAGGAACTGGATGTCATCGATGAGGAGCACGTCCACGTTGCGATACGTGGTCTTGAAGCTGGCGCCCTCATCATCCCGGATGGAATTGATGAAGTCGTTGGTGAATTCCTCGGAATTTACGTACCGAACGCGGATGCCGCTGTACAGTCGGCGGGCGTAATGGCCGATGGCGTGGAGCAGGTGTGTCTTGCCCAGGCCGGAATCACCATAGATGAACAGCGGGTTGTAGGCCTTGGCGGGCGCCTCCGCCACAGCCACTGCCGCAGCGTGGGCGAATCGGTTCGATGAGCCAATCACGAAGGTGTCAAAGACGTACTTGGGATTCAGCCGGCCGAACTCATGGGAAGTGCTGGGCAGCATGGGCTGCGGCTTCTGTTCGATCAGCTGGTCGGCTGCGAAGGAAAGTTCGACGGCGGGTTCAGGTTCCGTGAAGAGCGGCACCAAGTCGGTGTCGACGTCGATCGCGCATCGGATGTCTTCGGAGAAGACGCTGTGGAGCGCATCGTCCAGGGCTTCCTTCACCTGGGTCTGCAGAACCTCACGGGTCAGCTCATTGGGCACCGCCACCAGGAGGGTTGAACCGATCAGGCCTTGAGCCTGGGCCAGAATGACGAATCCACGCTGCCGGGGTGAAACCCGGTGGTCCTGCTCAAGCAGGGTGATGACCCGGCGCCAGGAACTTCCGACAGTGTTGGCGTGGTTGGCTTCGTCTACTGTCATCAATCGGTTCCCTAAAGCTTGCTGTGTCTGCATTACCTGCAGCCAGGCCTGGGACCAAGAAGGGACCAGCTCTATCCACAGGGTTATGCACAGTCCGTGGATAATCGGCTACTGAGCCACTCTAGGGGATCAAAAGCCTAGAAGATAGCTGGCAATCGGCTTGTGGATAATTACACTGGTGTGGTTCGTAAACGGGCCTTGTGAGCCGGTTCATCCACAGGCTCCATGGCGAGTTAGCCACAGCTGGGGATAGTTCTGGAGTAGGCTGCTGGTTTGACTCTGCTACCCCGGTTGCCCTAGTGTTGTGAAGTCCTTTGTGTGCGCTTTTGGTCCCATTGAAATACTTCGACGCCCTGCGTTGGAGTCCTGGGAATAGCGTGCATATACAAAACTTAGCGTCGGCCAGTTCTTCCCTTTTTGATCGGGTGGGCGCACCTTTGATCCACTGGAGTAACTAACGTGAGCAAGCGGACTTTTCAGCCGAATAACCGCCGTCGAGCCAAGAAGCACGGCTTCCGCCTTCGTATGCGTACCCGTGCCGGCCGTGCCATCCTGGCAGCCCGTCGTGGCAAGGGTCGCACCGAACTGTCGGCATAACTACTGACTTGTCGGTAGAGATCTTCCTGCGAGTGTAAAGGTGCTAGCCGCCAGCAATCGCCTGAGGACTGCTACCGATTTTTCAACCACTGTACGTTCCGGTGTCCGCAATGGACGCCGGAACGTAGTGTTATATGCGGCAGCCCTCGCTGCCGACGAACCCAGCCGCATCGGGTTCATCGTTTCCAAAAGTGTCGGGAACGCTGTAGTCAGGAACCTCGTTAAGAGAAGACTGAGAGAAGCAGGTGCTGCCTCGTTGGGTGCGCACGCACATGGTTTGGCTATTGTGGTCAGGGCGCTGCCCGCGTCCGCGACAGCCAGCTGGGACCAGCTCCTGTCGGACTACAATGCCGCACTCGAATCGACTGTGCACCGGTTGGCGAGCCGCCCATCAAAAGGCGCCACCAACGGTGCAGCCGGTACAACACAGGAGGGGACACCGCGTGACTAATGGCACCGCCGTCGTCCGCCGTTCTGTACCCCTGACCGTGGGCACGTTCATCTGGAACTTGCCCCGAAACATCCTCATTCTCCTGCTGATGGCGTACCGCAAGGTGATTTCCCCCTTGTACGGCCAGGTATGCCGTTTCTTTCCCTCATGTTCGGCCTACGCTCTGGAAGCTATTACCGTCCACGGAGCTGTGAAAGGGACGTGGCTGGCTGCCCGGCGCCTGGGCCGTTGCCACCCATGGAATGCTGGTGGTGTGGACCATGTCCCCGCCGGCACCCGGGAATGGCCGTTGAGCCAGACCCCCACGATTGTTGTGCTGAACAACCCGGACATTTACCTGGCTGCTCGGACTGATGAAGAAGGCCGCAATGCGGCCTGACGAATAGGGATAAGTATGGACTTCTTTGCGACAATCATGTTTCCGTTCAAATGGCTGGTGTCCATCATCATGGTGGGCTTCCACGAAGGCCTGACCTTCATTGGCCTGCCGGCGGCGAGCGGCTGGACCTGGACCCTGTCCATCATTGGCCTGGTGTTGGTGATTCGCGCCGCCCTGATCCCGGTGTTCGTCAAGCAGATCAAGGCACAGCGTGGCATGCAGCTGCTGCAGCCCGACCTGAAGAAGCTGCAGACCAAGTACAAGGGCAAAACGGATCAGCTTTCCCGCCAGGCCATGGCGCAGGAGCAAATGGCCATGTACAAGAAGCACGGGACCAACCCGTTCTCGGCCTGCCTCCCCATGCTCATCCAGATGCCGTTCTTCTTCGCCCTCTTCCAGGTACTTTCCGGTATCAGCACGAACGCCAAGGCTGGCGAGGGTGTCGGTGCCATGAGTCCGGGCCAGGTAGTGCAGTTCGATGAGTCCAGCATTTTCGGCGCACCCCTCTCGGCAACCCTGCTCCACGGCGGCGGCGGCGATTCGCAACTCGCCGTCAACATCCTCTCCGTGGTGATGATCCTGGCCATGACGGCCTCGCAGTTCATCACGCAGAAGCAGATCATGGCCAAGAACATGTCTGAAGAGGCCATGGCCAGCCCGTTCATGCGCCAGCAGAAAATGATGCTGTACATCCTGCCCGTTGTCTTCGGCGTGGGTGGCATCAACTTCCCCATTGGTGTCCTGATCTACTGGACCACCACCAACCTCTGGACCATGGCGCAGCAGTTCTTCGTTATTCGTCGGATGCCAACGCCGGGTTCCCCTGCTGCCAAGGCCCTCGCCGATCGCCGGGCTGCCAAGGGCCTGCCGGCACTCTCTGTTCTCACCGGTAAGAAGGATGAAGAGGCAGACGCTGCGGCCATCGCCGCCGTGGAACCCAAAATCCAGCGCGTTCAGCCCCAGCGCAAGAATAGGAAGAAGAAGTAATGTCTGCTGAGAGCAACGAACACGCTTTGACCGACGTCGTCGATGACGTGGAGAAGGCCAACGACGACGGTGCTCCCGCCAAGGTTGCGTCAGTCAGCCGCCTCGAAGAAGAGGGCGAAATCGCTGCCGACTACCTCGAAGAACTCTTGGATATTGCCGATATCGATGGTGACATCGACATTGAGGTTCGCAGCGGCCGCACGTACATTTCCATCGTCGCGGAAGACGAAGTCGATAACCTGGATGCCCTGGTAGGCGCAGACGGCGAAGTCCTGGAGGCACTTCAGGAACTCACCCGGCTGGCTGTCCTCTCGGCTACGGAGAGCCGCTCACGCCTGGTTTTGGACATTAACGGTTACCGGAAGGAGCGCAGCGGGCACCTTCTGAAGATCGCGGAGCAGGCTGTCGCCACCGTGAAGGAAACTGGACAGCCGGTGGCGCTGGAACCGATGAGTGCCTATGAGCGGAAGATCATCCACGACGCCGTCGCGGACCTTGGCCTTGTCAGTGAGTCCGACGGTGAAGGCGCGGGACGCCACATCGTAGTTTCCGCCGACTAAAGAATTGATGACGTGTTAACCATGGTTGAGATTACGGCAACTGAGCTCCAGGCCGCTGAAAAGATCTTCGGTGACCGCCTGGATTTGGCCAAACGCTACGTGGAGCACCTGGCGACGTCGGGCACCGAGCGCGGACTCATTGGACCCCGTGAGATTCCCCGCCTCTGGAGCCGGCACGTTCTGAATTGCGCTGTCATTGAAAGCGAGATTGCCCAGGGCAGCCGGGTTGCCGATGTTGGCAGCGGTGCGGGGCTGCCGGGTTTGTGCCTGGCGATCGCCCGTCCTGACCTTGAACTGACCTTGATCGAACCGTTGGAACGCCGGGTGATCTGGCTGCAGGAAGTCGTGGACGATCTTGGCCTGGCCAATGTCACGGTGATGCGGACTCGAGCCGAGTTGGCTGTTGGCTTGGTGGATGCTGACGTTGTGACAGCGCGTGCGGTCTCCGCGCTGACCAACCTTGCCGGCTTGACCATTCCACTGCTTGCAGGGCGGGGCGAAGTAGTGGCCATCAAGGGACGCAGTGCCGGCGAAGAAATCGAAAAGGCAGCGAAGACCATTCGAAAGTTGGGCGGAATTTCCACCGCAGTGGTCACGGTTGGTGAAGCACTCCTGGAAGAGCCCACCACTGTGGTGCGCATCGTGGTGAACAAGCCGCAAAAGAAGTCCTAGACGGGCTGCGATGTCCGTGGTCAGCCATGCCGAGAAGATAGGCTTGTAGGCGGCAGTCAGTTTGGCCCAATGAGAGTGAGCGTGACCAGTGAGCAGTAGCGAAGCCTCCACACAACGGATTCCCCCGTTTGTGTCTTTGGGGTCGGCGCGGTCTGCCGCTGTACCGGCCGCAGCACCGGCACGTGGACTCAGCCAGCCGAACGTCCCTGTACGCAACGCCAAGAGCGTTTCACGTGAAACAACCTCTGGCGGTAGAAGCAACGTCATGGATGCGATGGACGATTCCAGTCCAATCGCCAAGGAACTCGCCCATGAGACCAAGCGGCGGGAAAAGTTACTTGGGCGTAAGCTGCCCCGCCCAGCCAAGACCCGCGTGTTTACCGTCTCGAATCAAAAGGGTGGGGTGGGAAAGACCACCACCACTGTAAACATTGCCGCAGCTCTCGCAGCGGCCGGGTTGAACGTCCTGGTCATCGACATCGATCCCCAGGGCAACGCCTCGACGGCACTCGGCATTGAGCATCACGCTGAGGTCGACAGCATCTACGACGTACTGATCAATGACGTTCCGTTAGCGGATGTGGTGGCTAACTGCCCTGACATTGATAACCTGCAGTGCGCTCCCGCCACCATCCACCTGGCTGGCGCGGAGATTGAACTGGTGTCCCTGGTAGCTCGGGAACAGCGCCTTCGCCGGGCGATCGATCAATATGCCAAGACCCGGGAAAAAAATGGCGAACCTCGGCTCGACTACATTTTCATCGACTGCCCGCCGAGCCTGGGACTGCTGACGGTCAACGCGTTCTGTGCAGCCGGTGAGGTGCTGATCCCCATTCAGTGTGAGTACTACGCACTCGAGGGCCTGAGCCAATTGCTCAAGAACATTGAGATGATCCAGAAGCACTTGAATGCAGACCTGGAAGTGTCCACGATCCTGCTCACGATGTATGACGGGCGGACCAACCTGGCAGCCCAAGTTGCTGCAGAAGTTCGCACGCATTTCCCTGAGAAGGTTCTCTCAGCAGTTGTCCCGCGTTCGGTGCGGATCTCGGAAGCGCCAAGTTACCAACAAACCGTGATGACGTACGATCCCTCATCCACCGGGGCACTTTCCTACCTGGAAGCCGCTGCCGAAATAGCAGAACGCTAGACTCTTCGATCACCGCAACGACACTTGATCCGGGTACATCCTGGTTCACTGGAGGGATTAATTCATGAGCGAGAAGCGACGCGGCTTAGGTCGCGGACTTGGCGCGTTGATTCCGAGTTCCGCCGGGTCCAGCGACGGTGGCAACGGTAGCTCCGCTTCCAGGCCCGTGGATCTGTTCTTTCCCGAAGGACGGCGGAAGACGGAACCAGTTCTCGAGAAGTCCGAGCCAAGCGATATTGTGGAGCTCGCCAAAGTTCAGGATGCGCCAGCCAAGGAAACTACGCGCCCCGCTGCAAAGAAGCCAACCGCCAGCAAATCATCCGCGACGTCCGGCTCCCCTGTGTCTGGCGCGAAGCAAGACGATGCTCAGACTACCGTTGTGGCTGAAGCGGCGCCGCCGTCCGCACCGAAGTTTGAAAGTCCAGACGTAGAACTCGTCGAAGTTCCCGGAGCACGATTCGCTGAGATTCCTGTCGGTGATATCCATCCGAACCGTAAGCAGCCCAGAAGTGTCTTCGATGAAGACGACATGGCGGAGCTGGTTCACTCTGTTCGTGAAATTGGCGTCCTCCAGCCAATTGTTGTCCGTAAATCAACTGATAATAGTGGTGAACCCTATGAGCTGGTTATGGGTGAGCGTCGGTGGCGGGCAGTGCAGGCCGCTGGGCTGGAAACAGTGCCTGCAATCATCCGCGAAACAGCTGATGACGATCTTCTTCGCGATGCTTTGCTGGAGAACTTGCACCGAAGCCAGCTGAATCCCCTCGAAGAAGCTGCCGCGTACCAGCAGCTCCTCGAAGACTTCGGTACCACGCATGAGCAGCTCGCGGACCGTATTGGTCGGTCCCGTCCTCAGGTTTCCAACACCCTGCGACTCTTGAAGCTCCCGCCATTGGTCCAGCGTCGCGTTGCTTCTGCCGTCTTGTCGGCCGGGCATGCCCGCGCTCTTCTCTCACTCCCGGACGCCGCAGCTATGGAACGCATGGCGCAGAAGATTGTTGCCGAAGGTATGTCTGTTCGAGCGACAGAAGAAGCCGTTACCCTGTATCAGGATCCCACCAAGCCGGCCAAGAACAACATCCCCCGTCCCGGCGCTCGGCACGAACGGCTGGACTACCTTGCGTCGTCGCTGTCGGACCGACTGGATACCAATGTGAAGATTTCCTTGGGCGTTCGCAAGGGCAAGGTCAGTATTGAGTTTGCGAGCGTTGAGGATTTGAACCGAATCATGGATGTTCTCAGCCCGGGATCCACTAGTTGATGTAGTTTTACTTGTTCATAGAGAGGTCCCAGATTTCTGGGGCCTCTCTTTTTGCCTGGTGACATCAATTTCCGTGGATCACTGCTGGGACTGGCGATTGATGCATCGCTTTCGCGGATGCTGCAAAGCCACCTGAGCGGCTGTGATGCTGCCGGTTAGCCCTTCTCAGCTGTGCTCAGCCTGAAGGTCTCTAGCCTAGGACTGCAAGTCCCGGAACAGCTTCGTTCAGACGTTGCGGACACGCCGCATGGCCCCTTGGGGTATCTGATAGTAACCGGGGCGGGCAGCTAGTCTGAATCGCTAGAGTCTGCTGGTGAGCCGCGCAGGGCGCTGCGTGGGTTCGACGGCAGGGATACCTCTCCTAGCTTTAGATCGGAGCCCCTGGTAGCGTTCTACCGCCCATTATGGGTACGTGCAGGTCCTATGGGCGGGCCTCATTCACTCCCCTTAGACCCGCAGGCCAATATTGTTGGAGCTTTGGTAGTAGTGCCGTGCAGGGTAGAGTCCTCCAGGTCTACGCGCCCTACTTGTTGTTTCACGTGAAACATGACACCGGCTACTGAGACGCAGGTATTGATCATTCTATTGCCTCGATTCTGAGCTCTTTTGCGTCACCTAGGCAGTCCAATCCGGCGCCAGGAAGTATGGTGTGTGAGGTGAATGCTGAAAGATTTCGGTACCAGCAGATACTGATAACCTCAACGTTTCACGTGAAACAGTCCAGGCTCAAAGAACTGAGCGCTACAGCGACTGTCGTAGGATAGTCGATGTTTCACGTGAAACATGCACCATGTTGGGTGGACTGGTGGTGACCTATTCGGTGTCAGCCGGCCAGTCCTTGAATAAAGGCGATTCGCCAAGATGCCGTGCGCTGGGCAGCGGACGATCCGACTGACACTGCAATGATCACTGCCAAGAGGTGACCGCGACCTTCTCAACACCGACGGGAGGTGGTTTGCAAATTATACGCTGGAAACTGGCATAGGCTTGACAGCAAAAGCTTCACATTGTTGGGGTGGGACAAAGTCACGGAGAACTTCACCTGGCGGCAGTTCAGCGTGAATCAGAACTAGGTTATGCCTTTCATTGCTCGGCATGATCCGCGCGCGGACGCACTTCATCTCACATGGCGGATTCCTCAGATCACGAGCCAGAGCTGCCGACTGACTCCCCCGTCCTCAGCGGGGTTCCAACCACTCCACAGACGGAGGGACGAGGACACTATGCACTTCATCTATTGCCAGGCACACGGGGAAGTATGATCTGACTTCAGATCGGGTGAAAGCAGGAATACAGGGTGTGGGTGCGGGTGGTCTTTGATGGATCGGAACTTTTGACGCAGGCATTCGTGCTTCAAGTGTGAGAAGACCCCGATTCGAGGCTGTCAGCAATGTCTCTATCGTTAACAATCCGGCTGTGCATCTACCTGTGGATTATGTGGATCGGAGCTGTGGATAAGTCTGTGCACATCATCATCAAACTAGGTAGGACCCTCTGACGAGATATGGTCGATTCTGGTCGACTCCTTTGCGCTGACTCGCCAAAGGCTATCGTCTTGAATACGAACACAATGTGCTGTTTCACGTGAAACATTCTGGACTAATCGTACAAGCGTATTTGGTCGCAAACGCAGCAGTTCAAGCAAATTTGGCGCTCTACTATGGTGGGCCACCGACGCCCGCCTAGTATTTTTGGAGCCGGAACATTCCCGGTCAAATGTCTATTCGGCTGGCTCAGTTGGTCGCGGCTTTTCACTAAGTCAGCTCGACAATCTCGACTGTGGATAGTCCTGTGGATAACTCTGCTCCACACTGTGGACAAGGAGCGAGGGCACTGCCGTTCTATCGCGTGGTCGGAAGCCACATCTCCAGCAATCCTTCCCCGAGCGACTGCGGGTTGCACCATCGTGTTCGGCTTGGGCCCAGCAACTTGTCCCTGTTCTTGCTGTCACGCCTCGCCCGGTCCTGGGCGGACTTGTCCACAGCGCTGTGCGCCACACGAGAGGGTGACTATAGGGACGGTGCTCAATTCGTTTGGGCCAGCCCCTCACACCCTGGCCCCCTCGCCTCGGTGTCAAGGAGCGGTTTGTTTGCTTGCGATTCCCAGCCAGTGTTTCATTGCTCCTTGTCCTCCCCTAGGCGGTGGATGGCTGGATGATTGGACGGCGGGATTCCCGGCCTGTCTGGTCTGGCACGTCCTATGTCGATAGGTCTGGGACAAATGTGGATGTCTCGATGTGGTGACCAGCGACGTGCTGTTTGAGACGCTGCGGGAACGACGTGTAGGCAGACGAATTGCGCTGCTCGTGGCATCGTGTTCCCGGTGCACCAGGCAATGGGCAGTCGGCGTGTAATGCGCTGACTGGATGCTGTCGCAGGTCAGACTACATTTGGTCTTCTGGCCAATGTGGGAGGAGCGAGACGGGAGCGGTGACCTGATGGCTGAAACCTGGAGTGTTGTACCCAAATGGCAGGGTAAGATGCGGTTCTACACGCCGCGAATGTTTCACGTGAAACAGACCAGATCCATGGGACCTGGTGGGCAGCGTCAACGCAAGCAGAGATTACATCAGTAAATTCGTTCGGTGGAGTAGGTGTGCCCTAAGGCACATGTGTCAGCTGCACAGCCCTGTCGGTGGGTACACAGAGGGGTGGGCGCCCCAGCCTCGCACCCAACGTTTTCGTTGTAGGAAATATCAGGTTCTGCGTCTAGCTAGATTGTTGTTGCTCGCCAGCATACTTCTGGGACGTCTGGATACTATGGGCAAGGTCCATCGCTAGGGCCTAGACGAGGCACCAGGGCTCTAAGGCTGTCGCTGTGGACATGAGCGGGTTACGGTATCCAGGGGCGGTTCAGAGTAGCTGAGATCCAAAGTCACAACATAGCAGCGGCCTCCATGAGCAGCGATTGCCGGAGGCGGCGGCTCTGATGCCGGACACTCATGATCCGACTGGCGAAATCATTCGGATTAGCGTGATCGGCGGACGGATTTCAACCTTGAGCCACTCACCATAGTACTAGAACGGCCAGGTGCCTCCAGACTCTATTCTCTTACCCAACGTTGGAGGACATTTATTCACGGGATATCCGGCATGTGTCCGGCAAAACTATGTCAGCAGTGTTGGGGGAACCTGCTTTCTGACGCGTGACGGCTCCCACCGTGGGTCCTATGGCCCCAGAGCTAGCGCTCCATCCTGTTATAGCGTTGTCTCACTGGAGGCGCCGCAGTCGACATATCGCGCCTCCCCGCGGATCTACGCCGGTGTGGAAGACCATAGTTTTCGCAGAAGTGCGTGAACTCGAGGTAGTTTTCTCATAAGTAGCGGCTCCAGTGCGTCTTTTCTGTGGTGCGCTGACATTCTTTGCATGGGTCCAGAGGCTTCCAGAGCTCGGCTACGTTCTTGAGCGTCGATGTTTCACGTGAAACATCGACGCTCTGCGGTTTTTGTCGTGTGCCGAGCCCTCGCAACTGAAGACAGCGCTGCCGGCAGTCCTTTAGAGTCGGCGAGTCCATCAACGTTTCACGTGAAACATCACCACGCTCTTCCCATGCCGATGTTTCACGTGAAACAGGTGAGAGCTCCGCCTGGCAGCGTTGAACACTTAAAGCAGAAGGGAGTGGTCGCCGACTTTCCGGCGACCACTCCCCGCTTCACTGCTATCAGCAAACCAGTGGACCAAGATCCATTCGCTGATTAGGACAGAACGTCCGCGAACTCCTTCTCGAAGAACTGCTTCGGCTTGGCGCCGATGACGGTGCTCTTCACTTCGCCGCCCTGGAACAGATAAACGGCAGGAATCGACGTGATGCCAAACTTTGCGGCGATCTCCGGGTTGTCATCGACGTTGACCTTCACCACGTCAACCTTGTCGGCGTACTCCACCGAGATTTCATCCAGGATGGGGCCCAGCTTGCGGCAGGGACCACACCACTCGGCCCAGAAATCTACAATGACAGGTTTCTCGGACGAAAGGACATCCGTGCCGAAGCTTGAATCGGTTACATTTTTAGCGTTGCTCATAATTCTTCCTTCTCTCTTCGTACGTGACGGGGTTGTTCAGGCTGGAAGATCAGCCAAGTAGTGTTCCACATCGAGGGCGGCTACACAGCCGGACCCGGATGCGGTGATCGCCTGACGGTAGGTCGGGTCAATGACGTCACCCGCTGCGAAGACACCAGCAATGCTTGTCTTCGAGGTACGTCCCTCTACCGCGATGGTGCCCTCGGGAGTGAGGTCGAGGATCCCTTTCACCAGGTCCGTACGGGGATCGTTGCCAATGGCGACGAACACGCCGGTAACTGCCAGCTCAGAGACGGTTCCATCGACCAGGTTCTTGAGCGTCAGCCCAGTTACCTTCGGATCGCCAAGAACATCCTCAACGGCGGTGTTCCACACGAAGTTGATCTTCTCGTGCGCCAAGGCGCGGTCTGCCATGATCTTCGAGGCCTTGAGGGTGTCACGCCGGTGGATGACGGTGACGGAGTTCGCGAACTTGGTGAGGAACAATGCCTCTTCCATAGCGGAGTCTCCCCCGCCGATGACCGCAATGTCCTGACCCTTGAAGAAGAAACCGTCACAGGTTGCACACCAGCTAACGCCGTGTCCAGAGAGCCTCTTCTCGTTGGGCAGCCCCAGCTCGCGGTACGCAGAGCCGGTCGACAGAATAATGGCCTTCGCCTGGAACTTTTCGCCCGTGGCGATGGTCACCGTCTTGATGGGCCCTTCAAGGTCCAGCTCGGTGACGTCCTCGAACTGGATTTCCGTGCCGAAGCGCGCCGCCTGCTTTTCGAAGTTTTCCATGAGGTCCGGCCCCATGATGCCTTCGGGGAAACCGGGGTAGTTCTCCACGTCCGTGGTGTTCATCAGCTCGCCGCCGGCAGTGACTGATCCTGCCAGCAACAGCGGCTGCAGGTTCGCTCGGGCCGTGTAGACGGCTGCCGTGTATCCGGCAGGACCGGAACCGACGATGATGACATCACGTACGCCTGGCGCCGTGTTCTCTGCACTGCTCACTGAACTACGAACCTCTTCCTAGATTGACGCGCCCCGTTGGGGCCGGCCACATGGCACAACTGGTAATTGGCGCTGAATATTCCAAGCTACTGCAACGCCACAGCCGACGAACGGCGCTTGATTTGCCGAACTTCCAGATTACCGTCGAAGCGCTCGAACGCCTGCGGAGCTTCACCACACTCCGTCACACCACTGACAGGGAGGTGGGCTACTGGACCTTGATCTCGGCAAGCCGCAGGCCGAACCCGTACCGGGTCTTGGGCTGGGCAAGCTTCGGCAGGGCGTTGATGGCCACCAGGACATACTTCGACTTGGCGGGCTCGGCCAACGGGATATTGAGATCCATTGAAGTGAAGCTGTTTGTACCCACAGACTTTGCACCCTCAAGAGTTGGGGTGTCGTTCGTGTAAATGGTCAGGTTGCCGCCGGAGCCGCCCAGCTGCGAGAGCGTAATGGAGGAAACAGTCGCTGCTTCCTTCAGCTCGATGGCCAGCGTGACCCCATCAGGTGCCAAACCACCCCAGCCTTCCGTGGCGAACTCCATGTCTGACCAGTAGCTCGCTGCGTTACCGTCATAGGCCTTGACCAGATCGCCATCGAACGTTGCGGCGAAGTCGAAGTTGCCCAGCCGGGTCACCCTGGCGATGGCGGGCGGTACCACTGGGGCCGCTGAACTGGGAGCCTGCGACGGCGTTTCCCCGTTGGTGGTTGCACTCGAAGCCGACGGTGTACTGTCAGCCTGCGGAGCTGATGGCGTGAGCCTGCCAAGGTTGGTCACCGCAAAGATCAGGCCAGCAACAAGGACGACGGCGAGCAGCCCACCAACCAGCCATCGCATGGACCGCGGCTCGCGCTCGTCTGTGTCATCGGCATCATCGAATTGTGCCGGCGGTGCTCCCCCAGCTGCGGCAGCACCTTTGGTGAACATTGAAGGACGCCGCTCAGCGGGCTCAGGATCTGCCGCGGGAACGTCGTTGTACTCATCCGACGTGTTGGCCTGGGCATAGTCGTCTTCAGACCAAAGGGAAACCTTGGGGTTCTCCGCAGGTTCCTCTGCAGGGGGCTTGGGAGTTGGTGCCGTGAAGGCAGGCGGTGCCGGGACCAACGGGCGTGCGGGAGGTTGCACTGGTTGGGCCGGCGCAGTGGGGTACGGGTCAACCTGGCTGGGATACGCCTCGGCGTAGTTGATGTACCCGGCCTCGACGTTGTCTTCTTCGTCATCGTACGGTTCCGGCTCGTTGGACCGGGCCTGGCCGAAAATTTCGCTGCCCAGGGTGTCCGTGAAGAACGGCTCAACGTAGGGCGGATTGGAGGCAACAACAAGATCCAGAAGGTCCGCAGCGGAGGCGTGATTGGTGATCAGGTAGGTAGCGTCCTCGCTGACCCCCAGATCCAAGACCTGCACGGTCCCGGGACGCTCCCCGGTGGCCACTTCGCGGGCACTCTGGGCAACCTGTGCGGCGTTGTCCGGCCCGGCCACCAGAATGCTGACGGGACGGTTCAGGACCTGATCCACACCATCCAGCACCAGATCGTGGTCGTGCGAGGTCAGGACTGTGGCAGTGACCTTGTAGCGGCCGCCCAGGACTGATCCGACTTCGATCGGGTTGGACACGTGTTCCTCCTAGACTGTCCGGGATTGCCGGCTCACGTTTTGAAACCGCCGTTCGCGGAGGAAACCCGGTGGCTCCCCTGGTCCAACGACCCTTATATCACCTCTGATCCTATCCGATTGGATACCCGGAGCCCGGGAAACCAGCCGCCGCACGCAAGGGATCCTTTACTTCCTTCGTGGCCGCCGCGCCGAGAAATAAGGGTTCTGACCGGCTTTGCCCTGGAAGGTCCGACGGCCGGGAAGCGGAATCCCTGCCCGCAGCCTGCCCGCCTGGGCCGTGCTGGGCTCGTCCTCCTCCGGCAAATAGCCGCCGGCAGGTTGTTGCCGGGGACCGTCGTCGTACGACTTCGGTGCGCGCTCCGGCATGGGCCCCGCGCGGAACGACGCGGCGTCGAACTCACCGGAAATCCGAGGGATGAGGCCGGTGTCCAGCGAGGTGGTGGCGCGCTGGGGCGTCTCCGCAGCGCCTGCCGCGGCACTTTGTGGGGATCCCGACGTCGGACCTTCCGGCGGAGGAACGGCACCGCCGCCACGCCCGAACCGGCCCATCAGCGGCCGGAGCATGTCCCGGAGTTCGGTGACGTGGAAAACCCGCAGCAGCAACAGGTACACCACCAACATGACAGGACCCACCACCACCACCGTGAGTAGCGCTGAAAGCCGGTCCTGCCAGGCGAATCCGTCGAGGCTGTAACTCCCCATCAGCCAGAGAGCGCCCGCGCCAGCGATCGCGGAACCGAGTGCTGCGTAGCCCATCCGGATGTAGGAATTAGCGATCCGAGGGCCGTCGAGGTGTCCCAGGAGCCGGCGGAGGAAGACGGCGCTGATGACCACCGACAGGATGTTTCCCGCCATGTACAAGATGGCGATGGCGTAGATGATCTGCCCCACCGGCAGGAACTGGATAATGAAAGCGCCCACCACGTAGACCACCGCGAGCAGCAGCTGGACATAGAACGGCGTGCGGGCGTCCTCGTTGGAGTAGAAGACCCTTGACATCATGAAGTTTGCGCTCAGGAACGGGGTGCTGAGGGCAAGGATGGTGAGCGTCTGCGCCAGCATCACGCCGTCCTGCCGCGAGCCGCCCGAGAAAAACATGCCAAGGGGCCCGGCCAGCGCAAACAGGGCCAATGCGCCGAAAACGGTCGCTACCGCCATGGTGCGCAGCCCGTGCGAAAGAGCGTCCCGGAGTGCCGTTTTGTTGCCGTCCTGGGAGGCCCGCGTCATCCGGTTGAAGAGCACCGTCGCCAGCGACAAAGCGATGATCGAGTGCGGCAGCAGGTAAAGCTGGCTGGCGACCTCCAGGACCGCGTTGCCGGGCAGGTTCTCCGCGCCAGGGGCGCCGGCGTCGCGCAACCTCAGCCGCTCGGCACCCGGGATCGTGGCGATCCGCATGACATACAGGAAGGCCAACTGCCCGACGGCGGCCGTCAGGAGCGTCCATACGCTCAACTTGGCAGCCTGGCCCAGGCCTACGCCGCGCCAACCAAAGCGCGGCCGAAGGCCCAGTCGCAGCCGAATCACGGGGATCAGCAGGATGGCGGTTTGGGCCACCACGCCGAACGTGGAGAATCCAGCAATCAGCAGGGTCTGGTCCGGGCCCCAGTTCGCCAGGGTGTGGGGGCTGAACTCGTTGGTGCCGAACAGCCAGATGAACATGCCCAGGCCGCCGATGGCCACCAGGTTGTTCAGGATGGGAGCCCACATGGCGGGCCCAAAGGCGCCGTTGGCATTGAGGACCTGGGTCAGCAGCGCATAGAGGCCGTAGAAGAAGATCTGTGGCAGGCACCAGAACGCGAACGTGACGGCCAATGCCTTCTGCTGCGGGTTGTAGCCCTGGGTGGTGAGCTCAATGACCCACGGCGCCGCCAACGTCACCAAGGCCGTCAACCCCATCAATAACAGGATGGCCAGGGTGAGCAGCCGGCTGATGTAGTCGGCTCCCCGGTCCGGTGCCTTGCTGGCCTTGATGATCTGCGGGACCAAAACGGCGTTGAACACGCCACCAGCCACCAGGAGGAAGATTAGGTTGGGCAGGTTGTTGGCGTTGATGAACGTGTCATTGACCGTGGAGCCGAGCCCCAAGGCCGTGCCCAACATCCAGGTCTTGCCAAAGCCCAGGAAACGCGACACGAGCGTACCTGCCGCCATGATGGCACTGGAACGCGTTTCACTGGCTCCCGCTGCAGCCCGATCGGGTGCTGAGGGAACTGTCCCGGCAGGAACGCCGTTTGGGTCGGCGTCGGACTGGCGGCCGGACTTGTCGGGGGAAAAATTGGTGGCAGGCATCGCCTTTATCGTCTCACCCGAACAGGTCCAGTGCGGCCAGGCGGCCCCGTTGTGCCCACGCGAGGGAAGCCTCAGCGGTGGTTGGGAAGGACCTCGCGGGCCAGATCGGCGATGCGCCGCTCATTGGGGAAGGACAGTTTCCGGGCCAATTCCTGGATGGGAACCCAGGCCACGTCCACAGCTTCCTGGTCCGGGTCATTCTCGATGGTCAGTTCGCCACCGGTGGCCCGCAGGAGGTAGTGGTGAACGGTCTTGTGGACTCGATGCCCACTGACGGTAAACCAGTAATCGATACTGCCCAACGGCGCCAGAATGTCGCCTTCGATGCCGGTTTCCTCAGCGATTTCGCGGACCGCAGCCTCTTCGTTGTTTTCCTTGCCCTCCGGGTGTCCCTTGGGAAGGCACCACTCCAGGCGTCCGCCGCGATTAAGCCGGGCGATGATCGCAACCCGCAATTCGGCGTCGGACGTGTCAACCACAACACCGCCGGCAGACACTTCCTCCACAGTGGGCAGGGAAGCCGGTGCCGAATGCTGGGCAGGGGCAACGTGCGCACCGATTGCCGATGGCAATGGTGCGTTTGTCCTCCTGCCGGGAGCGCTCGGTACTGGGTGGGCCATGGAGTCCACTCTAACGACTGTTGCCCGATCGTGATGACCGGAACATGACTCCACTATGGACAGCAGATGGCCACCTTTGCCGGTGGCACACGGAATCCTTGGCGAACTTGCCGAAAATGGCCTGCCACGGCGCGGATTTCTGACAAGCTTAAGCAACTATGGCGCACCAACATCACAAGATTGATTCCCACACCGTCGACTTCAAGGTTGACCCGGTGGTCCTGGAGCTCGGCCAGCGCTTTGTGGACGCCGGCCATGAGCTCTCGCTGGTGGGCGGACCGGTGCGCGACCTGTTCCTTGGCCGAACCTCGCTCGACCTGGATTTCACCACCGACGCCACCCCTGACCAGACCGTGGCGCTCATCAAAAAGTGGGCTGACAACTTCTGGGAGATCGGGCGCGCGTTCGGCACCATCGGGATGCGCAAGTCCGGGTTCCAGATCGAAATCACCACCTACCGGGCAGAAGCGTACGATCCGGACTCGCGCAAGCCCGTAGTGGCGTTTGGTAACTCCCTCACGGACGATCTCCTGCGCCGCGACTTCACCATCAACGCCATGGCCCTCAAACTACCCTCCCTGGAACTCGTGGATCCGTTTGGTGGCGTGCGCGACCTGCACGCGTCAATCCTCGCCACGCCCGGTTCCCCCGAATCATCGTTCTCTGACGACCCGCTGCGGATGATGCGCGCAGCCCGGTTTGCGGCGCAGCTGGGGGTGGCCGTCCACGATGATGTCCGCCAAGCCATGGCCAACATGGCCGAACGCATCAGGATCATTTCGGCCGAACGGGTCCGCGACGAACTGGTCAAGTTGATCTGCGGTGCGCGTCCGCGGGTGGGCGTGGACCTGCTCGTGGACACCGGCCTGGCCGAATTCGTCCTCCCCGAGGTGTCCGCGTTGCGCCTCGAATCGGACGAGCACCACCGGCACAAGGACGTCTACCAACATTCCTTGCAGGTCCTTGAGCAGGCCGCCGGACTGGAAACCGCAGCAGACGGGGCGGTGCCCGGCCCGGATTTTGTGCTGCGGTTCGCGGCGTTGATGCACGACGTCGGCAAGCCGGCTACGCGTCGCTTCGAACCGGGCGGCGCGGTGAGCTTTCGCCATCACGACATGGTGGGGGCCAAACTCACCGCGAAAAGAATGAAGGCACTGCGCTTCGATAATGACAGCACCAAAGCTGTGGCCCGGCTCGTGGAACTGCACATGCGCTTCTACGGTTACGGCGAGGCCGGCTGGAGCGACTCCGCCGTGCGCCGCTACGTCACAGACGCCGGCCCACTCCTGGAGCGCCTGCACCGGCTCACCCGGTCCGACGTGACCACCCGCAACCAACGCAAGGCTGACAGGCTCTCGTTCGCCTACGACGACCTCGAAACCCGGATTGCCGTCCTCCGGGAACAGGAATCCTTGGACGCCGTCCGTCCGGACCTCGACGGCGCCCGCATCATGGAGCTGCTCGGCATCAAGCCAAGTCCCGTGGTTGGCCGCGCCTACAAATTCCTCCTCAATGAACGGATGGAAAGCGGGCCCCTGCCCCAAGATGAAGCGGCGGCGCGCCTCTTCGCCTGGTGGGCAGAACAGCCTGAATCCGTACCCGCCCAGCCTGATGCACCCACGCCGGCAGCCGCCGTCGTCCCTTCCCCAGCCCAGGAGTCCAAGTGACCGTTCCCGCCGTTTCCCCCCGCCCGCAGCTCTGGATCCTCCGCCACGGTGAGACCGAATGGTCCAAGAGCGGCCAGTACACCGGCCTGACGGACCTGCCCCTGACCGTTGAGGGCGAACAGCAGGCGGTGGATGCGCGCAAGGTGCTCGATACTGTCGATTTCGACTTGGTGCTGACATCTCCGCTCCGCCGGGCCCGGCGGACCGCGGAACTTGCCGGCTTTCCGGCCGCGCAACAGGAACCCCTGGCGGTGGAGTGGAACTACGGTGACTACGAAGGCATCAGCTCCGACCTCATCCGCAAGGACAACCCCGAGTACCTGATCTGGAAAGACGGCGTACCCAATGGCGAATCCCTTGACCAGGTGGCGGCCCGCGCCGACAAGATCATTGCCCGCGTGTTGGAGTCGGGCATGGACAACGTGCTGATTGTGGCGCACGGGCACTTCTCCCGGATTCTGACGGCCCGGTGGCTTGAATTGTCCCCCGTTGAGGGGCGGCACTTTGTGTTGGGAACTGCAAAGGTCTGCACGCTCGGATGGGACAAGAAAACGCCTGCAATTGTCCGCTGGGGACTCTGAATTTCTTCTTTTCTGAATTAGCTGGTTTTCCAGTCAATTCTGGTGTACTTTTAATTTCAGTCCCAAGGCGCTCTGCCGGGACATTAGCCCGCGTCGCACCACGGTGTAGCGAACAACAGAAGAGGAGGTTGGGAAAATGATTACTTTGACTGGCGAATGGAAGACTGTCAGCACTGCACGCCCGGCCTCAGTTGTCCGTGAGCGTGGCTTCGCTGGCCTCCTCGGCGCGTAAGTCTGCCCCTTTTCAAGCTGACCCGGACCAACTGTCCGGGGCTGCTTGGCCCGCAGCAGTGATGGAGTTGTTGGACCCTTAGGTCGATAGCTTCGCTACCCCTGCTGTTGGTTGGCCAACGCTATTTGGCGCGTCCCCGCCTCTCCGGCGGGGCTTGACCCTGCTGGCGTTGTCCGGTTCTTTGGGCAGCCGTCTGGCGTTCGACGCCGAACGGATCCTTGGCAGGGCCTGCTTGCCATGGCCGTTGCCGGTTTCGCTGCCAGCGCGCATCCGCACCATTCCCGCATTTCCTTTTCCTGGCGAAATGCCCTGCGGTAATCGTGCCGCTTTTTATCATTGCCTTTTACTCGGGCAATAAGGGGTCTTATTGCCATGTCCGAATTCATCACTACTGAAAGGAGGTGATTTCCTTGGTGAAAAAACTTTCCGAGCTGTTCCTCGCCGTCTCCGGCCAGCGTGCCGGCCGTCGCGTTGCCCGGAAGCCATTCAACGGCGCCCGTCTCGAGCAGCAGCGCGACGATGTCTTCGTCATGATGCACCAGCAGATGTCAGGCCTGCGTTGACGAGCTGCCACTGGGCGTTGCCCTGGCGAGCTGCCCCGGTCCGGACCGGCGGTATGCTCGGGATCATGCAGGAGACCATGCCCCCGGAACGCCGCGGCGGGCCATCCCTGGTGGTCCCCACCAGAAGTGACAGCACCCTCCGTCAGTTTACGGAGGTGGTTGGCGGGCCGTTGGGCCGGCGGACGGATCCCGGAGTCATCGCACCCCGAATATTTACCGTAGAGCGGGTACTGGTGGTCCTTACCATCCTGGCCGCGCTGCTGGGGCTGGTACTCAAGGACTACTGCCGGGTCAACGGTTGGTCAACGCCTGGCCAGTTCTACGCCACCTGTTACTCCGACTTCCCGGAGCTTTTCCGTAGCCGCGGGTTGGCAGATGGACTCTTTCCCATCCTGGGTGCCGGCAGCCTTTTCGAGTATCCCGCCCTCATTGCCTTGATCGCCGGCGTTACTGCCTGGCTGGTACCGGGAACGGGCATCACCGATGCCCGGACCCTCGCCTACTTCGACGTGAACGCAGGACTGGTCGCGGTGGCAGCACTGGTCACTGTGCTGGTGACTGCCCGGCTTGCTGGGCGGCGGCCGTGGGACGCGGCGATGGTCGCGGTGGCGCCTGGCATCATCCTGGCGGGCACCATCAACTGGGACCTGTGGGCCGCTGCGTTGCTGGCCGTTGGCATGTACCTGTTCGCCCGGAACCGACCGCTTGCCGCGGGAATCCTTATCGGCTTGGCTGCCGCCACCAAGCTGTATCCGGTCCTGATCCTGGCCGCAGTGGTGCTGCTGGCCATCCGCACCGGCCAGAAACGCCCGGCGCTGATCACAGTAGGCGCGGCGGCAGCTGCCTGGTGCCTGGTGAATCTACCCTTCGTTGTGGCGAATTTTCCGGGCTGGGACTATTTCTTCGAATTCAATGCCAGTCGGGAAGCCGGCTACAGTTCGCCGTGGTTCGCTTTCAACCTCGCCGCAGCCCGACTTGGCGGTCCATCGTTGGACGTGAGTGCCGTTGATGTCCTTTCGTTGGGCTTCTTCGTGGTTGCGTGCCTGGGCATTGCCTACATCGCGTTGACCGCCACGCGCAGGCCCCGACTCGCCCAGCTTGCCTTCCTGATCGTCGCGGCACTCATCCTCACCAACAAGGTCTACTCGCCGCAGTACGTTATCTGGCTGATCCCGCTGCTGGCCCTGGCTCGTCCCAACTGGCGAGAGTTCCTCATCTGGCAGGGAATTGAAGGCCTGCACTGGGCCGCCATCTGGCTGTACCTTGGGCAGGTCACCAGTTCAGGCCCCGTTCAGCACAACCTGGACATGCCCTACTACGTCCTGGCTGTGGCGGCCCACATGGCAGCGGTGGCGTATCTCATGGCTCGGGTGGTGTGGGACATTTACCACCCCAGTTCGGACCCCATCAGGCGGCATCACGTTGACGACCCGCACGGCGGCCCCTTCAACAATGCCGCCGATGCGCAGTGGCTGTCCCGGCGCACCGGTCGTATTACCCAGAAACGGCAGGCCCGGACCGGTGCCTGATGTCACAGTAGTTGGCAGCGGGCCCAACGGGCTGGCGGCAGCAGTGGTCATGGCCCGGGCCGGGCTGAGCGTAGAAGTCTTCGAAGCGGCCCCCCGATTTGGCGGTGGAACCCGCACCGACGAGCTGATGCAGCCCGGCCACCTGCATGACATCTGTTCAGCGGTGCACCCCATGGCCCTCGCCTCGCCCTTCTTCAACGCCTTCGAACTGACCCGCCGGGTGGACTTCATTACTCCCGACGTGTCCTACGGGACGCCACTCGAGGGAGGCAGGGCGGCCGTGGCCTACCGCTCGCTTGATCGGACTGCCGCTGGGTTGGGCCGAGATGGAGCCGCCTACCGCTCACTCCTCGAACCGCTGGTGCGGGGCGCCGGCCAGGTCATGGACTTCACCCAGAACCAGCTCCTACGGCTTCCCAACGATCCAGTGATGGCCGCACGGTTTGGCCTGCGGAGCCTGGAACAGGGTTCCTTGCTGTGGAATGCACGCTTCCGCGAAGATCTGGCCCCGGCGCTCCTCAGCGGCGTGGCAGCCCATGTAGTGTCCCCGCTCCCGTCGCTGGCGTCCGCTGGTGCAGGTCTTTTGCTCGGAGCCCTGGGACACGCCAGCGGGTGGCCTATCCCCCGCGGCGGTTCGGTGGCGATCGCCAACGCCCTGGCTGCAGACCTCGCTGCCCACGGCGGTGTCATCCACACCGATTCCCCCGTGGAGCGGCTGGCGGAATTGCCGCCGTCGGCCGCCACCGTATTGGACGTGGCACCCCAAGGACTGTTGCGCATGGCAGCACAGGAACTGCCACCCCGCTACCGCAACAGCCTGGAGAAATTCCGCTACGGGAATGCTTCATGCAAGGTCGATTTCATCCTGTCTGATCCGGTGCCGTGGGCTGCTGCCGAACTCAGGGCCGCCGGCACGGTGCACGTCGGTGGCACGCGGGCGGACTTCGCGCAGGCCGAGCGGGACGTTGCCGCCGGGCGACACCCGGAGCGGCCATATGTGCTGGTTGCCCAGCCGTCAGGCTTCGACACTTCCCGCGCCCCGGCCGGCCAGCACACCCTCTGGACCTACTGCCATGTTCCCGCCGGTTCAACCACAGATATGACCGAGGCCATCACAGCCCAGATCGAACGCTTCGCTCCCGGCTTCCGGGATGTGGTGCTGCAGTCTCACGTAGTCACAGCGGCGCAACTGGGAGCCTACAACCGCAACTATGTGGGCGGCGACTTCAGTGCCGGTGCCGTAGACCTGCGCGGCCTGGTGCAACGCCCCATCATCTCCACGGTGCCGTGGCGGACCCCGCTCCGCGGCGTCTACCTGTGTTCTTCCGCCACACCGCCCGGTCCCGGCGTCAGCGGCATGCCAGGCCTGCACGCAGCGACCCATGCCCTGAAGGACATATTCGGCTTGTCCCGCCCCAATCTGGGCCTGGCCTCGGGCTAAGCCCGGAAACCGGCGCTCCGCTGGCCGAATCCAGCGTGCAGATCGGGGATAATGGCGCCATGGGGAATAGAACAAAGCTTTCACTGGCCGTCGCTGCATTGGTCCTGGGGACCTCACTCGTGGCCTGCGATGACGGCCGCAACGGAGCGGAATCGGCCGTGCAGGGCTTCGCTTCCGGAGTCTCAGCCCTGGACCTGGGGTCCGTTCCGTTCGAGGGCAAGGACTCCGCGGCCGCGACTGACCAGATCCGCAGTGTCTTTGCGGCCCTGGACCCGCAAAAGCCAGCAGTCCAGTCTGGAGACGTGACGGTGGACGGCAGTGAGGCCACCGCTCCCCTGACCTACACCTGGACGTTTGGTGCGTCGGAGTGGAAGTACACGGTGTCCGCGAAAATCAAGAAGTCCGGCGACAAATGGCTCGCCGTCTGGGACCCAACCACCTTGGCTCCCGGCCTGGCGGACTCGGAAATCGTCACCAAGGGCTCGCAATCTCCCCAGCGGGCCGACATTCTCGGTGCCGGCGACGTTCCCCTGGTCACCTACCGTCCCGTGGTGAACGTCGGGATCGACAAACCCCAACTTGGCAGCGCCGATCCCGCAGACTCCGCCGCAAAACTGGCTGCCCTGGTGGGCGTTGACCCCGCCACCTACACCGCTCAGGTCAAGGCCGCCGGGGCTGAGGCCTTCGTTCCAGCGATCACGCTCCGCGAAGACGGCCGCACAGTGACCAACGAACAGATTGCCGCCATCCCGGGGGCAAGGGCGATCTCCGATGCTGTCCCGCTGGCGCCGAGCCGCACGTTCGCCCGTCCCATCCTCGGCTCTGTCGGCGAAGCATCAGCCGAGCAGATCCAATCGTCCAACGGTGCCCTGACCGCCGGTGAAGTGACCGGAAATGGCGGATTGCAGCAGCAGTATGACAAGCAGTTGCGCGGAACAGACGCCCTGATCATCAGGGCCCAACGCGCCGACCTGACCCGCGAACAGATCCAGGCGGCAACCACAGACCCGCGCCGGACCCTCTTCGAAGTGGCGCCCGTTCCTGGCACGCCCCTGAAAACTACCCTGGATCAGCGTCTCCAGACGCTGGCCGAAACCACCCTGGCAAACGTTGGTCCGGCGTCGGCCATTGTTGCCTTGCGCCCCTCCAGTGGCGCCGTCCTGGCCGCCGCGTCAGGGCCCGGCAGCAACGGCTACAACACCGCCATGCTGGGCCAGTACGCACCCGGCTCAATTTTCAAGATGGTCGATTCGCTGGCCATGTTCCGCAACGGACTGACACCTGACTCCAAGGTGGAGTGCACCCCAACGCTCAACGTTGATGGCCGGACCTTCAAGAACTCCGAGGGCTACCCCGAGACCTCGCTGGGTTCCGTGACCCTCCGCGACGCCTTTGCACACTCCTGCAACACGGCCTTCATCGCCGCCCGCGATTCGGTATCCCAAACTCAACTGGAATCGGCAGCCACCGCCATGGGACTGGCCGTTGAAGCGCCCACGCTGGGTGCTGAGGCGTTCCTGGGGTCGGTCCCGGGCGAAGCGGCCGGCACCGAGCACGCCGCGTCCATGATCGGCCAGGGCAAAGTGCTGTTGTCGCCTCTCGCCGCAGCCATGATGGCGGGTTCGGTGGCCAAGGGCGCACCGGTTGCGCCGCAACTCGTTCTCAACCCACAAGCGGGGGCGCCTGCCGCGGGGACCGCCACGGGCTCGGCAGCCCCCGAAGCCCAGCCGTCCGCCACCGCTACCGGCAACGCGCCCGCCACCGCCTCAAGCCAGCCGATCACCGCAGCTGAAGCTGCCCTGCTCGCTGACATGATGCGGGCCGTGGTTACCTCCGGGCACGCAGGATTCCTCGCCAGCGTCCCCGGCGCGCCTGTCGGCGCGAAGACCGGCACCGCGGAGTTCGGCAAGGAGAACCCGCCCAAGACACACGCCTGGATTGTGGCCGTGCATGGCGACTTGGCCGTGGCGGTATTCGTCGAAGACGGCGGACTGGGCGCTACCACCTCGGGGCCCCTACTCAAGGAGTTCCTGACCGCCGCGGGCTAGCAGGCGCACTCCATGGGAAGATGGACCCCGTGGCCCATATTGACGTTTCTGGCATTGATTACTTCCTCTCCGACGGCACCCAGCTTCTCAACGGAGTGAACTTCAAGGTCCCGGATGGCACCAAAACGGCCCTGATTGGCCCCAACGGCACCGGCAAGACCACGCTGTTCAGGATCATCTCCGGCGACCTGGTTCCGGACGAGGGAGTCATTGGCCGATCCGGGAGCATGGGCATCATGCGCCAGTTCGTGGGCCAGGTCCGGGACGAGTCCACTGTCCGTGACCTCCTGGTTTCCGCCGCGCCACCGGCACTCGCCGCTGCCGCCAAGGAAGTCGACGAAGCAGAACTGGCCATGGTGGAGCACGACGACGAGCCAAGCCAGATGCGCTACGCCCAGGCGATCGTGGACTGGGGCGACGCTGGCGGCTACGACGTCGAAACCGTGTGGGATGAGGTCTGCATGGCCGCGCTGGGACTGCCATTCGACCGTGCGCAGCACCGCCCGGCGTCGACCCTTTCCGGTGGCGAGCAGAAGCGGCTGGTCCTGGAAGCGCTCTTCGCCGGCCCCGACGAACTGCTGCTGCTCGATGAGCCGGACAACTACCTCGACGTGCCCGGCAAACGATGGCTCGAAGCGAAACTCAACGAGTCCAAGAAGACAGTATTCTTCATCAGCCACGACCGTGAGTTGCTCAACAACGCAGCCGGCCGGATCGTCACCCTGGAACCGGGCATCAACGGTGCCGGTGCCTGGATCCATGGCGGCGGTTTTGGCTCCTACGTGGACGCCCGGGCCGACAGGAACGCGCGCTTCGAAGAGCTGCGGAAGCGGTGGGACGAGGAGCACGTCAAGCTCAAAGAACTCGTCAACATGTACAAAAACAAGGCCGCGTTCCGCTCTGACATGGCCAACCGGTACCACGCAGCGCAAACCCGGCTGGCGAAATTCCTCGAAATTGGTCCACCCGAAGCGCTGCCGATCGAACAAAACGTGCAGATGCGGCTCAAGGGCGGCCGAACTGCCAAACGCGCGATCGTTGCCGAACGGCTTGAGCTGACCGGTCTGATGAAACCGTTCTCCACCGAGGTCTGGTTTGGGGACCGGGTTGGCGTGCTGGGCTCAAACGGGTCAGGTAAGAGCCATTTCCTCCGGTTGCTCGCCACGGGCGGCACGGACCCGGAGCGCGAACACGTGCCGGTGTCCGACGTCGACATTGCAGAAGTGCCGCACGAGGGCACCGTGAAACTCGGCGCCCGCATCCGGCCAGGGTTCTTCGCGCAGACTCACGTCCGGCCTGACCTGTTGGGGAAGACCCTGCTGGAAATCCTGCACCGCGGCGACGAACACCGTTCCGGGATGGGCCGCGAGGCTGCCGCCGGTGCGCTGGACGGCTACGGATTGGTCGGGCAGTCCGAGCAGAAGTACGAGTCGCTCTCTGGCGGCCAGCAGGCCCGCTTCCAGATCCTTTTGCTGCAGCTCAGCGGCGCAACCTTGTTGCTGCTGGACGAGCCCACGGACAACCTCGACCTGCACTCGGCGGAAGCGTTGGAGCGGGCCATCGACCATTTCGAGGGAACAGTGCTGGCGGTGACCCACGATCGCTGGTTTGCCAGGACGTTCGACCGGTTCATGGTGTTTGGTTCCGACGGCAAGGTATATGAATCGGACGAACCCGTGTGGGACGAGAAGCGCGTCCAGCGCGCCCGCTAGCCACCCTCCCGGAGATCCTGCCGCTTTTTTACCAACCTTCCCGGACATCCCGTCGCGTTTTGCGTAACCCTCCCGGACATTCGGCGGCGGTAGCACCAGGACTCCGGGAGGGTTGGCCGTTCGGTCGTAAAAACTCCGGGAGGGTTCCAAAATTTTGATCCACCATACTCAGGGGAAGTAGTGCACGCATGAGCGCCAAGACAGACAAAGCCAGCCCGGCAGCATTGCGGGCCGCCACCATCGCGACCTTTGTGGTGTTCGGCATCAACGGCCTGGTGTTTGCCAGTTGGGCAGCCAGGATTCCGGCCGTCACGGAAACCTTGCAGATCACCTCCGGGCAGATGGGTGGCCTGTTGCTGTGCATGGCGCTGGGTTCCCTCCTCGCCCTGCCCACCGCGGGCCTGGTGGTGGGCAGGATTGGGACTGCCAACACCGTGCGCCTGGGTGGGCTCATCGCAGCGGCGGCCGGGGTGGGAATCGCGGGTTCCCTATCGATTGCGTCCGCTCCCGCAGTGGCTGTCTCGCTCTTCTTCTTTGGCATCGCCGTGGGTCTGTGGGACGTTGCGCAGAACCTGGAGGGGGCCGACGTCGAACACCGCCTTGGCCGGACGGTCATGCCCCAGCTGCACGCGGCCTTCAGTGGCGGCGCTTTCGTGGGGGCGCTCGTGGGTGCCGGTCTGGCGACCATTGGCGTGGACTTGCCGCTGCACCTGTTGGCTATCGTGGTGGTGGTCCTGGTGGCGACCATGGTGGCGCCAAAGTACTTCCTGCCCCACGTTCCCGCCGCTGTGGTCCCGGAAGGCGAAGCCAAGCCGGCTCGCGGCCCCTCGGCCTGGCGTGAAAGCCGCACCCTCCTGATTGGTGTGGTGGTGCTGGGTGCCACGTTGACCGAAGGCGCGGGCAACGACTGGATTGCCAAGGCCTCGGTGGACGGCCTGGGCACTTCAGAATCCACGGGCGCGCTGCTCTTTGCGCTCTTCGTCCTGGCGATGACGGCTGTCAGGTTTGCCGGCGGCCGCATCATCGACAGGTTCGGCCGCGTGGTGTCGTTGCGTGCCAGCATGGCCGCTGCCGCGGTGGGGCTTTGCCTCTACGTCCTGGCCGGTGAGGTCTGGCTGGCCGCGATTGGCGCAGCACTGTGGGGAATGGGCGCGGCGCTGGCCTTCCCCATGGGCATGTCCGCGGCGTCGGACGATCCCCGGCGTGCTGCGGCGAGGGTATCGGTGGTGTCCACCATCGGTTACGTATCGTTCCTGGCGGGGCCTCCGCTCTTGGGTTTCCTGGGCGATCTCACCGGAATCCACCAAGCGCTGCTGGCAATCCTGGCACCGATTCTGTTGGCACTTTTGCTCGCGGGCGCGGCGAAACCGCTCAAGGCCGTTCCTGCGCACGACGGCGGCCCAACGGCTTAGGTGGGTTGCCGCCCACGGGTGCCTAGTTGCGTCAGTCCCGGCGGTAGGGTGAAAGAATGCGGAACAAACGAGGCCCGATCAGCCTATTGGATAGATACCTCGTCCGGAATGTTTCACGGCTCCCGAGTGGGGAGCACGACGATTTCTTCAGGACGCTATCCGCAGCGGCCAACAACGGCAAATTGTGGATGGCGGCCGCAGCGGCCATGGCGATAATCCCAGGTCGTCCCCGCCGCGCAGCACTGCACGGGCTCATTGCCCAAGGCGTAGCGTCCGGAGTGACCAACGTAGTGTTTAAAACGCTACTGCCACGCAACCGGCCGCACCCGGACAGCCTGCCGGTCTTCAGGTTCGTCCATCCGCAGCCCACCAGCTCATCCATGCCCTCAGGACACTCCGCATCAGCAGTCGCGTTCGCTGTAGGTGCGGGACTGGTGCAGCCAGGGATCGGTGCGGCCTTGGCTCCCGTGGCTGCAGCCGTGGCCTATTCCAGGGTGCACACGGGTGCGCACTGGCCTTCCGACGTGGCATTCGGCTCAGCCCTTGGGGCTGCCTCGGCGCTGGTCACCCGCCGTTGGTGGCCAGTCCGGCCGCCCATCCCCGCGCTCACCAGGACACCCGTTCCCGCGCCGAAGCTGAGCGAGGGGCAGGGACTCAGCATCGTGGTGAACACCTTGGGCGGATCCTTCACCGATGAAACGGCCGACGCCCTTCGAAAAGTATTACCCAAAGCGCATATTCTCCTGATGGAACATGACCAGGATCTTGCCGAGCAGGTCAACCGCTGCGCCGACACGCCCGGCACCCTGGCCTTGGGCGTGTGGGGCGGCGACGGGACCGTGGGCACTGCCGCAGCGGTCGCCGTCGAACGTTCCCTGCCGTTACTGGTGCTGCCCGGCGGTACCCTCAACCACTTCGCAAAGGACGCGGGCACCGGCAGCCTGCGCGACGCCCTCACCGCCGCCGTGTCCGGTGAGGCTGCGCTGGCCGACGTCGGAACGGTCACCATCCAGCGTGGCCTCCTGAGTGAGCCGGAGATGCTCAGCATGACCATGCTGAACACCTCAAGTGTTGGCCTGTACCCCAACCTGGTGCGGCGCAGGGAGCAGTTGCAGCCTGCCCTCGGTAAACCGCTGGCGGGGGTGGTGGCTATGTTCCGCACGTTCGCCGCCGGGACACCCACATCGCTTACCGTCGACGGCATCAGGCACAAGGTGTGGATTGCGTATGTGGGGCGCGGCAGGCACTACCCCCTCGACCATGCGCCGCTGGCTCGGCCAGTTCTGGATGACGGCGTCCTCGACCTTCGGCTGATTACCGCAGATGAGCCCTTTGCCCGGCTTCGCCTCCTCTGGGCGGTGTTGACGGGAACTGTTGCCAGTTCGCGGATCACCCACCTGCAGGAAGCCACCGAAGTCCATATCGACGCTGGCGGCGCGCCTATGGTTTTGGCGGTGGACGGCGAGGTCCTGGCCGGCGTGCGAGCTGTGACCTATACAGTGCAGCGGCGTGCGCTGACGTACTACTCCCCACTACCTCAGTGACCAGGACGGTCATCACTCCGGAGTACCCAGGGCAGCACCAAATCATCCCCAAGACAGGCGAATTACCGCTGCGTCCTCGGTAGCGTAGAAGCACACCACCGTCTCCACACACATTCGGCAGCGCGGGCTGCCAACCGGAGGGAACCATGATTGAGGCACTCAACCTGACCAAAACCTACGGGGCAAAAGCCGCCGTAGGTGGTGTCAGTTTCACCGTCAAAGCCGGGCAGGTTACCGGATTCCTGGGGCCAAACGGCGCCGGAAAATCCACCACCATGCGCATGATCATGGGCCTGGACCGGCCTACTTCCGGATCGGTCACCGTCAACGGACTCCCCTACGTGCAGCACAAGGCTCCGCTGCAGGAAGTGGGTGCGCTCCTGGATGCCAAGGCGGTCCACACCAGCCGAAGCGCCTACAACCACCTCCTTGCCATGGCGGCAACCCACAGCATTCCCAAGAGCCGGGTCCGCGAAGTCATCGAGATGACGGGTCTGGAAGCAGTTGCCCGGAAGAAGGCCGGCGGATTCTCACTGGGTATGGGGCAGCGGCTCGGCATTGCCGCCGCGTTGCTGGGCGATCCGCAGACCCTGATCCTTGACGAACCCGTCAATGGGCTCGATCCCGAGGGTGTGCTCTGGGTGCGTAACCTAGTGCGCTACCTCGCCTCGCAGGGAAAAACAGTGTTCCTCTCCTCGCACCTCATGAGCGAAATGGCGCAGACAGCCGATCACTTGATTGTGATCGGCCGCGGCCGCATCATTGCCGATGCCCCTGTCCGGGACATCATTGCCGGCACTCGGCAGACCAAAACGCTGGTCCGGACCGGCGCTTCGCAACAGCTCTCGGCTCTCCTCGCAGGCAACGGCGTCACCATCGACCAGAGCGAGCCCGAAACCCTCACTGTGACAGGCCTCGAGCCCCGCCAGATCGCGCAGCTCGCCCTGGAACACCAAGTCTTGGTTTACGAGCTCACCCCCCAAGTCTCCTCCCTAGAAGACGCCTACTTCGACCTGACCAAGGACGAAGTGGAGTACCACTCGCATCTGACCGGCGCACCCGCCGAAGCCGCCCCCGCAACGGTAGGAAAGTAGCACTGATGAGTACCTCCACTGATACCACCGCCCCCCAGACCAGGGCTGCCGCAGCCCGGCACGGCTTGACGTTCGGCGGCGTGCTGCGTTCCGAATGGATCAAGCTGTGGACCTTGATGTCTACCCGGATCCTCCTGCTGCTGACGCTGCTCGCGACTGTCGGTGTGGGCACTCTGACCATTCTGGTCCGCTTCAGCATCCTGGACCAGATGGCCAAGTCCGCCCGTGAACAGGGCCTGGAGCCGTCGTCGGGCATGCTGACGGAATCCATGCCAGCTGGCTCAGGCCTGGACCTTTACAACTTGCCCAACGCGGGACTGCAGATCGGCATCCTGATCATCGGTGCCTTGGCGGTGCTGTTCATGTCCTCCGAGTACGCCACGGGCATGATCCGGTCCACCATGAGCGCCGTGCCGCGGCGGACGCCCGCCTTCCTCGCCAAGGCCATCATCCTGGCGGTCATCTCCTACGTCATCACCACCGTGGCCGGAGTGGCAACGTTCTTTATCGCCCAGCCGGTCTTCCGTGGGCTTGGCATCGATTTGGACTGGTCCACGGAGGGCGTGCTGTACAGCGTCTTCACCGGCGGCCTCTATGTGGCAGGCGTTGCGCTTATCGGGTTGTCGTTGGGCACGCTGCTCCGCAACTCAGCAGGTGCCATTACGGTCCTGGTGGGCATCTTCTTCGTCCTCCCGATCGCCTCCAGCGCCGCGACGCTGATCCCCGGCGATTTTTGGAAGTACGTCCCCCAGTACATCCCCAGCGAGGCCGGCGGACGGTTCCTCTCGATTGGCCACATTGACGCGTTCATCGATCCTTGGCAGGGCGGCCTGATCTTCCTTGGCTACGTGCTGTTGTTCTTCATCCCAGCCCTGCTGGTGCTCAAGAAGCGCGACGTCTAGTCAGCACCGTGCAGCATCCGACGACGGCGAGGGACGTGGCAGCCAATCAGGCTGACGCGTCCTTCGCCGAACTCACAGCCCGGCGCCGGGGCCGGCTCCGCAGCTACCTTTACGAGCGGCCTCGCGTCATGGACGCGGTGGTTGCGGCGTGCTACGCGCTGCTCGTGGCCCCCACAGTGGTTGACGCCATCCGGTCCGGGAATTGGTTGGCTGCAGCCTTGCTGGTCGGCGTGGGCGGGGCCATGTTCCTGCGCCGCCGGTACCCCGTGGGCTTGGTTGCGCTTGTGGCGGTCGTTGAAGTTGCCGTCACCCTGCTGCATCCGTGGGGTTCGAACGTCTCAGCCGGCCTGTGGTTCTCGCTCTACGCCGTCGCCGTAGTCCACAGCCGCCGCTTCGCCCTGATCACCATGGCCGTGGCCACCGCACCGCTCGCCCTGCTCTACCTCATGGCCGCCGTGGGTCCCATGGAGGAGTCGTTGATCCCCGAAGCTGCCCGTTCCGGTGAGTTTCAGCTGATTTCCAGCATTGCCACCGGCGCCACCATCGCCCTCTCCAACGTCATCGCCACCGGTATTGGGATCGGGATCAGGCAGCGGCGCGAACACGAACAGGAAATCGCTGCGTGGGCAACCCGAACCGCGCAGCTTGCTTCGGTCAACGAACGGAACCGGATTGCCCGGGAAATGCACGACGTCGTTGCCCACTCGCTGACGGTGATGATCAGTCTCTCGGATGGCGCCGCCGTCGTGGTCCGGAAGAATCCCGAACGTGCCGGAGATGTTCTGGGTGAACTCTCCCGCACGGGCCGCGCGGCGCTGGCGGACATGCGCCGCGTCCTGGGGGTGCTCCGGGACGATGCGGGCCTCGTGGCGCCACGCCAGCCCCTCGCCTCGGGCGACAGCCTGGCCACCCTGCTCGATGGTTTCCGGACCGCAGGGCTGCCGGTGCACTACTCCTACACAGGCCCGGCGCTTCCCGCCGACGCCGCATTCCAGCTGACCGTCTACCGGATCGTGCAGGAATCGCTCACCAACGTGTTGCGGTATGGGAGGTCGCTGGGGCGCGTGGACGTGGCAATTGTCCGCTCCGGCGACGTGGTGAGCATCGACGTGCTCGACGACGGCGCAGGAGCGCCCGCCTGGCTCACCAATGAGCCAGGCACCGTAGCCCTGGGATCGTTTGGCTCTGGCCAGGGCCTTGCCGGGATGGCGGAGCGGGCCCGGATCTACGCTGGGACGGTCGAGGCTGGACGGACCCAACGTGGCTGGCGGGTGCATGTAGAACTCTCATGGGCCGCCGAGCAATCCAGCATCATTTCGTCCCCCGAACTGCAAGGCAGGCCATGACCGACAACACCACCATCGCCGTCCTGCTCGTGGACGATCAGCCCCTGCTGCGGATGGGTTTCAGGCTCATCTTGGAAGGCGAAGAAGACCTCCATATTGTAGGGGAGGCCTCCAATGGCGCGGAAGCGGTGTCGCTGGTCAAGGAACTGGATCCCGACGTCGTCTTGATGGACGTCCGGATGCCCGTCCTGGACGGGATCGAAGCGACGCGGGCCCTCAGTGCTGCGGATTCGAGAGCGCGCGTCATCATTTTGACCACCTTCGACGTTGATGAGTACGCGTTTGCCGGGCTCCAAGCTGGCGCGTCTGCGTTCCTGCTCAAGGATGCAGCACCGGAGGAGCTCATCCAGGCGATCCGGGTGGTGGCCAGCGGCGACGCCGTCGTGGCGCCGAGGGTGACCCAGCGGCTGCTCGAGACGTACGTTCGTGGCGCTGCCCGGCCCGCACCGGCAACGTCAGCACCGGACCCATTGCTGGCGGAGCTCACGCCGCGGGAAACAGAGATGTTGGAGGCCATGGCGGAGGGGCTTTCCAACGCGGAGATCGCCCATCGCTACTATCTGTCCGAGGCGACGGTAAAAACGCATGTGCGCAGGATTTTGACCAAGCTGCATCTCCGGGACCGGGTCCAGGCCGTGGTCTACGCCTATGAGACCGGCCTGGTGGTGCCGAGTAACCCTGACTACTGACCGGAGGGGTGCAGGATCCTCACAGCTGGCACACAGGCGAGCCCTACTCGCCGCATAAGGGGCCGGGCTTAGATGGATCCATGACCCCTCCACGCAGCCCCGAAGACCACCACCAGCCCCACCCGAACCATGATCGCGGACTTGAATTCGATCTCTCCACCATGATGAGCCGCCGGTCCCTAGGACTGTTCCTTGGCGCCGGTGGTGCCGTTGCGGCCCTCGCAGCGTGTACACCCGCATCGACATCGGGCACCGCAACGTCCACCGCCGCAGCTTCGGCGACAGCGACGGCGACAACGTCAGCCACAGCCACCGCCAGCCCCACCCTGACCCGCGCCATCGCCGAGTGTGGGGTGGAGATCCCGGAAGAGACCGCCGGCCCTTACCCCGGTGATGGCTCCAATGGGCCCAACGCCCTCGAAGCGTCAGGGGTGGTCCGTCAGGACATCCGCGCCAGCTTCGGATCCGGAACGGCTACCGCGGAAGGGGTGCCGTTGACCTTCACCCTGACACTGCTGGACAACGCCAACGGCTGTGTCCCCCTGGCCGGTGCGGCCGTGTACGCCTGGCACTGTGACCGGGACGGGAAGTACTCCCTGTACGACTCCGGGCTGACCAACGAAAACTACCTTCGCGGCGTGCAGGAATCGGACGCCAACGGCCAGGTCACGTTCACTTCCATCTTCCCGGCTGCCTACTCGGGACGCTGGCCGCACATCCACTTCGAGGTATTCGAATCCATGAGCAATGCCACTGCAGCCGGCCAGGTGCTGGCAGTTTCCCAGATCGCCCTCACCAAAGCGGCGTGCGATGACGTGTACGCCACCGCCGGCTATGAGCAGAGCGTCACCAACATGACCCGGACCACCCTGCAATCGGACATGGTCTTCGGCGACGACGGCGGCATCTACCAGCTGGCGACCATGACCGGGTCGGCAGCCACCGGGTACACGGCGGGGCTGAACGTCACCCTCTAGACTCGGGAGCATGCCTTCACTTTCTTCCGCAGCGGACCACATCCAGGACCTTGGCGCATATGTCAGCGCATCGCCGTCGAGCTTTCACGCAGTCCACGAGGCGGGGCGGCGCCTCACTGCGGCGGGATTTGTCCGGCTGGATGAGCGGGAGGAATGGGCTGCCGCGGCGGGCAGTTACTACCTGATCCGCGACGGGGCGCTGATCGCCTGGGTGGTGCCCGAATCTGCCGGGCCAACCACGGCTTTCAACATCCTTGGCGCGCACACGGATTCGCCGTCCTTCAAGCTCAAGCCGAAACCCACCACTGGGGCCTTCGGCTGGCTGCAGGCGGGCGTGGAGGTCTACGGCGGGCCGCTGCTGAACTCGTGGCTGGACCGCGAACTGCAGCTGGCTGGTCGCCTGGTACTGCGCGACGGCACCGAGCACCTCACCGCTACGGGTCCCATGCTGCGCTTCCCACAGCTTGCAATCCACCTTGATCGGGCAGTGAATGAGGGCCTCACGCTGGACAAGCAGCGGCACATGAACCCGGTCTGGGGCTTGGGCGATGCCCGCGATACGGACCTCCTCGCCGTCTTGGCGGCCCGGGTAGAAGGCGGCGGGGTGGACCCGGCAGAGATCGGCGGGTACGACGTCGTCATTGCAGACACGCAGGAACCGGCAGTTTTCGGCGGCAATAGTGAGTTCTTCGCCTCCGGCCGCCTCGATAACCTCTCGGCCACGCATGCGGGCCTTGCGGCCCTGATCGCCCACGCGGGCAACCCGCAGGGGCCGGGAAGCGCAGACACCCGCCCGATCGCGATCCTGGCAGCCTTCGACCACGAAGAGATCGGCTCAAACTCCCGCTCAGGTGCCTGTGGACCCATCCTGGAGGACGTCCTCGTCCGGATCTCGGATGGCCTGGGCGCAACGGTGAGCCAACGGCGGCAGGCCCTGTCGGCGTCGTTCTGCGTGTCAGCCGATGCCGGCCACGCCGTCCACCCCAACTACGCCGAACGGCACGACCCAGCCAACCACCCGCTTCTCAACGGCGGCCCGCTGCTCAAAATCAACGCCAACCAGCGCTACGCCACGGACGCCACAGGTGCAGCGTTCTGGGCGGGCCTCTGCGCGGCGGCGGGCGTTCCGTACCAGGAGTTCGTCTCCAACAACGTGATGCCTTGCGGGTCCACCATCGGCCCGCTGACGGCCACCCGGCTGGGAATCCGGACGGTCGACGTCGGGGTGCCCCTGCTTTCCATGCATTCGGCGCGGGAACTGTGCGGCGTCGATGACCCGTGGCGCCTCGCAGTGGTGACGGAACGGTTCTTCAAGACGGCGATCTAGCCGCAGGTGGGCGCCCGGTTCGGCGCCCACAGACCTGGTGCGGATACCCACAGTTACAGCGAATTCTCCTAGTAGGGCGGCTTTGACCTGCTTACGGTGGATTTACACGAACACCCTTTTGGCTAGCGTCCCGGTTCCGGACTACAGCGCGGCGGCCGCACAGGCCGGCAACAACAGGGTGTTGGTGATAACCAACTGACGCATCAGAGAAGGCGCCGCCCTTTGGCGCCTGGCGAGGACGGGGAGTGCAGACCCCAACCTGGCCTCTGTTCGGGTGCGCCGTGACCCTGGAGCCAAGAGATGTCCTCTGCACCCGCACTGCTGCCCGGCCTGACCAAGAAGTCGACGGGGCGGCCCACCTCGCTTTTAGCGAGGCCCGCGCACCAGTTCGCGCCAGCACCCCTGCCGCAGCCCGCCGCACTGCCTCCGTTCCCGGTCCCTATCAACCTGGGCGGGGCCCCTGTGCACCTGGCAACGGCCGACGACGCCGTGCGGCTCATCATGGCGCGCGCCGCCCGGCGTGGAGGAGGCCAGCCGCTTTCCGTGGCGTCGGCCAACCTGGACCACATCAAGCACTTTGGCCGGGACTCGAAATGGGCTGGCGTGCTCGAATCTGACACCAACTCGGAATGGCTCACGCTGCTCGACGGCGCACCCCTGGTCACGCAGGCAGAGCGGGTCACTAAAGTGCGCTGGCCCCGACTGGCCGGCAGCGACCTCTCTTGGCCCATCCTGGACGAGGCAGCGGTAGCCGGCCTCAGCGTTGGCTTTATTGGCGGCATGCCGGAAACCCACGAGCTGGTCCGGGTCCGGCTCGACCAGGACTACCCCGCACTGAAGGTGGCCGGCTACTGGGCCCCTGACCGGAAGGACCTCACCGACCACGCAGCGTCTACTGCCCTGGCCGCAGACATCGCGGGTTCCGGTGTCGACATCTTGTTCGTGTGCCTCGGCAAACCGCGGCAGGAACTCTGGATGAAGGACTACGGGCACCTGACCGGTGCCCGCGTCCTGCTCGCCTTCGGCGCCACCGTTGACTTCTTGGCAGGCAGTGTCCGCCGGGCACCGGAGGCGTTGCGCGACGCCGGCCTTGAGTGGGCCTGGCGCCTTGCATTGGAGCCCAAGCGGCTCGCCTCCCGGTACCTCGTAGACGGCCCCCCCGCGTACGCCCGATTGCGCGCACACAGCGGGCCCGACGTCGTTCCCCCCGTTCCGACGTCGGGTACGGGTTCGCGGTCCTCGGCCTCGCCGGTTCCCACCGGCATCCCGCAGCCGTCGCTCCTGGGCTTCTCGGCCAAGGACGACGCGGCCCAGGTTGCCGTGCTGGTGGTGACCTACAACAGCCAGGACACCCTGCCCAAGCTCGTGGAGGACCTGCGCAAGGAAGTGGCGCAGCAAAGCATCAAGGTCATTGTTGCGGACAACTCGCCGTCGTCAGCCACCATCGACAGCATCCACGGCCAGGACGATGTGGACATCTTCCGGACCGGCGGAAACCTCGGCTACGCAGCAGGGATCAACCTCGCCATGCAGCGGGCCGGCAATGTGGAATCATTCCTGGTCCTGAACCCGGACATGCGCCTCGAGGAAGGCTCCATCGCGAAACTTCGGGCCCGGATGGCAACCTCCGGCGCCGGCGTCGTGGTTCCCCTCCTGCGCGACGACGACGGTACTGTCTACCCCTCGCTGCGGCGTGAACCCACGGTGTCCCGTGCTGTAGGCGACGCGGTCCTGGGCAGCCGGATCCAGAGCCGGCCAGGGTGGCTCTCCGAGATGGACTACGGCCCGGAAAGCTACGAACGTGCGCACCAGGTGGATTGGGCCACCGGTGCTGCCCTGCTGATCGACGGCCGCACCGCCCGCAAGGTGGGCGACTGGGACGAGCAGTACTTCCTCTATTCCGAGGAAACCGACTTTATGCGCCGCGTCCGCCGGACGGGCGCCAGTGTGTGGTTCGAGCCCTCGGCCCGGATGAGTCACAGCCGCGGGGCCTCCGGCGCCTCGGTGGAACTCGACGCACTGATGGCCACCAACCGGGTGCGGTATGTGCGCAAGTTCCGGCCTGTTACCTACGCCAAGCTCTTCCACGGCGCGGTCATCCTGAGTTCGCTGCTCCGTGCGCCGATTCCGGGAAACCAGGGAATCCTGGCCACTGTTGCCCGTGAATCGCGCTGGGCCCAGCTGCCGCGCCCCGATTCGGAGCTGGATCCAGCCCTGATGCCGCGCGGATCGGTGGTCATTCCGGCGCACAATGAGGCGGGCGTGCTGGAGCGCACGCTGGACCACTTGGCCCCGTACGCGGCAGCTGGCCGGCTTGAGGTCATTGTGGCCTGCAATGCCTGCACAGACGCAACAGCGGCCATCGCCAAGCGCTACCCGGGGGTGCAGGTGCTTGAGCTTGCCGAGGCCTCCAAGGTAGCTGCGCTTAATGCCGCGGACCAGGCCGCAACCGTGTGGCCACGGCTCTACCTTGACGCCGATATTGAGATTCGGCCGGCCGCGTTGGCGACACTCTTCTCCACCCTGTCCAACGGCGATGCCCTCGCTGCGCGGCCGGAGTTCGTCTACGACAGCAAGGGTGCGC
Organism: Arthrobacter ulcerisalmonis; assembly: GCF_900609065.1. Lineage (GTDB taxonomy): Bacteria > Actinomycetota > Actinomycetes > Actinomycetales > Micrococcaceae > Arthrobacter > Arthrobacter ulcerisalmonis. The sequence goes on along the minus strand of NZ_UXAU01000008.1, from coordinate 437 downwards.
ACTGGCTGGTCAGCTCCTACTACCGGGCCCGCTTCAGGATGCCGTCCCAGCGGGCGCACCTCTGGGGCGCAGGGGCGTATGCCGTGAGCTCTGAGGGTCACTCCCGGCTGGGGTCCTTCCCGGACGTCACCGCCGATGACCTGTTTGTGGACTCGCTCTTCAGCGCTGACGAGAAGGCAATCCTCAACACCAAGCCTGTGGTGGTGCGGATCCCCCGTGCTGTTGAAGGGCTGGAAGCCATCCTCCGCCGGACGTACCGGGGCAACACTGAACAGGGCGACGCAGGCGACGCCGGCAGCTCGGTCCGCGAACTCCTCGGCTCAGTCCGTGGCCCCGGGTCAGCCTTCGACGCGGCGGTCTACGTGGCCTTCGCCCTGCGCGGCCAGCGCGCTGGTGGCCGGGCCACCACCAAGGCCTGGGAACGGGACGAGAGCAGC
>NZ_UXAU01000058.1 GCF_900609065.1 Arthrobacter ulcerisalmonis | reverse complement strand
TCAACCAAACTCAACGGTCTAAGCCCGGTCCAATACCGGGCCCAAGCCACCGCAGCCTAGAATCCCAATAAACCAGTCCAACAAACGGGGACCAGTTCATCTTACGGCGGTTGCGCAAACCCTCCCGGTGTTGTTGCGCGGGTTTGGGGATCCCTCCCGGAGCTCTTACGGCGGTTGCGCAAACCCTCCCGGTGTTGTTGCGCGGGTTTGGGGATCCCTGAGCTGCCGCGGAGATCTCGGACAGTGGGCCCTCATAAAATGAGGGTCTACCGAAAGTAGAGATCAGCATGACCGCATCACGGAAGCGATTTACCC
>NZ_UXAU01000003.1 GCF_900609065.1 Arthrobacter ulcerisalmonis | reverse complement strand
GCCCGGCTCAAAGAGCTCGAGCGTGAAGTTCAAGAGCTGCGCGCGGAGACTGCCTTCTTGAAAAAAGCCAGCGCTTACTTCGCGCGGGAGCAGCGGTAGTGAGCAAGTATGAATTCATCGATTCCCAAAAAGCCGAGCCCGCCAATCTAAATTCGGTCGTGAAAATGTGCCGCTGGTTGGCCGTCTCGACGTCCGGTTTCTATCACTGGGCCACACGTCCGCAATCGGCCACAGCGGCCCGCCGCGAGGCCCTGACCGCCCGGATCCAGCACTTCTTCGAGGATTCCGAGGGGACTTACGGGTACCGGCGCATCCACGCCGATCTCGCCGCGGAAAAGACCGAGTGCTCTCCGGAGTTGGTGCGGCAGATCATGCGTAATGAGGGCCTGGTGGCCTGTCAACCACGCCCCTTCCGGATCACTACCGAGGCTGACGCCGACGCGGCCGCGGGCATGCCCGACCTCGTCAAACGCGACTTCACCGCCGACCGCCCCGGGGTGAAGTTCGTCGGCGACATCACGTACATCCACACCTGGCAAGGATTCGTCTACCTCGCCACCGTCATCGACTGCTACTCGAAGAAAGTCGTCGGCTGGTCCATCGCCGATCACATGCGCACCGAACTCGTCGCCGACGCGCTCAACAACGCCGCCGCTACGACCCTGATCGAGCCTCACGCGATATGGCACTCCGACCGGGGCAGCGTCTACACCTCGACCGAATTCAGGGCCTTGGTGACCGGCCTAGGCATGCGATCGTCGATGGGCCGCACGGGTGTGTGCTGGGACAACAGCATGGCCGAATCGTTCTTCTCAGCCCTGAAAAACGAGCGCGTCTATCGGACCGTTTACGCGACCAAATCACAAGCCCGGAGCGACGTCATCCGCTACATCGAAGGGTTTTACAACAGCCGGCGCCGTCACTCCGCGCTCGGTTACCGTCGGCCCAACGAAGTCCACTATGGTTATCAACAGCCAGCCCTGGCAGCGTAGAAGAAACCACTAATTCCGCTGTCCGAAATCCCCGCAGCAGCTCA
>NZ_UXAU01000044.1 GCF_900609065.1 Arthrobacter ulcerisalmonis | reverse complement strand
AACGCCCGGTCCCATCCCGAACCCGGAAGCTAAGACCCACAGCGCCGATGGTACTGCACCCGGGAGGGTGTGGGAGAGTAGGACACCGCCGGAACACACATTACGGTCGAGGCCCCAACCACCACCATGGTTGGGGCCTCCCACCTTTAACAAACACACCCCCAAACAAACCCCCAAACAAACCAGCGCAGAAACCCCGGGACGGATCCCCAAACCACCGCAGGATCCTCGGGAGCGCATGGTCGGGAGTCTAGACTTGCTGGCTATGAGTACCCCGCGATTGCCCAACCAGCGTGCCACGATCATGGACGTGGCCGCTGCTGCGGGAGTGTCCAGGCAAACGGTAACTAGGGCGATGAACGATATGACCGGCATCAGCGCGGTCACCCGGGAACGGGTCCAGTCGGTCGCGATCAAGTTGGGGTACACGCCGAGTCGTTTCGCGAAGGGACTGGTCCAGGGCGCGAGTGTTTCGGTGGGGCTGGCGATTCCCGATCTGACCAACCCGTATTTTCCTGCCTTTGCCTCGAGCGTCGTTGAGGCGGCTACCGAGCTGAACTGGACGGTGGTGGTGGATGACTATGGGCACGGCACGGCCAGTGCCCTGGACGCCGTCGAGCGTCTGGCTCCTCAGGTTGACGCGATCATCGGCTACCTGGGATCGGATGCTGACAAGGCACAGGAGATCATGGGGCGCCGCCCGGTACTTGCACTCGATGTTCCTGAGAGCGGCGCTGCCGGCAGCATCTCCTTCGACTACGACCATGCAGCTCGGCTGGCACTTGAGCACGTGGCGGGCATGGGTAGGACGCGCGTTGGGTTTCTCGACGCCAGCGGCGAAGGCCATGCCGCCAGCAGGGGCTCCGCCATCGCTCGCGCGGCAGTAAGTTTGGGCATTGAGTTGACGTTGTGCACGGCAGAGGCCTCTGCGGCGGCAGCACGCGAAGTGGTTCGTGCCCTCCTGGCTGAGTCCTATCGGCCGGATGCCCTGTTGGTTTTCAATGACCTGATGGCCGCCGGCGCGCTCAAGGCATTCGAAGACCGGGGAGTGGATGTTCCGCGGGACTGTGTCGTGGTCGGGATGGACGGGATACCCCTCGGAGAGCTGACCAGCCCCGAGCTGACCACCTTGTCCCTGGACTTACGTTTGGTGGGCCGAACCGCCGTCGGACTCCTGGCCGGGCTGCTGGCAGGGGACGTACAGGCGGGCGCTGCTGGATCTGCAGTGATCCTGAGGCATGACCTGGTGGTTCGGCAATCCGCCTGAACCCTACTCAAACTGGCCAAAACCGGATACTGTGGATGCGAATCGTGAACGTTCACGCAAACCAGTAGCAAGGATCCCCATGTCGTTTTCTACGTCCCAGCCAGCAGAAACAGGGCCAGCCGGCTCAGCTCAGGTGGCCCCCCGGCCACATGACTCAAAATCTGGCTTGGAACTTGGATCCGCAGGCATCCGCGAATTGGCGTCGCTGGCTCCGAGCCGTGGTTCGTTGTCGCCCAGGGCGTTCCTCGATAGTGATGCGGCGAAACTTTCCCTTAACGGCGAGTGGCAGTTCCGTTTGAGCTCGGGGATCAGGGTTGCCCCGGAGGACGGGTGGCAGTCCGGGGAGGACCTGGCAGGGTTTGCGGCGCTACCAGTCCCGTCCAGCTGGCCCATGCACGGGCACGGCAAACCGGCATACACGAATGTGCAGTTTCCGTTCCCGGTGAATCCCCCGTTCGCGCCGGAGGCGAACCCGGTAGGCGATCACGTGCGAACCTTCACGGCAACCGGCGAATTCTTTCCGAACGCGCTGGTGCGCTTCGACGGTATCGAATCGGCAGGTACGGTTTGGCTCAACGGTGTGGAACTGGGCACCACGCGCGGCAGCCGGCTCGCCCATGAATTCGATGTGTCAGGCATTTTGGTGCCCGGCGAGAATACCCTGGCCGTCCGCGTGGCGCAGTTCTCCGCAGCGAGTTACGTCGAGGACCAGGACATGTGGTGGCTGCCAGGCATTTTCCGTGACGTGACCCTGCAAGCCAGGCCTGCAGATGGCATCGACGACGTCTTTGTGCACGCCGACTACGACCCTTCCTCGGGCGAGGGCGTGCTGCGCGTCGAGGTGACCCGGCACGGTGAGCCGAGTGCCGCCGTCGTTCGCATCCCTGAACTGGGCTTTGATATTCCGGCGGGAACGGAACATCGGATCGCGGGGGTCAGGCCGTGGTCCGCCGAGCAGCCGTTCTTGTACGCGGCCACGGTGCGCACGGCCGGTGAAACGATCACTCTGCAGCTTGGCTTCCGGAGCATCTCCATTGAGGACGCCCAGTTCAAGGTCAACGGGCAGCCCATTCTGCTGCGTGGCGTGAACCGGCACGAACATCATCCACGGCTGGGACGCGTGGTGCCGTGGGATGTTGTGGTTGCCGAACTGAAGTTGATGAAGCAGCACAACATCAACGCGATCCGCACCTCGCATTACCCGCCGCACCCTGATTTCCTCGCTCTCGCAGACCAGTTGGGGTTCTACGTGGTCCTCGAATGCGATCTCGAGACCCACGGCTTCGAGGCGGGAAATTGGCGGCAGAACCCCAGCGATGATCCGGGGTGGGAAACTGCCCTGGTGGACCGGATGCGCAGAACCGTGGAGCGGGACAAGAATCACGCGTCCGTCATCATGTGGTCACTCGGCAACGAGGCGGGGACGGGCAGGAATCTGGCGGCAATGTCTGCGTGGACCAAACACCGCGATCCCTCCCGGCCCATCCATTACGAGGGCGACTGGTCCTCGGCATACGTTGATGTTTACTCGCGGATGTATGCAGATCACGCCGAGACGGAGCTGATCGGCCAAGGCGTAGAGCCGGCTCTTGAGGACGCTGACCTTGATCGGCGCCGCAGGGCCATGCCCTTTATGCAGTGCGAGTACGTTCACGCGATGGGCAACGGGCCAGGCGGCATGAGCGAATACCAGGACCTTTTCGAACGGTATCCGCGGCTGATGGGCGGGTTTGTCTGGGAGTGGCTCGAGCACGGGATCACCGTGCCGGCCCCCGATGGCGGCGAGCAATTCGCCTATGGTGGCGACTTCGGCGAGGAAACCCACGACGGCAATTTCGTCACTGACGGCCTGGTTGACGCCAACCGTAAACCTCGCCCGGGGCTCCTGGACTTCAAGAAGGTCATCGAGCCGCTCCGAATCACCGTGGACCGCGATTGGGCGACGGTCAGCATCCGCAACGGGTTCGACTTCGCGGATACGTCTGGGCTCGCCTTCACGTACTCAGTGGCGTACGACGGCGGCGTGCGCCAAGGTTTGACCGCCCCGGTCTCCGGGGTGGTAGCCGTGGCACCCATTCCGGCCGGTGAAGAAGTGACGGTTCCGCTGCCGACGGCACTCGCAGGCGCCGGTGCTGTGCTGACGGTTTCCGCGGTCTTGGCCGAGGCCACGGACTGGGCCGAGGCTGGTCATGAGATCGCCTGGGGGCAGGGCGTCAGGGTAGACGCCACGCCGCCGTCGGTCCCTGCAGTGTCGACCGTCGTCGCCGAACCGACCGTCCTGCGCCTCGGACCTCTGGTCATCGATCGCGCCACCGGTGTACCTGTCGAGATCGGCGGGATAGCAGTTGAGAACTTCCGGCTGGTCCTCTGGTGGCCGCCAACTGACAATGATCTTGGCCGCGGTTGGCAGGGCCGGCAGGAGATCCCGCTCGCGGACAGCTGGAAGAACGCGGGACTCGACCGGCTGCACTCGCGACTCATCGGCATCGACGCGCGCGCAGCGGAGCATGCCGCGGGCTCCGGCACTGGGTCGAGTCCTGACTCAATGCCGGACGACGGCGTCACGACGGGCGGCGAAACCGTTATCGTTCGGACCCGGGTTGCGGCTGCCGACAAACAGTTCGGCGTTTTCGTGGACTATTCCTGGCATACCGACGGCGGCTGGCTGGAGCTGCGCACCCAGGTCCGGCCTGACGGCGACTGGGTTGACGCGGGCCGTGCCGTGGACTGGGCTCGCGTTGGTGTCGAATTCGTACTCGCTGCCCAGCCCGACTCCCTGGTTTGGTTTGGCAAGGGCCCCCATCACAGCTACGCCGACACGGGACAGGGTGCTCGCCTTGGCCGCTACACTCTCCCGGTTGCGGAGTTGGACGTTGACTATGTCCGGCCCCAGGAATCAGGAGCGCGGTCCGGGGTAGTGGAGGCAGAGATAAACCTTGGCGAACACAGCTTGGAACTTCGAGGAGAACCGTTCGCCCTTACGGTCCGGCAATACTCGCAAGAGCACCTGGCAGCGGCAACGCATCGGACCGACTTATCCGCTGACGGCCGCACGTACGTCTACGTCGACCACCTGCTGAGCGGGGTGGGCACCGCAGCCTGTGGGCCTGGCATCCTCGATCAGTATCGGCTGGCTCCCCAGTCTGTTGACTTTACGGTGCAGCTCAGGATTGCTCCGTCCGCGATGTGAGCTAGTCCATAGTCAGTGCTTGACCCCCTCGCTCTACCGGCACCCCTGGAATCCCTTGCATTTACAGGGTTTCCGGGGGTTTTGCCTGGTGTGGGGTTTGGTTTGGTGGTTGGGCTGGTGGGGTGTATTGTTTTCTAAGTCGCCGCGAGGGAGACAGTGAAGAACTGGGAACCTCGGGTGGCCACATTCCCCTAAATTTTCTTCCTGGTTTCTGGCCGCGTTTTTGTGTGCTGGGGGTTGGGTGGGGCTGGTTGTTTGCTGGTGTGGGTCCTGGAAGATGGATTTGTGTTCTGGTGGGTGATCGGGTAAGTTTGGGAAGTTGCTCCGGAGCGATCCGCGACCGTTTGGTTGTGGTGGTGTCGGGTGTGTCTGTTGTTTGAGAACTCAATAGTGTGCCAAGTTTGTTGATACCGATTATGTATGTAATTGGTTGAATGTGCTGAATCGTGCCGCCCCTGTGGTGTGGTTTGGTGTTTTTGGCTGGTTTCAAATTTTATGCGACTGCTTTTCTCCGTTATTTCCGGGGTGGGTGGTTGTTTTTCGTTTTTGTTTTACTTCAACGGAGAGTTTGATCCTGGCTCAGGATGAACGCTGGCGGCGTG
>NZ_UXAU01000026.1 GCF_900609065.1 Arthrobacter ulcerisalmonis | reverse complement strand
CCTGGGTAAATCGCTTCCGTGATGCGGTCATGCTGATCTCTACTTTCGGTAGACCCTCATTTTATGAGGGCCCACTGTCCGAGATCTCCGCGGCAGCTCGGTCACCGATGCTGATCCACGGTGGCGGAGCTCCGATCGTTGTGGGGCACCAACGGGAAGCGCTATGTCGCTTCGGGTGGGGCGAGCTTCATCGGCGATGAGACTTACCCGCGCACAGTGACGGAGAACTTCCACACCACTCTTCCGGTGTCAGTCATGATGAAGCATTGGCTCGCGCGAGTCCAGGAGGAATTCATCGTCAGGCGTTTAGTGTTGCACGCGGACTGCGAGCCGAAGTCCGTCGGGTACAGGTAGGTGTATCCCGCAGCCTGCGCTGGCGCCGCCACCGCAACACCTCCAGCGGCCAGTGCGATCGCTGCCGCAAAACCAGCCATTGCCTTCCGATACGTCTTAGACATCTGCCCCAACTCCCCTATCCGACGAATGCGGACAGTCTAAGCACCAAACCGTGCGAAGGCCAAGCACCAGGCGCACCAGCAGCGCGCAGGCCGCAGGCAGCCGAAGGTAGTTACTGGTGGACGTGCAGGCGCCGGGCAGCCTCGGAGATGGAGCCGGTCAGCGACGGGTACACGGTGAACGTGCTGGCCACATCGTCAACGTGGAGCTTCTGCTTGACCGCAATAGAGATCGGGAAGATCAACTCGGACGCGTTGGGGCCAACCACCACCCCGCCGATGACGGTTCCGGAGCCCTTACGGGCAAAGATCTTCACGAATCCGTCCTTGTGGTTGCGCATCTTGGCCCGGGCGTTGCGGCCCAACTGCACCTTGACGACGTCGCCCTGGTACTTGCCGGAGTCAATGTCCGCCTCGGATACACCCACGGTGGCGATTTCCGGAGAGGTGAAGATGTTGGAGGCCACCTGGTGCAGCTTGAGCGGCGTCACGCCGTCGCCCATGAAGTGCGCCACAGCGATGCGGCCCTGCATGGCAGCCACCGAAGCAAGCGGCAGAACACCCGTGCAGTCACCGGCGGCGTAGATGTTCGGCGCAGTGGTCCGCGAGACCCCGTCCACCTTGATGTGTCCGCTCTCATTGACCGCCACACCCACCTCTTCGAGGCCGATTCCTGCCGTGTTGGGAATGGAGCCAACGCAGACCAAGCAGTGGCTGCCAGTCACTTTGGAGCCATCGCCCAGTGTCACCACCACGCCGTCGCCCACGCGCTCCACGGATTCTGCGCGGGAGCGGGACAGCACGCGGACGCCGCGGCGTTCAAAAACGCCTTCCAGAACGACGGCGGCATCCACGTCGGAGCCGGGCAGCACCCGGTCGCGGCTGGAAATCAAGGTGACCTTGGCGCCCAGGCCGTTGTAGGCGGAGGCGAACTCGGCACCGGTCACGCCGGAACCAACCACGATCAAATCCTCGGGCAGCTCTTCGAGATTGTAGATCTGGGCCCAGTTGAGGATCCGCTCACCGTCAGGGCGAGCGGTAGGCAGCTCGCGCGGGTGCGCTCCCACAGCCAGCAAGATAGTGTCCGCTTCAACGGTTTCCGTACCATCCACCGTCAGGACCTCAATGGTGTGCGGGTCCACCAGGCGGCCCGAACCGGTGATCACCCGAACGCCTTGGAGCGCCAATCCGTCGGTAATGTCCTTGGACTGGCTGCGGGCAAGGTTCAGCAGCCTGTCATTGATGTGCTTGAGGTCCGCGCGCATCACGGGGGCCACGTCGCCGCCGTCGACGTCGAATTTCACGCCGAGCTCGCCAGCTTCGGCCACGCGGGTCATCAGGTCAGCCGTGGCAATCAAGGTCTTGGACGGCACCACGTCGGTCAGCACTGCCGACCCGCCGAGGCCGGCCCGTTCAACGATGGTGACCTGCGCTCCCAGCGCGGCGGCCACGGACGCAGCTTCATACCCGCCAGGACCACCTCCAAGGATTGCGATCCGGGGTGCAGTGAAATCTGGGTGCGTAGTCACAAGCAATCATTGTCCTCCCTCAGGTCCAGAGGTCCAAAGAAGGAGACGCGGACCATATTGGCCCAAACGCTGGGCGCATCCGGTGGAGCAGGATAGCTTTGACCAGTGAGTACAACAGACTTTGAGACCACGGATCCCTTCGCCGCCGCCCAGGCCGCGGCTGACTACATTGCCCACGAGACCGATGTGGAGCGCCATGACGTCGCTCTTGTCCTCGGCTCAGGCTGGGGCGAGGCCGCTGACCTGATTGGCGAAACCACCGCCACCCTGACCGCCGAGGAAGTCCCCGGCTTCCACACTCCCGCCGTGGTGGGCCACACTGGCACCATCCGCTCCGTCCGCACCAGCGACGGCAAGCGCGCACTCGTCCTGGGCGCCCGCACCCATTACTACGAGGGCAAGGGCGTCCGCGCCGTAGTCCACGGCATCCGTACCGCCGCCGCAGCGGGCTGTAAGACATTGGTCCTGACCAACGGCTGTGGCGGACTCAACGAGGACTGGGCGCCGGGCACCCCGGTACTGATCAGCGACCACATCAACCTCACCGCGGCGTCCCCCCTTGAAGGCGCTACCTTCGTCGACCTCACCGACCTTTACTCCTCGCGTATCCGCGCCCTCGCCCGCGAGGTGGACCCATCCCTGGACGAAGGCATCTACGCCCAATTCACCGGTCCGCACTACGAAACACCGGCAGAAGTGCAGTACGCCAAGCGGATCGGCGCTGAACTGGTGGGTATGTCGACGGCGTTGGAGGCAATCGCCGGCCGGCATGCCGGGATGGAAGTCTTTGGTATCTCTTTGGTCACCAATCTCGCCGCCGGCATCAGCCCGCAGCCGCTGAGCCACCAGGAAGTCATTGAATCCGGGCAGGCCGCCGGACCGCGGATTTCCCGGCTCCTGGCGGACATCATCGCCAAACTCTGAGGCGGCACGCCCCGATTCCGGCCCATGAAACTACCAGTACGGGCCGGAATCTGGGCGTGCGGTGGCTGTAACAGGCTGCCAATGACGATAGCTTTAAGCCCATGACCTCCGTCGATGCCGAGTCCCACCTGTTCACCGCAGCCCGTGACTGGGCCGCCTCCGATCCGGATCCCGTGACCGCTGCCGAACTCCTGGAACTGATCCAGCAGGCCGAAGACGGCGTCCCCGCTGCCCGGCAAGAACTGACGGACAGCTTCCGCGGCACCCTGCAGTTCGGCACCGCAGGCCTACGTGCCGCCCTCGGCGCTGGACCCAACCGGATGAACCGGGTGGTGGTGCGCCGCGCCGCAGCAGGCCTGGCGGCTTTCCTGACCGAGACGGTCGCTGCCGCTGCGCCGGGGAGCAGGCCACGCGCCGTCGTGGGCTACGACGCCCGCCACAACTCAGACATCTTCGCCGCCGAAACCGCCGCGATCTTCACCGCCGCGGGTATTGAAACGTTCCTCTTGCCGTCCGCCCTGCCCACTCCCCTGCTGGCCTACGCCGTCCGGGCGCTGGACTGCGACGGCGGCGTGATGGTCACCGCCAGCCACAATCCGCCGCAGGACAACGGCTATAAGGTCTACCTGGGCCGGCACGCCGTCCCAGCCAGCGGCGCGGGCGCGCAGATCGTCGCTCCGTACGATGCTGCCATCGCTACCCAGATCGACGCCGTGGGCACCGTCGACAGCATCGCCCTGGCAGCCGACGGGTGGACCGTCCTCGGCTCGGACGTTGCCGCGGATTACCAGGCCGCCGTCGCTGCCCTGGCCCATCCCGAGCACTTTCCAGCCCGGGACCTGCGTATCGTCCTGACGCCCATGCACGGGGTGGGTGGCGAGACGGCGGTGGCTGTCCTCAATGCCGCAGGTTTCACGGATGTCACCGTGGTGGCCGAACAGGCAGAACCGGACCCCGACTTCCCAACGGTCAGCTTCCCCAATCCGGAAGAACCTGGCGCCCTGGACCTGGCGTTGGCTGCCGCGGAACGGCTGGACGCCGACGTCGTCCTTGCCAACGATCCCGACGCCGATCGGGCTGCTGTCGCTGCCAAGGACCCGGACACCGGGGCGTGGCGCATGCTGCGCGGCGACGAGGTGGGGTCGCTGCTGGGCGCCCACGTGGCAGCCCGGGCGGCTGCTGGGAACGAATCACCAACGAATAGTGACCAGGACAGCGCGATCACGGGCGTCTTTGCCAACTCGATCGTGTCATCCCGGCTGCTGGCCCGGATTGCCGCGGCGGCGGGCTATCAGCATGAAGAAACGCTCACCGGATTCAAGTGGATCTCCAGGGTTCCCGGCCTGACATACGGCTACGAGGAAGCCCTGGGCTACTGTGTGGCACCGGATCTGGTGAAGGACAAGGACGGCATTTCCGCTGCGGTCTTGATTGCGGAGTTGGCCGCCACCGCCAAGGCCGAGGGCAAGACGATCTTCGATACCCTCGACGAGCTCTACCTCCAGCACGGCTTGCACGCCAGCGACCAGCTCAGCATCCGGGTGGGCGACCTGGGCCTCCTGGACGCGATGATGAACAGGCTCCGAGTCTCACCGCCGGAGTCGTTTGGCTCCTCCGGAGTGGAAACCTACACCGACCTGGCCGTGGGCACCCCCCAATTGCCGCCCACGGAAGGCCTGCTGTACATCACCCGCAACCTCACCCGCGTGATCATCAGGCCCAGCGGCACTGAACCCAAGCTCAAGTGCTACCTCGAGGTGATCCACCCGGTGGAATCTGCCGCCGAACTGCCCGCCGCCCGGCAGGCCGCACGGGCCGCGCTGGACGAGACCCTCCGCGATGTCAGTGAAGCGCTGGGACTCTAGAGCACTACCTCAACAAACCCGTCCACCAGGCGGGTGCCAAACGTGGCCAAAGCCAGCTCCGGGCTGGTGAAGCACGTGCCGCTTTCGAGGTCGTAGACCTCCTTGTGCAACGGTGAGGCGATGGTGGGCCGCTGCCCACGTGAGCCGAGGATGCCCCGCGCCATGACCTGCGCTCCCGTGGCAGGATCCTGGTTGGCCACGGCAAAAACCTCCGCAGCGCCGACTCGGAAGAGGGCGATCTGTTGCCCGGCCACCAACGCCGCCTCGCCCCAGGCGAGTTCGAGGTCCGCGACCGCGCAAATCCGCCGCCACGAGGCACCTGCCGGAGTGCCGGCGTCGTGCGTTGCAGCAGCCGTTCCCGCGCCGGCCAAGCCACCGGCGAGCGGCCCCATTTCAAGTGTTGCCGTCATGTCCGGCTCCTCTCCCTCAAGCGTGCGTCGATTGGTCGCGGATGCGAAAAGCAGCCATGAACCACGCTAGGCAGGGGGTGTTTCTCCTGGGTACGGGAAATGTGTCGGCCGGGTAAAAGGCGTCTCACTGCGCCCGACACGCGATCGTGATGCAGAAGTTAAGTTGACGAAACATAAGGGACATTGAAGCGAAACTGCAGCTTCCTAGGGTGGAGGGAAAGATCGAGCAACATGGCCGCGGACCATCAGGACCGCGGCCCCTGCGAAAGGCCCAGCAGTGACCGAACAAACTTCCCGTCCAGAAGCGCCACACCGCATCGTCGTGGTTGGCGGCGGTCCGGCTGCCCATCGCTTCGCCGAGGCCATGCACACCCGGGGACTTGATGGCTGGCAGCTCACCGTCCTGGCCGAGGAAGCCCACCTCCCCTACGACCGGGTGGCCTTGTCCAAAGCGCTGACCGACAAAGACGTGGACCTCACGCTCGGCCACGCCAGCATGTGGGAGCACCCGGCGCTGACGTTGCAGACCGGCGAGCGCGCCGTCTCGATCGACACCGAGGCCAAGACCGTTTCCACCGCCGCCGGTTCCACCTACGCCTACGACCACCTGGTGGTTGCTACCGGGTCAGATGCTGCCCGGCTACCCATTCCCGGCGCCGAGCACACGCACGTCTACCGCACGCTGGAAGACGTCTGGGCCATCAACCAGGCCATCGCGGACCTCACGGTGAAACTGGGCCGGCAGGTCAATGCAGTCACTATCGGCGGCGGTCTCCTGGGCCTGGAATCGGCTGCCGGCACAGAGCAGTTGGGCGCGAACCCCATTGTCATCAACGGCTCACAATGGCTGATGAGCACCCAACTCGATCAGGGTGCGGGGCAGGCGCTGGGCCGCTTGATCGAGGCCAAGGGCTTCACGTTCCACGCCGGTGTGTATCCCGCCGAGGTGGTGACGGACGACGGCGGCCAGGTCACCGGGGTCTTGATGGCTGACGGCCGCACCGTCGCCGCGGACCTGGTGGTGGCAGCCATTGGGGTGCGGCCCCGGGACGAACTCTTCCGCGCCGCGGACGCCGAGGCCCAACAGTTCAGCCTGGGCCCTCGCGGTGGGGTGGTCATCAATGACTACTGCGCCACGGAGGTTGACGGTATCTGGGCCATCGGCGAGGTCGCCAACTTCGAAGGCATGTGTTTGGGGTTGGTGGCCCCCGCCAACACCATGGCGGAAATCGTGGCCGATCGGCTGCACGGCGGTGCCGCTACCTTCCCCGGTTTCGACACTGCCACCAAACTGAAGCTGTCCGGCGTCGACGTAGCCAGCTTCGGCGACGCCTTCGCCCGGACCGAGCACTCGTTGGAGATCGTCTACGCCGACCCTGCCCGGGGTGTCTACCAGAAAATTGTCACCACCGATGATGCCAAGACCCTCCTGGGTGGCATCTTCGTTGGCGACGCCACCCCCTACACCGCCCTCCGGCCCATGCTGGGCAGGGAGCTCAGCGCCGAACCCGGCGCCTACCTCTCCGCGGCTGGCGGTGGCGAGGCTCCGGACACCGAACTCCCCGACGATGCCACGCTGTGTTCCTGCAACAACGTTTCCGCCGGCAGCATCCGCGACGCCGTCAACGGCTGCGGCACCTGCGACGGAAACGCCCCCGTCCGGGAACTCGGCGAGCTCAAGGGCTGCACCCGGGCCGGCACCCAGTGCGGCTCCTGCGTCCCCATGCTCAAGAAACTGCTGGAAACGGAACTGACCAAATCCGGCGTCGAGGTTTCCAAGGCCCTGTGCGAGCACATCGAACTCTCCCGGCAGGAACTGTTCGAGACGATCCGCGTCCTGGAGCTCAGCTCCTTCGAGGAAATCATGGCCAGGTACGGCACAGGTGCTGGCTGCGACATCTGCAAGCCCACCATCGCGAACATTCTGGCCAGCCAAAACAGCGCCTACGTGCTGGGGGCAGGTCGCGGTACCCTGCAGGACACCAATGACCGTGCCTTGGCCAACATGCAGAAGGACGGGACCTACTCGGTGGTCCCGCGCATCGCTGGCGGCGAGATCACCCCGAAGAAACTCGGTGTGATCGCCGCCGTGGCGGAAAAGTACAACCTCTATACCAAGATCACCGGCGGCCAACGGATCGACATGTTTGGCGCCCGGCTCGAAGAGTTGCCGGAGATCTGGAAGGAACTCGTGGACGCCGGCTTTGAATCGGGGCAGGCCTACGGCAAGAGCCTACGCACGGTGAAATCCTGCGTCGGATCCACGTGGTGCCGGTTCGGGGTCCAGGACTCCGTGGCCATGGCCATCGCTTTGGAGCTGCGCTACCGCGGGCTGCGCAGCCCGCACAAGCTCAAGATGGGCGTGTCCGGCTGCGCACGGGAATGCGCCGAGGCCCGCGGCAAGGACGTGGGAGTCATCGCCACCGCGGACGGCTGGAACCTGTACGTGGGCGGCAACGGTGGCGCCACGCCAGCGCACGCCGAGCTCCTGGCGAAGGACTTGGACGACGAAACGCTGATCAAATACATCGATAGGTACTTTATGTACTACATCCGGACGGCCGACCGGCTCCAACGGACCGCCAGGTGGCAGGAAGAACTCGACGGCGGCATCCGCCACGTGGAAGACGTGGTGGTCAACGATTCCCTGGGCATCGCCGCGGACCTCGAAGCGGCCATGGCCAAGCACGTGGACACCTACCAGGACGAATGGGCTGACACCTTGAAGGACCCGGAGCGGCTCCGCAGGTTCCGTTCCTTCGTCAACGCCCCGGACCAGAAGGACGATTCCATCACCTTTGTTCCCGACGAGCGGGGCCAGATGCGCCCCGCCACCGCCCAAGAGAAGGCACGGGTCCTGATCGGTTCCAGCATCCCCGTCCGATCCAGCAACGCAAGCGAGGGATAGCCCATGCAGCTCAGCATCGATCTCACCGGCCAGCACGTCCTGGTGACCGGCGCGGCCACGGCTGCCCGGCAGGCCATCAAACGCTACGAGTCAGCCGGCGCGGTGGTCTTCCACCTGCCTGTCCCAGCGTATCTGGGCCCCGGCGCCGGGTTGCCGGCCCGTCCCTTCCTGGTGGCAGCGGTCGACGACGGCCAGCCCGGCTGGGAGCCGGTCCTTTCCCGTTATCGGGCGGCCGGCGTCCCCGTGGCCAGCGAACCGGCCGCTGGCGCGGCGGGCCACGTCACTCTGGTGGGCGGCGGCCCCGGCAGCACCGACCTGCTGACCCTGGCGGCTTTGAAGGCGCTGCGCGACGCTGACGTGGTGTTTTACGATCGCCTCGCTCCTTACCAGGAACTGCCGGTGCTGACCACCGCCAGACTGGTGGACGTGGGCAAGAAACCAGGCCACCACAAGGTGAGCCAGACGGACATCCAGCAGTTGATGGTGGATGCCGCCCTGGCCGGAAACAACGTGGTCCGGTTCAAGGGTGGCGACCCCTACGTCTTTGGTCGTGGCGGCGAGGAAGTAGCTGCCTGCGTGGCGGCAGGCGTCAAAGTCCAGGTGATCTCGGGAGTGACCAGCGCCATCTCCGTGCCGGCCGCCGCTGGGATCCCCGTGACGCACCGCGAGGTCAGCCACATGTTCACCGTAGTCTCCGGGCACGCTCCGCTGACCGCCGACGAGCACCGGCACCTCACCGGCCTGGGCGGAACCATCGTGGTGCTGATGGGCATCGGCACCCTGCACCAGCTGGCTGCAGGCCTCCGCCAAGCGGGCATGCGCGCCGACATGCCCATGGCGGTGGTGGAACGGGGCTACCGCCCTGGCCAGCGAACCACCTTCGCCAACCTCGGCACCATCACCTCCGCAGCTGCCGGCTGCAGCAACCCGGCCGTCCTGGTCATCGGCGAGGTGGTCCGGGTGGCCGCAGCCAACAACGGACACGCCCAGGCCACTGCCGAATTCGACCTGCTCGCAGCGTCGCTGCTGGGTTCGTGAAAGGATTGTCCCCCATGAATGCCGTCGCACCCAGTGAACCCGTCCAGGCCGACATCAGGCCCGACGCCGGGGAGTCACCCCTGGAGGGGTTCCGCATCGGGGTCACCTCGGACCGTCGCTCCGGAGACCTCATCGATGCCTTGGAACGCCGCGGCGCCGAAGTCCTGCACGCTCCTGCCCTCAAGATCGCGCCCGTCCAGGAGGACATGCGCCTGATTGAGGACACCCGGGCCATCATCGCCGCCAAGCCTGACCTCTGCGTGGCCACCACCGCCTACGGCATGCGTCGCTGGTGCGAGGCCGCAGACACCTTCGGGATTGGCGAGGAACTCCTGGCAACGCTCGGCGCGTGCCGCATGTTCGTGCGGGGACCCAAAGCGCGCGGCGCTGTCCGCGCGGCCGGGCTGGCCGACGTCGGGATCAGCAGCGACGAAACCACCGCCACCCTGGTGGACATGCTCCTGGCAGAAGGAGTGCGAGGCAAGACCGTGGCCGTGCAGCTGCACGGTTACACCGACGTCCGGCAGCTCGAGCGGCTACGGCTCTCCGGCGCCACCGTCCTGACCGTAACGCCGTACCGTTGGGTGCGGCCGGAGGGCGAAGACAAACTCCCCCGTCTTATCGAGGCCGTCATCAGCGGAAACCTGGACGTCCTGACGTTCACCAGCGCCCCTGCCGTCGACGCCCTCTGGAGCACAGCCCACGAAATGGGTGCTTACAAACAGCTCGTCGCAAGCCTGAAGACCACTGTGACCACCGCCGTCGTGGGCCCCGTAACCGCGCAACCGCTCCTTGACGCCGGAATCAGCCCGCTGGTCCCGGAACGGTTCCGGATGGGAGCCCTGATCCGCTTGGTCACCGAGCACCTGGCCCTGAACCATGTGCGTCGCCTGGAGACCAGCAGCGGCAGCGTCGAACTGCGTGGCCGGATGCTGCGGATCGACGGCGAAGCTGTTGAGCTGGCGCCAGCGCCCCTGCTGCTCCTGCGGGCCCTGCTGGGTGCGGGCGGTGCTGTCCTGTCCCGGGAATCGCTGTCCCAACTGCTGGAACTGCGCGGCTCGGTGCATGCCTTGGACATGACCGTGAGCCGGCTGCGCTCGGCCCTCCCGGACGGCAAACTTGTGGAGACGGTGGTGAAGCGGGGCTACCGGATCCGGCTCTAAGGTGGTGCGCGGCATTGGTTATGTGTCCGGTAGCCGTGGAGTGAGGTGTGGGTCACCCAGTTTGTTACCGGCTGGTAAATACTGGTGATCATCGGTGCGCAGAGCGGCAATGGCGGGGAAACACAGCGGTAAAAACAGTTCCCTAGGCTGGGGTCATCAGCTTGTCACGGCCAGCATTGAAAGGGCTCTCATGTCCGCTCCGGCGCCCCACCCGTCCACCACCTCCGCTCCCCGCATCGTCATTGCCGGTGCCGGACCGGCCGCCCAGGCCCTGGTCCGGCAGATCAGCAACAGCCCCTTCACCGGTTCCATCACGGTGCTCAGCAATCTGGACGACACTCCCGCGGAACTGATCGAACTGGCCTTGCTGCCGCAGGTCTCGGTCCGCTTCGGCCAACCGGCTAGCCATGTCGACGCCGAACAGCGCACCGTTGCCACCGCCGACGGCTTGGAGTTTGGCTACGACCACCTGGTCATCGCCACCGGGTCCGCGCCGGTGTCAGCGCCGGTCGAAGGCGCAGCCGAGTGCCTGAGCTACGCCACGATTGACGACGCCAGCCGCATCGCCCAGGCAGTTGGCGAAGTCACCAAGGAACTTGGCCGGCGGCCCCTGGGCATCCTGGTGGGCAACGGTGCAGCCGCAGGGCAGGCCGAGGCGGTACTCCGTGCCCGCGGCGTGCGGCCTATCCGCACCACTGCCCGGCCAACCGCCGTGATACCGGGCGTGCCCGGCTCGGGGGCGCCGACGTCGGCCGTCATTTTCGCGGACGGCAGCAGCATGAACGGCGACCTAGTGGTCCTCGCCGAGGACCGGGTGCCCCGGGACGACCTCGCCGCCAGCGCCGGCCTCAGGACGGCAGCCAGCGGCGGAATCGTCATCAGCCAAGACTTCCGGACCTCTGTCCCGGGGATTTGGGCTATTGGTGACGCTGCAGCGTTCGACGGCGTTCGGCTGGGACTGGTGGTGGCCTCAGCCTCCGCAGCAGGCGCCTGCGCCACCCAGTTGTTGACTGCCGCCTGATGCCTCTGCGGGTTGGCTAAGATGGTGCCGACACGACCACCGGCCCACAAAGCCATTGGAGAGGATCCTCATGAGCAACGAAGCCACCACTGCTGCCAGCCCGGCCACCGCCGGGGGCATCGCCACGTACATTGACCACACCCTGCTGAAGCCGGAAGCGTCAGAGGCTGAGGTGCTGCGAGTCTGTGCCGAAGCCGCCGAGTACGGTTTCAAGTCCGTGTGCGTCAACGCCGTGTGGGTCAAGACCGTGAAGAACGCCCTGCAGGGCTCTGGCGTGCTCACCTGCTCCGTGGTGGGGTTCCCGCTCGGCGCCACCCCCACCGATGTCAAGACCTTCGAAGCCCGCGGGGCCGTGCTGGACGGCGCCGACGAAGTGGACATGGTCATCAACATTGCCGCTGCCCGCGCCGACGACAAGGGCGCCCTGGTGGAAGACATCGCTGCTGTTGCCGAGGCCGTGCACGCGAGCGGCGCGATCTTGAAGGTCATCATCGAGACCTCGCTGCTGTCCGATAGCCAGAAAATCCTCGCCTGCGAGGCTGCCGTAGCGGCCGGAGCAGATTTCGTGAAGACCTCAACAGGCTTCAACGGTGGCGGTGCCACGGCCGAGGATGTCGCCCTGATGCGACGTACTGTTGGCCCGTCCTTGGGGGTCAAAGCCTCCGGCGGCGTGCGGTCCCTGGCTGACGCTCAGGCTATGATTGCTGCAGGTGCAACACGTATTGGTGCCAGCTCCGGAATCGCAATCGTCAAGGGTGAACAGGGAACTTCTGCTTACTGACGGTCTCCGGCAGCAGCCACAGATCTGGCCCCCGCGGGCCGAGGAGGAACTTATGTCCAGCAACACAGCGGACCAGAAGACGGTCCAGACGCCCCAGAACGAAAACGCGCTGGCGGGCAGCATCGTCCTCTTCGTCTTTTATATGGCGTTGTTCCTGGGATCGATCTACTCACTGTCCTTCCTGACGCTTGACAACCCCTGGCCCATGGCCGTGTGCCTCGTCCTCTTCACCGCCGCCTTCTGGCTCCCGCAGACCATCACGGGACGCTCGGACTCCGCAGGCGAGGTCTAACCCAACGAGGTAGCGCCAACTGCAGTTTTGAGGGGTCAAAGCTGCAGCCCCCGCTACTCGGTTAAGGGGTCAGAGCCAGAGCCGGGTCCACGCCTCCGCCGCCAGGTCAACCACCCTGCCCCAGTTACTTTCCGCGATGGACCATGCCGCCATGGTCAGTCCCACCATGGCGTAGGCACTCACGGGAATCAGCATCAGCCATTCCCGTTTGGACCCCGCCCGGCCCAGGAGCGGCACGGACAGTGCGCCGTTGGCCCGCCACACCTGCCGCAGCAGGGGCAGCTTGCGCAGCGCCTTGGGCGGTCGAATCACGATCGGCCAGAGCAACGGCACGCCGCCGGTGGTAATCATGTCCCCCACAATATGGACCATCACCCCGATAAGCATGCAGACCGGTAGCCAAGTCCACTGCTCCGGGGCGAAGACGGTGACCAGCCCAGCCATCAGGAGCGCAAAGATCCAGTTGCTGATGAAGCCGTTCTTGGGGAAGAGCTTCAACGCCTTAGCCGCGATGTTGATCAAAAACATGCAGAGCAGCCCGGCGCCCACCGACAGCTGCCCCCACTGGGTATCTACGTGGACTTGGGCTGCAAGTGCCGACAGCCCCACAAATGCTGCCGCGCCTAGCAGGGAGTGGGTTCCCTGCCGGTGGCCGCCGCTGATGTCTTCGATGCCGCGGGCAATGGCATTGGACAGCGGCGGTAGGGCGTGCGCCACGGTGCTGGATCGGTGGTCCCAATCGCAGATCAGTGCTGTGCCGGCCGTAGCCATCCCACCGATCAGGATGCCGGTGGCATCCAACGGATACCAGCCCAGCGTGTACGGGCCCGTGGACGCGACAGCTACCCACGCCGCGGCTCCCGACGCGGCGTGGTGACCTCCCATCATGGCTAGCCCGCTGCGGGTTGGTCAGCGAAGATGTTGCTGATGACGCCGTTGGCCCATTCCAGGATTTCGGCGTCCTGCAGGTCCCGGCCACCAATGCGGGCGGTCTTGGGCTTGGGAATCAGCACTGCGTCGAGGGCGGGCTTCGGCTGCGATCCAGGGTACATCCGGGTCAGCCGCATCACCCTGGATTCGGGCAGGTTGGCCGGGGAGAACTTGATGAAGTTGCCTTGCAAGGCAACATCTGAGAGCCCTGCCTCCCGTGCGCCCACCCGGAACTTTGCCACGGCCACCAGGTTTTGTGCCGGCAGTGGCAGCTCGCCATAGCGGTCCACCAGTTCCGCGACGACTTCTTCGATGGCCTCGTGGGTAAGCGCCGCGGCAAGTTTGCGGTAGGCCTCCAACCGGAGCCGCTCCCCCGGCACGTAGTCGTGGGGCAGGTGCGCGTTGACCGGTAGCTCAATTTTCATCTCGGCGGCCTTTTCCTCGGCCTCGCCCCGGAAGTCAGCCACGGCCTCGCCAACCAGGCGGATGTAAAGGTCAAAGCCCACGCCCTGGATGTGCCCGGACTGTTCCCCGCCCAGCAGGTTACCCGCACCGCGGATTTCTAGGTCCTTCATGGCCAACTGCATGCCCGCACCAAGTTCGTTGTGCGCAGCAACCGCCTTGAGGCGTTCTAGGGCTACCTCGCCCAGTGGCTTCTCCGACGGGTAGAGGAAGTAAGCGTATGCTCGCTCGCGTCCCCGGCCCACCCGGCCCCGAAGCTGGTGCAGCTGGGACAGTCCGTACTTGTCGGCGCCGTCCACAATGAGGGTGTTGGCGTTTGAGATGTCCAGCCCGGTTTCGATGATGGTGGTGCACACCAGTACATCGAAGCGCTTCTCCCAGAAGTCAACGATGATCTGTTCCAGCCTGCTTTCGGACATCTGCCCGTGTGCCACTTCCACCCGTGCTTCCGGCACGAGCTCACGGATCTTGGCGGCCGTCCGCTCGATGCTGGACACACGGTTGTGGACCAGGAACACTTGGCCCTCGCGCATTAGCTCGCGGCGGATGGCGGCGGAGGTCTGCTTGTCCGTATACGGGCCCACGTACGTCAGCACCGGGTGCCGCTCTTCCGGCGGGGTGGCCAGTGTGGACGTTTCACGGATCCCCGTCAACGACATTTCCAAGGTTCGCGGGATGGGCGTGGCACTCATGGCCAGCACGTCCACGTTGGTCCGCATCTTCTTGAGCGCTTCTTTGTGCTCGACGCCGAAGCGCTGCTCCTCATCGACGATCACCAGGCCCAGATCCTTGAACTCGAAGTCCTTGGACAGCAGCCGGTGCGTACCAATCACCACATCAACGGCGCCACTTTTCACCCCGGCAGCGGTTTCCTTGGATTCCTTGCTGCTCTGGAAGCGCGAGAGCGGCCTGACCCGGAGCGGGAACCCGGAAAAGCGCTCCGTGAACGTCTCGTAGTGCTGCTGCGCCAACAAAGTGGTGGGCACAAGCACGGCGACCTGCTTGCCGTCTTGCACGGCCTTGAACGCTGCGCGCACCGCAATTTCGGTCTTGCCGTAGCCCACGTCGCCAGAGACCAAGCGGTCCATGGGGATTTCCCGCTCCATGTCCGCCTTGACCTCGTTAATGGTGGTCAGCTGGTCCGGCGTCTCCACGTACGGAAAGGCCTCTTCCAATTCTCGCTGCCACGGCGTATCCGGGCCGAACGCATGCCCGCGCGAGGCCATCCGGGCCGAATACAGCCGGATGAGTTCGCCGGCAATTTCCTTGACGGCTTTCCGGGCCTTGGACTTGGTGCTGGCCCAGTCCGCGCCGCCCATCTTGCTGAGCGCCGGCGCGTCCCCGCCAACGTAGCGGGTGACCTGGTCCAGCTGGTCTGTGGGTACGAACAACCGGTCCCCCGGCGCGCCGCGCTTGGACGGCGCGTATTCGAGGACCAGGTATTCCCGGACGCCCTCACCCCCACCTGCAACTTTGCGTTGGATCAGCTCTACGAACCGGCCAATGCCGTGCTGTTCATGCACCACATGGTCTCCGGCCAGCAACTGCAGCGGGTCAACGGCATTGCGCCGCTTGGACGGCATCTTCCGCATGTCCTTGGTGGAGCCGGCGGAGGTGCGGCCCAGCAGGTCGGCTTCGGTGAGGAGGCCTACCTTGAGCCCGTCCAGCACAAAACCGCGGCCGACGGCGGCTGTGGTCACCTCGATGATGCCGGCCTGGGGTTCGTGGTCCAGGCTGTCCACCCGGGCGCACGGGATATCGGCGTCGTGGAAGAGTTCGGCGAGCCGCTGCGCTGGGCCGGGGCCTTCGGTGGCCACCACGATCCGCCATTGGTCCCGGACATGGCTGGCCACGAAGTCCAGCATCTCGGCGACATCGCCCTGATAGCCGCGAGGCTCACGGGCGTGCAGGTTAAGGACGTCGATCTCCGGCAGGAGCTCCGCGTCCTGGGCGAGGGAGGTGATGGACCACCACGATACGCTGTGTTCCAACGCTGTACTGCGGGTTTCGGCTAGCGAACGGAAGCTGGCGGAATGGAGGGCGGCAGAGGCCTGGGAGCTGAGGTCCAAGGGTGCGGCCCCGCCGTCGGACGCGGTGGCCCACGCCGCTTCCAGGAATTCCTCGTTGGTGGCCGCGAGGTCGTGCGCCCGGGCGCGGACCTTCTCCGGCTCGATGACCACTGCAATGGAACCTGCGGGCAGTTGGTCCACGAACGGCACCATGGAGTCCACCAGCACCGGCGCCAGGGACTCCATGCCTTCGACGGTGATGCCGCCAGCGATCTTTTCCAGCATGTCAGCGGCGGCCGGCAGCTGGGATTTCAGGGTGGCGGCCCGGGACATCACGCTGGGCGTGATCAGGATTTCCCGGCACGGCGGGGCGTGCAGTTCGGTGGGGTGCTGCACGCCCGGAGCAGACAGCGAGCGCTGGTCCGCGACGGCGAACCAGCGCATCTGGTCCACCTCATCGCCAAAGAACTCCACCCGGATGGGGTGGTCTTCGGTGGGCGGGAAGACGTCCAGGATGCCACCGCGGACAGCAAACTCGCCGCGGTGCGTCACCATGTCAACCCGGGCGTAGGCGGCGTCCGCCAAGCTGCGGACTACGTCGGTGAAGGGTCGCTCCTGACCAACTTTGAGGCTTACCGGCACCAGGTCGCCCAGGCCGGCCACCAGCGGTTGCACCACTGCCCGGACGGGTGCCACCACCACCCGCAGCGGTGAGGCGCCGGCGTCGTCGGGGTGGGCCAGGCGCCGCAGTACAGACAGCCGACGCCCCACGGTGTCCGACCGGGGCGACAGGCGTTCGTGCGGCAGGGTCTCCCAGCTGGGAAATTCCGCCACCGAATCGGCGGGCAGGTAGGCCCGCAGCGCGGCGCACAGGTCCTCGGCTTCGCGGCCGGTGGCCGTCACGGCCAGGACGACGCCGGGGCCCGCGACTCCGGGGGCGTCCAACTCTCCAGCCGCGAGCCCGTCCACCATCTCAGCCAGCAGCACCGGCCGGAGCCCAGCCGGTGCACTCACCTGGTAGTCCTGCCCCCGCCCAGCGAACCCGCGAGCCGCTTCAGCCCTGACCCGGGAGAAGGACTGATCCGGCGCCAGTGCGCGGCGCAACCCGTCCAGGGACGGACCAGCAGTGGGGGGCCCAACAAGGCTCATGGCAAGAAACTCCTGTGGTGGAAAAGGAAGAAGGCAGGCAACACGAAAACCCGAAATTCTCTTCGAATCTCAGGTCTTCCCAGCCTACCCCGCAGCACCGACAGTCCAGGGCTAGGGTGGAGGGAGGCAGCATCTGCGCAGGCGAAAAGGAGACACCATGTCCGAATCGAACACGACGTCCACACCCGGCAAGACGGTGCTGGTCACGGGAGCCACCGGCTACATCGGCGGCCGGCTGGTCCCCAAGCTGCTCGAGGCGGGCCACACCGTGAAGGTGTTGGTCCGCTCCCCCGACAAGATCGCTGGCACGCCGTGGCGTGATGACGTTGAGGTGGTGGCGAGTAGCCTCGACGACGGTGCAGCGCTCCGGGAGGCGCTGACCGGCGTCGACGTTTTCTACTACTTGGTCCACTCCATGGCGGCGGGGGCCGGGTTCGAGGAAAAAGAGAAAACCATGGCCCAGACCGCAGCAACCGCCGCGAAGGATGCCGGCGTGGACCGCCTCGTGTTCCTGGGCGGACTCCACCCGAGCGGTGTGGAACTCTCCACACATATGCGCTCGCGCGAAGCAGTCGGCCAAGTCTTCCTCGACAGCGGCGTGGACTCGATCGTGTACCAGGCCGGGGTGGTTATTGGCTCCGGGTCGGCGTCGTTTGAAATGATCCGGCACCTGTCCGAGACGTTGCCGTTGATGCCGGCACCCAGCTGGGTCCGCAACCGAATCGAAGCAATCGCCGTCCGGGATGTCCTGCACTACCTGGTGGGCGCGGCCGCCCTCGAAGGGACGATCAACAGGACGTTCGACATTGGCTGCCGCCAAGTCCTGACCTACGCGGGGATGATGCAGGCCTACTCCGCCGAGGCGGGACTGCCGCACCGTTTTGTCCTGGCCCTGCCCATTCCGGCACCCAAGCTGGCGGGAATGTGGGTCGCACTCACAACTCCCATCCCGCTGTCCATGGCGGTCCCGCTGGTGCAGTCGCTGCAGCATGACGCCGTGTCCAATGAACACGACATCGATGACTATGTTCCGCTGCCCGACGGCGGCCTGACCAGCTATCGCACGGCCGTCGCCTTGGCCTTGGGTAAGGAGCGCGACGGGCAGGTGGAGACCACCTGGGCCAACGCCGGCGTGGCGGCCGATCCGCTGCCCAGCGATCCGGACTGGGCCGGGCATAAGGTCTACATCGACAAGCGAGAGTTCCACAGCAGCGTGGACACGGCACACGTGTGGACCATCATCGAGGGCATTGGCGGCCGCAACGGCTGGTATTCGCTGCCGCTCGCGTGGCAGGTGCGCGGCTGGCTGGACAAACTGACCGGCGGCGCCGGGCTGCTCCGTGGCCGCCGCCACCCCAAGAACTTGGCCGCAGGTGAGGTGGTGGACTGGTGGCGGGTGGAACAGATTGACCGCGGTTCGCTCCTCCGCTTGCGCGCCGAAATGCGGGCCCCTGGCCGGGCTTGGCTGGAACTGTCGGTGACGCCGGACGGGACGGGCAGCACCTACCGGCAACGCGCCATTTTCTTCCCGAAGGGACTCAGCGGCAGGCTGTACTGGCTGGCAGTCTTGCCCTTCCACAGCCTGATCTTCCCCGCCATGGCCCGGAACATCACGGACGCGGCGAAGAAGATCGTCGATGCGGAGCAGGCAACCGGCACCCCTTAGGATGTTGGGGAACCCCGACCGACCCACGTCCCAGGAGGACCCATGGCCTTGAACGCCGTCACCACTTTGCCGCACCCCGTCGCCGACGTCGCATCCGTGCTGGTCAACGAGGACTTCCAGCGCCACGTCAGCGAATTGGTGGGTGGCACGCTGGAATCGTTCGTGCTTGACGGCGAGGTGGCCGGCCCCTTCACGGCCACCTCGGTCCGCACCCTGCCCACCACCCGCCTGCCGGAGATCGCCCGGAAGTTTGTGGGTGAAAGCCTTAAGGTCACGCAGGTGGAGAACTGGACTGCGCCGGCCGCCGACGGTTCGCGGGAAAGCAGCATCTCCCTCAAGATCAGTGGCGCACCTGTCGATGTGGACGCTGTGCAGCGCTTGGTATCGGCCGACGGCGGCACCCGGGTTGAGCTTGAGGGCGCGGTGAAGTCCTCAATTCCGTTCCTCGGCAGCAAGATTGCCGACGCTGCGGAGCCCATGGTGGCCAAGGCGCTGAACCTGCAGGCCACACAGGCGCAGGCCTGGCTGGAAAGCCACTAGACGATGCAGCTTCCCGTTCTCGCCGCGCTCATCCTGATCATCGCCGGCGCTTGGTCCCTGTTGGTGTGGCCGCAGTTCCTGCGCCGCGTCATGAAGGACAGCCGGGCCCGTGATGCGAACGGCAAAGCGACCCGGTTCCTGACCGTGCACGTGGTGCTGGTGGGCATCTCCCTGGTCCTCGGCGTTGCCACGGCAATCATCGGCATCATGGGCCTGGTGGGCTAGTCGGCTCCAGGCAGCCGGCCGAATTTCCCGGCTGCCTCCAGCGGAAGCTTTTGAGTTCTTCCGGCTCGAATGAGCAACGGAATACTTGCCGGAATCAGCAGAATTCCCACCGCAGACATCACGGCGAAAGTCGGTGTTGCGGGGCAACCCGCAGACACGTCATCCTCGGCGCATTCCAGGCCGGGCTGGAAGAATCCCAGAGCGCTGAGACCAAGCCCAAATACCAAAACGACCGTTCCAATGGTTCCCCACACCCAATTCTTCATGTCCCTATGAAACCACGGGAGCCCACCCCGCTTGAGCGGTCCTGCTCCGGCCACTCAAACGGGCAAAGGCCGCTTTCACCAGCAGAAGGAGCATTCGGAGATGAGGACTTGGGTCCTTGCCATGTCCGGGCGTGCCTGCAGGCGGCCGCACTTCGGCAGCCTGAGGCTGGATCCGCTAAGGTGCACCCTGCGCCTCAGCGTGCAATCTGAATCCGTCTGGAAGGTCTATTGCCCCTCGAAATGTCTTGCGAATTCGCAACGAATCGCGGAGTGGTGGGAATGAGTAGGTAAAACACCAAGGAGACACCATGGGTACAACCGACCTCGATGACCAACTCTCGTCGATGACTGAGCCTTTGCCGCAGGCGGCAGACCTAGAAGCGCGACACATGGCTGCCGTGACAGTGCCGAGCCGCGTCAGCAAGAGGCGCGCTCTCCGACCTCGATGGGTGCTTCCGGCGGTCGTGAGTGCCGCAGTTTTAGTGACCGCGGGTGCGGGCACGGCGGCCGTGATGATGTCTCACTGGGGCGGTGTGAGCATGCCGCTTGAGAACGTCCGCAGTACCGAGCCGATCCCAGTCACTTGGGTGACCGGCACGGGTCACGAAGAGACCTGCCGGGCATGGATAGAGCTAAGGAATCCCAGCCCTGGAGACATCGCGAAGCTCGATTCCGCTATCTACGCTCACGACTGGGCAGGGCTCGGTCAGCGTCTCTACGACGCGGCCGGCAATCGTACTGACGATCCAGAAGGGGAAGCCCGCGTCAACGGAAGCCTTGCTGTCGAACTCCAACACTTCGCCAAGGAAACCTTTCCGGGGATCAACTGGCTCAATGGTGGTGGGCATAGCACGGACCGCACAGTCGACGCATGGGGCATGACTTGCGCTCCAGAAGCAAAGTGAACATGGGTACCGAGATCCGAACGGCGCGTGTCGAGAACGCCACCAGAGAGCATGCTCCGGCACTGCTCGCATACTTTGCGCGGCGGGTAGATCAACCACACGATGCAGCCGATCTGCTCGCCGAGACGCTGTTGGTCCTCTGGCGTCGGGCATCAGCCCTTCCCGTAGAAGACACGGAAGTCAGGCCATGGATGTTCGGCATTGGCCGAAACGTGCTGATGCACTATCGTCGGCGGGCACTTCGGCAACGAGCCATTTCCGACAAGCTTCGTAGCATTCTTTCAGCAACCCCCCGCCCCGGCTTCTCTGACACTGCCGAACACGACGCGCTCCACCGAGCCATTGCGTCACTGGACGCAGTCGACCAAGACATCATCGGACTCGTTCACTGGGACGGATTTTCTTTAGTCGAAGTAAGCCGAATCATGAAGATGAAAGAAGGCACCGTCCGCAGCCGATACCACCGTGCGCGCACGGTACTCCGAATACAAATCGAACAGCACCTCACCCACCGATGACACCAGGCCACCTCGGTGCTCTTGCATGACGGTGACATGTTCATGTGTCTGCCGCGATGACAAGGGCCAGGTGCCTGTTCCGCTCTTCGATGAGCTTGCGGAGGTATTTGGTCAGCACCAATTTCTCGGCAAGTTGGCCAAGAAGGCCAAATGGTGCTTGGAATTCAATGCGGTCAATCATTGTGCATCCCGTGTGATCCGCAGTGAACTCGTGCACGTTCCGAAACGTTTTGAACGGTCCCCTGACCTGTTCATCGATAAAGTATTCGGGTGCCTGCATAGCTGTAATGCGGTTCGTCATCCGCAGCGGAACGCCGAAGTGCCAGGCCCGCCAGGTCACTTCTTCACCTAACGTGATCAGTCCGGTCGTTGTGCCCGCAATGGCTTCTTCACGCGACTTCGCCATAGAGGCCCGATGCGTATCAATGTTCCGGGCACGGTCGAACATCTCTTCTCTCGGGGTGCTGGTCTTTGTGATGCACTCGAAGTAGACGACCATGGTCAAAGTATTGCAGTCCCGTCGCTAATGGCAGCAAAAGAGGATGCGCACATGAGGACATGGGTTCGACAGCACCCCAGGCTCGCCCTTGCTATCGCTTACTTTGCGCTCATGCTGGTGGGCGCGGGCATCTGGCTCGTCTTCGACAATCGCGACGTAGTGGGGACTCTCGTTAGCGCGTTCTTCTACACCCTCTTGTACTGGCTCCTGGCATCTTTCTCGCTTCGTAAGTCGCGCAAGAACCGGGAACGGCTGGCGAAGGAGAAGAAACTCATGGTCTACCTCCGCTACCCCAACGCTCGGAGCGGATCCCTGAGCACCATCTGGAATCAAGGGATTGCCACTCCCAGTTCTGGATCCCTGGTTTTTCAGCCCGTCGTCTACGACGATTTGGTGCCGTTAGGGGCCCCGCGCACCATCGCGGTTCAGGCAATCCATGGAGAACGACGGAAAGCCAACGGCACCGATCGGAAGTACATCACTGATCTTGGGCAGGAAATTCTGACCCTCGACGCCGATTCCGGCACGGTCGAGGTTGCCTCCACACCCGAATTACTGGACGTCCTCGAAGCTGCGCTGACACGCGACTCTGGCACACCCTGATATTCGGCTGCGCAGGAAAAGTGCGCACGGGTATCGTATTTCGGAAAACGTAGTGGATTCCGTGAACTGAAAGCAAATTCGCGCCCTGAACAGGGGATTTATTCGAGTGGAACAGTACGATTGGCGGGTCTTGTCACTCGAGACAAATGGGGAACCCTTGAGCTATCCGCAGTATCCACAAACATCCGAAACACAGCCTGGTTTCAATGGCGGAGAACCTCCGTTGTGGGCGCCCAACTACGGTGCGCCATTTCCCGTCGCCGTGCGGCGCTTCTTCAAGAAGTACGCCACGGTTTCAGGTCGCGCCAGCCGCAGTGAGTACTGGTGGTGGGCACTCGTAGCCATCGCCATCAGCATTGTCCTGAACATCATCATCAATGCGGGCACCACCGTGTCACTCACCTCCGTGGGCGCAGTGCCGTCGTACGGGCCGGTTGCCGTGGTTGGCTTCGTACTGGCCGCCGTGTGGGGACTGGCAACGATCGTGCCTTCCATCGCCCTGACAGTCCGCAGGCTGCACGATCCCAACCTCAGCGGTTTTCTCGTCCTCCTGAACCTGATTCCCGTTCTGGGCAACCTCGCTGTCCTGATCCTGACGATCCTGCCGTCAAACCCGGCGGGCCAACGCTTCGACGAAACGGCCGCGCGCTAGCCTGGACCTTACTCTCCGCGACAAAGCCCGGGACATCAGCTGATGTTCCGGGCTTTGTCGTGGGTGGCCGCCTGAGTTCCTCTGGTTGGCTGCCTGCAGCGGTCAGGCGGCCTGGTTCAGTGCGTCTTCCGCCGCCACCCAGGAAATCATGGCGCACTTCACCCGTGCCGCGTACCTGGCAACGCCCTCAAACGCTGCGGCATCACCGAGCAGTTCCGGATCGGCCGCCACTTTTCCGCGGGAACGGAGCACCTCGCGGAAGCTGTCGATGACCTCGTGCGCTTCGGCCACGGTCAGTCCCTCGGCCAGTTCGGACAGCACGGACGCTGACGCCATGGAGATCGAGCAGCCTGCGCCGTCCCAGGCGATCTGGGTTACGGTTCCGTCTACCACTGCCAGTCGCAGCGTGACTTCGTCCCCGCAGACCGGGTTGAGCTGGTGCGACTGGCCGGTGCTGGCATTGGCCGGTGCCGGGGTGTCGGCGAGACCGCTGCCGTGCCGAAGCTTGGAGTGGTCGAGGATGATTTGCTGATACAGCTGGTCGAGGCTCATGGTGTGTCCCTGCTAGGCGCGAAAATAGGACCGGACGCCGGCTACGGCCGCCAGGAACTGATCCACATCGTCGGTGGTGTTGTAGAGGTAGGCGCTGGCCCTGGTGGTGGCCGTCAGGCCCAGGCGGCGGTGCAGCGGCTGGGCGCAGTGGTGGCCCACCCGGACGGCGATGCCGCGTGAATCAAGGAACTGCCCCACGTCATGGGCGTGCACGCCGGCCACATCGAACGCGGCGAGGCCAATCCGTTCCTGCCCTGCGGCTGGTCCCAGAACACGGATACCCGGCATTGCTTCCAATCCGGCAACCATCCGTTGGCCAAGGCTGGCCTCCCACTGATGAATCCGATCCAGGCCGGTCTCGGAGAGGTAGTTGGCGGCTGCAGCCAGCGCGATGGCCTGCGAAATCCGCTGCGTGCCGGCCTCAAAGCGCTGCGGCGCGGGCAGGTACTCAGCACGTTCCATGGTGACGGTGGTGATCATGGAACCGCCGGTCAGGAAGGGCGGCAGAACGTCCAGCAACTCCTGCTTGCCATAGAGGACACCAATACCTGTGGGGGCCAGCATCTTATGTCCAGAAAACACTGCAAAGTCAACGTCCAAAGCCTTGACGTCCAGCGCCAGGTGCGGCGCCGACTGGCAGGCGTCCAACACCACCAGGGCACCTGCGGCTCGGCCCAACGCCACCAACTCAGCCACCGGGTTGATGGTGCCCAGGACGTTGGAGGCATGGGTGAAGGCAAGGACCTTGGTCCGCGGCGTGATGATGGCCTGCGCCGCGTCCATCTGGAGGGCACCGGCGTCGTCAATCGGCAGGTACCGGAGCGTGGCGCCGGTGCGGAAGGCAAGCTCCTGCCAGGGGATGAGGTTAGCGTGGTGCTCCATCTCCGTAACGACAATCTGGTCACCGGGCCCGAGCGAGAGTTCCTTGAGTTGGGAATCGCCGCGGCCCTGGGCGGCCCAGAGCGCTGCATTGGAAAGGGCATAGCTGATGAGGTTCAGCCCCTCGGTGGCGTTGGAGGTCCAGATGGTCTCCTCGTAGCGGGCACCGATAAAGTCCGCCACCGTCTGGCGTGCGTCTTCGTAGGCTTCGGTGGCCTCGACCGCCAGATGGTGTGCGCCACGGTGGACTGCAGCGTTGCGCTGTTCGTAGAATTCCTGCTCAGCTTCGATCACGCTGAGTGGATTCTGCGAGGTGGCCCCGGAATCCAGGTACACCAGCGGGCTGCCGTTGACGGTCTGGTTCAACACCGGAAAATCGTTGCGGATGCGGCGGACTTCGGCGTTGTCCATGGCCGGCTGCGCACGTTCGAGGGTGGACGGCGTTGAAACTACAGCCAAAACAGACTCCTTGGAAGGCCAGTGGTTGACTCCCAATTGTCCCATAACGCAGTAATGGTGGCCGCGCCGTTGCGACCACCAAAACTATCCGGGCTGTGCGCCTGCGGAAAGAGTAGGGCCGGCGACGGCTGGGGGGAGAGTCTCGGTCTCAGAAAGACTCTGACGTCGCCGGCCCCGTCTGTGTCCGGCTCAACGAAGGAACCGGAAGCGAGAGAGACCATGCTGGCCGGAATCAACCGAGCGTACAAGCCCGGTGTTTTCCTGCCTCTCTAAGTAAACCGGGCGGGGCTGGCCGCTGCACGAGTAGGTGGTACTCGCTTTTTCTTAGGCGTACTACTGGGGTGGCAGGTAGTACCCACAGCGGCGCCGAACTTCAGTGTTGCGGGAAGACAGACTCCAGCTCTTCGCGGCTACGGACACCAAGCTTGACGTAGGTCCGGTACAGGTGCCCCTCCACGGTCCGGACCGAAACCATGAGGTGCTGGGCGATTTCACGATCAGTCATTCCCGTAACGGCGAGGCCCACAATGTCCTGCTCCCGGCGGGTCAGGTGGACGGCAGGAGCCGCCGCAATGAACTTCCCCTCCCGGTACCGCTCCCCGAGTTCAAGCTCGCAACGCTCGCGGTGGGTCACTGCCTGCCGGGCACGGCGTCGCTCCCCCGCAGCCTCGAACCGAGCCCCTGCCCGGCCGTACGCGTCACGGGCGAGATTGACGAAGCCGCCCTTTTCGAGGCTGGCGGCAACGCTGAGGAGGGTGTCGGCGTCGTCCGCGTCCCAGGCCTCGGCGAGGCTGAGGAGTCCGGCAGCCCATCTGCCTTCGACGTTGGCAGCCACCGTGCGGATGGCGGGAACGACCGTCTGGTCTCCCAAGTCCCAGCACATGGCGAGCAGTTCAAGCTGGGTTCCCACTCTACCGCCGGCCCTGGCGAGCTCCGCGTACGAGTGCAGCTCGGCCAGGCCTGCGCCAGCGGACGCGAATTCCGTCGCCGCCGCGTTATGGGCCCGCGCATGCAGATCATGGGCCGGCGCCCACGTTGCCGCGTCCCGGTAGTCGCTTTCGAGGCGCTTGGCCTGGGCGGTGTAACCCAGCCGCACGGCAGCATGGCGTCCCAGCGCCGCGCCGAACTTGAACAACTGGGCCGGATCGTTGAGCCGCAGGGCCTCCACGGCGGGAACCAGAATCTGATAGGCCCGCTCCAACCTCCCCTGCCGCAGGAGGGCGTATCCGCGGAGCACTTGCAGGCTGCCATCGAAGACGGCATGCCCCCGCCTCAGGTCGCCGGCGTAGCTGTTAATTTCCCGCTCAGCAGACTCCCACTCCCCCATGGCCAGGTAGCCGATCACCAGGCGGCCGAGGACCACCTGCGGGTAGTAGTAAAGGCTGCCCTTGAGCGCGCGCAGCTCCGTGGCCGCCATCATGGCCGCTTCCACCCCTTGGCTGGCCTTCCCAGCCGTGCACAGGGCATGGGCCAGCAACGCGCCGGCCAGGGCGGGCAGCGGCCTGCCCGCATCGTCGTCCGTACCGGTTCCCAACTGTTCGACTTCCAAGGCGAGCGCTGGCGCGTTCAGCTCGCCGCCCAGGCGTATCAGCCGCAGCAAGTCCAGTGGCCAGCCAGTGTCAGTGGTGGTTCTTTCCACCACGTCCGCCACCAATTCATCCATGGGCTGGCCCGTAGCCTGGTACGCCGCTGCCCGCAGGAGAAGGACAGCAGCACCATCAGCGTCCTGGCTCATGTTGGGCCAGCACGCATCCAGCAGGGCTGCGGCGGCCGCGTACCGGCCTTGGTTGAACAGCGCCCGGGCCTGGATGGCCTGCGCTGCTGGCACCAGTGCCGGGTCCTGGACTTTGGCCGCGATGCGCCGGGCACTGGCATTGGTGAACTGCTGCAACGCCTCCCTGGCTGCTGCCATCAGGTATTGATCGGCCACCGGCAGGCCGCAATCCAAAGACCATTCCACATACCGTCCCAGGCCCTCGCCGCGGAGGGACTCAACGTCCAGGTGCGGCCGGGTCTTTTCGAGTAACTGCAGGCTGCGGGATACGGACACGGTGCTGCGGATAGCGCTGGCAAGCAGCCCGTTCCACAGGGTGAGCTCCGCCGGGACGGTGGGTTGTTCCACCACTGTCTGTTGTTCGAGCAACGCCCTGACCACGCCTGCGCCGCAGATTTCCTCGATAGCCTTGCGGCTCACCGGCCCGGCCAGGGCGATCAGCTTCACCGCCTCCTGTTCCTCGGGGGCGCGACGCAGATGGTCCTTGGCGACAACAGACGTAATTCGCTCGCCGTCAAAGGGCAGGTCGGCCAGCAGCACCCAGGTGCCGTTGCGCCGGGCCAGGACTCCTGCCGCGGCGGCATCATGCAATAGCGCATCGAGGATCCGCGGATTACCGCCGGACGCAGTCCAGACCGCGTCCACCGTGGCAGCGGGAATCGTCCCGTCGAGGATCTGGTGGAGTTCCTCCTCGATCTGTTCCCGGTTGAGCAGCCGCAAATCCACGCGCTCCGCGAGTCCGTCATACCAGAGCTGGTTCAGCGGTTGCGGCAGGCCCGGCCGCGGCCTGGCAGCGGCAACCACTTTCGCCCAGCCCGCGGCGATCAGGTCAGCCACCACGGCAGCTGAGGCGTCGTCGAGGTAGTGCGCATCGTCCACCACCAACAGCACCGGAGCACCGGTGCCGGCCTTCACCCTTTCAAAAAAAGACCACATGGACCGCAGCACCGCCACCGGAGAGACAGATTCCTCCGCCGTCAGATCGGCCGTGTAAGGGGTCAACACACCGAACGGGACGGCCGCAAGCGCAGCACTGCCATGGAGCCTCAGGATATTCAGCTCAGCAGAAAGCCGCTCTACCAATCCCTCCGTGAGGGAGGACTTACCCAGACCCGCCCCCGCAATGAGATAGACCGCCTGGTTGCTGGAACTGCGGATGATGGTCGAAATCCGGTCCAGCGGCTCCCGCCGCCCGGGCAGTGCGCGGTACGCAGTTTTGGTGGTGGAGCCCTCAGACAAGTCCAGTCAGATCACCTCTGGAAGTTACGCCGAGTTTAGTGAAGACCTGATAAAGGTGGCCTTCGACGGTTCGGACTGACACGCCCATTTCCAGGGCAATATCGCGGTTGGATGCGCCACGGCCGGCAAGCCGGGCAATCTGGCGCTCCCGATTGGTCAGGAGCGGGCTGCCACTCGTGGGAATAATCGGCAGCGAAGCCACGGTGGTGGCCAAGATATCGAGCCTGGCCTGTGCGTTGCGGGCTGTGGCGGCGTCCCCCGATTGGCGGGCGAAGTCCACGGCCAAGGCCATGCACCTGGCCTCGAGTGCTTCCAGTTCCAAACTGGCAGCGATATCGCCGCCAGCAAGAAGGATTCCGGCGTCCCCGGTGCGGGTGCCCACGGCAATGAGTCGGGAAACCTCTGCCAGCGGACCCTGCCGGTAGCCGGCAATTTCCTCCAGAAATTTGTAGTCGGCGTCGGAGCCGTTGACGGTGCCGGCCAGCTGGAAGAGCCCGGCCAAGGTGTAGCGTCCGGCACCGAAGTGCTGCCGCGCCGTCTCTTTCAGGACGACGGCGGCGTCCGCGTCCCCGAGCCACCGCCCCGCCGTATGGGCACAAAACGTGATGACGGATTCCAGCGCGAAGCTCGCCCTGCCCCGTGATGACTGATACTTAGCCAGGTACTTCTTGGCCAACGACGCGTTGCCCGTCTGGGCGTAGGCCAGCGACGTTGCCGCGTAGGCCCCCCGGAGGGCGCCCTGCAGCGAGTGGATCTCCAACTGGGCAACGGCCGAGATCAGTGGCTCGAGCGCCTCCGTCCCGCGCCCAGAAAAAGCATAGGCGGTCCCGATGGCCAGTTCGTGGGCAGCATCCAGTTCCGATTTACGCGTGGAATCGCCCACGGCTGCGGTGCCAAGGATGTCGATGCACCAACGCCACTGCCCGGCCATCAGGAGCAGCAAGAAAGCGTCCTTGGTGAAGCGCTCGCGGAGCCCGACGCTTTCCGACGAGTCGTTGAGTTGGCTGCCAAGCCGCCGCATGAGGTGGAGCGCGTCCATCTCCCTGCCGGTGAAGGCTAGCGCTGTCATGAGGATGATGGCTGCGCGTAACCGGAAGACAGTATCCGGATTCAGGGCAGGGTCGGCAGCTTTTTCAAGGTCCGGGATGATGGCAGTGTAGTCGCCTACGAACGCGTGGTATT
Organism: Arthrobacter ulcerisalmonis; assembly: GCF_900609065.1. Lineage (GTDB taxonomy): Bacteria > Actinomycetota > Actinomycetes > Actinomycetales > Micrococcaceae > Arthrobacter > Arthrobacter ulcerisalmonis. The sequence continues at coordinate 126,670 of NZ_UXAU01000026.1, read as the reverse complement.
CGAAATCCACCAGCGCAAGGCGGTTTGCGGCAACAGCATCGGATTGTGGCCAGGTTGCGCCCTGGCTGGCTGCAGCCAAGCGCTTCTTGGCGGTGGCCAGGATTGCAGGTACGGCCTGGATTTTTTCCGGGATCCACAGCATCACCGCAGCGCGGGCGGCGATGACCCGGGAATATTCCTCTTCTTCCAGACTCGCCAGTTCGCGTTCGGTGATGGCTTCGAGTGCGGCCAGGGCTTGTAGAGGAAGGTCCAGCTGCAAATAGGCATCGGCTTTCCATCGCTGTGCGGGAATCCAGCGCGAATCGGTCCGGGGCAGCATGTCAGCATAGGCTAGGGCGGCGCGCGGGTCGAACAGTTGGACCGCTGCACCAGCTGCGGCCAACGCCAGTGCAGGACCAAGGTCCGTCTCGCATTCGTTGGTCCAGGCGGCGAAGTCGAGCAGCTCCGGTGCGCTCATCGCAGTGGGGTCCGGCTCGTGGCCCGCCAGCAGGACAGTGCGTAGCTCCCGACGGCGGGAAATGCTGAGCCAGGTGCGGACCACCTCACCGATGTACCGTTCCCGCAGGCTCACCCAGCGGCGGTCGGAGCCTTCCACTTCCAGGAGGCCGTCATCCTCCATGTCTGCAATGGTTTCCGTTCCGTACAGGGCGGTCAGCCGGTGCAGCTCGATCCGGCGGGCGCAGGCCAGTAATTCGATGACATCTTTCGCCTGGGCCGTTTCACGCGCCCATCGCGACCTGACGATGTCATCGAGGCTGGCGGCGCCGGCCAAGACCACTTTGTCCCGCAGTGTCCACACAGCGTCCGAGAGCACCAGGTTTCCCACGTGCTGCTGCTCGGCGACCAGGGCCTTGAGCAACAGCGGGTTACCGCCCACCAGCCGATGGTAGGTATTCACCAAGGGCGCCGAAACCCGGTGCCCCAGGAGGGACAAAAGAACTTGCCGAGTCTGGGCTTCATTCAAGTTTTCCAGCCGCACCTCGGTGAGCTTGCGCTCTGTCAACAACCAGTGGAAATCCACCGGAAGATCGCTGGTGCAGGAGGACACAGCCACCACCTTGGCGGTGCCGGTCAGTAGGACATTGAGCAAGACGCCGGCACTCAGGTCATCGATCCGAGCTGTGGCGTCGAGGGTGATGACGCAGGGCCTGCCGGCAGCATCGCTGCGGATCAGTGCAGTGATCCCCCGCAGCACAGCGGTGGGCGAGCCTAGGTACGCCTGCGGCAGCCTGGCCAACAAGAATGAAAGGCAGCCGTACGGAGTTTCAGGACCCAGCGGGCTGCTGCGGAGCTGCAAAGAATAGGTTTCCGGTCCCAACTCCGTCACGGCGGCCCTGGCCAGGGAGGATTTGCCCACCCCCCGTCCGCCGGTGATCACCACGCCCAAGGAGTTGGCACGGGTCAGGGCAGCGACCGCAGCCTCGAGGGTACCGCTGCGAGCCGAGGCCGACCACGCTGGTGCGCTGGGAAGTGGACCGGTTTGGCGTGGTTGAGCCACCGCAGCCGACTGTGACCCACGGCCCCAATCAAGTGGCTCGATTGACATGCACTATCCCCTACATCCAAGCAGTGGCGGGGTACAGCTCCTTTGCCCCCCGCACACATGAAGAATACCCCCATCCGCGAACATCGGGGCAGGTGGAGGGGACAAAGTTGGACTGTTACTCGGTCCCGGGCTTGGCCGGGTGGAACTTTTGCTGCGCGTCAGTGAGGCCTTGCCGGAGGAGTAGGTCCACGGCGTCTGCGGCCTCGTCGATCAGGAAGGACAGCTCCTTGCGCTCGGTGGTGCCAAAATCCCGGAGCACGAAATCAGCGGTATCCATCCGGCCAGGTGGCCGGCCCACGCCCACTCGCACCCGCAAGTAGTCCTTGGTGGCCAGCGCCTTGGAGATGTCCCGAAGGCCGTTGTGTCCGCCTTCACCGCCACCGATTTTGAGCTTGACGGTATTGAACGGGATATCGATTTCATCGTGGACCGCCACCACGTGGGCGGGATCAATGCCATAAAAGTTCGCCAAGGCAGCCACGGGACCACCGGAGACGTTCATGTAGCAGAGTGGCTTGGCGAGCACTACCCGCGGTCCACCGATGCCCAGCCGGCCCTCCAGGACCTGCGCCCGTGCCTTGTGGCTTTTAAACCCAGAACCGATACGGGCCGCAAGTTCGTCCAAGACCATCTGGCCGATGTTGTGGCGGTTTCCTTGATACTGGGCGCCGGGGTTGCCAAGGCCGACGATCAGCCAGGTATCAGTCATGGGTTCATCCTCAGGTGGGCGGCGTGTGTGCCAGCGCTGCCACGGTCGGCGCACCAGCTGGAAACACCAGTGGCTGGACTCCCGGAGGGGAATCCAGCCACTGGCAAGATCAATCCTGTGATTACTCGGCGGCGGCGGGAGCGGCGGCGTCGTCCTCGTCCTCGTCGGCGATTTCGATTGCCTCGGAGATGTTCACCACGAGCGCCTCGGGATCGGTGAGCAGCTCGGAGCCCTTGGCCAGCACCAGGTCGGAAGCGTGGATGTGCTCGCCTGCAGCGCGGCCTTCGATGTTGACCACGATCGAGGTGGGCAGGTGGGTAGCCTCGGCCTCAACGGACACGGTGGTCAGTTCGAGGTTCTGGACGTTGCCCGGAGCCGGCTCGCCTTCAACGTGGATGGCAACCTCAACGGTGACCTTCTCGCCCTTGCGGACAGTCAGCAGGTCGATGTGCTCGATGATCTGCTTGATCGGGTCGCGCTGCACGTCCTTGACCAGGGCCAGGTGCTCTTCACCGTTGATGTCCAGGGACAGCAGGGCGTTGGCCGTGCGTACGGCCAGGGTGGTGGCCTTGGCCGGCAGGGTGATGTGGATGGGCTCAGCGCCGTGGCCGTAGATCACGGCGGGGATGAGGTTGTTCATGCGGGCACGGCGGGCGTAGCCCTTGCCGAATTCGGTGCGCAGTTCTGCGGCAAGCTTCTGCTCAGACATGGATATCTCCTTGAGTTCTCAACGGGTGTTCAGCAAGGGCGGAGGCCTGGTGCGACCTTCAACGCCGGGCTGCCAGGTGGCCTGCCGGAGAAAGGAAGTTCAGACCCAGTCGATAACGGAGACTACTGACCGGTTGCCCGGTTGTTCTCCCTCGCCAAGGTATCGGGATATATCTTACCAGTGCTGGCGGCCGTTCTTGACAACGGCCGCCGGCACAGGAGCGGGGCTGCTAGGCGTTGCCGTCGAAGAGGCTGGTGACGGAGCCGTCGTCGAACACTTCACGAATGGCGCGGGCAATCAGCGGCGCGATGGACAGCACCGTCAGCTGCGGGAAGTGCTGGGACGGCTGCAGGGGCAACGTGTTGGTGACCACAACTTCGCGGGCACCGGATTCGGAAAGTCGCTGGGCCGCCGGGTTCGAGAACACAGCGTGCGTGGCGGCGATAATGACATCCTTCGCGCCCGCGTTCTTCAGGACCTGGACGGCGCCGGAAATGGTTCCACCGGTGTCGATCATGTCATCGATCAAGACGCAGGTGCGGCCTTCGATCTGCCCCACCACAGTTTTGGACACTGCCTGGTTGGGCACCGTCAGGTCACGGCTCTTGTGCACGAACGCCAACGGGGCGCCGCCCAGCCGCTCGGCCCACTGTTCTGCGACCCGGACGCGGCCGGTATCAGGGGAGACCACCGTGACGGTCTCAGCGTCCACGCGCGTCCGAATGTAGTCCGCCAGCAGCGGGATGGCCATCAGGTGGTCCACGGGACCGTCAAAGAAGCCCTGGATCTGCGACGTGTGCAGGTCAACGCTCATGATCCGGTCGGCGCCGGCGGTCTTGTACAGATCGGCGACCAGGCGCGCGGAGATGGGCTCGCGGCCGCGGCCCTTCTTGTCTTGGCGGGCGTACGGGTAGAACGGGGAAACTACGGTGATCCGCTTGGCCGACGCGCGCTTGAGCGAGTCGATCATGATCAGCTGTTCCATCAGGTGGTTGTTCAGCGGTGCGGGATGGGCCTGGATCACGAAAGCATCGGTACCACGGACGCTTTCGCCGGCGCGGACGTAGATCTCACCGTTGGCGAAGTCGTAAGCGTCCACTGGGAGCAGGTCGGTGCCCAGCTCCCTGGCGATCTCCTGGGCCAGTTCGGGATGTGCCCGCCCCGCAGCAAGAACCAGCTTCTTCTCGCCGTGCGCCGTAATTTCGCTCATGGTTACTTGACCTCTTCCGTCGATGCCAGGGTATTGGAGGGCACTGCTGCCAGTTCGGCGGACAGCGTGCCCGGCCGGTTGCGTCCCACCCAGCCCTCAGCATTGCGCTGTTCAGCGACACTGATGACCAGTGCGCCGGCGGGGACATCTTTGCGGATGATCGCTCCTGCACCGCTGTAGGCGCCGTCGCCCACGGTGACCGGGGCGACGAAGACCGTGTTGGAACCTGTCCGAACACCCGAGCCGATGACCGTGCGGTGCTTCTGCTCGCCGTCGTAATTGGCGGTGATGTTGCCGCAACCGATGTTGGTGTCCTCGCCGATTTCCGCGTCCCCGGCGTAACCCAGGTGCGAAAGTTTGGAGCCGCGGCCAATGCGCACGTTCTTGGTCTCGTAGAAGGCGCCGATCTTGCCGGTGTCGCCGAGGACGGTGCCGGGGCGCAGGTAGGTGAAGGGGCCGACGGCGGCGCCGGCACCAATCACGGCACCGGAGCCGTGGGTGCGCGTCACCGTTGCGGCCTCACCGACCGTGACGTCCGTCAGGGTGGTGTCGGGGCCGACGACGGCGTCGCGCGCCACGGTGGTGGCGCCGTGCAGTTGCGTGTTGGGCAACAGCCGGACGTCCGGTTCGAGGCTGACCGTGGAGTCGATCCAAGTACTGGCGGGATCCACCACTGAAACTCCAGCCCGCATCCACGCCTCCACCGTGCGGCGGTTCATTTCGGCACCCAGCGCGGAGAGCTGGACACGATCGTTGGCGCCTTCGACCTGCCAGCGGTCGGAGGTGACCACCGCGGCTACCCGGCCACCGGCTTCGCGGGCCAGGCCCAGGACGTCGGTGAGGTACTTTTCGCCCTGGGCGTTCTCAGTGGTGACCTTCCCGAGGGCGGTGCGCAGGACTGCGGCGTCGAAGGCGTAGATCCCGGAGTTGACCTCCTGGATCAGCCGTTGGGCGTCGGACGCATCCTTGTGCTCCCGGATCCCGGTGACGGTGCCGTCCTCAGCCCGCAGGATCCGGCCATACCCGGTGGCATCCGCAAGCAGGGCGGTCAAGACGGTGACAGCGTTGCCGTCCTGCTCATGCGTGCTGACCAGCTCCGTCAGGAGCGTCTCCGTCAGGAGCGGGACATCGCCGTAGGTGACCACTACGGTGCCCTGCAGTTCCTGCTGGGCGTCCAGGGCGTGCAGTGCAACTTCCACGGCGCGGCCGGTGCCGGGGACGTCGTCCTGGTCCACAATCACGGCCGTGGGGTCGAGCAGTGCCACATGGCCAGCCACCAGGTCGCGTTCGTGCCGGACCACTGCGGCAAGCCGGCGCGGGTTGATGCCACGCGCAGCCCGTAAAGCGTGGCCCACCATGGACAGGCCGCCGATCTCATGCAGGATCTTCGGAGTACGGGATTTCATCCGGGTGCCGGCACCTGCTGCCAGAACGATGACGGCGGCGGGACCTGCATTCTCAGAAGTCACGTACGGGCTCTCCTCGTTTGTCTACTGGCACTGACGGGGCGAACCGGCGTTGCGGTTCGGCACCGGGACCAATCGTACTGAACGCTTTGCACAGCAGTTCCGCCCATAGGACTCGAACCTATACTCCACGGCTCCAAAGGCCGGGGTGCTGCCATTACACCAGAGCGGACAGTGCTTCAGGGCGCAAGTCCCGGGCACAAGTCCCTATTTTGCCACGGGTTCGGTGCTGTGCGCGACACGGCGGCGCCGGCACCAGCCCTATGACCGAAAAATAAACGGCGTGGCAGGGATCAATGTGAGCAAAACCCTATTCGCCCAACACTTCGAGGGCAGCCAGCCACTCCAATTCGATGCCTTCCCGATCAGCCTCAAGGTCTTTCAGCTTTTTGTTCAGCTCGCCGAGGGCATCGAAGTCGTTCTCTGAAGTGGCTTTGACCATCGAGTCGTGGATCTTCTTTTCCTGCTGCTCCAGCTTGCCGAGCTGGCGTTCGATCCGGTTTTTCGCCTTCCGGGCATCGCGCTTGGCAGCCTCGGAGGGCCCTGTCGGTGCGGCCGCCGCGCTGGAGCCGCCGGCGCTGGTGACCGGGCTGCCGCCGCCAGCCACCGTGGAGCCGGCCAGGGCCGCCTCCCGGAGTTCGAGGTACTGGTCCACTCCGCGCGGCAGGGCACGGAGCTTGCCGTCGCCCAACAGCGCCATCTGGTGGTCGGTGACGCGTTCCAGGAGGTAACGGTCGTGGCTGACCACCACCAGCGTGCCCGGCCAGCCGTCCAGGACGTCTTCGACGGCGGCCAAGGTATCCGTATCGAGATCGTTGGTGGGCTCATCGAGCATCAACACGTTGGGCTCACCCACGAGGAGGCGCAGGAGCTGCAGACGACGGCGTTCGCCACCGGACAGGTCCTTCACGGGGGTCCATTGCTTCTGGTTGGTGAAGCCCAACTGCTCCACCATCTGGCCGGCGGTGAATTCCTTCCCGCCCACGTTGAACGAGCGCTTCTCGCGTTCGATGACTTCAATCACGCGAAGGTCTGCGACATCGTCGAGTTCCTTGACCTCCTGGGTGAGGACGGCGCTGACCACTGTCTTGCCGCGTTTGACGTTGCCGGATGTGGGCTGGATTTCGCCGTTAAGGAGTTTGAGCAGCGTGGTCTTACCGGCACCGTTGACGCCTACCAGGCCCAGCCGTTCACCCGGGGCCAGCCGAAGTGTGATGTCCTCAAACAACTTCGCGCCGTCGCCACCGAGCAGGTCGAGTGAGACGTTTTCGAGGTCCAGGACGTCCTTGCCCTGCCGGGCGGTCGCCATCTTGCTCAAGGCCATCGAGTCCCGCGGCTCGGGGACGTCGGCGATCAGGGCGTTGGCTGCTTCGATCCGGAACTTGGGCTTCGCAGTCCGGGCCGGGGCGCCGCGGCGCAGCCAGGCCAGTTCCTTCTTGACCAGTTGCTGGCGCTTGCCCTCCACCACGGAAGCGTTGCGGTCACGCTCGGCGCGGGCCAGCACGTAGGCGGCATATCCGCCGTCGAAGGGGTCCACGATCCCGTCGTGGACTTCCCAGGTGTTGGTGCAGACTTCGTCGAGGAACCAGCGGTCGTGGGTGACCACCAGGAAGGCACCCTGATTGGCCCGCCAGCGGGTTTTGAGGTGCCTGGACAGCCAGGCCACGCCCTCCACGTCGAGGTGGTTGGTGGGCTCATCCAGCATGATGACGTCGTGGTCCTCGATCAGCAGCTTGGCCAACGCGACGCGGCGCTTCTGCCCGCCAGAGAGGGCGTGCACATTGGCGTGCCAATCGACGTCGGAGACCAGCCCGCCCATGACCTCACGGATCTGTGGGTTGCGCGCCCATTCGTAGTCGGCCTGGTCCCCCACAATGGCAACGCCAACGGTCAGGTCGCCGTCGAGGACGTCGCTCTGGTCCAGGTACCCCACGTTGACCTCGCTGCGTTTGGTCACCCGGCCGGAATCGGGGGTGGACCTGCCTGCGAGCAGCCGCATCAGGGTGGACTTGCCGTCGCCGTTACGGCCCACCATCCCGATCCGGTCGCCCTCTTCGAGGCCCAGGGTAATGCCGTCCAGGACGGTTCGGGTTGCGTACGCGACGGTGAGGTTCTCGCCGCCAAGGAGGTGTGCCAAGGGGAACTGCTTTCTGCTGCGGGTGGGGAAATTCTTAGTGTGTATCGGAAATGATGCGGGCGCCGGGGACCGGCCCATGCACGGCCAAGGCTGCGTGTCCGTACCGGCGCAGGTCTGTCGCCAGCGATTCCGCGGCCACTGAATCGTCCGCGAGCAGCGCAACGGTGGGCCCGGATCCGGAGACGATCCCGGCCAGGGCGCCGTGGGATTCGCCACTCCCCAGCGTATCGCGCAGCGCCGGGGAAAGTTCGACGGCGGCGCGTTGCAGGTCGTTGACCAGGACCCGGCCAAGGGCCTCGGCGTCGCCGCTGCGCAAGGCGGTGAGGACCGCAGGGTCCACAGCGGTTGGTTCGGCGGTGTCGACGCCTTCCGCGGCCCGCAGCCGGTCAAGGGTCCGGTAGACCTCGGGAGTGGACAGGCCGTAGTCGGCAGCCACCAGGACCCAGTGGGTCTGGGCTTTGGCCAGCGCGGGTGAGAGTTGATCGCCCAGGCCAAGGCCCACCGCAGTGCCGCCCAGCAAGGAGAAGGGCACGTCTGCGCCCAGCTCGGCGGCCAGGTGGGCGAGTTCCTCGCGCGACAGGCCGCTGTTCCAGAGGGCATCGCAGGCGAGGAGGGTCGCCGCAGCATCCGCAGAGCCACCGCCCATGCCGCCGGCCACCGGGACCCGTTTGGTGATTTCGAGGTGCACCCCGGTGGCGTGTTCGGAGACGTCCGCCATGATCGCGGCGGCACGGTACGCGAGGTTGCCGGCACCCAGCGGAATATCCACGCCGTCCAGGTCCAGGGTGCTTGCCGGGCTGAGGCTGACAGTGATGCCGGGGGCTTCGGTGCTGGTGGCTGCCACTTCCTCGTAGAGGGACACCGCCAAGTACACGCTGGCCACTGAATGATAGCCGTCCGCGCGCAACGGACCCACGTCCAGGGAGACGTTGATTTTGCCAGGTGCCTTGACGCGCACCGTGCGGCTGGTGAACCGTGCCCCTGGGATACTCACGCCAGCGCCTGCCGCGCTTCTGCGATCCTGGCGAACGCCGACACGTCGATCACTTCGCCGCGCGCGGTGGGGTCAACACCTGCGGCCACCAGGAAGCGTTCCGCCTCCGCAGCTCCGCCTGCCCAGCCCGCCAGTGCCGCCCGGAGGGTCTTGCGGCGTTGCGCGAAGGCAGCGTCCACCACCGCGAAGACCTGCTCACGCGTTGCGGTGGTCTCCAGGGGCTCGTGCCGGCGGAACGCCACCAGGCCGGAATGGATCTTGGGTGCAGGCCAGAACACGTTCATGCCGATCACGCCCGCCTTGCGCATGGTGCTGTACCAGGCGGCCTTCACCGAGGGAACACCGTACGTCTTCGAGCCAGGGCCCGCAGCCAGCCGGTCGGCTACTTCGTCCTGGACCATGACCAGGCCGTGCTCCAGGCTGGGGAAATGCTGCAGCAGGTGCAGGACCACGGGCACGGCCACGTTGTAGGGCAGGTTGGCGACCAGCGCTGTGGGTTGGACCGGCAGCTCTGTCACTTTCATGGCGTCCGCTTCGACCAGGTGGAAGGAGCTGGCAGCATCTGGTCGCCACTGGGCAACCGTCTCGGGGAGCTTTGCGGCCAGGACCGGATCGATCTCCACCGCCACCACTGCAGCGGCAGCATCCAGCAGACCCAGCGTCAGGGAGCCGAGGCCGGGGCCCACTTCCAGCACGGTCTCGGTGGGGCCAATACCCGCTGCCGTGACGATTCTGCGGATGGTGTTGCCGTCGATGACGAAGTTCTGGCCCAAGGTTTTGGTGGGCCTGATCCCGATCTCTTCCGCGAGCCGTCGAATATCTGTGGCACCAAAGAGGGGTGCGGGCGCAGCGGGGATCGGTTCAGTCACCTAGGTATCCTATCCCGCGGCACGCCGGGCGTCCGGATCGGCAAAGGCTGGTTAAGCGCCAATGGCCGGCCCCGGAACATCCGGGACCGGCCATTGGCTCGGGACAAACGTGCGGTGCGGGCTAGCTGCCCGCTGCCCAACCGCAGCCCCAGGGCTGCAGGCCACGCTGGGCGTAGACACGGTTGGCGATGTCAATCTGCTGGGCCTTGGTGGCCAGGCTGGCGTTGGGGGCGTACGCGCCACCGCCGGCACCAATCCAGGTGCGGATATCGAACTGCAGACCGCCGTAGTAGCCGTTGCCGGTGTTGATGCTCCAGTTGCCGGTGGCCTCACACTGCGCGATCTTGTCCCACATGGCCTCGTTCATGATGGCTGGGGCGGCAGCGCCGGTGTTGGACCCGGCAGCAGCAGCGGCAGCGGCCGGTGCGGCGGCAGCCTGGGCCACAGGCTTGGGCTTGGTGCCCACGGTGATTTTTTCCGTGACGGGCTTGACAGCGACGTTTTCGGAAACCATGGTGCGGGATGCTTCGCGGCCGTCAACCATGACCAGCTTGAACGTCTTCTCGTTCTTGCCTGCCACGCCTGCCTGGGTAACCGATTTCTCGCCCACGAGGACGGTGGCGTCCTCGGTGGTGACGGATTCGAACGGTACTTCTTCGCTGGTCACGGCCGTCTGTCCGGTGTCCACGCGGGAGACCTTGATGACCATGTTGTTGACCACGGGGGCGGTGGCCGGCTGCGAGAGCCGATCGTTGGCACCGAGGCTCAGGCCGGCGTCGTCCAGGACGTTACCTACCGTGGCGGCAGTGGTGGTGGCGGCGGACGCTTTGCCGTCGGCAACGATGCTCACGCTCTTGGGCGTGGAGATCGAAACGTAAGAGCCGGCGAGGGCCAGCTGGGCGTCTTTGGGGGCCGACACGGAGGAGGCACTTGCTACGCCGAGCTCGGTGACCAGGCCGGCCACATCCTGGGCGGTGGTGTTGACGGTCTTCTCAGCGCCGTCAAGGCTGACCTTGACCTCTTTGGCCTGGTTGACGTTGATGACCGTGCCGTTCTGCACTGCGGAATCGAGCGCCGGGGAGATACGGTCCGTGGGCTTCAGTTCGAAGTCTGCGCCCTTGACAACCTGGCCCACGGTGCCGCCAAAGGTCTGCACGGAGCTGACCTTGCCGTCCACGTTGAGCGTGACCGTTTTGTTATTTCCGACGAAGGCGACGAGCCCAACCACCAGTGCGCAAAGCACCAGGATCTGAGCGCCAACCTTGACGAAACTCACCTTGCCGTCCGATGTGAAGAACTTGACCACGTTTGCCCGTAACTCTCGGTCCGTCCGGGCACGGGGATCAGCGCAGGAAAATACCCGGTACTTTCCTGGTTTTCAGGGCAGTCCGGGCATCAGTGCGCGGCCACACTCCACCGGAGAAACGCAGCGGACAAGCCCGTGCGTTCGACGGCAAAATTGGGAGTGAATTTACCCGGCGGCCTTCCCCGACCCCGGCTAATATGCTTCCACTGTAACCGTAGCGTTATAAACGGGCCAACAAATCGACATACCGGGTATTTACTCGCCAGGGTGTCGCGGCCGCTTGATCACTCCCACGATCCGTACGCCCGCACCGTATTTTCGCTGATCTGCGCGCAGAATTCGGCAAGGTCCCTGCCTGTCAATTCGGCCATGCTGCGCACCGTGTAGGGGATCAGGTAGCTCGCGTTGGGTTTGCCGCGGTGGGGGTGCGGCGTCAGGAAAGGCGCATCAGTCTCCACCATGATCAACTCCGGCTCGGCCACCGCGAGCGCAGCCCGTAAGTTGTGCGCATTCTTGAACGTCACGGTACCGGCGAAGGACATCCACCAGCCATGCTCGTTGCAGATCCGTGCCAGCTCCTCGTCCCCCGAGAAGCAATGGAAGACGACGCGTTCGGGGGCGCCTTCCTCACGCAAAACATCGATCACATCCTGATGGGCGTCCCGATCGTGGATCTGGAGGGTGAGATCGAGCCGCTTGGCAATGTCGATGTGGCGCCGGAAAGAGTGCCGCTGGTGCGCCAAGCCGGCCCCTTCCGTCCGGAAGAAGTCCAGCCCTGTTTCGCCGATGGCCCGGATGCGGGGATGTGCCGCCAAGGCTTCGATCTCAGCGAGCGCCGATTCGAGTTCCCCCCGTTCCGCGTAGAGCGGCGCGTCGTTGGGATGCAAGGCCACGGCCCCCAGCAGCCGACGGTCCTGCTCCACGGCTGCAACAGTAAAGCGGGAGGATTCCAGGTCGCAGCCCACCTGGACGGCGCCTTTGACTCCGACGGCCTCCGCAGCATCCAGGGCTTCGCGGACTCCCACGGGTGCTGTTCCGTCCGGAAAGTCGAGGTGGGTGTGGTTGTCCATGACGGGAACAGGCAGTGGTTCCGGTGCTGGCGGGTACGTGCGCCGGGCCGATTTCTCGGCATCGACTGGGGTGCCAGTGGCAGCGAATTGATAGGCGCTGGGGGTCTGCGGGGTGCACATCCTTCCAGCTTAGGTGCCGGGTGGCCTGCATTTTTCCGCGGAACTCTCTGCCAGTTGGAACAGTTGAGTTAGTAGTCTGGTATTACTACGAGCGATCGCCCAGCCATGGGCGGCGGCAGGCGCAGGCCGTCCAGGTCACCCCCGGATTGAAAGGTTGCCGATGGAACTTCACCAACGCAGTGCTGCTGACGAAGGTACTGAGGACCTCTTGTCCGAGAACCATCACGACGGCAGCGCTGGCGGGGGCCAGCGTCCTGCGGCCATGGGCGCCGATGCGTTCCACGCCGCCAGCGAGCGCATCCTCAGCACCATCAACATCGTCATCGACGGGAAGTCAGATGCGGCCAAGCTCGCGCTGACAGTGCTGCTGGCGCAGGGGCACCTCCTCCTCGAGGACGTTCCGGGAGTGGGAAAGACGCTGCTGGCCAAAACGTTGGCCCGGACCATCGATTGCTCCGTCAGCCGGATCCAATTCACCCCTGACCTGCTCCCTTCTGACGTCACCGGCGTGTCCATCTACAACCAAGCGTCCCGGCAGTTCGAATTCCGCCCGGGCGCAGTGTTTGCCAATATTGTCATCGGTGACGAGATCAATCGCGCCTCGGCCAAGACCCAGTCGGCCCTCCTGGAATGCATGGAGGAGCACCAAGTCACCGTGGACGGCCGTTCCTACATCCTGGACGAGCCCTTCATGGTGGTGGCCACCCAAAATCCGATCGAGATGGAGGGCACCTACCCGCTGCCTGAGGCACAGCGAGACCGCTTCATGGCCCGGATCTCCATGGGCTATCCGGACCGGGACGCAGAAATTGAGATGCTGGAAACCCACCAGTCAGCTTCCCCGCTGGCACTCGTCACGCCGGTGGTCAGTACCGTCGAGGTTGCTGCGATGATCGCCGCTGTGCAAAACATCTACGTTTCTGCCGCGGTCAAGGAATACACCGTGGCTTTGGGCCGAGCCACCCGGGAGAGTCCGCTGTTGCGCCTCGGCGCCAGCCCCCGCTCGCTCCTGCAGTTGCTGCGCGCCGCCAAAGCGACGGCAGCACTGGACGGCCGCGACTTTGTCCTCCCCGATGATGTGGTCCAGGTGGCCGAGGCGGTGCTGGTCCACCGCATCATCCTGGACCGCAAGGCAGCGGGGGCCGGCGAAAGCGCCCACAGCGTGTTGGCGAGCATCCTCCAGCGTCTCCCCGTGGCATATGCACCCGCAGGCCAGGACAGGTCCAGCGGCGGCTTCAGCCGAAATTCATAGGAGTCGAACTCATGGCGCTGCTCGACAGACTGCCCCGAAACCTCTTCACGGCACGTGGCTGGGGAATGCTGGCCTCGGGTGCCGCCGCGCTCGGCGCCGCCGCCATTATGGGCCGGCGCGATCTTCTGGGCCTCGCCATCCTGCTGCTGGTCCTGCCTTTGGTTTCACTCGCGGGAATCCGGCTGGCCAAACCACGGTTCCAGGTCTACCGAGAGTTCAACCCCTCCCCCGTGGAGACCGCCGCGCCAACTACCGTGCGGCTCGCCGTCAGTCGCAAAGACGCGGGCAGCGCCCGCGCCACGATGGAAGAACACCTGCCTGCCCGCTTCGGCGAATCACCGGCGTTCCACTTCCCTGCCAGGTCGGCCACCGGCGGGACCAGCCGCTACGAATACCACCTGCGCTCCCGCCAGCGCGGGCAGTTCCGGATCGGCCCCGTCATGGCCGAGTTCACCGACGCCTTCGGCTTGTCCATGCACCGGCACGCAATCGACGACGGCGACCTCCTCACCGTGACGCCAGCCGCCGTCGTTCTTCCCGCCACCGGTTTGGCTGGCGCGCGCGGCAACGACGGGGTCACCGCCACGCGGATTCGCGCCAACCCAAGCGATGACGATGTGATGACCCGCGAGTACCGCTTGGGGGATCCCATGCGGCGCGTGCACTGGGCCGCCACCGCACGGCACGGGGACCTCATGGTCCGGCAGGAAGAGTCCGTCACCACCCCTGAAGCCACCGTGATTTTCGATATCCGGTCCCTAGCACACTCGCCCGGCAACGGCCCGGCGCCAACCGGCCGCGGCCGACGTGACGGAAACGCCATCCTCACCACCGAAACCTTCGAATGGGCGGTGGTGGCCGTGATGTCCATTGCCGCGCACCTCACGGAACGCAAGTACGGGCTGCGCTTGTTGGACGCCCGGGGGGAACCCGCGTTCCTGACCTCGCCGTCCGCGCCAGAGCCGGAGGTGGAGGACTACACGGGCAGTTCCGGCCTGCAATCCATCGCCGAGAGCCTTGCCGCCATCGGCCTCGCCGGTGGCGGGCACCGCGGCCCCGTGGAGTCGGCTGCCCCGCCCTTCGATGACCACCTGATGGATAAGCTGTCCGGCCACCGGATGCGCGGACCGTTGATCGCGGTCTTGGGCACCATCTCCGCCGAGGAAGCGGTGTCACTCGCCCCGGCGGCCGGGTTCGGCACCAATGCCTTTGCCCTGATCGTTGCCGAGAAACCCGGCGAGTATGCGGGGGTCTTGGAAACTCTACGCCGCGGCGGTTGGCGGGCCGCAGCCGTTGCGCCAGCCACCCCGGTGGGCAACGCCTGGTCAGGATTCGACGAGGACGTGGTTGCGCTGGCACCCTCCCCCACCGCACGGCAGCGGAACGGGGTCCTCCAGTGACCTTGGCGCCGCCCACACCCCGCACCAGCAATCGGGAACCTGCACCGGCCGCCAACGCCCGGCCCCGGCGGGAACCAGTGGGTCTCTACCCCTGGCTGATGGCCACCGCCATTGCGGTAGCGGTCTGCGGCGCAGCCTTGGCGTTGAACGGCGTCCTCCGCGGTTGGGGCTGGTATCTGCCGGTGTTGACCACGGTCCTGGCCACCAGCATCAGCCTCGCCCTCCTCCGGGCGCTTCGGGCCAAGCCACTGCTGGTGACCATCGGCGGGTTCGTGGTCCTCGGCGCGGCCCTGAACCTGACGTTTTTCCGCGGTTCGAGCTTCCTGGGCGTGCTACCCGGCGGCGGGACCATGGCCGAACTTGACCGACTCCTACGCCGGGCCAGCGAAACGGTGCTGGCCGAGACGGCGCCCGTGGCGCCCAACACTGGCATTGTCTTGGTGATCTGCGCCGTGCTGGGCCTAGCGGTCATTCTGATTGATGTCTTGGCCGTCCCGCTGGGCATGCCAGCGGCTACCGGCGCCGCCTTGCTGGCGACCCTGGTGGTTCCCGCCATGATCAAGCCGCAAAGCGTTGGGCTCTGGGCTTTTGCCGTGACGGTGCTGGGATACTTGATGATCCTGGCGTGTAGTCAGTGGTTTTCGCCCGGCGGCTCCCGAACGGACGCGGCGGGCAGCCCCGGACAGGCCCGGCGGGCAGCCCTGACCGGTTCGGTGGCCTTGGTGGCGGCGCTGCTGGCGCCGGCAGCCATTCCCGGGTTCGATCAAGGCACCTTTCCGCAGGGCTCCCGCCTCAACCCGTGGGGTGCTTCGACCGGCCTGAACCCGATGATCACCCTGGGAAACAGCCTGCGAACCCCGGACGGCAGCGGGCGCATCACGTACGCCACCACCGCGAGCACACCGGTGTACCTCCGGACTGTCACCGTGGACAATTTCGACGGCGACACCTGGGGCCCCGACGATCGCAACAGTTCGCGCGTGGCCTTGGACGGTCCAATCGAGCCGGGCTACTCGGTGCTCGGCGCAGCTCAGAGTCGCCAGGTGACCACCGTCAACACAGGCAACTTCAGCAGCCAGTACCTGCCGGCGCCCTACGCTCCCGAGTCGGTCGGAGGCCTGGATGGCCAGTGGAGTTGGGATCCGGCCACCCTGAGCATCAGGAGCGCCGAACCATCGGTGCGTCGCCAGGAATATACGGTGACCTCCGCCATTCCGGCCTTGACAGCGAGTGTCCTGGCGCAATCGACGGAACCTGTCCGGGGTATTTCCACCGATTTCAGCCGCATCCCCGGGAACATCCCAGACATTGTGCGGAGCACCGCCAGCTCTGTGGCCGGCACGGCAACCACCCCGTACCAAAAAGCCATGGCCATCCAGACCTACCTCCGCTCGGCCCAGTTCAGCTATTCACTCCAGTCACCCGTGCAGAACGGCTACGACGGCAACGGCCTGTCCGTGCTTGCTGACTTCCTGACCCAGAAGAGCGGCTATTGCGTCCACTTCGCCTCGGCCATGGCCGTGATGGCACGGTTGGAGGGGATCCCCAGCCGGATCGCCGTGGGCTACGCGCCGGGGAGGCAGACCGGTGAAGTAGTCACCGTTCCGGGTGAGGGCTCACTGCCTGAATTCGAAGTCGATTCCCGCGACGCCCACGCCTGGCCGGAACTGTATTTCCAGGAACTGGGCTGGGTGGCGTTCGAGCCAACGCCCTCACGCGGCGTGGTTCCCGACTACGCCACCACTGCATCAGGGGCATCCTCGCCCGCGTCGGTGGAAAACAACGATGACTTGCTGCAGCCCGACGCTCCCGCGCCGGCACCATCATCCACTGCCTCCGCTGCCCCCGTGCCGCAGACCGGCGGCGGCAGCACCGGCACCGAAGCCAGTCCCATCCCGTGGCTGCCGGGCGTGGGCGGTGGGCTGGCTATCGGTTTGCTGTTGGCCGGGCCGTTCCTGATCCGTTCCGGGCTCCGGGCGCGGCGGCTGCGGCCCCGCGATCCCGCAGCAGCTGCCGGGCTGGCCTGGGCCGAGGTGCTGGACCTTGGTGTCGATTACGGCGTGCCGCCGAGACCCAGCGAAACACCCCGGACTTACGCTGCCCGGTTGCGCGGCGCGCTGCTGGGCGATCCCAGCGGGATGGACCAGGCAGCCCACGCCGCCGTTGCGGCGGTGACGGCCGACTACGAACGCAGCCAGTACGGTCGCCAGGACGCCGTGCCGGGAAGCAACGCGGCTGTGCAAGCCGCGCCAGTGGAGTCAGGACTGCTCGACGGCGGCCCAGGTCAGCGTGCCAGGCTGGAGTCCCTGCGCGGCTCGTTACACGAGAACGCCGGTCCTGCGCGCCGGATCCTGGCGACGTGGGCGCCGCCGTCGGTCCTGCGAAGGCTCGTGGCCCTGGTCAAGGCCCCCGTCGCCAGCCTGCGGCAGGGCGGATCCTTGCTGGCCCGGTCCGCAGCTGGCGCGTGGCGTCGGCTGCGGAACCGTCAGGCCGCGTAGAACCGGGCTGGTCCCCGCGGCGGAACGGTCAGCTGGCGTAGGGATCGGCGATGCCGATGTACTGCGTGTAGAGGTATTCCTCGATGCCTTCAAGGCCGCCTTCACGGCCCAGGCCTGACTGCTTCACCCCGCCGAACGGTGCCGCAGCGTTGGAGATGACCCCGGCGTTCAGGCCAAGCATGCCCGTTTCCAACCGTTCGCCCATCCGGATGCCGCGGTTCAGGTCCTTGGTGAAAACGTAAGCCACCAGCCCGTACTCGGTGTTGTTGGCTAGCCGGACAGCGTCATCTTCGGTGCTGAAGGTGACGATCGGGGCCACCGGACCGAAGATCTCTTCACCAAGGATCCGGGAATCCTCGCTGACACCCGTGAGGATGGTGGGCTGGTAGAAGTAACCCGGCCCGTCCACAGGCGCGCCGCCCACCACAGCGGTGGCGCCGTCGGAAATGGCGTCCGAGACCAGGCTATGGACCTTGTCCCGGCTCTTGGCGTCGATCAGCGGCCCCACCTTGGACTCCGGCTCCGTTCCACGGGCAGTGGTCATCTCGGCCATCTTCGCGGCGAACTTCTCGGCGAATTCGGCGGCGATGGACTCGTGCACAATGAACCGGTTGGCGGCGGTGCACGCCTCACCCATGTTGCGCAGCTTCGCCAGCATCGCACCGGTCACGGCGGCATCAACGTCGGCGTCCTCGAACACGAGGAACGGGGCGTTGCCGCCCAACTCCATCGAGGTCCGGAGCACCGTTTCGGACGCGTCACTCAGCAGTCGACGGCCCACTTCCGTGGATCCGGTGAACGACAGTTTCCGCAGCCGCGAATCCTTGATCAACGGCCCGGTGGTGGCCCCTGCAGTGGAGGTAGGGATGACATTGAGGACACCTGCCGGGAGGCCGGCTTCCAGCATCACGGCGGCGAACAGCTGGGACGTCAGCGGTGTGAGGTTAGCCGACTTGAGCACCATGGTGCACCCTGCTGCGACCGCCGGGGCGATCTTCCGGGTAGCCATGGCCAACGGGAAGTTCCACGGCGTAATCAACAAGCACGGCCCCACCGGCTTCTTCGTCACCAACAGCCGTGACTTGCCGTCCGGAGAGACGGAATAGCGGCCAGAAGAACGCACCGCTTCTTCCGAGAACCAACGCAGGAATTCGGCGCCGTAGGTGACTTCGCCCCGGGCCTCCGCTAGCGGCTTGCCCATCTCCAGCGTCATTAACAGGGCAAAGTCGTCCGCCCGCTCGGTGACCAGCTCGAACGCACGGCGGAGGATCTCGCCCCGCTCACGCGGCGGCACCTTCGCCCATGACTCCTGGGCTGCTGCGGCAGCGTCGAGCGCGGCGGCGGCGTCTTCGGGGCCGGCGTCGGCAATGCTCAACAGAACCTTCCCGGTGGCGGGATCTTCGACGTCGAACGTCTTCCCTGACGCGGCATCCCGCCACTCACCATTGATGAGCAACCCCGTAGGCACAGCAGCCAGCAGCTGGCTCTCGCGCTCGGCAGTGATTGTTTGCTGGGCAGGAACAGTCATGGGAGATCCCCCGTCGTTAGGGTTGCTGCAGCCTCAGGGCGGTCCGGCCGGGCCGGACTCAATAGGCTGATCAAGGCTCACCCTACTGCGGGCATTTCCCCGGGGTCTAGGCCTCGCTGCACTGCAGATGCGCTGCTGGCTTGTGCAGCTGCACAGCGCCGGTGCGGTGGTAGAGGAGTGCCGGACAGCAGCTACCGGGCCGCAAGGACCGCCGAGTACAGCTCACGCTTACTGACCCGCGACTCCTCCGCCACTGCGGCGACCGCCTCTTTGAGCCGAATCCCCTGTGCCACCAATTCGTTGACGGCCGCCACGTGGTCCGCCGGCGTACCGGCAGCCTGTTCAGGGGCTCCGGCCAGGACCACGGCAATCTCGCCCCTGACCTCGTTGGATTCGGCCCACGCCAGGATGTCGCCCAGGGAGCCCCGCAGGACTTCCTCATAGGTTTTGGTGAGTTCGCGGCAGACGGCCACCCGCCGGTCGGGACCGAACCGTTCGCGGAGGGCCCGCAGCATGACTTCAAGACGGTGCGGGGCTTCGAAGAACACCATGGTGCGACGCTCCGCGGACAGGTCAGCCAGCCGGGAGGCTCGCTCGCCTGCTTTGCGGGGCAGGAACCCCTCGAAGCAAAACCTGTCAGTCGGCAGCCCAGAGAGCGCGAGTGCGGTCAGGACTGCCGATGGCCCCGGCGCGGCGGTCACCGTCAGCCCTGCAGCGACGGCACCCTCGACCAGGCGGAAGCCAGGGTCAGAGACGGCTGGCATGCCGGCGTCGGTCACCATCACCAAGGTGCTGCCTGCGCGCACCTGGTCCAGGAGCTCCGCGGTCCGCGAGGCTTCATTGTGCTCGTGATAGCTGATGATCCGGCCGGCCACCGTGACGCCCAGGTTCTGGACCAGCCGGTGCAGCCGGCGGGTATCTTCGGCGGCCACAATGTCAGCGGTCCCCAACAGCTCGATCAGCCGAGCGGAGGCATCGCCGGTGTTGCCGATGGGGGTGGCGGCCAACACGATCCGCCCACCGGGAGTCGGGCTGGCGTTCGGGCTGATTTCGGGGTTAGCATCCACCCCCCAAGCCTACTGCGAGCGGGACGGCCAGCCGCAAAAGGTAGCATGGGCACGTGACCCAGACCCCCACCCGGCCCGCAGCAGCCAGCGATCCTGTGCCAGCGGAGGGACGGCCGCCACGAACAGCGCGGCCCTGGGTGGCCCGGCCCACCGAGGCCTTCACTGACGAAGCCCTCCGGCGCCGGCTCCTGGGCAGCATCCAGGATTGGCGCGCCTACCCGCTCTCGCTCCGGCTCTGGTTCATCGCCGTTCCCGTCTTCACCGCTGTGGTGGCCGGCATCCTGCGCTTCGTGCGGTTGGGCAGTCCACCCAAGCTGGTCTTCGATGAGACCTACTACGTCAAGGACGCCTACTCGTTCCTGCAGAGCGGCTACGAACGCAACTGGCCAGACAAGGCCAACGATGCCTTCAACGCCGGGGATCCCACCGTCATCTTGAACACCCCCGAATATGTGGTGCACCCACCGGTGGGCAAGTGGATGATCGCTGCAGGTATGTGGCTGTTCGGCTCAGATAATCCTTTCGGCTGGCGCTTTGCCGCGGCCTTGACCGGAACCCTGTCAGTACTCCTCATCTCCCTGATTGCCCTCAAGCTCTTCCGGTCGCTCCCCCTGGCCGGCGCGGCGGGCCTCCTTCTCGCCGTCGACGGCCACCACCTGGTGATGTCCCGGACATCCTTGCTGGACATCTTCTTGATGTTCTGGGTCCTGGCGGCGTTCGGCGCCCTCCTCATGGATCGCGACGACGGCCGGCGCAGGCTCGCTGCCCGGCTGGCCGCCGCGGCAGCCAAGGTGGGTGGACCGCCGTCGGCCCTCCTGCTTTCCGGACCGTGGCTGGGAGTCCGCTGGTGGCGGGTAGCCGCCGGCGTCTGCCTGGGCCTTGCCGTGGGCACCAAATGGTCTGGGCTCTTCTTCCTGGCAGGATTCGGCCTCCTGACGGTCTTCTGGGACCTCAGCGCACGCAGGATCGCAGGCATTCGTGGCTGGATCAGCGGCGGCATCACCAAGGACGGGCTGCCCGCATTCATCAGCATTGTCCCGGTTGCCGCGGTGGTCTACGCCGCTACGTGGATTGGTTGGTTCCGGTCCGACGATGCGTACTTCCGGCGCTGGGCGCAAAGCAATCCCAGCGCCGAGTGCGGCTGGTTGCCTGACGCCGTCCGGTCACTGGCGCATTACCACCTGGAAGCCTATAAGTTCCATCAAGGCCTCAGTTCAGAGCACCCCTACGAGGCCAACGCCTGGAGTTGGCTGGTTATGGGCAGGCCCACGTCTTTCTTCTACGAATCTCCCGCCCAGGGCACCGAGGGCTGCACCGTAGAGAAGTGCACCTCAGCGATCCTCTCGGTGGGCAATCCGCTGATCTGGTGGGCCGCCGCGATTTCCCTGGTGGTGCTGCTGTTCTGGTGGGCTGGGCGTCGGGATTGGCGCGCTGGGGCCATCGTGGCGGGCGTCGCCGTGGGCTACCTGCCGTGGTTCATGTACCCGGACCGCACCATGTTCTTCTTCTACGCAATTTCCTTCGAGCCGTTCCTGGTACTGGCGCTGGTCTACTGCCTGGGCCTGGTCCTGGGCCGGGCCAATGACCCGCCCTGGCGCCGCCGCTCGGGACTCTACCTGGTAGCGATGTTCCTGGTGGTGGCGCTGTTGCTTTCGGCCTTCTTCTACCCCGTGTGGGCAGCCGAAATCATCCCCTACGACCAGTGGCGGATTCGAATGTGGATGCCGTCCTGGATCTAGGGCAGGATGGCAGTAGACCAATCGGGCTGCTGGTGCGGCCGTGGCTGCGGAACGGAGAACTGGCGTGCGGGAAGCAAGTACAGAACTGCTGGTAGAGCTCGATCCCACCAGTAACGTCACTGACCTGCTGCTGGCGCGGCACACCAGCAATCCTGCCGCGGCGCTCTACCGGCGCAAAGGCCCCAACGGCTGGCTGGACGTCTCAGCGCAGACCTTCCTGCAGGACGTCCGCGCGCTCGCCAAGGGACTCATCGCCGGCGGCCTGGAACCCGGCGATTCGGTGGCCGTCATGTCCGCCACCTGCTACGAATGGACCTTGGTGGACTTCGCCACCTGGTTCGCCGGTGGCGTCACGGTACCCATCTACGAAACGTCCTCCGCCAGCCAGGTTGAGTGGATCATCGAAGACGCCGGCGTGCGGCGGGTCTTCGTGGGCACCGACGATCTCGCGCAGCTGGTCAGCGGCGTCCTGGGCAGTTCGGAGCGCCTCCGCGACCGGCTGGTGGGGGTGGTCCGGATGGATCACGACGGCGATGCCCCCAACTTGGACAGCCTCACCGCCGCCGGGGCTGGCGTGGCCGACGCCGAACTGGAGCGGCAGCGCACCAGGGCGGACCTGAACAGTGTCGCCTCGCTGGTCTACACCTCCGGGACCACCGGAAAGCCGAAGGGGTGCGAGATCACCCACGGCAACTTTGCGCTCGTCGCGGCCAACATTGTGGCCTTCCTACCGGAGATCCTCCTCAAGGACGGCGCCCGGACCCTGATGTTTCTGCCACTGGCGCACGTGCTGGCCCGTGCTGTCCAGGTCGTATGCCTGCACGCCGGTGTGACGTTGGCCCATACCCCCGGCGCCGCTCAACTGCTGGCCGACCTGGGCAGTTTCAAACCGACATTTCTTCTGGTGGTGCCCCGGATCTTTGAGAAGGTGCGAGCTACCGCCGCCCACAAGGCGACGGTGGCGGGCAAGGGCCGGCTCTTTGCGGCCGCCGCCGCGGTGGCCATCGAGTACTCACGGGAACAGGATGCACAAAGCCGCGGCGAAGGCCCCGGGCCACGGCTGCTGAGCCGCACCAAGCAGGCACTCTTTGATCGGCTGGTCTACCCCCGCCTCCGCGGGGCCCTGGGCGGCCAGGTGGGCTACACCGTGTCAGGTGCCAGCCCGTTGGCCCTCGACGACGCGCACTTCTTCCGCGGGGTGGGCATCCCGGTGTTGGAGGGGTATGGCCTCACCGAAACAACGGCGCCGTGCACGGCCAACACCCCGTCACGGACCCGGGTGGGCTCGGTGGGGATTCCCATCCCCGGCACCACCATCCGGGTCGCTCCGGACGGCGAGATCCTGGTCAAGGGAATCGGCGTTTTCAAGGGGTATCACCACAACGATGCCGCGAACAGTGCCGCCTTCGTGGATGGCTTCTTCCGGACTGGGGACCTGGGCGTCCTTGACGCCGAAGGGTTCCTCACGGTCACGGGGCGCAAGAAGGACATCCTGGTGACTGCTGGCGGCAAGAACGTTGCTCCCGGCCCGCTGGAGGAGTCCGTCCGGGCCCACCACCTGGTAGGCCACGCTGTGGTGGTGGGTGACGGGAAACCGTTCGTTGCCGCACTCATCACGTTGGACCCGGAAGGCCTCGCCAACTGGCGCACCGTCCAGAACCTGCCACCGCTGACCATGAGCGACGCCGTGGCAGATCCCGCCGTCAAGGCAGCGGTCCAGGAGGCGGTGGACCGGGCGAACCTCTTGGTCTCCAAGGCCGAATCGATCCGGACCTTCACCCTCCTCGACGCCGACTTCACCCTTGAGTCAGGGCACCTGACGCCGTCCCTGAAACTCAAGAGGGCCGCCGTCGTCAACGACTTCGACGACGAGATCGCGCGGATCTACTCCTGATCAGCGGTTGCCGGCGCCTTCCGGGCTGGCAGTCCACGACGGCGGCGCGTAGGCCAGGTCAGGACCAAGGTGAGGATGGCGGCCACCAGCACCATTCCGCCGATTCCGATGCCCGCGTCAATCCAGAATTGTCCCGGGAAGAGTCGAATGAGGGTGTCGTCCAGGCTGAACGTCCAGGAACCATCCGCAAAGAAGATGCGGTGGAATTCGGTGAAGAACTGCTGCCAGCCCAGGATCGCCAAGGTGCCCAGGCCCGCGATGACGGCCAGGGTGACCAGGGAACCGGCAAACAAGGCCCGCCGGACCCCGCCCTTGCTCCGCTTGCGCAGGTAGATGATGGCTGCCAGGCCCAGCAGCAACAGCAGCGCACCAGCACCGAACGTGGAAAGGATGACCGTTTTCACGTCGGCCATGTGGCTGACTTCGCCGTCCTTGAACAGCTTGTCGCCGCTGCGGTAGACCAGGTCCCCCAGGTACCTGGGGCTCGCCCAGTTACTCAGGTAGTCCACCGCGTACGAACCGTAGGTCATCCGGTCATCGGTACTGAATCCGTAGCCGTCTCCGGGGAAGCCGGGCCGGTTGTATTCGATCCAGAGGAACAGCGGGCTGGTGACCGCGCGGACAGCGAGGATCAGCAGCACCAGTGGATAGAAGATGGCGAGCAGGACCTGCGTGACGCGCGGCATGACGGGTTTGGCGTTGACGGCGTTCTCCCGTTGGGCGTTGCGCCGTTCCACCTCGTCCTCGGGCGGACGGACCTGCAGGGCAGAGGTGGGGTGCCGCTCTTCAAAGAGGGGTGCGTTGTCCTTGGTGGGTTCGACGGCGGCTGCAGCAGCCTTGCGCTCCGCTCTGCTCTCGGGCTGGGCCGTCCGTCCCGCTGGCGTTATGGGGGTGGCAGTCGTTTTGGCGGTGGGCGAGGCTGTTGCGGAGGCGGCCGTTGCGGACGCCGCGCCGAGGGTGGTCGCGCCGCCAGTCGGTGCAGTGCCGTTCGTTGCGCTGCTGGTTGCTGCACTGCCGGTGGTGGCACTGCCGGTGACTGGGTGCACAGCGGTTGGTGCCGTGGTGCTGCCCGTGGGGGTGGTGGCGCGTCCGGCGGGGCGGCTTCCTTGCTCGTTGGCAGCGGGCCCGGCATTCGCGGCAGTCTTGCCTGCGTTGGAGGCACCCGGTTTCTCGGAGCCTGCAGCGCTTGGCTTGGCGGGGGTGAGCCAGGAGAAGGCCGGTTCGTCGGAGTCGGCAGAGGTATCCAGGAGGGGTTCCTCCGGGGCCGCCACGTTCTTGGTGGGGACCGATTTCTCGTCTTTCACAGCGGCGTCACTTCCGTTGGGGTTTCTGCGCGCCGCGTAGGGACGCTGCGCCTGACTCTGCCCTCGAGCCTACCGGCCGGTGCGAAGCCCCGCGGGAAACCACCCCGCCAGAATTACAACGATTCGGGCAGTACCCGTGGCGCGCCGCAGCCCAGTCGGACCTGCCACGAGGCCGGGCTTAGTTGTCGTACTCGGCCCAGGGGATGTTCCAGTCGCCGTAGCCGTCGTCGTTGGCTGCGTAGTCGCCTTCGGTGTTGATGATCTGGACAACGTCGCCGGTGCCCATGTTCTCAAAGACCCAGGCGGCACCGTCCGGCAGGAACCCGATGCAGCCATGCGAGACGTTAGTGTTGCCGATGTAGGGGAACGCCGAGTCGAGCGCCTGGTGCAGATACGCGCCGCTGAGAGTCAGCCGGATGGTGTACTCAACATCCTCTTCCCCATAGTAGGCGGGGTCGCCGGGCTTCAGGCCGATGCTGGCGGCCCGGAAGTGGTCGTAGCGCTTCTTCTCCATCAACACGCCGAAACCGCGGGCAGAGGGGAACCGCTTGTCCCCCATGCTGACCGGCAAGGTCTTGACCGGTTGGTCGTTGACGCTGAGCGTGAAGGTGTGAGCGGTGGCGTCCGCAACAGCAACCTTCTTATCGCCGATGTTGATGCTCATCTTCTTGTTGAAGTTGGCGATCTGGCCGTTGCCGAGGTCCACGCCGAATAGTTTCATGTCCATCGAAACCGTGGAGTTCGCGGTCCAGAAGTTCTCCGCCCGATACCGCACCATGGTGTCGCTGTACCAGTGGAAGGCGCCTACCTGGCCGGCGCTGCTGGTGATAGTGATGGCTTTCTCGACAGCGGCACGGTTGAGGACAGGCTCGCTGAAGATGACCTGCAGGGGCTGGCCCACACCAACTTTCATCCCATCCAGGGGGTAGATGGCAGCGTCAGCCTCATGTGAACTGGAGACCGTGCTGAAGGCGTGCGTGATGCTGGTTTCTCGGCCGGCACCGTCTTTGACCACGTAGGTGTAGCTGTAGTCGGTGTTGAACTTCAGCGCTCCCGTGGCGGCCCAGCCGGTCCCAGCAGGATCGATGCTACCTTCCACGCCCTCACCACTGGTGCTGGTGAGCGTAACCCGCTCAATAGTGCCGTTGCCCACGGTCAGGGTTACCGGCGCTGCGGGGTTGACTTGTTTGGCACCGTTTGTGGGAGTTGAATCCGCGTTCACTGGCGCCACCACCGGCGCAGCCAGGCCGGGCGCCGAACGGACAGCCGAACTGGCCTCGGAAGCCAGTGAACTTCCGGCCAGGCCGGGCGCAACCGCTGCGAAGACGCCGCCGGCGGCCGCCAACAGGCACACTGTTGCCAGCACCAGGATCTTCTTGACACTGCCCTTACGCCGCGGTTTGAAATCAGCTTCCATGGGTCAATTCTAGGCGCTGACAACAGAACCCGGGTGCCAGTGGCATCCGGGTTCCGTGGTGTGCACCGTTCCAGGCAGCTGGTGCCGGTCGGTTTAGTCGGGTGGCCTAGTAGCGGTAGTGCTCCGGCTTATACGGGCCGGCCACATCGATATCGAGGTATTCAGCCTGGTCCTTGGACAGTTCCGTGAGCTCCACGCCCAGGGCACCGAGGTGCAGCCGTGCCACCTTTTCGTCCAGGACCTTCGGCAGGACGTACACCTGGTTGTGGTACTCGCGCTCGTCCTCGGCCTGGTCCTTCTTCGTCCACAGTTCGATCTGGGCGATGGTCTGGTTGGCAAAGGAGTTGCTCATCACGAACGACGGGTGCCCGGTGGCGTTGCCCAGGTTCAGCAGGCGCCCTTCGGAGAGCACAATGATGGATCGCTCGGAGTCAGCGCCGGCGTTGAAGACCCATTCGTGCACCTGCGGCTTGATCTCGACCTTGGTGATGCCGTCGATTTTCGCCAGCCCAGCCATGTCGATTTCGTTGTCGAAGTGGCCGATGTTGCCCACAATCGCCTTATTCTTCATCCCGGCCATGTGCTCGGCCATGATGACGTCTTTGTTGCCGGTGGTGGTGATGAAGATATCGCCAATCGCCAGGACTGATTCGAGCTTGGCGACCTGGTAGCCGTCCATGGCAGCCTGCAGCGCACAGATGGGGTCGATCTCGGTCACGATCACCCGGGAACCCTGGCCACGCAGCGCTTCTGCTGCGCCCTTGCCAACATCGCCGTAGCCACAGACCACAGCAACCTTGCCGCCCATGAGGACGTCCGTGGCGCGGTTAATGCCATCAGGCAGAGAGTGCCGGATGCCGTACTTGTTGTCGAACTTGCTCTTGGTCACCGAGTCGTTGACGTTGATAGCCGGGAAGAGCAGCTTTCCTTGGGCAGCGAGCTGGTAGAGCCGCAGCACACCCGTGGTGGTCTCTTCGCTGACGCCCTTGATGCGGGCTGCGATGCGGCCCCACTTCTTCGGGTTGGCTGCCAGCGAGGCGCGCAGGACGTCGAGGAAGACAATGTGCTCCGCGGAATCGTTCTCCGCGGCGCTGGGAACTGCTCCGGCTGCCTCGAACTCGACTCCCTTGTGGACCAGCATGGTGGCGTCGCCACCGTCGTCCAGGATCATGTTCGGGCCGAGTTCCGGGTTGGTATCGGCGCCGGGCCAGGTGAGGATCTGCTCAGCAGTCCACCAGTACTCCTCGAGCGATTCGCCCTTCCAGGCAAACACCGGAACGCCGGCAGGGTTCTCCACGGTGCCGGTACCCACCACCACTGCTGCTGCTGCCTCGTCCTGGGTGGAGAAGATGTTGCACGACGCCCAGCGCACTTCAGCGCCCAGCGCCGTCAACGTTTCGATCAGGACGGCGGTCTGGACCGTCATGTGCAGGGAGCCGGCAATCCGGGCGCCAGCGAGCGGCTGGGTGGGACCGAACTCTTCGCGCAGGGACATCAAGCCCGGCATCTCGTGCTCGGCGAGGCGGATTTGATGCCGGCCAGCTTCCGCGAGGGAAATGTCGGCAACCTTGTAATCAAACGTCATGGGGATCCTTTGGTCTGTATCCGAGGGTTCTTGTCCCGGCATGCTGCCGGCGGGCGGCGCTGCTGCGCCGCGAAAAAAGGCGTCGGCGCGCTTACGGCGCCGGGGTGGGGCTGACTGAATCGTGCTGGTCCGAACCCGCTGTGGCGGCTGCTGCCATCAGCTCCGGCGGCAGCAGCAAAGGGATGCCGTCTTCGATGGCATAGCGCGGGGTGGCGCCCGAGGCTGCGGTGGCAGTGGCCACCAGCTCCTCGCCTTCCTGGATCAGGGGTGAGTTCGTCACGGGACACCGTAGGACGGACAACAGCTCGGGGCTGATCTTTGGCATGTGTTGCTGCTCCCTGGCGGGCGCGCTCGCGCCGGTTGCGGACTGGTGTACAGCGTCCAGCCTACCGCCAGATGCCCGTCAGGACGGTTCGCGGAGAATGCGCAGGTGACCTCGGCGGGTACCTTCGGCGCCGGCCGGCGCTTCCAGGGCTGCGTGGGTACTACGCTGGGTGGGCGACGGCGCCTGCCGGGACGGCTGCGACGCCGCCTCTCGGACGGCGTCAGCGAGGGCAAGGAGGTCATCCGGTCCGGGCTGGGGTGGTGTGGTGGGCATCGCGAGGCGAAGGACTTCCCAGCCCCTGGGCACCGTCAAGGACCCGGCGTGCTGGCTGCACAGGTCATAGCAGTGCGGTTCGGCGTAGGTGGCCAGGGGTCCGAGGACCGCTGTTGAATCTGCGTAGACGTAGGTCAAGGTAGCCACGGCCGATTGACGGCAGGCGGATCTTGAACACTGACGGATAGCTCCCACGAGATCACAGACTACCGGCCCGAGCGGCCAATCCCGCGCATTGGCGCAGGTCCCGGCGCGCATCCTGCCCCGTCGGACCGCTGTCGCAGTTTTCAGTCACCGGGTTTACAGTCAATGTATGCAGTCATCGAACCAGGAATCAGAATTTACGGTCCGGTTGGCTGACCCCGGCAGCACCGGGGATCCGGCCGAACCGGTAGAACCGCGAAACTTCGCCGTCCGCCGTCGTAATCGGCATGGGCGCGGCCTCCGCGGCCTCATTATCTTGCCCACCCACCCCGGCTACCGAACACGTTCGGACATCTTCGATGATCTGGTCATGGAATCGGCACAGCGACTCCACGACATCTGGGGTAAGACGCTCGACGGCGTCCGGTTCGGCGTCGACGAGATCCCACCCAACCTCGAGCAGTTGGCTGCCGCGGGCACCCCCGTCCCGATGGGTTCTTCAACTCAGGCCACCAAGGACGACGGACCGCTGGTCACCGTGTACCGGCGCGTGGTGGAACAGGGCAGCCTGGGGCCAGAGGAACTGCAAGATCTGGTCCATGACGTCGTGGTGGAATACACGGCTGAAATGCTGGGCGTGGCCCCGGAGACCCTGGACCCCGTCTACCGCCGCAGGTACTAGGGCCTAGTAGCCAAGAGCCACGGCCACGCTCTCCTGGCCTGCTGCTGCAGGCGGCAGGGTCAGGGAGGATACGTCGTTGGCGCCGGAGCGTTGCAGCAGCACTGCCCCGTAGGCGGCGTCGCCGGACGCGGAAACCACGTAACCCACGACGTCGGACCCATCAGCCTGCTCCGGAATGCCGATGGCCGCAGTGGTACCGCCAGCGATGTCCGCACTGGCGGGCGCCTTGACCTTGCCGTCCGCGGTGACTGCGGCGTAGGTGATGGTGGCGCGTCCGTCGAGGACGCCGAAGACGAGCTGTCGGACCCCACCGCGGGGCACGGGCACCACATGTTGGCTGCCAAGACGGATCCCGGACGCCGCCCAGGCCGCATCGGTTGGCTGGTCCGCATCAACGCCGCGGCTCAGCCTGGTGGTCGCCACGAAGGAAACATCAGAGGATGCCGCCACGGTGTACTGGCCCGCGGGAACCCCAGCCAGGGAAACACTGGTGACGGTCCCGGCCTTTGCGGTGACGACCCCGCCACTGGGCAGCACCTTTTTGCCGTCCCGGCCGAAGACGCTGATCTCCACGACGGCATCGGAGGGACCCGGAACGGTGAGTTCCAAGGCCGGACCCGCGTCTTGGAAACCGCTCCGCCGGATCAGGGCGTTGACGGCCGCCGCATCCTGAATGTCGATTCCCGTCATTACCTGACGAGTGGATGGCGCGGCTCCGGGGGTGATGAAGTCAACGCCGCCGGGGGTCAGACCACGGAGTACGCTCTGCTGGATGACGGCTGCCACGGGGCCGCCGGCACTTCGGACGCGCACGCTCAGTTGTTCCTCTGACGGTGCAAGCCCGGCAAGCACCACGGAACGGGTTGCTCCGGGTGCTACCAGGAGGCCGCGGCTTCCTGGTGCTTGGATCTCCCCCGCCGAACCGAAGAGCTCAAGACTGACAGTAGCCGGAGTGGTTGAAGCGTTGGTCAGGTTCAGCACCGATGCCCGGCCCACGGTGGTGCTGGCACCAGCCAGCCACTGATCATTGCTGGGTTGCTGGCAGTTGGCCGCAGCAAGGCCGCGGAGGTCTCCGTCCGTGGCAGTAAATTTGGTTGCTGCTGCGGCAGACGCCGTCTGGTTTGCCAGCGGCTTGGCGGCCAAGACGCTCACTTGGTCTACCTGGCGGCCCGGAACGATGGCTGCTGCCAGGGCGTTGCTGGCAGCATTTCCGCTGGCAGCGGCTGCCGGTTCCTTGGCGACTTCCACGATCGTGGACCCATCCAGCCGTGCCAATTCGCTGGCCGGAACTGCTCCTGCTGCGCCAAGGACCAGGCCTGTCACCGTGCTGGTTGCAGTGGCCGATTCCGGGCTGAATTGCGGGTCGGTCCCTGCCTCTGTACCGGTCACCAGGCGGGCAGGTCCAGGGCAGACCCCTACGGCCGTGCCGGCCGGGACCGCCGCGGCAACGGCGGCTAAATTGTGGTTCGTTTGCGTCGCGGGCAGCAGTGAGCCGGCCACCACCACGGCGCCAGCTCCGACCAAGACGAGTGCCGAGGCGGCAAACCCCGCCACTGCTGCTTTCCGGCGCGGCTGGGTGGCCTTCGCCGGTTTTTCTGTGGCAGGCCGGACGGCTCGCGGCCCACCTGCGGCCGGTGCCTTCGCTGCAGTGGAAGCGGCGGGGCTGTTCTCACGCATGTTGCTTGACTTTCGGCGTCGGAATTTCGGTGCGGGGAAGCGTCTGGGTTGGCGTGCGGCGCCGTGGCGCCGGCATGGGAATCGCCAGCAGGACGGTCAATCCAATGACACCCAACTGCGCAATCCCGGTCCAGGGCTCCCAGGGCGTCGCGTACCGGACGCTGAGTTCGCCGCCTTGGGCTGGCAGGACGAACGCTTGTGACCAACCTGCGGTGCTGGCGGTCAGTTTGGTACCGTCCAGCCAGGCGCTCCAGTTGGGATCGGCCCGTTCCGCGAGGACCAGCAGGCGTCCTTCGGGACCTGCAGGCGCCGTTGCGGCAACATCGGTACTGCTCGACGGGATAACGGCCAGCGTGGTGCCGTCAGCCGAGGTGATGCGCACCCGATGGGCTACATCCCCCGTTTCTGCGAGACTCTGGCTGGCTGGGGTGATGCGCCACAACCAGCCCATGTCTGTCTGCCCCACAGCGACCAGGCCAGGAACTGCATCGATCCGATTAGCCGTTAGCTGGGCAGCTGAGTCCGCGGCCCGAAGGACCACGAAGCCGGCCCCAAGCTGCTCCAAATCTGCCCGCGGATCCACGCCTTGGCCAGCCACCACGGTGGCCACTACTGCGCGGAGAACCGAGGTGACGTCGTCGTCCGTTCGAAGGGATTCCGCCCCCGGTGCGCCCATGACGTTGCGCGCCGAGGCGATGGTCGACAGCGCATCCAAGGTGGTGCCCGAGCCGCGCGCCAGGGACGCATCGACGGTGCCATCTTCGCGGACGCTGATCAGCAGTGTGCGGCTTTGTTCGGGACCGGTCCCGCGGTCAATGGCGGTGGCGGGGAGGGTTCGCGGACTGGCAGCCGCCACCAGCCGCTGGGCGCCGAGGCCGGGTTCCTGGGACGCGACTCCGGCAGGTGCGCCCACGAGATTTTGGGTAGCCCAGGCGGCCATGCCCAGGACGGGCCCGGCCAGGAGCAGGACAAGGCCCGCAGCCATGGCAGCACGGACGCCACGGCCCTTGGTGCTGGTTTTGGCGAGAGTATTCTCGGCAGTACCCACGAGCCCTTCGGCACCGAGGATGGCTGCCCCCAGGAGCGCGATCGAGGCCATCGAGACGCTGGGGCCAGTGAAGGGTGAGACCAGGACGTCACCGCTCGCAGAGGTGGCCACCTGCCCTGCGAACCAGCCACCCGCCAGAGCCAACACGGCGGCTACCCAGAGGAACCGGACGGTCCCGGCCCTGCGGCGGGCCATGAAGAGTGCCGCTACCGCCAGGACCACAATCGGGGCTGCCACCACGAGAGCCAGAATCAACGCCCACGGCACAGCATTGCCCTGGAAGACCGGCAAGCCCGTCAGGCCACCCCAGATGCCGAAGTTGAGGGGCTGGCCCAGGACCTGCTGCCATAGGGGCGCCGGGTCAAAGCCCAACGGCAGGCCAGGGTCGGCGAGGAGTGCCCGCGGGCGGTCCAGGGTAGAGAGGGCAAACGGGATGAAGAGCGCTGCGGTGGGCAGCAACGCCCACCAGGCAGTGGTGCCACGACGACCCAACAGGACACCGCACAGCACCACGACCACCACCGAGGGCACCAGCAGCGACGGCGCCGATGCTGTGACCACGGCAAGTGCCAATCCGGCAGCGGCAGCTGCAGTCCATGACGGGGTGCCGTTGACTCCCGGCCGGATGGGTGGAATGTTGCCAGGGCGGTCGCCGGGGGCTGGCATGGTGAAGCGGCCGTGCCCCACGGCGGTTCCGGTGGCACGAAGAAGTGCCAAGATCACCAGCGGAAGCATGATGTGCGCAATCAGGGCGCCAGCGCGGCCTTGGTTTGCGGCTATCTGCAACGCGGGTGCTGCCGCCCAGGATAAGGCCGCCACGAAGCGTAGACGGCGGCGGACGGTCAAGCCGCCGGCGGCAAACCACGCCGTCAGGGCTGACAGTGGTGTGCTGAGCAGGAAAAGCCATGCCAAGGCGGCGTTGGCATCGCCGCTGCCGAGCAGGCCCAGAACCCACAGGACATAGCCGAAAGGATCGCCCCGGCCGGGCAGTCCAGCGCCGAGGCTGATCCACCAGCCGGAGGCGTGCTGCCAGATCTCAGCGAGGGTTGCGGACACAGGAAGGAGCGCGCCGCCGGCGGCGGCCGGCGCGCGGAACAGCCCCGCCAGGGCCAGCATGGCAGCCACCGTAGCGATGATGACTGCCGCGAGTGCACCGTTGCCCACCCAGCCGCGTTTGGTGGTGGCCAGGGCAGCAAAGTCGTCTGCTGCATCTCCGCTGGGTTGGTCCTGTAAGGCATCTTGGGTGAGGTCTTCGGCAGGGGTGTTGTCTGCACCAAGGGCTTCGAGGAGTGACCTGCGGTGACTCCAAACCTCACGCCGTGACGTCCGGAGTTCCCGGATGACCGAGCGCCTAACCAGCCGGGTTTTCCGGGCGGAGTTCCGGGCCCGGGCCAGCGCCCGAGGCCTGGCCAGCGCGGAGCAGGTGGCGGCCAGGTGCATCAGGCCGTGCCCGGGATCCTTGACGGCCACGCTAAGGAAGAAGGTGAAGAGACTGCCCAACAGAGCTAGGACGGCATGCACAGGCACCATCCACAGGGGTGCATGCTTCAACCGCAAGTGGACCTGCGCCTTGCGCGCCGCGGCCGGGGTACCCAGCCCATGTGGCCGTTCCACCACGTGGAAAATCTTGGCGGTGGGCACCACCACCACCCGGTTGCCGGCCAAACGGTTGCGCCAGCAGAAATCGACGTCGTCGCCGGTCCCAGGCAGCGCAGGATCGAACCCACCCAAGAGTTCCCAGACATCGCGGCGGATCAGCATGCCAGCCGAATTGACGGCAAACGTATCGCTACGTCCGTCGTACTGACCCTGATCAAGTTCTTCGGGTTCAATGAGGGTCAGCCGCTCGGCCCAACGGCTGATGGACAAGCCAACATCGATCAGGTGTCGGTTGGAGTCCCAGTCAAGTTGCTTGCAGCCAGCCACCGTCACGGACGGCGCCAGCTCCACCGCAGTGAGTAGCTCCGCCAGTGCTCGGGGATCCGGGGCTGAATCGTCGTGGAGCAGCCAGATCCACTCCCCCGCGGTGTTGCCACCGCTGGGAGCCAGGCTTGCCAGCCCGGCTTTGAGGGCTGCACCGAGTCCGCCACGATGCGCGCGGTAGCTCGTGACCTGATCGGCGCCAAAGGCGTTAGTGAGGTGTCGCAGCGAATCATCGCGAGAACTGGTGTCCACGCCAATGGTCCGGTCCACGGGGCGGGTTTGATCCGCCAGGGCAGAGAGGGTCCTGGGGAGATAGGCACTGCCGTTGTGTGAGACCACAACGGCAGTGACATGAACATCCTGAAGAATTAGACTGCTCGCTTCCTAAGCCGTCGGCGTTCCCGCTCAGACAGGCCGCCCCAGATACCAAACCGTTCGTCATTGGCCAACGCGTACTCGAGGCACTGCGAACGCACGTTGCAGGCGCCGCAAACCTTCTTGGCGTCGCGGGTAGAACCGCCCTTTTCGGGAAAGAACGCTTCCGGGTCGGTCTGGGCGCACAGGGCGTCAGTCTGCCAGCCCAGTTCGCCTTCATCGTCGAAACCCTGCTGCAGCGGCAGGCCCAGCCAGACGGGCTGAGTTGCGGACGCAACCGTCAGTTCCATGGGCGGATCGAGTTCATCCTCGGGATCCGCGCCAGCCAGCAGTGCTTCGTGTGCAGCTAGGAAGGCGGTTGCCTGGTGGTCAAGGCTGGACCCGGAATTCTGGTTATACCGCTCTGCGGCGTCGGGATCCGCTGGATCCACGTACCAATCGCTGGGCACGCCACGCGCACGATACTTGGCCGTTGCCTGTCCGGCGACGACACCATCTTCCTGGATTCGCTCTGCTTGCCCCACGGCGACCCTCCTGCTGTTACGGCAACTGCCTGGCTACCTGGACACTCGGTTGTGTGTCCGTACTTACGCAGCTGCCTTAGGTTTCTAATTACACGTGTGTAACTAGGGTGAGTCAAGCCAGTGCTGGATAATAATCACTCACCGACGCCAACTCGGGTACGCCACGCCCGGAATTTTTTCCGCCAGCTACGCTGCCGGTGCAGGTCAGCCGCCATATTCGCGCCGATACAGGCAATTTCCCGCTAATTCCCTGCCAATATCCAGATTCCGAAAAGCCACACCGGACCCGACTGAGATTTATCTCACCCGAGACTCGCGCCCTCCCTTGGTGGCAGGATGAGGGGATGACTACCCCGCTGTCCAGCCTGCTCCATGACCTCCGATCCGGAAATCCCACGGCGCCCCGCCTGACCTGGTACGGGCCAGACGCCGAACGGGTGGAGCTCTCCGGCAAGGTCCTAGATAACTGGGTGGCCAAGACCAGCAATCTCCTGCAGGACGAACTGGACGCGGAGCCTGGCATGCGGATTCGCCTGGATCTGGCCCCGCATTGGAAATCCCTGGTCTGGGCTCTGGCCGCCTGGCAGTTGGGGCTTGAGACGGTCCTGGCGGGTTCCGACGCCGATTTCCTAGTCACCGCAGCGACGGATCAGCCGGCCGGGGAGTACGACGCCGTGATTGCGGTTGCGCTGCCGGCGCTGGCCATGCGCTGGGCAGGCGACCTCCCGGCCGGCTGGGTGGATTACGCCGCCGACGTCCGTTCCCACGGCGATTTTTTCATGGCACACGACGAGCCTGCCACCAGCGCCGCAGCAGTGACGGCCGCTGACGGCACCGTCTTTACCCAGCAGGACCTCATGACCAACTTCGCGGTGCCGCAGGCAAACAGTGCCCGCATTCACGTGGCCGCCAGCAGTGGCCTGGAAGCGGCTCTCGCCGACGCCCTCGGCGCCTGGCACAGCGACGGCTCCGTTGTGCTGACGCATCAGAGCGTGGAACTCACTGAGCACCTCAAGGCCACTGAGCGCATTTCCGGCAACTGATCGGAAAGCCGGTTGCGGGCTAACGCCACGGCTGGCAGGACGGCACTGCCGAGAGTGCACCGCCATTCCCAGCCGATACAACGAGACCGCGCCGGTTCCTCCGGGGGCTTGGACCAGCGAGGCGGCAAGCGTGGGAGCAAACGCCACAGACTACGGACTCGCGTCCTATCTCTATAGCCGTGACCGCAGAGATGCTCCTCCGCGTCGCGGACCCTTACGCCGAGCGTTAAGGGAGGTCTGGGCCGCCGGCCTGGTGCCGCTCCGGAGCAGGCGACTTGGCGCGGGGATGCATGTCAATGAGCTCCCGGTCGTGGGAGTATTCCGGTTCCTGGTCGAGCTCTTCGT
The DNA here is from genome assembly GCF_900609065.1 of Arthrobacter ulcerisalmonis. Taxonomy (GTDB): domain Bacteria; phylum Actinomycetota; class Actinomycetes; order Actinomycetales; family Micrococcaceae; genus Arthrobacter; species Arthrobacter ulcerisalmonis. The sequence goes on along the minus strand of NZ_UXAU01000026.1, from coordinate 90,491 downwards.
TGAACACCCAGAAGCGGTAGGCGAAGAATCGGAAGATGGTGCCGAGGACCAGGCCCACCACGCTGCCTGCGATGAAGAGGGAGGGCTTGTCGTTGAGTTCCAGGACATACTTGGCGAACCACACACAGCCGGAGGCAATGAGCAGGCCAACAAAGTTCATCACGGCGAATAACACCGCTTCGCGGACCACGTTGGCCTGCTTGCGGTGCCTGAAAGTCCAGAAGCGGTTGGCTACCCAGGAGAAAATACTTGCCACGATGGTGGCCACGGCCTTGGCCCAGACCTCGCTGCCGTGCATGGGACCGGTGAAGAGCCAGATGAAAATGGCCGAGTCGATGACGAACGCCACACCGCCCACGGCGCCGAATTTGGCCACTTCACGCCAAAAGAGTGAGGCAAGGCCCCGGATTCGATCTGCAATTGCGCTAAACATGACCCTCCATGGGCGTCCAAACTATGGGCCAGTCGGCCAAGGGACTATTTTAGCCCCCAAACCTGCTGATAGTTCCCGCCCTGGAACCGCCGCGAGGGGACCCGGCACAGGAATCCAGGCCGTGAAAACGACCGAAAGCCCGGATACCCGGGTCTCTTCGGTAGGCTGGCCCATGTGACTTTTCCAGTAATAGGCGTGGTTGGCGGCGGCCAACTAGCCCGAATGATGGCCCCTGCCGCGACTGCCCTCGGCTTTGAACTGCGTGTCCTTGCCGAAGGACCAGACGTCTCGGCGGTCTCGGCGGTCCGCAAAACACCCATAGGTGATTACCAGAACCTGGCTGCCCTGCAGGCTTTTGCCGAGGGCGTCGATGTATTGACGTTCGACCATGAACACGTTCCCACGGCGCACCTTCGTGCGCTTCAGGACGCCGGCGTCAACGTACAGCCCGACCCCGACGCCCTGGTCCATGCACAGGACAAGCTGGTGATGCGCGCCGCGATCGAGCGGCTTGAACTGCCCAATCCGGCCTGGGCCGCTGTTGCCGACGTCGAGGCGCTGGTGGCATTCGGTGAAGCGACAGGCTGGCCGGTGGTCCTCAAAATGCCGCGCGGCGGATACGACGGCAAGGGCGTGCGGATCATCGATTCGGCGGCGGACGCCGCCGCCGCAAGCGACTGGTTTACCGCCATGAGCCCCCTCCTGGCGGAAGCTAAAGTCGAGTTCAGCCGCGAACTCTCGGCCCTGGTGGCCCGGACGCCCGACGGTGAGTCCCGCGCCTGGCCCGTGGTGCACACCATCCAGGTCGACGGCGTCTGCGACGAAGTCATTGCCCCTGCGCTGGACATCCCGCTGGACGTGGCAGCTGCTGCCGAGGACGCGGCCCTGCGGATCGCAGCGGAATTGGGCGTCACAGGCGTCCTCGCCGTCGAACTCTTCGAGACCCCAGGCATGGGCCAAGGCTTCCTCATCAACGAACTGGCCATGCGGCCGCACAACACGGGCCACTGGACCCAGGACGGCTCAGTCACCAGCCAGTTCGAACAGCACCTCCGCGCCGTCCTCAACCTGCCCCTGGGCGCAACCGACGTACTGGGACCGGTGGTGGTCATGAAGAACTTTCTCGGCGGCGAAAACCAAGACCTCTTCGCTGCGTTCCCGCTTGCCTTGGCAGCGGAACCTGCAGCGAAAGTCCACTGCTACGGCAAATCCGTCCGCCCTGGACGCAAGATTGGGCACGTCAACCTGGTGGGCACGTCAACAGCCGACGTTGTCGCCATCCGGAGCCAAGCCACCCTCGTCGCAGGCATCATCCGCGACGGCCGGGCCCCGGCCGAGGAACCGGCCCACGAATTCAAGGAGACCCCATGAGCGAAGCGTCACCAATGTCACCTGCTCCCCTGGTTGGCCTGGTCATGGGTTCCGACTCGGATTGGCCGGTCATGGAGGCCGCTGCCGAGGCGCTGGCCGAATTTGGCATTCCGTTTGAGGCAGATGTGGTGTCAGCCCACCGCATGCCCACGGAGATGATCAAGTACGGCCAAGGCGCCCATGAGCGCGGGCTCCGCGTCATCATTGCCGGCGCCGGCGGCGCAGCGCACCTCCCCGGCATGCTGGCAAGCGTCACCCCGTTGCCTGTCATTGGCGTCCCGGTCCCACTGAAGACACTCGACGGCATGGATTCGTTGCTGTCGATCGTGCAGATGCCGGCCGGGGTCCCGGTGGCCACCGTCTCCATCGCCGGTGCCCGCAACGCAGGTCTCTTGGCGGTCCGGATTCTTGCCTCCGGCACGGACGAGCTGGCGACGGCGTTGCGCAGCGACCTGCTTGCCTTCGCCGACGAGCTGAACGCCGTTGCTACCCGCAAGGGGGCAAACCTTCGGCAGAAGGCCAGTGAGGTCTTTGCGCACAGCAGCGCCGCCCTTCGAGGCAGCCGCTAAGGCGCGCCGATGGCCAGCAGCGAAATAACCCAGACGACAGCCGGGGCCGCCTTGACCGACCCCGTCCGGTACCCCGCCAGCGCCTCCTCCACCGTGCGCACCAAGCGGGCGTTCGTGCTGATCTTGATGACCTTGCTGGTGCCCGGCAGCGCCCAGCTGGTGGCTGGTGACCGACGTCTTGGCAGGGCAGCCCTGCGCGTGACCATCACTGTCTGGGCCCTGCTGGTCCTCACCCTGATCCTGGCAATCTTCAACCGGCCTGCGCTGATCAATGTCATCACCAACCCGTTTGCTTCGCTGCTGCTGGTCATTGTCTTGGCGGCGCTTGCCGTGGGCTGGGCCGTGCTTTTCATCAACACCCTGCGGCTCATCAGGCCGGTGTTGCTGGCACCCGGGGCGCGCCCCGGCGTCGCGATTGCCCTGGTCCTTGCCCTGGTCTTGGGCAGCGGGACCCTGGGCTACGGCGCCTACCTGCTCAATGTGGGCCGCAACGCCATTGGTAGCATCTTCTCCGCTGGCCCCACGATCGACGCCGTAGATGGCCGCTACAACTTCCTCATGATGGGCGGCGACGCGGGCGATGACCGGACCGGCCGCCGCCCCGACAGCCTGTCCGTCCTCAGCGTGGACGCCAAGACCGGCCAGACAGCCATCATCTCGGTCCCGCGAAACCTGCAGAACGCCCAGTTCAGCGAGGGCTCACCCATGCGCTCGATCTACCCGGATGGCTACAACTGCGGCGACGAGTGCCTGATCAACGCCGTCAACACCGAGGTCACCAACAACTACAAGGACCTGTACCCGGGGGTAGCAGATCCCGGCGCGCAGGCGACCCTGGAAGCTGTGTCCGGCACCCTGGGCCTGACGGTCCAGGCCTACGTGCTGGTGGACATGGACGGCTTCGCCAAGCTCATTGACGCGATGGGCGGGATCAAGATCAAGGCCGGCGGTTGGGTGCCCCTCAGTGGCGACATGGTGGATGAAGCCAATGGCATCCACGGCATGCCGCTGGGTTGGATCCCTGCGGGTAACCAGACCCTCAACGGCTACCACGCGCTCTGGTACAGCCGGTCCCGCGAGTTCGTTGACGATTACGCCCGCATCCAGCGCCAGCAGTGCGTGCAGCAGGCAATGCTCAAGCAACTCGATCCCGCCACCCTGCTGTCCAAGTTTGAGGACATTGCCGATGCAGGCACCAAAGTCGTGGAATCCAATATTTCCGCCTCACAGCTGGGCAGCTTCGTCGACCTTGCCATGAAGGCAAAAGGGCAGGACGTCAAGCGGATGACCATCGGTCCGCCCGACTTCGATGCTTCCTTCTCCACTGTCCCCGATTTCGATCTCTTGCACACCCGCGTGGATCAGCTCCTTGCCACGGCTTCCGGGGCGCAGGCTGCGGGTACGGCCGACGACGTCATGGCCATACCTTCGGCGACTGGCGGCCACGTGCAGGCGGCCGGAGCCCAAACACCCGCCGTTGCAGCCGCACCGTGGGCCCTCCCGGCGCAGCAGACGCCATCGCCGTCGGACTTCACGCCGGTGACCACCACCCCTGACGGCGAGCCGATCAGCGAAGAGATGCTCAACCAGTTCAAGCGCGAAGGCAACGAGCAAGCCATCCGCGATCTCGTCGCCAGCAACGGATTGTGCGCACCCCAGTAGGCTGGGGCGCCATCGAAACATCAGAACGGAATGGGTCTTGTACGAACTTGTTAACGTCCTTCGGGATTACGCCTGGGGATCAACGACGGCCATTGCAGCGCTGCTGGGACGCCCGGAATCCGGCGGCCCCGAAGCCGAGCTATGGATTGGTGCGCACCCGGATTCGCCGTCATTGGCGAGCTCCGGTGACGCTGGCGACAGCATCTCCCTGGACCAGCTGATTGAAACGGACCCCGAACACTTCCTGGGCGCCGCCTCGATCGAAAAGTTTGGCCCTCGGCTGCCGTTCCTGGCGAAAATCCTGGCCGCGGCCCAGCCGTTATCGCTCCAGGTGCATCCCAGCCTGGAGCAGGCCAAGGCTGGTTTCGCACGCGAAAATGCTGACGGCGTTCCCGCCGGAGCAGCGCACCGCAACTACCGGGATGCGAACCACAAGCCAGAGATGATCCTGGCGCTGACCCCGTTCGAGGCGCTGTGCGGATTCCGGGGTGCTCCGCAGACCTTGGCCCTGTTCGAGCACGTTCACCAACTGTTCGGCCCCGCCGGCATTGAGGTGCCAGGCATCGTCGAGGAGCTGCTCGTCGACCTCGCCAATCCCGATGAGGAAGCTGCCTTGCACGCCGCGTTCGTTCGGCTCATCACCGGAGGCGACCGCGTGGCTGCAGCCACCGCATCCGTTGCCTCGGCGCTGCTCACGGCTGACTCGTTCGCCCCGTATCAGGCCGAGTTGGCAACAGCCCTGAGCCTGAACGAGAAGTACCCTGGCGATCCTGGAGTCTTGATCTCACTGCTGTTGAATCGGATTTCACTGCAGCCCGGTGAGTCCGTCTACCTGCCTGCCGGCAAGGTGCACGCGTACCTGCACGGCCTTGGCGTGGAAGTGATGGCGTCCTCCGACAACGTGCTGCGCGGTGGGTTGACGCCCAAGTTCGTGGACGTTCCGGAGCTGCTGCAGACCCTGGAGTTCCAGGCCGTGGCACTCCCCCGGCTCCACGCCGAGCGCAACCACCTGGATCAGGAAATGTTCCGGCCGCCGTTTGCCGAGTTCGCCCTGCAGCGGATCGAGTTGGGTCCCGACGCCGGTCCTGTCCCGGTAGCCCAATCTGGCGCGGCAGTGCTGCTGGTGGTAACCGGCCAGGTGGTCCTGGATTCACCCAAGGGCGATCTGCACCTGCGCCAGGGTGGCAGCGCTTTCCTGCCGGCCGCCGAGGCACCCGTCAATGTTCACCGCGCCGCTGGCAGCACCGAGGACGTCCTCGTTTTCGCGGTCACCACCGGGCTTCGGTAGCCTGCCCCAGGCTCGGGGCCTAGCCCTTGGACTGTCCTGGCAGCACGCGGGCGGCCAGCGGCCGCGCTTTCCCAACAGCTGCCTTCAGCAGGCGTCGGCCTTGCTGGAGGCTGCGCCGTGCCAGCGGCATGGCAGTGGAGTACACCGGGTACAGCGGCGACAACGGCTTGTCCCAGGTCCCCAGCAACATGTCCTCATGCTTGGCGAACTGCTTCTTGAAGTCTGAGATGCCGTCGTTGAGCAGGCCATTGAAGTCGTAGCGCGTGCACCCGTCGGCCCGCATGGCGAGGAAGGCGGCCCATTTGACGCCGTAGTTGACCCGCTGCTTCTGTCCCTCGGCGGAGACCCCGCCGTAGAGTTCGAAGGCAGTAGCCCCGCTGCGGGCCAGCCAGACGAACGCCAGCACAGTGTCGCCGTCGAACGCTGCAATGATGGGCGAATCGGCACCCAGGTTTGCCCAGATGTCCCGGTAGTACTGGTCCTCGTGGATGCCAAACCCGGCCCGCTCGGCGGTCTCGTGGTAGATGGCCAGGACCTGCTCCAGCTCGGCGGCAGCAGCCACTTTGCGGAACTGCACCTCGCTGCGCATCGACTTGCGGATATTGGCGCGCGTGGACTTGGACATGGCTGCCATCAGCTCGTCGTCGGACAGTGCCAGATCCAGGATGAGCGTGCGCGGTATCAGCACCGTATTGTCCGTCCGGCTGAACCCCGCCGCAGCAACCTCGGCCGCGAACCCGGACTCCAGGTCCCAGTCTGGTTCGATGCTGAGGGCCACCCCGTGGTGGCGCTCGTTGGCGTAGCTGGCCAAGCTGGTCAGCACGGCCTGGGTGTCTGCCGGCAAGCACATGGGCCCCCGCGGAATGTAGACCAGCGCACGGAAGGGGAACGGTAACCGGCGGATCAGCAGCTGGGCGCAGCCAATGGTGGTGTCACCGTTTTGCAGGAAGACCCGGTCCACGGACCAGCCGTGCATCGCCTTGGTCTGGCCCCACCCCCACAGCTGTTGCGGATGGCCCTGGAACTGGTTCACTTGCCCGTCCCACGTGGCACGGTCAAGGCAGGGCACAACAGCTGGAATCATGGCTTAAACCCTATACCAACGCGTTAAGCACCAACGCCCCGCACTGCACAGGGCAGTCCGGGGCGTTGGGGTGGCTCGCTGTCACCAGGAGCTGAGCCGCGGCTCAGTTCCGGCGGGCGTAACCTTCCCACTTGCTGGCCTGGTGCTCGCCATCAACAAAGCGGATGGTCCCGGACTTCGAACGCATCACGATCGACTGGGTCAGGACCTTGTCCTTGGAGTAGCGGACGCCCTTGAGGAGGTCACCGTCGGTGATGCCGGTGGCTGCGAAGTAGCAGTTGTCGCTGGACACGAGGTCGTTGGTGGAGAGGACGCGGTCCAGGTCGTGGCCAGCGTCGATGGCCTTCTGCTTTTCTTCGTCGCTGGTGGGCCACAGCCGGCCCTGGATGACGCCACCCAAGGACTTGATGGCACAGGCGGCCACGATGCCTTCCGGCGTGCCGCCGATGCCCATCAGGGCGTCCACGCCGGTCCCGGAGCGGGCTGCTGCGATGGCGCCTGCAACGTCGCCGTCCATGATGAACTTGGTGCGTGCACCAGCTTCGCGGATCTCTTCCACGAGCGGACGGTGCCGGTCGCGGTCAAGGATCATGACGTTGAGTTGGTTGACCTTGACACCCTTGGCCTTGGCGATCAGGTGCAGGTTCTGCTTGACCGGCAGGCGGAGGTCCACCATGTCTGCGGCTTCGGGTCCGGTAACCAGCTTCTCCATGTAGAAGACCGCTGACGGGTCAAACATGGAACCACGCTCTGCGACGGCCAGCACGGCCAGGGCGTTGTTGATGCCCAGGGCTGTCAGCCTGGTGCCGTCGATCGGGTCGACAGCAACGTCGCATTCGGGACCGGTGCCGTCGCCAACGTGTTCGCCATTGAACAGCATGGGGGCTTCGTCTTTTTCGCCTTCGCCGATGACCACAACGCCGTTGAAGTGGACTGTCTGCAGGAAGGACCGCATGGCATCGACGGCAGCGCCGTCGGCGGTGTTTTTGTCGCCAAAACCTACCCAGTGGCCGCCGGCAATGGCTGCAGCCTCGGTCACGCGGACCAGTTCAAGGGCAAGGTTACGGTCCGGCTCGTCGTTGCCGACCGTGAGGGATGATGAGATCGTCGAGTATTTCTGGGTCATGGATGCTTGTGACACGTGTACCTCTTCTTCGAGTGGCGATCGATGGACCCGCACTGCCGGTACAGCAGGGCGGAGACTCCTGTGATCGATCATAGTCGCGGCCTGGCACCGGCCGCCCCGAGATGACGCAGAACTGCAACGCGGAGCGGAGTCGCACCGGTACACGCCAAATTGCCGAATACCAGCAACACAGGCGCATGGGTGAGGATAGAGGGGTGAACGACATGCAGGAGAAGGACACCCCCGCCCCGGAGCCACAGGGCGCCGCAGACCAGAATGACGGCGTGGCCCAGCCCGCCGAGGCACCGTTTAAGCCCGTCATCGCGCCGGGCGCAGCGAAGCGGGCCAACGCGTCAGTGATCGGCATGATCATTGCCCTGGCCATCAGCATTGCGGCGTTCGTACCCATCATCCTGATGAACCCACAGCCCAAGAGCGAAGGGTACCGGGCCGACGTCGACGTCGCGGCGGTCTCCCGAAACGCTGCGGATGTGGCAGGATTCACACCTGCAGCGCCTGTCACAGACGGAGCCTTCCGTCCCAACTATGCACGCTGGGAAGCCGGGACCGCCAGCGGGGTGCCCACCTGGGAGGTGGGATACCTGACCCCGAAAAATTCCTTCATCGCCCTGGTCCAAACCATCAAGTCCAATCCCACCTGGCTGCTGCAACAGACAAAGAACGCACCTGTCACCGGCTCGCGCAGCGAAGGTGGCCAGGAATGGCAGCTCCGCGATACCGGCAAGGGCGAAAAATCCCTGGTATTGGAATACCGCGGCACCACGATCATCCTGTCCGGCGCTGCCGCCCTGGACGAATTCGGGACGCTGGCTGCCGCCGTCGTGCAGTCGATGGACAGCAGTCCCGCCGTCACGAATTCCGCGAGCGCCCCCGCCGCGCCGTAACCTAGGTTTCGTGACTACGAACCTGACCCCGGACCTGGCCTGGCGCCGCATGCGCGAAGGCAACGAACGTTTCGTCGCCGGTGAAGCCCGGCACCCCAATCAAGATGCGTCGCGGCGGTCCTCGCTGGTGGAGAACCAGCACCCCTTCGCCGTCATTTTTGGGTGTTCGGATTCCCGGCTCGCCGCTGAAATCATCTTTGATCTGGGCCTCGGCGACGCCTTCGTAGTCCGCACCGCCGGCCAGGTGATTGACGACGCCGTCCTAGGCTCCCTGGAATACAGCATCGGCGTGTTGGGGGTACCGCTGATCGTCATCCTGGGGCACGACAGCTGCGGTGCTGTCAGCGCCACCAAGGACGCCGTGGATACCGGCGAAATGCCGGCCGGCTTCATCCGGGACCTGGTGGAGCGCATCACGCCGTCGGTCCTGACCTCGATCCGGAACGGCAACCACGAGGTGAACGACATGGTGGTGGAGCACGTCAAGCAGACCTCCTCGCGCCTGGTGGACAGTTCCCGGGTCATCTCGGATGCGATCGACGGCGGTACTGCGGCAGTCATCGGGCTCTCCTACAGCCTGGCCGACGGCAGGGCCAACGTGGTCTCAGGCATCGGCGACTTCTGAGCAGCAATCCCACCGCGCCCGCGGGCCCCGTAGCACGCCCTTCACGGTTTTCGATGGGAAGCCTGCTCGTCCTAAGCTAGCCACATGACTTCCACTGAAGAATTCCGCATTGAACACGACACGATGGGCGAAGTCCGCGTCCCGGTGAACGCCCTGTACCGTGCGCAGACACAGCGTGCAGTAGAGAACTTCCCGATTTCGGGCAAGACCCTGGAGCGCGCCCACATCGAGGCGCTGGCCCGGGTGAAGAAGGCAGCGGCGCAGGCCAACGCAGAACTTGGGGTGCTCGACGGCGAGCTGGCCAAGGCGATTGCCGGTGCTGCCGATGAAGTAGCTGCCGGCACGTACGACGGCGACTTCCCCATCGACGTTTTCCAGACCGGCTCCGGCACGTCGTCCAACATGAACACCAACGAGGTCATCGCCGAACTGGCCACCCGTGCCTTGCAGGCCGCTGGGAGCGACAAGGTGGTCCACCCCAACGACCACGTGAACGCCTCGCAGTCCTCCAACGACGTCTTCCCCACCTCCGTGCACGTCGCGGCGACCTCTGCCCTGATCAACGACCTCATCCCCGCCCTCGGCTACCTGGCTGAGTCGTTGGAGCGTAAGGCAGTTGAGTTCAAGGACGTCGTGAAGTCCGGCCGCACCCACCTGATGGACGCCACCCCGGTCACGCTGGGCCAGGAGTTCGGCGGCTACGCAGCCCAGGTACGTTACGGCGTCGAGCGGATCAACGCCTCCCTCCCCCGGGTGGCTGAAGTTCCCCTGGGTGGCACCGCGGTGGGCACCGGCATCAACACCCCGGCTGGCTTCCCGGAACGCGTCATCGAACTGCTGGCCGCGGACACCGGCCTGCCGCTGACAGAAGCCCGCGACCACTTCGAGGCCCAGGCCAACCGCGATGGCCTGATCGAGGCCTCGAGCCAGCTCCGCAACATCGCCATCTCGTTCATGAAGATCAACAACGACCTCCGCTGGATGGGTTCGGGCCCCAACACGGGCCTTGGCGAAATCGCCATCCCCGACCTGCAGCCGGGCTCCTCGATCATGCCGGGCAAGGTCAACCCCGTGATCTGCGAGGCGTCCATCATGGTGGCCGCGCAGGTCATCGGCAACGACACCGCCATCGCCTGGTCCGGGACCAACGGTGCGTTCGAGCTGAACGTGGGCATCCCGGTGATGGCCGCCAACCTCCTCGAGTCCATCCGGTTGCTGTCCAACACCAGCCGCGTCATGGCGGACAAGATGATTGACGGCATCACCGCCAACGTGGAACGCGCCCGCTTCCTCGCCGAGGCGTCGCCGTCGATCGTGACGCCGCTGAACAAGTACATCGGCTACGAGAACGCTGCCAAGATCGCCAAGAAGGCAGTGGCTGAGGGCCTCACCATCCGCGAGACGGTCATCGCCATGGGCTTCCTGGAGCGCGGCGAGGTCACCGAAGAGCAACTGGACACGGCCCTCGACGTCATGTCCATGACGCGCCCGCCGCACAAGGCCTGACGCCTCACCGAACACCCTGACGACGGCGGTCGGCACCTTCCCCACGGAAGGCGCCGGCCGCCGTCGTTGTTTCCCCGCTGCCCCTAGTTGCACTATTCACCACTAAGTGCAAAACTTTACTTTGTGGAAGATAGTGCAAATAGTGAAGGTGGCCTCCGCGAGCGGAAGCGTCGGGAAACCCGGCACGCCGTGACGGCCTCAGCCCGGGCCCTGACGGCCAGCAAGGGCCTCAACGGCTTTACCGTGGAAGAGGTCTGTGAGTCGGTCGGAATTTCCCGGCGCACCTTCTTCAACTACTTCCCCAGCAAGGAAGATGCCGTCCTGGGACACCACGACGACGAACACTCCAATGCGCTGCTGGCTGACTTCGCCCGGAAGGGCGGCCAACCAGGCAGCATCTCGGAGACGCTGCTGGCCGATCTCATCCACCTCATGTTGGATATCTGGGCAGCGAAAGTGGACTCCGAAGCTGTCGCCGAGATCCGCCAACTCATGGCAGCCATCAAGAAGGAACCCCAACTCCTGGCCAAGATCGTGGGCCTGAGCGCCGAACGGGACGCGACCTTCCGGACCCTTCTTGGCGAACGCGAAGGCGTCCCCGCCGATCATCCAGTGGTGGTCATGGCGGTCTCCGCCATTGGCAGCATGGCGCACCACGCCCACCAGGCGTACTTCTCAGAGACGAACACCCGGCCCTTCCCCGAGATCCTCCTCGAGGACGCACACGCCCTCCAGGCTCTCTTCTCCCAACACCTCCCCAGCTTCCCCGAAGGATCATCATGAGTACCACCACCAAGCCACCGGCAGGGCCCCTGCTGCTGACACAGAAACGGATCTGGATCATCTTTTCGGCGCTCATCGCCGGCATGCTCCTGTCCAGCCTCGACCAGACCATTGTCTCCACCGCCATGCCCACCATCGTGGGCAAACTCGGCGGTGTGGAACACCAGGCGTGGATCACCACCGCCTATCTCCTGGCCACCACCATCGTGATGCCTATCTACGGCAAGTTCGGTGACATCCTTGGCCGGCGCAACCTGTTCCTGGTTGCCATTGCCCTCTTCACCCTCGCCTCTGTAGGTTGCGCCCTCGCCACCGATTTCTGGGGCTTCGTGATCTTCCGTGCCATCCAGGGCCTCGGTGGTGGCGGCCTGATGATCCTCTCGCAGGCCATCATCGCTGACATTGTGCCGGCCAAGGACCGCGGCAAGTACATGGGCCCGCTGGGCGCCATCTTCGGCCTGTCCGCTGTTGCCGGTCCGCTCCTGGGCGGCTTCTTCGTGGACCACCTCACCTGGGAATGGGCCTTCTACATCAACATCCCGGTGGGCATCGCCGCGTTCGCCATTGCCTGGTTTGCCCTGACCCTGCCGAACAAGAAGGCCGAGAAGCGCATCGATATCCTCGGTGTGCTGCTGCTCTCCACCGCTACCACCTGCCTGATCTTCTTCACCGATTTCGGTGGCAAGAAAGACGAAGGCTGGGATTCGCCCCTGACCTGGGCTTTCGGTGCGGGCCTGGTCCTCTCGGCGGCAGCCTTCGTGATGGTTGAGCGCCGCGCAGAAGACCCGATCATCCCGCTGAGCCTTTTCCGGAACCGCATCTTCGTCAACGCCACCGCCATTGGCTTCACCCTGGGCCTTGGCATGTTCTCTGCCATCGCGTTCGTGCCCACCTTCCTGCAGATGTCGTCCGGGACCTCCGCAGCCGAGTCCGGCCTGCTGATGCTGCCCATGATGGTGGGCCTGATGGGCACCTCCATCTACTCAGGCATCAGGATTTCCAAGACCGGCAAGTACAAGATGTTCCCCATCCTCGGTGCCACGCTGACCTTGGCTGCCATGTTGTGGATGACCACCCTTGCCGCCAGCACCCCCATCTGGGTCATCTGCGTTCAGCTGTTCGTCTTCGGCGCCGGCCTGGGCCTCATCATGCAGGTAGTGGTCCTGGTGGTCCAGAACTCTGTGCCGGCAGACCAGATCGGCACCGCAACCAGCACCAACAACTACTTCCGCGAAGTGGGCGCCGCCATGGGCGTCGCCGTGTTTGGTGCGATCTTCACCAACCGGCTCTCCGAGTCCCTGACCAGCGCCTTCACTGGTGCTGGCGCTTCCTCGGAGGCTGCAGCCCAGTCCACCAGCAGCCTGGATCCGCAGGCCTTGAGCCAGCTTCCGGAGCAGTTGCGGAACGCGATCGTCAACGCCTACGCCGACTCTCTGGCTCCGGTGTTCTGGTACCTGCTCCCGTTCATTGCGATCGCTTTGGTCCTGGCCATCACCCTCAAGCAGATTCCGCTCTCGGACACGGCCGGCATGGTGGCCCGTGGTGAGGCTGTGGGCGGCGAGGAAGCCCTCCGCCTTGAATCCGAACTTCGCTCGGGCGCCCCGCAGGCCGTCGAGGGGGAATCCCCTGACGCGGACCCTGGCAACGGGCAGGACGCGGACGACGGCGGACTGGTCACCACGCGCCGATAGGTCACCTTGGACGCCGCAACCCTTGGGGGGTTGCGGCGTCCAAGTGTTGCGGCGCGGCTACGGCTCGAAGTGCGCCGGCCCAAGAGGTTCCAAGGCCCTGCGGATGCTTGTCAGGTGGCCCGGCATCAGCTCCGGCAGCTCGGCAGGGCCAAACCAGCCCACGGCGAGCGACTCGTCGTCGTTGACCCGGGCTGTGCCGGACACGTACCGGCACCTGAAGACGATGTCGAGGAACTCGCAGACGTCCCCGTTGGGATAGCTGAAGGGACCCACCGTTCCCACCGACACCACGTGCATGGCTTCGGCCACCACTGCCGTTTCCTCAAAGATTTCCCGGACCAGGCCGCGGGCAGGTTCCTCACCGGGTTCCAGGATGCCGCTCACCAATGCCCACTGGCCGTTGTCAGAGCGCTGGGCCAGCAGCACCCGGCCGGCGTCGTCCACTACCACGCCACGGACTCCGGGCAGCCAGAGAAGATCGTTGCCGACCTTTTTGCGGATGTTCAGAATGTAGTCAGGTGCTGGCATGGGGCAAGCCTAACCGGGGCGGAACTATGACGGCAGCAACATGGCCCCCGCGGCGCCCAGGAGCATGAACGGGCCGAACGGGATCGCCGACTTCAAGGTCCCCCGCCGGGTCAGCAGCAGACCCGCCGACCACAGCCCGCCCAGCAGGAACGCGAAGAGCACCCCGGCAAAGAGGTGCAGCCAGCCAACGTAACCCAGGTAAAGGCCCAGGACGCCCGCCAATTTGACGTCGCCAAACCCCATTCCGGCAGGGTAGGCGAAGCGGAGGACGAAGTAGAAGCACCACAGCAGCGCCCCGCCGGCGAGAATTCGGAACATCTCTGGACCGGCAGCCGCAAACCAGTTGACGCCTGACAGCGCGTCCACCGGCATCGCGGCTTCGCCAGCGGCCGCAACAAGCGTGGCGCCAAGGAGCAGTCCGCCTCCCACACCGTAGGCGGGCAGCACGATGCGGTTCGGCAGCAGGTGATGCTGCACGTCAATCACTGTCAGGCGGACGGAGATCAGCACAAAGTAGGCGCAGGCAGCCACGACAAGCCAGAACGCCAGCGGGCTCAGCACCCATAGCTCACCAAGTCGTCCTGTCATCCTCGGATGCTACGTGAGAGGCCGCAGGCACCACTACAGCAGCCGCGTACTATGTGGATATGACCACGTGGGACGCCCGCCGACGCCAGGAACCGGCACATGGCGTGGCTACCGATGCCGTGGAAGCGTTCCGGAATTTGTGCCGTTCCTCGCCGTGGCGGTGGCAATCACTCCGGTTTGATTACTGGGATGAACCGTTTTCCGAGGGTCCAACGCCTGGCTCGCCCATGGTCCGGGCCTGGCTGCGCCGGCCCGGGGCGCTGCGGCTGGAATCCGCCGAGGGACTGGTCCTCCACAGCACTCCCGGGATCAACGATTCGCGGGGCGGACTGTATGTCAGTTCCACCAGGAAGTCGTGGCTGCTGCCGCCGCGATTGGTGACGCCGGTGTTTGACGCCAACGGACTGGTCCGCCGTCGGCCCGAAGCTGCCTACGGCGAGCCCAGTTTCGGCAACGGCCGCCTGGCCGCTGCCCTGGATCCTGTGGAACTTGCCGGCAAGGCACCGGTGCCCCTTGAATTTCCGGGCACCAACGCCATCACCATCCATTCGGTAACGTCCGTGGAGCACGGTGAACGGGCCGCGTTCGAAGCAGAAGTTTCGCCGAACACCGCTTACCGTCCGGGGGATGCGGCAGCACCACTCTGCTGGCCTGGCCGGTCACTGGTCCGACTGGATGCGGCCACCGGCGTCTGTGTGGCCAGCCGCGGGCTGGAGGCCGACTCAAAGCAGTGGGGCCACTGGCTTCGCATCACCGAGGTCGACGCCTACATGCCCGACGAACTCTTCCTCGCCATCCCTGCCTCCCCCGCCACGGTCCGCCAGCACATTAGGTGGGACATTCCGGCCTAGGCACGCTTTCCCCGGCACCAAGGCTAGGCTTCCCGAATGACTTCGTTGACTTCCATCTGGCCCCTCATGGGACTTTCGCTGGCCACGCCGCGCCTGATCCTGCGTCCCATCACTGACGACGACATCCCTGCGGCCGTTGCGGCGGCGGCCAGCGGCATCCACGATCCCCACCAGAATCCGTTCAGCAACCCCTGGACGGAGCTGCCACCTGAGACGATGGGCACCAACATGGCGCAGTGGTATTGGCGGTGCCGGGGGCAGGCCACGCCGGAAGAGTGGACCCTGCTGCTGGGTATCTGGGCAGGCGAGGAGTTCATTGGCTGCCAAGACATCGGCGCCAAGGACTTCGCCGCCCGTAAGACCGTCAGCACCGGATCCTGGCTTCGCCAGTCGCACCAGGGCCAGGGCCTCGGCAAAGAAATGCGATCTGCTGCCCTCCTGTGGGCCTTCGACTGGCTGGGGGCCGAGGCAGCTCACAGCGAGGCCGCCGTCTGGAATGCCGCCTCCCTCGGCGTCTCCGCGTCCCTGGGGTACAGCAACAACGGTGTTTCCCGGGAGAAGTGGGGCGCTGCGGCCAAGGACGTGCAGCACGTCCGGGTCACGGCGTCGACCTTTATCCGTCCCGAGTGGACGCTGCAGGTTCAGGGCCACGAAGCTGCCGCGACATTCCTGACCGCCACCTAGCACTCCAGTCGGGAACACCAGCCGTGGCCGCCCCTCAACGCGGGACGGCCATGGCAGAGGGCGGGTCAGCCCTCCAGCAGTTCGGTGACCAGGGCCGCGATGGGTGAGCGTTCCGAGCGGGTCAGCGTGGTGTGCCCGAACAGGGGGTGGCCCTTCAAGGTCTCCACGACGGCGGCGATTCCGTCATGCCGGCCAACGCGCAGGTTGTCGCGCTGGGCGACGTCGTGCGTGAGGACGATCTTCGAGTTCTGGCCCATCCGGCTCATGACGGTGAGCAGCACGTTCTTTTCGAGCGACTGGGCCTCATCCACGATGACAAACGCGTCGTGGAGGGAGCGGCCGCGAATGTGCGTCAGGGGCATGACCTCAAGCATGCCGCGATCCATCACTTCCTCCACCACTTCTTGGCTGACCAAGGCACCGAGGGTATCAAAGACCGCCTGCGCCCAGGGGTTCATTTTCTCCTGTTCGGATCCGGGCAGATAGCCCAGTTCCTGCCCGCCCACGGCATAGAGGGGCCGGAACACGATCACTTTGCGGTGTTCGCGCCGCTCCAAGACCGCTTCCAACCCGGCACATAGCGCCAACGCCGACTTGCCCGTACCGGCCCGGCCGCCAATGGAGACGATGCCGACGGCGGGATCCATCAGCATGTCGATGGCCAGGCGTTGTTCAGCGGAGCGCCCGTGCAGGCCGAAGACATCGCGGTCGCCCTTGACCAGCCGGACCTGTTTGTCGGCCCCCACCCGTCCCAGCGCCGAGCCACGATTGGACAGCAGGACCAGGCCGGTGTTGACCGGCATCTCCGCGGCAGAGGGAATAAACACTGGTTCATGGCCGTACAACGTGGTGATCTCTTCTTCGGTGGCTTCCACCTCGGCGATCCCGGTCCAGCCCGAATCTTGGACCAGCTCGTTGCGGTATTCGTCTGCGGTCAACCCCATCGCGGACGCTTTGACGCGCATGGGGAGGTCTTTGGACACCACCGTGACGTTGCGGCCTTCATTGGCGAGATTCTTGGCGACCGCGAGGATCCTGCTGTCGTTGTCTCCGCTGCGGAACCCCAGCGGCAGCACCTCCGCCGAAATGTGGTTCAACTCCACCACCAGGGTGCCGCCCGAGTCGCCTATGGGGATGGGCTGGTTGAGTCCGCCGTGCTTCACCCGAAGGTCATCGAGGAGCCGCAGTGCTTTGCGGGCGAAATATCCCAGTTCCGGATCGTGCCGTTTTTTCTCCAGCTCGGAGATGACGACGATCGGCAGGATCACCTCGTGCTCGGCGAACCGCAGCAGCGCCAAGGGATCGGAGAGGAGGACTGAGGTGTCAATGACGAAGCTGCTCATGGTGGCATCCCTTTCAGAGACAGCAAAACCGGCAACAGCCGTTGTGGCTGCACCGGTTGTGGTGGTGGCTCGCTTGGCGCGAGAGGTAGCTTTCTGTCCCTCGGAAACACCCTCGGGCAGTTGTTCAGAAATAGCCACATCGACTCCAGCCCCGGGCGCGTGCCCGGATTTGTTAGTGGTGAGGCGGTTCGGCCTGAAGGCCGGACGCGGCCTCCCATACACCCGGTGCGAAAGTCCGCTCCATGTACTGGCCTCCCCGAACAGCCGGCGATAGTGCCTGCTGATATGTTCAACGTAAATCCACGCCAGGTAATTTCCCGCATCATTCGTCGGCGATTCCTGTTGCCAGGATGTGAATTCCGGATGAACGCGGTTTACCGGCCCGGTCCAGGCCGCAGCAACGCGACCAGCAGCAGTTCAGGCGCCGAAGCGGCGTTGCCTGCCGGCGTAGTCCCGCAGGGCCCGGAGAAAATCTACCTTGCGGAATGCGGGCCACAGGGCTTCGCAGAAGTAAAACTCGCTGTAGGCGCTTTGCCACATCAGGAAACCGGAAAGGCGCTGCTCCCCCGAGGTCCTGATGACCAGGTCGGGGTCCGGTTGACCGCGGGTATAGAGGAACCTGGAAATATCGTCGACGGTGAGGGTGTCAGCCACCACCGTCATGTCCGTACCCTTGGCCACGGCGGCATGCAAGAGTTCACGCACCGCATCCACGATTTCGCGCCGCCCACCGTAGCCCACTGCCACGTTGACATGGAGGTTTTCGTGCACGGGAGTTCGCGCGGTGAGCGAGGTCAGGCGTTCGGCCAGGTAGTCGGGCAGTAGCTCGGGGGCGCCCATAGCGTGGACCGAAATGTTGGCGTCCTCGTCCAGCCTGTCCAAGGTGTTGGCAATGATTCCCATGAGGAGGTCCAGTTCTTCGCTGGACCGGCTCATGTTGTCGGTGGACAGCATGTACAGCGTGACCACCTTCACGCCGAGTTCCTGGCACCAGCCGAGGAACTCGTGGATCTTGTCAGCACCGGCTTGGTGGCCCTGGCTGGTGGGGGCATTGAACTGTTTGGCCCAGCGACGGTTGCCATCCACCATCACGCCGATGTGGCGGGGAATGCGCCCGCCGGCCAGGTCGCGCAGCAGCCGGCGTTCGTAGAAGCCATAGAGGAACCCGGGTAATTCCACGTGCCCACCTGACTTCCTGGCTGATCGTTCCTTGCATATCCTAGGCTACCGCCCTGTCCTGGCAGGGGCACCGCCGAGTGTTACCCCGCAGTAACTTAGCGCCGCGTGGTTTATTCTGGGGTCATGACCAGGAAGCTCCCACCGGGAACAGACGTGCCTGAATCCGGCGCCAATCCAACGCCTTCGCACGGCGCATCAGGGCCGTTGGATGAGGCCGCAATCCGGCTGGCAGAGCTCCTGATGATCAAGCCGAAATGGCGGGGCTGGATCCACACTGTCGCCGCACCGCTGGCGTTAGCCGCCGGTATTGTCTTGGTGGTCCTCGCCCCCCGTAGCGACCTCAAGATCGCCTCCGCCGTCTACGCCCTGACCGGCGTGCTGCTGTTTGGGGTCAGCGCCGTCTATCACCGCGGCAACTGGTCCCCGGGCGTCAAACGGGTTCTGAAGCGACTCGACCACACCAACATCATGTTGGTCATTGCCGGCAGCTACACACCCCTAGCCTGGAGCCTGCTGGAACGCTCCCAGGCTGTCCTGCTGCTGTGGATCATCTGGTCTGGAGCCATCCTCGGGGTGCTGTTCCGGCTGCTGTGGACGGACGCGCCGCGCTGGCTCTACGTCCCCATCTACATCGCCCTCGGCTGTGGCGCCTTGGTGTATCTGCCCCAGTTTTTCCAGGCCAGCATCCCTGCGGCCGTCCTGATCTGCGTCGGCGGCGCCCTCTATATCACCGGGGCAGTGTTCTACGCCCTGAAGAAACCAAACATCAGCTACCACCACTTCGGGTTTCACGAACTCTTCCACGCCCTGACGGTGTTCGCCTTCGCGGCGCACTTCGTCGCCATCGCCCTCGCGGTCCTACGCTGACCAACGGGGCGCATCGGGGCGGGTGATGGGCAGCTGTCCCCATCGCGGCCAGCACCGGGGTCGCCTAAAATTGGATCATTCCAAAGCCTGAAGTGGGGGAACAAGGTGTCACCTGGTCTGTACGGCGCGGACATCGCGCAACTACGGAGCCTGTCGAAGTCCATCGGACAGTCAGGCAGCCGATTGCTCTCGGTTGAATCGACGGTCAACGGCATCGTGGGCAGTTCGCTCTGGAAAGGGGCCGACGGCGACCGGTTCCGGAACGAATGGACCTCATCGTTGCGGCCGATGCTGCACACCGCTGCAGACTCCCTGCGCAGCCAGGCCAGGCAGCTCCTGACCGAGGCCGACCAGCAGGAGACCGCCAGTGGCGGCGGCTCGTCCGGCGGTCCTGGCGGCATACCCGGAACTCCCAGCAGTCCCGGCACCCCTGGACAGACTCCGGCCGGCACTGACGATCCAAACAATCCGTTCCTGGACATCCACAACAACACCGCCTATCAGGTCCTCAACACCGCTGCGGCCGGCGGCGGCTTCATTTCCGATGTCCTCCTGAGCCAGATGTCCAAGGCAGGCCTGCTGGCCAAGGGCTCCTGGTCGCTGTTGGGCGCGCAGTATGGCCAGATGCCCGGCGTCGGCTACGTCAACGGCACCCGGCTGCTGAACGGGCTATCCATGGTTGGCCGCGCCGCGGGTGTCCTCAGCGTCCTGGGTGGCGGCATCCAAATGGTTGACGGCATCATGAGCGGCGACGCCTATGCAGCAACGGATGGCGGCGTCACCGCGGTCCTGGCCGCAGGCAGCTTCATCCCCGGTGTTGGTCTGGGCTTCGCCGCTGCCGGACTGGTCTGGGCCGGTGCTGGTTTCCTGGCCAAGGGGCTTGGCTATGATTCCACCTCCGAGATGGTGGTGGATGGTGCTAAAAAGGTGGGCGGCGCGATCGCCGACGGCGCCAATGCAGTGGCGGATGGTGCCAAAAAGGTTTGGGGTTGGCTGGGCGGCTAGCGCCACTTCCCTAGAATGGCTGAGGACGATGCGAAATACAGCGAGGAAATGATGAACGACGATACGCCGCTCCGACTGACCGAACACGAACTGATCGCGCTGCTGGCCATGAACAAGACCCCGGCCGCGAACATCACCACCGACATTTTCCGGCTCCGGCATGTAGCCGAGAATGCGCTGCTGGAACAGGCAGGCATCACCACACTCCTGGTGCGCGGCCTGGCGGACGTGGCGGGGGACGACATTGTGCCCCTGGAGCAAGGCGCCATTCTGGCCGCGATCTTCAGCCATGCCGATGAGTGGCTGGAAATCGCGTTGGTGACCCCTGGCACCGACCATGTCATGTTCACCGCCGGATCGGCCGCTGGCGGTGTCCTGCTCAACCTGAGCAAACACGGCGTCCACGAGGTACAGCCGCTGGATCCCGAGCCCGGAATGCTGGGGCTTGGCGTGAAGCTGGCACGGCACTACCTCGAAACCGGCCTTGAGGGCTACCCCGCAGCAGCCATGGTCAAGCATCACCGGTTGTCCGGGCTGCCCCTCACCGCACACCTTAAGGTCAGCCAGGATGGCACGTGGACGCTGGCCACCGGCGACGACGGTGCCGCAAAAACTGACGTTGTGGACGCCGCCGACGGGATCCGCCGTTTCGAAGCCGCGCTGACGTTCGCGGACAACTGAGCGCGCTGCGCCCCACCTGCAAGGACTGACTCGACGTGATGTATCCACCCGCCGGAACCCCCGGTTTCTCCCCCCGCCAACGCGATCTGGACTTTTGGCTGTCAGCTGACGCGGCCGGCCTCGCCACCCCGGGCATCACCACCGCGCTACGTGCCATGGCATGGAACCGCAGCCAGCAGCGAGGCCTGGCAGGCGCTGTCCTTGGCGTCGGCATCGCCCTCACCGGTGGCGGCCTGCTGGCGGCCGCAGCGGGCGGGATCGGCGCGGCAGCCGCAGTGGGCATCCCCGGCGTCGTCCTGGTGATCCTCGGCGTCAGTCTCTTCGCTCGCATCCGGCAACGCAAGCTGCCCCGGATCACCATGACGGCACCCTCGCGCGCACCCAGCAAGCTCAGCTCCGGGATCGGCCTAGGCGCATTCTTCACGGTGATGTTTGGCGTGATCCTCTACCCGCTGGCTGGCCGGCTGATGGAGTCGGTGCCTGCCGGAGCTGTCCTGGTGCTGGGCTACGCCGTCTTGCTGGTGGTGCTGATGGGCAGCGTGTTTACGCTGCCCTCCTACTTCATGACGCACGCCGTCCGTGATTTCAAAGCGGACATTGCAGCGTCGCCCGATCTGCGCCAGGGCCTTGAAGGCTTGGCCCTGACGTGGCGGGATCCCGTGGGCAGCAGGGAGTTCGGCCCGCTTTAGTCTTTGGAACGTTCGACGACGGCGGTCTCGGCGTCGTCGAACCCTGCAGGTTCTGCGGTGTCGAGGTGGTCGTGGGCGTCAGCCGCTGCCACGTCGGCGGCCGCTGCGGCTGCCAGCTTCTCTTCCTCTACCTGCGCACGGTAGCGGACCTTGCGGATCCGGCGCACCATGTCGACGATCAGCAGCGCCGTGGCCAGCACAAAGAAGGCCGTCATGATGAACCCGAGCAGGCCAGGCGTCACCTGATCCTCTGACAATCCGTCGCGCAGGCCAGGGGTGGGCAGCGGGGTGGGGGTTGTGGCGAGGCTCAGCAGCAGATGATGCACGGTTAATACCTTCTGTGACACGGTGGCAGCAGGCGTGGGGACGACCCTGTCAGGATTGGTCTTCTACACGGCATAGAAATTGCCTGCAGCCTCTATCTTAGCCCGGCGAACAGGTCCCGTTCGGGCAGGGTGGATTCCACGTGGGACGAAATCAGGGTGTAGTCCTCCCACGGCCAAGCCCGACGCTGCATGTCAGTGGAAACAGCAAAGAAGAAGCCCAGCGGGTCGATCTGGGTTCGGTGCGCGCGAAGGGCGTCATCCCGGGCCTCGAAGTAGTCGCCGCAATCAACCTGGGTTGTGGTGGGGTGCTTGGGCGGCGGCGGGGTGTGCCCCTCCGCATCGGATTCGAGCCAGGCCGCCAGCCGTTCGGCATACGGGGACTGCAGTCCCGCTTCTTCCAGGGCAAAGTGCAGGGCGCGGAAGCGTTCGGGACTGAACGCGCGGTCGTAGTACAGCTTGCTGGGCTGCCAGGGCTCCCCTGTTCCCGGGTACCGGCTCGGATCGCCGGCGGCCTCGAATGCCTCAACGGCAACCCGGTGCGCCATGATGTGGTCCGGGTGGGGGTAGCCGCCGTTTTCGTCGTAGGCAAGGATGACCTGAGGCTTGAAGTCGCGGACCAGGCGGACCAGGGGTGCGGCAGCATGCTCCAGCGTGAGGGTGGCGAAGGAACCCATAGGCAGCGGGGGCAGCGGATCGCCTTCCGGCAGGCCGGAGTCAACGAACCCGAGCCAACGCTGCGCGACCCCTAGGAACCCGGCCGCGTTGGCCATCTCCACCCGCCGGGCGCCAGCCATATCCCGTTTCGGGTGTGGCGCCGTTTCCATTGCCGGATTTTGGATATCGCCGCGCGAACCGTCGGTACAGGTGGCTACCATGACGTCAACGCCGGCAGCAGCGTACATGGCCATGGTGGCGGCACCCTTGCTGGATTCGTCATCCGGGTGGGCATGGACGGCGAGCAACCGAAGCGGGGTGGAGGAATTGCTGGACGCTGTCATGGGGTGACCGCTCCTTGATCTGGGATTCTGGCGTGCCGTGAACGGGGATGCGGATGCGGCGACTGGTGGCCGCAATGGCCACCTGCAGAGAGGCCCTAAACTGGAAGGGTGACTTCCCCGGACCCATCGGCACCCGCGCCCGCAGACACCAGCCTAGCTAATCGGTATGGTGCAAAAAAACAGGGTCCCTCCCGGAGGACCAGGCGGCTGGTGGTGATCGGTGCCCTCGCTGTCGGAATTGGCTACCTTGGCTGGGTTTCCACGTCCAATTCGCTGAACTCGGTGACGTTCAAGGACATCGGCTACAGTACGCCCGATGGCACGCTGGCCCAGGTTGATTTCCAGGTCACCCGGGAACCCGGCACAGCCGTAAAATGCGCCGTGAAAGCCCTCGATTCCAAGTATGCAGTGGTCGGCTGGAAAGTCGTGGATATCCCCACCGACGCCGCTGATCTGGCATCCAACGGCGGCCGCACGCTAAACCAACGCATTGACCTCAACACCGAGTCCCCTTCTGTATCGGGAGTAGTGGACAGCTGCTGGATCCCCAAGGCGTGAGCCACGCAGGGGTGTGAGCTGCACCTCTGCTGCGTTGGGATATCTCTTCGCGACTGATTACACTGGTCTAATACCCTTTACCCCGCTCAGCTGGTTGCTGTTCCACAAGTGGCCACCTGGCGGGGTCTTTTGCATGTAAGACCATTAGAGGAGAAGTCCGTGTCTACCACCAACAGCGCAGCTGCCGCCTGGCTCACCCAGGAAGCTTTTGACCGCCTGAAGGCAGAGCTGGACCACCTTTCCGGCCCCGGCCGGGCAGAGATCGTCCAGAAGATCGAGGCCGCCCGCCAGGAAGGTGACCTCAAGGAGAACGGTGGATACCACGCCGCCAAGGAAGAGCAGGGCAAGATCGAGGCCCGCATCCGCCAGCTCACAGCGCTTTTGCGTGACGCCAACGTGGGCGAATCGCCGGCCGATGACGGCATCGTGGAGCCCGGCATGCTGGTAGTCGCCAAGATCGCCGGTGACGAAGAGAAATTCCTCTTGGGTTCACGCGAAATTGCCGGCGAGTCTGACCTCGATGTCTTCAGCGAGAAGTCTCCGCTGGGTGCCGCCATCCTGGGCCACAAGGAGGGCGATTCCATCAGCTACGTAGCGCCGAACGGAAAGACCATTCCGGTGGAGATCATCTCCGCCAAGCCATACGCGGCCTAGAGTCCTGCACGCAGAAGCGCCGCATGTCCACAAGGACAGGCGGCGCTTCTGCGTTAAGCCCACTGACCTGGAGGTGCCAGCGTCAGCGCCGCAGCACGGCAAGATGACCCTCAGCGTTGCAGCGCGGGCGCCTTGGGCCGGAGCAGCAGCGCGGCCACAACGCCGCCCGAAGCTCCACCAAGGTGTGCCTGCCATGACACGAATCCTGCCACTGTGGGCAAGATGCCCCACAAGATGCTGCCGTAGACCAGGAACAGCACCACGGCCAGCAGGATCTGCTTCCAACTGTGGTTGAAGAATCCCCGGACCAGGAGGAACGCAAACAGCCCAAAGACCAGGCCGGAGGCACCAACCGTCACCCCGCCGTCGCCGATCAACCAGACCGCCACGCCAGAACCGAGCCAGCTGAGCGCCAGCGCCGTGATAAAGACCCGCGCACCGGCCAGGAACACCAGGAAACCGAAGATCAACAACGGGAAGATGTTCGAGAGCAGGTGGTTGAGGTTTGCGTGCAGGAGGGGGAACGTGAAGATGTCCAGCAGCCCATCAACCGCCCGCGGCCGGAGGCCAAAGGTTCGTGTCAGTGAACGCTGGAGCAGCGCGTTGATCACCTCGATGATGATCAGCAGCACCACGAATCCGCCCACCACCATGAGGCCGCGTTTGGCACGCTCTGCGGTTGTCTGCGGCTCCCCCGCGGTTTGTCGTCGGATCAATCCAGCCACGCCTGCCCCCCTAGTGCACAACAATCGGTTGGAAGCCCTCGGCCCTAAGGGCGCCCAGGACCTGCTCGCCATGTTCGTGTCCCTTGGTTTCGAGGTTCACGGTGATGGAGACGTCTCCCATGCTGATCGATCCACCCACGCGGGTGTGATCGAGGCCGGTGACGTTGGCGTCGTTTTCGGCGATGATGCGTGCGATGGTCGCCAGCGAACCGGGCCGGTCATCAAGCATCATTCGGACGGTCATGAACCGGCCCGCGGCGGAGAGGCCGCGCTGGATGACTTTGAGCATGAGCATGGGGTCGATGTTTCCGCCGGACAAGACCACCACGGTGGTGCCGGGGTTTTCGATTTTTCCGTCCATCAGCGCCGCGATGCCCACAGCACCGGCGGGTTCAACCACCATCTTGGCGCGTTCCAGGAGGAAGATCAGCGCTCTGGCCAGCGAGTCCTCGCTGACCGTCACCACGTCATCGACCAGTTCGCGGATGATGCTGAAGGGAAGTTGCCCTGGCCGGCCCACAGCAATGCCGTCGGCCATGGTGGACACCTTCTTGAGCGGCACCAAGGCGTCGGCGGCAAGCGAGGGTGGGTAGGCGGCAGCGTTTTCGGCCTGGACGCCGATGATCTTGATGTCCCGGCCCAGTTCTTTGGCCCGGGCTTTGACGGCCACGGCAACGCCGGCGAGCAGCCCACCACCGCCGACGCCCATCAGGATGGTGTCCACGTTGGGGACCTGTTCAAGGATTTCCAGCCCCAGCGTGCCTTGGCCTGCCACCACGTCCACGTTGTCGAAGGGGTGCACAAAGACCATGCCGGTCTCGTCGCTGTAGCGCTGCGCCTCCGCGAGGGCTTCGTCCACGTTGTGGCCGTGCAGGATGACCTCTGCGCCGTGGCTTCGGGTAGCTGCCAGTTTGGGCAGCGCCACCCCCAGAGGCATGTAGATCCGGGCTTTGATACCGAGGCTCTTCGCGGCTACCGCCACGCCTTGGGCGTGGTTGCCGGCCGAGGCCGCCACGACCCCGCGCTTCTTTTCCTCCGGGGAAAGCCGGGCCATCCGCACGTAGGCGCCCCGCACCTTGAAGGAGCCAGCGCGCTGCAAATTCTCGCATTTGAAGAAGACCTCGCCACCCACTTGGCTGCCTAGGGCGCGGGAAGATTCGATCGGCGTGCGCGCAATAATCCCGTCAAGCAGCTTCTGCGCCTCAAGGACATCGTCCAGGGTGACGGGAAGGGTTTCCAGGATATTCACGTACTACTCTCCTTTGGGTTCGTCCCCTGAACGGCGCTCCGTTGCCGGGCTCGCGTCAGGGTCTGCTGCGGTGGAGCCGAGGTCAGCCTGCCGTCCGCCGCCCTGGGCGGGGGGACGTTCTGCGCCCACCTGAGTGGACGTGGCCCCGACGCCAGCCGGCAGCAGGACTGCCGGCACCTCTTCATGTTCCCACGCCCTGGCGGCAATGTAGCGAACTGACGAGTTTACGACGGCGAGAATCGGCACCGAGAACAACGCACCGGGGATGCCGGCCAGGTATGAGCCCGCTGCCACGGCGAGGATCACGGCCACCGGGTGTAGGGAGACAGCCTTGCCCATGACCAGCGGCTGCAGGATGTGGCTTTCCAATTGCTGCACCAGCAAAACGATGGCCAGCATGATCAAGGCGTTGATGGGACCGTTGGCCACCAGCGCCAGGAGGACGGCGAGCGCGCCGGTCACCAGGGCACCCACCACGGGAATGAAGGAACCGATGAACACCAGGACGCTCAGCGGCAGGGCCAGCGGAACACCGATAATGGCTGCACCGGCGCCGATACCGATCGCGTCCACTGCCGCGACGAAGAGTTGGATCCGCACGTAGCTGACCATAGAGGTCCAGCCCTTGCGGCCGGCACCGAAAGCGCCCGGCCGTGCCTTGCGGGGCAGGAGCCGCACCAGGAACGCCCAGATCCGGCTGCCTTCGAGGAGGAAGAAGATCAGGATGAACAGTGCCAGGACCAGCCCTGCCGCGAAGTGGCCGGCCGTGCTGCCGAACGATAGTGCGCCGCTGAGGATGCTGCTGCTGTTCTCCTGCAGGGCTGCGGTGGCTTCCTTGAGGTACTGGTCGATCTGGTCTGCCGTGAGGTGCAGCGGACCATCCGCCAGCCAATCCTGGATCTGGACCACGCCGTTGAGGGCCTCAGACCACAGTTCACCGAGGCCGGCAAAGAGTTGGCGTCCCACCAGAGCCAGGGCGCCGACGATCACGCCCAGGAACGCCACCACGGTGAGGGCTACTGCCAGGCCGCGCGGCAGGTTCCGTTGCGCCAGCCAGGTCACCACGGGGTTCAGCAGGCCCGCCAGCAACGCGGCGACCATCAGCGGGATGATGAGGAAGCTGATTTTGCTGAGGAGCCAGATCAGCGCTCCGCCCACCAGCAGGATCAGGCCGAGCCGCCACGCCCAGGAGGCAGCAATCCGGATTCCGTAGGGAATGTCTTGGTCCAATTCCCTGTCCGTGAGGACGCGCAGCGGTGAAGCGGGGTGTGCTGGCGAACCTGAGGCCATGGCGTTGGCGGCGTCGTTGGGAGGCGTCATAGCCTAATCCTTACCCAGCACGGCCTCAATCGGAAACTACGCCACGGGGGCGGGACTGTAGTCGATGCCCCAGTCGATGCTGAACGACTCGCCCGGCTGGAGCCAGCGCAGGCCGTCGCCGGTATTGAAGGCATTGGCGGGGCCGGTCATGGGTTCCACCGCCACGGCCCGGCTCCGGCCAGGGTATTCGGTGCTGATGAAAACGTGCACATAACTGCACGCGGCGTCCTGCCACAGGCTGACCTGCTGGCCATCCGCGCCGGCCAGAACGTGCCGGGCTACCCCGCCGTCGAACGCCAAGTCCGTCAGGGCGACATCCACGCTGAGGTCCGCGACGTGTTGGCCGGCGCGGAAGTCGGTGTCACCGCTGACGGGCGCGGTGCTCCGTGGGATCAGGCGTTCATCCGCGATCAAGGCCGTATTCGCGTGGACCGTCAACATCAGGTCTTCGACCGGAACATTCCCCAGGCGGAGGTACGGGTGCGCGCCCAGGACAAAGGGGGCGGGCTGGGCGGCATGGTTTGTCAGGGTCTGCCGCACCGCCAGCCCCAGTTCTTCCGTGAGGGAATACTGCACGCGGTGCCGCGCCAGGAAGGGGTAGCCGTGCTGCGGAAAGATGGTGGCCTCGAGGGTGACTGAGAATTCCGACTCATCGACCAACTGGTAGGCGGTGTTGCGGAGCAGGCCGTGGCTTGCGTTATTCCGGGAGGCCTCAGTGATGTCCAGCTGCTGCTTGCGGCCGTCCAGGAACCAAATCCCGTCAGCAACGCGGTTGGCCCAGGGCGCCAGGGTGATGCCCGTAGCGCCCGGCGCGATCTGGTCATCGCCGTAGGTCTCCGTCAACAGCACCCCGCCGCGTTCATAGGACCGAAGGCCGGCGGCCAGCTCCGTGATCACGGCGAAGGCATCACCCCGGCGGAGCTCGTACTGCCTGCCAGTTGCGTACGCGTGCGCACCCGCGGGTGCGGCCAAAGGAAGAGTCATGGTGGATAGGCTACCCCGAACAAAGCCAGTGACCGAGAAGTTCATTTGTTATTTTTTGTTGCTAACTATTCTTTTTTGATCGAACATGCAAGAATTTTTGCTATGACAGCCATCACAAGCACCACGCTCTCGGACGGTCGGGAACTGATCTACTTCGACGACGCCGGCACCTCGGGCCAGCGCGGAGCGGAGGCGACCGCTGATCATCGCGGACTGCCGGCACGTGGCGAGCCCGGCGAGGTCCGTTTCGATGCGCTGACCGACGAATGGGTAGCCGTGGCGGCGCACCGGCAGGCGCGCACCCATCTGCCGCCGGCTGACCAATGCCCCATCTGCCCCACCACACCCGCCAACGCCACCGAAATCCCGGCGTCGGACTACGACGTCGTGGTTTTCGAGAACAGGTTCCCCTCGCTGGGACCCAGCCTAGGGCCGGCACCTGAGCACCCCGGATGGGGAACCAGCGGACCAGCCCACGGCCGGTGCGAAGTGGTGGCATTTACGCCAGAGCACACCGGCTCCTTCAGCGGGCTCAGCAGCACCCGGTCCAGGACTGTCATTGAAGCGTGGGCACAACGGACGGAGGTGCTGAGCTCCCTGCCGGGCGTCAAACAGGTCTTCCCGTTCGAAAACCGCGGCGCTGACATCGGCGTCACCCTGCACCACCCGCACGGCCAGATCTACGCCTACCCCTACATCACGCCGCGGGCTGGCGCCCTGGGTGCGGCCGCCCGGAAGTTCTACGATGCCAACGATGGTCGGAGCACCTTGACCGGATCGTTGCTGGCCGCAGAACGCCAGGCTGGCAGCCGGATGGTCCTTGAGGGGACGCACTTCAGCGCCTATGTTCCGTTTGCTGCCCGTTGGCCGCTGGAAGTCCACCTGGTGCCGCACCGGCAGGTACCTGACCTGGCTGCCCTGAACGGCGCGGAAAAGGATGAGTTGGCAGAGGTCTACCTCGACCTCCTGAAGCGCATCGACGGACTCTACCCCACCCCTACGCCGTACATCTCCGCGTGGCACCAAGCACCCCTTGATGACCTGCTCCGGCCCGCCAGCTATCTTCATCTCCAGCTCACCTCCCCGCGTCGAGCGGCGGACAAGCTCAAGTACCTGGCAGGCTCGGAAGCGGCCATGGGCGCTTTCATCAACGACACCACCCCCGAAAGTGTCGCCGAGCGCCTGCGCGCCGTGGCCACTACACCCGCACCCGCACCCGCACCCGCACCCGCACCCGCACCCGAGGGAGTTTCCGCATGATCGCCGATCCGGGCCAGCAGACCAACCAGCAGGACGCAGCAGCCAATGGGCTTGCTGCCGGGTTGACAGAGCAGTTCGAAGCAGAATTCGGTGTGGCGCCCGACGGCGTCTGGCAGGCGCCGGGCCGAGTCAACCTCATCGGCGAGCATACCGACTATAACGAGGGCTTCGTGCTGCCGTTCGCTATCGACCGGACGGCGCGGGTGGCTATCCGCGTCCGCCCGGATTCCACGGTGCGACTCCTCTCCACCTATGGCGATCAGGGCATGCTGAGCGTGCCGCTGACGGACCTCAAACCGGGAACGGCCAAGGGCTGGACCAAGTATCCCCTCGGCGTTATGTGGGCCCTGCAGCAGCGCGGCATTGACGTCCCGGGCCTGGACCTGCTGCTCGATTCCACGGTTCCCCTGGGCGCTGGGTTGTCGTCCTCGCACGCGATCGAATGCGCGGTGGTCACCGCGCTCAATGAGCTGACCGGGGCTGGGCTGTCTGCACAGGAGATGGTGCTGGCCACGCAGCAGGCGGAAAACGATTTCGTGGGTGCACCTACCGGCATCATGGATCAATCGGCCTCGTTGCGTGGCGCCTCCGGGCATGCGGTGTTCCTCGATTGCCGTGATCAGCATGCGCGCCTGGTGCCGTTTGAAACGGAACCGGCCGGGCTGGTCATGCTGGTGATCGACACCAAGGTCTCGCACTCCCATGCCGACGGCGGTTACGCCTCCCGTCGGGCGTCCTGCGAGTTGGGGGCCCAAGTCCTCGGTGTCCCGGCCCTGCGGGACGTCCAGGTGGGCGACCTGGAGAAGGCCAGCGGACTGTTGGACGAGCTGACCTTCCGGCGGGTGCGCCATGTGGTGACCGAGGATGATCGGGTGCTGCGGACGGTTGAGTTGCTGGCCAGCCACGGACCGTCGGCGATTGGTGCACTTCTGGACGCCAGCCACGTGTCCATGCGGGACGACTTCGAAATCTCTTGTCCAGAGCTTGACCTCGCAGTGGACACGGCCCGGTCCTCCGGCGCCATTGGCGCCCGGATGACGGGCGGCGGCTTTGGCGGGGCTGCGATTGCGCTGACCCCGGTGAGTGCCGAGCAGCAGGTGCGGGACGCCGTCGTCCGTGCCTTTGCGGCGGCCGGCTATACGTCCCCGGAGATCTTCACCGTCTCCCCCGCAGCCGGTGCCATGCGCGTGGCCTAGCCGGCCAACCCATTTTAAAAGCCCGAGGGCCCCACCAGATGGTGGGGCCCTCGTTGTCTAACGTCCGACGGCGGCCGGTACGGGAAGGAGCTAGTCGTCCCCGCGCAGGATGGCCAGCAGGCGGATGATCTCCACGTAGAGCCAGACCAAGGTGACGGTCAGGCCAAATGCTGCGGTCCAGGAGAAGCGCTGCGGAGCGCCGCTGCGGACGCCCGCCTCGATGCTGGTGAAATCCATGACCAGCGAGAAAGCGGCCAGGCCTATGGCCAAGAGACCGATGACCACGCCGATGACGCCGCTGCGCATGCCGAACATGCCCTGGCTGAGTCCGGTCATCATCATGACCAGGTTGACGATGGAGAACAGTGCGTAGCCACACATGGCGATCATGAAGAAGCGCATGGCCTTGGGGCTGGCCCGGACCTTGCCGCTCTTGAACAGCAACAGGGTCACGGCGAAGACGGACAGCGTGCCGACGACAGCCTGCAGCCCAACGCCCGGGTATTGGGTGTCGAGGATCCGGGTCAGTCCGCCCAGGAACAGACCCTCAAGGCCGGCGTACGCGAGGATGAGCGCCGGGGAGGGCTGCTTCTTGAAGGTGTTGACCATGGCCAGCGCAAAGCCGCCCAAGGCACCGACGATCATCAGCATGGACGCCAAGCCCAAGCTGACGGTCAGCGAGATAGCCGCACCCACCACCACCGTGCCGAGGCAGAGGGCGGTCTTGATGATGACATCGTCGAAGGTCATCCGGCCGGTGTCGGCCGGGCCGGCAGCAGGCTGGTTGTACATCTGCTGCAGTTGGTCGTTGGACAGGCCCTGGGTCTGGGTGTTGCTCCAGCCCTGCTGGCCGTACGGAGCCTGACCATAGGCGGCCTGCGGAACAGGCGGTGCTTGGGTGGCTCCACGGAAACTCTTTCCGTTGAAGATCGGGTTGCCGCCGAGTGCCATTACGGTATTCCTCCATGCGAGTGGGTGATGTGAACCTTTGGAGTTCACGCTACCAATTTTCACGAGGCAGGGGCGGTGAAAGTTCCCCAGATGTCGGCGGTGCAACCCAACCGTGACCCAACTATCAGCGTGGTCCCGGAAACCTCCCCGGCGGCGCTCGATAGCAAACTGTTAAGAAATACCGTTACTCAACAAAAGTTTCTTTAGCATTCCTACATTTTTGAAACAAACTGGCTACACAGTTGTTATGGGATCGCGACCAACGCCGCCCTGAACTGCAGCAATATCCCTGCAATTCGCGCTGTAGCATAAGCCAAGCAGGGTGACGGAACTCACATCCGTGAGTGGTGCCTCATCTCAGTCATCAACCCAACCCTGCGTCCGTTCGCAGCTGCAAAGGCGCAGCCGAGACCGTCCCCAAGTGGAGGTTTTCAATTTGAGAAGTATTACCCTGGGCCTGCGGGCCGGAGGCCGTGGGTTGAGACTGTTGGGAGCCCTCAGCGCTGCCATCGTCGCCATCCTGCTCGCGGTAGCACCGGCGTCGCTGGCCGCTTCCCCGTCCCCGACACCACCCCCGTCGAACCAGACCTTCCAAAACAACATCAGCGGTTTCCTCCGCGACGACACCCGAGCACCCCTGGCGGACGTGAAACTCACTGCCACCAGTGGTTCCTTCACCGGAACGGCCACGTCCGGCGCCAACGGCGCCTGGACCATCGGCGTCCCGGACCAAGGCACCTACACCGTGGAACTTGATGAGTCCACCCTCCCTGAGGGCATCAAGCTGGCCGATGGCCAGGAGAATCCCCGCGATGTGACGTTCAGCCAGACCTCCAACCTGTCGGTCATCTTTGCGTTCGGCAAGGGCATCGTGGTCCAGCAGCAGGACTTCGGCCAGAACCTCATCAACCGGCTGGTGGCTGGCCTGAGCTTCGGGCTGCTCCTGGCGCTGGCGTCGGTGGGCCTATCCCTGATCTTCGGCACCACCGGCCTCACCAACTTTGCCCACGGCGAGATGGTGACCTTGGGTGCGGTGCTGGTGTTCGGCTTCAACGCCCTGGGCCTGCCGTTCTGGCTGGCGATCGTACTGGCGCTGGCAGGCGGCGGACTCTTCGGCTACGCCCAGGACCGTGGGCTCTGGCGCCCGTTGCGACGTCGCGGAACCGGTTTGGTGCCCATGATGATCGTCAGCATCGGCCTGGCGCTTGCGGTCCGTTATGTCATCCAGTTCTTCTTCGGTGGCGCCACGCAGCAACTGCCCTACGCGCAGAGTCCCGAGATCCAGATTGGGCCGGTCTCCATCTCGCCCAACAACCTGTGGTCCTTGGGCATCAGCGCAGCGGTGATCGCGCTCGTGGGCATCGTGTTGTTGAAGACCCGGTTGGGCAAGGCGACTCGAGCCGTGGCAGATAACCCCTCGCTCGCTGCAGCGTCGGGGATCGACGTCGACGGCGTGATTCGGCTCGTGTGGATCACCGGTGGAATGCTGGCCTCGCTGGGCGGTATCCTCTGGGCGTACTACCGGCCCGGCGTGACCTTCGATATGGGGTCGGCGATCCTGCTGCTCATCTTCGCGGGCGTCACCCTGGGTGGTCTGGGTACCGTGTTTGGCGCCCTCATCGGCTCCATCATCGTGGGCATCTTCGTGGAACTGACCACGGTGTTTGGCCTCGCCGCCGACCTCAAATATGTCGGCGCACTCTTCATCATGATCGTTGTCCTTTTGTTCCGGCCACAGGGAATCCTGGGCCGACGCGAGCGCGTGGGTTAGGAGACAGCCATGGACTTTGGATTCATTCTCACCAGCGCTGCCAGCGAAATTTTCAGTCCGACGACGGCGGCGTATGCGCTTGCCGCACTCGGGCTCGCCGTGCACTTCGGCTACTCCGGCCTGCTGAACTTTGGCCAGGCCGGCTTCATGGCCGTGGGCGCGTACGGTTTCGCCGTGTCCACCCTGACGTTTGGCGTCCCCTTCTTCGTAGGCCTGCTGATCGCCATCCTCGCGTCGGCGGTCTTTGCGTTGCTGCTGGGTATTCCCACCCTGCGGCTCAGGGCCGACTACCTGGCCATTGTGACCATCGCGGCAGCGGAAATTGTCCGCTACATCGTGACCACCAACCAGCTGACCGGCGTGACCGGTTCGGCCAACGGCCTGGCCGCGTTCGAGGGCGGCTTCTACTCCATGAACCCGTTCCCCGAGGGCAGCTACCTGGGCATGAACAATCGTGACTTCTTCATCCG
Source organism: Arthrobacter ulcerisalmonis (assembly GCF_900609065.1). Classification (GTDB taxonomy): domain Bacteria; phylum Actinomycetota; class Actinomycetes; order Actinomycetales; family Micrococcaceae; genus Arthrobacter; species Arthrobacter ulcerisalmonis. The sequence continues at coordinate 56,571 of NZ_UXAU01000026.1, read as the reverse complement.
CGTGGTGGGTTGGGCGCTAGTTGCGCTCTGCTGCCTGCTGGTCTGGTTGCTGATGCGCAGCCCGTGGGGCCGGGTGCTGAAGGGTATCCGCGAGGACGAAAACGCCGTCCGCTCACTCGGCAAGAACGTCTACGCCTACAAAATGCAGGCGTTGATCATCGGTGGCGTCCTGGGCGCCCTCGCCGGGATGATATTTACCCTTCCTCGTGGTGCCGTCCAACCGGCCAACTACGGCACAGAGCTGACCTTCTTCCTGTACACCTGCCTCCTGCTGGGTGGCTTGGGCACGGTCCTGGGGCCGGTGATTGGCGCCATGATCTTCTGGGTGGTCCTGTCCTTGACGCAGGGTGTGCTGTACGGACTGATTGAATCGGGCGCCGTGACGTGGCTCAACACCGTCCAGGCAGGCCAGCTGCGCTACATCCTGGTGGGTGTGGCGTTGATGCTGCTGATGATCTTCAGGCCGCAAGGCGTGTTTGGAAACAAGAAGGAGCTGGCGTTCGCATGAGCCTGCATAGCGAAGAACCCGCGGTGGCCGAGTCAGGCGAGCCTGACTACATGAACGACACCCGGCCCATCGCGGCCGGCGATCCCAGCCCGGGCTGCAAGAAGCGCGATCCCATTGTGGTAGCCGAAAACGTCACCAGGAGCTTTGGCGGCATCAACGCCGTCGACGTCGAATACCTCGAAATCCCGCGGCACAAGATCACGGCCTTGATCGGGCCCAACGGCGCGGGGAAAACCACCCTCTTCAACCTGCTCACCGGCTTCGATACCCCAAACAGCGGCAAGTGGCAGTTCGAGGGCAAGAGCATCGCCGGCGTGTCGCCTTACAAGGTGGCACGGATGGGAATGGTCAGGACCTTCCAACTGACAAAGGTCATGGGAAAGCTGACGGTGATGGAGAACATGCGCCTCGGCGCAGCCAACCAGCCGGGCGAAAGCCTCTCCAAGGCACTGTTCAAGGGCATGTGGGGTGGCCGGGAGAAACAGATCACGGCCGAGGCCGACGTGTTGCTGGCCAAGTTCAAGCTGGACGCCAAGAAAGATGATTACGCCGCGTCCCTCTCAGGCGGCCAGCGGAAACTCCTGGAAATGGCGCGGTCCCTGATGGTGCGGCCCAAACTGGTCATGCTGGACGAACCTATGGCAGGCGTTAATCCAGCACTGACCCAATCACTGCTGGACCACATCAAGAACCTCAAAGCAGAGGGCATGACCGTCTTGTTCGTTGAACACGACATGCACATGGTCCGGCACATTGCCGACTGGGTGGTGGTCATGGCCGAAGGCAAGGTGGTGGCCGAGGGACCGCCCAACGAGGTGATGAAGAATCCGGCCGTGATCGACGCTTATCTCGGCGCCCACCATGACGTGGACCTGGGAGATTCGGACGGAATCCGGGAATTGGCCGCTGAACTCGTGGCAGACGAAGAGTCGATTGTGGGCACGGAGAACGCCGGCATCATCGCGGTGGACGTTGTGGCCACCGACGAGGAAAGGAAGAGCCAATGAGCAGCACCAGCGCGGCAGCAGCCGCCCAGCCCGTCAGCGATACCGACGCGGTAGTGAGCGTCAAGGACCTGGTAGCTGGCTACCTGCCCGGCGTGAACATCCTCAACGGCTGCAGCATTGAGGCCCGCAAGGGCGAGCTGATTGGCATCATCGGACCCAACGGCGCCGGTAAGTCGACGCTGCTGAAGGCCATGTTTGGACTCGTCAAGGTGCATTCCGGGACGGTGGTGGTGCGTGGCCAGGACATCACCGGACTCAAAGCCAACAAGCTGGTCAGCCGTGGTGTGGGCTTCGTGCCGCAGACTAACAACGTCTTTGCGGCGCTGACCATCGAGGAAAACCTGCAGATGGGCATGTTCCAGCGACCCAAGGACTTCGCCCAGCGGTTCGACTTCGTCACCAGCCTGTTCCCCGAGTTGGGGACGCGGCGGGCGCAACGGGCCGGTTCACTCTCGGGCGGTGAGCGCCAGATGGTGGCCATGGGCCGGGCCCTGATGATGGATCCAGCGGTGCTGCTCCTGGACGAGCCCTCCGCCGGCCTCTCCCCCGTCAAACAGGACGAGACCTTCTTGCGCGTGCACGAGATCAACAGGGCAGGCGTGTCGGTGATCATGGTGGAGCAGAATGCCCGCCGGTGCCTGCAGATCTGCGACCGTGGCTATGTCCTTGACCAAGGCCGGGACGCCTACACGGGCACCGGCCGGGAGCTCATGAAGGACCCCAAGGTCATTCAGCTCTACCTGGGTACGTTGGCTGACACTGTCGAGGAAGAGGGCAAGCAGCACTGACCTCCGGCAACACCTCAGCGGCCGCTGTCGCCACCCTCAGGGTGGTGACAGCGGCCGCTTCTTTGTGTCTCGACCAGCTATCCTCGCTATGCCTAGGTGCGTGGTTGGGTCAACACAGACCAGCGGCCACTGTACCTCCCCCAATGAAAGGTGCAGTGGCCGCTGGTTCCGGGTCTGCCTAGGCTGCCCCGGATGGATTCAGGAAGGGCTTAGAGCTTGCCGAACTCTTCCTTGACTGCTGAGTAGGTGTTGTCGTCCTGGTACTCGTAGATGCCGATGTAGGCCTCCGTAGGGTCGCCAGCGTCGGAGAACGTGACGGGTCCGGACTGGCCGTCGTAGTCAGCGTCCTTGCCCTCACGGATGAGGGTCACGCAGGCAGCAAACGAGGTGCACTTCTCGCCGCCTTCAGAGACTTCCTTCAACTTCGCGGCAATGTCCACGCCCTTGGTGCTGCCGGCCGCTTCGGTGGCCAGCGCAATCAGGTTGACGGCGTCGTAGGACTCGCCAGCGTAGCTGTAGTCCTTCAGCGCCGGGTCAATGGCCAGCAACTTCTTCTTGAAGTCAGCTTGGGCGAACGTGCCCGGGATGGTACCGCGAGCGCCCTTCAACGTGCCGGCCTGGAAGTCCTTGCTGTAGTCGGACGTGTTGCCGTCCACCAGGAACATCTGGGTTGGCTTGACGCCCTTGCCGGTCATCAGCGGAACGATGCTCTTGGCCTGATCGAACGTGATCAGGGCAATCGCGTCAGGCTTGGCGGCAAGAATCTTGTCCACCTGGCTGCTGAACTGCGTGTCACCTTCGTTGAAGAGTTCCTCTGCGACGACCTTGCCGCCGGCCGCTTCAAACGCCGACTTCACGTTGGAGGCCAAGCCGGTGCCGTAGGCATCGTTGAGGACGATCATGCCGACGGTCTGTGCACCACACGTTGCCATGTAGTTGCCCAGCACCTTGCCCTGAAGCACGTCAGAGGGTGCGGTACGCCAGTAGAGGCCCTTGTCATCCCAGGTGGTGAAGTCCGGAGACGTGTTGGCCGGCGAGAACTGGATAACGCCTGCACCAGTGATCTGGTTGATCACCGTCTTGGAAACACCCGAGGAAGCAGCACCGATGATGGCACTGACGCCCTGGCCGAGGAGAGCCGAGGTGGACTGCGTGGCAATGTCCGTCTTGGTATCACCGGAATCACGGTGGATGACCTCGATGGGCTTGCCGAGGACGCCTCCCGCAGCATTGACTTCGGCGACGCCCAAGTTGACACCGGCGATCTCGGGCGGGCCGAGGAAAGCCAGCGAGCCGGTCGTGGGGAGCAGCGAGCCGATCTTAAGTGCCGTGTCGGTGCTGCCCTTGGTGGCTGGCACGGTCGCTGGGGCCGCCGCCTGGCTGGCTGCTGCCCCGGCGCCGGCCTCAGGTGCCGGACAGGAAATGCCGGCGGTAGAGGCGGATGCGGAATCGGTCGCCGTGGGTGTGGACGAACCGCCGCAAGCTGTTGCCATGAAGGCAACGCCGATGCCAAGCACTGTCAGCTTGGCAACGCGGGTTCCCATCTGGGGGAATGAAGTCATGTACGAACTCCTCGATCTAAAGGTGCGAACGGCCTTTGACGCGAAAGAACCAGGTGATCCTGATTAGGCTTCAAGCTAGTGCAAATAGCAGCCGAACATAAGTGACTGAGGTCACATCCTTATAACAGTCGTTGCATATGCGAAATTAAGCGCCGGCTGGGACGTTGCCATCGGGCGTCGAGAAAGAGAAGCGGCCCCGGATCCCTTCAGAACTGAAGGGACGCGGAGCCGCTCGGTCAGTACCCCAGGTGGGACTCGAACCCACAACACGCAGATTTTAAGTCTGCTGCCTCTGCCAATTGGGCTACTGGGGCAACTGGTCCATCTTAGCCCGTCACGCCACGCCGAATGCTGCTGCGTAGCGGAAGGTGCCATGCACGCCGCCCGGCCACAGCGCCAAGGGCAGCAGCTGGAAATGCTCACCCCAAGCCGGTTCCGGGGCCATTACTCCGAAGTTGGCTGCGGGGACGAACCCGAACCTGGCGTAGTAGTCGGGACTGCCCAGGAGGGCGATCCCACACTCCCCCGCCGCATTAGCCCGGACGATACTCTCGTTGATCAGTGCCGAACCTATTCCGTGCTGCTGCAACCGAGGGACAACGGCCACCGGGCCGAGTCCCAGGAGCTGGTGCTCGCCCGCCCAGCCGCGGGTGCTGATGCAATGGCCCACCACTTCTCCGTCCAACAGGGCCACCACGCTGAGGTCGGGGAGATATTCGTCGGCGTCGAACAGTCCGCGAAGGACTGCCACCTCGGTGGGCTCGCCGTCCACGGGCAAGCCGGTGACAGGCGATATGGCGAACGCTGCAGCCACCACCCCAAGGATCGCCTCGCGGTCAGCCGGCGTCTCGGCCCGGAGCTCCAGTTCGCGGTGCGGGGCCTGCCTGCTCTCGGCCGAGAGCTCGTGCAGGACTTCGAGGGCTCGGGGCGCGTCCGCAGCAGGGACCAGCAGGTGGTCGTGGTGGAATCCCGCCAGGACATTGCAGCTGATCCGCGCCGCTGCCAGCGCTGTCCCAAAAGCCGCCGTCAGCCCCACCGCATCAAGTTCAGAATGGACGCCCAGGGTCAGCCAAGCTGCGACGTAGCTGTAGTCCAGCCCCAAGCGGTCCGCGGTTGCCCGTGCCAAGACCACAGTGAGCCCTTCATCCTCGCGCACCACCGCTTCCACCGTGGCCGGGAGCGGCGTTCCGTCCGGCCAGGCCACATAGACAAACTCGCCGTCCCGCTGAACGGGTGCCATCGAGGCCAAAAGGGTCTGCAGATCCGAAGCAGTCATCGGACCAGTCTAGGAGCCAGCCAAACCGGCAGCCGGCAACCGCCGCGCCCACCACGATGAATCAACGCCCGCCACAGCAAAAACGGCGGCCGCCCCTCGAAAGGGGCGGCCGCCGTCGTACATTATGCAGACCCTGCGTCAGGCAGTGACTGTGCTAAACCTACTTGGCGTCAGCCGAGACGGGCTGCTTGGGATCAACCTTGGTCTTCTCCGCAGCGTCAGCTTCGGGAGCCGGTGCGGGCGTGACAACGGGCTTGGGAGCCGGCGTTGCCGCAGCCACGAAGGCAGCGCGGGGGTTGTCCAGGTCCAGCAGCTGCGTGGTGTCGCGGCCGGCAAAGAAGCGGATGACCCAGTTGCCAACAACGCGGACCTTGCGCTCCACCGTGGGCATGGCCATGCCGTGGTAGCCGCGGTGTGCCAGCCATGCCAGCGGGCCCTTCAAGCCGATGCGGCCCAAGAGGTTGATGTTCGCGACACCCTTCCACTCGCCGAAGCCAGCCACAGCACCAAGGTTCTTGTGCTTGTAGTCGTGCATCGGCTTATCCCAGCGGGAAGCCCACAAGTTCTTCGCGAGGCGCTTGGCCTGGCGGAGAGCGTGCTGGGCGTTGGGGACACAGGTGCCGTCCGGGAGGCCCTTGCCGGTGAGGTCCGGAACGGCGGCGATGTCGCCAGCGGCCCAGGCGTTCTCGACAATGCCTTCGTCGCCACCGATCCGCAGATCGGGGAGGGTGCGGACGCGGCCGCGCGGTTCCAGCGGGAAGTCGGTGGAGCGGACCATCGGGTTGGCCTGCACGCCGGCAGCCCAGACCAAGGTGTCTGCTTCGATTTCCTGCGCGGGGGTCTTGTCCGGCAGGTTGATCAGCTTGAGGCTGCCATCTGCGTTGTCCAAGGACGTGTTGAGCAGAACCTCGATGCCGCGGCTGCGGAGGTGCTCCACCACCCATTCGGCCTGGCTGGCAGTCACTTCCGGCATGATCCGGCCCATGGCCTCAACCAGGACGAAGCGGACTTCCTCCTGCTTGATGCGCGGGTTGTTCTTGACTGCGGCCCGGGCAAGGTCTTCCATTTCGGTGAGGCATTCGATGCCGGCGAAGCCGCCACCCACCACAACGAACGTCAGTGCGCGGGCACGCTCGGCCGGGTCCGTCATGACGGAAGCCCGCTCGATGCTGTCAAGGACCTTGTTGCGCAGGGCAACGGCTTCCTCGATGGTCTTCAGGCCAATGCCCTTTTCCGCGAGGCCCTTGATGGGGAACGTGCGGGTAATGGCTCCGGCTGCGAGGACCACGTCGAAGTACGGGATCTCGAAGTTTTCGCCGCCGTCGGACGGAGCGATCACTGCGGTGCGGTTCGCGTGGTCAATGGAGGTGACGCGACCCTGGATGAGTTCGGTCTGCTTGAGGTGCTGGCGGTGCGAAACCACCGCGTGGCGCGCCTCAATGTTGCCGCCTGCCACCTCGGGCAGGAACGGCTGGTAGGTCATGTAAGGCAGTGGATCCACGAGGGTGATAATGCCACCGGCATTCGCGATCTTCTTCTGCAGTTTGAGTGCTACGTACAGGCCGACGTAACCGCCGCCGACGATAAGTACCCTGGGACGGTCCTGGAGCTCTGTGGGGGTTGCCATGATTTAAGGATACAACAGTTTGTGAAAATCTTCACTAACTGCGTTTTGGCTCTCCTCAGCCCGGTTTTCCGCCGGAATCGACGCGCTGCATGGCCCCCGTTTCGGGCTCCTCCACCATCAGCGCCGGGTTCCGTGCGGTACGCCGCAGCTGAATGGCCGCTACCGCGATGATGAGCACAAACAGGACAGCAAAACCGATCACGACGGCGGCGCCAATGGCGCTGTCCCGCTGCGACGGTGCCACTGCTGCTGGCACCGTTGGATCCGGCAGGGTGGGTGCAGCGCTCGGCACCTCCGTGGGTGCGGCTGGCGCCACCGTCGCGGGAATGCCGCGGCGGTGGACCCGGATCCATTCAGCGATGGACCCCAAGGGGTTGCTTGTGGTCTCCGGGACGTCATCCTTCAGCGCAGCTTCTGCGTTCAGAACGCCATAGCCATACAGCGGATCCTTGCCGGGCGCGCCTGCGTCCTTGGCCGTAGTGACGATCCGGTTGATGACCTGCTTGGCGGACATGGCCGGCCACTTAGACCTGATCAGCGCCGCGACACCGGCCACGATGGGGGTGGAGCCGGACGTCCCCGCCCACTCCGCATAGCCGCCACCGGGCAGGCCGCCCACCAGGTCTTCTGCGGGCGCGGCGACGCCGATGCTGATGCCCTGCGATGATGCGTCCACGCTCGCCACACCTTGCCGGTCCAGGCCAGCGACGGTCAGGACGCCGGGGATGGTTGCGGGGGCGCCCACCTGGACGCTGCCGCCAACCCGGTTACCCGCTGCGGCCACCACCACCACATCTTTCTGCTCGGCGTAGAGAAAGGCAGCGTCCCAGCTCTGTGGCCACTGTGGGTTGGTGCTCCCGAGCGAGATGTTGATGACCTTGGCACCGTTGTCCACGGCCCAGCGGACCGCCTCTGGAATTTGGTCTTGGTCGCTTTTGCCGGACGGGTTGGCTGAACCCAGCCAAGTGGAGACGGAGAGGATTTGCGCTTCCGGTGCCACGCCGACGATGCCGTCAGGGTTAACTCCCCCGGGCGCCGGCGTTGGTGTGGCAGTAGCGCTTGGGCTCGCACTGGCAGTGGGTGGCGGCGGCTGGTGCCCGCGGCCCGCCAGCATGGTAGCAACCAACGTGCCGTGCTCAGGCTTGGAACCTACGCTGCGCTGGCCATCTGCCGCGCCGGAACCGGACGCGTCATAGCCGCCCACCAGGGCGCCCTTGAGGTCAGGATGGGTTCCGTCGACGCCACTGTCGATCACGGCGACCTTGACACCCGCGCCCTTTGACACTTCCCAAGCTTTGGTGATGCCTGATTCGGCCAGCCAGTATTCCTTGTCACGCCAGTCATCGGCGTGGGCTGGACTGGCGCTAACCAGTCCGCCCACCAGGCAACATCCCGCAACGGCAAGGGCCAAGGCAGCGGACAGGGTCTTGTTGAGGGGCGAAGCCGCCCGCGACGAGGAAGGCATGGTTCAGCCGACACTCAAGGCGATGCCGTCAAGGATGTCGTGTTCACTGGCCACGGCAGTGGTGATCCGACCACCCGTTAGCTCAGCCACGCGCTCCAGGATCCGGGACCAGACCAGCCCACCAGCACCAATGACATCCACCCTGCCCGGATGCATGAACGGCAGTTCCGCCCGTTGCTCCCGGGCCAGGTCGGTCAGGTCGGTAGCGGCGGCCTGAAAAGTCGCCAACGGTAACTCGGCGCCGTGGATGGCAGCAGGCGAGTATACGCCCAGGCCCAGGGCGTGGGCGGCAATCGTGGTCACCGACCCGGCAACGCCCACGACGGCGGTGGCGCGCCCCAGCGGCACGTCCTGACCGGCGCGGTCAATGGCGGCGTCGATGTCTACCAGCGCCGCAGCCCGCTGCTCCTGCGTGGGCGGATCACTGCGCAGGTGGCGTTCGGTCAGCCGGACACAGCCGATGTCCACGGATTTTGCGGCGATGACACCCTGGGCATTGCCCAGCACGAACTCAGTACTGCCACCGCCCAGGTCGACCACCAGGACTTCCTGACCCGCCAGCACGGGCAGGACGCTGCTGGCGCCGGCAAAGGACAGGGCTGCTTCTTCCACGCCAGTAATGACTTCCGGCTCGACGCCCAGGCGTGCCCGGATGCCAGCGACAAAATCGTCGCGATTCCGTGCGTCGCGGCTTGCGGAGGTGGCCACGAAACGGACGACGGCGGCACCGTGCTGGGCGATCAGTGCGGCGTAATCCTCGGTGGCGGCAAAAGTGCGCTCGAGGGCGGCCGCTGACAGTTCGCCGGTCGCATCGACGCCTTCTCCGAGCCGGACCACCCGCATCTCGCGGACAACGTCGGTGACGGTGGTGGTCCCGGCCGTGCGCTCAATATCGGCGATCAGCAGGCGGATAGAGTTGGTGCCGCAGTCAATGGCGGCCACGCGGGTCATTCGGCCGCCCCGGGTGTGGTCGCAGCTTTCCGAACGGGAGCTGGCCGGCCCACCAGCTCCGGGAGCCCCTGCGGTCCGTGCCGGCTCAGGTCCCTGGACGGCACGTCGCCAGCCGAATCCCAGGCCCCATCGCAGTAGCAACGATCGGCGGTCCACCATTCACTGATCCGCTCCAAGGCTGCGTCCCCCAGTGGGTTGACGCCATGTCCGGCCGCAAGGGAATGGCCCACCAGAACGTGCAGGCACTTCACCCGGGTAGGCATGCCGCCCGCGGAGATCCCGTCGATTTCCGGCACGGCGCCAATGCCAGAGCGCTGGCCGATGGCGTCCCGGGCTGCAAGGTAGTCCTGGTGCGCGGCTGCATAGGTGGTGGCAAGGCCCGGATTGTCGGCCAACGACTCGTTCATTTCGTTCATCACACCGGTGGCCTCGAGCCGGGACACAGCAGAGGTGATCACCGGGTGCGTCAGGTAAAAGGTGGTGGGGAACGGCGTACCGTTGCTCAGCCGGGGGGCGGTAGCTGCCACCAATGGGTTGCCACACACGCATCGGGCAGGAATCTCCACCACGTCCCGGACCGGCCGGCCCAGTTGCCTGCTCAGCACATCGAGGTCGTGGGCAGATGGTTGGCGGGTTTCATCCCGGGCGGCTGCCGTGTTGGTTTCCACGTCGCGGGCCGTCCTTCCTGTTGCGGTTCAGTCAGTGGCCGCGCGCGTGATGGACTCCCACAAGGAATCTACCCACGGCAGATCGGCGGGGTCTGGTGTTGCTGCACCGGGTTCGACGGCATCTGTGCCAGCTGGCAGATCGCTGCCAAAAACCCAGTAACCGGTTTCTCCCGGCATAACCATGTTAATGCGATCTCGGGCCTGCTGTTTCACATAGTTGGGATCCTGCCAGCGTGAGACTTGCTGGCGGAGTGCCGTTCCCTCCGCCTCACGTGCGGCGATATCGGCATTCAAGGCATCCAGTTCGGCTTTTTTGTCGAAGAAGATTTTTACGGTCGGGGCCAACATGATGGTGATCGCCACCATCACCACTGCCAGGGCAAGCATCCGGCCAGAGAAGGCCTTAGCCGGAATGGGCTGGTGCTCGGCATCGTCTCCCTGCCCAGCAGACCCGGCCGCGGCTTTGCTCCCCGACGCCTTGCCGGCACCAGCCTTCGGTGCTGTGGATGCCGCCGTCGGACGTTTGCCGGAACTGCCCGACGGCGCCCTGCCGGCGGAAGCCGACGCCCGGGAGGTCGAAGCGGACACCACAGGGATGCCGTCCGAGTCGTCGGTGGGCTCGCTGACGGATCCGGACGGGGGACCCGGTGGGGTGACCTTGGGAACTTTGGGTCGGCGGGTAGCCATGACACTCCTGAAACCGCGCAGCCTGCCGGGGCCGCCACTAGCTGGGCTGAAACGAGTCGCTGCTTAAGCAACAACGGTGGCTATGGTCTTTCAACCATAGCCACCGTTGAGGGTAATCCGCGGCTACTAGCCCTTGAAACGCGGGAAGGCGCTGCGGCCTGCGTAGCGTGCGGCGTCATCGAGTTCTTCTTCGATGCGCAGCAGCTGGTTGTACTTGGCCACACGCTCAGACCGGGCCGGCGCACCGGTCTTGATCTGGCCGGCGTTGGTGGCCACCGCGATGTCGGCGATGGTGGTGTCCTCGGTCTCGCCGGAGCGGTGCGAGGTGATGGTGGTGTAGCCGGCGCGCTGGGCCAGGGAAACGGCGTCCAGGGTTTCGGTCAGCGAACCGATCTGGTTCACCTTCACCAGCAGCGAGTTAGCGGTCTTGGTGTCGATGCCGCGCTGCAGGATGGCCGGGTTGGTGACGAAGAGGTCATCGCCCACCAGCTGGACCTTGTCGCCGATGGCGTCGGTGAGGATCTTCCAGCCATCCCAATCGTTCTCGTCCAGCGGGTCCTCGATGGAGACCAGCGGGTAGTCGGCAACGAGCTCGGCGTAGTAAGCGCTCATCTCGGCCGAGGTCAGGGCCTTGCCTTCGAACTGGTAGGCGCCGTCGGTGAAGAACTCGGAGGAGGCGACGTCCAAGGCCAGGGCGATGTCCTTGCCCGGGGTGTAGCCGGCGTTGGTGATGGCTTCCTGGATCAGGTCCAAGGCCGCCCGGTTGGAGGGCAGGTTCGGTGCGAAGCCGCCTTCGTCGCCCAGGCCGGTGGAGAGGCCCTTGGCCTGCAGCACTGACTTGAGGTTGTGGTAGACCTCAACGCCCCAGCGGAGGCCCTCGGAGAAGGTCTCGGCGCCGAGCGGAACGATCATGAATTCCTGGATGTCAACGTCCGAGTCGGCGTGCGAGCCACCGTTGAGGATGTTCATCAGCGGCACGGGCAGGACGTGCGCGTTGGGGCCGCCCAGGTACTTGTACAGCGGCAGGTCAGCAGAAGCTGCTGCGGCGTTGGCGACGGCGAGGGAGACGCCCAGGATGGCGTTGGCGCCCAGTTTGCCCTTGTTGGGCGTGCCATCCAGGTCCAGCATGGCCTGGTCGATGCTGCGCTGGTCGGTGGCGTCGAAGCCGGTCAGTGCCGGTGCGATCTGGTCGATGACTGCGTCAACGGCCTTCTGGACACCCTTGCCGAGGTAACGGCCCTTGTCGCCGTCACGGAGTTCAACGGCTTCGTGCTCGCCGGTGGATGCGCCCGAGGGTACTGCTGCGCGGCCGATCTGGCCGTCGGAGAGCAGAACTTCAACTTCTACTGTCGGGTTGCCGCGGGAATCGAGGATCTCGCGGGCGTGGATGGCATCGATAAGCGCCATGAATTTGCTCCTTTTGGGCGATTAACGGGGGGAATCTAGCTGAAAACTCGACGTACTCGTCGGGTCCCAGCCTAGTCGAGATGAGGCTTTGTTGCGGAAACTATCCAGCCCCCGGACGTCACGTCGCCGGGCCCGGGCCTGGCAGCTCCCGGCCAGCCGTCTGCTGCTGATAGCGACGCACAGCATCGCGGAGCGCGCGTTCGGCGTCGAAGCCTGCTGCGGCGGCGGAACGGACGACGGCGAACAGCGCCTCGCCGAGTTCGGCTTCCGTTTCCGGAGCGGGTGCGGCGGGCTGCGGGTCGTGTCCGGCGCGCACGGCCCGATCCAGGGATTTCTGTGCCTGCGCCAGGGCTGGCAACGCCTTGGGGATGCCGAGGAACGGGTCGGTGCGGGCCGGTTGTTCGGCCCGCTTGACCGCATCCCAGGTCTGGACGATCTCGTCGATGCTGGCCGGGAATTCGGTGTGCAGGGTACCGTCGGGACGAAAGACGTGGGGGTTCCGGCGGATCATCTTGGCACTCAGGCCGCGAGTCACGTCGTCGAACGTGAACTTGCCGCGCTCTTGGGCAAGCCGGGCGTGCAGGACCACCTGCAACAGGACGTCGCCCAACTCGCCCTTCAACTCGGCGTCGTCCGCTGCCGTTGGGTCGGCCCCGGCGTCGCCGGTTTCGATGGTTTCGGCCAGTTCGTAGGCCTCTTCCACCAGGTACTCCACCAGGGAGGCGTGGGTCAGCTGCGCCATCCACGGGCAATGCTCGCGAAGTGCCGCGATGACACTGACCAGCTCCGGCATGGCAGCCAGATGGTGTCCAGCCAGTTCGGTCTGCGCAGCTGACTCCGCTGGTGGGTTCCCAGCAGGGAACCCACCAGCGGTGTTGGCTGTATCAGCCAAGTTCGGCGTAGACGTCGTTAATGTACTCCACCAGCGCTTCCTTCTCTTCCAGCGGCAGGAAGGATGCTTCGGCAGCGTTGAGGGTCAACTCGAGCAGGTCGTCGAGGTCGTAGTCGAAGGTCTCCACCAAAAGATCGAATTCGTCGGTGAGGGTGACGCCGCTCATCAGCCGGTTGTCGGTGTTGATGGTGACGTTGAAGCCCAGCTGGTACAGCATGTCCAGCGGGTGGCTGTCGATCCCCTCGCCGAAGCCGGCGATGGCGCCGGTCTGCAGGTTGGAGGAGGGGCAGATTTCCAAGGCGATCCCGCGGTCGCGGACCCAGCTGGCAAGATCGCCCAGAGTAACCAGGCCGATGGTGTCCTCGGCCTCGCCTTCAGCGTCCTCGTCGAACTCCACCATGATGTCCTCGGCGATCCGGACGCCGTGGCCAAGGCGCAGTGCACGGCCGTCAACGAGTGCTGACTGGATGCTCTCCAGGCCTGCTGCCTCGCCGGCGTGGACCGTTGCGGGGAAGTTGTTTTCGGCCAGGTAGGTGAAGGCCTCCTTGAACCGGGACGGCAGGAAGCCGTCTTCGGCCCCGGCGATGTCGAACCCGACGGCGCCACGGTTGCGGTGCCGGACGGCAAGTTCGGCAATCTCCTGGCCGCGCTCTGCATGCCGCATGGCTGTGATGAGCTGGCCGACCTGGATCTCGCGGCCGGTCTCGCCAACCGCTTCAACGCCGGCTTCAAGTCCCTCCTGGACTGCCTCGACGGCTTCGTCGAGGGACAGCCCCTGCTGAAGGTGCTGCTCGGGTGCCCAACGCACCTCGCCATACACCACGCCGTCGTCCGCCAGGTCTTCAACGAATTCCTTGGCGACGCGGAACAGGCCTTCGGCGGTCTGCATCACGGCAACAGTGTGGTCAAACGTCTCAAGGTAGCGGACCAGCGACCCGGAATCGGCGGACTCCCGGAACCACTCCCCCAGTGCCACCGGATCGGTGGAGGGCAAGGTGTGGCCGGCGGCTTGTGCCAGCTCGATGATGGTGGCGGGACGAAGCCCGCCGTCCAGATGGTCGTGCAGGGAAACCTTGGGCAGGCTCTTCAGGTCGAAGTCGATGGCAGGGGCAGCGTCAAGAATAGGCTCAGTCACCGTTCCACCATAGGGTGGCTGGGCAACCAATGCCAGCAGCTACCCGGCCGAGCCGTCACCCGGAGTGGGCGCCAGGACGTTCGTTGATCCGCCGAACGGACCCTGGGTGTCATCCTTGCCGTCCGTGGGCGCATCGTTGCGGGCCAGGCGTTTGTGCCACCACCGGAGGATGTGGTCAATCACAATGCCGAGGACCACAGCGAACACGATCGCGATGCCCACACCCAGCAGCGGGTTGTGGTGCACCCACTGGCCTGCCAGGAGCCCCACACCAATGGAGTAGCCAACCCAGGTGAGGCAGGCAAAGGCGTCCAACCAGAAGAAGGTGCGGTGCCGGAAGCCTGTCTGGCCCGCGACGTAGTTCACCGCAACCCGGCCCCACGGAATGTAGCGGGCCGTGAAGATGAGCACCGCCCCGCGCTTGTCGAGTTCGTATTGGGCCCAGGCAAACATCTTCTGCACCTTGGGCCGGCGCATCCATTTCCAGCGGTCCAGGCCAATTTTCTTGCCCAGCATGTAGGCCATGTTGTCGCCAGCCATGGCACCTACCAGGGCAGTGGCGCCGAGGATCCACAGGTTGGGCTGGCCCGTGTGGAGCGACAGCGCCGACAGGCCAACAATGGCGGTCTCGCTGGGGAGGATGGTGGCGAAGCCATCCACGAAGAAAAAGACCAGGAGCACGGGATAAATCCACGGCTGCTCGGCTGCGTGCTCGAGCATTTGGTTAAGGAAATCCACGCGGGCAGTGCTCCTATAGGACAGTCACCGGAGATGGTGACGGACATCGCTTTTAAGTGTCCCACGGCCAGGGCGTCGTTCGCTACGCCCCGGCCCCGGAACACCTGTTCCACGCTATCCCGGGTTGACCAGCCACGTCGTCGTCCCGGCGGGTGATATCCATCCCCCGGTTTTGTCCACCCAGGGGGTGAGTCCCCCGCCCTCGGGTGGGAGTGGATAAGCTGGGCTCACTCTGACAGGGGCGCATACACGCCGCATCCAACGAGGAACGTGGGGGTCAGCGCCTATCCCAAGGACATCGACTGGTGCGACGACACCGGCCGGAACAACCGGGCACAGGGGGGCCCAACCAGCCTCAGCCTCGTCTCATGCGCCATGCCTGCCCAACCGATTACCGTCCTGCCCTAGTACAGATTCGTGAGAGCAGCCGCGGCGGAGCTACGGATTGCGCATCCGCTCCACCATGGGCGGCCGGCGGCGGAGCCGGTTGATGCCGAAGTCCACCAGCACGCCCAACGCCACCGCGCAGACAATGGCGATCGCAGCCCCCAACAGGTGGTTGTCCTCAAACCACTGGCCGAAGAACAGCCCAATGCCCACCGAATAGGCACCCCAGAGGGTGGCAGACAACGCGGTCAGACCTACAAAGCGGAGGTGGTGGAAGTGGGTCACGCCCGCCGTCAGGTTGACCGCCACCCGGCCGATGGGCACGAACCGCGCCACCAGTACCAGCGACGCGGGGCGCTTGCGGAGCTCACCGCCAGCCCAGGTGAAGGCCGTCTGCATCCGGTGGCCCCGCATCCACGACCACCGATCGAGCCCCACCTTGCGGCCGATCAGGTAGGCGATGTTGTCGCCAATGAAGGCACCCAGAGCAGCCACCAGCATTAACAACCAGGCGTTCGGTACTGCCGCCGACGCGGACACAGCAGCGAGACCCACCACCACCGATTCGCTGGGAATGGGCGGGAAGAAGCCATCAATAACACAGCAGGCGAAGACCAGGATCAGGACCCACGGTTGTCCGGCTGCGGCAAGGATGAAGTCGTTGATGGCCTGCATGGATCCCTACGCGATGCGGTCGATGATCAGTTGCTGGGCGGGCCGGGAGCCCGCCGGGGCAATGGTGACAGCGTCGGCCAAAGCTTCCTTGGCGCGGTCGAACCGCTCCGGGGTGTCGGTGAGTAGCGTCATCAGCGGCTCTCCGGCACGCACGACGGCGCCGGGCTTGGCGTGCAGGCGCACACCGGCACCTGCCTGCACCACGTCCTCTTTGCGGGCCCGGCCAGCGCCGAGCCGCCAAGCAGCGACGCCCACGGACAAAGCATCCAACTCGACCAAGACGCCGTCGGCCGGGGCCAGGATGACCTCAGATTCGCGGGCCTGGGGCAGCGCCGCGTCGGGGTCCCCGCCTTGGGCGCGGATCATCCGTTTCCAAACATCCATGGCACGGCCGTCCTTGAGTGCTGCTGCCGGATCAGCGTCCCGCACGCCAGCGCAGGCAAGCATCTCCTCGGCCAGCCGCACGGTCAACTCCACCACGTCCGCCGGGCCGCCACCGGCCAAGACCTCCACGGACTCTTCCACCTCGATGGCGTTGCCGGCCGTGAGGCCCAAGGGCGTGTCCATATTGGTGAGCAAAGCGACCGTATTGACGCCGGCGTCCTTGCCCAGGGCCACCATGGTCTCGGCGAGTTCGCGGGCTGCAGCGGCATCTTTCATGAAGGCACCACTGCCCACCTTCACGTCCAGCACCAGTGACCCGGTGCCCTCGGCGATCTTCTTGCTCATGATCGAGGAGGCAATCAGCGGAATCGCTTCCACCGTCCCGGTGACGTCCCGGAGGGCGTACAGCTTCTTGTCGGCCGGAGCCAGGCCCGCGCCCGCGGCGCAGATCACGGCCCCCACGTCCTGGAGCTGGGCCATCATCTCGGCGTTGCTCAGGTCTGCCCGCCAGCCCGGAATGGCCTCGAGCTTGTCCAGCGTCCCGCCGGTGTGCCCCAGTCCGCGTCCCGAAAGCTGCGGCACCGCCACCCCGAAAACCGCCACCAACGGCGCCAACGGGAGCGTGATTTTGTCTCCCACGCCTCCGGTGGAGTGCTTGTCGGTGGTGTACTTCAAGCCGCCGTCGGGCCTAGTCAGGCTGGAGAAGTCCATCCGTTCCCCGGAGGCGATCATGGCGGCAGTCCAGCGTGCAATCTCGGTCCGGTCCATCCCGTTGAGCAGGATGGCCATGTTCAGCGCAGCCATCTGTTCGTCCGCGATGACGCCGCGGGTGTAGGCGTCAATGGTCCAGTCGATCTGTTCCGGGCTCAAGGTTCCCTTGTCCCGCTTGACGCGGATGATGTCCACCGCGTCGAAAGCTTCAGCCATGCTCACCGAGTCTCCTCCAAATGTTCTGGACCAAAGGCATCAGGAAGAACCTGGTCCATGGTTTTAACGCCGCGGGTGGTCATTAGTTCCATGTCCGGTCCGCGGAATTCGTACAGCAGCTGCCGGCACCGCCCGCACGGCATCAGCACGTTGCCGGCCCCGTCCACGCAATAAAAGGCCCGCAGGAGCCCGCCGCCACTCATGTGCAGGTTGCCTACCAGCGCGCACTCGGCGCAGAGCGTGAGTCCGTAGCTGGCGTTCTCAACGTTGCAGCCACTCACGATCCGGCCATCCACGGTGAGCGCAGCTGCGCCCACCGGGAAGGACGAATACGGCGCGTAGGCGTTCTGCATTGCCGAAACGGCGGCAGCCTCCAGAGCTGCCCAATCAACCTCGACGCCGTCCACGGGCGTCAACCCTTGACGTACGGGATACCGCTGGCTGCGGGTCCCCTCGATTTGCCCACCAGCCCGGCCACGGCCAGGACCGTCACCAGATATGGCAACATGGCCATGAACTGGCTGGGCACGGGAGTTCCGATGATGGTCACGATGCTCTGCAGGTTATCCGCGAAGCCGAACAGCAACGCCGCAAAGAAGGCGCCGATCGGGTTCCAGCGGCCAAAGATCAACGCTGCCAGAGCGATGAAGCCGCGGCCGCCGGAGATCTCCTTGGTGAAGCTGTCAAT
Source organism: Arthrobacter ulcerisalmonis (assembly GCF_900609065.1). Lineage (GTDB taxonomy): Bacteria > Actinomycetota > Actinomycetes > Actinomycetales > Micrococcaceae > Arthrobacter > Arthrobacter ulcerisalmonis. The sequence continues at coordinate 38,799 of NZ_UXAU01000026.1, read as the reverse complement.
GGCCACCAGCGTGAAGAAGGAACCACCAATACCCGCCACAGCACCGCCAAGCGTCACGTTCCAGAACCGGGTGGCGTTGACGTTGATGCCCATCGTGTCGGCGGCCTGCGGGTGCTCGCCCACGGCACGGACCCTGAGGCCCCAGCGGGTCTTGAACAGGCCAATCCAGACGAGGGCGACGGCGGCATACATCAGGTAGCCCACGATCGACTGGCGGAACAGGATGGGACCGATGATGGGAATGCTGGACAGGACCGGGATTTCGATGACGCTCAGGCCCGGCGGGGAGTTGAATTGGGCCTTGTTGGCCTGCATGACAGTGCTGAACAGGAAGCCTGTCACACCGGAAACCAGCACGTTGAGAACCACACCCACAATGATCTGGTTGACCACATACTTGATGCTGAAAACGGCAAGCACAATGGAGACGACAGCACCGGCGGCGGCGGCGGCAAGCAAGCCAATGAAGGGGTTCTGGGTGATGGTCGCAACGATGGCGGCAGTGAAAGCGCCACCCAACAGCTGGCCCTCGATGGCAATGTTCACCACGCCCACACGTTCACACAAGACACCGGACAGCGAACCGAAAACCAGTGGGACGGCGAGCGTCACCGAGCCGGCGATCAGGCCAGCCAGCGAAATGGACGGGGTCCGGGCACCGCCCACAACCCAGATCAGGAACGCTGCGACGAAGAGGACGATGAACACGATGTTGACCCAGCCTGGGGCGGGCCGGTCCTTCGTTTTCAAGTAGATGGCGTAGCCGGCGAGGCCAAGGAGCAGAACGGACAGCACCAGGCCACCGGCGAAGGCGTTCACCTGCAACGCTGGCAGTTGAAAGAAGTCGCTCCCGGTGGAGATCCCGAAGCTGGCCGTTTCCTGCGGGCCCATGAAGCCAAAGAAGACCAGCGCAATGAGGGCAAAGGCAGCCAGCAACACCGGCGTCCGCCAGCTCACCGGCTTTGCCGACACAGCGGCCACGGACCCTGCCAGCTCTGGCGTTCCAGGTTGCGGCGTTTCCGGTTTGGGCGAAGAAATTGTTGCGCTCATGCTGCACCTCCGGTGGTGGCTGCCTGCCGGGTCGAGGCCTTACGGGCTGGCTTCTTCTTACGTGGGTTCAGGCCAAAGATGGCGCGGACCAGGGGCGGTGCCGCGATGAAGAGGACGATCAGTGACTGCACCACCAGGACAATGTCGATGGGCGTGCCTGTCTGAATCTGCATTTGCACGGCCCCGGCGCGGAAGGCACCGAAGAGCAGGCCTGCCGCAAACGTCCCCCATGGTGACGACCGTCCCAGCAGGGCAACGGTGATGGCATCGAATCCGTAGGTGGCCGCCACCCCATCGGTCAGGACCTTTTCGGTACCGGCTACCTGGGCGACACCGGAGAGCCCAGCCAGGCCACCGGCAATCGCCATCACCATGATGGTGGCCCGGGAAACCTTGATGCCAGCGGTCTGTGCTGCCTTCGGGTTGGCGCCCACGGCGCGGAATTCAAAGCCCACCGTGGAACGGTTGAGGAGCCACCACACCAGGACGGTGGCGGCAATGGCCAGCACAAAGCCGAGGTGGAGCCGGAACTGGCCGCCCAGGATCTGCGGGTAGATGGCGCTGGGGTCCAGAATGGGCGAAATGGGGTTGGTCTCCCCCGGCCGTTGGAACGCAGGCGTGTTCAGGAGGTAGCGCAGGAAGTACAGCGCGATGTAGTTGAACATGATGGTCAGGATCACCTCATGCGCGCCCGTCCTTGCTTTGAGGAGGCCTACCAGGCCGCCCCAGATGGCGCCGCCGAGGACGCCTGCAACAACCACCAGCAGCAGGTGCAGCCCTAGTGGCAGGTGCCAGGCGAAGCCAACCCATGCTGCCAGGATGCCGGACATGATGATCTGGCCCTGCGCACCGATGTTGAACAGGCCAGCGCGGAATGCCAAGGCTACGCCCAGGCCTGCCGTGATGAGTGGCGTGGCGATGGTGAGCGTCTCGGTGAACGGCGCGAACTGCGCCGCCGCGGTAGACCCACGCGGGTTGAAGACTGAGCCTTGGAACAAGGCGATGTAGGAGCGCGTGGCGGCGTTCCAGACCGCGGCCAGGAAGTCAGCGGGGCGAGCGAACAGGTACGACGCCGTAGCGGCCACCTGCTTATCCGTACTGGCAATGAGCAGGCCACCGATGATCAGGGCAAGCAGGACTGCCAGGACTGACACAACGCCGCTGCCCGTGAAGATTTTGCGGAGCACCGTATCGGATCCGCCGGGCAGCTGCCCGCTCTGCGCGCTGGCCGGGACCGCTGAGGGCTCCATGGCCCCGCCTGCGGTGTCGACGGCGGCGAGGACAGCGTTCTCATCCTTCGCCGCGGTCGCGTGGCCGGTACTGCCGGTGCTGTCAGGTGCGGCAGGTTGCGCATCCGGTTCACTGTCGGCCGCGTGTTTGGGGGTGTTGTTCTCAGACATTGTCGCCTCCTTCGGCGTCGGCGGTGGCGGGTTCCGCGGTGGCAGCGGCTGGCGGTCCAGCGGTTGTAGGCGCTGGGTCGGCGGCGGCAGGGTGCTCGTCCGGGGCGATCCCGGCCATCATCAGGCCCAGAACGTCCCGTCCGGTGCCTGCGGGGACAATCCCCACCAGCTTGCCCTTGTAGAGGACGGCAATCCTGTCGGCAAGCTCCATCACCTCGTCGAGCTCGGTGGAAACGATCATCACCGGCGTGCCCTGGTCCCGCTCGGCGACGATGCGCCGATGCAGGAACTCGATGGACCCCACGTCCACACCGCGGGTGGGCTGGGACGCGATGAAAAGCCGGAGCGGGCGGGAGAGCTCGCGGGCCATCACCACCTTCTGCTGGTTGCCACCTGACAGGGTGCCGGCAGCGGCGGCGGCGGTCGGAGTTCGAACGTCGAACTCGCCAATCCGGGCTTTGGCGTTCTCCATGACTTTTGCCGGGCTCATGCTGATGCCCTTGGCGTAAGGCGGCTTGTCGTAGAGGTCCAGGACCAGGTTTTCGGCCACGGAGAAGGTCCCTACCAGTCCGTCCACCTTGCGGTCTTCGGGGACGAAGCCCACACCGGCGCCCAAGACGTCTTTGACGGATCGGCCGAGCAGTTCCTTGCCGTCCAGGGTGATGGAGCCGGTGACCCGGTCCTGCAGGCCAAGGATGGCCTCGGTGAGTTCTGTCTGGCCGTTGCCCTGGACTCCGGCCACGGCAAGGATTTCACCGCGGGCAATGTCGAAGCTGAGTCCGTCCACCATGTGCTGGCCGTTGGGGGCGATCACGGTGAGGTCGCTGACCACGAAGGTGGTGTCGCCGGGAACGGCAGGAGCCTTGTCAAGGGTGAGGCTCACGGCGCGGCCCACCATCATCGAGGCCAACTCGGTGGTGGAGGCGGCCGGATCTGCGGTACCCACCACCTTTCCGCGCCGGATGACCGTGATGGTGTCCGAGACCGCTTTAACTTCGCGCAGCTTGTGCGAGATGAAGACGATCGAGGTACCACTCGATTTGAGTTGGCGCATGATGTCCAACAGTTCGTCGGTTTCCTGCGGCGTGAGCACGGCGGTGGGTTCATCCAGGATGAGCACCTTGGCGTTGCGGACCAACGCCTTGATGATCTCCACGCGCTGCTGCACGCCCACGGGGAGGTCTTCCACCATGGCATCGGGGTCCACATCGAAACCGTACTGATCGGAGATCTCACGGATCTTCCGGCGGGTCTCGTCCAGGTTGAGGAAGCCGCCGGGCTTGGTGGGCTCGGCGCCCAACGCTACGTTCTCGGCCACGGTGAACACGGGGACCAGCATGAAGTGCTGGTGGACCATGCCGATGCCCGCGGCCATGGCATCGCCCGGTCCGCGGAAGGCAACCGGCTTGTCGTCTACCAGGATCTCGCCGTCGCTGGGTTCATAGAGTCCGTACAGGACGTTCATGAGGGTGGATTTTCCGGCTCCGTTTTCACCGAGCAGGCAGTGGATTTGCCCTGGTTCGACCACCACGTCGATGTGGTCGTTGGCGACCAGGGTGCCAAATCTTTTGGTGATTCCTCTGAGTTCAAGTTTCAAAACTCTGACCAATCTCGAAGCGTCCGGAGGTTTCCCGGACGGGATATGTGGCTGCAGGTCCCAGCCTAGTGGGTACGGTCCTGCGATGGGTTGGCGGCTGGCTACTTTTGGCAGCCAGCAAAAACGCCACCGCCCGGCCAGTCATTGACCAACCGGGGGTGGCGCTTTCAGCGGGGAATCAGGCCTTGGGGCTGGACTCGGAAACCACCTTGAGCTTGCCGTCCACAATGTCCTTCTGGATCTGGGTCAGCTCCGACTTCAGGTCGGCGGGGACCTGGGAGTCGAAGTCGTGGAACGGAGCCAACCGGACGCCGTCGTTCGCCAGGGTCCCAACGTACGGGGTGTTCACGAACTTGCCGTCCTTGTCATCCTTGATGACGGTCTCCACGGCCTCACCCATCTGCTTCATGACGGAGGAGAGCATGATGTCCTTGTACTCCGGAGCGGTAAGGAAGCCATCCGAGTCAACCCAGATCAGCTTGACGTCCTTGCCGGCAGCCTTGGCCTCGGCCATGGCTGCGCCTGCACCCTTGCCCACAGGACCGGCAACGGGCATCACGATGTCCGCGCCCTGATCCAGGAAGTTCTGCGTCAGCTGCTTGCCGACGTCCTGCTTCTCGAAGTCACCGGTGAAGCTGCCGTCCTTGGCATCCTTGTTCCAGCCAAGGAGCTTGACGTTCTTGCCCTTTTGCTCGTTGTAGTACTTGATGCCGTCGGCGTAGCCGTCCATGAAGATGGTGACGGTGGGGATCTTGATGCCGCCGAAGGTGGCAACCGTGCCTGTCTTGGTGGTGCCGGCAGCCAGGTAGCCGGCCAGGAACGCGGCCTGGGCGGTGTCGTAGATGATGGGCTTGACGTTGGCGATTGCGGGATCGTAGCCGAAGTCAATGATGGCGAAGTGGCTGTTCGGGTTGGCCTCTGCCTGTGCTTTGGTGGCGTCGCCCAGGAGGAAGCCCACCGTCAGGGTGAGGTTGCAACCGGCGCTGACCATGGCGCGCAGGTTGGGATCGAAGTCGTTGTTGGACTTGGATTCGACCTGGTTGACCTTGATACCCAGGTCCTTTTCAGCCTTCTTCAAGCCTTCATAGGAAGACTGGTTGAAAGACTGGTCATCGAATCCACCGGAGTCGGAAACGATGCAGCCGGTGTAGTCGGAGGCGCCGGCGCTCGAACCGCTGCCAGCTTCGGGTGCTGCGCCACAGGCGGACAGCAGGAGCACGGACGCACTCAGGGTGGCGACGCCCGCCATTGAACCGCGCTTGAAGTTTGCACGCAGTGATTTCTTCAATTTTCCTCCAGGATGAAGAGAGATGCGCTACGGCTCGAATTCAATGAGTGTCCGTTTCTGCACTGAAATTCTGTTTTCACTGACGGCTCGCAGCACTGCGCCGGAGCGCACTGATGCCAATACTTTAGTGGCCTGCGCCACGTCCGCGTAGCACAGCAGGTCCTGATCCTGCAGATTGTTTACAAGTTGTTACCAACCAGTAAGGGCGCCACCCAAAGGTGGCGCCCTTACTGAGAGCTTGCCGGAGGCGTCGGAAGCCTAGAGGCGGACCAACATCTTGCCCGTGTTGGCCCCGTCGAGGAGGTCCATGAACGCCTGCGGGGCGTTGGCCAGTCCGTCGACGATCGTCTCGTCGTAGCTGATGGAACCGTCGGCGAGCCAAGCTGCTGCCTTCGCCATAAACTCGTCCTTAAGGTTCCAGTAGCCGCCCACCAGGAATCCACGCAGCGTGAGTTGCTTGCCGATCGCCAGCATCAAGTTCCGCGGCGCCGGCGTAGGTTCGGTGGAATTGTACTGGGCGATGGCGCCGCACATGGCGACCCGGCCACCCACATTCAGCACGGATAGGGCTGCTTCGAGGTGCTCTCCACCAACGTTATCGAAGTAGACGTCGACGCCTTCGGAACCTGCTGCTTTTTCGAGCTGCTCCAGAACGGGTCCGTCGTTGTAGTTGAAGGCAGCGTCGAAGCCGAGCTCCAGCAGCCGCGCTACTTTCTCCGGGCTGCCGGCGGAGCCAATAACCCTGGAAGCACCCATGGCCTTGGCGATCTGGCCCACCAGCGAGCCCACGGCCCCGGCTGCGCCGGAGACGAAGACGGCGTCGCCGGCCTTGAATTCGGCTACCTTGAGCAAGCCTGCGTAGGCGGTCAGGCCTGTCATTCCCAAGGCGCCCAGGAAAGCAGATTCCGGGGCGATTTCGGGGCGCACCACGGCGCTGGTGGCAGCGTCGACTACCGCGTACTCACGCCAGCCGAGCGAATGCAGCACCGTCTCCCCCACAGTCCGGTCAGCTGCTCGGGACGCGATGACTTCGCCCACTGCGCCACCGTCGAGCGCCTGGTCCACGGCGAACGGCGCTGAGTAGGACTTGACGTCATTCATACGGCCCCGCATGTAGGGGTCTACCGACATAAAGTTGTTGCGGACCAAAATCTGGCCCTCCTGCAGTTCAGGCAGGCTCGACTCCGCCAAACGAAAGTTCTCCGGCACGGGCCGGCCTACGGGACGCGAGGCGAGCTGGATTTCGCGAGTGCTGACCGGGAGGGTTGCGGCGCTCATGCTGCGAACTCCAGCACCTTGAGGTCCACCGTGATGTTGCCGCGGGTGGCATTCGAGTAGGGGCAGACCTGGTGCGCCTTGGCAACCAGGCTTTCCGCCGTGGCAAGATCCAGGGCTGGCAGGGCTACTTCCAGCTCCACGGCGAGGCCGAAGCCACCGTCAGGCAGTTGGCCCAGGTGGACCTTGGCGGCAACAGCGGACTCGGTGAGGTCGGCACGCTCCTTGCGGCCCACCAGGCGCAGCGCGGAGTGGAAGCAGGCTGCGTACCCGGCGGCAAACAGCTGCTCTGGGTTGGTGCCTTCGCCGCTGCCACCCAGTTCCACGGGGCTGGCCAGGGCAACCTCGAGCTTGCCGTCATTGGTTTTGGCGTTGCCATCGCGTCCTTCGCCGGTGGCGAGTGCTTCTGCGGTGTAAAGAGTCTTCACAGGAATATCCGTTCTGTTGAATTCTGCTGAATCGTGAAAATTTTTGGGCTGCGGTTCAGACAGCGGCGTGCAGCGCGGCCGTCAGTTTCGCCAGGGTGCTGCGCAGCTGATTTAGCTCAGGCTCCGTCAGTCCGGCCGCCTCCGCCAGCCGCCGCGGAATGGCATTTGCCTTGGCGCTGAGCTGGTGGCCGGCAGGCGTCAGGTGGACGGCGACGCGGCGCTCGTCTTCCCCCGTCCGACGGCGCTCCACCAGTCCCAACGCCTCGAGCCGCTTGAGAAGGGGCGAAAGGGTGCCGGAGTCCAGCCCCAGCTCGATGCCGAGTTCCTTGACCCCGCGGGGCTGCTCTTCCCACAACACCAACATGACCAGGTATTGGGGATAGGTCAGGCCCAGGTCCTCAAGGACCGGACGGTACACGGCAGTGGCGGCCCGAGAGGCTGAGTAGAGGGCAAAGCAGACCTGGCGGTCAAGGCGGGGTGTTTCGGTCATGAAATAACTGTAGCCCACAATTCAATTGTGCACAACTTAGAGCGATCAGGGCTCGATCTGCCGAGTCCGGCCAGCCCCTAGACGTCCCGGATGGCTCGCAACGCAGCAGCGGTGAGCACCCGAATGCCCATGCTCAAGGCACGCTCGTCAAGGATGTAGTCGCCGCGGTGAAGATCGTATTCTTCGCCGCCCGGCGTCTTGGTACCCAGCCGCATCATGGCGCCAGGGATCTCCGCCAGGAACCAGGCGAAGTCTTCGCCGCCCATGGACTGCGGCGTGAGGACCACCGCGTTTTCCCCGATCTCGGCGCGGGCGGAGGCTTCGATGATGGCCGTTTCGTGCTCGGAGTTGACCACTGGCGGGACACCGCGGGTGTGCTCAAGCCGAACATCCACGCCGTACGGGGCTGCCACCTGATGGACCACCTCGTCCAAGAGTTCTCCGGCCGCGTGCCACGCTTCCCGATCCAGGCAGCGCATGGTGCCCGCCATGTAACCGGTGCCGGGAATGGCGTTGGGTGCCGAACCTGCCGAGATCTGCCCCCAGACCACCGAGACGCCGCTGCGGACATCAACCCGGCGCGACAGTACCGCGGGAACGTTGACGGCGATCTGGGCCAGAGCGAAAACAAGGTCCTCGGTGAGATGCGGCCGGGACGTGTGGCCGCCACGACCGGACAGTTCAATCCGGATGGTGTCCGACGCCGAGGTGATGGCACCGATGCGGGTCCCAATCTTGCCCACCTCGATGCGTGGATCGCAGTGCAGCGCCAGGATGCGGGGCACGCCCTCAAGGACGCCCTGGTCGATGCAGGCATGCGCGCCGCCCGGCATGGTTTCCTCTGCGGGTTGGAAGATCAGCCTGACCGTTGCCCCCAACGGAGCCTGCTCGTGCATGCGCTGCAGGACCAGGGCAATGCCCAGCATGGTGGTGGTGTGGACGTCGTGGCCGCAGGCGTGGGTGACACCGTGGTTCTTCGACGCGAAAACAAGGCCGGTGTCCTCGATGATCGGCAACGCGTCAATGTCCCCGCGCAGGGCGGTAGCGATAGGCCCCTCCCCCACGTCAACTGTGAGCCCAGTGCCGTCGAGCCGTCGCGGGGTGAGCCCGGCCGCTTCCAGTCGCGCGGCCAGCCGATCAGTGGTCCTGAATTCCTGGAACGAAAGTTCCGGGTGTGCGTGCAGGTCGCGGCGGAACTCGAGGAGCTCTGGCAGAAGCGGCTCCAGCCAGGGAGCAACTAAAGCGGTGGGTTCGGCCTCGGTAGTGTAATTGCGCACTGGTTCACTCTAGCGAGGGTCACCGCGAAGCGGGCATCACAGACGCCGCGTTACAACACGTCAGTGTCGCCGCTGGCCTTGAGGGCATCCACGGCAGCCTTGACCCGCTGCGAATTGGCCATGGTGGTCACCAGCAACGCGTCAGGGGTGTCCACGATGACCACATCCTGAATGCCTATCAGGGCGATCACGCGTTTGGTGTCCGTCACCACCACTCCGCTGGAGTTTTCAGTGAAGACGCGAGCGCCTTCACCGAGCACCGTGACGTCATCTACTTCGCGGGCTGAGTTCAGCCGGCCCACCGAGGCGAAGTCGCCCACGTCGTCCCAACGGAAGGCACCGGGCACAACAGCAACGTCGCCGGCAGCCGCCGCGGGCTCAGCCACGGCGTAGTCAATGGCGATCTTGGGCAGGGTGGGCCACACCCTGGCCGTCACGGCGTCGCGCTCGGGAGTGTCCCAAGCGCGGGCGATCTCCTGCAAACCCTTGAACAGTTCGGGCTGGTTGGTTTCCAGGTGCGACAGCATCAAGGCCACGGGCGCCACGAACATTCCGGCGTTCCAGACGTACTCGCCGCTGTCGAGGTACTGCTGGGCCACCTCTTCATTGGGCTTCTCCACGAACTCCACCACGGCCTGCGCGCTAGGGGCGCCAGCAATTCCCAGGCCAGCCCCCGACCTGATGTAGCCGAAACCGGTGGACGGATGCGTGGGCTTGATGCCGATGGTCACGATCTTGCCGGCAGCAGCCGTATAGATGGCCTCACGGACCGCTTCGTGGAACAAGGCATCCGGGCTGATCACCTGGTCCGCGGCAAAGGAACCCATGATGGTTTCGGGGTCCCGTTCATACAGGATGGCGGCCGCGAGCCCAATGGCAGCGCCGGAATCCTTGGGCTCGGACTCCAGCACCAGGTCTGAATCCTGGAGTTCGGGCAACTGCCGGCAGACGGCGTCTCGGTGGGCCTGCCCCGTGACGACCAGGACACGGCTGCCAGCCAGTGGCTGCAGCCGGTCGTAGGTGGCACGGAGCAGTGTGCTGCCGGAACCGGTGAGGTCGTGCAGGAATTTGGGAGCTGCGGCTCGTGACAGGGGCCAGAGGCGGGTCCCCACTCCGCCTGCCGGAATTACCGCAATGAAGCGCTCAAGGGGTGATTCCGGGCTTGTCACTGTGTCTTTACTCATCAGGGCCTACTTTAGCCTGTCGAGCCCTGCGCAACTGAATGCTGGTCCGGAGCGTCCCGGCGAGGCACAGCCTTCCAGTTTAGGGATAGAAATGTGGGCTTGGTCTCAGAAAATCCTGGAATCCGCGCCAGTACCGCCGACTAAGTCGCTCCTAAATTGAATATGCTGTTAGCGAAGCCTACATTTAGGCCTGAGCTACGAGTGCTCTCGCAGCAGGCGTTCCCCACGCGTGGATTTCATGCCAGCGCCGCTGTGTTGCAGGGAGGTTTATCAGTGCCGACAAAACCAGCTGGCACCTTGTACCGCGGCCGTGAAGGCATGTGGTCCTGGGTAGGACACCGTATTACCGGTGTAGTGATCTTTTTCTTCTTGTTGGTCCATGTACTGGATACCTCATTGGTACGGGTTTCCCCCGAGGCGTACACCGCCGTCATTGGTGCCTACAAGAATCCCCTGATGGCCCTGGGCGAAACCGGACTGGTCGCCGCCATCGTTTTCCACGCGTTCAACGGCCTGCGCATCATCGCCGTCGACTTCTGGAAGCAGGGCGCCAAGTACCAGCGCCAGATGCTCTGGGTAGTGCTCGGCCTCTGGCTGGTCACCATCGCGGCATTCTCCATCCGCCACCTGTCCCTCGCCCTCGGAGGTCACTAAGCCATGACTGCAACGATCGAGAGCCCGCGAAGCGGACGGATCGCCCCGCGGTATCGCCGTACCGGCGGCAGCCGAGGCAATTTCGAAATGGTCGCATGGCTCTTCATGCGCCTCTCCGGCGTGGTGTTGGTGGTGCTGATCTTCGGGCACCTGTTCGTCAACCTCCTGGTAGGCGAAGGCATCCACGCCATCGACTTCGGTTTCGTGGCCGGCAAGTGGGCTGACCCCTTCTGGCAGTTCTGGGACCTGGCCATGCTCTGGCTGGCCATGCTGCACGGCACCAATGGCGTGCGCACCATCATCAACGACTACGCCGAGAAGGACTCCACCCGGCGTTGGCTGAAAACGGTGCTGTACTCGGCAACTGTCGTCATCATCGTCCTGGGCACCCTGGTGATCTTCACCTTCGACCCGTGCCCCGTCGTCGACGGCGTACAGCTGCCGGGCGGATTCTGCCCTGCCTAACCCCGAGTATTTCCAGGGCCCACGCGGCCCATGGTGCAGGGCAGGCAACGCCGCCCTGTTGTTTGAAGTGAATTTTGAGAGAAAGAGCGTCTGGTATGCAGGTCCATAAGTACGACGTCGTCATCGTCGGTGCCGGTGGCGCTGGCATGCGCGCAGCGATCGAATCCGGTCAGCGGGCACGCACAGCAGTGCTGACCAAGCTCTACCCCACCCGTTCACACACGGGCGCGGCCCAGGGCGGCATGTGTGCGGCCCTCGCCAACGTCGAAGAAGACAACTGGGAATGGCACACCTTCGACACCGTCAAGGGCGGCGACTACCTGGTAGACCAGGACGCCGCGGAGGTCATGGCGAAAGAAGCCATCGACGCCGTGCTGGACCTGGAGAAGATGGGCCTGCCGTTCAACCGCACGCCCGAGGGCCGCATTGACCAGCGCCGCTTCGGCGGCCACACCCGTGACCACGGCAAGGCCCCCGTCCGCCGCGCCTGCTACGCAGCCGACCGCACCGGCCACATGATCCTCCAGACGCTCTACCAAAACTGCGTCAAGCACAACGTGGAGTTCTACAACGAGTACTACGTCCTTGACCTGCTGACGGTCGAAGAGGACGCAGTCCGCGCCGACGGCACCCCGTACAAGCAGAAGCGCGTTGCCGGCGTGGTCTCCTACGACCTCGCCACCGGCGAACTGCACGTCTTCCAGGCCAAGTCCGTGGTGTTCGCCTCCGGCGGCGCCGGCAAGGTCTTCAAGACCACGTCCAACGCCCACACCCTGACCGGTGACGGCATGGGCATCGCGTTCCGCCGCGGTATCCCCCTCGAGGACATGGAGTTCTTCCAGTTCCACCCGACAGGCCTTGCCGGCTTGGGGATCCTGCTCTCCGAAGCTGCCCGCGGTGAGGGCGCTATCCTGCGTAACTCCGAGGGCGAACGCTTCATGGAGCGCTACGCCCCCACCATCAAGGACCTCGCGCCGCGTGACATCGTGGCCCGCTCCATGGCCAATGAAGTGCGTGAAGGCCGCGGTTGTGGTCCAAACAAGGATTATGTCCTCTTGGACCTGACCCACCTGGAGCCGGCGCACATTGACGCCAAGCTCCCGGACATCACCGAGTTTGCCCGCACCTACCTCGGGGTGGAGCCCTACACCGAGCCGGTGCCCGTGTTCCCCACGGCGCACTACGCCATGGGCGGCATCCCCACGAACATCGTCTCCGAGGTTTTGCAGGACAACGACACCGTCATTCCCGGCCTGTTTGCCGCCGGGGAGGTGGCCTGCGTTTCCGTGCACGGTTCCAACCGTTTGGGCACCAACTCGCTGCTGGACATCAACGTGTTCGGTAAGCGCGCCGGCATCGCTGCGGCCGAGTACTCCAAGACGGCCGACTACGTTGAGCTGCCGGAGAATGCCGAAGCGTTCACCATCGAACTGCTGGACGTTGCCCGCAACGGCACCGGCACCGAAAAGGTGGCGTTGATCCGCAAGGATCTGCAGGACACCATGGACGCCAACATGCAGGTGTTCCGGACCGCCGACACCCTGAACCAGGTGCTCTCCGATATCGAGTCCTTCGAGGCCCGCTACAAGAACATCACCGTCCAGGACAAGGGCAAGCGCTTTAACCTTGACCTCCTTGAGGCAGTGGAGCTGGGCTTCCTGCTGGAACTGGCCAAGGTCATGACCGTGGCCGCGCTGCACCGTGAAGAATCCCGCGGCGGCCACTTCCGCGAAGACTTCCCGGACCGCAACGACGAGAAATTCATGAAGCACTCCATGGCGTACAAGGACGATCACGCCCCGGCGGACGGGTCTGCGGAAGCCATTGCCGGTATCCGCCTGGCCACCAAGCCGGTTGTCTTTACCCGCTACGAGCCGATGGTGAGGAAGTACTAAAATGACCGCCGAACTTGCCGAGCCAGCCTCGAAAGTTGAACTGCCAGCCCACATCGGAGGCGGCGGGGAAATCCCGTCCTTCGACGTGACCATGCGCGTGCGCCGTTACAACCCCGAGGTTTCGGAAGAAGCCACCTGGGTAGACTTCCAGGTCACCATGTACGGCACCGACCGCGTGCTGGATGCCCTGCACAAGATCAAGTGGGAGACGGACGGCAGCCTGTCCTTCCGTCGGTCCTGCGCCCACGGTGTTTGTGGTTCCGATGCCATGCGCATCAACGGCCGCAACCGCCTGGCCTGCAAGACCCTACTGAAGGACTTGGACACCACCAAGCCGATCACCGTGGAACCCATCAAGGGCCTTCCGGTTGAGAAGGACCTGATCGTGGACATGGAGCCGTTCTTCCAGTCCTTCCGCGAGGTCATGCCGTTCCTCATCAACAAGGGTCACGAGCCCACCAAGGAACGCCTGCAGTCCGCCGAGGACCGTGAGCGTTTCGATGACACCACCAAGTGCATCCTCTGCGCCGCGTGCACGTCCTCGTGCCCGGTGTTCTGGACGGATGGCCAGTACTTCGGTCCGGCCGCAATCGTCAACGCGCACCGCTTCATCTTCGATTCCCGCGATGACGCCGGGGACATGCGCCTGGAAATCCTCAATGACAAGGAAGGCGTGTGGCGCTGCCGCACCACCTTCAACTGCTCCGAAGCATGCCCCCGTGGCATCCAGGTCACGCAGGCCATCGCCGAGGTCAAGCAGGCCATTCTCTCCCGCAAGATCTAGTTTCCGTTTTCCGCGTACGACGGCGTCACACCCGTTCCTGCGGCTCCCCCGCCTTCTGTGCGGGGAGCCGCGGTGACGGTCCCCGCACAGGGGTGTGGCGCCGTCGTTCGTTTTAACACCCCTCAGTTAAGTCGAAAGGCGACACCGTGTCCCACTCCGAGAAGGTGACCTTCACCGGGTCCACAGGCGAGATCCTCTCCGGCATCATTGACAGCCCCGAGGGTGCCATCAAGGGGTGGGGCGTGTTTTCGCACGGCTTCACCCTCGGCAAGGACAGCCCCGCTGCGTCGCGGATCTGTAAGGCGCTTGCCGACTCCGGCGTGGGCATGTTGCGCTTCGACAACCTCGGCCTCGGCGAATCAGCTGGTGAATGGTCGGCCGGATCGTTCAGCCACAAGGTCGCCGATACCGTCATGGCCGCCGCCTACATGCGCAGCGTCGGCAAGGAGATCTCGCTCCTGGTGGGCCACTCGTTCGGCGGCGCGGCCGTCCTGGCGGCAGCCAAGGACATTCCCGAACTCGACGCCGTGGCCACCGTGGCTGCGCCGTTCTCGCCCCGGCATGTGGCCCACGTCTACGACGCTGCGTTGGACAAGATCCTCTCCGAAGGCAGTGCCGAGGTGACCCTGGGCGGCAAGCGCCGCGAGATCCGCAAGCACTTCGTGGAGGACCTCGAAAACGCGGACCTCACCGACTGCATCCGCAAGCTGCACCGACCGCTGATGGTCCTGCACTCCCCCACCGACAACACCGTGGGCATCGACAATGCCAGCACCATCTTCCAGACGGCCCGGCACCCGCGGAACTTCGTGTCCTTGGAGGGCAGCGACCACCTGCTGACCGGCAAGGGTCAGGCGGCCCGTGCCGCCCGGATCATCGCTGCGTGGGCCGACCAATACCTCGACGCCTGATCCTGCCCGCACCAGCGGGCGGCACCTTGCCGGGCTGGACCTGACGCGCGCCCCAGGCCGCTTTTTCCGAGCCGGCTGCTGCCGCCAGGTCCGCTTCGCGGATCACGGTCCAGGAGCCTGCCAGCAGGTACACCTGGCTGACCAGGTTGAACCAGATCAGCAGCCCAATGATGATGGCGAAGGGCGCCAACAGCGGGTTCCGGCCAGCACTGGCGAGCAGTTCGGTAGAGAAGAACTGCAGGACGGTGGTGCCCACGGCTGCGATGATGGTGCCTTCCAGCAGGGTGCGCCGGGACAGCTCAAGCTTTGCCGCCAGCCGGAACATGATCAAGGCAGTGGCCCAGCCCAGAATGAGCGGGATGGCGATCTTGACCAGCCAGGAGAGCGGCGTGGCGATGGCGGCGTCCAGGTGCAGGGTGTCGGCAATCCAGCCGGCGGCGGTCCCAAAGATCAGCGAGGCCCCCGAGCTGAGGACCAGGGCCACGCCCAGAAGGACCAGGGCGCCGGCGTCGCGCAGTTTGAGGAGAAACACCGGGACGGTAAGCGGCGGCAACTCATGGACGCCACGTAGGCCTTCCCTGACGCCGTTGATCCAGTTCAGGGCCGTGACAATCGTGATCACGGCTGCAATCACGGCAGTCCAACCGAGGCCACTGGGGTTCAGCAGCTTCTGCGGATCCACCAACCCCTCACTGCCGTTGACGATCAGCAGGCCCGGCGCGCTCTGCGCCACACTGCTGACCACCGTGTTGAGGAGTTCCGGCTGGCCTCGGAGGACCAAGCCCGCAATCGAAAATCCGGTGGCCAAGAGGCCGGTGATGGAAAAAAACATCACGAAACCAATTCCCGCGGCCATCAACGGTCCGTGCTGGCGGCCGTACTGCTGGAACGCGCGCATCGGTAGAAAGGCGTTCAGCTTGGCCAGGAACAGCATCAGCTGGGCCATGAGGACTGCGAACGGGCCATTCTCAGCCCTGCGTGCTTTGCTCACATCGACCTGTTTACGGCTTACTTCCAGCCGCAACCCGGCACGATCAGTGGGCAGCGGCGGTGTCTCCGTCTGCGTCGGTGCTGGCATCCGCGTACCGGGTGCCGCCGTCGTCGTCTGTTTGGGTCCCAAAGTCCAGCTCTTCCCGTAGCTGCCAGATGCCGTCAGCACCGTGCTCGTAAAGTCCCATGCTAGCGACTGGGAAGCTTGCTTTGTAATTTTTGAGTACCGTTTCGGCCTCATCGAGGCTTTCGGGCGCCACATCATGGGCGATGGTGACGTGCGGGTGGTAGGCGAACGGCAGATCCCGATGCAACGGGCCCTGCTGCAGCTTCGCGTGCAGGTCCACGCAATGCTCGAAGCCGTCCTCCACGTTGATGAAAACCACCGGCGAGACCGGCCGGAACGTCCCAGTACCGGAGATGGTGATCCGGAACGGCTGCTGCGACTGTGCGATCCGGCGAACATGCGCCAAGGTGGCCTGCCAATCGGCAGTAGGCGTGGTGGTGACCAGCGTGATGTGGGCCGGCACCACGTCCGCCAGCGGATCGCCAAACGAAGCACGCCAACGCTGGAGCTCCTCCGCTACCTCCGGGGGAAAGCCCAGGATGACGCCAACGCTGACGTCATCAGGGCGGGCCTTGGCCACTTCGGCTTCCGCTGCCATGGTGCTAGCGGACTCCGGCGGGGCTCAAGGACGGCAGAAAGCCCATCCGGTCGTAGACCTTGGCCAGCGTGGCCGAGGCGATGTCCCGGGCCCTGCCGGCGCCAATGGCCAGCAGCCGGTCCAGTTCGGCGGGATCGGCCATGAGTTCGTTGGTGCGGTCGCGGAGCGGCGTCACGAAATCCACCACCACCTCTGCCAAGTCCACCTTGAGGTGGCCGTACATCTTGCCCGCATAGTCGGATTCGAGTTCGGCGATGCTCTTGCCGGTGAGGGACGAGAAAATGGTGAGCAGGTTCGAGACGCCCGGCTTCTCCGCCGGGTCGAAGCGGATCTCCGTGCCGGCGTCGGTCACTGCGGACTTGATGCGCTTCGCTGCGATCTTTGGATCCTCAAGCAGCTGGATGGCCCCGTTGGGCGACTCGCCCGTTTTGGACATCTTGGCGCTGGGATTCTGCAGATCGTAGATCTTGGCGCTTTCCTTGACGATCGTTGCCTCCGGGACCGTGAAGGTCTCGCCGAAGCGCGTGTTGAAGCGCTGCGCCAGGTTGCGCGTCAATTCCAGGTGCTGGCGCTGGTCCTCCCCCACAGGTACCAGGTCCGACTGGTAGAGCAGGATGTCCGCAGCCATCAGCGTGGGGTACGCGAACAGGCCCAAGGTGGCTGAATCAGCACCCGACTTCTGGGTCTTGTCCTTGAACTGGGTCATCCGGGAGGCCTCACCAAACCCAGTGATGCAGTTAAGCGCCCATGCCAGCTGCGCATGCTCGGGAACGTGGGACTGGACAAAGAAGATGCTCTTGTCCGGGTCGATACCGGCTGCGATGTACTGGGCGGCAACGATCCGGGTCCGCTTGGCCAGGTCCGCGGGATCAAAGTCCACCGTCACGGCATGCAGGTCAGGGATGAAGAACACCGCATCGTACTGGGCCTGCATGTCCACCCAGTTGCGGACAGCGCCAATGTAGTTCCCCAGGTGCAGGGAATCAGCAGTGGGCTTGGCGCCGGAGAGTATGCGCTTTTTGACGGCCGGGAGTGGCTGGGTAGTCATGGGAGAAACTTTCAGGGCTTAGAGCTGGTAGTCCACTACCAGCGGTGCATGGTCAGAGAAGCGCGTGTCCCACGAGGGCGCGCGGTCCACCACTGCCGAAACGGCGGCGGCGGCCAGCGCGGGTGTCGCGAGATGGTAGTCGATCCGCCAACCGGTGTCGTTGTCGAACGCCTTGCCCCGCTGCGACCACCAGGTGTACGGACCATCGACCTGACCGGCCAGGTTGCGGTGCACGTCCTGCCAGCCGATCTCCTCGCCCATGAAGTTGTCGAAGTAGACGCGCTCCGCCGGGAGGAAGCCAGCCTTCTTGACGTTGGCTTTGGCGTTGCGGATGTCCAGGGGCGTGTGCGCCACATTGAGGTCACCCACCACCAGGGCATGATCGCTGTGCTTGGCAAGTTCCGGCAGCCGCGTGCTCATGACGTCCAGGAAACGGAACTTGTCATCCTGCTTGGGCGTACCCACTTCGCCGGAATGGACGTAGGCGCTCGCCACGGTCAGTTGGACCGGGTTGCCGGCCCCGTTGAGAAGGCGGAAATCGGCCTCAACCCAGCGTCCCGCCGTCGCGAAATACTCGTCGCCGATGCCCACGCGGGTGGCCAGCGGTTCCTGCCTGGCGGCGATGGCTACGCCAGCGCGGCCTTTAGCCTCGGCTTCGGCGTGCAGGACAAACCAGCCCTCGCCCAGGAGCTGGTGGACGATTGCGTCGGGTGCGCGCACTTCCTGCAGGCAGAGGATGTCAACGTCGCGGGGCTCCAGCCAGGCTGCCATCCCGTTCTTGTAGGCGGCGCGCAGGCCGTTGACGTTGACGGATGCGATACGAAGGTGGTCCTTTTTCAATGCCGAGCTCACCCGCTCCACTCTAGTCGACGATGGTTCCGCTGACCGGTTCGGACGAACCGCCGCTGGACTTGATCATGTCGCGGGCGTTGGTGGCAGTAATCTCGATGGTTTCGAGGGCGCGGTGGATGGTGTCCTGGTTGGCGGCCGCACCCTTGGCGCGCTCCTCCTCCACCACGCGGACCTGCACCTGGACGATCTTGAAGGAGTGGTCCAGCTTCAGGTCCCGAACCTCGTCAGCCTCATTGCGCTCGGAGACAACTCTGGTGCCGCCATGGTTCGCTTCGGTAGGCGAAGGGGCCCGCCCAGCTGCTGCGTTGAACGCATTCTGCGCCTCGGTGAGCTTGGCGCCGGCCTTCTTGGCGGCGCGCTGAATACTGAAGACCACAAAGGTGGCAAGCAGCAACCAGAACAGCGCGATGATGGCCACGATCCACCCCACCACATCGTTTTGGTTGGCAGCGAAAATCACTGCCACCAAGAACGCGACGATGAAGACGATCATCCCCGGCCCGCTGATACGGACCATGGAGAAACCGGGTTTGGCGGATGGCTTGGGGCTGCCCACAGATTGCATAGAGCTATTATCTCAAACGCGGCGGGGTGGTTGGGCCGCTTCCACCCGCGGCGAACACTGCGCAGGGAAGCGGCCCAACTGGGTAGCGCTAACTGCACTTTTGAGGGGTCAAAACTGCAGTTAGCGCTACCTACGTGAGTGCGGCTAGGCGATTCCGGCCTGGCGTTCCGCCGCCTCAACCACATTGGTCATCAGCAGCGCCACCGTCATGGGGCCCACACCGCCAGGATTCGGGGAGATCCAGCCAGCCACGTCGGCCGCGGCAGGCTCGAAGTCGCCGTACACCTTGCTCTTGCCCGTTTGGGGATCCACTTCGCGGGTAACACCAACGTCCAGCAGGGCGGCGCCCGGTTTCACGTCAGCAGCCTTGACGATGTGCTTGACCCCGGCGGCTCCCACAATAACGTCAGCCTGTTTGAGGAGCTCCGACATGTTGGTAGTGCCAGTGTGTGTCAAGGTCACCGTGGCATTGATCTCGCGGCGGGTCAGCAGCAGCCCAATGGATCGGCCAATGGTGACGCCGCGGCCAACCACCACCACGTGCTTGCCGGAAAGGCTGTACCCGTTGCGCTCCAACAGTTCAATGACGCCTCGAGGCGTGCAGGGCAGCGGCGAGGTGATCTCACCGTTAACGTTCAATACCAGCCGGCCAAGGTTGGTGGGATGCAGGCCGTCAGCGTCCTTGGCAGGATCGATGCGCTCCAGGATGGCGTCTGTGTCCAGATGCTTCGGCAGGGGCAACTGGACAATGAAGCCATGGCAGTCGGGGTCTGCATTGAGATCGTCAATCAGCGCTTCGACCTGCTCTTGGGTGGCATCGGCCGGCAGTTCGCGCTGGATCGAATTCATTCCGATCGCCACAGATTGTTTGTGCTTCATGGACACGTACAGCTGGGAGGCGGGGTCCGCGCCCACCAACACCGTGGCGATACCAGGCGTGATACCGCGGTCCCTCAGCGCCGCAACGCGTTCCTGCAGCTCGGACTTAATAGCGGCAGAGGTTGCCCTGCCGTCCAGGACCTTTGCTGTCTGGGTTGTTTCAGTCATGGGTTACCACTGCTCGTGCTGCGGGTACAGCGGGAAGTCGGCGGCAAGCTTGTCCACGCGGGACTGCAAGGCCTCGACGTCGGTGGCCGAGCCAGTCTTCAGCGCAGTGGCGATGATTTCGGCTACTTCGGTGAATTCCTCGGCTCCGAAACCACGGGTTGCCAGCGCAGGGGTACCAATCCGAAGCCCGGAAGTGACCATCGGCGGACGCGGATCGAATGGAACAGCGTTCCGGTTTACCGTGATGCCTACCGAGTGCAGGAGATCCTCAGCCTGCTGGCCGTCCAGCTGAGAGTTGCGCAGGTCAACGAGGACCAGGTGGACATCGGTGCCACCGGTCAGGACCGAGACGCCCGCCTGGGCCAGGTCTGCCTGGTTCAGCCGGTCAGCAATAATCTTGGCACCCTCAAGGACGCGTTCCTGGCGTTCCTTGAACTCAGCAGTGCCGGCAATCTTGAAGGCTACGGCCTTGGCGGCGATCACATGCATCAAAGGACCACCCTGCTGACCGGGGAAGACGTTGGAATTGAGCTTCTTGGCCCACTCCTGCTTGGCCAGGATCACACCCGACCGAGGACCAGCCAGGGTCTTGTGCACCGTGGAGGTCACGACGTCGGAGTACGGCACCGGGCTCGGGTGCAGTCCTGCTGCCACCAGGCCGGCAAAGTGTGCCATATCGGTCCAGAGCAGGGCACCCACTTCGTCCGCGATGGAGCGGAAGGCTGCAAAGTCGAGCTGGCGCGGGTAGGCGGACCAGCCAGCGATGATGACTTGGGGCTTCTCGGCGATGGCCTGCTCCCGCAGCTTGTCCATGTCCACCCGGAAGGAGTCTTCCTCGACCTGGTAGGCAGCCACGTTGTACAGCTTGCCGGAGAAGTTCAATTTCATGCCGTGGGTCAGGTGGCCACCGTGAGCCAGGGAAAGGCCCAGGATCTTGTCGCCCGGGGTGATCATGGCGGAAAGGGCTGCAGCATTGGCTTGAGCGCCGGAGTGCGGCTGAACGTTAGCGAACTCGGCGCCGAACAGGGCCTTGACCCTGTCGATGGCCAGTTGTTCTGCGACGTCCACATATTCGCAGCCGCCATAGTAGCGGCGGCCCGGGTAGCCCTCAGCGTATTTGTTGGTCAGGACCGACCCCTGGGCTTCCATGACGGCGCGGGGGGCGAAGTTTTCTGAGGCGATCATTTCCAGGGTGCCGCGCTGGCGGCCAAGCTCCTGGTTGAGGACTGCAGCGATTTCGGGGTCAAGCTCAGCCAGCGATTGGTTGCTGACGGCGGCGGTTGCTGATGCGGAAGTGGTCACAAGGAACTCCTGGCTCGGAATGCGGGCACTACTAAGGTCAGGCTACCGGCTGGCATGCCGCCACAACACGTTCCATGACGTACAGCACTGGCCTACATTCCCTCGGGAAATCAGGTGCCGGTAAAACGTGACCCTCGGCCCAGGCGGACGATCCGTGGTCTTCGTGATTGCCACTCCCTGGTGGTTAACCACCCAACGCCAGTTGCGACCTTCCAAGGGTACCAAAGCAGCAGCACCGTCCGCGGGTACTCTAGGACGCGTGAGTCATGAGCAGCTGAACCAAACGTATATTGTCACCCTGTCCTGCCCGGACCGTCCCGGGATCGTGCACGCCGTTGCTGGCGCGCTCCTTGTGGCAGGCTGCAACATTGCCGATTCGCAGCAGTATGGCAGCCCAGCAACCGGCACGTTCTTCATGCGGGTGGAGGTGAGCACTGGTGCAGCGCAGGCCGACCTGCGTGCCGCCCTGCAGCCGGTCGCCGAGGCCTTCAGCATGCGCTGGAGCCTGAACGCTGCAGGCCGCAAAGTCCGCACCCTGATCCTGGCCAGCACCTCCGCACACTGCCTCAACGACCTGCTCTTCCAGCAGCGCAGCGGAACCCTTCCCATCGACATTCCGGCCATTGTGTCCAACCACCAGGACCTTGCCGGACTCGCCGAGTTCTACGGGATTCCGTTCCACCACATCCCCGTAGCCAAAGACACCAAAGCCCAGGCCGAGGATAAACTCCGGGCCATCATGGCTGAACACGATGTGGAGCTGACGGTCTTGGCCAGGTACATGCAGATCCTTTCGGACGAACTGTGCACCGACCTGGCAGGGCAGGCCATCAACATCCACCACTCGTTCCTGCCCTCTTTCAAGGGCGCGAAACCTTACCACCAGGCGCACGCACGCGGCGTGAAGCTCATCGGCGCCACCGCCCACTACGTCACGGCGGCCCTGGATGAGGGCCCCATCATCGAGCAAGAGGTCATCCGGGTGGATCATGCCCGTACGCCTGAGCAGTTCGTCCAGATGGGCCGGGACGTTGAAGGCCGCACCCTGGTTCAGGCAGTGCAGTGGCATGCGGAGCACAGGGTCCTCCTGGACGGCAACCGTACGGTGGTCTTCAACTGACTCGCAGTTGTTGTCGTTCTGAGCCCTCAAAACGACAACAACTGCGAGTCAGTTGGGTGGGGGCGCGCAGGTGTCGCTTAGGGTGAACCCATGGCTCCCCTCTACCCCTTTGGCGGCGTGTCTCCCGCCGTCCACGACTCAGCGTTCGTTGCCCCCACGGCCTCGATCATCGGCAATGCCACCTTGGCCCAGGACTCCAGTGCCTTCTACGGCGTGAGCGTCCGGGCAGATACCGCCGCCATCTCCGTCGGCACCGGCAGCAACCTGCAGGACAACGTTGTCCTGCACGCCGATCCCGACTTCCCCTGCACCGTGGGCGATCGCGTCTCAGTGGGACACGCCGCCGTCGTCCATGGCTGCACGGTGGAGGACGACTGCCTGATCGGGATGAGCGCCACCATCCTCAACGGTGCCGTGATCGGCGCCGGGTCGCTCGTTGCAGCTGGCGCAGTGGTCCTCGAGGGCACCATCATCCCGCCACGGTCCCTGGTAGCCGGCGTTCCCGCCAAGGTCAGGCGCGAGCTTTCCGACGAGGAGTTCGCAGCTGTCCAACAAAACGCAGCGCACTACCTGGACTTGGCCGCAGCGCACCGTGACATGCACCTGCGTTAACTTCTTGACTACAAGAGTGAGAATAAGGCAATCTTCTTAGCATGTCCGCAACCGCGCGCTCAACCAGGGCCAAACCAAAGAATCCCGGCTCACAGTCCGCACTGCGGCAGCTGAACCAGCAGCGCCTCATGGAGTGCCTGCAGAGCGGACCGTCCACGCAGGCCGAACTGGCCCGCCAGACAGGACTTTCCACCGCCACGGTCTCCAACATCGTAAAAATCATGGTCACTGCAGGGCTGGCGTCCACGGAGCCGGTCACCAGCTCCGGCCGCCGCGCGCTGAACGTCCGCCTCATCAGCGACGGTGCAGTCGCCGTCGGCATCGATTTCGGCCGCCGGCACCTGCGCGTGGTTTTAACCTCCTTGAGTTATCACGTGGTGGCCGAGGAATCAGTGCAGCTGCCACTGGGCCATCAGGCCGAGGAAGGGATCCAGGCTGCCGTCACCCTGCTCGCGAAATTGCTGCGCGAAAGCGGTATCGAGCGCACCGCCGTAGTGGGTGCCGGAGTCGGAATTCCAGGACCCATCGACAGGCGAACCGGTACCGTGGCGCAGGGCGCCATCCTCCCCGAATGGGTGGGTATCAACATCCTGTCCCACCTCGAAGAGACGCTGAAAATCCCCGTCTTTGTTGACAACGACGCCAACCTTGGCGCATGGTCCGAGGTGACCTGGGGGCAACACACCGGGATCAGCAACCTGCTGTTCCTCAAGATCGGCTCGGGCATCGGCGCCGGTCTGATCCTCAACGGCGCACCCTTCTACGGCAACGTGGGAATCACCGGCGAAATCGGCCACGCCACCATCCACGAACAAGGGCTGGTGTGCCGTTGCGGGAACCGCGGCTGCCTCGAAACCATCGCCTCCACCACCACCATGATCGAGCTCCTTAGCCGAGGCGAAAATCGCCCGCTCACCCCCGCTGACATAGTCCAGAAGGCCTTGAGCCGCGATCCGGCAACCCTCCGTGTCGTCGACGACGCAGGCCTCTCCGTGGGCCGCGCACTGGGCAACGTTGCCAACCTCATCAATCCAGAAGTCATCGTGGTAGGCGGCCCCCTGGCCGGCCTCGGTGACATCCTGCTCGAGCCCATCCGCCGAGGCCTGACGCGGCATGCCGTGCCGGTCATCGGCGAGACCACCACCCTCACCATGTCTTCCCTGGGCGACCGCGCGGAAGCCCTGGGAGCAGCCGCCCTCGTGTTCCAAAATGCAGGTATCCGCCGAATGTAGACCATTTCGTTATCCGGTAATTGCGTTCAAGACTTGACGACAAGACCTGTGATCCAGTTTACTTTTGGATCAGACGGGTCAGCGTTTTGCTGACCGGACAACGAAGTCATGCATTGGAGGGTTAGGACAGATGACGTCCCAGACCACGGAGTTGGACCCTGTCATCCTGGAGATGCGTTCCATCACCAAGGAATTCCCAGGCGTCAAGGCACTCTCTGAAGTGAGCCTGCGCGTTCGGGCCGGCGAAGTCCACGCCATTTGCGGCGAGAACGGTGCCGGTAAATCCACCCTGATGAAGGTCCTCTCCGGCGTTTACCCCTACGGCTCATACGACGGCGACATCGTCTACCAGGCTGAGGTCCAGCAATTCCGCGACATCCGTGCCAGCGAACAGGCCGGCATCGTGATCATCCACCAGGAACTCGCACTCATTCCTGAGCTCTCCATCATGGAAAACATCTTCCTCGGCAACGAGCCCACCAAGCGGGGGGTCATCAACTGGGCAGAGGCCCGCCTCCGCTCCACCGAGCTGTTGGCCCGGGTTGGCCTCGCCGAAGACCCCGAAACACCTGTCAAGGAAATCGGCGTCGGCAAGCAGCAGCTCGTGGAAATCGCCAAGGCACTGAACAAGTCGGTCAAGATCTTGATCCTTGACGAGCCAACGGCCGCGCTGAACGAGTCCGACTCCCAGCACTTGCTGGACTTGATCCTGGGCCTCAAGGGCCGCGGCATCACCTCGATCATCATTTCGCACAAGCTCAACGAAATTGAGCAGATCGCCGACTCCATCACCATCATCCGTGATGGCAAGTCGATCGAGACCCTCGACGTCAAGGCCGACGGTGTTGACGAGGACCGAATCATCAAGGGCATGGTGGGCCGCACCTTGGAATCCCGATTCCCGGATCACACCCCCAAGATCGGTGAAGTCTTCTTCGAGGTCAAGGACTGGACCGTGGCGCACCCCAACGTCCAGGACCGGATGGTGTGCAAGCACTCCAACTTCTTCGTACGACGGGGCGAGATTGTGGGATTCGCCGGGCTCATGGGAGCCGGCCGCACCGAGCTTGCGCGGTCCATTTTTGGCAGGTCCTACGGCCGGTTCATCGATGGCCAGATCTACAAGGATGGCAAACCGGTGACCCTCAAATCCGTCCGGCAGGCCATTGACGCCGGTCTGGGCTACGTCACCGAAGACCGAAAGTCACTGGGTCTGAACCTGCTGGATGACATCAAAACCACCACTGTCGCCGCCAACCTGCGCAAGATCAGCCACAACACCGTGGTGGACGCCAACCAAGAATTCACGGTGGCGGAGGAGTACCGAAAGTCACTGCGGACCAAAACGCCGTCGGTGGAGGAAGGCGTCGCCAAGCTCTCCGGTGGCAATCAGCAGAAAGTTGTGCTCGCCAAGTGGATGTTCACCGACCCGGACCTGCTGATTCTCGACGAACCCACCCGCGGGATCGACGTCGGCGCCAAGTATGAGATCTACGGCATCATCCAGCAGCTCGCCAACCAGGGCAAGGGAGTGATCGTCATTTCCTCGGAGCTCCCCGAGCTCCTGGGCCTGTCCGACCGCATCTACACCATCTTCGAAGGCGCCATTACCGGTGTCCTGGACAAGGACGAGGCCAGCCAGGAAAGCCTGATGAAACTGATGACCTCCGCCCGCAAAGCCGCTTAGGTCGCCCAGACCGCCCGACCGACTCACTTGCTGGATATCAACAATCCTTTCGGACCCCAAGGACAGACACCATGAACGCCCTCAAGAAGATGTTTGGCGGTAACACTCGCCAGTTCGGCATGATCTTCGCCCTCGTGGCGCTGATCGCCTTCTTCCAGATCGCCACGAGCGGCCGGACCCTGACGTCCGGCAACGTCATTAACCTTTTCAACGGCAACTCCTACATCCTCATCCTGGCCATCGGCATGGTCCTGGTGATCATCGCTGGGCACATCGACCTTTCCGTGGGCTCAGTCGCCGCGTTCGTGGGGGTCAGCGTTGCGTTAGCCATCCGGGACTGGGGCATACCCTGGTACCTCGGCGTGCTGTTTGGCCTGATCCTTGGCGCTCTGATCGGCGCCTGGCAGGGCTGGTGGACGGCTTATGTAGGTATTCCGGCGTTCATCGTCACGCTCGCTGGCATGCTGCTCTTCCGCGGCTTCAACCAGTTCGTGGGTAAGTCCAACACCATTCCCGTCCCCGCTGATTTCCAGTTCTTGGGCTCCGGCTACCTCCCTGAGGTAGGGCCCAACACGGGATTCAACAACCTCACCCTGTTGCTGGGCATCGCTGGCGCAGCGTTTGTGGTGGTAGGCGAACTCCGCTCCCGTTCCCGGGCCAAAGCCCTCGGCGCTGAAGTCCCCGAACTGTGGGTCACTGTCCTGAAGCTGGTCCTGATCTGCGGCGCCATCCTCTACGCCACCTACCTCTTCGCCACCGGCCGTCCCGGTACCTCATTCCCCATCCCCGGGCTGATCCTCGGTTTCCTGGTCCTGCTGTACGGATTCATTTCCTCCCGCACCATCCTGGGCCGCCACGTCTACGCCGTGGGTGGCAACCGGCACGCAGCTGAACTCTCCGGTGTGCAGTCCAAGAAGGTCAACTTCCTGGTAATGATGAACATGTCTATCCTGGCCGGCCTGGCTGGCATGATCTTCGTGGGCCGATCCACCGCTTCGGGGCCGTTCGACGGCGTGGGCTGGGAACTCGATGCGATCGCCGCCGTCTTCATCGGCGGCGCCGCAGTCACCGGCGGCGTGGGCACCGTGATCGGGTCCATCATCGGTGGTCTGGTCATGGCCGTACTCAACAACGGCCTCCAACTGCTCGGCATCGGCGCCGACCTCACCCAGATCATCAAGGGCCTGGTCCTCCTCATCGCCGTCGCATTCGACGTCTACAACAAGAGCCAGGGCAAGAAGTCCCTGATCGGCCTGATGCTGCGTAACTTCAACCGTTCCAGTGCAGGCCCCAGCAACCCCAACCAACCCGACGAGACCACCTCCACCAAGGAAGCAATCGCCAAGGAAGCTTGAGCGGTTCGGTTCGACCAGCGTTACACACCCTCAAAGAAAGAGATTCAACAATGCGAATGATCGGAAAAGCAGGTAAGGCAGCCGCAATAGCTGCCATTGCAGCGCTGGCGCTGACCAGTTGCGGACGAGCAGAAACCCCGTCCGCAGGTGCGTCCAGCGGTGCCGCCGGATTCGAGCAAAACTCCTCGATCGGCGTCGCGCTTCCCCAAAAGACCAGTGAGAACTGGGTCCTGGCCGAGAAGCTGTTCAACGACGGCCTCAACGGTGCCGGGTTCAAAGCTGATGTGCAGTTCGCCAACGGTGGCGTCTCCGAGCAGCAGAACCAGATCAGCGCCATGGTCACGAAGGGCGCCAAGGTCATCATCGTGGGCGCCATCGACGGCTCCCAGTTGGGCACCCAGCTCAAGCAGGCCAAAGAAGCCGGCGCCACCATCATCGCCTACGACCGGCTGCTGCTGAACACCGACAGCGTCGATTACTACGTGGCGTACGACAACTTCAAGGTCGGCGTGCTCCAGGGACAGGCCCTGCTGGACGGACTCAAGGCCAAGAAGGCCTCGGGTCCCTACAACATTGAACTGTTTGCCGGTTCACCCGATGATGCCAACGCGAAGGTCTTCTTCGACGGCGCCATGAGCGTCCTGAAGCCGAAGATCGACGACGGCACGCTCAAGGTCCTCTCCGGCCAGAACAGCTTCGAACAGGCTGTGACGCAGGGCTGGAAGGCAGAAAACGCCCAGCGTCGCGCTGACACCCTGCTCACCGGCAGCTATGGCTCGGCATCGCTGGATGGGGTCCTCTCCCCCAACGACACGCTGGCCCGCGCCGTTATCACCTCAGTCAAGGCCGCTGGCAAGCCGATCCCCGTTATCACCGGCCAGGACTCCGAAGTTGAGTCGGTCAAATCGATCATGGCTGGCGAGCAGTACTCCACCATCAACAAGGACACCCGCAAGCTCGTTGAGCACGCCATCACCATGGTGAAGGACCTCCAGGCCGGCAAGGATCTGGAAATCAACGACAAGGACTCCTACAACAACGGTGTCAAAACCGTTCCGGCATACCTGCTGGAGCCGGTCATCGTGACTGCCGCGAACGTCAAGACGGCTTACGCCGACGATCCGGTACTCGGCCCGCTGACCAAGTAACACTCTCCACCGGAGCGCCCGGCACCCTCGTGGGTGTCGGGCTTTTCCGTGCCCGCAGCCGGTTCACTTTTCACAGCCGCACCACAGGTTGGCCCGCACGCCAGCACAGCAACACCCACGATTCTTGATTCGACGCCGGCCCTGCGCGCCGGCACCTGAATCTTAGGAGAATCGTGAGCGTCCTCGCCCCCAGCATAGGCAACGCCTTCAGAAACAAGGTCAGGACGGCGGCCGTCGTGGCGGTCCTCGCCGTCGCGATCGGCCTGGCACTGGCCATGTTGGTCGCCAACCAGGCAGTCGGCGCCAAAGTCCAGGAACTCAACGCCTCAGTGGGCACAGTCCTGACCGTCAATCCGGCCGGCGGCCAGGGCTTCGAAGGCGGCGGCGAACCGCTGACGGCCGCGCAGGCAGCCACCGCCGCCGGCGTCGCGAACGTCAGCTCCGTCGTCGGGACCTCAGCCCTGCGGTTGCGGAACGCCACCGAGGCCGCAGCAGGCACGACGGCGGGTGGCCAGGCGGGACCCGGCGGCCAGCCCGGTCCCGGTGGACAGGCCGCGGCGACGTTGACCACCAGCCTCACCGCTGCCATCGACGCAGGCACGCTCGGCACCCGAAACCAGGCCAGCGGGACGACCAGCGGCGCCACCCAGCCCGTGCGCGGTCCCTGCCGATCACGGCCACGGGCATTGACGCCGAGGTGGACGCCACCGGCAAGGCCCTAAATATCACCACCGGCACCGGCTTGGGCGACTACACGACCGCCTCCACCAACGCCCTGCTGGGCACCACCCTCGCGGAGAAGAACAACCTCAGCGTCGGATCCACGTTCACCATCAACGACCAGACGTACACGGTGGCCGGCCTGTTCGACGCAGGCACCGCGTTCGGCAACAACGCCGCCTACCTCACGCTGCCCACCGCGCAGACCCTGGCCGGCACCCCCGGCGAGCTCTCCAGCATGGTGGTCACCGTCGATTCGCTCGACAATGTCGCCACTGCTAAAACCGAGCTGCAGTCTGCCCTCGGCAGCACCACCGCCGATGTCACCCAAGGCCAGAACCTCGAAACCGCTGTCAGTTCACTGGGCAGTGTCAAGAACGTCTCGTTCGTGGCCTTCATCGCCGCCCTGGGCACCGCTGGCCTGATCATCTTGCTCATCATGGTGATGTTGGTCCGTGAACGTCGCCGCGAAATCGGCGTCCTGAAGGCGATCGGCGCCCCCAACCGCACCATCGGCCTGCAATTCGTCCTGGAGGCCCTGGTGCTGGCCGCTATGGGCAGCGCAGTGGGCGCCATCATTGCCTCGTTCGCCAGCGGCGGCATCGCCTCGGCGCTAGTCAGCACCAACACCACGACGACGGCGGCCACCACCGGACGCGGCGCAGCCATCGCCGGGGCGGCCGGCGGAGCTGGCGGTGCCGGCTTCCCGGGTGGAGGCACCGGTTTCCCCGGCGGCCAAGGCGGTCCGTTCGGCGGCGCCTCCCAGCTGCTGACCTCGGTGACGGCCAGCGCCTCCCCCGGGGTGATCGCCGGCGGAATTGCAGCGGTCTTCGGTGTGGCCATTATCGGTGCACTGGTTCCAGCGTTGCTGACCGCGCGCATCCGTCCCGTCGAAGTCCTGCGAGGAGAATAACCATGATTGAAGTCAAGAACCTGGTCCGTACGTTCAAGTCCGGTGACCGCACCATCAAGCCGGTGAACGATGTCAGCTTCGAATTGGAGAAAGGATCGCTCGCCTCGATCGTGGGGAAGAGTGGGAGCGGCAAAAGCACGCTGCTGTCACTGCTCGGCGCACTGGACAAACCCACCAGCGGCGATGTGGTGGTAGACGGCGTAAGCCTGGCCAGCATGCCCGACGGCAAGCTTACCGAGTACCGGCGGCGCGACATCGGCTTCGTCTTCCAACAGTTCAACCTCATCCCCAACCTCAGCGCCGTGGACAACATCATGCTGCCCCTGGAGTTCGCCGGCGTGCGGAAGCCGGCCCGGCTCAAACGCGCCCAGGAACTGCTGGAACAGGTGCAGTTGGACCCGGAAAAGCACATCCGCAGAACCAACCGGCTCTCCGGCGGCGAGCAGCAACGGGTGGCTATCGCAAGGGCGTTGGCCAACGAACCCAAGCTGATCCTGGCCGATGAACCCACCGGAAACCTCGACGAGCAGACCGGCGAGCACATCATCGAACTGCTCAGCTCCCTCAGCCGCGACCACAACACCACCATCCTGGTGGTGACGCATGACAGGAGCCTCGCGCTGAAGACCGACCGCAGGTTCCGTCTGCAACAGGGCAAGCTGACTGAGGAGGTTCGTTCGGCCAGGGTGGCCTAGAGGGTTGGGGTGGGAGGATGGTCCCATGAACGCCTCCATCGCCACCCCGTGGCTTTCGTCCCAGGCCAACCAGGACCCCACGGCAGCAACCGGCCGCCCGCTGCGGTGGGGGTTTGTCTCCACCGGCAACATTGCGGCCACGGTCGCCAAGGACCTGGCGTTGTTGGCGGACGCAGAACTGCATGCCGTCAGCTCGCGCCAGCAGCTGGCTGCCGAGGCCTTCGCCAAGAAGGCAGGTTTCGCCACAGCCTACGGGGACGACGGCGGTGTTCCCGGCTACCAGCGCCTGCTGGCGGACCCGCTGGTGGACGTGGTCTACATTGCAACTCCCCATGCGCAGCACTTCGAGATCGCCTCGGCTGCCCTTCGAGCAGGCAAGCACGTCCTGTGCGAGAAAGCACTGACCATCAATGCTCGTGAGGCTGCCGAGCTGGTGGCTTTGGCCGGTGAGCTCAAGCTCTTTCTGATGGAGGCGGTGTGGAGCAGGTTCCTGCCGAGCATGCAGCGGATGTTCGGCATCGCCGCATCAGGTGAGCTCGGCCAGATCCAGTGGGTCAGCGCCGACATCGGCTTCCCCGCGCCGGCAGACTCAACCAGCCGCCTCTGGAACATCAACGATGGCGGCGGCGCGCTCCTGGACATGACGGTCTACCCGCTGCTGTGGGCACTGGGAACGCTCGGATTTCCCCAGTCCGTCAGCGCCCTGGGTACCCTGACGGAAAACGGCGTCGACGCCCAGAACGCCCTGACCCTGGGCTACGAATCCGGCGCGCAGGCCCAGCTGACGTCAAGCCTGCTGGCCCACGGCCCCAAAACCTGCACCGTGGCTGGTTCGCTGGGGTACCTGCAGGCAACGGGCTCAACCAACAACCCCCGCGAACTGAACATCCAGATCGGCTGGGACACCCAACGCACGGAACAGTTCGAGACGGGCCATGGCTACACGTACGAGCTGCGTGAGGTGACCCGCTGCATCCAGCAAGGCCTCCTGGAGAGTCCGGTCATGCCACTCGAGGATTCGCTGAACGTCATGCGCCTGTTCGACGGCGTCCGGTCACAGCTTGGCATCCGGTACCCCAACGACGCTCGGTAAAGTGAGGGCCGCCGTCGGCCACCAGCACACAAAAAACCGCTGGCCCGCAGAGAAACTCTGCGGGCCAGCGGTTCAAGGACAGGATCAGCCCAGGGTGGCGATGACCTTGTTCAGCGTCTCGGACGGGCGCATCACAGCGGCAGCCTTGGCGCTGTCCGGGCGGTAGTATCCGCCCAGGTCAACGGCGGAACCCTGCACCGCGGCCAGTTCGCCCACGATGGCTTCCTCATTGCTGGACAGCTCGGCGGCGATCGCGGAGAAAGCTGCTGCGAGTTCGACGTCGGCCGTCTGCTTCGCCAGCTCCTCGGCCCAGTAGCGGGCCAGGAAGTAGTGGCTGCCACGGTTGTCGAGGTCGCCTACGCTGCGGCGCGGGGACTTGTTTTCCAGCAGGAACGTTCCCGTGGCGCGGTCAAGGGTGTCGGCGAGGACCTGCGCGCGGGCGTTGCCCGTGGTGGTGGCGAGGTGCTCGAAGCTCACGGCCAGGGCAAGGAATTCGCCCAGGCTGTCCCAGCGGAGGTGGTTTTCCTTGACCAGCTGCTGGACGTGCTTGGGGGCTGATCCGCCGGCGCCGGTCTCGAAGAGTCCGCCACCGTTCATCAGCGGAACCACGGAGAGCATCTTGGCGCTGGTGCCCAGTTCGAGGATCGGGAAGAGGTCCGTGAGGTAGTCGCGGAGCACGTTACCCGAGACGGAGATGGTGTCTTCGCCCTTGCGGATCCGCTCGATGGTGAACGCGGTGGCGTCCACGGGCGAGAGAATGCGCAGGTCAAGGCCGTCGGTGTCGTGATCCTTGAGGTACTCGGTGACCTTGGCGATCAGGTTGGTGTCGTGCGCGCGGGTTTCGTCCAGCCAGAACACGGCGGGCGTCTGGGAGGCGCGGGCACGGGTGACGGCGAGCTTGACCCAGTCGCGGATGGGGGCATCCTTGGTCTGGCAGGCGCGCCAGATGTCGCCCTCGGAGACGGTGTGTTCGATCAGCACGGTGCCGGCTTCGTCCACGATCTGAACGGTTCCAGCTTCCTGGATTTCGAAGGTCTTGTCGTGGCTGCCGTATTCCTCGGCCGCCTGCGCCATGAGGCCAACGTTGGGAACCGTACCCATGGTGGTGGGATCGTAGGCGCCGTTGACGCGGCAGTCATCGATGACCACCTGGTAGATGCCGGCGTAGGAGCTGTCCGGGAGGACCGCCAACGTGTCGGCTTCCTTGCCGTCCGGGCCCCACATGTGGCCGGAGCTGCGGATCATGGCCGGCATGGAGGCGTCAACGATGATGTCGGAGGGGACATTGAGGCTGGTGATGCCCTTGTCCGAATCCACCATGGCCAGGGCCGGACCGTCTGCCAGGCCCTTGGTGATCAGCGCCTGGACACCTTCGCGGACGTCGGTGGGCAGGTCGTCGAGCCCGCTGAGGATCGCCGCCAGGCCGTTGTTGGGGCTGACGCCCGCGGCGGCGAGCTGCTTGCCGTAGGTGTCGAAGAGTTCAGCGAAGTAGGCCTTCACCACGTGGCCGAAGATGATCGGATCGGAGACCTTCATCATGGTGGCCTTCAGGTGTGCCGAGAACAGCACGCCTTCTTCCTTGGCCCGGGCAACCTGCGCCGTAAGGAACTCGTCCAGGGCGGCGGCGCGCATGATGGTGCCGTCGATGACCTCACCGGCCAGAACCGGGAAGGCCTTCTTCAGGACCTTGACGGAGCCGTCTTCGCGGACCAGCTGAATCTCAATGGTGCCGGCCTTGTCGATGACGACCGACTTTTCGTTGGCACGGAAGTCGTTCTCGCCCATGGTGGCCACGTTGGTCTTGGAGTCGCCGCTCCAGTCACCCATGGAGTGCGGGTTCTGGCGAGCGTAGTTCTTCACGGACAGCGGCGCGCGGCGGTCCGAGTTGCCTTCGCGCAGCACCGGGTTAACGGCGGAGCCCTTGATCTTGTCATACCGCGAACGGACGGCGGTTTCCTCGTCGGAGGACGGGTTGTCCGGGTAGTCCGGCAACGCGTAGCCCTGGCCTTGCAGCTCGGCGATGGCGGCCTTCAGCTGCGGGATGGACGCGCTGATGTTGGGCAGCTTGATGATGTTCGCTTCTGGCGCCTTCGCCAGTTGTCCCAATTCCGCGAGCGCATCGCCAGCGGCTTGCTCCGGCGTCAGGTAGTCACCAAAGACGGCGATGATGCGGCCAGCGAGCGAGATGTCGCGAGTCTCCACCTCCACACCTGCGGTTGAGGCGAATGCTTCAACGATGGGCAGGAACGAATAGGTAGCCAGCATCGGCGCTTCATCGGTGTGGGTGTAGATAATTTTGGACATGCGCGGGGGTCTCCCTGGAGTTCGGCTTGATGGTGAAATCCGGTCTAATGCACCACCTACAAACTTACCCGAGGACGCCGATTTGGTCCCTACCGGCCGTCCCGCATTACCACCTGGGTGCGGCCGAGTGCACTTTTCGAACGTACGACGACGGCACGCACCTGAGTGCCGCGCCGCCGTCGTGCGCTGCCTTCTGCTGACGCTTCCGGGCAATACACGAGATGTCACTCTTATTTACAAACTTGTCATATGGCGATATGTTCCCTAAGTCACACCAGTTCCTCCCCGGGAGCTGGCTACTTCGTTCAGACAGGACACCCATGACACGCACACGGTCCCTGGCAACCAGCCTCCTGACCTTCTCCGCGGCCGCCATCCTGGCACTCAGTGCAGCCGGATCGGCCAACGCCGCCCCGACGAAAGACACCACCCCCTCCGTCACCGGCACGGCGGTCAACTCCGCCGGTGCCGCCGACTACTGGACCGCCGACCGCATGACCAGCGCCATCCCGGCCGACCAGCGCGCCAACAGCGCAGTGCAGCGCTCCCTCGGTCTGGAGCGGGCCTTGGTTGCCAAGGGCGCACCGTCCTCGGTGGAACCTCTCGCCGCCACCACCCCCGTCCTGCGGGCCGCCAGCGAATCCCCCGTGGCGCACATCGGCAAAATCTTCTTCACCCAGGCCGGCCAGAACTACGTGTGCTCCGGCAACTCCGTGGCCGCAGCCAACAAGAGCACGGTGTCCACCGCCGGGCACTGCCTCAACGAAGGCCCCGGAGCGTTCGTCACCAACTTCGTGTTTGTCCCCGCCTACAACAACGGCGCCGCACCGTACGGCAAGTGGGCCGCCAAAGCCCTCTACGCCCCCACCCAGTGGTCCGGCCAGGGCGACATCCAGTACGACACCGGCTTCGCCGTGGTTTCCCCGCTCAACGGCCGCACCCTTGCCGACACCGTTGGCGCCTCCGGAGTCCAGTTCAATGCCGCCCGCGGACTGACCTACAAGGCCTTCGGGTACCCGGCTGCTTCCCCGTTCAACGGCCAGACCCTCAAGAGCTGCGCCGGGACCGCCACCAATGACACCGTCAACCCCGGCGGCACCACCCAGGGCATCCCCTGCGACATGACCGGCGGCTCCTCAGGCGGCCCGTGGTTCGTGGGCAGCAGCTCCACCGGCAAGCAGAACTCCGTGAACAGCTACGGCTACGGCCAGAACTCCACCAAGATGTACGGCCCGTACTGGGGCTCAGTCATCCAGCAAACCTACGCCACCGCCGCTGCTTCGTAAGCCGGCACTGACACCCGGCTGAATTGCAACGGCGGCCGTCCCACGTGAAGGGACGGCCGCCGTTGCTGTGGACTGGGCCCACGCCGGCAGGGTTCCCTGGCCGAGCTTGCGAGGCGAGGGTGCCGGTGGGGACTAGTGGAAGAAGTGCCGTGCGCCGGTGAAGTACATGGTGATGCCGGCAGCGTTGGCTGCAGCAACCACTTCGTCGTCGCGAACGGATCCGCCCGGCTGGACCACGGCGCGGACGCCGGCGTCGATCAGGATCTGCAGGCCGTCAGCGAACGGGAAGAACGCGTCCGACGCCGCCACCGCACCACGGGCGCGCTGCGGGGCATCCGCTGAATCGGCGTTGGAGGCCCCACCGGCGCCGTCGACGTCGGACTCCACGGCCACACCCAACGTGTTGGCCCGTTCGACGGCGAGCCGGCACGAGTCCAGGCGGTTGACCTGACCCATGCCGATACCGACGGCGGCGCCATCGGCTGCCAGCAGGATCGCGTTGGACTTGGCGGCGCGGCATGCGGTCCACGCGAAGGCCAGGTCGGCGAGGGTCTGCTCGTCTGCTGCGGCGCCTGCGGCGAGCGTCCAGTTGGCTGGATCGTCGCCGTCGGCGTCCACCTTGTCCGTCATCTGGACCAGAACGCCGCCGGAGACCTGGCGGATTTCCGACGGGTAGCGGCCGTAGCCCTCAGGCAGGGTCAGTAACCGGATGTTCTTCTTCTTGGCGAGGATTTCCACTGCTTCCGGCTCGAAGGACGGCGCAATGACCACCTCGGTGAAGATCCCGGCCACGGTGCGGGCCATGCCGGCAGTGACAGTGCTGTTGGCGGCGATGACGCCACCGAACGCAGACACCGGATCGCAGGCGTGCGCCTTGGCGTGCGCATCGGCGATGGGGTCTTCGGCGTCCTTGGAACCAACAGCCACACCGCACGGGTTGGCGTGCTTGATGATCGCGACGGCGGGCTCCGCGAAGTCGAACGCGGCGCGCAAGGCGGCGTCGGCGTCGACAAAGTTGTTGTAGCTCATGGCCTTGCCGTGGATCTGGTCCGCCTGCGCGATGCCAGCCGGTGCAGCCTTGTCCACGTAGAGCGCGGCCTGCTGGTGCGGGTTTTCGCCGTAGCGCAGCACCTCGGAGCGCTCCAGTGACAGGCCAGCGTAGGCGGGCCAATCGATGATGCCGTCGCCGTCCTCGTCCAGGAACTGGCTGGCAGTCCAACTTGCCACGGCGGTGTCGTAGGACGCGGTGTGCGCGAACGCTTTCGCTGCCAACCGACGTCGGGTCTTCAGGTCGAAGCCGCCCTCCGCAGCTGCGGTGACCACGGCTGCGTAGAAGGTGGGGTCCACGACGATCGCGACGGCGGCGTGGTTCTTCGCGGCCGAGCGCACCATGGCCGGACCGCCAATGTCGATCTGCTCCACCACGTCGTCCTGCGCAGCGCCGGACTTCACGGTCTCGACGAAGGGATAAAGGTTCACCACCACCAGATCGAACGCCTCGATCTCCATGCCGGCGAGGGTTTCCATGTGCGCGGGGACGCGACGGTCGGCGAGGATGCCGCCGTGGACGCGGGGGTGCAGGGTCTTCACGCGGCCATCGAGCATTTCCGGCGAACCGGTGACTTCCTCGACCTCCTGGACGGGGATGCCTGCGGCGGCGATGCGCTTGGCCGTGGACCCTGTGGAGACCAGTTTGACGCCGGCTGCGTGCAGGCCGCTGGCCAGTTCCTCCAGCCCGGTCTTGTCGTAAACCGAGATCAGGGCCCGTCGAATGGGGACTCGGTCGATGGATACGCGCTCATGCTGCGTGGAACTCACAAATGTCTCCGTCTTAATCTCGCGAGCCAGGCCGCGGTTGGTGGGGATAGGGCAAGTTTATCGCGACTGGCCGTATGCGCCGCCTGGTGGCCGGAGTGTGAACTAGGTCCCGTCTGGTGCTGGCTGTCGGCCGGCGGCGCTATGGTTTTTGCAGGAGGCTGCAATGAATACATATACCGCTGTGCCCAGTGGCGAGCAGGTGGTCCAGGAACTGCCCTGGCGGTGGAAGGTCCAGGGGCGTATTTTCCTGATCGGCGGACTGGGGTTCATGTTCGATGCCTGGGACGTGACCCTCAACGGCATTCTGATTCCGTTGCTCTCCAAGCACTGGAACCTTTCGGCCGGCGAAGTGGCGTGGGTGGGGACGTCCAACCTTATTGGCATGGCGGTGGGTGCGTTTGTCTGGGGCACCATCGCGGACACGATCGGGCGCAAAAAGGCCTTCACGGCGACCTTGTTGCTGTTCTCGATCTTCACGGTCCTGGGCGCCTTCTCCCCCGACTTCATCTGGTTCTGCGTCTTCCGTTTCATGGCGGGCTTCGGCCTGGGCGGCTGCATTCCGGTGGACTATGCGCTGGTAGGTGAGTTCACCCCTCGGAAGCAACGCGGCAAGGTGCTCACGGCCATGGATGGTTGGTGGCCGGTGGGCGCTGCGCTGGCTGGATTCGTATCGGCCGGCCTGGTGGCGGTGTTCGGCGACTGGCGGCTGACCATGTTGGTGATGGTCATTCCAGCGCTGATGGTGTTTTGGGTCCGGCGTAGCGTGCCCGAATCGCCGTTGTTCCTCATCCGCAAGGGGAGGCGGGAGGAAGCAGCCAAAGTCATCGACGGGCTGGTGCTCGCCACCGGCGCCGAACCACGGGCCTACAGCCTGCCGGATGCTTCCTCGGTGCCACGCCTATCGCCGGGCAGCGCGTGGCATCAACTCCGGGCGGTCTGGCAGTTCAACTGGAAGATCACCGCCACAGCCTGGTTGCTGTTCTTCAGCATCCTGTTGGTCTACTACCTGTCCCTGACCTGGATGCCGCGGATCCTCATCCAGGCCGGGTTCGAAGAATACAAGGCGTTTGTGACCACCGCGTCCATGGCAGCGGTGGGCCTGCTCGGCGTGGTCGTGGCTGCCTTGTTGGTGGAGCGCGTAGGCCGCAAGTGGATCCTGGCCGTCACGGGTCCGTTGTCCGCGGTAACGCTGGTCATCGTCGCCTTCGTGGTGGACATTCCCACGGCTGCGGTGTTTTGGCTGCTGGTGTTTGGGTTTGTGGTGCAGATCGCCATCCCGGTGTTGTACACGTACGTTTCAGAGCTGTACCCCACGGAGCTGCGCGGTACCGGCTTTGGCTGGGCATCGACGTTCTCCCGGCTGGGGGCTGGGTTGGGTCCACTGATCTTCGCCAGTTACTTGTGGCCCGAGCTCGGGCTGGCAACTTCGTTTGCGCTGGCTGGCGGACTCGTGGTGCTGGCCGTGGTGTGGATGGCCTTCACTGCGCCGGAAACCAAACTGCGCCGGCTGGAGTAGCGCCCCACACCCCCCTCCCAACTAGGTAGCGCTAACCCTCTTTGCCAGGCTGGTTGTGAGTCATTCGCTGATTAGTGAGGAGGCCTGGTGATGACTGGGACGCCGGGGTATACGCGGGAGCAGATCCGTGAGT
>NZ_UXAU01000019.1 GCF_900609065.1 Arthrobacter ulcerisalmonis | reverse complement strand
ACCCACCACATACATGATGACCAGGCTTTGTAGGCGCTCCTTAGAAAGGAGGTGATCCAGCCGCACCTTCCGGTACGGCTACCTTGTTACGACTTAGTCCCAATCGCCAGTCCCACCTTCGACAGCTCCCTCCCACAAGGGGTTAGGCCACCGGCTTCGGGTGTTACCAACTTTCGTGACTTGACGGGCGGTGTGTACAAGGCCCGGGAACGTATTCACCGCAGCGTTGCTGATCTGCGATTACTAGCGACTCCGACTTCATGGGGTCGAGTTGCAGACCCCAATCCGAACTGAGACCGGCTTTTTGGGATTAGCTCCACCTCACAGTATCGCAACCCTTTGTACCGGCCATTGTAGCATGCGTGAAGCCCAAGACATAAGGGGCATGATGATTTGACGTCGTCCCCACCTTCCTCCGAGTTGACCCCGGCAGTCTCCTATGAGTCCCCACCATCACGTGCTGGCAACATAGAACGAGGGTTGCGCTCGTTGCGGGACTTAACCCAACATCTCACGACACGAGCTGACGACAACCATGCACCACCTGTAAACCAGCCACAAAGTGGGGGACGCATCTCTGCGCCTTACTAGTTCATGTCAAGCCTTGGTAAGGTTCTTCGCGTTGCATCGAATTAATCCGCATGCTCCGCCGCTTGTGCGGGCCCCCGTCAATTCCTTTGAGTTTTAGCCTTGCGGCCGTACTCCCCAGGCGGGGCACTTAATGCGTTAGCTACGGCGCGGAAAACGTGGAATGTCCCCCACACCTAGTGCCCAACGTTTACGGCATGGACTACCAGGGTATCTAATCCTGTTCGCTCCCCATGCTTTCGCTCCTCAGCGTCAGTTAATGCCCAGAGACCTGCCTTCGCCATCGGTGTTCCTCCTGATATCTGCGCATTTCACCGCTACACCAGGAATTCCAGTCTCCCCTACATCACTCTAGTCTGCCCGTACCCACCGCAGATCCGGAGTTGAGCCCCGGACTTTCACGGCAGACGCGACAAACCGCCTACGAGCTCTTTACGCCCAATAATTCCGGATAACGCTTGCGCCCTACGTATTACCGCGGCTGCTGGCACGTAGTTAGCCGGCGCTTCTTCTGCAGGTACCGTCACTTTCGCTTCTTCCCTACTGAAAGAGGTTTACAACCCGAAGGCCGTCATCCCTCACGCGGCGTCGCTGCATCAGGCTTGCGCCCATTGTGCAATATTCCCCACTGCTGCCTCCCGTAGGAGTCTGGGCCGTGTCTCAGTCCCAGTGTGGCCGGTCACCCTCTCAGGCCGGCTACCCGTCGTCGCCTTGGTAGGCCATTACCCCACCAACAAGCTGATAGGCCGCGAGTCCATCCAAAACCACAAAAAAGCTTTCCACCCCCCACCATGCGATGAGGAGTCATATCCGGTATTAGACCCAGTTTCCCAGGCTTATCCCAGAGTCAAGGGCAGGTTACTCACGTGTTACTCACCCGTTCGCCACTAATCCCCCCAGCAAGCTAGGGATCATCGTTCGACTTGCATGTGTTAAGCACGCCGCCAGCGTTCATCCTGAGCCAGGATCAAACTCTCCGTTGAAGTAAAACAAAAACGAAAAACAACCACCCACCCCGGAAATAACGGAGAAAAGCGGTCGCATAAAATTTGAAACCAGCCAAAAACACCAAACCACACCACAGGGGCGGCACGATTCAGCACATTCAACCAATCACATAACATAATCGGTATCAACAAACTTGGCACACTATTGAGTTCTCAAACAACAGACACACCCGACACCACCACAACCCAAACGGTCGCAGATCGCTCCGGAGCAACTTCCCAAACTTACCCGATCACCCACCAGAACACAAATCCATCTTCCAGGACCCACACCAGCAAACAACCAGACCCCACTCAACCCCCAGCACACAAAAACGCGGCCAGAAACCAAGAAGAAAATTTAGGGGAATGTGGCCACCCGAGGTTCCCAGTTCTTCACTGTCTCCCTCGCGGCGACTTAGAAAACAATACACGCCCACCAGCCCAACCACCAAACCAAACCCCACACCCACCCACCATCCCCAAAATCCCCGTGAATCCGGGCGTTGCAGGGGTAATGGAGGCGCCAAAGCGGCCGCACCCGCCCCGACAGGACGCTATGCTGTGCGTCACAAACCGAAGCGCCGGCAACCACCCGGGGGCCGCCGTCGTGCATTCATCTACGCCGCAGCCGAAACACATCCGCTGTCCGCTCGCCAGAGCACGTTTCACCAAGCACCCTGACATTCAACAGCCTTTGATGTTCAAATGAATTTGACTACTGTAAAGGCATGCCATCTCATCAAGCGCCACCGGACACCCCCGCAGTCCATCCGTCGGCCTTCATGCTGCAAGCCCTGCTCACCATGGCCAATGAAACGGAACGCGAGGTGGCCCGGCATCTGGGCTTGAACCTGACGGACTACCGAGCCCTTGGTGCCGTGTCCCAGGCGGGTCCCGCCACCGTGGGTGCCTTGGCCGACCAACTCGGCACCACGGCAGCCACCACCTCCGCGATCATCAGCCGGCTCGAGCAGCATGGATTTGCCGAACGGTTCCGCAGTTCGGACGATCGGCGCCAAGTCCACGTCACGTGCACTCCCGCGGCTGCCACTTCCATCACCGACTTGATGCGCCCCTTGGTGACGACCATCAGCGACCACCTGGCTTCGCTCCCCCAAGACCAACAGGCAGCGATCGGCACCTTCCTCGACACTGCCCTGCACATGATGCAGCACCATCTGCACACCCTTTCCGAGAAAGAAACCCCGTGAGAGAGTTCACCTCCCCACCCCTGGTGCACGCCACCGGGCACCGCAACGCCACCGATCTCCTCCTGGAGCGGCTCGGCACCAGCCCCGACCACGTAGCGTTCGAGGTCCGCGCGCCAGGCGCCGCCATTACCGAGCCCTGGCGGCAGGTGACCACCCAGCAGTTCACTGATGAGGTGCGTGCCCTGGCCCGGGGCTTCATCGCCGCCGGCGTGCAGCCCGGCGAATCGCTAGCCATCATGTCTCCCACAAGGTACGAATGGGCTTTGGCGGACATGGCTGCCTGGTTTGCCGGCGCCGTGGTGGTCCCGGTCTATGAGACGTCCGCACTCCCCCAAGTGATCGCCATCCTGGCCGACGCCGAGGTTCGGCTGGCCGTGGCCGGCACGGAAACGCACGCCGACCTGCTGCGACGCGGCTTCGACGAAGCAGGGCTGGACCACCTGGGCATCTGGACCATGGACTCCCGGCCCGGCGCGGACCTGGCGGACCTCGTGAACCGGGGTGCCGCCGTCGTCGACGCCGCTGTGGAGGAACGGCGGCTGCTGGCCGGCCCCGATACGGTGGCCACCATCGTGTACACGTCCGGCACCACCGCCGCCCCGAAGGGCGCCCTGATCACCCACGGCAACTTCGTGGGGCAGGTCCTCAACGTGGCGGCCGCGTATTCGGCCGTGGTCCGCGAGGGTGGAAACACCATCATCTTCCTGCCCATGGCGCACGTCTTGGCTCGCGGCCTGCAGCTGATCTGCCTGGCCAACGGCATGCGGATCGCGCACCTGGCCGATCCCCGCGAGGTGGTCCCCGCCCTCGGCGCCCTCCGGCCCACGTTCCTGGTGATGGTCCCCCGCGTGCTGCAGAAAATCCAGGCCTCGGCGGCTGGGGCAGCTGCGCAGAAGCGGCTGGGCCGGGTGTGGGCGGCGGCGCAGCGCACCGCCGTCGAGTGGGGCCGTTTTGCGGAAGCGCACGACGCCGACCCAACAGTCAGCGCCCCGCTCGGCTTGCGTGCCCGGCACGCTGTGTTCGACAAGCTTTTCTACCGCCGCCTCCGTGCGCTGGTGGGCGGCCGGCTGGACTATCTGCTGTCCGGGGCCGCGGCACTGGATGCCGAGCTCTCGCTGTTTTTCCGCGGCTTGGGCCTGCCGGTGATCGAAGGTTACGGCCTGACCGAAACCACGGCGCCACTGACCGGAAACTTGCCCGGCGCCATCAAAGCCGGGACGGTGGGCGTGCCCATGCCGGGCACCACCGTCCGGCTCACGGACCAGGGCGAGGTGCTGGCCCGAGGCGTGGGTGTTTTTGCCGGGTACCGCCGCGCCGCGGACAACGCTGCAGCCTTCACGGACGGGTTTTTTCACACCGGCGACCTGGGCGAACTCGATGCGCAAGGCAGGCTCACCATCAAGGGCCGGCTCAAGGACGTCATTGTCACCGCCGGCGGCAAAACCGTGTCGCCCTCCATCTGGGAAGGCTACGTGGAGGGCGATCCCCTGGTGGCGCACGCCGTGATGGTGGGCGAAGGCAAACCGTACCTGGGCGGGCTGGTGCTGCTGGATCCCGAGTCCGTGGCCGCCTGGGCCGAGCGCGAGGGCTTCGCAGAACTCACCGCCCTGAAGATCCCGGACGACGGCGGCGCCATCCAGATCGACGACGCCCGGCTCCTCACCGCAATTGGCCAGGCTGTCAGCGCAGCAAACGCAAAGATTGCCCGCTCCGAGCAGGTCCGACGGTTTGTGCTGCTCTTGGCCGACCTCAGCGAAGCCAACGGCAACGTCACACCCACCATGAAACTCAAACGCAACGCCTTCACCGACAAGGCCCGCCACCTGGTGGAGAGCCTCTACACCGACCCCAGGAGCCAGGCATGAAACCGCACCTCAAACGATGGTTCCTCGCCTACGGGGTAACAGCAGTGATCTTCGCCGCCCTCGATGTGGTCTGGATCCTCGGCGTGGCCAACCCGCAGTACAAGGCCCAGATCGGCGACCTGATCGCGACGAACACCAACTACGTTGCCGCCGTCGCCTTTTACCTCATTTACGTCGCCGGCATGGTGCACTACGGCGTCCGCCCCAACGAGCGGAACGCCACCCTGCGCCAACGCGTCACTGGCGCAGCGCTCTTCGGCTTCTTCACCTACGCCACCTGGGCGCTCACCGGGCTGGCCGTGCTGAAGGGATTCCCCACCCTGGTGGCCATCACGGACATCGCCTGGGGCACCGTGGCTTGCGCCGTTGTCACGTGGCTGACAACGCTGGTGCTGGGCAAGGTCCTCCGACGGGATATCGCGGCGAGCTGACCGGTTGAGGTCAGAGCGGCAGCTGTGGGCCTTCAATCAGCGTCGGACGAGGACATTCTCGTGGATCGATGTGTATCCCTGGCCGAGGAAATCCTCGACGTCGGCACCATCGGCCACCACGGCGGCTTCGCTCCCGTACCCCAGAAGATTCGCAGTCAGCACCGGGCCGCCATCGGTTTTGCAGATGGATCCCCACTGATCGGGATTTTCGTCAGCGAACTGGATGAGGCACACGCCGGGCTCATCGGCAGGCCTCGCCAAGTAAAACCGGAATCCCCCGGACTCAGCCGCAAAACGCACGGTTGATGGGGTGGGCTGCCATCAGTGGACGTGACAGGTTCCTTCACCAACGGCTTCGCGGACGCCCACGTGGTCCGGGTGACCGCGGCTGGCGGACTGGCCCCCGCTGCGCCGGTA
Organism: Arthrobacter ulcerisalmonis; assembly: GCF_900609065.1. GTDB lineage: Bacteria > Actinomycetota > Actinomycetes > Actinomycetales > Micrococcaceae > Arthrobacter > Arthrobacter ulcerisalmonis. The sequence goes on along the minus strand of NZ_UXAU01000019.1, from coordinate 194,828 downwards.
GCCGGGGACCTCTCAGCTCTCGACGGGATGGAGCTGCTCGATGTGATGTTCGTGCTGGAGCTGACGGTGGCTTGAGTGATCAAACTAGAGCGGCCGCCACGTTGGAGCTGACACCCACGCGCGGGAGTTCAATTCTGGCCACGACTGCACCTCCACTGGATAGATTCCCATCACAATCCTCGGGCCGCAGGAATGGCATGCGCCTGCGGGCTGTTCCCGACCAAAACCTACGCATATTAGGGATTAACCTAAGGCATGTAGGATGGAGGTATGCCGCGCGCCAACCTCACCGAACACATCGTCCTCAAAGCTGCCTTGGCCCTTGCAGACCGCGAGGGACTTGACGCGGTCACGATGACCGCCGTCGCACGGCACTTCGGCGTGCAACCGGCCAGCCTCTACGAGCACGTCCGGGGATTGGCCGCCCTGATGGACGGCATCCAGCGGCTTGCCTTTGACGAACTCGGCGCATTGGTCGGTGCAGGCGTCGCCGGGCTTTCCGCCAAGGCAGCCCTCCGGGCGCTCGCCGATGTGCACCGATCCTACGCACTCGACCACCCCGGGGCCTGGGCCGCACTGCAGCGACCCGCGACCACCGAAATCGCTCAATCCCCTGAAGCAGCGAGAATCGCAACGCTTCTACTCGCGGTAATCAGGGGCTACGCCATCCCGGCGAAGGACCTCGTCCATGCTTCGCGCCTGGTGGGGGCAACCATCAATGGGTTTTTGGCCCTCACCCGCACTGAGGCCTACTCCCACCGCGCCGACGACACCAATGAATCCTGGGCAGCCGCAGTCAACGCCTTGGACCGCGCACTGACCTCTTGGCCCACGGAAGGTACCTCCTGATGATCAGCACCCCCTTCACCCACGACTTCGTCCGTGGGGCCGCCGCGCTCGATCCGACACCCCGTGGTGCCGCCCCACACCGGCTGCCAGCCTGGGTACGGCAGCAGTTTCCCGACCCGCAACTCCTTGGCGCCGAAGCCCAGCCCTCCGGAGTCCATTTGGCCTTCAGCACCACGGCGTCCCGCATCGAACTCGAAATACACCCGTCACGGGTCACCTACCGGGGCACGCACCGGGCCCGAGGCCACGTTGACGTCTTCATCGACGGCACGCTGCACACCAGAGACGAACTCACTGGTGGCGACTGGCTCGAGGTGGACCTGCAAACTGGAGGAACCAGCCCGTATGCAGGCCCGGCCCACACCACCGCGGTGACGGATCTGGGTTCCGCCACGAAATCCGTGGAGATCTGGCTGCCCCACAACGAAACCATCGAGCTTATCGACCTCCGTACGGACGCTCCGATCACGGCCGGCACCCCTGCCGCCCGCCTCTGGGTCCACCACGGTGGCTCCATCAGCCAAGGATCGAACGCGCTGGCACCGACCGGGATCTGGCCGGTCATCGCCGCGCAATCGGCTGGGGACGTGGAACTGCGCAACCTTGGCTTCGGCGGCAGCGCCCTCGTCGATCCGTTCATGGCCCGGGTCATCCGCGATGCTCCCGCCGATCTCATCAGCGTCAAGCTCGGCATTAACGTGGTCAACTACGACGCCATGCGGTTGCGTGCCTTCGTACCCGCGGTCCACGGCTTTCTGGACACCATCCGCGAGGGGCATCCCCACACCCCTATCCTGCTCATCTCCCCCATCTTCTGCGCCATCCACGAAGACACCCCCGGACCGGGATCGATCAGGGCGGACACCCTGGGCACAGACCGGGTGCAGTTCACCACCACCGAAACACCCGGCGACACCGCCCAGGGGCGCCTGACCCTCGAGGTCATCCGCGAGGCCCTGCGCACAGTCGCCGAGCGCAGGGCCGGCGACCCGAACCTGCACTACCTCGACGGGCTCACGCTTTACGGCCGGGCAGACGCGGACGCACTTCCGTTGCCCGACGGACTGCACCCAGGGCCCGAGGCGCACCACCTCATCGGGCGCCGCTTCGCCCACCACGCTTTCGCTCCGGGAGGCCCGTTCAGCCAATCGGTGGCTTCGCCGTAACCAGCAGGGCTAATCCTGGCTGTCGTCCCACCATTCCAACACCCGGACGGCGTGGAACGTCAGCCACTTCGAAGGCTCCCCGGCAGGCGCATCGTATTCGAACCAGACCCGGCCCGGGTGCCGCCGTTCCTGCACCCACGTGCCGTCCGCTTGCCGGGCTGACCTGACCAGTTCGATAGCTTCCGCCAACCGCGGGTCCGGGGCGGCGCCGTCGTACATTGCGGCCGACCGGAAGTGGTCCAGGGCGTTCAGTGCGCTGTAGAACCAGCGGAACGGGTAGACGAACCGCGGCGCCCAGGAGGCCACCAGCTCCCCCTTCGATTCCCGGTACAGCAGCCTGCGGACGAGGAGATATTCCTCGCCGCGGTGCCGGGCAGCCTCCAATTCGGCGGAGCCACCAACGGCCTGTTCGTAGTACAGGAGCCCCTTCAGGACGTTGATGGTGGAGTGGAACGAGGAGCGGGTTGACCCCTCCACCCACTCGCAGTTCCAGCCGCCGTCCGGCAACTGGTGGTCGATGAACCACTCGGAAATACTGGCGACGTCGGCACCCAGCCACACGCCGTTGGCCAGCGTAAACGCGTTGATGCAGCAGTCCACCTCGCCGCCCCAGTACGGCAGATTGTCGTACTCCCACCTGCTGTTCTGGGCCAGCAGCTCTGCAGTGCCTGCGAGCGCGGCAGCGTCCAGCCCCCACTCCCGGACCGCGTTCAGCGACCAGGTGGTCGCGGTGTAGGGCTGGCCGGCATCGGCCGCGGCCTCTGGCCCGTTGAAGTCGAAGTCCTTGGGGAAGTATGCGCCGCCTGCCCATTGGCCATCGGCGTCCTGGTGCGAGAGGAGTTCCGCACCAAAGCCCTCCGTGGCGATTCGGCCCCGCGTGGCTTTCCAGGCATCAGCCGGCAAACCGGCCAGGTCACGCTCCACCTGCCAGCGGAGGGTGGGGTCGGAGTCGAGGAGCCAGTCGAGCAGAGCGGAATCCACAGCCATAAGCCGGACACTAGCACGGCGGCGTCCGTCTGCCGAGGCCTCGCGGGTACGCTCTTCTGCTATGAGCACCCGAGACACTCCAGCCCAAATTGGCGACCTGCCGCCGATCGGTAGGCCCGCAAACAGCGCGCTCCTGGCTGCTGGCATCAGCACGCTTGAGCAGGTGGCGACGCACTCGCGGTCGGAGTTACTGGCCATGCACGGGGTGGGGCCGCGCGCCATTCGGATCCTTGAAGAGGAGTTGGCCGCTCAGGGCAAGGCGTTCGCGAAATAGGCCTGGCGTTCGGCGCCTACCAGTGGGCGCGTCAGTCTTCGAGGAGTGCTGCGTCCGGTGGTACTTCAGCGCGACGGGCCTGGACCGGGCTGTGAGGCGCCGTGTGCCCCACGTTCAGTTGGCGTTGCTTGAAGTCGGCGATACTAATGGCTCGGCCAATCACCAATGCCAGAATGACCGACAGCATGATCCATGCCGCGGCAATGACCAGGACCGTCAAGGAACCGTTCATCATGCCACTACACCTTTGCTTCTCCCCCATGAGAACCAGAGTCGCCACTATCAGCGGCCTGGGCCAGAGATCGCATGACCCCTGGGCATCAGTCCGTGAAGGTCAACGTCCGGCACCAGACTACACAGCCTGCTGATGAAGCCGAGGACCTGGTGTCCAGTGTTTCGTCAGCGGCTTTATTTCTTCCGGCCCACGACGCTCAGGTGCACGTCCAGCTCGTCGGCGGGAACACCTAGAACCTTTGCTGCCAAGGATTCTGTATACGCCTGGATCTCGCCGGCTTTCCGGGCGACTGTCGCCTGATAAACGTCCGGAATGGTAATGGTCCACCACTTTCCGTCCTTGACCGCTGTTGCTTCCAACGTGCGCACTTCGCTCATGTCATTCCTCGCAGTCAATCCGTAAGTCTACTTATCATCTTACGCTGCTACTGGGGAATACGACGCCGATTCCCCGGCTGGGGCGGTCCCGTCACGGTCCGTCTCCGGCCCAGGCGGCCGTTCAGCCAAGCTTGGGGATCAGCACCGGGGTGGTCCTCTTGTACTCCTCATAGTCAGGCTGTCCACCCCAGGTGGAGTCCGCCTTCTTCTCCAATAGCGGGATGCCGCTGGCCTTGATGAGAAGCAGCGCCACGAAGACCGGCGAAATGAGGGCAACCCACTGCCACCCTTCCAACGTTGGGACGGCAATGATAGCCACACCCACCCAGGTCACGATCTCGCCGAAGTAGTTGGGGTGGCGCGACTTGGACCAGAGGCCGGTAGAGATGAACTTTCCCTTGTTGGCCGGGTCGGCCTTGAACTTCCGCTTCTGGTTGTCTGCGACGGCTTCGGTACCGAAGCCAACTGCCCAGATGATCAAGCCCACCAGCGCCCACCAGTCCAAGCTCACGCGGTTGGCGCTGGTGATGGCAATCCAGGCAGCGGCTGCCGTAAAGGCTACCCACAGGCCCTGTGTGGTCCAGGTGTTGAAAAACCGAAGGAATGAGGGCTTGATCTCGTCGAAGCGGTCGTCCTTGCCAGCTTTCCGGACCCGGAGGAACAGGAAGCTGCCCAGTCGCGCCGCCCAGGCCACCACCATGGCGGCCAGCAGGAACCCGCGGGCATCCACACCCGGGGTCAGCAGCACCAACAGCACAGTGATGGTGATGTATGTCAGCGCGCCGGTGAAGTCGTAGTACTTTTCCGTCTGTGCCTTGAACGCCGGAATGAAGGCAAGCCACTGCACCACGAACGCCCCTGCAACGCCCAAGGCAAACAGTGGAACGCCAGCAAGTGTGGCACCTCCCTGGCTTCCGGCCACAGCCAGCAGCACCCCCAGAACCACCACCACGGCAAGGGAAATAAGGGCCTTGCGCTCTGCACTCTTCATTTGGAGAAAATTCCTTTCACACCCTGGCAACGGATTCGAAGCAGGTTTGTTTCATAGCTAACCATGCCCCACAGGCCTTCACAGACGCCCCGAGCGGAAGCGGCGGAGTCGCGGCCCAGCACTTACCTCTTCTGTTCGTCACCGAGTGGCAGGTTGGATGGGACTGCCGAGGATTCCTCGCGGGCACCGACTCCGTGCCGAACCATTCGCAGCTCAGGCAGACGTTCCCACGACGCCGGGAGGTGCTTCCGTGATCCGTCCGGCGTGAAGCCGTGCTTCCGGTAGAAGGCGTGCGCCCGGGGATTGTTGTCCAAAACCCAGAGGTAGGCCGGCACCGCAGCAATCGACTCGGCCAGCAGCGCGGCCCCAAGTCCGCTGCCATGCGTATCCGCCAACGTGTAGATCGAGTACAGCTCGGTTTCCGTGGGGCCATCCACATCGCGGCCCGGTCCAGCATCGGCCAAGCCCACGACGGTGCCGTCTGGGGCGAGCGCGATAATCCTGGGATCATTCGTGTCCAGATATGGTTTCCGCGCCTCGATTCGGTCCGGGATGCTTGCCCGGCGCCCGGCGAAAAATTCGTCGGAGAGCAGGTGGGCGTACGTCTGCTCGTGCGCGAGGGTGTGGAACCGCACCACAGCCTCAGCGTCGTCCGGGGTGGCCTGCCTCAGCTCATATTCCATCGGCCCAGCCTAGCCAGTACCTGGACGGGCCGCCGCGAATCGGCGGCCCGTCCACTCCGTTATTCGGTCATGCCCGGGTTGACGGGAACGACGTCGATCTTGTTGCCGGGGTTGGTACGGCTCTTGGGTGCGCGACTGAATCCGCGATCGTCCAGGCCGTTCCCCGTGCGGAAGTCGGCGAGCGCGTCGTCGTAGGCCTTGTTCAGGACCTTGCCGGAAAATTCACCGCTGCTACCGTCGGCGAACGCGATTTTGATGGTGAGGCTGGCTGGGTAGTGCCGGTTCATCCGAACGAATCCGTCGGCGTCTTGCTGGAGGGTGATCATGGGTCCTGCTTTCGTTGCTGGTACGCGGCGAAGACCGCGCGGCTGGGTTTCAGTTTTGCACCCGCCCGGCCGCGCACGGCGCAGCAAGCCAGCAACCCGTGCCGCGCCGTCCCCGCAAACGCAACGGCCGCCGTCGGGAATTCCCGACGGCGGCCGCTGACGTCAGGCGCTCCGCCACCTCATTCGGCCATCAGAGCCAGGAGCGCAGACCATTGCTTTGCCCGTTTTACTGATACCCGTTCCGCCGCTGCAGAAAGCACCCGGATGAACAAAGTTGGCCGCGGGAGCAGGTGCCGGAGCCGGAACCACAGCAGGCGCAGGTGCTGGAGCGGGAACAACGGCTGGCGCCGGGGCAGGAACAACGGCGGGGGCCGGAGCAGGGGCTGGCGGCGCCTGGACCGGTGCGGGTGCCACGGGTGCGGGCTCCACAACGGCGGGAGCGGGCTCGGGAGCCGGCTGGTTGGTGGGAGCCAACTGACCGGAACAGTTGTCCAGGATGCGGGTCATGGCGTCGTGCTCGGCCGCGGTGACCCAAAGTCCATAGCTGGCTTTCACCGAAATCTGCCGGGCCACATACTCGCAGCGGAACTCCTTGTTGGGCGGCAACCAGGTGGCAGCGTCACCGTCGCCCTTCTTCAGGTTGGTGGGACCATCGGTGGCCTGGACGTTCAGCGGGTCGTTGGCGAAGGCGGTCCGCTGCTCTGCGCTGAGCTGCTGGGCGCCCTTCTGCCACGCATCACTGAGGGCAACCACGTGATCGATCTGGACGGCGTTGCTGGTGGCCGAGCCGCGCACAAAGCTGATGGTGGTGGCGGTGTACTGGTCGGCGAGATTGCCGGACTGGACCTTGCAGGGAACGCTGTTGGTGAAGACTACCGAGGTCAAGTCGCGTTTGAGGGTGTCGTTGCGCGTATCGCAACCGTTGCGGTCAACGTCGGCCCACGCCTGGCCGAACAGCGCCCTGTCGTAACCGGTCTTCGGTGCCCTGCCCTTGATGGGCAACGTGGCCAAGACCTGCAGCGCGGTGGAGCCATGGGCAGGCTGGACATTGGGCGCAGTTGCGCTGACGCCCTGGGCTAAGGCGAATGGCTTGTCCGGATCCAGGGGTGCGCCGGTGTCCGCTGCCGTTGGGGTGGCCGACGGCGTAGGGCTGGCAGATGCGGAGGCGCTCGCCGTGGGCGACGCAGCTGCGGCCGTTGCCGCCGACGCCGCAGACTCCAGTTCCAACGATTCGGCGGGGCGGACTGTCAGCCCGCCTGCAATGAAGAGGACCAGCGAGACGCCGAGCGCAACAGCGCCGGACTTTCGCTGGGCGGGCAACCACGCCCACGACCGGCGACCGGTGGCCAGGACGTAGAGGCCCGTCAGGCCTGCGGCAATGGCCAGGAAGATCAGTGCGCCGCCAAGGCCACTGCTGGCGGCGCCGATGATCATGAAAAGAGCAACGATGGCAGCCACAATGAAGGTGGACTTACGTGGTTTGCGTGGCGGCTCTGGCGCATCGGCAGAGCTGGCCGGACCCATAAAGGTCTGGTAGTTCGACATTCTTGATTTCCCCAAATGATGAAGGCCCACGGAAATTGGGGCCGGATGGTGCGTGGCGATGGTGCCGGACTGGGCGGTTTCTCACAAACGTCGCAACAGGTTCGATTTAGAGCTATCAGAGTCCGTTCCTTGCCATCGAAGTCGCTGCCGGCTTGAGCCAAATGAATGACAGGTTCAATCGAAGACAGCCGCAGCGGAAGACACTTTCGATAGCCCCGGGGAGTGTGCCGGAGGGACCCGCCGGTTCCTGTCTGACGCTTCAGCGGACGAGTCTTACGGGACGGTGTTTTCTGTGCAACGACGATGCAGCTGTTGATTTGAGAAGTGGCCTACACGGAATGGTCGAAGTGTCCGTAGAAGCGAGCCGGGCTGGGCGTTCTGTGGGCGAAGATAGGTACGGCCCGCCCTGGAGACAAGGGTAAGTCAGACGGTGGCTGTGTCGGTTAATTCGCAGGCACGAGGGCTGATTCGTTCCCTGCAAGGCGTCCTTCATTGGGTCAGAGAGTCTTTGGGTTACCTGTTGGTTTAGTGCGGGTGTTGAAGACCAGATAGAGGACGCGGAGCATGAGAACGGCGGCTATGCCGGCGAGGTTGTAGCCGATGACGTGGAAAAGGGGCAGGCCGGGGGCGACCTCGGCGCTCTGACCGAAGGCGAGCAGGATGACGCCCATGATTCCGAGGACTCCGGCGATGAGTGTGAGCAGGGCTTGACCTAGCATGCGGGTCAGCACTTCCCGGTCGCGGCGGTCAGCGAGGAGCCGGACGTTGACGCTGAGGTGGCCTTCCTGCAGGGCTGCGGCGAGCTGGTCGATATGACGTGGCATTCTGCGGAGGATGGGAAGGGTGTCGAGCAGTTCGCGCTGGACGGTTTCCTTGATTCCTCCGGGGGTGAAGTGTTCGCCGATTTGGGCGCCCGCAAATGTGCGGGCTTCTGCGACGATGTCGAAGCCGGGTGCGAGGGAGGTCAGGGTTCCTTCAATGGTGGCTATGGCGCGGAAGGCGCCGGCCAGGGCAGGGGGAATTGCGAGGTCGAATCTGGCGAGGATGCGTATTAGCTCGTTGATGGCTTTCAGGTCCAGGGGGACGCCAGGCTGGAGGGATGTGCCCATGAACTGGCTGAGGGTTCGTTTGAGGACCGGCACATCGATCTCGTCGGGGCGGATAACAACTTCGAAGAGCGCGTTGACCAGGAGTCCTGCATCGGCCCGGTCGATGGCCAATACGACTTGTTGGATGCTGGTTCGGAGTTCGTGATCCAGTCGGCCTACGGAGCCGAAGTCAACCAGGCCCAGCCGGCCGTCAGCTAGGACGATGATGTTTCCCGGGTGCGGGTCTGCGTGGAATGTCCCGTCGATCATGATTTGCCGCAGAAGGCTGCGCGTCAGCTGGGTGGCGTAGGTTTTCCGGGATTCAGCGCCCATGGAGCTTGCTGTAACGGGGTCGCTGAACGTGCGTCCGTCCAGCATTTCCATGACGAGCACTCGGGATGTGCAGAGCTCAGGGACATGGAACGGGATGACGACTCGCACCTCGTCGGGGTGCTTTGCGACGGCGGTGCGGAGGGCGATGATGTTGCGCGCCTCCTGCTCGTAGTCCAGTTCTTCGCGCAGGTTTTCCGCGAAGCCGCGGGCCAGTGCCTCCGTACCCAACGAGCCGCCGAAGGCCGTGGAATTTTCGAGCATTTTCCCGATCCGCACGGCAATGTCCAAGTCAAGCGCCACCTTGCGCCGGATGTTGGGGCGCTGGACTTTGACTGCAACTCGGGATCCGTCGTGGAGGGTGGCCCGGTGGACCTGTCCGATCGACGCGGCCGCGAGGGGGGTTTCGTCGAAGTCGGCGAAGACTTCGGCGACGGGCCTGCCGGCGTCTTCTTCGAGTATTTGGCGTACCAGATCCCAGGACACCGGTGTCACGTGTTGTTGGAGCCGGGAGAGTTCGGTGATGTATTCCGGAGGCAGCAGATCCGGTCGGGTGGAGAGCATCTGACCGAACTTCACGAAGGTGGCGCCTGCCTCCTCCAGGGCCAGGCGCAGGGATCTCGCCCGGTCGGCGTTGACCTCCGGGTCGTTTGAGGACCGGAGCGGGAGGAGCCCGTGCTTGGCGCCTATGCGCAGGATCTGGGAGTACCGGATCCCTCGCTGGGATCCGGCCCGCAGCGAGGCCAGCCAGGTGTGGGGCGGGGGCAACACTCCGCGGGGGACGACGAGTTCGGCGACGACCAGGAACAAAAATGCTGTGAACAGTGCGATGCCGAACTGGATGCTTACATAGGCCAGTCCGCGGTCCGGGGTCTGCCAGAGGATCTGGGACTCGAAGAGATATTCCGCCCCGACCGCCACGATGAGGGCCATGAGAGTGCGCATCGCTCCGATGCGCACGCCCAGGATCCGCCGGGACAGGAGCGCCAGCAGCATCATGATCAACGCCAGCAACCCGATCATTCCGGTGACTAAGATGATTCGTCCTGGATCCATGCTTTTGTGCTCCTGAGGTCGTCACCGTGGTGTGGGACGTGGGTTTTGAGTTCGCTGCCCCGAAGAAGAGGGTCGGCTGGGCTGCGCCTCGTTCCGGCGGGATTGTGTCGGAACGGGACGGGCTAATCGGTGTGGTCGGACGGTGGCGGACTGTTCTGGCTGGTGCGGGATATCGCTGCGACGCGCAGGGACGCGGCGAACCCTATGGCCAGGAAGAGGCTGCAGACGACCAGAGTGATACGGGTTGCGTCGCTGAATCCGGAGGCGAGCTCCTGGACGATGCCCGGTCCCCGGGGACCGAACGCTCCGGCGGTTCCTTGTTCGCGGAGGGCCGCGATGAGACCACCGGCGCTGTCCCGGGTTTGGAGTATTAGGTCCTTGGCGGCCGGGTCAGGGACGCCGGTGAGGGCCATAGTCCGGGGGAGGCTGAACGAAAGGACGCCGCCCAGGACTGCTGCGCCGAGTGCGGCGCCGACCTGACGCACCGTGCTCTGGGTGGCGGAGGCCTGGCCGGAGCGTTCCACCGCGATGTCGGCGAGGGTCGTTTGGGTCAATTGAGCGGAGGCGAGTCCGAGTCCGAGCCCGTAGATGGCAAGCAGGGTGGCCAGAAGCCCCGGGGACGCTTCCGGCCGGAGGAAGACTGCCAGGAGGAGCACGCCGAAGATTTCCAGGCCCAGACCTAGGGTGACGACGTTGGGTGCGCCGATGCGGGCCGAGAGGTGGCGTGCCTGGGCTCCGGCGATGAATGCGCCGGCGGCCATCGCCGCCAGAATGACGCCCGCGCCCAGGGCGGAGAGTCCGGCGACGTTGACCAGGAAGAGCGGTAATACGAAGAGGAGCCCGAATTCACCGGTCGCTACGACCATGGCCGTGAGGTTTCCCCAGCGGAAGGTTCCGGTGTTGAACAGGTTCAGGTCCAGGATCGCAGACCGTCCGATCCTGGCGCGGTGGCGTTCCCACAGGATAAAGAGCGTGAGGAACCCTGCCCCGGCGAGGAGGGACACGGGGGCGGCCGAGACGGGTGCGGTGACGGGCCAGGTCATCCCGAGCACGGTCAGGGGCGCGGTGGGCGTCCACCAGCCCAGGGAGCTTCCCTCGATTAGTCCGAAGACGAGGAACCCGAAGCCGAGGCTGCTCAGGAGCAGTCCGTCAACATCGAGGCCGGGCGCGGTGATCCGTGCCCGGGTTTCCGGGACTGTCAGGAGCGCGCCGGCGACGACGGCCGCGCCGAGCGGGACGTTGACGAGAAAGATCCATTGCCAGGAAAAGGTGCTGGTCAGCCATCCTCCGAGCAGTGGTCCGATTGCGGCGGCCCCCGAGATGACAGCGCCCCAGATTCCGAAAGCGGTGGCACGGTCCTTGCCCCGGAAGGTGGCGTTGACTGTGGACAAGGTGGTGGGCAGGACCAGCGCGCCTCCGATTCCCTGGATGACCCGGGCGCTGATGAGCGGGACCGCTTCTTGCGCCAAGGCGGCGAGCAGGCTGCCGATAACGAAGACGAGCACCCCGGTAATGAAGAGCCGCCGCCGGCCGATGCGGTCCCCGAGCCTTCCTGCTGTGAGCAGGAGCGCTGCGAAAACTATGGAGTAGAGGCTGTTGACCCATTGGGCCTGGGGGAGGCCGAGTTTCAGGTCGGTGATGATGGCCGGCAGCGAGACCCCGACGATGGTTCCGTCGATGACGATCATGGACAGCCCGGCCGCGAGTACGGCTAGGCCGGCCCATCGTTTCCGGGTGCCGGTGGGAGTCGCTTGCAGGGTCATATCTGCCGCTTTCGGATCAGTGGGGTCAGTTGGCGGGGGTGAGTTCGGCTTCGGCGGTTGCTTTGCCGGTGACGCGTTTGCCGAGGGTGATGAAGAGCAGGACCAGGCCGGCGGTGAGGCCGATGTGACCCAGCCCGGAAATGCCCGCGATGGCGGCCGAGGGCGTGGTGCCCTGGACGGTGAGGACGCCGCTGAGGATCATCATCGCCGTGGTGAGGGCCAGGCCGGCGTTGTAGGTCCAGAAGAACGCGTTGAACATGCGCAGGCCGGAAAGGCTGAAGACTTTATCCAGTGCCAGGACGGTGAGGAAGAAGAGCATGCCCAGGGCCAGGAGGTGGGTGTGGAGCACGGAAAGCTGGCTGTTGCCGGTGAAGTCGTTGGCTTTGGTGAATTCGCGGTAGAACAGCCCGGACGCCAGTCCGGCGATCATGTAGGTGAAGGCGGCGTAGTAGAGCTTTTTCATGGCGTTTGGTCCTTGGCTTGATGGGGGTGGGAGGCGGCGGCTCCCCGGAATGGTGCCGGGGGCCGGCGTGATGTGCGCAGGTGTGGGCGGGGTGGCCGTTAGGCGTTGGTGAGCACGGGGGCGGTGAGTCTTCCATCGCGCATGGTGGCGACCGAGTCGGTCAGTGGGACGAATTCGGTGTCGTGGGTGACCATGACGGTGGCGACCATGAAGTCGTCGGTGACGCGGCGTAGGAGCCGGACGATGGAGTTGCTGCGTTCGTGGTCCAGGGCCGCGGTTGGTTCGTCCACGAGAAGGACCTTGGGGTCGCCCATCAGGGCGCGGGCTATGTTGACCCGTTGGCGCTGGCCGCCGGAGAGCTGGTGCGGGCGTTTGTCCGCGCTGGAGGCGAGTCCGACGATGTCGAGTAACTCCGAGGCTTTGGCGCGGGCGGCTTTGACGGATTTTCCGCGCAGGTGGTCGCCGATGATGAGTTGTTCTGCGGCGGTCAGGGACGCGAGCAGGTTCGGCTGTTGGAAGATGATGCCGATCTTTTCCCGGCGCAGCGCGGTGAGGTCTTTGTCGCCGAGCCCGGTGGCGTCGGTGCCGTCGATGAGCACGAGGCCGTGGGTGGGCCGGACGAGGGTGGCGGCGGCGGCCAGGAGGCTGGATTTACCGGAACCGGAGGGGCCGACGAGGGAGATCATCTGACCGGCCCCGACCGTGAGGTTCACGGTGTCCAGGGCTTTGATGGTTCCGTCCCCGTCCGGGTATTCAAGGGTGACGTTGACGAGGTTGAGGGGGCTGGTGGAGGACATGGTGGTACTTCCTTTGTGGACGTGCGCGGGGAGGGTTCAGGGGCTGCGGGAGGGTTTAGTTGCCGCCGAGGGCGATCAGGGCGTCGACTTTGGTGACGCGTCGGACGGCCAGGGCCGCGCCGGCCAGGCCGAGGGCGATGATTCCCAGGATCGGCAGCAGCGTCGTCGCGGGGGTGACCAGGAAGGGGGCTGCTTTCGCTGCGAAGAAGCCGCCGAGGATGCCAATCCCGCCGCCGAGCCCGGCACCTGCGAGCAGGACGATGGCCGCCTGGGTGATGGCGTCACGCAGGACATAGCCACCGGAGGCTCCCATGGCCTTGAGGACCGCGATGTCGCGGGTCCGCTGGACGGTCCAGACGGTCAGGAAGGCCACGATGACCAGGGCGGAGATGCCGTAGAGGAAGGCCTGCATCAGGGTCAGGGATCCGTTCTCGCTCTTGTAGGAGCCCAGGGCCTGGAAGGACCCGGTGCGGGAAGCGCTGACGGTGTGGGCTGCGTTGTTGGCGGCGGCTTCGTCCACCGTGGCGCCGTCTTTGTAGGTGATTGCGGCGACGGTTCCGAGCTGTTCTGGGTCGGACAGGTGGGCCAGCTTCGACCAGGTCGGAAGGGCAGTCCAGACGACACTGGTGTGGGAGTACCACTGGTCCTCGACTACGGCGCTGACGGTCAGTTCGGTGCCTCCGACGTTGGCTTTGTCGCCGGTGTTCAGGGAAAGGGCCTTGGCGACGGTCTTGCCGATGACGACGGTGTCGGCGCTGACGCGGGACGGTGCGAGCTGGCCCTCGGGTGCGACGCCGAACACGGCGACGTTGGTGGTGCCGGTACCGGCTCCGGTGTCCCCGGCTACGGCCTGGAACCGGGTCTGGCTGATGCCCAAGGCTTCGGCGTCCTGTACGCCGGCGCGGTTCTTCCAGCTGTCGAGCTGCGCAGCGGTGACTTCGCTTTCGGTGAAGGAGGCCTTGGGCTCGTTGGTGCCCGGGGCGCCAAAGACAATGCTGTCCACCGCCTGGGACGGGACTCCGCTGCCGTTGACTGTGCCGAGTTTGTCAATGGCCGAGGTCGACTGGTCCCCCAAGCCGGCCGTCAGTCCTGAGAGCATGACGAGCAGCAAGGTGATCAGGGCGACGACGCCGCCCATCAGGGCGAACCTGCCCTTGGCAAAGCGGATGTCGCGGATAGCAAGAAACACGTTTCTCTTCTTTCAGTGGATGATGCGGTGGCCGAAAAGCTCCTATATCCACTCTCCCGCGGGCATGGGTCCGCGCCATGGTGCAGATGGTCGATATGCGGCGGACGAATGGTTGATCCCCGGGTCAACCTTTTGGTTGACCCGCACCGGACCGGGGGCGCATAAGCTGATCCAATGCCCGCCACAGACCCACTTCCCGCACCGGACAGCGTCGGTCCCTTAGGACCGGGCGAGGGCCTGCCCGGCGGTCTCGACACAACACCGCCCTCTTTTGCGATCCTTCGCGTATTGAGGGTCGCCCTGCACGTCGGTTTCGCCGCCCTGCTTGGAGTGGCTGTCCTGAGGCTGCTGGTAACGGACGGGGCGGACCCCCTGAGGTATGTCTGGGCCGGGGCCGCGTTTGTTCTGGCCGGTGTGTATCTCACTGGGACGATCCTGGAAAAGCGCTCCGCCGCCGGCGGCACGGGATTCGACCCCCGCCGCTACGGTGTCCTGTGGCTGGGAATCATCACCGCGCTGTGGTTCCTCCTGCTCGCGGGGAGCGCCGATTTCGCCTGGCTGGCGTTTCCCCTCTTCTTCCTCCACCTGCACCTGCTGCCGCGTCGGATTGCGCTGCTGACGATCGCGTTGATGACGGCGGCGGTCATTGCCGCCCAATGGACTGCCAGCGGGCTCCCCGTCCCCCAGCCGGCGGTCGTCATTGGCCCGCTGTTCGGTGCTGCCTTCGCTGTCGTGACCGGACTTGCCTACCTGGCGCTCTACCGGGAAGCCGAGAACCAGCGCCGTGCAGCCGATGAACTCCGCCGGACCCGTGCGGAGCTGGACGCGTCCCAGCACGACGCCGGCGTCCTGGCCGAGCGCGAGAGGCTGGCCCGGGAAATCCACGACACCCTCGCCCAAGGCTTCTCGAGCATCGTTCTGGTGGCCCGCGCGGCAGAAAAGTCGCTCGCGGACGGAGACACCGCTACCGCCGCTGCACGCTTTGCGCTGGTTCAGCAGACCGCGTCGGAGAACCTGGCAGAGGCCCGTAGTTTCGTGCGCGGACTCTCCTCCCCGCAGCTGCAGGGAGCTTCCCTGATCGAGAGTCTGCGCCGGCTCTGCGAGAGCACCGAAACCAGCGCTGCCGCCCGTGGGCTGGGGTTGCGATGCAGGTTCGAACTCGACGGTGACCCCGTGGAGCTGCCGCAGCCGTACCGGGTGACCCTGCTCCGCGCCGCGCAGGCCAGCCTCGCCAACGTCAGGGACCACGCCGGAGCCGGGAACGCTGTGGTGACGATCGCATTTCTGGGCAGCGAGGTCACCATGGATATTTATGATGACGGTGTCGGCTTTGATCCCTCCGGGTTAACGGCGCGGACGGAGGCCCGGACGGATGGGAGCGGTTACGGGATCCGGTCGTTACAGCAACGGGTGAGCGTACTCAACGGTTCCCTCGACCTGGAATCAGCCCCCGGGGAGGGGACGGTAGTGGCCGTCCGCCTGCCCCTGGACGAGACTCCCTGGAGGGAAGAGTAATGAAGGATATTCGCATTCTGCTAGTCGATGACCATCCCGTTGTCAGGGCCGGACTGAGGGCGATGCTCACCGCCTTCGAGGGTATCTCGGTGGCAGCGGAAGCGGCCGATGGTGAAGCAGCGCTGAAGGAACTGAAACGGCTACAAATTCTGGGTGAGCGGGTTGATGTCGTGCTCATGGATCTGCAGATGGGCGCCGGAATGGACGGAGTCACGGCCACATCGCGGATCAAGCTGCTGGAGGATCCTCCGCCTGTCCTGATCCTTACCACCTACGACACGGACGCCGACATCCTGGCCGCGGTGGAAGCAGGAGCCAGCGGTTACATGCTGAAAGACGCCCCTCCCGAACAAATCCATCAGGCCGTAATGGCCGCCGCCGCTGGCCAGACGGCACTGGCACCGAGAGTCGCAGCCCTGCTCATGGGCCGGATTAACAATCCCGCGACTATGCTCACCGCGCGCGAAATCCAACTGCTTGAATTGCTGGCCACCGGGTTATCCAACCGGGCCATCGCCAAACAGATCTTCGTCTCCGAAGCAACAGTGAAAACCCATCTTGTGCACATCTACGGCAAACTCGGTGTGGACAACCGCACGGCCGCCATCGCTGCTGCAACCCAGCGCCGCATCATACGGGCCCCCGGCCAGTAGGCATGAGTCCAGGACTGATCTTTCGATGCTCGCATTCCACTTGACGTACGCCGCCACGGTTGGCGTGGCGTTCCTCATGCTCCTTGGGCAATTCCTGGCCTTCATCGTCCTGCTCGCCCTGGCCGCCGGAGCGCGCCTCCTGGTAGGTGCCGGCCTCACCCTCATCCGCCGGATGCACTCAACCGAAAATCTGGGGTCCTGACGACTTCTATCGCTCGTATCCACACAGGAGCTTCTAATTGTCGTGTAGTCCCTGGTAACCGGGGATCCGGCAATCAGGTCGCAGCTACCTACCAAGATGCCATTACGGGAACGAGCCGCCTACTTTCTGAAACGATCAGGCGCGTGCCCTCTCCAGCTGTCCACATCTGGGGGTCAATTCGGGTTATCCACGGCTGAAGTTGGGAGCCATTGGGGTAGCTCCCTGTCAGCCGCAGCGGTGGATAACCCATAAGGATTGTCCCCGGTTGTGGGCAGCGGAACCGTGCCTTTGGCGACAGTGGAACCCGCAGTGTCCTGAAGCGCAGCGAGCGTTTGGAGGGAAGTGAACCGGACGGTTGCACTGTCCCACCCGAGGACGGCACGGGGACGGCTGTTGATCTCATCCGCGGCGAAGCGGACTTCGGCTTGTTCTACCGTGCTGAGGTCTGCACCCTTACGAAAGTACTGGCGGAGCAGGCCGTTGGCATTCTCGTTCGAAGCACGTTGCCAGGGGCTGGCCGGATCACAGAAGTACACGAGCGTCCCCAGCGCCGCGGTGACCTCAGCGTGCTTGGCCATCTCCGAGCCACGGTCCCACGTCAACGTCCTCCGCAGCGTGGCCGGCAGGACCCGCAGGGCCTCAATGAGCTGGTCACGCATGTTATCGGACCTGTTGCCTGGACGGAGCGCGAAGGCGACAAGGAGCCGGGAAGAGCGTTCCACCAGCGTCACTATCGCTGATTTGTTCCCCTTCCCCATGATGAGGTCGCCTTCCCAATGGCCCGCTTCTTCCCGGGTAGCGATGTGGGCTGGGCGGTCACCGATCTTCAGAGCATCAGCAATGTACTGGCGTGGCTTCACCTTGGTCCTGGACCGCGGCCGTCTGCTGAACTTACCCGAGCGCAGCAGCCGAGCAGACCCGGCTGGAACGGGGCGGATGCTCAAATGGTAAAGCGCGCGGTAGACCGTTTCATGTGCCAGATGCCGATGCTTTTCTCCTGGAAACCGTTTCTTCAAGGCCCGGCAGACCTGCTGAGGGCTCCACCGCTTCGACAGGCACTCCACGACGTAATGCCGCAACTCCTCATCACCGGCAAGCTTGGCCAGCCTTGGCCGCGGCCTTCTCTTCTGTGCCATTTTCTGGGCGCGGAACGGATGATAGCGACGGGAGTCGGGGCGATTCCGAGCCAACTCCCTGCTGATTGTGGACGGGGACCGCCCAAGATCACGAGCGATGGATCGGAGGCTTGCCCGAACCAGCAACCGGTCGGCGATGAAGATGCGTTCGTCCTCTGACAAATAGCGGCTGGACCCACCTGCCGCAGGAACCGCCTTACGAGGCCTCGGATCCAAGCCTTGCTGCACCAAGCCCTCGACACCGTTGCGTCCATGCAACCAACGATGGCCCGTGTTCGGGTTGATCCCTAGAATCCTGCATGCTGCCCGGTTGGAGTGCCCTTCTTTCATGAGCTGAACATACAAGGGCCTCTTCTCAACCAAGCCCGGAGGCCCCATTTTCCTCGATCGGCGCGTCGAACTGCGCATGAATCAACACCACTTTCCGTCGGTGTTGCGACGTTTGTGAGAAACCGCCCTGAGCCTATTGGCCAGTAGCTGGCAGCGCGTCCAGGGGCACGGTGCTGGACGCAACCCTGATCGGTCCTTGAGCTGATCTTGAGCTTGGTGCAGCCCTCCCCACTGCTGCAGCCTCCCGGCGTAGAGTGACCGCATGCAGATGCGACTCGAAGTAGTACAGGTTCCCGTGTCCGATGTGGACAGTGCCAAGGCGTTCTACTCGGACACCCTTGGTTTCACCGTGGATCACGATGTGGAACACATTCCCGGCATGCGGGTGGTCCAGTTGACTCCCCCTGGATCGGCCACATCCATTGTGATTGGCACCGGCATGACCAGCATGGTGCCCGGCAGCCTCGAGGGTTTGCAGTTGGTGGTGCCGGATCTCCACGAGCTTTATGCCGAGCTGGCAGGTCGAGGAGCGGATGTCACGGAGGTGCAGGACATGGGTGGGGTGCTGTTCGCTTCCTTGACCGATCCGGATGGTAACCGTTGGGTTCTACAGGGCCAGACGCCGTCGGACGTCCGGGACGCACATACGGGCTGACGCCGCGCTTGAGAGACCAAGCACACCCCGCAGGACCTTGCCGTCGCGCCGCAAGAGGAGCATAATCGTTAGCAGAACTAATTAGCATTGCTAACTATTATCGCCAAGGAGGCGCACCCGCGAACATGCCCCAAACCACCACCAGCCCGGAAACACCAGACGCCACCCAGCCAGATACTCTCGCCATCGACCTCCGGACCGCGGTGATGCGGACATCCCGCAGGCTCCGCATCGAGGCCACCGGCGAAGTCATCACCCCCGGCCAGTACTCGGTCCTGGCCCAACTCACCGGCGGCCCGCAGACACTACGGAAGCTGGCCGACCTGGAGCACGTCCAGGCGCCCTCAATGAACCGGATCGTCAATGCCCTCGACGAGCAGGGATTCGTTGCCCGCCAGTCCCATCCCACGGACGGCCGGCAGGTTAACATCGACATCACCGAAGCCGGCCGAGAAGTGCTCGCTGAGGCCCGCAATGAGCGGACAGCGTGGCTGGCCCAACGCGTGGCTACCCTCAGCGAAGAAGACCGGCTCGTCCTCAGCCGGGCAGCTCACCTGATGCAGCAATTGAGCGCCAAATGAGCGCCATGTTCAGGGCCCTGGAAAACCCCAACTACCGGATCTGGGCCGGCGGCGCGCTGGTCTCCAACGTCGGCACCTGGATGCAGCGGGTGGCCCAGGACTGGCTGGTCCTGACGGTCCTCACCAATCATTCCGGCGCAGCAGTGGGCATCACCACCGGCTTGCAGTTCCTTCCCATGTTGTTGCTGGGCCCTTACGGTGGCGTCCTTGCCGACAGGTACCGCAAACGCATCATCCTGCTCTGGACCCAACTGGCCATGGGATTGACTGGACTCGCGATCGGCCTGCTGGTGGTCACCGGCACCGCCCAACTTTGGCACGCGTACCTGGCCGCATTGCTTCTGGGTATCGCGAGCGCCATCGACGCACCTGCCCGCCAATCCTTTGTCTCGGAACTCGTGGACCAGGACCACATTCCCAACGCTGTGGCACTCAACTCGGCCTCTTTCAACACGGCCCGACTCACCGGCCCTGCCATCGCAGGCGTGCTGATCGCCTGGGTGGGCACTGGCCCGGTCTTCCTGATCAACGCAGCCAGCTTTGCCGCCGTCATCATCTCGCTGTTCCGGATCCGGGTGGACAGGCTCACCCCGCCCACGCCGGTCAGCCGCAGCAAGCACCAGGTCCTAGAAGGCGTCAGCTACGTCCGCCAGCGCCCGGACCTTGTCCTCATCATGGTCCTGGTAGGCGTCCTGGGCGCGTTCGGGATGAACTTCCCCGTCACCAACGCCCTCATGGCCACCACCGAATTCCGGGTGGGGCCGGGCGAGTTCGGCCTGCTCGGCTCCATCATGGCGGTAGGTACGCTGGCCGGCGCCCTGCTGGCCGCTCGCAGGTCCGGACCACGCCTCCGGCTGCTTCTGGGTGGCGCCATCGGCCTGGGTGCATTCACCATTCTGGGCAGCATCTCGCCGACGTTCTGGATCTACGCTGTGGTCCTCATCCCCGTCGGGTTGGCATCCATCACGTTCCTCAACAGCTGCAACACCAGCATCCAACTCTCCGTGGAACCGCAGTTCCGCGGCCGGGTCCTGGCGCTCTACCTGGGCATCCTGCACGGCGGCACAGCATTGGGTGCACCGTTGATGGGCTGGATCGGATCCGAGTACGGCGCCCGTTGGTCCGTCGCTGTGGGCGGCATCATCGTCCTCGTTACCGGTATCGCAGCCGTCATCGCTGTCAGTCGCCAAAACCACCTCACCCTGCGCACCACCATCCGCACGGCCATTCGGCGGGCACCGGCAGCCTGAACCGCTTGGAAACGTTCGACGTCGGCACGCAGGCAGGTGCCGGCGTCGTCTGTGCCTCCCCTGGCCCTTTTGAGTCGGCCACTCGAGCTTGTTCCTTTTCGACGTCTTGTAGAAGTAGACTGATCCGCGAGTAGACGCAGCCAGGACGGATTCGGTTGCCGGCGGGCGAAAAGAGGGGCTGATGACTGGACGCGGGGTGCGCCTTTTGCGCGGCCTTGTCGCGGCCGGTGTGGCTACGTTTTTGGCTGCTTCCTCGCACGTTCTTGCCGGCGGTCCTCCTCCTGACGCTGCCATTGCCCTGTTGTCGCTGGCGTTGTCCGGGCTGGTGTGCACGGCATTGGCCGGCCGCTCCCTGTCGCTCTGGCGACTGAGCGCCGCTGTTGTTCTCAGCCAGGCCGTCTTCCATGGACTTTTCAGTCTTGGGACTTCGCCCCATGCACCTGTGGCGGCAGGCTCATCTTCCGGCCACTCCGGGCATTCGGCCCACATCATGCTGGACCCGGCCACCGCTGTGGACGGAATGGATCATTCCAGCCCGGTGATGTGGGTGGGGCACGCAATCGCGGCTGTACTGACGATTGCGGCGTTGCGGCATGGTGAAGTTGCAGCCCTCCGGCTGATTCAGGCATTGGGGCTGACGTTAATTCCGTTCCTGCCTGTGTTTCACCCTTTGGCGGTGTCAGCGGAGGCACCGTGTGATCCGTCGGACTGGCCTGTCCGGCCACTGCGTAATCTTGGTGTCCCGTTGCTGGTGATGCGGCATCGCGGGCCGCCGCTGCTTCCGGTCGTGTATCAGGCGTAAGACGCCTTCACCACCCACTTAGCCCTGCCCGCCAACGGTGGTCGCGGGGCGGGAAGCAGCCATGGCAAGTTATTCCTTGCATTCATTCACATGGCGGATCCATGGCAGCAGGAAGCTCCTGCTGCTGGCTGTGTTGTGCCTTGGTTTAGCCTTGGTCGGCGCGCCGTCAGCATCCGCCCATGACGAGTTAGTCTCGTCAACCCCCGACGCCAATGAACGTTTTGCCACCACACCGTCGAGTGTCGCTTTGCGGTTCAGTGCACCGTTGCTGAAGATCGGTCATGAGATCCGTGTGGTCGATGCCGGTTTGAAGAATTGGGTTCAGGGGATGTCTGTCCTTGACCGGGAGACCCTGACGCAGCCGTTGGCCGCTGACCTCCCGGCTGGTGAATACCAGGTTCGTTGGCGGGTGGTGTCCAGCGATGGGCACCCGATCAACGGCAGTTACTCGTTCCTGGTAGGAGCTGACGCTCAACCTGGCTCCGTCCCGGCCCCTAGTGCTGGGACGGTCGCACCTCAAGCGAAAGCCGACTCAGCCACGCAGCCGTCACCGGATACTCCTGCAAGCGACGGAACACCTGCCACATTGCCCGGCTGGCTTCCGGCTGCCGGAATAGGCGCCATCGGTGGCGTCGCCCTCTACCTGCTGTGGGCTGTCGTGGTTGGGGTCCGTAAAGCCGCGACCCGAAGAGATTGACCGCCGTTCTCATCATTTACTTTCCCTTCACGGACGCCATACGTCCTCCGTGAAGGGCTTTACTCCACGAGGAGCATCATCATGCCTAAGAAAGCCCTTTACCCCGTACTATCCGTTCTCGCAGCAGCCGGGTTGGCACTGACCGGGTGCGCCCAAGCCAGCACCCCGGCGTCGAGCCCTTCCTCTGCGGCAACCTCTAGCGCCGCCGCGGCGCTGACAGTCTCAGAGCCTTGGGTCAAAGCCGCAGATTCAGGAATGTCTGCAGCATTTGGCACCATCCGCAACACCAGCGACAAAGATGTCACGGTCATCAGTGCCACCACCCCTGAATCACCCATGGTTGAACTGCACGAAACCGTCATGGGCGACAACGGCAGCATGCAGATGCAGGCGAAGCAGGGTGGCTTCGTAATACCCGCCAGGGGCGAGCTGACGCTCGAACCAGGCGGGAACCACATAATGCTCATGGGCCTGGCGAAACCTGTCCTCGCTGGGGACGACATCAGTTTTGAGCTGAAGACGTCCGACGGCGGCACGGTTGCCTTCACTGCCCAGGGCAAGGACTTCGCGGGCGCCAATGAAAACTATGTGCCAGGCGAAAGCAGCCCCTCTGAGGACCATGCGGGCCACGATTCCATGGACCACAACCACAGCGAGCCTGCTACGCCAGCCCCGTCGAAGTAGTGACTACCCCCACTGAAGGCCCGGACCGGCAGGAAACCGGTGTCCGGCGACGTCATCTGCTTTTCGGTGGAGCGGCCGCCGGCCTCGGTGCCCTGGCAGCTGCCGGCGCGCAGCTGACGGCCAGCCAAACCCAGGCCGCGGCACCTCCTGCAGTACTTGACGCGAACGGTTCGGAGACGGTTCCTTTCCACGGCGCCCGCCAGGCCGGGATCGGTACCGACGCCCAGGCACACGGCATATTCATCGCGCTAGATCTTCGACCGGAGTCCACGCCCCAGCGCGTGAAGGCTCTCTTGAAGCTCTTGAGCGACGATGCTGCCAACCTGACCCAAGGCAAGGCTGCGTTGGCGGACACTGAGGGTGAACTTGCCCTGCGCCCGGCGCGGCTGACGGTGACTTTCGGTTTTGGATCCGCTTTGGTGGATGTGGTGGCGCCGCGGCGTCGTCCGGCGTGGCTGAAGGACCTCCCGGCGTTCTCCGTGGACCGGTTGGTCCCGGAGTTCACCGGCGGAGATCTTTTGCTGCAGATCTGCGGTGATGATCCCCTGACCGTGGCACACGCCCAACGGATGCTGCTCAAGGACAGCCGGAGCTTTACCAGTGTCCGGTGGGTGCAAACGGGGTTTCGCCGGGCCTACGGGACTGAGAAGCCGGGTACAACCACGCGCAATCTCTTCGGCCAAGTGGATGGAACAACCAACCCATCTGCCGGTACCGGACATTTTGAAGAGGTTGTCTACGGCACTGACGCGATCCCCGCGTGGACGGAGAACGGCACGTCCCTGGTCATCCGGCGAATCAGGATGAACCTGGACAAATGGGATGAACTGGACCGTTCCGGCCGGGAAGAATCCGTGGGGCGCAAGCTGTCCAACGGGGCTCCCTTGACCGGAACCACTGAACACGAGGAACCGGACTTCGCGGCGGTCAATCCTGTGGGGTTTCCCATCATTGCGGAGTTCTCCCACCTACGCCGTGCACGCCCAGAGGACGAAACCCAGCGGATCTTCCGGAGGGCTTTCAACTACGACGCCGCGTCCATTTCTGGTGCGGTGTCCGACTCCGGGCTGATCTTCGTTTCCTACCAGGCAGACGTGGAACGGCAATTCGTGCCGATCCAACGCCGTTTGGACGAGCTGGACCTGCTCAATGAGTGGACCACCCCTGTGGGCTCAGCCGTCTTTGCCGTCCCGCCGGGGTGCCAACCCGGCGGATTCATCGGGGACCAGCTCTTCACCTAAACCATTACTCACCCAGCGCCCGTGAACCATCCCCCGGAAGGGTGGTCACGGTGCGCTGCCCCTTGCCCTGCGCTCCGCCTCGTCACTGCGACCGGTGGGAGCTTTTTCGAGGAAGAACAAACGTCATGACAAACACCATCACCATTGACCGCGGCACACCCGCCGAGTCGCCCCGAGTAACCGGGCAACGGACTGGGGGTCCCCTGAGGGCCCTGCTTCGCCGGCTCCATTTCTACGCCGGTGTTTTTGTCGGCCCCTTCCTGCTCATCGCCGCGCTCTCGGGCGCACTGTACGCGCTGACCCCTGCGATGGAGGAGGGCATCTACGACAAGGAACTCCATGTTCCTGTCTCCCAGACCTCGGTGCCCCTATCCGAGCAGATTCGTGCGGCGCAGCAAATAGTAGGAGACCAGCAACCTTCAGCTGTCCAGCCTGCCCCCAAACCAGGGGACACGACCCGCATCATGTTCGCCGACCCAAACTTGGGCGAATCGGAATCCCGGGCGATCTTCATCAATCCTGCCAACGCTGAAGTCCGCGGCGATCTGACCGTCTACGGCACCACCGGCGTCCTGCCGTTCCGAACGTGGATCGATCAACTCCACCGCAACCTGCACCTCGGCGACTTTGGCCGCATGTACAGCGAGCTTGCTGCGTCCTGGCTGTGGGTGATCGCCCTCGCCGGCCTGCTGCTGTGGCTCACCAAACCCCGACGAAGAAAACCGACCACGAAAAACACGAAAAAGACTGGCAAAGCCCTGCCACGGCCGTGCGGAAGGGACGCTTCAGCCGTCCTCAGTTGCTCAAGGTACACGCGACCGGCGGCGCAGCACTGCTGCTCGGCTTCCTCTTCCTCTCCGCCACAGGCCTGACGTGGTCGCAGTTTGCCGGTGACAACATCTCCACCCTGCGTTCGTCTTTGGCCTGGACTACTCCCAAGCTCCCCACCGCGCTGACGCCCGCGGCGGCCACCCCATCCGCCGGTGAGCACGACCACGGCGGTCACAACCATGCCGCAATGACAACCGGTACGGCAGATCCGGCTATGTACGACCACGTACTCGCCGCTGCACGCCAGGAACCGCTCATCAACGCAGGCAAGATCGAGATCAAACCACCGGCCAAGGAAGGCACCGCCTGGACAGTGACCGAAATCGACAGATCTTGGCCTACTCAGGCCGACGCAGTCGCTATTGATCCCAGCACCATGACTGTCAGCAGCAAGCTGGTCTATGAAGACTTCAACCTTCCCGCGAAACTCACCCGCTGGGGCATCGACGCCCACATGGGCGTCCTGTTCGGTCTAGCCAATCAACTGGTGCTGGTCATCATCGCCTTGGGCTTGGCCACCAGCGTCGTGGGCGGCTACCTCATGTGGTGGAAACGCCGCCCCACCAGAGGTCCTGCCTGGGCTGCTGGGCGCCCGCCTGCACGTTCCTTCGTCCGCAACGCACCGTGGCCGCTGACCCTTGGCGTGGCACTCGTTGCCGCCGGCGTCGGAATTGCCGTGCCGCTCCTGGGAATCAGCCTGCTGGTCTTCCTGGTCTTTGACGTTGCCCTCGACTTCATCAAGAACCGCCGTTCTCCGGGGTTGGCCGCAAAATAACCGCACAGATGCGACCGTTGTGGCCACGGCTCTACCGCTGCAGGCTCAGCGCGCGCACTATGTACTCATGTGGTCCCTCAAAGCGGCGCTTGCAACGTTGTTCGGCGGCCTCAACGCTGCAGGTCAGCCGCCTGGCCCGGACGAGGTGGCCCCGGACCACGTGGTGGTTTTCGTCCACGGCATGGGCAAGGCCCTGAAAGGCGGAACCCTGCAGGAATGGGCCCAGCCACTGGCCCAGAGCCTTCGCGATTACGCGCTCGACGACGTCGACTGCAACGACTGCGCACCGCTGATCATCAGCCAAGCCTCCGCCGTGGGCGACACGCCAGCGCTTCTGGCCAAAGTCCTGCGCCAGCACCTCCCCGACCACGAACCCGTCTACGCCTCCATCCTGATGACTGAAGCCTCCTGGGGCGCCGACTTTGTTCCCGCGTCCGCCACTGACACCTACACCTGGGCGTGGAGCATGGTGGGAAAAGTGTTTGGCCGGTCCATGTACCTCCTGCGCTGGAACCTCTACCCCGGCCGCTTCGCCCTCAAGAACCCGTTCTGGATCGTGGAAAAAGCCAAGCAGATCGCCTTCTGCGGGGTGACAGCGGTGGCCGGATTTTTGGCGGTGATCGTCGCCATGGTGATCCTCGGCGTCGTCATCATCCTCGCGAATGTGCCCGGCCTGGGGAGGTTCGTGGGCGCTTTCGTGGGGCTCTTTGCCGAGTTCCTGGGCGATCCGCAGGTCTGGCGGCGCCGGCCATTGCAGGCGGCCGCCATGCGCGCCCGCATCATCAGGACCCTGGCACCGTGGCAGAACTCGGGCATCCCCATCACCCTGGTGGCGCACAGCCAAGGCGCGGCCGTTGCTGGCCAGGTCCTGTTCCAGAACACCCGGCCAGACAGCGTCGCCTCGGTCCAGAATTTCGTGACAGTAGGCAGCGGCGTCGGGCTTCTGGGCTACGCGATGTGGGGCGGCAGCGGGACTGACCCGGTCAAGGACTGGATCCAGAACACCGACATTCGATGGGTCAATCTGTGGGGGAAGTACGACTTTGTACCGGCCGGACCCATCAGTACCGACGCCAACGGCTGCAGCCCGGTGTTCCGCAGACTCTTCGACCGTAGCCACCCCAACGATCCCGGGCCAGGTCCCGAGGAACACGCCGTCTACAACCGGTCCGCGTTGATCTACGACCACATTGTCTATTCCCGGAACCGCATCGAAGTCATCGATCCGATCGCACGGCTCATTCTGCCGGCTCCCGTGTCCGACGGCGGCCTCCCGAGCTCAGTCCCGATCCCTCTCGGCACATCCGGCGATCGGCGGTTGCGGCCGCATCGCGTCCTGGTGAAAAGCCTTACGGCAACCCGAGCCCTGGCGATCACCGTGGCATTCGGTGTAGCCGAGTCTGTCTTGGCCGCGGTAACGTCCTTTGCGCCCGCCCGGTTCCTGATGCAATGCAGCTCCTCGACCGATTCCACGAGCCCGTGGTGGAGTGCGTGGTTCTGCTACAACCAGGGCTTCAGCTGGACCAACCCAAACAGCTGGCTGGGTCACGCCATCGCGGTCATCGTGGTGGCCACGATCTATATCGCGCTGCTTAACGGCCCGATCTGGAATGGCTTCCATCACCGGGTGGAACGTCGGCGGCGGCGGAGCCGGGACGAGCTGCGCAAGAACGGCAAAGTGGGCGATCTCCCCCGCCAAGGGCCGCTGACCGAGACAGGCAATCCGTGGCGGTGGGTGTTTTGCTACGTCGCGGCCGTGTGGATCAGCACCTTGCCTGTCCTGTACTACCTGGCCAGCCCGGGAGCTGCGGGACTGGGTGCCATCATTGCCATTTTGCTGGCCTGGGAAAGCATCATCGGCATCCGCGTCACGCCACTGCCAGCGCGACATGCGCTGACTGGCGCGGACCTTTGACCCCTGGTGAGCGCCGTTAGCAGAAGGTGTGTTTGACGCCGCAGAGCACCACCTTGAAGGCCCTGGTCACCTGCTTCACCAGGCCGGCGTCGGCAGTCAAGGCTTTCAGTTGGCCTGTCGCGCTGTGGACGTCGGCGAGCGCGGGCAGTTCCTGGGCTGATCGGCGGGCCGACTGCCACGAGGTGGCGCATTTTCCGGCACTGTAGGTGACCCCAAGGGCCTCCTTGAGTTTTGCCTCCGCATCCCAGGCGGCCTCCTGCGCTGTACCGGTTGCGGCGAGTTTGAAGATCGCCTCAGTGCAGTCCCAACCTGCTTTCCGGCCGGGCGAGCCCCGCGTCAGCAGATACTTTGATCCGGCTTTCGCCGCAAGCCCTACGCCCTTGTCCAGCAGGAGCCCACCCTTCCAGGAGAGGGACAGGACGGGATCCACCAACCAGCTCAACTTCTCGGCGGCGGCCAGCGGGACTGTCACGGTTTCGCCGGGCGCCATGAAAGCCGTCACCACGAGCTTCCGTTCCAGCACGAGGTCGTGGAAAAGGGCCACGTTCTCCGGAACGGGCATCACCCGGCTGACCGTGACCTTCGCCGGGTGGAAAAAGTCCCACACCATTGCACTCAGATTGCTGATCCGGACAGAACTTTGACTGGCGCAGACCACAATCTGCGCCAGGTACTGCCGCTCGCCGTCGCTTTGGGGTGCTGTCAGCAACCGGGTGGGCCAATTGGCCACGCAGCCAGCATCAGGGGTCCCTGGCACGAAGCTGCCCTGCGGCCGCGGCGCGCCGGCCGCTCCGGACGCGCCCGGAGCCATGGTCGCTGCAGGAGCGCCCGCCGCGCCCTTGGCTCCGCTGCTGGCTGGTGTGGCTGTCGCCGGCAGCAGGATGCGCGGAGCCAACTCATCCGACGTCGATATTTCGGCTTCCGCGCTCGACCCGGGCGTGTGGACCGCGGTTCCGCTGCCTCCTGGCGTGGTACCGGTGGATCGTGGAGTTGCCAGGGCAGAAACGAATCCTTCTCCTGCAGTGCCTGCCTGCTCATCAGGTGCGCAGCTGGCGAGGCTGCCAGCCACCACTCCGCCGGACAGGAGAATCGCGATGATGACGGCCACCGGGAACCGATCCTGGCGTGCGCTGCGGAACCACATGTGGATCGCCTTCTTCGCTGAAGTCCTGATGCCGTGGGCATACAGTACTCCCGCGCAGGTCAGGGCGCAACGGATCGCGGAAAGCAGGGCCCTTCGACCCGGTCAGCCCCGGATTTCTGCGATCCGCAGCTGCACGATCTGGCGAATGACGGCGTCCGGGACGGGCTGATCGGGAGTGAACCGGATGGTCCCCTTCGAGAGCGAGTAGCCCTCAAGCTGTTCGGCAACTGCGGCAACGACGCTGCCCGAGAAGGGGTACAGCGAGAGGTGCTTGGCGGCGGCCACCACGGCGATCAGCGGCTTATCGTCCAGCTTGAGCGCTGGCATCCCGTAACTTTGGCCTTCGGTGGCCTCCGGCGCCAGCTCCAGCGCGAGGTCAATGACGTGCTGCAGCGGGCCGCGGGCAGGCTCGGCCACCGCTGCGAGCGCATCCAGTACCGACCCCACCTGCGTGCTCAGGCCTTCTTGGCAGCTACCGCGGTGGCCAGGGACGTCAGCCCGCGTTCAAAGTCGGAGCCCACCATTTTGTCCATGTTCACGAAGAACGCGAAGATTTTGGCGGCGCCCTTGTTTTCGCCGGTCATCAGCCAGGTCACTTCGGTGCCGCCAGGAGCGGGTGTGAAGGTAAACGTGAGCGGGTTGACGGCCTTGAAGGGTTTCGTGAAGACGAGGTTCACGTTGATGCTGCTGCTCGGCGAAGAACCCACGATTTCCATGCTGCCGCTGCCGGCCTTGCGGTTTCCGCTCCACTCGTAGCCAGCGCCCACGCCCACGTCGGGGCCCGAATACCGGCGATCCATGGTGGGGTCGACGCTCTCCCAAGGTGACCAGGCAGTCCACTCTTTGAAGCTGTTGACCAGCGGAAAGATCTCTTCGGCGCTGGCTGGGATAACCGCGCTGCGGCGGACCTCATAGGTAGACATAGGCCAAGCATAGGAGTCCCGCAGTGCTGTTGGGTAGGTGGATTTCCGGCGTGTACCCGTAAGGCTCAGCCAAGCACCACATTCACCGGTGGTGCACCTTCGGCGATCAGGTCGAGCTGCTGCCGGATCAACTTGACCATCCGGGGGAACATCGCCGTGCTGGCGCCGCCCACGTGCGGAGTGATGAGGACGCCCGGCGCTGTCCACAGCGGATGCTCGGCCGGAAGCGGCTCGGGGTCTGTCACGTCCACGGCGAACCGGAGCCTCCCCGCTTTCGCCTCGGCCAGCATTGCGTCCGTGTCGGCCACCGGGCCGCGAGCAACATTGACCAGGAGCGCACCGTCCGGCATTCTCCGGAGGAAGTCTGCGTTGACCAACTGCGCGGTATGCGTGTTGAGCGGGACGCTGACCACCACAATGTCGTGCAGAGGCAACTGCTCGTTGAGTGATTCGACCCCCAGGATGGGCCCGCCTTGGTCCTCGCGGGCACGGCTGGCCATGCGGGTGACCTCGGTTTCAAACGGCGTGAGCCGCGACTCGATCGCCTTGCCAACGCCACCGTAGCCCACCAACAACACTCTTCTGTCCGCCAGGCTCGGCCGCATGGACCCGTCCCAGGTGCCACTCGACTGGTTGCGGGCGAAGTCAAGGAAACCGCGCTGGCTGGCGATCATCATGCCCACGGCGAGTTCCGCCGTGGACGTCTCGTGGACGGTGGCGGCGTTCGCGAAAAGGGAACCGGCGGGCAAAACGTCGGCCACGCCGTCGTAGCCTATCGATTGGCTCTGGATGAGCCCCACGTCCAGGCCTTTCAGCGCGGAAAGCGCAGCGGCGCCGCCCATGTACGGCGGGACCACCAGATCCAGGCGGCCGGTGGGCGGGGTGCCGGTGAAGTCCCAGAGGAGGAGTTCGACGCCGGGACTCGGCTCGAGCGCGGCCAGCAGTTTGGCGTTGGGGAGGCTTACCCGCAGCGGCGCGCTCATGCTTCCACCGCCGCGGACCCGGGATTGATCTGCTGTGTCACGTTCATTCTGGGCTCCTCAGGTGGTGTGCATTCACCAACGTACCGTCGATGACGTGCTGCCAGCAGATCGTGTGCGTGGCCCCTGATGCTAAAAATCTGATTACACCTGTTGTTCCGGAGGGTGTGTCCTGTAAATTCAAGGAAGGAAATTCTCGGCCAGCGAGCCGCTTTCCACCCCTCCCTGAATGGATCCACCTCCCCATGCCTTCCGCGAAGTCCGCGCCGGATTCTGCCCGTTTTCCGTACGCCCCGCTGCTGGTGTTGGCCACCATCGCCTTCACAGCCATCACCACTGAACTCCTGCCCTCGGGCCTGTTGCCGCAGATCAGCGCCGGGTTGAACGTCACCGAACCCGTTGCCGGGTACCTGGCCGCGGCCTACGCCGCCGTCATTGTGGTGACAGTTGTTCCTGCCGCACGGCTATTGGTGCGCATCCCGCGGCACACCCTGTTGGTGGCCTTGGTGCTGACGTTTGCACTGAGCAATGCGATGGTGGGGCTCGCGCCGGACTTCACGGCGGCGATGATTGCGCGGCTGATCGGCGGGCTGGCCCACGGGTTGCTGTGGACCACCATGGCACCGTTTGTGACCCGTGTGGTGCCGGCCGACAAAGTGGGCAAGGCGCTGGCGATCGTATTCAGCGGGAACAGCCTGGGCCTCGCGATCGGTGCGCCGGTGGGGACGGCCCTTGGCACGTTCCTTGGCTGGCGGTCGGCGTTCCTGGTCATGGCCGGGTTTGGTGTGCTGCTGACCGTGCTGGCGTTCCTCATGCTGCCGAAGGTGCACCAAATTTCCGACGCCGTTCGACCGTCGCTGCGCAAAGCCATCGGACAGCCCGGCGTCAAGGCCGTGGCCATCGCGTGGCCGCTACTTGTCCTGGCGCACTTCGCCCTGTTTACCTATATCGCCCCGTTTATTCGCGAGGCTGGTTTCCCCGACTTTGCCATTAGCCTGTCGCTGACCGTGTTGGGGCTGGCCGGGTTGTTGGGCATCTGGATCGCCGGGCTGACGGTTGATTCGCAGCCTCGCCGCTCGCTCCTGATCACGACGGCGGCCATCGCCTTGTCCATGGCGTTCCTGCCGCTGGCGGTGGGGAACCTCGTGGTCGCCATGATGCTGATGACCATCTGGGGTGCCGGCATTGGTGCCATTGGCATCTACAACCAGTCCGCGATCCTCCGCGCAGGCGGCGAATACCAAGAAGCCGCCAATGGCTTGACCGTGCTGACTATCCAACTGGGTATCACCGTCGGCGCCCTGTACGGATCGGCTGCCTTGGTGATTGGCGGCCCGTTGGTGGTTCCCGTGGCCGCGGCAGTACCCGTTGTGGTGGCGTTGGCGATCGCGTTTGCAGGCAAGCGGTACGCCTATCCGCCGGGCCCGCGGGAACGTGCGTGGCAGGATCCGCAGCCGCGCCAGGAGTAGGTCTCCCCGCCCCAACCACGTAGCGCTGACGTCGTTATCCAGTTGAGCCGAAGCCTTGTTATGTGACCATATAGTCACCTATTATGAAGCCATGGATGACGTGTTCAAAGCGCTCGCCGACCCCACCCGCAGGGAGCTCCTCGACGAGCTCTTCCGCGAGGACGGCCAGACACTCGGCGCCCTGGAAGCACGCTTCACCATGACCCGGTTTGGGATCGCCAAGCACCTCCGCGTCCTGGCAGACGCGCACCTCGTGGTGACCCGCCGTCGGGGGCGGGAAAAGTTGCACTTCCTCAACCCCGTCCCCATCCGGCTGGTCCACGATCGGTGGGTCAGCAAGTTCGCCGCACCATGGGCCGCTGCCCTCAGCGACCTCAAATCCAGATTGGAAAGTCCCATGGAAAAAATCTTCGAAATCTACATCAAGACCACGCCGGAACTGCTGTGGAACGCCATCACCACCAGCGACATCCGCAGCATCTACAACTTCGGCACCACCATTGAGGCTGATTGGACGCCCGGCGGATCATTCCTGATGACCGCAGGCAATGAAGGCATGCCGTTGGGCGAGGGCGAAATCGTGGAGCTGGACCCGCCGCGACGCCTCGTCCAGACCATGCGCGCCCTCTGGGCCGAGGACGTCAAGGCGGAAGGCTTCTCCACCATCACGTGGGAAATCGAACCGGTGGGCGACTCCTGCCACCTCACGCTCACTCACAGCGACCTCCGCGAAGGGGCCAACGACCAGATCTACGGCGGCTGGCCCATGATCCTCTCGGGCCTCAAAACGTGGCTTGAAACCGGCGAAAAGCTCACCACGCCTGGCTCGCTGATGTATTCGTAGCGTGGATTTTTCAGGTCTTGGCTAGGCGGGGCTCTTACCCGGCCGCCACAACACGCCCACCCCCAGCGTCACCAGGCACAACACCAGCATGGCCAGCACCATCCGGCCCCAACTCTCCTGATCCACGCCACCACCGGCAAAAACGCCAATCATTACCGTCGCGGAAATGGCTCCCACGTAACGGCACGTCTGGTAGATCCCGGCCGCAACGCCACGCTCCTGCGGCCGGGTGGAGATGTACATGCCCTGGTTGTAGGCCAGGCCCACAACGCCGTACGGGATGCCAGTGAGCCCGGCCAACACCACCACCAGCGGCACCGCCAACGTCCCCGTGAGCAGCCACATCAGCGCGGCCACCACGGTCAGCATGACGACGCCGGCGAGCAGCACCGTGCGCACACCGAACCGTTCGATGCCGCGCACCGCCCACGGGGTCACCACCACGGACATCGCCGCCAACGGCAGCATCAACAGGCCCACGACGCCGGGATCGTAGCCGCCCGCTTCCTGCAATAGCGTGGGGAGCCCGAAGAAAACGAAATAGTACGCGCAGCTAAACAGGGCAAACCCCAGGTAGACCAGCAGCAGCGGCCTGTTCCTGCCCAGCAAGCGCAGGTCCAGGAAAGGGAGTTTGAACCGCAATTCCCGCCAGACAAAGAGACCGGCCAAGACGGTTCCCCCGCCCAACATCCACCAGCGGTACCCCGGAGCCACGTCCAGGGCAGCCATCATCACCAGCACCATGGCGCCGATGAAGCCTGCGATACCGGGGATATCCGAATCCCGGACGATCCCCCACACCGAGCCGCGTTCGCGAGCTTGATCGGCGGGCGATGCCTGGCGCACCACCAGCAAGGCAGCCAGCGCCACCGGAACATTGACCAGGAAAAGTGCCTCCCAGCCCACCAGGCTGACCAAGAGCCCACCCGCCACCGGGCCCACGGCCGCTGCAGAGGTGTTGGCCATCTGGATCCGGCCGAGCGGGCGCGCCGAGTCCACGTTCGCTTCCTTCGCAATGGCGCCCACCATCACCACAGCGCTGGGATAGGCGGTCGCGGTGCCCAACGCCATCAATGCACGGGCCACACAGAGCAAGGCAAAGTTCGGGGCAAAAGGAGCCAGCGCGCAGGTGATGGCCACCAGTCCCATCCCCAGCATGAACATCCGCCGCGGCCCAAACCTATCGGCGAGCCTGCCCATCACCGGCTGGCCCGCAGCAGAGGCAAGGTAGAACGACGTAACCACCCAGGTCACCGCGGCGATGTCCAGGCCGAAGTCGGCGCGCAGCACCACCAGAGCCACAGCGATCATGGATGAGTTCAGCGGATTGAGTGCTGTTCCGAGGCTCAGTCCCGCCAAAGCCCACGAAGTCCGCGAATTGTTGCTCACGGTAACAGTCTGTCGCACCTGGGTTCGGTGGACGGCATCATGACCTCAGCGTTGCTTCGGCCGGGCCAACTGAGCTTCGAGGAAAGCAAGGTGCTCGGGCCGGACAGCAACCGTCTGTGCGGCGTATTCCGGATGCTGGTCGAGGTACTTTTTGATGAAGGGGCACACCGGAACGATCCCGCGGTCAGCCGTAACCGTTTCCGCCAACGCGACGGCGGCGAGCCGGCCCGCCAGACCTTGGCCACCGAATTCCTGGTTGATCACGGTGTGGTAGAAAATCCGCTGCGGCGATTCGCCGCCGTCGTACTCCAAATAGACCGCCTTGCCGATCACGGCGCCGCCAGCCGTGCCGCCGTCGACCATCTCGAACCGCGTGCGCTCCGCAACATGACGGACTGAAAAAGTGGTCATCCCTGGCTCCATGGTTTCAAGGGTAGGTGGCAGGTCCGCCACGTCAAGGCAGCGCTGCGTTGCCGAGAACGGCTGCGGCGTCGTACAACTGGTGCATGACACAACGCGAGCAGTCCGTGGATGACGCTGCCAGCCGGGCGTCCGCGTTCGTTTACGGGAACATCCTCACGCTCGCAGCCCTGATCGCAGTCGGCCCGGATCCGGAACCATTGGAAGGGCTCCTCTACATTCTCGGCACCGGCGCGTCCACGTACGTTGCGCACATGCTGGGTGAACTGGTGGGCGGGCGCGTCCGGCACCGAGAAGGAGTGGACGTGCACGACGCCGTCCAAGAGTTCCGGAATGCCCGACCCATCGCGTCGTCGGCCACCATCCCCGCGTTGCTTTTGGGAATGGCGGCCCTCGGGTGGCTTGAACCGCAGATCGCATGGATCGCGGCGCAGATCGTCACCCTGGTCCGGTTGGCGCTGCTCGGTATCGCAGTTGCCCGCTGGCGCGGCGAACGCAGTTCCCTCCGGCTCATCTTTTCCGGCATCGGCCTGGCCGTGGGCGTTGCCCTCGTCTCCGCGCTCAAGTACCTCCTGACGCACTGACTGTTTCTATGGCAGTCCGTGGCTTTCAGGTTGTGCACATAAGGGGTGAGCCGCCGCCGGCCACCACCGCCTGAACGGTAGGCTGAGACAACAACTGGCGCCCCGGCACACCATACCCGGCGAGGCTGTCCAGCATCTGGCGACGAAAGGCCCGCAGCATGGAAGTAGCCCCATATGTCTGGATCCTGACAATTGTGGGAATCATCGGTTTGCTGGCCTTCGATTTCTTCTTCCACGTCCGCAAAGCGCACACGCCCACGCTCAAAGAATCAGCGAAGTGGTCGGGGATCTACGTTGGCCTCGCCATCCTCTTTGGCCTCGGCGTGCTGGTCTTCGGCGGCCAAACCATGGGCACGGAGTATTTCGCCGGCTACGTGACGGAGAAGGCATTGTCGGTGGACAACCTCTTCGTGTTCCTCATCATCATGGCCAGCTTCAAGGTGCCCCGCGCTGACCAGCAGAAAGTCTTGCTGTTTGGCATCGTGTTCTCGCTGATCGCCCGGACCGGCTTCATCTTCCTCGGCGCGGCCCTGATCAACAGCTTCGCCTGGGTCTTTTACCTCTTCGGCCTGATCCTCCTGATCACCGCTGGGAACCTGCTCAAGCCCAGCAGCCACGACGACGACGCCGACTCCTTCATTGTCCGTATGGCCAAGAAGTTCCTGCCCGCCTCCGAGCATTACGACGGCGACAAGCTCTTCACCATGGAAAACGGCAAGAAAGTGCTTACGCCGATGCTGCTCGTGATGATCGCGATCGGCGCCACGGACATCCTCTTTGCCCTTGACTCGATCCCCGCGATCTTCGGCCTCACCCAGAACGTCTTCGTCGTCTTCACCGCGACGGCGTTCTCACTGATGGGCCTGCGCCAGCTCTTCTTCCTCATCGACGGACTGCTGGACCGCCTCATCTACCTCTCGTACGGCCTCGCCACCATCCTTGGGTTCATTGGCGTGAAGCTGATCTTGCATGCGTTGCACGAAAACAACGTGCCGTTCATCAACGACGGCGAGCACGTCAACGTGATCGAAATCAGCACGGAACTCTCCCTGACAGTAATCCTCGGCGTCTTGGTCCTGACCATCCTCGCCTCGCTCTTCAGCCCCAAGGGCAAAGCCAAAAATGCGGTCAGCGGCGCCAAGCGGCATGCCATCGAATACCTGGATCTGAACTACGAAACGGACATGGCCGAACGCGACAAAATCTTCGCTGCCATGTGCCGCGAAGAGGACCAGATCCGCAAGCTCCCCGAAAAGTACAAGCGCCTGGTCCGCAACGAAACCGAGTTCCTGGACCTCCTCCGCAAAGCCCACGCCGAGCACGATCAAGCCCAGACTCGGGCGGCGCAACAGTAGACTTCGCGTGTAACGACAGCACGACGCCGGTCGGTTGCCCAGGAGGGCGGCAGGCCGGCGTCGTACTGTCGGTCGGCGTGCTGTTAGTCGGCGACCGCGGCGTCCAGCAACTGCCTGAACTGGGCCTCGGTATTCAACGTCAGCTTCTTGCCGTCAAGGAAGAAAGTGGGGGTCCCTGACACGCCCAACGCCTTGCCATCCGCGACGTCCTGGTTCACCCGATCCAGGGTCTGGGTTGATCCGACGGCAGCGTCGAATGCCGCCATGTCGAGGCCCAGCTCCTGCGCGTACGTCCGGAACAGTGCGGCCTTGGAATCGCTGCTCTCGCCCCATTCGGGCTGGGTTGCATAGAGCTTGTCCACCATTGCCTCGTACTTGCCCTGCTGGGCTGCGGCCTCAGCCGCCAAGGCCGACGTCCCGGAATTGCGGTGCCCGGGCAACGGGTAGTACCTGTGGGCGAACGTAATGCGATCCCCGTATTCAGCTTTCAGGTCATCCACGAGCGGAATGGCACCCCGGCACGCTTCGCACTCGAAATCCAGGAATTCCACCAGCTGCGCCTTTTCGACGGCCGGATCAGTCAGCCGGTGGCTGTCATCCCGGATTACCTGCGCCGTGGAACTGGCAGGAACCTCATCATTCTTGCCGTTCCCGGAAATCATCAGGAAGCCCACAATGCAGGCGACAACGACCAGGGCAAGCGCTACCCAGATGGCACCCCGGATTTGTCGGGCCCGTTGGGGAGCTGGCGGCTGGTCCACAGTTTTCGTCATGCCACCAGCTTTCCAGACGCCGCCGCGCCCACCGAATCCACGCCCTCGCCCAGGATGCACCTATCCGAGCGCCGCTGCCCCTGCCGCCAACTCCTCAACCCGAGTCCAGTCCTTCGCCACGACCGCATCCGCCGGTGTGAGCCAACTGCCGCCAACGCACGACACATTCACCAGGCGCAGATAGTCATGCGCGGTGGCCAGGCTGATGCCACCCGTGGGGCAAAACGTGACGTGGGGAATGAGCGCGCTGATTGCTGCCAGGTACGCAGGTCCACCGGCAGGTCCGGCAGGGAAGAACTTCATCGCCGTCAGGCCGTGATCCAGTACCATCAACACCTCCCCCACGGTGGCCACGCCGGGCAACACCGGGACCTCCAACGAATTCATCGCGGTAAGCAGGGCAGGGGTGGCCCCGGGACTCACGAGGAATTGGGCACCAGCTGCCACGGCGCCGTCGGCCTGTCCGGGGGTGAGAATGGTTCCGGCGCCCACCACGATGTCCGGAACTTCGTCGGCGATCAGCCTCATCGATGTCAAGGCCGTAGGCGTCCGGAGCGTCAGTTCGATGACCCCAATCCCGCCCGCCAGCAACGCGCGAGCCAGCGGCACAGCATCAGCCGGGTCCTCGATGGTCACCACCGGAATGACAGGGGACAGTTTCAGAACGCCAGAAGCGTCAGCCATGATGGTACTCATTTCCCGGGCTCCCCGGCCCGTCGATTGGTCGGTTCCGTGCCGTCCGCATGGGCTCGGGTTTGTTCGAAAGTGGGGACGAATCCCGTTCCACCCTTGCCGCCCACCACCAGCGACGCGGCCGCCGCACCGTATCGGGCCGCCGTCGCGAAGCTGTCGCCGAGCACCATCCGGGCGGTTGTGGTCCCCACGAACGCATCTCCCGCTCCCGTCTGGTCCACCATGTGAGGGGCGGGAACCGCGGGCAACCACTGCGAATCATGAGCGCTTTCGAGGTGGATGCCATCAGCGCCACAGGTCACGGCCGCGTGTGTGGCGCCTTTCGATCGCAGGTAGGCGGCCGCCTGTTGCGGTGTTTCGGTGCCGAGGAGCGCGGAGGTCTCCCCCGGGTACGACGGCGTCAGCAAGAACGCGCCCGGCGCAAGTTCGGCGAGTGCCGCCGTCGCCCGTTCCACCGTGGTGAGGCGCGGGCGGTAGTTGGGATCGAACACGAAGCGCTGTGCCAGCGCTGCGGCTCGGACGACGGCGGCATGGAACGAAGCCGAAATGGCGCAGGCGATTCCGCTGGTCACCAGGGCCCCCGCCGCGGCGATAATGTCCTGCGGAAGGTCAGCTGGGCTGAGGGAGGACCCGACGCTGCCGTTCCGTGCATAGGAGAACTCGCGCTGGCCGTCTGGGTCGCAATGGACCAGGTAGACCCCTTGTTGTCCGGGCCGAAACGCCAAAAGATCCGTTGAGATACCCAGTTCCGCGATTCGGGCTGCAATGGATCGGCCCAGGTCATCGTCGGTCAGAACCGCCACGAGCCCTACGCGCGCGCCAGCTGCGGCTGCCGCAGCCGCGACGTTCAGCGCATCTCCCGATACTCCCAGCTGGGCGGGAACGCCGTGGCCTAAGGCTCGATCCGTAGCCACCTCGACCAGGACTTCGCCCATCACCACCACGTCGAAGGAAGAATCTGATGCAGTCGGGGTTGGTACGGCGGGTGTCATGGTGTGGTCCTCGGTGATGCTTACTGAATCAGCGCGCTTGGCAACCGATTGCCAAACTGTCTTTATTCATTGTAGGAGCAACAAGCTTCCTGCGCAGCCGCAAGCCGCCAAAAATGTCAGTGCGCGTTGCTAGGTTGGATGCAGGGCCAATGGAACTCTCCACGAGCCTGCCTGACTTGGGAGGCGCCGTGTTCCTGCTTGACTCCGCTACCGCTGGGTCGCCGCCTGACCTGGTGTTTTCTGCCAGCGATCTGGTGGCAGCCAGCGAATGCGAGTACCGCACGCTCCGTATCCTGGACGAAAAGCTGGGCCGCGCTCCCAAAGCCGTGTTTGCCAGCGACGAGATGCAAATCCGAGCCGGCACCCTCGGTGACCAGCATGAGCTCACGGTCCTGGCCAGCCTGACCAACAAATATGGGTTGTGGAACGAGGACCGAGCCGCCGGAGTCTACAGCGTGGAGCGCGGTCCAAACACCCGGGTGGAGCTCAGGGCACGGCACGCGGAAACGGAGCAAGCCCTGCGCGCTGGCGCCGACGTGGTCTTCCAGGCCACGTTCTTCGACGGTGAATTCCTGGGCTACGCAGACTTCCTGGTCAATGAAAATGCTGGCCTGGGCAATCCCGGCCGGTACGAAGTGTGGGATACCAAGCTCGCGCGGCACGCGAAGGTGGGCGCACTTCTCCAGTTGGCTGCCTACGGGGATCAGCTGCTGGGCATGGGCCTGTCCCCCTCCCCCACCGTCACGCTGGTTTTGGGAACCAGGGTTGGCGACGATTGGCTTCGGAGCCCTCATGCGCTGCCGGACCTGCTGCCCGCCTTCCGTGAGCGACGCCGCCGCTTCCGCCACCTCATAGCCGCCCACCGCGCTGGTGACGTTGCGGCGCAGTGGCAACAGGCCGGCGTCGTGCATTGCGGCCGCTGCAACTACTGTGCCGAGCAGGTGCAGCTGCACCGCGACCTTTTGATGGTGGCCGGCATGTCCACTGTGCGGCGCAGGAAGCTGCACGGAGATGGCATCAGCACCATCGATGATCTTGCCGCGATGCCGGAGGCGGACGCCCACGGCTCCGTTGCAAGGCTCCGCGCGCAGGCCCGCATGCAGCTGCAACTGGACCCGCCCCATGGCTCGCGGACGCTCCTGAAAGACGGTCAACCGCACACCGTGTCCTATGCCGTGCTGGCTGGTAACAGTATCTCCGAGCTGCCGCCGCCGAGCCCCGGCGACATCTTCTTCGACTTCGAGGGCGATCCGCTGTGGCAGGATCCGGCGGGCGTCTGGGGCATCGAGTACCTGTTCGGCGTCATCGAGGCGCCCGTTCCGGGTGATGCGGGCGAGCCCGTCTTTCGACCCTTCTGGGCGCATTCCCGGAGCGGCGAGCGCCAGGCCTTCCTAGACTTTCTGGCCTATGTCGAGGAGCGCCGCGCACGGTTCCCGGACATGCACGTCTACCACTATGCCGCGTACGAAAAGTCCGCGCTCCGCAACCTCTCGCTGGCCCATCAAGCCGGCGAGGACACAGTGGATCAGTGGCTGCGGGCAGGGCTGCTCGTGGACCTCTATGCCACGGTTAGGCACTCGCTGCGGATCTCGGAGGCGTCGTACTCCATCAAAAAGCTCGAGCCGTTGTACATGGGCGAGCACCTCAGGTCCGGCGAGGTCAAGGACGCCGGCGCTTCGGTAGTGGCCTACGCCGCCTATTGCGCCGAACGCGACGCTGGCCACGCCGCCGCAGCCGCCCGCGTCCTCGAATCCATCGCCGACTACAACCTGTACGACTGCCTCTCGACCCTGCGCCTCCGCGACTGGCTGCGCTCGTTGGTCCACCCTCGCGCGGATGCTTCGGGTCACCCGGGCGTGGGGCCGGCGGGTCACCCGGGCGTGGAGGCAACGGGCCGCTCCGACGCGGACGACGGCGGCACCAGTCTGGGTGCGTCGGCCGTTGGTGCTTCGGCCGGCGAAGCTTCGGGCCGCGGCAGCGACGCGGCCGTGGCTGCCGCGGCCGCAAGTGCCGCCGTCGGGCCCGCCCAAAACCCTGCGGAAACCACGCTTCACGACTACCTCTCAGGGCTACCTGACGGCCCGCCATTGACCGGCGACCAGCGCGCCGTTGCCTTGGTGGCAGCAGCAACGGGCTACCACCGCCGGGAACGGAAGCAATTCTGGTGGCAGCATTTTGACCGGGCGGAGTCCCCTATCGATAGCTGGCCAGATCAGCGCAACGTGTTCGTGGTGGCTGCAGCGCAGGTGGTCTCGGACTGGGCGTTGGCTAAACCCCGCGAACGGATGAGAACGCGCGTCCTGAGGCTTGTTGGGACCATGACCGAGGGCTCCGACTTCCGGCCCGGGTCAAAATGGTGCAGGCTTTACGATGCGCCCGGCCCGCACGGAATGGCTGGCGAGGACTCGCTGCCGGGAGCCAAACCGTACACTTTTGGCACCCAGATCGGCGCGGTGGAAGCACTGCCTGACCAGCCGGGACACGCTGCCCTGACCATCGCCGAACGCGAGACGGGCAAAGTCTCGGCCTATCAAGACTTCCCCGTCGCCCTGACGGAAGACCAACCCATCATGACTGCCAGCATTGAGGCGGCACTGGGCACTATTGCCGAAAAGGTTGCCGCCAGCCTGCCTGAACTTCCTGCGCAGCCCGGCCTTGATGTGCTGCGGAAACGACCACCACGCTTCAGGAACCTCCCAGGCCCCGTGCCCGTCACACACACCCCTGACGGCGCCGCAGATTACGCGGCAGCCATCACCGCATCGCTGCGGGACCTTGACCAGTCCTACCTCGCTGTCCAAGGCCCGCCGGGCACGGGGAAGACGTACGTTGGCGCCCATGTGATCGGGCGCTTGGTTACGGCCGGCTGGAAGGTCGGGGTGGTGGGCCAGTCACACAGTGTGGTGGAAAACTTGCTGTCCCGGGCCATCGATACCGGTGGTGTTGATCCAGCAGTGGTGGCCAAGAAAATCGTGGGCACTCCTGACGCGCCGTGGAGTCGAACGGCTGACGGCGATGTGGCCAAGCTCTTGTCCGGCAGCGGCGGCTGCCTGGTGGGCGGGACCGCGTGGACCATGACGGGGAAGGAAGTGCCTGCCGGCGCCCTTGATCTGCTGGTCATCGACGAGGCCGGGCAATTCTCCCTGGCTAACACGTTGGCGGTGTCCGTTGCCGCCAGACGGCTCCTGCTGCTGGGTGACCCGCAACAGCTCCCGCAGGTAAGCCAGGGCGCCCACCCCGAGCCCGTGGACGAATCAGCACTGGGTTGGCTGGCTGCCGGTCACGCGACTCTTCCGGCTAACCTTGGGTATTTCCTGGCCGATACGTGGCGCCTGCACCCCGCGCTATGCAGCGCTATTTCCGTACTGAGCTATGACGGCAAGTTGCAGTCGGCCCCTGCCGCATCCGAGCGCGACCTTGCGGATCTTCCGCCGGGAGTTGAAACCGTCTTTGTGGACCACGCGGGCAATACCGTCAGTTCAATCGAAGAAGCCGCTGAAGTCGTTCGGCAGGTGCAGCGCCACCTGGGCCTGACGTGGACATCAGGCCCCTGCGAGGCCGCTCGGGCCTTGGAGCCGGAGGATGTTCTGGTCGTGGCGGCCTACAACGCCCAGGTTCAGCTGGTCCGGGCGTACCTCGACGTCGCCGGTCTAGCCGGGGTGCGGGTGGGCACCGTGGACAAGTTCCAAGGCCAGGAGGCGCCAGTGGTCTTGATGTCCATGGCCTGCTCGGCGGTGGCGGAAGCACCTCGCGGTGCCGAGTTCCTGCTGAACCGGAATCGAATCAACGTGGCTGTCTCAAGAGGGCAGTGGCGGGCAGTGATTATTCGTTCGCCCGAACTCACCAGCTACATGCCGCATCGGCCGGTGGGGCTGGAGGAGCTGGGCGCGTTCCTGGGGCTGAGTCCCCGCCTGGATTGAGC
The DNA here is from genome assembly GCF_900609065.1 of Arthrobacter ulcerisalmonis. Lineage (GTDB taxonomy): Bacteria > Actinomycetota > Actinomycetes > Actinomycetales > Micrococcaceae > Arthrobacter > Arthrobacter ulcerisalmonis. The sequence goes on along the minus strand of NZ_UXAU01000019.1, from coordinate 151,954 downwards.
TCGAGTCGGTTTCGCGGAGGGCCCGATTGATCAAAACTAATGCGTACGGAAGCTGCTGAAACTTCCTTGGGCCGCGGAGATGGATTCCTCGACGCCCTCCACCCTGCCGGGGGCTTCGCTGGAACGGAGCCACTCAAGCAGTGCGCGGACCCGCCGGGCAGGCCCTTCGGTAATCACGGATACCGAGCCGTCGTCGAGGTTCCGGGCTTCGCCGAGTAGCTGCAGGTCCTGCGCCTTGAGCATGGTCCGGTAGCGGAATCCAACACCCTGGACCACCCCCGTCACTACGGCGTTCAACCGGACGCCGTCCGACGATTTTTCTGCGTGGCTCATGGTGGGTACCTCGGTCCAGATCGGCTCCCTCCCCCAACTGGGTAGCGCCACTTACAGTTTTGAGGGGTCAAAACTGTAAGCGGCGCTACGTAGCTGAAGGAGCGAAGATCAGCTGACGGTGATGTCGCGGGTGCTGTGGTTGTAGCGGAACGTCACAGTGCCACCAGCGTGATGCAGTTCGTGGTTGGCGCCGTCAAAGATGCCATAAGCGCCGTAGTTCTCATCCCACGACCGGTTCAGCGCCACCTTGTAGGTGTAAAACCCGGCGGGCAGCTCGGCGGTCTTGGACCACTGCTGGCTCAGGAAATCGAACTCCATCTGCGCTTCGTCGTACTGCGGCGCCCAGTTCTCCGGCGCACCGAAAACGATGTTGAAGTCGCCAGCCAAGGCAACGGCTTCGGGCTGGGGGTGCGTCTCAACGTCCGGGCCTTCGAGGGGCTCGGGAGCCGGGGCGACTGCCGTTGCTGATGTAACGGCATCGACGGCCGGGGCTTCCTCGACTGCTGCCTTGCGGGCCCGGGGAGCCTTGGCGGCTGGAGCGGCAGCGTCCTTCTTGGCCGCTGTCTTCTTCGCAGGAGCCTTCTTGGCGGGCGCGGCGGTTTCTACAGCAGCGGCAGCCTTGACGGCGGCTGCGGTCTCGACGGCGGCAGTAGTCTGACGCACGAAACCGGCCGGCGCGGCAGGAACCTCCGTCGAGGCAGGAACCGGAGTACCGGCGTCGACAGCTGCACCAAAGGCAGCGTCGTCAGCGAAGGCGACCGTGGCGCGCATGCCGTCGTCGGTGATGGTCCACCCGGAGCGGCCCTTGACCAGCCAACCGGCCTTGACCAGCTTGGCCGTGGCCGATGTGAGGGTCTTGTGCCCGCGGGGAATGCCACCGCTCAGCAGTTCACTTTCGTGCTCGTTGAAGGGGACGCGAGCCGTAGCTTCGGCCAAGACTTCGCCAGCGTTCAGCGAATCCCCAGACCATACGCCTTCGGTCAGCACTGTCAGGACGGTTTTAAGTCGAAGATTGATGTTCTCTGCGGTGGACTTGGCCATGATTCCCCTTGTATAAAAGCGATCGGTCTTTGGCATCTTGCCAACAGCCCGTTACGTGTTGCGACTCGAATTGGTTAACTCTGCGTGTCGTGACCGAGTTTTAAGTGACATCCAGCCCCAAAATGAGGCGGCGCTATCGGGTGAGGACCGTACGGACTTCCCAAGGAGCGCCGGCATGGTGCCGCCTCGCACTCCCAGACACGCCTGCGCACCAGTTTACCGGGAGGACGTCCGTCTCCAGAGTTGCCTGTCACATCAGCCCCAGCGCTGTACTTCTTTCCCGCCAAGCACGAATTATGACCGTTGGTGGCTCGCTACTGGTGCTGGATTTCGCGGCCGTTGAGTTCGGCAAGCAGCTCGGCTTTGCGTTCTTCTGACGCGAACGACGAGTGGATGGAATTCGCTGCCAGGCGCGCAGCATCAAATTCGGAAAGCCCGACGGCGGCCCTCAGGTGGGCGAAATTATCGTCGACGTAGCCGCCGAAGTATGCCGGGTCATCCGAGTGGACGGAAACGTTCAGTCCAGCCGCAAGCATGGCTGGCAGCGGGTGATCCGCGAGGGTGTCCACAGCGCGGAGCCGGACATTGGAGAGCGGGCAGACCGTCAGCGGGATCCGTTCGTCAACGAGGCGTTCCACCAGGTCGGGATCGTCCATGCAGCGGATGCCGTGATCAATCCGCTCGACGCCCAAAATATCCAGCGCCTCAATGATGTAGGCAGCGGGGCCTTCCTCGCCGGCGTGGGCGGTCAATCGCAGTCCGGCGTCGCGGGCTTTGGCAAAGAGTCGTTCAAACTTCGCGGGCGGGTTTCCCACCTCTGCCGAATCGAGGCCGATGGCACCAAGGGGAGCGTTCATCGCCATCAGGTTGTCGAAGACCTCCAGCGCAGACTCTTCGGAAAGATCCCGGAGGAAAGCCGCGATAAGCATGGTGGATACCCCGAAGTCCTCCATTGACGTGGCCAAGACAGACGCCACACCGTTGACGCACGTTTCCAGGGCCACCCCCCGGGACAGATGCGCCTGCGGATCAAACATGATTTCTGCGTGTCGCACGCCAGCGGCCGCCGCACGTTCCAGATACGCGCGGGTCATGTCGGCAAAGTCTTCCTCGGTTTGCAGCACCGCCATGTTGGCGTAGTACAGGTCGAGGAAGGACTGGAGGTCAGTGAACTGGTACAGCGCGCGCAGCTCGTCCAGGTCCGTATACGGCAGGTCCATGCCGTTCCGGGCAGCCAAGGCGAAAATCAGTTCGGGCTGGAGGGTTCCCTCAATATGCAGGTGCAATTCGGCAATCGGCAGGAGCTCGAAGAGGACCCCGGCCATCCCGTCCGAATCAAGCGGAAGGTCCTCACCGTGGTCGGGTGCGGTTTCATCATGTTCGGGGATGCCTGCGGCAAGTGATTCCATCTTGACAGGATATTGCACTGGCCTGCGCCGTGGCGCCCTGATCTGGAGCTCACCAGCAGCCCCCCAGTGCCCGCGTCGATTTGATAAGCCCCAGGTGATGTCTTAGCGTGAAATGAGTGCCCGCACGGCGGACACACAACATGCCCGGCGCTGCCAACACCCGAACTGCCCAGCGGCAGCAGCCAACAATTGACCTCTATTCGTCAAGGGCGGGCAGTGGCGCGAAAATCTCCGGGGACGGAGTCAGCGCTGGTGGCCTTCAGGAGCATCATCACCATGACCAACACCACTTTCCGTACTTCTGCGCGCCGCGGGCTCACCGTTGCCGCCATCTCCATTGCCGGCCTGGCACTGTCCACCACTGCGGCCAACGCTGCCGTACCTGAATCCACCTGGGATTCCTTGGCGCAATGCGAAAGCGGCGGCAACTGGGCAACCAACACCGGCAACGGCTACACCGGCGGATTGCAATTCAGCTCAAGCACCTGGGCAGCATATGGCGGCTCGGGTAACGCTGCCGATGCCAGCAGGGAGCAGCAAATCGCCGTGGCCGAGCGCGTCCAGGCCGCCCAGGGCTGGAATGCTTGGCCGTCCTGCTCCGCCCAGCTGGGAATCAGCGGCAGTGCGCCGGCTCAGGCGGCACCCGCCCAGGCTGTTCCCGCACAACCTGCCCCCGTGCAGGAGCAGGCCGCGCCAGCCCAGGTCCAGCCTCAGGCAGCTCCGGTCGAAAACCTCCCGCAGCAGCTGGCGCCCGCAGAGGTACCGTCGGCCGCGGCAGAGGCTCCCACGCATGCGGCTCCCGTTGCACTCAGTGGCGAAACGTACACCCTCGTTCCGGGCGACACCCTGAGCTTGGTGGCCGACAAGCTCGGCATCCAGGGCGGCTGGCAGCAGCTGGCTGATGCGAACGCAGACGTGATCAACGATCCGAACATGGTGTTCGCGGGCCAGGTCCTGCAGCTGCCCGCATAGTTGCACCCCGCGCAGCAATCAGCAGCGCACCAGCCTGAATAGGCTCCCTCAGCAGGTCGGCGATAGACAAATTCCGTTGACCACGAACGACGCCGGCGCACCCCCACCAGGGGCGCGCCGGCGTCGTACGTTAAAGCGACAGTAAATGAGCGCGGCTAGGCGACCGGAAGCTCGCGGACGATCCGCACCTTCCAGGCGGTGTCGTCGGTGGTGTCCAGGAGGGCCACGGTGCCGTGGGCTAGGTGCAACCCCACGCGTTTGGCGGCAAGGAGATCGAGGTAGAGCTGTTCATTCATGCGGGCGGGCGTGTCAATCATGTACTTCACGGCCTCGCGCACCTTGCGATAATTGGCGCTCCGCTCACGGTGCTGATCCAAGCCGAGTGCAGCCTGGCGCCGAAGCCGGGGCTCGTGGCGGTTCAACAGCGTGACGGCAGCGTGCACAGCCACCACCAGCGCGAGCGAAACGGCATAGATCCACCAACCGCTGGAGAGCAGGAAGAGCGGGAGGTTGGCGATGGCCACCACGGCGATGACCACGCGGAGCGCAGCGATTCGGCGAACCATCCGCGCAACCGCCGCCATCCCCGCCAGGAAACCGTGTTGCTCGCTGCGTGCCGCGGCGGGATCAAGGGTGAACTCATCCAGGACCAGGATTCCGTTCGCCTCGGGCGGCAGCATCTGGCCATAGCGCGGCTGGATGGTCGGCTGTGACGCGACGGGGACAACGAGCGATAGAGTCATGGTGAGGCTTCCGGGGAGGTCGTTGGTTTCGGGTATCTTAGTGGTTTTAGGGTGCCCCGGTATTCATGCGTCCACATGCCGGACGCGACTGACCCGCTGGTGTGTCGCCCGGCACTGCAATTGGCACATCCGCCCGCTGCCGTCAGACTGAATAGATGCAAACCTTCCTCCCGTACCCCGATTTTCAACAGAGCGCTGCCGCGCTGGACACCGCCCGGCTTGGAAAACAGCGGGTGGAAGCGCTCCAGATCCTCCGCGCCCTGGTAGTTCCGGGGTACGGCTGGCAGACTCACCCGGCGGTCCGCATGTGGATGGGGCACGTCCCCGCTCTCACCCTCTACGGCCTGGCCATGGTGGACGAGTGGACCAAGCGCGGGCACCCGGACAACACTCGCGCCAGCATCATGGAGTTCGCCCCGCAGGCCGCGCACCCTGATTACACGGCAAAAATCGCCATGCCGCACTGGCTCGGCGACGAGGCTTTGCACCTCAGCCACCGCTCCAAACTGGTGCGCAAGGATCCGAAGTTCTACGAAAACGTGTTCCCGGACGCGCACCCCGAGATGGACTACCTCTGGCCGGAGCCGCGGCACGAGTTCCTGCCGCAGGAACCGGAAGGCGAAATTCTCTGGATCCTCCGTGACCCGCACGACGACGTCGATCCGAAGACACTGACCACCGTGGCCCTGCCGCTGGTCCGGGGAAGCGCTGCTGCCGCGGCCGCCGCTGCTGCTGTCGCAGGCGATGACTATGCGCCGGTGTTTGTGGAGGACGGGTCGCGCCGTCCGTCCATGCAGCCGCGCAAGGCTACCCCCAAACTCAAGCCTAAGAAGCCCACCCGCAAACGCGCCGAGCAGGAACAGGCCTTTTCGACGCTGCCCGGGAAGACGGCGGTGGCAGTTGCCTTCGAGAACGGCGAAAAGTTCGCGGTGGGCCATGTTGAGGGCCGTCCCATCACACTGCCTGATGGTCGCTACGGTCGGAACTTTGTGGTCACCGAGATCATCGAGCGGTCCGCGTTCGCCAACCCTGCCATCCTGCAGGATCCCCGGGTCTTCTTCCCCGTTGAGGCTCCGTAGGCTGTGACCGTTCTGCTGGCCGGTTGCGGCGATCTTGGTACCGAAGCTGGGCTGCGCTTTGCCGCACTGGGCCACCGCGTGGTGGGTTGGCGCCGGACTCCGGGCAAACTGCCAGCCAGTATTGAAGGCGTAGCGGCTGACCTGGCCAGTTCCGACCTGCCACCTGTGCCTGCCCGGACTACCGCCGTCGTGATTGCTGTGGCTGCCGACGCGCCCACGGAGGCGGCCTACCGCGCCGCGTACGTGGGTGGGGTGACGCACGTCCTGGATGCGTTGGAGCGCGACGGCGTCCGGCCGGGTCGGGTAATTTTCGTCTCCTCCACAGCGGTGTACGGTGACGCCGACGGTGGTTGGGTGGACGAAGCCACGCCGCCCGAGCCCGGCGGATTTTCCGGGACGATCCTCCTGGAGGCCGAGGACATCCTGCGAACCCGCCTTGCCGGGACCGAGTCCAAGGCCATTTCACTGCGGCTGGGCGGTATATACGGGCCGGGACGAAACCGTTTGATTGAACAGGTCAGGACTGGTGCGGCCGTTGTGCCTGCCGATGTCCGGTACACGAACCGCATCCACCGAGATGACGCCGCGGCCGCGATCGTCCACCTGGCGTCCTTGGCCGACTCCCCTGCGCCGGTTTACGTGGGCGTGGATGATGACCCTGCCGACCTTGGTGCCGTTCTGCGGTTCCTGGCTGCCGAGCTGGACTTGCCGGAACCTGCAGTGGGCGACGCCGGCACCGCACGTGGGGGTAATAAGCGCTGCAGCAATCGTCTCCTCCGTGCCAGCGGGCTTGCGCTCGAGTTTCCGTCATTCCGTGAAGGGTACAGAGCCGTTCTGTCCGGAACTGGCGTCCGGCACCCGTAATCGTTCCGCTGCCAACTCCGGGCGCAACCATGCCCTGTGCTGGCCCCGAAATGCCAGCTGGCTACTCGCGGCCGACGTTGTCCACATAGCAACTTTCCCAGCGGAATCGTGGGGCCATCTTTGGGAAAATTGAGCCATGGAAGTCCCGGGCGAATGGCCAGCAGAGACAGGCGGTACCGCTGAGTCTCTCCCTGGTGCGCCCCGTAGCGAGGATTCCCGCCCCCTCCACCATGACGCCCGCAGTATGGACTCCGGCCTCACGGAGACTGTGGGCTTTAGGCCCGGGGCCAGGGGTTCCGTGGGCCCTGATTCCGGTGCTGTCACTACAGATCGTGGTACTCCAAACCTGCTCCAAACGCTGGCTGCGGTTGGCGACCGGCTTGCGGCTGCGGCGCTAGAAGACTTTGGGTCCTCTGATTTTGTTGCATCGGCGGAAGCCGCTGCGCTCATCGAAGGCTTCTCCCGGACTGTTGAGTACCTCCAACTCCTTGCGGCCGCCACTGTGGACCGGACGCGTACCTCTGCCATAGCTGATGCCAGGGACCGACCAGCCAAGTCAGGCAAGACAACCTGGCTCAATGGCGCGAATGGCCAGGTTGTCGAGGCCGTGAACGAACCGGATGCCGGATGTCACGATGGCCCGGGCAATCCATCGGACTTACGGCAAAACCCTGCCGATGACGGCACCCGCAATACTGCAGAGTTCCTTCGACTCAAGCTTCGCATTCCCATTCGGGAAGCCCGCCGCCGGCTCACCCTCGCGGAACAGATCTTGCCTGGAACGACCATGACCGGGCGATCGCTGCCGGCACCGCTAGGTCACCTCGCGGCTGTCAGCACCCCGGCCCTACTTCCCGACTCGGGAGATGGCCCTGTGGACGACTCGGCTGGGCTAGCTGTATCGCCGTTGGTGTCCTCGTACGCCGCGACCGTTATTTCATCCACAGTGGACCGGCTCCGGCACAGTACCAGCGCAGAGAACCTCTGCACCATGGAGCAGCAGTTGTCAGCCATCGCCACAACGTCCGATCCGGATATCCTGGTCCGCGTTGCCCAGCGCTGGGCCGAGACCATCGACGCAGACGGCGCCGAACCCACGGAAGAAGCCCTGCGCCACACCCAGGGCGCCTTCATCCGAAAGCCTCGCAATGGGCTCCACCATCTTGAGATTTTCGCCACCTCCGATCAATACGAGCACTTCCTTACCGTGATGAACGTTGCCACCAATCCGCGAAGCACAACGCCGAGCGTGGACGCCGACGCTGATCCGACTGCAGGCTCACAGGGGAAGACCGAGGTCAACCCCGAGGTACAGGACGGCGTGAATCTGGAACGGCGCACCCGTCCCCAACAACAGTTGGATGGGATCATCAGCGGCCTCAAAGCGGGTCTGGCCACCAGTCTGCTGCCCACCACAGGCGGGAACCGACCGCAAATCATCGCCACCATCGACCACCGCGATCTTTTTGACACCCACGCGCACGCGCACGCCCACGGCAGCAGCGCATGGGCTGGGGCTGGCGCCAAGGCCGGCGCCGGGGCGGGGGCTGGCGCGTTGGTGTTCACCGGCCCCGTTGCAGCGGCCACCCTGCGAAAGATCGCCTGCGATGCGGACATCATCCCCGTGGTCCTGGGCAGCAAGGGCGAGATCATCGATATCGGCCGTAAGGCTCGATTGTTCACCCAAGCCCAGCGGCTCGCACTTACTGCCCGCGATAAAGGATGCGCGTTCCCCGACTGCACCATTCCGGCGCCGTGGTGCGAAGCTCACCACATCACGTACTGGTCGCAGGGCGGATCCACGGCAACCACAAACGGGGTTTTGCTTTGCTCCTATCATCACCACATCATCCACAAAGAACTTTGGAAGATCGCTGTCTCGGACGGCATCCCCACCTTTATCCCACCCCGACACATCGATCCCGCCCAGCGTCCACGGCAAAACCGCTACTTCAAGCCACCATCTCCCCCGCTCTGACTTCGTGGTGCCCGCTTTCTGACAACCGGCCACCTGAGATCGAATGGCCGCACTTCAACTGGAGTCCAGACGGATCTATTAGGCTTCCCCCATGACTGCTTCAACCGCCGCAAAGGCCTCAGAACTCCTTCGACTCCACCAGTCGGCTGAAATCCTCCAGGTGATCAACGTCTGGGATGTCATCAGCGCCAAAGTCATTGCGGATGTCCCTGGCACCTTGGCGTTGGCAACTGCCAGCCACTCTATTGCTGCATCCTTGGGATACGAGGACGGCGAGAAAATCCCTGTTGACGAAATGATCTCGGCCGTCGGGCGGATCGCTGCATCCACCCGGTTGCCTGTTTCTGCGGACCTCGAATCCGGCTACGGCAACCCCGGCGAGACCGCGCGGAAGGCCATCGGAGTCGGCATCGTCGGCGCCAATATCGAGGACCAAATGCGACCGCTGGCCGACGCAGTTCGGCAAATGAAGGCCGTTGTCGACGCGGGTGAGGCTGAGGGCATCGGCTTCGTGCTCAACGCCCGCACTGATGCCTTCCTCAAGGCCGCCGATCGTGAACCGGCTGACGTCTTGGCCGACGCCATCGCCCGTGGCAAGGCGTACCTGGAGGCGGGTGCCGTCAACGTCTTTGTCCCCGGCCTCCTCGACGAATCAACGGTGGCAGCGCTCGTTGAAGGCATTGGCTGGAACAAGATCTCCGTGATCAACGTGCCCGGGTCCCTGGCTCCTGCCAAGCTGCAAGAACTGGGAGTTTCCCGGATCTCGTACGGCCCGTGGACTCAGCGGGTCGCCTTGACCGCGCTGGCGGACGCCGCGGCGGACCTGCTTGCCAATGGACAGTTGCCGGCTGGCACCCGGCCCTTGAACTAGTCCGGCACAAACACGTTCCGGACCACGCGTGAGTATGAATCCAAATCCTGAGCCTGGGTGGCCTGTCCCTCCTCCGTTGCCCCGTCCCGTCATCATGGACCAAAGGTGGGAAGAGGCTGTCTTCCTGCACTGGCGCATAACTGAGGCGGAGGCTGCACGGCATATGCCGGTTGGGGTGCAGCCGGACATGTTCGATGGGAGCGCATGGCTAGGCCTGATCGGCTTCAGAATGCGAAATGCGGGAATCGGCCGCGGTCCCGGGATTCCCTATTTCGGAAGCTTCAACGAAGTGAATGTGCGGCTCTACTCCCGCGAGCCGGACGGCACCCGGGGCGTTGTCTTCCTCAGCCTCGACGCCGACCGGCTGGCCGTGGTTGTGGCTGCCAGATCAGCGGGGGTGCCCTATGTCTGGTCAAGGATCGGGTTCAGGGGCGGTGACGATAAAACCGGAACAACGGGCTACACCGTGCGACGGTTCGGCGCAGGCAGCGCGTCCAGCTCGTTCGACGTCATCCCGCGCCGGGAGGAGCTTGCCGACGACCCGCTATCCATTCACCTCACCGCTCGATTCGGTATGCATAGCACCTTCTTGGGGCGGCCCATCTACGTTCCGAACACCCATGCTCCCTGGCCCTTGTATCACGCCACCGCCGGTTCACTCAGTGACGGTTTAGTCTCCGCGGCCGGCCTCACCGTGACTGGACCACCCGAATCGGTGCTTTACTCCCCCGGCGTGCGGACCCAGTTCGGGCGGCCGCGGCGGATCACCCTTCAGCCCGGCAAGGAGCCGCAGGCCTAAGCTCGAAGGTCCCGTTGTCTTCCGCCATGGGTGGATTTAGTTGCCCAGTCCGGCTTTGCGAAAGGCCTATACCGGGTCGGTGTTACTTGGCCAGTCCAGCTTCGCGAAGGGCTTCCGCCATGGCAGTATTCGCGGGGCTGGCCGGGGGAGGTTTTGAACCAGCCCGGGGTTGGCCGGTCGGATTTCCGACAGGAGCGTTCCCAGCATTCTGGGCACCCTCCTTGGCCAAGCTACGCTGACGGTCGCCACGGTTCTGGCCACCTCGCCCACGATCGGCGCCCGCCGGGACAGCGCGACTTTTGTCGGAGGGGGCCGAACCAGCAGCGCGGCCCTGCCGCTGACCGCCGGCAGTAGGTTCGTCGTCGAGCCTCAGGGTGAGCGATATCCGCTTGCGGTCCGGATCCGCCTCCAAAACTTTGACCCGGACCACCTGTCCGGATTTGACCACCTCGCGTGGATCGGCGACGAACCTGTTGGCAAGGGCGGACACGTGCACCAATCCATCCTGATGCACGCCAACGTCCACGAACGCACCGAAAGCGGCCACATTGGTCACGGTTCCTTCAAGAATCATTCCGGGCTTGAGGTCCGAGATCTTCTCAACACCTTCGGAAAAGGTTGCCGCCGCGAAGGCAGGACGAGGGTCACGGCCGGGCTTGTCGATTTCGGCCAGAATGTCTTGGACCGTGGGGAGGCCAAAAGTCTCATCTACATACGAGCTCGGATCCAAGGCAGAGGCGGGGCCAGTTCCCGCTGCGGCCACCATGCGACGGGCAACCGAGTACGCTTCCGGGTGCACGCTGGAGGCATCCAAGGGTTCCTTGCCGCCAACGATCCGCAGGAATCCGGCGCATTGCTCAAACGCTTTAGCGCCAAGCCGGGGCACTTTCTTCAGGTCGGAACGCTTGGCGAAGGGGCCGAACTCATTTCGATAGGCCACGATGTTCTCACTCAGCAGCGGACCAACTCCGGCGACTCTGCTCAGCAGAGCTGGTGACGCGGTATTGACGTCCACCCCCACCGCGTTGACGCAGTCCTCCACTACGGCATCCAGGCTGCGGTCCAACTTCGAAGCCGTGACATCGTGCTGGTATTGGCCCACGCCAATTGATTTGGGGTCGATTTTGACTAGTTCCGCCAACGGGTCCTGCAGGCGGCGGGCAATGGAGACAGCGCCGCGCAGCGAGACGTCCATGCCGGGTAATTCCGCTGCGGCCAGCGCCGATGCTGAGTAAACCGATGCCCCAGCCTCCGATACCACCAATTTTTGCGTCTTTCGTTCCACAGACGGCAACTGCTTGATCAGCTCGGCTGCTAGTTTGTCGGTTTCGCGCGAGGCGGTTCCGTTGCCGATGGCGATGAGTTCGACGGCGTGCTCGCGGGCAAGCTTGGTCAAGGCCGTGATCGCCGCATCCCACTTCCGCGCGGGTGCATGCGGATACACGGTGTCGGTGGCAACAACCTTGCCTGTCCCGTCCACCACTGCCACCTTGACGCCGGTGCGGAGGCCCGGGTCCAGGCCCAGGGTTGCACGGTTTCCGGCAGGCGCAGCCAGCAGCACGTCGCGGAGATTGGCAGCAAATACCCTCACCGCTTCGTCCTCGGCGGCAGCAAACATGCGGCTTCGAAGGTCAGCTGTCAGCCGCGCAAGGACTCTTGACTTCCACGCGATTTGGGCGGTCTGGAGGAGCCAGGCATCGGCTGGCCGGCCCCGATCGGCGACCCCGAGGAACCTGGCCACCGCTGACTCGTAGCGTGCGCGCGCGGCGGCGAGGCCGTCGTCGTCCGTGGGATCCGCTTCGGCGAGATCCAGATCGAGGACGCCATCCTTTTCGCCACGCAACAACGCGAGAACCCGGTGCGAAGGCATACCAGACGGCGCCTGGGCAAACTCGAAGTAGTCGGCAAACTTCTGGCCGTCAGCTTCCTTACCCTTACGCACGCGCGACACCATCCGCCCCTGCGTCCACAACCGCTCCCGCAGCGTCGCCGCCAGGTCCGGGTCTTGAGCAACCCGCTCCACCAGGATTGCCCTAGCACCCGCCAAGGCGGCCGCGGCGTCATCAATGGCGTGCTCAGCGCTCAGGAACCGCGTGGCCTCACGCTCTGGATTCAGGTCAGGACGGGCCAGGAGCCGGTCCGCCAGTGGTTCCAGCCCCGCTTCGCGCGCAATTTGCGCCTTGGTGCGCCGTTTGGACTTGAAGGGTAGGTAAATGTCTTCGAGCCGGGACTTGGTGTCCGCCGCCGCAATTGCGTGGGTCAACTCGGGAGTCAGCTGGCCTTGGGCCTCGACCGCGTCAAGAATCGTCCGACGGCGGTCTGCCAGCTCCCGCAGGTAGCGGAGCCTTTCGTCGAGCTCCCGGAGCTGGGTGTCGTCCAGGGTGCCGGTCGCTTCCTTGCGGTACCGGGCGACGAACGGCACCGTTGCGCCGCCGTCGAGGAGTGCTACCGCGGCAGCAACCTGCCAGGTCTTCACGTTCAGCTCGGCGGCGATCTGGCCATGGATAGCGGCATCCGGCGAGGTCGCGTTGGGCTGGGAGGCAGTTGACGGGCGCGGCTGTTGATTCACCCTGAACATCTTGCCTTACCTCGTCCGCGCACTCCACCGCACCTGGCCGGCGCGACGCCGCCGGCACTGCGGGGTATTCCGCTCCCGGCCGCGAAGTGCTGTAGTGGGGAGATGCCGTCACCGGCAGTCACTGCTCGAGGAAGAGGCCACCATGCGCGAACTGCTCATCGTCTTCAAGGATGGGTTCGAGGAGGCCAACGTCACCGTGATGGTGAACGGGAAAGAAGTGCATCGGGATTTGGGCGTTTCCACCAACCCGATTCTGGGTATTGCGGCAGAGGTATCCATCGAGCTGCCGGCCAAGGGCGCCCAGGTCGGCGTGGAAGTCACCAACCGCGGGCTGAAGGCAATCACCAAGGTCAGTGGGCGGCCCAAAAGTGTCCTCGTTTCCATTGACGGTGACCGCTTGGTCATGTCGGAGGGCACCGGTCGCGAGGCGGTTATGTAGTAGTCCAGCATCATTTATAAAATCGCTGGATTAACCTGCTCCTGGGTAGTAGCCTTACATCACCGCCACTACTGAGGGGTCCTGGCGGTTCTTCGAAACAGGGGTTTCAAGGTCGTCGGATGGCCTTAGAACCGGTTGCCGGCGCCAGCACACCGGGAGCGCACGACGGCGGCACCCAGCCTGGGTGCCGCCGTCGCCGTGCGGAGGGTTCTAGGCCGAGTAGGCCGGGTAATCTGTGTAGCCTTCGGCGCCATCCGTGTAGAACGTTGCCGGGTTGGGCTCATTCAGGGGCAGGCCTTCCCGCCACCGCCTGGCCAAATCGGGATTTGCAATGGCCGGCCTGCCCACCACCACGGCGTCCGCGTAGCCGTCCGCGATCAAACGGACCGCCTCCTCCTGTGACGTGACCTCGCCGAAACCGGAGTTCACCAGGAATGTTCCCTTGAATCGGCTCCGCAGGCCCTGCACCAACTCTCCTGCCGGATCTTGGTGGAGGACGCTCAGGTACGCAAGATTGAGCGGAGCGATGCTATTGAGGAGGACTTCGTAGGTTGCCCGCACATCGGCTGGATCACTTTCAAGCGTGCCTTGAGCACTGTTGGCAGGCGAGATACGGATACCAACCCGGTTGGCACCCACGGCAGCTACTACGGCGTTGACCGTCTCAATGACGAACCGCGCCCTGTTCTCTGGAGACCCGCCGTAGCTGTCCGTGCGGACGTTGGAGTTGGGAGCAAGGAACTCGTGCAGCAAGTATCCGTTGGCCGAGTGCAGTTCTACGCCGTCGAAGCCAGCTTCGATGGCATTCAGTGCGGCGGCGACGAATTCCTGAATCACGACCTGGAGTTCGTCAGTGGTCAGCGCATGCGGTACTGGATACGGCAGCGGCCCTGCGGGCGTGCGGACATCACCGTCGATGGCCACGGCACTTGGCGCTACCAATTCCAGGCCACCTGTGATTGACTCGTGCGAGACCCGACCACCATGCATAATCTGGGCGAACATCCGGCCGCCTTCCGCGTGGACCGCGTCCGTCACGACTTTCCACCCGGCAATCTGCTCGTCAGTGACGAGGCCAGGCTGACCTGGATATGACCGACCCGCCGCAGCAGGCCAAATGCCTTCGCTCACGATCAGCCCCAGTGAAGCGCGCTGCCGGTAGTACTCTGCGACGAGGGCGCCAGGAACGCCCTCCTTGCCCGAGCGAACACGGGTCAGCGGCGCCATGACGAGACGGTTGGAAAGTTCCATTTCGCCAAGGGTGAGTGGGGAAAACAGCATGCGCAGTTCCTTTCGAAGACCAGGGGAGGTTCTGCTTGTGGCAACGAACAAACGCGTGACGGTATTCCGGGAATGGCAGGAATCACAGCGACTCCCCGGCTGCTTCCGGGACTGCGGTCAGCGTTGAGGCGCCGCCCCCGGGCAGCCCTGGCCTTGCGGATTCGCCAGACAATCGTCGGCATAGTTCCTGGTCAACGACCGCCACACACTGATCGTCTGCGGCGGAGCACTAAATCTCCCCTGGCCAGGAATCGGCAGCGGAGGGCCCGAATTCACCGAGTACGTCCCCGAGAATGACGTCGTCATCACCACCTGGAAATCCCCCGTCGCACCAAACACATGACTCGTCCTAGTCTCTTCACCCCACCGTGCCTGAGGAAGCGGGCCACCCATTGAAGCCTGCGGCCCAAACACCGAGCCATCACCATAATTCCACGTGTACAAAACCGGCGTCGCGACCACATGCACCTGCTGCCCGAACATCACTACGTCAAACTCCTGCACCCCCGCCTCCGCGTAGAAATTCGTCGCAGCACCACGCAAAGTGTTCGGACTCGGCTGAGCCACAACAGCACCGGCGCTTACGGGCAAGCTCTCAAACTCCCGCTGGATTCCCGCCGCAATCAAGGGCAGCACATCCGCTGGCTTCGCATCATAGAGGCATGTAGGACCCGAGAAATTTGACCACACAGCACCCGGAACACCCCGCGGACGCGACAACCACACCACCGGAATACCCACCACACCACCCGGCCGATCCTCACACTTCAATTGATATCCCAGACACCGGGTATCAAAATCACCACCACCGAGGTGACACTGCAACTCGTACTTATACTCATTCGGATCCGCAGAAGCGATGGCACCACTGGTCTCCGCCGACACGAACTGGCCAGTGTCCGGATTGAGTACCCACCCGACAACCTCGGCTCCTGCCGCGCCCCAGTGACCCTTGGGCGGAGAACTACCTGCTCCGCTGTCTCCCGATGCTCGAACCAGGCTGAGAACAAGCATCAATAGAAGGACTACGCCACCAGAAAAGAGCAGTCGCTTGAGATTTTTCATCCCACGATCGGATCGACTGAGTCGACGAACCACGCTCCGTCTTGAAAGCGCGCCAGTACAAGGTTCCCGGAATCTGGGGCCTTTGGCTCCGAAGTATCCAAGGATCCATCGGCGTTGTAGTAGCTGATCCCCTCCTGTGAAACTTGGGCCGCGACTTGGTATTGGCCGTTCACTAGCCTGAAGTTCGTGCTAACTGCAGGCGTTGATATTTTCCCTCCCACCAGCCAGCGACCAGATTCATGCCACCCAGTCTGCACTTGCTTGGCTTGCTCACACATAGTGCACCCCGCGCTCGTCACGGCCGCCAATTGAGTAGTCTCTCCTGTCTCGTACCCGTAGCTCAAGAGCTCGAACCAATACCTAGTGAACGCCTCTAGCCCCTCTTTGGTCTCGGTCTTCGCAACGTCGGGCAGCACCGGAACAGGGACGTTCTGGGCCGGGCCGGATGCGTCCGCAGGTTTGTAGGCGGCGGAAATCGTCGGCGTAGCGCTGGAACTGGTGGTGGTGATGGGAGAAGACGTTGCAGAAGCGGTCGGCGACGGACTGGCACCGGGATCGGCGCCAGATTCACATCCCGCAAACAGAAAAGCTGCAGAGACGACCAAGGCTAGCGTTGCAGCGCGCTCGTGCCGAGAGCGGAACCTACTACGTGAACTCATGGAAGCCAGTACCCCGAATCGTGAAAGGTCTCATCCCCCCGGACGGTGCACTAAGGGTAACGCACATCACATTGAGCCGCAGAAGTTATCCACAGGTTACGTGATCGCCCGCGGCTTCATTCACGCTCAGCTCGCATTGAGCCGGACAGATCGGGGCGCCCGCCATTCGCATCCGTACAAAATCTGCGCGAATTGGCTGCCGCTGAGAATAGCCTCACCTGGCAACGGGAGGCGGGCGGCCTGCTGGCCGCCCGCCTCCCGAGCTAACTTGAGCCCGTCATCGATTACCACGGGCAATACGCGGCGAGCGCCCCACTATTTCTGCGCCGGGAGCACCAACTTCCCCGTCTTGTCCGTCGAGAGTGCCAGCGAGGAGATGTACTGCGGGCTGCCATCGGGCGCGTCTTGGGCGGACCGGACCATGTCCGGCCGTTCAAACTCGATACCGGTGACGTGGCACAGCAGCTTGGCGTCGCTGGGATTCCCGTCGGCGTCGAACATGGGCAGGTCGATCCCGTCGTCGGTGCGGCGCAGGTAGTAGCGCCCGCGGGTGGCCACAGCCAACACGGGCGGCAGCACCAAGGCAAGACCTACGGCGAAGATCGGCGAGTACGGCTGGATCGCTGACCCAAACGCCCCAAAGAAGACCGCAATCGACACGGCAGCCGAGACTAGCATCGAGACGAACCCCACCGGGTTAACCGCGTACAGCATGCCGCGGCGGAACTCCGGTACCTTCGGCGAGATCTTCAGCAGATACTTGTTGATGGCGATATCGGACGCCACGGTGACTACCCAGGCCATGGCGCAGTTGGCGTAAAAGCCAAGAATGGTATTGAGGAAGTCGAACATGTTGGCTTCCATCAGCACCAGCGCGATCAGCAGGTTGACCATCACGAACACCATGCGGCCGGGGTACGTCTTGGTCACCCGAGTAAAGCTGTTGGTCCACGCCAGCGAGCCGGAGTAGGCGTTGGTCACGTTGATCTTGATCTGCGAAATGACCACCAGGATCACGGCTAACGTCATGGCCAGCCAGGCAGGCATCATCTCTTGGTAGACGCCAAGGAATTGGTGCACCGGTTCGTTGGCAGTGGCGGACGCTGCGGGATCCAGCGATGCGATCAGGTAGACGGCGATGAACATACCCACGATCTGCTTGATCGCCCCGAAAATCACCCAGCCCGGACCGGCCAGGATCACCGCACGCCACCAGGCGCCCTTGTTCTCGGCAGTCTTAGGTGGCATGAAGCGGAGATAGTCGATCTGCTCGGCAATCTGCGCCATCAGCGAGAGACATACGCCCGCCGCCAGCATCACCGACGCAAGGTTCGGTCCGCCGTCGCCCGATTCACCGGTGTAGGCGAAAAACGTGTCAATGCTGCTGGGATGTGAAATGACCAGATAACCCACAGGAATCACCATCAACAGCAGCCACAACGGGGTGGTCCACACCTGCAGCTTCGCCAACACGTTCATCCCATAAATCACCAGCGGAATCACAATAATGGTCGACGCCGCATAGCCAAGCCACTGCGGAATCCCAAGGCCCAGTTCGAGGCCCTGCGCCATGATGGACCCCTCCAGAGCGAAGAAGATGAAGGTGAACGTCGCAAAGATAACGTTGGTGACTACCGAACCGTAGTAGCCAAAGCCGGAGCCGCGGGTGATCAGGTCCAGGTCGATGTTGTACCGCGCCGCGTAGTAGGCCAACGGGAATCCCGTAGCGAAAATGACCAGCGCAGCCAACACGATCCCGATGATTGCATTGGTGGTGCCGTACGCAATCCCAATGTTGGCGCCGATCGAGAAGTCGGCCAAGTACGCGATCCCGCCCAGGGCACTGGTAGCCACCACCCCCGCACCCCATTTGCGGTACGACCGTGGAGCGAATCGCAGCGTATAGTCCTCCAGGCTTTCCTTGGTGGCGTTCAAAGCTGCCGAGTTGCCAGCGTCTCCGGCGGAGGGCGGTAAGGGTACGACGCCGGCTGGTCCAGGCGCGGAGGCCGGTTCCAGTAGTTGCGTGTTGGGACTGTCGTTGGTCATGGTGAGCGTCGCTTTCGTCTCCGAATGGGTCTGCTGCGACGCTATCGACCGCTGGCGACGAGTCGGTCACGGTCCTGTTTCCACCGCGTAAAAGAATCCGAGGGACGGCACCCACATTCACGGCCCAAAAGCCGCAGACCTGGCCATCTTGAGCCAATCTTGGGTCCACCCGAACACGGTTCTTGAGTCATCCCGGCGAGACTGAGATGTGGCCCTGATGAGGGTCGCTCTCAAAAGTCCGGAGCAGTGTGATGAGCCACCGGCACCGTCAGCGAATGGCAGCCATCGGGCGCCCTGGACCGTCATCCCGCCCTCGGCAGCTGCCACGTCGAAGCACCGCGAGCCCCTCATCCACCAACCTGAAAAAACCCGCAGTCTTCTCCGGAAAACCACAATCTTGGGCCAAAACGACCGATCCGCCGCGGCGACGCACCTAACCTGAAGAGGAACGAATGCCACGGACAATCACCTTGTTCCCCCCACCGAAACTGATCCCCGGAAGGACCGCAGTGAGCACCCCAGACGACACGCCGCGGCCCTTGGTCGACCAGTCGGTGTTGGATCGCTTGCGGGAAGAACTTGCGGAGGACGGCGGCTACACGCGGGTCTTTGTCGGCAACTTCATCGGCTACCTGCCGCACCGGATGAATCGGCTCCGCCTGGCCCTGACCACCGGCGATCTGGAGGGCGCCGTCGACGCAATCCTCAGCCTGAAAACGTCCAGTCAGATGGTCGGTGCTGAGCGGCTGGCCGAGATGTCACTCGACCTGGAATGCGAAATCCGCAATGGGGTCCGGAAGGCAGACGTCGCCGTCGTCCTCCCGCAACTCGCTGCCACGTACCTGCGCGCCATCGACCATTGCGGCCAGCAGACGGTTCACCGGCTGGAAGCTCAGTGGCCGCCTGGCGCCAAACGGTAGCCCACGCCGCGAACGGTCTGCAGCCACCGCGGGCTCTGCGGTGAGTCACCGAGCTTCTTGCGGAGGTTGCCCATGTGGACCTCGACGGACCGCTCGTCAGACTCGCTGATGTAACTTCCGACGTCGTAATCCTCGTCGCGTAGTCGGCGCACCAGATCGGATTTGGTCCGGACAGTCCTGCCCGCCTCGAGCAGCGCGTGCAACAGTTCAAATTCAGTACGGGTGAGGTTCATTTCCTCACCGTCCACGGTGACGGTCCTGGACGAGTAGCTGAGGTCCAGTCCATTGTGGCTGAAGTTGCCGCGTTCGTGCTTACCGTTGCCGTTGGCCGATGCGGCTGGCGCTGCGGTCTCCGTAGCTTCTGCTGCCGTTCGAGGTCTCCGCATCATGGCGGCAACGCGGGCGCGCAGTTCCCGGGGTCGGAACGGTTTGGTGAGGTAGTCATCCGCGCCGGACTCGAGTCCGATCAAGGTATCGAGTTCTTCAGTCCGGGCCGTGAGCATCACAATGTAGGCGTTGGAGAACTCGCGGATCTGGCGGGACACTTCGAAACCGTCAATATCCGGTAGACCGAGGTCCAAGGTGATGACATCGGGGCTCAGTGTCTTGGCGATGAGCACACCCTCGGCTCCGGTGCTTGCTACCGTCACGTCGAAACCGGCTTGGGTCAGCACGGTGCGGACCAGTTCCCGGATGTCGTGATCATCCTCGATGACGAGGCCAACTCGTGCGTCACTCATATTGTCCCCTCCACAGCCACGTCTGAAGTATAGCTGGCTGCGGATATCCTGCTGGTATGGTCTCCCACTTCGCGCCCCGCATGTCTGCTTCCCATGACTGAGCCCAAATCGCGGCCACTGGGGCACTTCGGGCATTTTCGGCTCTTCCGACGCTCGTTTCACGAGTTACGCCTGACCGATCGCGTGGCCATGAGTCAGCTGCCGTTGTTCATCACCACGCTCTTGGTGGTCTTCCTAGTGTGGGCTTATTTTCCCGGGACTATCGAGAACGTCCTTTTCCAGGTCTTCGTGCTCTCTCAAGTGGCGCTGATGGCGCTGTGCTATTTGATGCCGTGGGACAGGCTGCCGTACACGAGTTTCTTGATCATCCCGCTGTTGGATTTCATCTCGATCTCGATGGGGCGGGAAGGCAGCCAGGACAGCCTCACAGGCATCAGCCTGTTGGCTATCTTCCCTGTAATCTGGCTCTGCGCGTCTAGCTTCTACCCCAAAACCGCCGTCGTATTGTCCTTCCTGGCACCTTTGGCCATCATTTGGGTGCCGCTATTTGTTCGGGACGCCGTCTCGGCCCAAAGCCTCACCCGCGCACTCCTCATGCCGGTCATCTCCCTGGGTATCGGAGTCTCCGTCAATGTCCTGACCAGCAGCGCCATGCGTCAGCAGCGGGAACTCGAAGAGAAGGACGCACAACTCGAAGCCAGCCTCAAGAGCAGCCAACGCCAGGAAGCACTCCTCAACACCGTCCTGGACACCGTGCACCTGGGCGTTCTCGCCGTTGACGCGGATGGCCACGACATCCTGATGAACCGCAAGCAACGCGCCAACCATCTCCTGGCCGCGCCCAAGAACAATCCGGATCCCAACGAGTCCCAGCTGCTGGTTTTCGGCCCTGACCGCATGACCCCGGTGCCTGTGGAAGACCGGCCGGTCCGCCGCGCGGTCATGGGTGAAACGTTCACCGACCACTTAGTCTGGCTCGGCGAAGGGAACGAACAGCGTGCCATGGTCACCACGGCCCGCGCCATGAAGGATGCAGGAGGCAATTTCAACGGCTCGGTGGTTGCCTTCAGCGACGTGACCGAACTGGTCAACGCACTGACCGCCAAGGATGAGTTTGTCTCCAGTGTTTCGCACGAATTCCGGACACCCCTGACGTCCATCCTGGGTTACGTGGAACTGCTTCAGTTCGACGACCCGAAGGACTCGCAGCTGGAAATGTTGGAGATCATCCAGCGGAACTCCGAGCGGCTGCTGACCTTGGTCTCAGACCTGCTGGCAAGCCGGCACGGCCAGTTGATCGTCACTCCCAACGCCGTGGATGTTGCGGACCTGGTCCGCGCCAGCGTCTCCTCAGCCCTCCCTAAGGCAACCGTCGCAGGCATCAGCCTGACGGCTGATGTTCCGACGCAACTTGAGGCCCATGTCGATGGCGCGAGAATCTCCCAGGTGTTGGACAACTTGGTCTCCAACGCCATCAAGTATTCGCCCGACGGCGGCGAGGTCCAGGTGACGCTGTCCCGTTCCAACGGTCACCTGGCCTGCCGCGTGACTGACACCGGCATGGGGATGTCCCCTGAAGACGCCAGCGAGGTCTTCGCTAAGTTTTTCCGGGCCAGCACAGCCCGCCGCTCGGCCATCCCGGGGGTCGGCCTGGGCCTACCGATCAGTAAGGCGATCGTTGAGGCCCACGGCGGCACCATCGAGGTGGACAGCGTCCTGGGTGAGGGCACCGTGTTCACGTTCCGGGTGCCGGTGTAACCCTCAAAGCATCACTGGACGTAGGGCCCCAACCGTTCTTTCTGCAGCGGCGTTAACCGCCGCACCTGCCCGGTGGAGTTGTCCACGAACGCCAGGTGGCTGCTCGCTTTCACGCAGTCCTCCCCGGTGACGGGATCTTTAATCCGGTAGTGGATGTCGAAACTGGCGCCCTTGACCGCACCAATCCACACCTGGACCTTGGCCGGAACGTTGCGGTATTCCAACGTCCGGACGTAGCGGATCTTGTGATCCACCACCAAGGCCATGGTGCCCTCCGGCAGATCGTTGAAGAGAGATACGACGGGTTCGACGCCGGGCTGCCCGGCTCCGCGAGGCGGCCCGAAAGCAGCGATCCGGGCTTCCTCAAGGATCCTGACGATCTGGACATTGTTGATGTGGCCGTACGCGTCCATGTCGCCCCAGCGCATTGGCACGGCAACCTCGATGCGCTGGGGATCAGCGGTGTTGGTACTCAGCTGTGCACCGCCGTCGAATCATCAACCGGCACGTCCTCGGCGTCCGAGCCCGCGAACTGCGACTGGTACAGCCGGTAGTACGCGCCCTGGGCGGCGAGCAACACCTTGTGGTTGCCCTGCTCCACGATCTGGCCGTTTTCCATCACCAGGATGGTGTCGGCATCCCGAATTGTGGAGAGCCGGTGGGCGATCACGAAGCTGGTCCGGTCCGTCCGCAACGCTGCCATGGCCTTCTGGACCAGCAACTCGGTGCGGGTGTCCACGGAACTGGTCGCTTCGTCCAGAATCAACAACGAGGGGTTGGCCACGAACGCGCGCGCAATGGTGATCAACTGCTTCTCACCGGCACTGACGTTGTTGCCTTCCTCGTCGATGATGGTTTCGTAGCCGTCAGGCAGGGCCCGGACAAACCGGTCCACGAACGTGGCCTTGGCGGCTGCCATGACCTGCTCTTCCGTGGCTTCAAGGTTGCCGTACCGGATGTTGTCATAGATGGATCCGCCAAACAGCCACGCGTCCTGGAGGACCATCCCCACCTTGGACCGGAGCTCGGCGCGGCTGAGCTGGGTGATGTCCACCCCATCCAGGGTGATGGTGCCGGAGTTCAGTTCGTAGAACCGCATCACCAGATTCACCAGGGTGGTCTTGCCGGCACCCGTTGGCCCAACAATCGCTACGGTGTTTCCGGGTTCCGCCGTAAAGGACAAGTCCTCAATGAGCTTCTTGTCCTCGGTGTAGCTGAAGGTGACGTCCTTGAAGTCCACGTGCCCGTCCGTCTTGGCAGGCAGGTGCTTGGTGGCGGTTTCGGAGTCCTGCTCGTCGGCGTCCAGGAACTCGAAGACGCGTTCGGCGGAGGCCACACCGGACTGGAGCATGTTGGCCATACCCGCCATCTGGCCCAGCGGCTGGGTGAACTCGCGGGAGTACTGGATGAAGGCGGTAGCGTCGCCCAACGACATCGATCCGGAGGCAACACGCAGGCCACCCACCACGGCGATGCCGACGTAGCTGAGGTAGGACACGAACTGCATGACCGGGAAGATGATGCCGGAGACGAACTGGGCCCCGAAGCTGGCCTTGTACAGGGCATCGTTGCGTTCGTCGAACCGGGCCATCATGTCGGCGTCGCGGCCGAAAACGCGGACCAGGTCGTGGCCGGAGAACGATTCCTCGATCTGCCCGTTCAGCTGACCGGTGTTCTTCCACTGCGCTGCAAACAGCTTCTGGCTGCGCACGCCGATCATGCCTGCGGCAACGCCTGACAGCGGCAGCGCGATCAGGGCGATGAGCGCCAACTGCCAGGAGACGATGAACATCATGATGACGATGCCCACCACAGTGAGCAGGGAGTTGATGAGCTGCGCGAAGGCCTGCTGCAGGGCCTGCTGGACGTTGTCGACGTCGTTCGTCACCCGGGAGAGGACGTCGCCGCGCTGACGGGTGTCGAAGTAGTTCAGCGGCAGCCGGTTCAGCTTCTTCTCGGTATCGTCACGAAGCTTCCGGATCACCTTCATGACGATGATGTTCAGCACGTAGCCCTGCAACCACAGGAAAATGTTGGACACAAAGTACATCAGGAGCACGATGGCAATCAGCATAGTCAGCTTGTCAAAGTTGATTCCCGATCCGGGCACCAACTCCATCCGCGAGACCATGTCCGCGAAGTTGTCTTGGCCTTGCTGGCGCAGGCCCTCAACGAATTGATCCTTGCTGGCGCCAGCGGGCAGCTGTTTGCCCACCACTCCGGCGAAGATGACGTCCATGGCCTGGCCCAGGATCTTGGGCGCAATCACATTCAGCACCACGGCAACCACCACCAGGGCCACCACAATGTTGATGCCCAGGGTTTCCGGCTTCAGCAGGCCGATCAGCCGTTTCGCTGAGGGCCAGAAGTGCTGTGCCTTCTTGGCGGGCACCCCACCAAACATGTCGCCGTCGGACTCAGAAGGAACGTAATCCTCCTCAATGAAATCGTCGTCGTCGAGTTGGGTGGGATCGGTGATGACCGGTTCGGAGAGCGACTGATCGGCTGCCGCGGAATCTTTCTTACGGGGACTCATGCCATCTCCTCCACGCTCAGTTGGGATTCAACGATTTCCTGGTACGTGGGTGAGGTTTCCAAGAGTTCCTGGTGGGTTCCACGATCAACGATCCGGCCGTTGTCCAGCACCAGGATCTGGTCGGCTTCGGTGATGGTGGAGATTCGTTGCGCCACGATAATCACCGTTGCGTCAGCGGTGGTGCGCTTCAGCGCCGCCCGCAAACGCGCGTCGGTGGCCACGTCCAGGGCAGAGAACGAATCGTCAAAGAGGTAGACGCGGGGTTTGGTGACGAGAGCTCGGGCAATGCAGAGCCGTTGCCGCTGGCCGCCGGAGACGTTGGTACCACCCTGGGCGATCCGTGAGTCCAGCCCGTTCTTCTTATCCCGGACAAATGATTCACCTTGGGCCACGCGCAGCGCGTCCCAGAGCTCTTCCTCTGTTGCGTCCGATTTGCCGAAGCGAAGGTTGTGCTCGATCGATCCCGAGAACAGGTAGGGCCGCTGCGGAACCATTGCCACCCGCCGGGTGATTTCGGACCGGTCCAGCTTGTTGACGGGGACGCCGTCGAGCAGGATTTCGCCGTCCACGGCGTCATAGAGACGGGGCAGGAGTGAGAGCAATGAGGTCTTGCCGGCACCGGTGGAGCCGATGATGGCGATGGTCTGGCCGGGGCGGGCCGTGAAGCTGACGTTACTCAGGACCGGAGACTCGGCGCCGGGGTAGGAGAAGGTGACATTGCGGTACTCCACCACACCGGACAGGGCCGATGGCGCCTCCGGGGCTTCTGGATCGTGGATGGAGGGCTCGACGTCGAGCACTTCACCGATGCGGTCCGCGCAGACGGCGGCCCGCGGGATCATCATGGCCATGAACGTGCCCATCATGACGGCCACGAGGATCTGCAGCAGGTACTGCAGGAAGGCCGTGAGGGCTCCCACCTGCATGTCCCCCGAGTCCACCCGTTGCCCGCCGAACCACAGCACCGCCGCCGTGGAAAGGTGCAGGATCATGCTGATCGCCGGGAACATCAGGACGAACAACGCGCCGATCTTTAGCGAAACGTCGGTGAGTTCCTTGTTGGCCGTCCCAAAGCGATCGGTTTCGTAGGGCTCGCGGACAAAGGCGCGGACCACCCGGATGCCGATGATCTGCTCACGCAGGACGGCGTTGATCCGGTCGATCTTGACCTGCATGGAGCGGAACAGGGGCATGAGCCTGACCACCAGGTAGCCCACCACCACCGTCAATAGGGGCACCGAAACCCACACCAGCCAGGACAGGTTGATGTCCTCGCGCAGGGCCATGATGATGCCGCCGATGCACATGATGGGCGTTGCCACCATGAAGTTCAGGCCCATCAACATGAGCATCTGGACCTGCTGGACATCGTTGGTGCCACGGGTGATCAGGGTGGGCGCACCGAACACGCCAACGTCCTTGGCCGAGAAGCTGGTGACCTTGCGGAACACCGCCCGGCGCAGGTCGCGTCCCAACGCCATGGCCACCTTGGAGCCGAAGTAGACGCCAGCTATGGCGGTACCTACCTGCACGAAGGCAACGGCGAGCATGACGGCGCCGGTCCGCCAGATGAAGTCGGTGTCCCCGCGGGAGACGCCTTCATCGATGATCTGGGCGTTCAGGCTGGGGAGATAGAGGGCCGCCATGGTCGAGGCCAACTGAAAGATGATAACGGCCACAAGGTATGGCATATACGGCTTGGAGAAGCGCCGTATGAGGGTGAGAAGCATGCCCACAGATCCTTCGAATGTATGTGCAGAACAGGAGGCTTAAGGAGTAACAGGTAGGTCCGACAATCCAAGCCTTCTCACTGTACGAGACTCTTCCCCGGGGCGGAACTGCCCCCGGGGAAGATCATCCGTGTGGAGTATGCCGCCTGTTCAGCGACCTGCCGTCGCAGCCTCAGCGGAACCAGGCACAGCTGGTTCGGCCTGGATATCCACGGTGCGGCGCAGGGGCTTCTCCTTGATGAACATCACAGAGATGAACGCCACCACCGTGACCACTGCGGAAATCAGGAAGACCTCGGCCGTAGCGTCACCGTAAGCTGCCCGCATGATCTCGCGGACCGGCTCCGGCATGTGGGTGAGGTCCAGGCTGCTGCCCGCTCCCCCGCCCGTGACCGGGATGCCTGCTGCGGCCAGGCCTTGGGTGGCGAGTTCACTGACCCGGTTGGCCAGCACAGCACCGAGCACTGAGACGCCAATGGCGCCGCCTACGGAACGGAAGAACGCCACAGAGGCGCTGGCCGTCCCAATGTCAGAGGCCCGCACGGTGTTCTGCACTGCCAGCACCAGGTTCTGCATCAGCATGCCCAGGCCGAGGCCGAGGATCGCGGTGAACACGCCAGCGTGCCAGAGTTCGGTGGTGTGGTCCATGGTGCCGGCCAGCCCCAGGCCACCCGTCAGGAGCACCGTTCCAGCAATCAGGAAGCCCTTCCACTTACCGAACCGGCTGATGAGGAGGCC
Organism: Arthrobacter ulcerisalmonis; assembly: GCF_900609065.1. Taxonomy (GTDB): domain Bacteria; phylum Actinomycetota; class Actinomycetes; order Actinomycetales; family Micrococcaceae; genus Arthrobacter; species Arthrobacter ulcerisalmonis. Next base: position 125,375 of record NZ_UXAU01000019.1, on the reverse strand, counting down.
TGATGCTACGGAACCGATGAGGTTGCCGGCAATCATGGGCAAGGTCAGCAGGCCAGCTTCGGTGGGGGTGGCGCCACGGGCCACCTGGAAGTACTGGCCCAGGAAGGTGGAGGAACCAAACATGGCCACGCCCACGGCCACGGAGGCCACAATGGCCAGCGCGGTGGTGCGCTCGGAGATGATCTTCAGCGGGATGATGGGCTGCTCCACCTTGGATTCAACGAAGACCAGCAGTGCCAGGAGCAGGACGCCGCCGCCCACCATGAGTGCTGACTGCCATGAAACCCAGTCGTAGTAGTCGGCCTTGCCGGCAAAGGAAACCCAGATGAGGAGCAGGCTCACGCCTGAGGTCAGGAGAATGGAGCCGAGCCAGTCGATCTTGGCCGGCCGGCGGATATGGCTGATCTTCAGAGTGACCTGCAGCAGGATCAGGGCGACGACGGCGAGCGGCACACAGACGAAGAAGGTCCAGCGCCAGCCCAACGGGCTATCCACGATAAATCCACCCAGGAGCGGACCGCCGGCGGTGCCGACTGCCATCACGGCACCCATGTAGCCGGAGTACTTACCGCGGTTGCGCGGCGGGATCATGGTGCCGATGATGGCCTGGGCCAGCGCGGTGAGGCCACCCATGGCGATACCTTGGATGACGCGGGCGCCCAAGAGCAGCGGGATGGTTTGGGATAGCCCGGCCATGACGGAACCGGCCACGAAGATGATGATGCTGAGTTGGACCAGGACTTTTTTGTTGTAAAGGTCGGCCAGTTTGCCCCAGATGGGCGTGGTGGCGGCGTTGGCCAGCAGCGCGGCAGTGATGACCCAGGCGAAGTCCGTCTGGGTGCCGTGCAGGTCGGACATGATGGTGGGTAGCGCGTTGGCCACAATGGTGCTGCTGAGGATTGCGGTGAAGAACGCGGCAAGGAGTCCGGTCAGGGCTTCCATGATCTGCCGGTGGGACATCTCGGTTGCTGCGGCGGGAACGTTCTTGTCCCGCAAGGGCGGCTCTCCGGTGGAATGCCTGGGGGCGGCCGTTTGGCTTGCCATGAATCTGCTCCTAAAAAGTGGTGGGTGCTGTGCTGGCCGGTTTGCCGGCCGAATGCTTCAAGGAAGCGGTGAGCTTGCGCAGGGTGGCGGCCGTTGCGTCGGCATCCGCTTCGCTCCACTCGCTGAGGAGTTCCTGAAGCACTCCGGCGCGTTGGTCCTCCATGCGTCGGAGGAAGTCTTGGCCACGTGGTGTCAGGGCGACCAGTTGGGCGCGGCCGTCGTCGGGATCCGGCCTCCGGCCGACATATCCCAGCTCTTCGAGCTCTGCAATGTGCCGGCTGAGGACCGGGGCGCTGACGCCCAATCGTTCAGCGAGTCGGGTAGCCCGCGACTCGCCCTCCCCCACAAATCGCAGAACGCCCTGCACCGCGACGCCGGCTTCCTGGCCGCGAATATTGGCAGCTGAAATGCAGCGTACGGCGCGCTGAAGGTCGAAGATCTGGTACACCAGGTTCGCTGCTGTATCCGGTGCTACCGCCATGCCTGCCCCACTCCTCAATTGTTTGCCTCAAGCAACTATACCGATTATTGGTTGCTTTGGGAAACTATCAAAGTGACGTGGTGCGAAACACGCGAGGCTGGGCGGTTCCCGTGGCCTAGTGAGCGGGCTTAAACGCATCGGACCCCCGCCATGTGGCGAGGGTCCGATGCGGAAACGAAAGGGCTGCCGCGCAGGCCCGAAATCGCGTTCAGTCGGCCAGGTGCGTGGGACCAAACATCTTCAGCAGTGTTTCCACCACGACGACGTTGGGCCCGTCGGCGGCGAAGGACGCCGACAGCGCCTCCCCCACGTCGCCCGGGGAAACCCGGCGGGCAGGCACGCCGAAGGATTCGGCGAGCTTGACGAAGTCTGGCCGGGCAAGCTCGGTGGCCGTGGCCTGGCCAAACGCACCCACCATGTATTCGCGCAAGATCCCGTAACCGCCGTCGTCGACGATCAACCACGTGACCGGCACATTGTGCTGCTTGGCAGTGGCCAATTCAGCGATGGAGTACATCGCCGAGCCGTCACCGGACACTGCCAGCACCCGACTCGGCTGACCTGTCGTCTCGAGGCCCACAGCACCACCGATTGCGGCCGGAAAACCGTAGCCCAGGCCACCGGCGCCCTGCGCCGAGTGGAACTGGCCGCCGCGGGAATCCCAGCAGCTCCAGCCCCAGTAGGCGGAGATGGTCATGTCCCAGAAGGTCTGCATGCTCGCGGGGACCGCTTCGCGAATGTCTGCCATGAAGGCCAACTCCTTCGCGAGGTCTTGGCCCTCCACGCGGGCGGTGACCTTGGCCAAAGCCTCCTTGACTACATCCTCCGGAGCGGCGCCATGCCAGGACGGGCCAGTGCCAGTGCCAGTGCCAGTGCCAGTGATGGCAGTATCCAGCGCCGCCAACGCCTGGCCAGCGTCGGCACGGATTCCCAGCCCGGGCCGGTTGGATTCGAGGACCCGGGGCTCTGCGTCGATCTGGATGATCCGGCCGCGCGGTTCGAAGGTGAAGTAGTTGGAGGTGACTTCGCCCAGGGACGAACCGATGACCACCAAGACATCGGCGTCCTCAAGGACGTCCGTCATGTAGCGGTCCTCAATCCAGGACTGCAGGGACAACTCGTGATTCCAGGGGAACGCGCCATTGCCACCCGGGGTGCAGATGACGGGGGCGCGGAGTTTCTCGGCGAGGGAGAGCAAACTAGCCTCGGCCCGGCCGCGCCTGGTGCCGCCACCGGCGATGATGGCCGGCCGCTTAGCCGACTCGAGCCATTTCACGGCTTCGCGGATGAGCTCCACCCGGGGCGGGTTGTCCGCGGCCTCGGCAAGGGCATCTTCCACCGGCGGCACCATGATGGGGTCCAGCAGCACGTTCTGCGGAATCTCGAGCCAGACCGGACCTTGCGGGGAGGAGATGGCCTCGGTCCAGGCGTCCTGGATGGCCGACGGGATGCCAGATGCGTGCTGGATCAGGCGTTGGCTCTTGGTGACGTTCGCGGCAGACGCCTTCTGGTCATCGAGCTGGTGCAGCATGCCCTTGCGCCGGGCGCCCAACCCATCGAGGGGAATCTGGCTCGCCACCACCACCATGGGTACGCCGGTGGCATAGGCCTCCTGCAGCCCAGCCAAGGAAGTCAGCGCTCCGGGACCGGTGGACAGGAACAGCACACCCACTTCGCCGGTGGCCCGGGAATATCCGTCGGCGGCGAAGGCCGAGTTGTTTTCCACCCGTGAGGAGACGAAGTGCAGGTTGCCGCGGCCCATGGCGTCGAAGAGGCCCAAGGCGTGCTGGCCCGGGATCCCGAAGACCGTCTTGGCGCCGAGGGCTTCGAGGGTCTCCACCACCAGGTCGCCACCGTTGCGGGGGCTGGCGTCGGGAACCACGTGCGTGCCGGCTTCGGGAATCAGGCGGGGATCGGCGTCGGACATTGCCTACTCCTTCTCTGCCGCAGCGAAGCCTGCGGGCTGGTGGCTGGTCTGGCCCAAGGCCTGCGGCGCGTACCCGGAAGCAGCGCCGAACCGGTCGCCCGGGACGGCGTTGTCCGCCATGAGCGTCACCAATTCGAAGGCTACATGGCTGGCGGCCACACCGGTGATTTCGGCATGGTCGTAGGCGGGCGCCACCTCCACGACGTCGGCCCCCACCAGGTTCATGCCGCGGAAGCCGCGGATGATCTCAAGGAGTTCGCGGCTGGTGATGCCGCCGGCTTCGGGGGTGCCGGTGCCGGGAGCGTGCGCGGGATCCAGTACGTCGATGTCCACGGAGATGTAGAGCGGACGGTTGCCGATCCGGTCGCGGACCTTTGCCACGGTCTCCAGCACGCCCTGGTAGTAGACGTCTGCGGAAGTGACAATGCCGAAGCCGAAGCGGTGATCGTCGTCCAGGTCTTTTTTGCCATAGAGCGGGCCGCGGGTACCAATATGGCTGATCGCCTCGGTATCCAGGATCCCTTCCTCCACAGCCCGGCGGAAGGGGGTGCCGTGCGTGTATTCAGCGCCGAAGTAGGTGTCCCAGGTGTCCAAATGCGCGTCGAAGTGCAGCATGGCAATGGGCCCACCGGCGCGTTCGGCAGCAGCGCGGAGCAGCGGCAGGGCGATGGTGTGGTCCCCGCCCAGGGTTAGGAGTTTGCTGCCCGAAGCGGTGAGATCGAGCGCGTTGTGCTGGATGGTCTCGATGGCGTCGTTGATATTGAAAGGGTTAACGGCCATGTCGCCAGCATCCGCCACCTGGATGTTCTCAAACGGGCTGACGTCCCACGCCGGGTTGTACGGGCGCAATAGGCGGCTGGCCTCACGCACGTGATTGGCGCCAAACCGCGCGCCCGGCCGGTAGGAAACGCCGGAGTCGAAGGGCACGCCCACCACCGTGACGTCGGCCTTGGCCACTTGGTCCAGCCGTGGCAGGCGGGCATAGGTGGCGGCGCCTGCGTAGCGGGGAATTCGGGATGAATCGATGGGACCAAGGTTGCCATTGGCTTCGATGCGCAGCTCTTCCATGGACGGCTCTCCTCTGCAAAACGGGACTGATGTGATTGCCATCATACAGACAAGTTTCCTTATGGGCATCAGCTGTTTACAAGAATCGGAGCCTATCCGGGCCGCTGCACCCTTGAGCGCCACAAAAGCCAGATGAAGTATGGGGTACCCAGCACGGCCGTCAACAACCCGGCACCCAGCTGGGCAGGAGCAATCACGGTCCGGCCCAGGACGTCTGCGGCACCGACCAAGATGGCACCCAGCAGCAGGGCTGTGGGCAGCACCCGGGAATGCCGGCGCCCCACCAGTGCACGGGCTGCATGCGGAGCGATCAGCCCCACGAAGCCCACCGCACCCACGGCGGCGATGGACAGCGCCGTAAGAATCACGCTGACCACCAGGAACGTCAGCCGCGCCCGGGCGAGCGGAACGCCGAGGAGGCGTGGGGTGTCGTCGTCGAGGCTGAGGATATCCAGTTCGCGGTGCCGGAACGCCAGCATGGGGGCGATCAGCAGCAGGCCGATGGCTAGCGGCAGAACATCCACAAAGGTCCTGCCATAGGTGGAACCCGCCAACCACGTCAGTGCCTTAGTGGCGTTGAAGGGGTCGGTCAGCACGATGACCAGGCTGACCAGTGCCAACGTGGCGGCTGCCTGAGGGATCGTGGTGCTTGGCTCGGGATTCACAACCTAAGGGTAGCCTACCCTTAGGCTTAATCAGGACCGCATTACTTTGCCGGCGACGTAATCCCGGCGCAGCTCAGCGGCTTGCCGCCGGGACCAGGACCCAGAGCACTTCTACCGGTTCATCCGTGAGGTTCACCCAGGTGTGCGGCTCCCGGCCGGGGAAGGTGACGGTGTCCCCCTCGTCCAGGTCATACTCCTCATTGGTGAGGATGAGGCGGATGCTGCCACTGAGGACGTGCAGCACATCGACGTCGCAATCCACTGCATAGAGTTCGGACTCGCCACGGCCGCGCGGCTCGATGACGGCCTGGATGATCTGCAGCCGCCGCTCCGACCGGGCCGTCAGGAGCCGCTCCACGATCCCCTGCCCACCCAGGGAAATGCGCGGGCCGTCATTGCGCTTGGTCAGGTGCGTCTCCGGCGCGGCAAAGAGTTCGCCGATGGAAATGGACAGCACCTGGCAAAGCGTCACCAGTGAGGCCACGGAAGGAGAGGTAAGGTCGCGCTCCACCCGGCTCAGGAATCCCTTGGTCAGGCCGGTGGCGTCGGCTACCTGTTCGATGGTCAACCGTTGCGACTGCCTGGCCGCCCGAATGCGCGAACCGATCGCCACGGGCACGTTGCTCGGCTCAACTGGCAGTGCTTTCATCTACGAAACCTTTCATCACCGGCCACCCGGCCCCGCTCTGCAGCAATACTAGTAGTCAGCATCGAGTGTGACGTGTCCGTGGCGACCGCGCCCCATTGCGGCCAACCAGCCTTGACTGTTACGGGCATCACAGCCTAACCTTTTGACAACACTTGTTGCCTATAGGGCAATATTTGAGACTTTGCTCTCATCCGCATCGACAGACGCGGCCGCCGGATTCTCCCTCCGCGAGCCGCCCATACTCTGCTCTGAGGAGCCAACATGGACGCATCATTCGTCAACATCGCCATTGTGGTGGTGTACCTCATCGCCATGCTGGCCTTCGGCTGGTGGGGCAAATCCCGCACCAAGAACAACAGCGACTTCCTGGTGGCCGGCCGTCGCCTGGGTCCGTTCCTGTACACCGGCACCATGGCTGCGGTGGTCCTCGGTGGCGCCTCGACAGTGGGCGGCGTGGGCCTCGGCTACAAGTTCGGCATTTCCGGCATGTGGTTGGTGGTGGCCATTGGCGCCGGCGTACTGCTCCTGAGCCTGCTGTTCGCTCCCACCATTCAGAAGTTGAAGATCTACACTGTCTCGCAGATGCTGACCCTGCGGTACGGGAGCAAGGCAACGCAAGCTTCAGGCATTGTCATGCTCGCCTACACCTTGATGCTCTGTGCAACGTCCACCGGCGCCTACGCCACCATCTTCGTGGTCCTGTTCGGCTGGGACCGCGCCTTGGCCATCGCCATTGGCGGTGCGATCGTTCTGATCTATTCCACCATTGGCGGCATGTGGTCCATCACGCTGGCAGACCAGGTCCAGTTCGTCATCAAAACCATCGGCATTTTCTTCCTGATGCTGCCGTTTACCCTGAACGCTGCCGGCGGCCTGGATGGCATCCGCAGCCGCGTCGACGCCAGCTTCTTCCAGATCGACGGCATCGGCGTGCAGACCATCATCACCTACTTCGTGGTCTACACCCTGGGCCTCCTGATCGGCCAGGACATCTGGCAGCGCGTCTTCACCGCCAAGAACCCCACCGTGGCCCGGTGGGGCGGCGCCACCGCCGGTATCTACTGCATCCTGTATGGCGTGGCCGGTGCCCTGATCGGCATGGCAGCCAGCGTGGCATTGAGCAACATCGAGATCGCTGCAAAGGATGACGTCTACGCCGAGGTGGCCCAAAACCTGCTGCCCGTCGGCATTGGCGGCTTGGTCCTCGCCGCGGCAGTGGCCGCCATGATGTCCACCGCTTCGGGCGCCCTGATCGCAGCAGCTACCGTTGCCCGCGCCGACGTCCTGCCCTTCGTGGCCAGCTGGTTCGGCAAGACCATCAACACCGACGACTCGGAGAACCCGGAGCATGACGTCAAGGCCAACCGAATCTGGGTGCTCAGCCTGGGGGTCATTGCCATTGTCATCGCCATCATCACCAAGGACGTGGTGGCAGCCCTCACCATCGCCTACGACATCCTGGTGGGCGGCCTCCTCGTTGCCATCCTGGGTGGACTGGTCTGGAGGCGTGGTTCCGGAATTGCCGCAGCGGCCTCGATGGGGGTGGGCACAGTGGTCACCCTGGGGACCATGATCGTGCTCGAAATCAACGCCAAGGCGCCGCTGGACGGCGTCTACGCCAACGAACCGATCTATTATGGCCTGCTCGCATCCGCAGCAGTCTTCATTGTGGTCTCACTCCTGACCAAGCCCACCGACCCGCACGTGATGCGGAACTGGCAGCGCCGCGTGGCCGGCCAGGACAGCCTGGACGCCACCGCCGACGCGGCAGCCAACTCCTAGGTCAACCGCACCGGCACTGCTCCGGCTGCTGCAGCACCAGCGCGGCCTTCACCACCGCAGTAGGTCCGGCACTGCCGGAACGGACGACGGCGGCACCTCCTTCGCGGATTCGCGAACCGGGGTGCCGCCGTCGTTTTTGTCGGTCAGGCGGTGGCCGAAAGGCACTCATACCGGCAGCACCTTTGACGGCTTCCGGGCAGCGAAAAGTGAGGTGCGCCGAAACTTCGAAGGGAGGATTGCCAGCCGAAAAACCGCGGAAATTCGCAGTAAACTGACGTGGCAATGGAGCCGAAACCCTCGCCCCATCCACCCAGGAGTTCCTGTGTCACCGCACGTTCAACCCAATCCTTCCGCCACCTCGCCGGGATCGCCCGCAGCGGCCGCGGCAGCACCGCCGTCAGCCGCTGAGATCAAGCGTTGGCGGCAATACCTTGCCGATGAGCGGGCCGAAGCCGCCGTCTACCGCGACCTGGCTGAGAACCGCGACGGTGAAGAACGCGAGATCCTGCTCGCCTTAGCCGAGGCCGAAGGCCGGCACGAGGCACACTGGCTGGCGCTCCTGGGCGAGCATGCCGGCAAGCCACGATCGGCGTCGCTCCGCAGCCAGTTCCTGAACTTCCTGGCGCGGCATTTTGGCTCCGTCTTCGTACTGGCCCTCGCCCAGCGGGCCGAGAGCCGCTCCCCCTACATCAAGGACCCGAACGCCACTGAGGCGATGGCCGCTGACGAACAAATCCACGAAGAGGTGGTCCGCGGTCTGGCAACGCGCGGCCGCAACCGTCTCGCCGGCACGTTCCGGGCAGCCGTGTTCGGCGCCAACGATGGCCTGGTCAGCAACCTCTCGCTGGTGATGGGCATGGCCGCGTCAGGCGTAGCCAGCAGCGTGGTGCTGCTCAGCGGCATTGCCGGCCTGCTGGCAGGCGCCATGTCCATGGGTGCCGGCGAATTCATCTCCGTCCGCTCCCAGCGTGAACTCCTGGACGCCACCCGCCCCACCCAGGTCACCCTGGCGGCAGCACCAAAACTCGACCTGGAGCATAACGAACTGCTCCTGGTGTACCTTGCCCGGGGCATGACCCAAGAAGCTGCCCAGCACCGAGTCTCAGAGCGATTGGGGCTGCTCTCCTGCGACTGCGATCCCAGCCTGTCACTCCACCCGGAGGAAGCAGCCGAGGAAGACCAGCACGAAACCGTAGGCACCGCATGGGGAGCAGCGCTGTCCAGCTTCTGCTTCTTCGCCTCGGGTGCCATCATTCCTATCCTGCCGTTCCTCTTCGGCATGACCGGCCTGCCCGCATTGCTGGTTGCCGGCGGACTGGTGGGCCTGGCCCTGTTGGGTACCGGCGGCGTGGTGGGGCTCCTGTCTGGCACCTCACCGGTGACCCGCGGCCTGCGGCAGCTGGGAATCGGCCTGGGCGCGGCGGCAGTCACCTACGTGCTCGGCCTCGTCTTCGGCACGGTGGTGGGCTAGCAACCCTCCCGGAGTTCTTACGGCCGAGCCGCCAACCCTCCCGGAGTTCTTACGGCCGAGCCGCCAACCCTCCCGGAGTTCTTGCCGCAACGACGGCGGCTGACGACGGCGCACCTGGCAGCCCCCACCACGCACCCGGGTCGGGGCCTCGGAAAGTCCGATGGCCGCCGTCGTCCGCTCACCAGAGCCGACGGCGACCGTCACAGCTGGGTAGTGCTCTGCTTCCGGAGATCCGCCTTCTTGATCTTGCCGCTGGCATTGCGCGGCATTTCGTCCATGAACAGCACGGACTTGGGGATCTTGTAGCGCGCCAACTTCCCTTCAAGATACTTCCGCAACTCGGTCTCGGTGAGTTGGGCACCGTCCCGGAGCATCTCCACGGCCCGGGGCCGGGGCGGAGACACCGCGGACGATAATTTCCCTTGTCATTCAAGACGGACAGGCGTATCTTCGTAATCAACCAATAGGTTGATAAATAAAGTAGTTGATTAGAAAGCGGTTCGAGATGGCCTCCAACGACGGGGCGCTGGACCTGGCCTTTATGGCCTTGGCCGATCCCATCCGACGGAGCATCATCGCCCGGCTGAGCCGCGGCCCAGCGACCGTCAACGAACTCGCAGAGCCGTTCGACATCTCCAAGCAGGCCGTTTCGAAACACATCCAGGTCCTAGAGCAGGCACAGCTGGTGACCCGTACCCGGGACGCCCAACGCAGGCCCGTCCACCTGAACCCCGTACAGCTGGAGGCACTCACCGCCTGGATCGACCAGTACCGGTTGGTCCGAGAGGGCCAGTTCCGCAGCCTCGAGGCAGTACTTTCCGCCAACGCCGGACTGACCGGCACCCAGCAAGAGGAATGATCATGTCCAACGAACTGAAGATCACCGCGCCCGAGGGCATCCCTTTCATCGACACCGAGCGCGAGTTCGATTTCCCGGTAGCCGACGTCTTCCGCGCCCACAAGGACCCGGACCTGGTGGTCCAGTGGTTGGGGCCCCGCGGGATGACAATGCAGATGGGCCACTACGACTTTCGCAGCGGTGGCAGCTACAGCTACCTGCACACCGGCCCCGACGGTGTTCCCTACGAATTCAGCGGCGTCTTCCACACCGTCCGCGAGAACGAGTTCGCCCTTCAGACCTTCGAATTCGGCGGCTACCCCGATGTGGTCAGCCTCGAATTCATGACGTTCGAGGACCTGGGCAATGGCCGAACCCGACTCAAGGGGCACTCGGTGTACCCCAGCCAGGAAGCCCGCGACAGCATGCTGCAGTCAGGGATGGAAGGTGGCATAACCGAGGGCTACGAACGGCTCGAGGAACTCTTGGGTTCGGGTGTCCAGAGCAGAGATTAAACGAAAGCGGGGCCCTTTCCAGCACCGGCAGGTGCAGGAAAAGGGCCCCGCTTTGTGCGTAGCTTTAGAGCGCTGCGTACACTTCGCGCAGCAGCTTGGCGGTCTCGGACGGCGTTTTGCCGACCTTGACGCCTGCAGCTTCAAGGGCTTCCTGCTTCGCCTGGGCGGTGCCAGCCGAGCCGGAGACGATGGCGCCAGCGTGGCCCATGGTCTTGCCCTCAGGTGCGGTGAAGCCGGCAACGTAACCGACCACCGGCTTGGTGACGTGGGCCTTGATGTAGTCAGCGGCACGCTCTTCAGCGTCGCCACCGATTTCACCGATCATCACGATTGCCTTGGTTTCCGGGTCCGCCTCGAACGCAGCCAGGGCGTCGATGTGGGTGGTACCGATGACGGGGTCGCCACCAATGCCGATCGCGGTGGAGAAGCCGAGGTCGCGCAGCTCGTACATCATCTGGTAGGTCAAGGTACCGGACTTGGAGACCAAGCCGATGGGGCCCTTGCCGGTGATGTTGGCCGGCGTGATGCCCACCAGAGCCTCGCCGGGGGTGATGATGCCGGGGCAGTTCGGGCCGATAATGCGGGTGACCTGGTTGCCTTCGGAGTCGACCTTGGACTGGGCCAAAGCCCAGAACTCAGCGGAGTCCTGAACCGGCACGCCCTCGGTGATGACCACGACGAGGCCGATACCGGCTTCGATGGCTTCCACGACAGCGTCCTTGGTGAAGGCCGGCGGGACGAACACGATGGAGACGTCGGCGCCGGTTTCAGCAATGGCTTCCTTGACGGTGCCAAAGACGGTGATTTCGTTATCGCCGTTGACCACGGTGGTGCCAGCCTTGCGGGCGTTAACGCCACCCACAACGTTGGTGCCAGCCTTGAGCATCAGCGCGGTGTGCTTGGTGCCTTCGCCGCCGGTGATGCCCTGGACGATGACCTTGGAGTCCTTGTTGAGGTAGATAGACATGTCGCGTCCCTTACTTCGCTGCGTTGGCGAGCTCGGCGGCCTTGTCGGCGCCCTCGTCCATGGTGGCGGCCAGGGTCACCAGCGGGTGGTTGGCCTCGTTGAGGATGCGGCGGCCTTCTTCGACGTTGTTGCCATCGAGGCGAACGACCAGCGGCTTGTTGGCCGCGGAGCCGAGTTCGGCGAGTGCTCCAACGATGCCCTTGGCAACAGCGTCACAGGCAGTGATGCCGCCGAAGACGTTCACGAACACGGACTTGACCTGCTCGTCACCCAAAATGACGTCAAGACCAGCGGCCATGACCTCTGCAGAGGCTCCACCGCCAATGTCCAGGAAGTTGGCGGGCTTGACGTTGCCGTGGTTTTCACCGGCGTACGCAACAACGTCCAGCGTGGACATGACCAGGCCTGCACCGTTACCGATGATGCCGACTTCGCCGTCCAGCTTGACGTAGTTCAGGTCCTGCGCCTTGGCCTTGGCCTCGAGCGGGTCAGCTGCGTCAGCGTCTTCCAGGGCAGCGTGCTTCGGGTGCCGGAAGTCGGCGTTCTCGTCCAGCGAGACCTTGCCGTCCAGTGCCACGATGTCGCCTGCGCCGGTGCGGACCAGCGGGTTGACCTCAACGAGGGTGGCATCTTCCTTCTTGAAGACGTCCCACAGCTTGAGGATTACAGCGGCGACTTTGCCGCGCAGTTCCTCAGCGAAGCCAGCGGCCGCGACGATCTCGTCGGCCTTGGCCTGGTCGATGCCCACGGCGGGATCGATGGCAACCTTGGCCAACGCGTCAGGGCGTTCGACGGCGAGCTGCTCGATCTCCATGCCGCCCTCCACCGAGCACATGGCCAGGTAGTTGCGGTTGGCTCGGTCCAGCAGGACCGAGAAGTAGAATTCCTCGGCGATATCGGCACCCTGGGCAATCATCACCTTGTTGACGGTGTGACCCTTGATGTCCATGCCCAGGATGTTGGTGGCGTGTTCAAACGCCTCGTCGGCAGTTTTTGCGACCTTGACGCCGCCAGCCTTGCCACGGCCGCCAACCTTGACCTGTGCTTTAACGACAGTTACGCCGCCGATTTTCTCGGCAGCTGCCTTTGCTTCTTCTGGGGTGTACGCCACGATGCCGGCGAGCACGGGTACTCCGTGCGCCTCGAACGTGTCGCGCGCCTGGTATTCAAACAGGTCCACGGTTTAGTGTCCTTCTACGTCGAAGTAGTTTCTGTCCAACCGGGCAGCATCTTCTAACACTGCCTGGCTGCGGTTCTGCACCCACCTGCGACCTGTCTCGAAACAAGCCACACGGCGTAATGCTCCATGGGGAACTCTAGCCCTTTGAGCGGACAGCCCTTCCCAGACTAGCCCTTATGTGACAAACGACACTATTCTATGCAGTGTAGAAAAACCCCGGAATGACGCGGATTTTCTACGGTTTCGACGGCGTTGCGGACGGGCTTGGGGCAGGTGCCTGGATCAGTTCGTAACGATCGGCAGCAATGAAGAATCCGACGCCGGCGGAGACGTTTCCGCATGCCACCCCGCCGTTGTAGGCCGAGCAGCGCAGCCCGTTCCGCTCAAGGTTTGCGCCCTCAGCCAAAACCGGCAACTGGGTCAGCGGGCCAGCCTTCGAACCGCCGGGGCCGTAGGTGGCTTCCATCTGCGTCACACCTGACCTGCACTCACCGTACGTGGCTGCTGTCGGTGTCAGGAGGGCAACTCCGCCGAGGTAGCCAAGTCCCGTGCCCGCACAATCGTTGGTGGCATCGGCCGCCGCCGGCTTCGGATACCGGGCGAGCTCGCAGTGGGCCACGGGCACCACGGCGAGCTTGTTGTTGGCGGAATCGTCGTAATTGTTCTGCTCGTAGGCCAACTTCACGTGCTCACCACGTGCCGAGGTCAGCGAGCACACGATGGTGCGGTCCTCAGTGCTGAACGACAAGACGTCCGTGCCGCCGGCAAAGGACTCCGGATCCACCAACGGCGCCTGGGCCAACTGTTCCATGGGCGGAAGCGGCGCCGGTGGCACGTAGCCTGCGTCCGGCGTCGTGACCGAACAAGCGGTGACGGCGGCCAACAGCCAGGCCGCAACGAAGACTGCACCGGCAGCACGCACCGGAATCAAGCGTCCAACTTGGTGAGCGGAGCGTAGCGAAGCAGCAACCTCTTCTCGCCGACGGCGAACGTCACTTTGGCCACCATCTTGTCTCCCGCGCCCTCCAGGGCGAGGACCGTGCCGTTTCCGAAACTGGTGTGGTTGACCTTGTCGCCCACACTGACCGCGAGGACTTCCTTCTGCGGCTGCACCCTATTCTTGGCAATGAACGCCGGAACGTCGGCATTGAAACCGGCGGAAGAGTCGGCGGCCGGTCCCCGCGCCGAGCCAGCGCCCCAAAAAGAACCGCTGTAACGCCCCGAGCCGATGGAACCGCCGCCCGCCCAGGACTGCCGAGCCGAGCCCTCACGCTTCCAGTCAACAAGGTCGGCAGGAATTTCTTCAAGGAACTGACTGGGCGGGTTGTACTGGCTCTGGCCCCACATACTCCGAACCTCTGACCGGGTCACGTACAGCCGTTGCCGGGCGCGGGTGAGTCCCACGTACGCGAGCCGGCGTTCCTCAGCGAGTTCCTTCGGGTCCGTGGCTGAGCGCTGGTGCGGGAAAAGCCCATGCTCCATGCCAGTCAGAAAAACCACCGGGAACTCCAGGCCCTTGGCCGTGTGGAGGGTCATGAGTGTGACCACGCCCAGGCGTTTGGCTTCCGCGACGGCGGCGTCAATGTCTGCGCCGGGGGCATCGGGAATCTGGTCGGCATCAGCCACCAACGACACCTGCTCCAGGAACGCTCCCAACGATCCTTCAGGGTTTTCCTGCTCGTACTCCCGGACCACTGCGACGAGTTCGGCGAGGTTCTCTACCCGGGATTCGTCTTGGGGGTCGGTACTGGACCGCAGGCCGGCAAGGTAGCCGGTCTGTTCCAGGACCGCCTCAAGTGCAGCCGCAGCACCTGATCCTGCTGCCACCTCCGCCAGGTCATCCAGGAGCTTGACGAATCCCAGGACGGCGTTAACGGATCGGGTGGCCATGGCCGGCGCGTGCTCGGCGCGACGGGCCGCGGCCATGAAGGACGTGCGTTCGCGGCTGGCGAGGGCAGCCACGGCACCTTCCGCGCGGTCGCCGATGCCCCGCTTTGGTTCGTTGAGCACCCGGCGGAGATTGACGTCGTCGTCCGGGTTGACCAGCACCCGCAGGTAGGCCAAGGCGTCCTTGATTTCCTTGCGCTCATAGAATCGCGTGCCACCCACCACCTTGTAGGGCAGGCCCACGCGGACCAAGACATCCTCGATGGAGCGGGATTGGGCGTTGGTCCGATAGAAGATGGCGACGTCGCCGGGGCGCAGGTTGTCCTCGTCCTGCAGCCGGTCGATTTCCTTGGCGATGAATTGGGCTTCGTCGTGTTCGTTTTCGCCGACGTAGCCAATGATCTTGTGGCCCTCGCCCTCAGCGGTCCAGAGTTTCTTGTCCGGCCGGTTGGGGTTGCGCGAAATCACCGAGTTGGCGGCGGTCAGGATGTTCTGCGTTGACCGATAGTTTTGTTCGAGCTTGATGGTCCGCGCCTGCGGGTAGTCCTTCTCGAACTCGACGATGTTCCGGATGTCCGCGCCGCGGAAAGCGTAGATGGACTGGTCGGAGTCCCCTACCACGGTGAGTTCAGAGGCTCCGGGCCCCTCCCCCACAATTTCCCGGACCAGGGCGTACTGGGCGTGGTTGGTGTCCTGGTATTCGTCCACCAGGACATGCCGGAAACGACGGCGGTACGAGTCGGCGAGTGCCGGGAAGGCCCGGAACATGAACACCGTTTCGGCGATCAAATCATCGAAGTCCATGGCGTTGGCCTGGCGCAGCCGCTGCGTGTAACCGGTGTAGACCTCTGCGACGGCCCGTTCGAACGGATCGTTGTGGTTAGCGTCAGAGGAGTAGGAATCGGCATCAATCAGTTCGTTCTTCAACGCCGAAATCTTGTGCTGGATGGCCTTGGGCGCAAACTTCTTCGGGTCGAGATCATGGGCCTTGGATACCTGCGTCACCAGGCGCAGGGAGTCCGCAGAGTCGTAGATCGAGAAGTTGGATTTGAGCCCAACGTTTGCGGCTTCCTGCCGGAGAATCCGCACACAGGAGGAGTGGAACGTTGAAATCCACATGATCTTTGCGCGGCCACCCACCAGGGCCTCGATGCGTTCACGCATCTCCGCGGCGGCCTTGTTGGTGAAGGTGATGGCAAGGATCTCACCGTGGTGGGCTCGACCCGTAGCGATCAGGTAGGCGATCCGGTTACTCAGGACCCGGGTTTTGCCCGAGCCTGCACCGGCCACGATCAGCAGTGCACTGCCGGCGTGCTTGACCGCTTCTTCTTGCTGCGGGTTTAGCCCGGCCACCAGTTTTGCGGGATCCAGGCCGTGCCTGCCGTGGTGCTGTTCGGCGCCAGACTGCCCATCGCCCTGCTGCCCGCTGCCACGAGGGTCAGCGCCACCCAGCCGGCCATTGGCAGTGCCAGGCGCCCCGCTCCCGCCGCCGCTGAGGCCGCCAGCCACCATCAGGGACACCGCATCCGGGCCTGCTTTGGTGCGGGCGGAAGCGGCGGGGCTGGCCTTGAACGGTCCATCGGCATAGGGGTCAAACAACATATCCATCGTGCCTCCAAGTCTAGTTGGTGGGACCGACAAGGACTTCCAGCCTGTGGAAAACGCGCCGCAGAGGTGGCGGCGTGGCACCCAAATTCGGGCGGAGCCTCAGGCGACGGAGCCGGACCGGAGGGCCGCGCGGAGGTCGTTGACCGCCGTCGTCCCGCCCGCGATGAACCAGTCCAGGCCGTTGACGCGGACGGTGTCCGCAGCGCCGCCAGCGGCCGTGACAATCGCCTTCCCGGGCAGCCAGTCCCACTCCGGGCAGCTGTGCTGGAACCAGCTACCCAGCTGGCCATCTGCCACTCTGCCCAGGTCACACGAGCCTGACCCCAACATCCGCAGCGCCGCCGCCGACGTTGCTGCCGCGTGCCAGGGCATGGCGCACATGGGGTCCATCAGCCAGGTGGGGTGGATGTAGGTAGCTGCACCCAGCTCGGCAACGGTGGTGTTGTTGCGATCACCGTGGAAAGTGTCCAGCACATCGCCGTTAAGGGTTGCCGCCTGGTCCTTGCCGCCAAGCCACAACTTGTCCTCCTCAGGCTGGAAAATCGCCCCCAGCACGACGTCGTTGCTGTCCTTCAGCGCGATCGCCGAGCACCAGTAGGTGGATCCGTGCAGGAAGTTGTATGTGCCGTCCACAGGATCGATGACCCAGGTACGGCCGCTGCTGCCCTGCACGGACGCCCCTTCCTCGCCGAGGATCCCATCCTCCGGCCTGCAACGCTGCAGCTGGGCAAGGACGTACGCTTCGGCGGCGTGATCTGCGGCGGTCACCACATCGGACACGGACGTCTTCTGCTGTGCGTTCAAGCCGCCCATCCGCATGAGGAGCGCCAGGTTGCCAGCCTCCCGCACCAGGGCCGCCGCCAACTGGTAGTCATCCAAGGTGGGGTCGAGTTCAACTGCGCTGTACCTGCCGGTGGTCATGACTTCAGTTTATGGGGCTGGATAATGGGCTCATGTCCAAAACTCCTGCGCAGCGAATCAAGAAGCACGGCTCCAAGGCGGAGGTGCCGCAGCATCAGCTTCCTGCGGTCATCAATCCGAGCACTGCCAGGACCCCACAAAAGGCCCAAAGCAACACCAACACCATCCTGATCGCGGGTGTGGTGGCCAGCCTGTTCCTCTTCTGGTACGTCCATCTGTTGACCCTTGACCAGCTCCGCCAACTGACCGACGGCTTGGCCATCCCGGACTCAATGTTCGGCGGCTTCGATGCCAACCACATCGCCCAACTCCGCACCATCATGGACGATGACGCCCGGGGTCAACTGAACTTTGTCCACAAAACCGCCGGGACCCTCTTCCCGCTGATTTTCGGTTTCACCTGGCTGCTCCTGATCGGCACCAACGTGGCGAAGAAGTCACTTCGTTGGGCTTTGTGGGCGCTGCCACTCCTGTTCGTGGTGGTCCGGCTTTGGGCCAACGTGACCATCGATTCGGTGTTGGCGAACGCGGCGCCGAGCGGCGATCAGGTGGCCTTGGCGTCCGTCCTGACTGTTGCGGGTTGGGTTTTGTTGGTGCTCAGCCTGCTCGCCGGTGGTGCAGCCGTTGTGGTGGGCGGCCGCCGTCGTCGGTCACGAAAGTCCGCAGCTACCGCCGGTTAGGGCCGCTCAACCCACGACGGCGGCGCGGAGCTTTCGCTGTTGCCGCACCTGACGGGCAATTTCCAGGCCCGCTGCCGCCATGCCCACGGTCACCGGATACCCCATCAACCGCTCCAGGGTTCCGGGCTCCGGCACGTCCATCCCGGTCAGGCCGCCGGTCACCAAAGCTGCGAGGGACACCACGGCGCAGGCCAGCAGGAACCACGCCATCCGCGCTTTTCCCAGCCAGAGGATTCCCAGTACCAGCAACGCACCAGCGCCAGCCAGGAAGTACGTGACGGCGCCAATGAAATGCCACGGTGAGCCCACATCTTCCGGTACCAGCCCCACTACCACGGTGCCGGTGCCAGCGAGAGCCGTGAGAACGCGGACCACGAACGCTCCCACCCACGGCAGGCGGCGACCCAGTTCCACGGGACAGTCAGGCCTCGCAGCCACACAGAGGAGTGCCGAGGTCAGCAACGCCGCACCGAGCATCATCCCCAGCCCCTGCGCCACGAACGAGATGTTCATCAGCCAGTTAAGCGGCGAACACACGTCCCTGCCGGCATAGATCCCGCAGGACAGCGCCCCAAGGTCGCTGATGTATCCGGTCCGGACGCTGTACGGTCGCGGACCACCCCAGCCAGCGATCACGATTGCCTCCGCCGCGAAATACTGCAGCACGCTGAGCACAGCCCACGCACCCACGTAGTGGCGGAGAGAGGTGGTATCTGGAACGCGTGCCGACGCGGGGCCGGCCATCGGGGCTGCACTCATGCTTTGAGCGTAGTACGGCTCCACACCTTGTATGCTGGTATCCGTGTCCGGCCGGACCGGCTTGCCGATTCGACCGGATTGCCCGCCCTCGTAGCTCAGTGGATAGAGCACGGCTCTCCTAAAGCCGGTGTCGTTGGTTCGATTCCAATCGAGGGCACTTGAACCATCACGCCGAAGACTTCGATCTCCGGGCCTACCTTTTAGCTGGTGCGTCGACGCCCAGCACGTGGGCCGTGCAGCGCAACCTCCTGGACCGCACGGCAAGGATCAACGGAACTTTCACGGGCGTGGTCCGGTTCCTGCCCACGCACGACGGCGGCCTGGAACTCCGCGAAGAAGGAACCGTCCGCTGGCCCACCTTTTCGGGTCCGGCCACGCGGGCCTACCTCCTTCGCAGCACCCAACGGAGCGATGCGCTGGCAGTGTTCTTCGCTGACGGCCGCCCTTTCCACCAGATGTCCTTCAGCGCCAACGCAGCGGCGGATCAGCACTGGTGCGATCCAGACACATACCGTGTGGCGTATACCTATGGCGATACATTCAGCTTTGGGTATACCTGGGACGTGCAAGGTCCACAGAAGGACTACCTCCTCACCTCCAGGCTGCAACTCCAAGGTTCCCCAGCGGGCGTACGTGAGCCTGACACCCGCAAAGTCCCTGGAACTTCGGCCGGCCCAGCGTGAGGGCTCGGATTATCGTCTCCGCTGTCTGTGTTTTCGATGCTGACGGCCGGCTGTTGACTGTTCGGAAACGTGGTACCAGCATGTTCATGCAGCCGGGCGGCAAACCCGAACCGGGCGAATCTGCCGTCCATGCCGCGGCGCGGGAACTGGCCGAAGAAGTGGGCATCAGCATCAGCCCGCAGGAGCTCATCACCCTGGGCGTGTGGATCGCGGACGCCGCCAATGAGGCGGCTACGGACATTGAAGCAACAGTCTTCCGGGCTCCTGGCGCGTGGACAGCTGCTCCCGCTGCGGAGATCGTCGAAATTCGTTGGCTGGACCTCAACGCCCCTTGGCCCACTGATCTGGCGCCGTTACTGACCAGACATGTCCTGCCAGCCCTGCTGACCCGTGCCGACGCGCTGACGGACCGGCCGCGGACGGAACAGCCGCTGACCAAACAGCCGGGCGGCTAAGCCAGTGCCAGGCTGACAGACTCCTGCCGTGCCAGTGCCCCGGCCGCAGTACCTGGCAGCTGCCTAGGCTTCCGGCAGCGCGTCCTGCGCCACGACGGTCGCCTCCGCAAACTGGGTCCGGTACAGCTCTGCGTAGCGCCCATCGGCAACCAGGAGGTCGGTGTGCGTGCCGCGTTCCACGATCCTGCCGTCCTCCACCACCAGGATGGCGTCTGCAGCCCGGATGGTGGAGAGCCGGTGGGCAATGACCACCGCTGTCCTGCCTTCCAGCGCAGCGCCCAGCGCGGCCTGGACGGCGGCCTCATTGGTGGAGTCCAGCGCGGCCGTGGCCTCGTCGAGGATCACCACGCGCGGCTGGGCGAGGAGCAACCTGGCAATGGTGAGCCGTTGGCGTTCGCCTCCGGACAATCGGTAGCCGCGCTCCCCCACCACGGTGTCCAGGCCATCGGGAAGAGACCGGATCATCGTCTCCAACCGGGCCTGCCGGATGGCCTCCCACATGTCTGCTTCGCTGGCGTCCGGCCGTGCCAGCCGCAGGTTTGAGGCGATGCTTTCATGGAAGAGGTGGCCGTCCTGGGTGACCATGCCAATCGTGTCACGCAGTGAATCGAAGGTCAGGTCGCGCAGATCGGTGCCCGTTCCTGCGGTTGTACCACCGAGGCGGACGGCACCTGATTCAACGTCATACAAGCGGGTCAGCAGCTGCGCGATGGTTGACTTGCCAGCTCCTGAGGAACCCACCAGGGCCACCGTTTGGCCCGGTTCCACCCGGAAGCTGATGCCGTGCAGGACTTCCTCGCCGCCACGGGTATCAAGGGTGGCAACGTCTTCGAGGGAGGCGAGCGAGACCTTGTCCGCGGCGGGGTAGCCGAAACGGACGGCGTCGAACTCCACGGCAACGGGTCCGGTGGGCACCGCTACAGCCTCCGGTTTCTGCTGGATCAACGGCTTGAGGTCCAGGATTTCGAAGACCCGCTCGAAGCTGACCAGGGCGCTCATGATCTCCACGCGAGCGTTGGACAGGGACGTCAGCGGGACATAGAGCCTGGTCAGCAGCAATGCCAGGACCACCACGTCGCCGGGGGCGAGCTGTCCACCAATGGCCAACCAGCCACCCATGCCATAGACAAGCGCCAGGGCGAGTGCAGAGACCAGCGTCAAGGCAGTCACGAACGTGAACTGCAGCATGGCGGTACGGACGCCGATATCGCGCACGCGGCCGGCGCGGAGCGCGAACTCCCGCGATTCATCGGCGGGCCGGCCAAAGAGCTTGACCAGGGTGGCGCCGGGCGCCGAGAAGCGCTCTGGCATTTGCGTACCCATGGCTGCGTTGTGCTCGGCGGCTTCACGGCGCAGGTCGGCGAGCCGGGAGCCCATCCGCCGGGCCGGGACCAGGAACACTGGCAACAGGATCATGGCCAACACTGTGACCTGCCAGGACGTGCCCAGCATGACAATCAGGGTCAGGATCAGCGCCACCACGTTGCTGACCACCCCGGAGAGGGTGCCGGCAAAAGCCGACTGGGCACCGATGACATCGTTGTTCAACCGGCTCACCAACGCGCCGGTCCGGGTGCGGGTGAAGAAGGCGATCGGCATTTTCTGCACATGGTCGAAGACCTGGGTGCGCAGGTCAACGATCACGCCTTCACCGATCAGGGACGACAGCCAGCGGGTCACCAGGCCCAGCCCAGCCTCCGCTACAGCCACTACGGCGATCAGCAGCGCAAGTTGAAGTATCAGCTCGAAGCCGGACTTGGCCACGATGGCGTCCACTACCTGACCGGCCAGAACTGGCGTTGCCACCGCCAGGAATGCCATGGCGACGGACAGCAGGACGAAGGCAATCAGCTTGTTGCGGTAGGGCCGGGCGAAGGCCACCACGCGCTTCAGGGTCACTTTCGAGAACGGTTTTGAACCGCTTTCTGCCCGGGTGATGTTATAGAGGGAGCCCCAGGCTACCCGTTCCATGCTCATGGTGATTGCTCCGCGCCTAGATTATCGATGATCCCCCATTGGTCCAACCAGCCGTGATGCCTAGCGGCCATGCGTGATGTGTTGCTCCGTGACGACGCCATTGTCCATATCCCAACGTACATCCAACCGGACGTTCTCCAGCAGCCTGCGATCGTGGGTCACCAGCAGCAGGGCGCCGTCGTAGCTTTCGAGCGCCTCTTCCAGCTGCTCGATGGCTGGGAGGTCCAAGTGGTTGGTCGGTTCGTCGAGGACCAACAGGTTCACGCCGCGCGCCTGCAGGAGCGCCAACGCTGCCCGCGTCCGTTCGCCCGGCGACAGGGAGTCCACCGGCCGGGAGGTGTGGTCGGCCTTGAGCCCAAACTTGGCGAGCAAGGTTCTGACTTCGGCCGGGGTGAGGTCTACCAGGACGCGTTCGACGGCGGCAGCGAGGGTAAGGTGCCCGGCCAGCAGGCCTCGCACCTGGTCGATTTCGCCCACGGCTACGGAGGCGCCCATGCTGGCGTCGCCTGAGTCCGGCGGGGTGGTTCCCAACAGCAGGCGAAGGAGCGAGGACTTTCCGGCACCGTTGGGGCCGGTGATGCCGATGCGCTCGCCTGCGTTCAGCTGCAGGTTAACTGGTCCCAGCGTGAAAGCGCCCTGGGTGATGACCGCGTTACGCAGGGTGGCCACCACAGCACTGGAGCGCGGCGCCTTGCCGATCGAAAACTGCAGCTGCCATTCCTTCCGCGGCTCCTCCACCACGTCCAGCCGGTTGATTCGAGATTCCATCTGGCGCACTTTCTGCGCCTGCTTTTCGGAGGACTCTGTGCTGGCCGCGCGGCGGATCTTGTCGTTGTCAGGGCTCTTCTTCATGGCGTTGCGCACGCCTTGAGAGCTCCACTCCCGTTGCGTCCGCGCCCGGGACACCAAGTCCGCTTTGGTGGCCGCAAATTCGTCGTACTTTTCCCGCGCGTGCCGCTTGGCCACGGCGCGTTCTTCGAGGAAGGCGTCATAGCCGCCGTCGTAGACCGCTACAGCGTTTTGGGCCAGGTCCAACTCCACCACCGTGGTGACGCAGCGAGCCAGGAATTCCCGGTCGTGGCTGACCAGGACCACTCCGCCTCGCAGCCCTTTGACGAAGGCTTCCAAGGTGGCCAGGCCTGCAAGGTCGAGGTCGTTGGTGGGCTCGTCCAGCAGCACCACATCGAAGCGGCTCAACAGTAAGGCTGCCAGGGCCACGCGGGCCGCCTGCCCGCCCGAAAGTCCCGTCATGGCTGCGTCGGCATCGGCGGTCAGGCCCAACTCGGCCAACACCGCCGGGATCCGGTCGTCGAGGTCTGCAGCGCCTGATGCCATCCACCGGTCAAAGGCGCGGGCGTACTCATCGTCAGCGCCGGGGGCTCCAACGCCAAGCGCTTCTGCGGTCGACTCCATTTCTGCGGTGGCCTGCGCGCAACCGGTGCGGCGGGTGATGTAACCGGCCACTGTCTCACCTGCCACGCGTTCGTGCTCCTGCGGCAACCAGCCAACGAACGCGTCGGCTGGGGCCAGACTCACGGTGCCTTCCTGTGGCTGGTCCACGCCGGCCAGGAGCCGAAGCAGCGTGGACTTGCCGGCACCATTGGCACCCACCACGCCAACAACATCGCCCGGGGCGACGGTCAGTGAGAGATTGGCAAAAAGCTGGCGGTGGCCGTGACCGCCTGCAACGTCCTTGGCAACCAGGGTTGCAGTCATGGGTCAGTCCTTCCAGCAGGTGCACGGCACCGCTTCCGACACCCGCCGTGGCCAGCGCTGGCGCGAAATTCGAGGGGGTTCAGGCCGCAGGCATGAAAGAACCCGCTGGTCCGGACTTGGGGGGTGTACGGACCAGCGGGCTCGACCATCAACCCTACTCGACTTCGGTCCGCAGGTAAAATCGAGGGAGCGGAGCAGGGTAAAATTGAGAGGTACCTTCCACTCCTGAAAGATCCCTATGCCCTTACCTGCCAAAGCGTTTCAGCGCTGGTTGCACGGCATTGCCCCCGGCGTCAGCACTGCCGATGTCTGCCGGGTGTCCGGGATCAAGCGCACCACGCTGGCGCAGCAACTGGTTCGCGGGAAGGTCGCCGAAGGCACTGTGGTCAGCATCAGCCGCGCGTACAGCATCAACCCGCTGACGGCTTTGGCTGCTTTCGAGCCGTTCAGGGAACTCGGCGGACCACTGCCGCCTCCCACCCGCTCCGAATTGGTCAGCCAGGTGTCCACGCCGGACATCCTGCGCGCAGTCCTGGCCCGGCCGGCGATTGACGCAACTCAGGTCCGCAGCCCGCTCCGACACATCCCCAGCCCGCCGCCACATCCCACCTCGGTGAAGAACTGGGTAGATGCCATCGACGACGGCGAGGTCCGGCACCGCGTCTCGGCCGCCACCGGGATCGCCCCGCAGAACTACTCGGCGCAGCTGACCGCCAACCGACTGACCCCGGAATTGGCGCTGGCGACCGCCCACGCTGCTGGCGTGGGTCCCGTGGGTGGACTGGTTGCCACCGGCCTGATTACCGAGTCGGAGGCTGGCTGGCCCCCGGGCGCCCGGCAGGCGGCCGTCGACGAACTTTCTGCCAGTGATCTCACTGCCCTGGCCAGTGAACGCCTGCAGGCACTTGAAAAAGTCCTGCGGCGACAGGAGCACGAGCACAATCAGCAAGAAAAAATTTGGGAGAACCTGGGATGATAGCCGTACTTCAGTGGGTAACACTGGCCGCTTGTGGGTTGGCCGCCGTTGCCAGGGTTCCCAGCGCACTCCGGGGTGAGAATCGGTCCCTGTTCTGCATCTTCGGCCTAATGACCTTGGCGATCCTGCTGAGCATCGAGGCTCCTTATGTGGCCATCGATCAGGTCCTGGGTGGATTCAACCTGGCCAACCTGGTGTTGCGCTTCGTCATCTTCGCAGCGCTTTTCTTTGTGGGGGTACGCACCACCCGCGGGTTTGGTGACGACCGGGCCTACAGAACCCTGACGGGCCCGGTGGGCAAGGTAGCTTTGGCAGTTACTTCACTGGCTGTCATCGCCATCTTCGCCGTGATGGATTCCACCGGATCGTCCGCTGGCCTGGTTTCGGTTTCCGGGCGGGACGCCTGGCACTATGCGTTGGTGGAGTATTACGGCGCTGCGGGGCGCGCCTACCCTGCGTTCGTCGCGCTGGCCCTCCTGCCCGTACTGGCGCGCGCTGCCGCCAACAGGCACCTCCCGATGATGGTCAGGGTAGCGGCAGGCTTCTTCGGGTTGGGTTCAATTGTCGCGATCGGCACCTTGTTCTTTCCCATGTTTCCTGACGAGCTGGGGCCGCTGCGGTTCATCATGAACTACACAGCCATCCTGTGCTTCGTGGTAGGACTGGTCCTGATCTGGACCGCGAAGGTACTGAGCGCGCGCTCTGCCAGGCGGCTGGCGAAATATACTGAAAAGTAACCATTCCGCTTTCACAAAATCATTAGTGTGTGACACAATCATGAATGTGTGAAGGTTGGGGCGCGATGCGTTTCTGAACGGGGATAATTCTTTGATGCGTCCCGCCTCGGGGGGCCTTTACGCACATTGGGGGGATGAGTGGTGGCGGTCAATGATGACCGCCCCCACTCAGCCTGTTTAAGGCATCTTCCGCACTTCTGGTTTCCTGCTGAACCGCAGAGTGATCAGCTGGAATGGCCGCAGCATCAGGGCCGCTCCCGCTTGACCTGCCGATACTCCCGCAGCTTCTGTGGGCCGTTCCAGCAAATCCACTGAGCCTACTCCCGTGGTTGGAAAGTGCGCCGTGATGGTCGCTTCTGAACGCTGTCCCATCGATTCGTAAAGCCGGACCACCACATCGCCGGAGCCGTCTTCGGCACATTTGACGGCCTCTATGACCACCGCCGGGTTAGACACGGAGAAGAGTGGCTGTACCGGGGTTGCGCCCCGGGTCAGGCGTGGCGCCAGGTTGGTCCGATACCCTTCTTGCACGGCCTCGGCGATACCCGCGCCGGGCCTGATGGTGAGCTTGAATTCGTGGCTCCCGCGGTCTGCCTCCGGGTCCGGGAATTTGGGTCCGCGCACCAAGGAGAGCCGAACGGTAGTGGTAGTGCCGCCGTCGGAATTCCGAACAGTGCGGGTCACATCATGGCCGTAGGTGGACGAATTGCTCACAGCTACGCCATAACCGGGCTCCGCAACGTGGATCCAGCGGTGGGCACAGATTTCAAACTTGGCAGTTTCCCATGAGGTGTTGGTGTGAGTGGGCCGGAAGACGTGGCCAAATTGGGTTTCGGCCGCTGACCTGTCCGCGCGGAGGTCCAGGCCGAACCCCAGTTTGAGGAGCTTCTCGCGCTCCTGCCAGTCAATGGTGGTGGTGATGGCTAATGATGGGCTCCCGGCGGCCAACGTCACACGCTGCGTGATAGCGGAGGCGCCAACGTTTCGTTCCACCACCACGGTGGCCTCGGCATCGGTGGCGTCCACCCAGATCCGGTCCACACCCGTCACCGGAGTGACATTGCGCCGGTAAAACTCGTCAACGTCCCACGCGTCCCAGGCATTCGGAGTGTCCCGGTGCAGCTCCAACAGGTTACCGACCTGGTCGGGGGCGATGGCCTCACGGCCACTGGCGTAATCCTGGAGCGATACCAGCAAGCCCTGGTCGTTCAACTGGGCCCGGATGATCCCGTTATCCAGCACGTGCCCGCCGTTCTGGGCGGTGACAGTGACTCGTGTCGGCGCAGCGAGTGGCTCGTCCACACCGAGGGCCGGCACGCCGTCGCGCGCATGCGGAGCAGCATTGAGCAGGAACGTCCGATCGCCTTCGCCCACCAACGCCCGGGTTGCCTGGCCGATCAGCGCCTCGAGGGCCGCCGCAATGGCCTGGTAATTCCGTTCCGCGTCCTGGTGGACCCAGGCGATCGAACTACCCGGCAAAATGTCGTGGAACTGCTGCAGGAGCACCAGCCGCCACAGCCGCTTGAGCTCCTCGGCAGGGTAGTCGAACCCGACGCGCACCGCTGCTGTACTGCACCACAGTTCAGCTTCCCGGAGCAGGTGCTCGCTGCGGCGGTTGCCCTTCTTGGTCCGCGCCTGGCTGGTGTAGGTACCGCGATGCAATTCGAGGTACATCTCGCCAACCCAAACGGGAAGATCAGGGTAGTCGTCTTCGGCCTGCCGAAAGAACGATTCCGCTGAACCCAGCCGGACCTTCGGAGAGCCCTCCAGATCGGCGGTGCGGGCAGCGGCCGCGAGCATCTCGCGCGTGGGTCCGCCCCCGCCGTCGCCGTAGCCAAACGGAACGAGCGAGACAGTGCCGCGGCCATGATCGCGATAGTTCCGCTCAGCGTGTGCCAATTCTGCGCCGCTGAGCTCGGAATTGTAGGTGTCCACCGGCGGAAAGTGGGTCAAGAGCCGGGTGCCGTCGATTCCTTCCCAGTTGAAGGTGTGGTGCGGCATCTTGTTGGTTTGGTTCCAGGAGATTTTTTGCGTCAGGAACCATCTGCTGCCGGCTGATTTCACGATTTGGGGCAAGGCGGCCGAGTAGCCGAACGAATCGGGTAGCCACGCCTCCTGGCAATCGATGCCGAACTCGGCCAAGAAGAAGGACTTGCCCTCCATGAACTGCCGGGCCATGGCCTCTCCGCCTGGCATGTTGGTATCGGATTCCACCCACATCCCACCCACGGGTACAAACTGGCCGGCGGCAGCTTTCGCTTGGATGCGGAGGAAAAGCTCCGGGTAAGACTCTTTCATCCACGCCAACTGCTGGGCAGATGAACACGAAAAGACAAAGTCCGGGTTGGCGTCCATGAGGGCCAGCACATTGGCGAAAGTCCTGGCGCACTTTCTGATGGTTTCCCGGACCGGCCACAGCCAAGCCGAGTCGATGTGGGCGTGCCCGGTCGCCACCAGCTGATGCGCGGACCCATACGCTGGCCTGGCCATCACACCGGCGATCTCTGCACGGCCGGCGGCAGCGGTACCGGCAACGTCATCGGGATCCATCACGTCGAGCATGCGCTCGAAAGCCCGGAGGATCTCATGGCGCCGGGGCAGGTCCACGGGCAGCTGCGCCATCAGCCCTGACAGGGTCCAAATGTCCTGCTGGAGTTCCCACACGGTCAGGTGGCGCTCGGCAATTGCTATGGTTCCAAGCCGGTACTGCGGCTCGGAACCCGCCGTCGACGTGTCACCGTAGGGCGTAGCCGCAAACGTCCAGCCCTGCGCCACATCAGGGTTGGCGGCCGCTTCAACATAGATGTCGACAGACGAGCCGCCGCCCAGAAGTTCCAGTGGTACGTACTGGTTCCGCGGCGAGATGGCCTTGATGAGGGTCCCATCTGGACGCCAGGCGATGCCCTCGCATTGGAAACCAGGCGTGACGGTACTGAAGCCCAGGTCCACGATGAGTTCCACAGCGGTGTCTGCACTCCCCCAGCCGGCTGGGACGTCGCCCTGCAGGCGGAACCACGTGGTGCCCCACGGCTTTCCCCAGCGGGCAGCGTGTTCCTGGGGACCGAACCGCTGGTGGATGGCCTCGCTAGCGGGGACTGGCTCGTCGGGAACGGTCCAACTGCTGAGCAGCAGCGGGATGCTACGCCCGTAGATGGCTGGCGTGATGCGCTCGCGCACGAACCTTTCGAGCCGGGCTTCAGTGAGCCGTCGATCGTCGTGCAAAGTATGCCCTCTTAGCGGTTGTGCGAGTCAATGATTCCAGTCGATGGATAAATCTACCGGCTGGTAGCCGGCGGGCCAACCCCTCGCCCGTGGGCGGGCGGCGCCGATCAGGCAGGCAGCGGGTGGATGATTCGGCGGTCGCCAGCGTAGACGTTAAGGCTAGTCCGGCGGCTGAAACCCGCCAGGGTCAACCCGCTGGCCTCGGCGAGCTCCACCGCCAGGGACGACGGCGCGCTGACAGCCGAGAGGATCGGAATGCCGGCGAGGGCTGCCTTCTGCACCAACTCGAAGGACGCCCGGCCGGAAACCTGCAGCACTGTGCCCCGCAGGGGCAACAGGCCTTCCCGCAGCGCCCACCCCACCACCTTGTCCACGGCGTTATGCCGTCCCACATCCTCCCGGACGCACAAGAGCCGCACCCCGCCGTCGTCGCTCACCTGGAAGAGGCCTGCCGCATGCACGCCGCCCGTCTCGTCGAAGATGCGCTGGTCCGCCCGGAGCAGGTCGGGCAGGGCCGCCAGGACGCCCGCATCGAGGCGGACGGGATCCTGGGCGGGACTGTAGTGCCCGGTCTTTGCGACCTGGTCTACCGAGTCCGTCCCGCAGATCCCGCAGGCGCTGGACGTATAGGAGCGCCGGGCGGTATCCGGGACTACCACGTCGGGGCGCAACTGTGCCTCGACCACATTGAAGGTCTGCACGCCGTTCTCATCCTCACCGGCGCAGAACCGCAGGGAGACCAACTGCTCCGGCTGCCAAATGGTGCCCTCGGAGACCAGAAAGCCAGCCACCAGGTCGAAATCGTCCCCGGGAGTGCGCATGGTGACTGAATGGCTCAGCGTCCCAAGGCGGATTTCCAGCGGTTCCTCCACAGCCAGCACGTCTTCCTTGTGCCGGACAGGGAATTCGCGGGCAGCCGGCGACCCGTCCAGGACGTATCTGTGCACCTTGCGGCGTTGCGTCATCCGGCCCATGGTGTGGTCCTCCTGGTTGCTCGTGCGTCTACGTCAGTCAAAGAGCGCGCTCCAGTCCACGGGTCCGGCTGGCGCTTTCGCCCGCAGTTTGGCGCCGCCTGCTGTGGGAGTCCTCGGTTTGGCCCCCGCCGTGGGGTCCGG
This sequence comes from Arthrobacter ulcerisalmonis, assembly GCF_900609065.1. Lineage (GTDB taxonomy): Bacteria > Actinomycetota > Actinomycetes > Actinomycetales > Micrococcaceae > Arthrobacter > Arthrobacter ulcerisalmonis. The sequence continues at coordinate 96,052 of NZ_UXAU01000019.1, read as the reverse complement.
GGTGCTGGGCAGCGGCGGACCCCATGGCAGGGCGAAGGCCGGGACGGATTCGCCCAGTTGAACCCCGTGCGGTGGAACCACCAAGACCCCGTCTGCCTCGGCAAGGCCGCGCATCATGCCCGAGCCGGCGTATTGGGCGGGCGACGCCATCCCATAGACCAGCCGGAACGGCAGCAACCTGGTCCGGCCCAACTCGGCATCGAGTACCGTCCCGCACGGCACCTCCTGCACCTGCGGGAGGGAACCGTGGCCCAGCGCGGCAAGAAGTGGCGCACCAATAGTGGACAAGGCCAGCATGGCGGCCAACGGATTGCCCGGCAGGCCCAGCACAAACCTGCCATCGGGCAGTTCCGCCAGCACCACGGGGTGGCCGGGCCGCATGGCCACCCCGTCAATGATCAGCCTGCCGCCAAGTTCAGCGACCGCGCGCCGCAGGTGATCGGTACCGGACCGGCCGGTTCCGCCGGTGGTAATCACGACGTCGGCAGGCAGGTCGGGCGCCCCCGGCAGGTCAGGGAGCACGTCGTCCAAGCCGGCCAACCATTCCCGGTACGAGTCGCCGATCCGTTGGTGTCCGCCCGCGAGCCCGCCGAGCATCAGGACGGCCGCCGCCAGTTGCGGGCCGAAGGTGTCGCGTACCTTGCCGGGTTCCGGCAGGCCCTGTTGGACCACCTCGCCTCCGGTAAGGAGCAGCCGGACCACCGGTTTGCCCTGCACACGCAAGGTGTCATAGCCCGCCAGCGCCGCCACGGCCAAGTGCGCCGGGTTCAGGCACACCCCAGCTTTGACCAGCACATCACCGGCCCTCGCTTCTTCTGCCGCGTTCCGGATGTGCTGCCCGCTTCGAGGCTCGCCAGGCTTTGCGGTTCCCCCCGCACGCAAGATGGGAAGCCCCTCACCGTCGACCCCCAGCACCGCAGACTCGCTCCGCAGGACAGCCTTGGCTCCCGGCGGGATCAGCCCGCCCGTGGCAATGGGACTTGCCTGGTGGGGTGCAAGCCTGGTCCCGGCGTCGGCAACGATCCACGGTCCAGAGCCGTTCACAGCCCACCCATCCATGGCCGACGACGCATAGTGCGGCATGTCGTGCAGCGCCACCATGTCGTGGTCCAGGACACGGCCCAACGCCAATTCCAAGGCTACGGGGCCAGCCGGAATGGGCGTGGCCGCGTCGAAAGCGACCTGCCGGGCTTCCCACCAGGTGTGATCAAGGTGGACAGGTTCTTGTTCGGCGTCTTGGCCAGGCTCTTGCGCATGACCTAGGCCGGACTCGTCGACGAGCTCTGTGGTCATTCGCCGGGCGCTCCCTTGGCAGCCGGCTCATAGTCGGCAGCCAGAGTGCGGGCCACGCCAAGCACTGCAGCCATGGCCTCGGGGTCAGCTGATTCGCCCTGCGCCGCAGCCAACCCAGCGGCATAGCCAGCGACGAACGTGGTCAGTGGCGCCGCTGGCCGCACCACCGAGTGCGCAGCCACCCCGGCCAACGACAGAATGGCTGCCACATCCACTCGGACACCATCAAGGTGGTAAGCCTGAAGCAGGAGCCGGCACCATTCTTCGAGTGTTTCTTCTTGGCTTGTCATGTGTCGCCTCCAGGGTTGTTCGGGCCGTGGCATTCTTGGCCTGCCTCCGAGCCGTGCGCTCCGGCGATTCCACCTGCTGCGGCATCGGCCCAGGTGTCCACATCCGCTGTGTACTCGCTGGGAACGGTGACCAGTTGCACATCCAGATTAGCAAGGAGAGAGCGAACGGAACCGTCGACCAAGCGACCCTTGGCCTGGAGTCCGCGGGCCGCCGATTTTAACTCATCTGTGTCATAAATACCGAGGAGGAACTGCCGCTCCCCTGCCGACGTGCTGGCCATCACCCCGCGCCTGCCCGCAGCGACGGCCGCCGGCAAGGCGGCCCGCAGGATTGCAACGGCGCCAGCGGCCAGCGGCATGTCGCAGGCCAGGACAAGGACATGGCATGGCTCGCACGCTACCTCGGCCGGGCTGGCGGCAGCAAGCGCCCCCAACCCGCAGGCGATAGCCGCAGCGGGGCCAGCAAACGGAGGGTCTTCGCGGCAGGTCAGGATGTCGGCTGGCAACGAACCAATGGTGGGCCCCACCACCACTATCCGCCGCACTCCTGCGCCGGCAGCGGCCTGGACTGCATGGCCAAGGAGGGTGGTGCCCGCAAGCACCAGGGTGGCCTTGGAGACGCCGCCCAGTCGTGCGGACCTGCCTCCCGCCAGGATGACGGCGTCGAGGGCTAGCGGGGCTATGGGCACTCCCCTAGCCTAGCCACGGCAACGGGGAACCACATCTCCTGACCAGCCAGGGTCAGGCGGCCCGCTCGGGCAACAGGAACGGGTCCCAGGCAGGAGTTGGCTTCTCCAGTTCCTTGATCTGCCAGATGGCCCCATGCGGCGGACCGGGCACGAACCGCAGCTTCCAGCCCATCTCCGCTGGAGTATGGTCACCCTTGTTGTTATTGCAGCGGAGGCAGGCGGCCACCAAGTTGTCCCATGAGTCGGCACCGCCGCGCGACTTTGGCTGCACGTGGTCGATCGTGTGTGCAGCCTTCCCGCAATAGGCACAGACGTGCGCATCGCGGCGCAGGACCCCGCGCCTACTGACGGCAGCGTTTTCGTTATAGCGCGGACGGATGTATCGATTGAGCAAAATGACGGACGGCCTGCCCAGGATTTCCTGGGGGCCCACGACGGGATCGTCACCTTCTGCGATGACGCTTGCCTTTCCCGTCAGCACAAGCACCAGAGCCCGGCGGAAGGTGACAACCGCAAGGGGTTCATATCCAGCATTCAGAACGAGAGTGCGCATGCGCGTTCCTCTTCACGGCCGCACCCGTCAGGGGCACGAGGGCCGGCTGCCCTCGGCATGTCCGGGCTATGGATCGACATGACAAGAGTAAACAACGATGCAGGGCATCAGCTAATTCCGCGGCGAGGGGTCGCCGTGTCGGCAGAATACCTACGGAACGTTAAAACAATGGGCCCCCACAGCCGAAGCTGCGGGGGCCCAAGGTAGCGTTCGAATCAGTTGACGCGGATGAACACGGGGCCGGAACCCACGTTGGCACTGAAGACGATGGTCTGGTTGCCGTTAAATCCGCCATGGACGGCCTGGCCGTTGCCTGCGTAGACAGCAATGTGGGCCATGCCCGAGCCGCCGTTGGCGTAGTAGATCAGGTCGCCGGGCTGTGCTTCCGCTGCGCTGACGGTGCGGCCGAGGCCCAGGTAGCCAGCGGGCCAGTCGTGGAAGTTGATGCCCACGGCTGCCAGGGAGTTAGTGACCAGCATGGTGCAGTCCTGCACCACGCCGAGTTGGGCGTAAGCAGCTGAGAGGATCGCTGCACCCTTGTTGCTGGCGGGAGCCTGCGCGGCGGGGGCAGCGGCCTTGGTGGTGACCTTTGCCGTTGCAGCAGCTACTGCCGGTGCAGCGGTAACAGCGGCAGCGGGTGCTGCAGCAGCTACGGGCTCAGCTTCCTGGACCTCAACGACGGGCTCAGGCTCAACAACGGGAGCGGGCGTGGTGGTGACTGCCGGCTTCTCGAAGGTGATAGCGATGGTGGAAGCTGCAGAGATGGGAGTGGCAACAGTGGAGCCAACTTCCACGCCGGACAGCGGAGCGGACTCACGCTTGACGTTGGCATCAGCTGCGTTGGCCGCGAGGCCGCTGGTCAGCACCAACCCGGACGCTGCTGCAATAACAGCTGCCTGGCGTCCGAAGACACCGGCGTTGCCGCCAACGGTCTTGGCAAGGACTGCGATTGAGTTGGTTGTGGTGACTTCGGCGCGATGCCGTGCGGTAGCACGAGTAGTCATCAGTTCTCTCTTTCGTTTCCCCGGACCCTGCTGATGGCAGGCCGGGCGTCGGCCAGGCCGGAAGCTTGGGGGAATTCCGGCATGGTCTGAACGGGGATTTGCTAGGGATGGGGAAGGGTGGTGCAAACAAAAATTCTTGGGGCCGAAGCCCCAAGAATTATTTGCTGAGTGTGTAGTACGAGGAAGAGCCGGTTGCGGCCACAGCGTGGAGCAAGGTGCCCTGTGAGGGGTTCAACGCGCTGATCATCATGCCGTTGCCAACGTAGATGCCTACGTGTGCGCCGCCGTTCTGCATGACCAAGTCACCCGGCTGCGGGTTGGACGTGGGGGTCATGGCGTTCCACGCGTTGACGCGGGGAATGCTGATGCCAGCCTGGGCGTAAACCCACTGGGTGAAGCCTGAGCAGTCCCAGCCATTAGGGGTGGTGCCGCCCCAGACGTAAGGACGGCCGATGCCGGTGTAGGCAATGGCTGCGATGCCAGACGTTGACGCTGCAGCGGGAGCAACTTCGACAGCCTTGGTTTCCGGCGCTGCTGCCGTTGCTGCCTGGGCGGCAGTGGCAGCGGTGCGGCCAGCGGCAGTGGTAGCTGCTGCCGTCTCCCGTTCGGTGGACTGAGCCCGGACCGGCTCCGGCTTCGGTGCGGCCACGGTCTTGACCACGGTGCGCTCGAAGGAAACGGTGGCGGTGGGTGCAGCGGTAACGGCCAGTGCCGTCTGTGCTGCGCCCGATTCGGTGGAAGCAGACACACCAGCGGTGGTGTCAGCTGCCGTGGCGGGCAGGCCCATGGTCAGGATGAGGCCAGAGGCGGCTGCGAGGACTGCAGCCTGGCGACCGACGGTACCGGCGTTTGCACTGACAGCTTTTGAGACGGTGCTCAAAGGGCTGGTGCGAATCGGTAGCGCACGGTGGCGTGCGGAATTGATGCGTGACGACAAGAAGGTAGCCTCTCCCAATGCCTGCGAGGTGAGCTGTCGGATTCGGATGGGAGTCACCCGGCCACATGGCTTCCGAAGAAGCTTTGCGACTTAACCCCTAGGCCTTTCCAAGAAAGGCCACAATTGGTTCCCCCGCCCCTGCCAGACGATGTGATGCGAACGGACCTTGAGCGGTGGCAGAGCTAGGCAATCCACTCAAGAGCATCACCTTTGGTAAAGGTGATGCGCTCTAGACGGTACAGCAGTCCGGATCAAATGTCACGTTCAGGTCACGAGCGGTAACGGGGAACCGGTAGTTGGCCATTACTTATTAGAGCCAACCGGTGGGGTCAACTACTTCACCGTTGACCTGAACCTCGAAGTGGAGGTGGCAACCGGTAGAAGCCCCGGTAGTGCCACTGAGGGCCACAACATCACCACGAGAGACAGTCTGACCCTCCTTGACCGTGAAGGATGAAAGGTGGTTGTAGGTGGTCTCCAAGCCGTTGCCGTGGTCGATCACCACGCGGTTTCCGCCACCGTACTGGTGCCAGCCAACGAACGTAACGGTGCCAGCAGCAGCAGCCATGACCGAGGTCCCACACTGCGCCACGTAGTCCTGGCCGCGGTGGAAGTCGCCCGAGCCACCAGTGATGGGGCTGACGCGGTAGCCGAAGGGCGACGCGGTGGTCAAGGACGCCAGTGGCGAACCTAGGCTGCCAGCGGAGGCAGCACGGGTCACGGAGCCGGCGGACTGTGCACTAAGGAGTTGCTTCAGCTTGCCGTCAGGGTCAGCCTTGGTCACAACGGCAGACCGGTTGAAATCGAGCTGAGCTGAGGCTTCAGCGGAGATCTGTGGCTGTGGGACTGTTGCTGCCACCGCATCTGTGCCGGGCGCCTCCGTGGCCAAGACGGGGCTGGTGGCCGGAATAGTCACGGTCAGCGCCAAGCCCGTGGCGGCGAGGGCGATGCCAGCCTTCTGTCCGATGCCACTGGCGGAAGCAAAATCGGTGATCTGGCGGAAGGGTCCACGCCGCTGGCGGGCATCGCGGTGTACGTCACGCGGCCGGTCTACAGAGCTGGCAACGGCAGCGCGCGGGGCCGGAGAGGGAGCGTCCGCTCTACGGCGACCCCTGGTGGTCTGGCTAGTCAAGAAGGGTTCCTCTCTGGAAAGCCTACGAAGTTAGCTGTCGGATTCGGGTCAGAGAGTGATAAAGACCCGGTCCGCCGTGGACAAGCTTCGGCACAGAGATATCCCTTGGGATTCCAACGCTGGAGAGGCTTGCTGCTAGCGGACTTCACCCCAAGGCAGCTTTCGCTGCCAGTTGTGGTTCCCCCGCCTCTGCCAGATAAATGATGAACGCGCCAAATCCGCTGGCAGAGCTCGGCTCCGGATTCGGTAACGCTTACGTATCAACGCCTAGCTTCAACTATATCCGCCTCCCAGCCAAAGTAACAATTCCGTTATCTTTGCACTGGGGGGTTCAACACGCTACGAGGAGGGCAAACCAAGTGGTCAGCTAATGGCCACAAAAACGTGTGCTGCCACTTCAGGCGGCAGTTCGAGGGCACCCTCAATACCGGCCACGCGCACGGAAATGTAATCTCCCACACGCTCCAACGAAACAGCGGCACCGGGCCGGATTCCGCCCTCATCGAGTTGCAGCAGCAGCTCGGGTTCGACCTGGATTGGCTCGGCGAGCCGGATCACGCCAACCGAGGACGCTGGACCGTACGTCTTCATAGCCTCGACAAGGCTGATGGCGCCGTCGGAGAAGCCCTTGCCGGCCTGGCCACCCAGTGCCGCCAGGCCCGGAATCGGGTTCCCGTACGGCGACTCGGTGGGGTGGTTCAGTAACTCGTAGATCCGCTTTTCCACCCGCTCGCTCATCACGTGCTCCCAGCGGCAGGCCTCGTCATGGACGTAGGCCCAGTCAAGGCCGATAACGTCGGCCAGCAGCCGTTCAGCCAGCCGGTGCTTGCGCATGACCTCGGTGGCCCGTTTCCGGCCGGTGTCCGTCAGTTCCAAATGCCGGTCGCCGGAGACAACCACCAGCCCGTCGCGCTCCATGCGGCCGATAGTCTGCGAAACGGTGGGCCCTGAATGCCGCAACCGCTCGGCAATGCGAGCCCGCAGTGCCACGATGTTTTCTTCCTCGAGCTCCAAAATGGTGCGAAGGTACATCTCCGTTGTGTCGATCAGATCCGTCATCAAACTCAGCTCCTCGAGCGCCATACCCTGCGTTTGTTCCACCGTATCGCTTTTGCCCGCGACGTAGCCCTTGACGAGCTTAGCCTATTTTGAGTTAGTCCGATTAGTTGCACTGGTGGGGCTGCTGTCTCAATGTGTGGACTGTGACGCTGGCAGTTCTGTGCCGGTTTGCACTTCAGGCAGAATAAAGGAGGCCCGGGCCGCGGCCGCTCCTGTCGAGCGGCCGGCGAGAAGCCCCTATGGCCCAGCCACACCCCGCCGACATTGGAGCACCTGTGAGCGATACCAGCATCACGATCCCCGCCGACCTCCTGCCCGTGGATGGCCGGTTCGGGGCCGGGCCATCAAAGGTCCGCCAGGAACAGGTCGATGCCTTCGCTGCGGCATCGAAGACCATCCTGGGTACCTCGCACCGGCAGGCGCCGGTCAAGAACTTGGTCGGTTCCGTCCGGTCCGGCCTGAGTGACTTCTTCCGCGCTCCGGAGGGCTACGAAGTGGTCCTCGGGGTTGGCGGGTCCACAGCATTCTGGGACGTCGCCGCCTTTGGCCTGGTCGAAGAGAAGGCTCAGCACCTCTCCTTTGGCGAGTTTGGTTCAAAGTTTGCCGCCGCGACCAACAACGCCCCTTTCCTGGCAGCCTCTTCCATCATCACGTCCCAACCCGGCACCCGCCCCAGCCCGCAGGCTGAAGCAGGCGTCGACGTGTACGCCTGGCCGCAAAACGAGACCTCCACCGGTGTTTGCGCCCCGGTCCGTCGGGTGGCGGGCGCCGATGAAGGTTCGCTGGTCCTTGTGGATGCGACCTCGGCGGCCGGCGGCCTGGACGTGGATGTGGCCCAGAGCGACGTCTATTACTTCGCGCCGCAGAAAAACTTTGCCTCCGACGGCGGCCTCTGGCTTGGTCTGTTTTCCCCTGCGGCACTGGAACGCGCGGCTCGGATCAAGGCGTCCAACCGGTGGATCCCGGACTTCCTAGACCTGCAGACGGCCATCGACAACTCCCGGCTGAACCAGACGTACAACACCCCGGCGTTGTCCACCCTGGTCACCTTGGACGCCCAGGTGCAATGGCTCAACAGCAACGGGGGCCTGAATTTCGCCGCCGCGCGGACAGCAGATTCTGCCGGCAGGATCTACAGCTGGGCTGAGGCCTCGGACTATGCAACACCGTTTGTGACCAACCCGGATGAGCGATCAAATGTTATCGCCACGATCGACTTCGACGACTCGGTCGACGCCGCCGCGGTGGCCAAGGTACTCCGGGCCAACGGAGTGGTAGACACCGAACCGTACCGTAAGTTGGGCCGCAACCAGCTTCGCATCGCCACGTTCGTCGCCATTGAACCGGCTGATGTGTCAGCACTGCTGGCAAGCATCGACTACGTGGTGGGCGAATTGCGCAAATAGCGCCCCGGTCCTCCTGCAGAACGGACGACGGCGCCGCCTGACGTGAACGTCGGGCGGCGCCGTTTCGTTGTGGTCGTGATTCCCGGAACCACCTACCGCTGTGGGCTTAGGCCCCGTCAGCCTGGTCAGGCTCGGCACCGTCAGGAGAGTCGGCGTCGTCGTCCTGGCCGTCCTGATCGGGCACCTGGTCAGCCGCAACCACAGCATGGGCAACCGGCACGTCCTGATCGCCGGCATGGTGCTCTTGCGCATCTTCCGGGCGAACCCGCTCAGCCCAGGGCACCCACTCCGGGGCCAGGATGGAGTCCTCCGAGGGCACCATGCCGAGCTCGCTGACGGTGACCGCCTTGGACCGCGAGTTCCGGGTAAGGACGGCGTACCACTGCCACCCTTGGTACCCGGCAAGCCTGGACTCGAACAGGTGGGTCACCAAGCGATCGCCCTCGCTCTTGGCCGCAAGGTGCGGACCAATCGCGCCGGGTACCGTGATGCCCTCGACAGCAGCGCGGGCCTCGGTGACGGCTGCGGCCAGGAAGGGATCGGGCTTTCCAACCCGCCACACCGGAACTCCGGCGCGGCGCGTTGGCGAGGCAGAAATGCCAGGCAGCCCAGAAGCAGGCGCAGCTGGCTCAGCCGGGGCAACGGGAATGGGGTCCTGTTGCACCGCTGTGGACTGTTCAGCTTCCTCAGACATGGCTGTTAGACGTCCAGCTCGTCGGCAACCTTGCGCAGGGCGGCCGAGATGGCCTTACCCTTGTTGCCCTCCGGGTATTTACCGGCCGAGAGGGTGCCGGACAGGTTGTCCAGGACGCTCACCAAGTCCTGCACCAACGGGGCGAGGTCCTTGGCGCTGGGCCGTTTGGCCTTGGCGATGGACGGCGTCTTGTCCAGAACGCGCAGGCCCAGTGCCTGGGCGCCCTTGCGGCCATCGGCGACGCCGAATTCCACGCGGGTGCCCGCCTTAAGATCCGTCACGCCTTCAGGCAACGATGACTTGGGCAAAAACACTTCCTGCCCATCTTCGCCAGCCAGGAAACCGAAGCCCTTATCTTTGTCGTACCATTTGACCTTGCCGGTAGGCATGCAATCAACCTTCTTTGTTCAATGTCGGGGGACCTGGTTGACCACCACCGCATCCGCACTGTTGTGCGGGTTCAGGGGATGGCAGTTGCACCAATATGGCCTGTATCTTTCAAGGTTATCCTGCCCAGCCCGCCAACCCCGCTTTGCGCGTCGCCGCCACGAGGGTATTCACTGCCGATCGGCAGTGCGCTGTAGCGTGGTTCCCATGACTCCCTCGCAGTACCGCCGGCCCCTGATGATCGCTGCCGCCGTGATTGCCGTTCTCTCCCTTGTAGCTGTGGGAACCGTCATGGCGTTGGCCTTTGGCGGCGCCGTGGCACCGACCTGGGTCACTTACACCGCACTGTATGGACTGCCGCTGGCTTTCATGCTGATGCTGTTCCTCGTGATTGACGGCGTGATCGCTCGACGTCGGGCAGGAAAGCCGGAGCGGCGGTAACGTTGGACTGATGTCCCTCATTCGCGCGCTCAGCATGGAATTGGCGGCTCGCAGCGATGACTCGTTGCGGGCACTATTCGCCGCGCGGCCGGATCTCATCTCCCCCGGTGTGCCAGACTTCGCAGCCCTGGCGGCACGGGCCAGTTCCAGGGTCAGCGTGCAACGGGCGCTGGAACGGCTCGCCAAACCCCAGCTTCAGGTCCTAGAGACACTGCACCTGTGCACCAATACCGACACAGGCCACAGCGCGCCTGCCGCCGCAGTGCACAAACTAATTACCGGCGCCACGGCCACCGACGTCGACCAGATCCTTGCCGAGCTCCAGGCCTTGGCACTCGTGCAACGCGCCGCAGCTCCGCCTGGCGCTCCCGCAGCTGCGTCGGCACAACCGCACTACCTGCCAGCAGGGGCGCTGAAGGACGTGGTGGGCATCTATCCGGCAGGGCTCGGCCGGAGCTACACGGAGCTGGTTCGGCTGCAACCCATGTTTGCCCAACGCGCTGTGGCTGTGGTGGCCGAACTGCGCCGCAGCGGCGCAGCCATCCACCCCGCCACCACTCCCATGGAAGCTGCCCTAGCCTTGCAGCACTGGACAGCGTCGCCGGCGGGCCTTCAAAAGATCCTTGCCACGGCACCGGACCGGACAGCCGCCCTTCTGGCACGATTCCGGAACTGGGCCATGGGTGCAGTACCCCAGGCCCAACGAAAGACGGCAATCTCGGCTGCTGGCACCGACGTCGGGCCCGTGGATTGGCTTTTGGCGCACGGCCTGCTGGTGCCGTTGGACGCTGCACACGTGGAACTGCCGCACAGCGTGGGCCTGTCCCTGCGCGGGGGTGCGGTCATCGATGATTTCACCCTGGTGCCACCGGTCCCCGAAATGGGCAAGACCACTGCTGTGCTTCGCCGGAACGCAGCCCTCAGCGCGATTTCTGAGACGTTACGCGTGGTGTCCGAGCTGGTCCACGCGGTGGGAAACCAGCCGCTCGCAACGCTGCGGAGCGGCGGCGTAGGCGTCCGTGAAACCCGTCGACTGGCGGATGTCTTGCGGGTGGACCAGGCCCAAGCGGGTGTACTCCTGGAGCTGTGCGGCCTGGCTGGCCTGATCCGATTGGACGTGGATATCAGCGCGTGGACCCGGCCGGCGGATCTTGAGTGGCTGACTTTGCCGCGCCAAGAGCAGTGGCTGTGGTTGGTCAACGCGTGGCTGGCCAGCGAGCGCGTGCCGTCCCTGGTGGGCCAGCAGGGCGTCAACCCTGCACACCGCGCCACGGGTGGCAGCCCGATCGTGGCCTTGTCCGCAGAGGCACAGCGGCCCGATGCGCCGGTGGTGCGCCGCCGGATCCTGGAAATCCTTTGGGAACTCACCGAGCAGGCGGACCTCCCCGAGGACATGTCACCTGTCCTTGATGCAGCAGCAGTGTTGCAACGTGCCGAATGGTCGCAGCCCCGGATGGCCAGGCGGTTCAGCTCGTTGATCAGGGGCGTGTTGGCCGAGGCCGAGCTTTTGGGGTTGGTGGGTTCCGGTGCGTTGAGCCAGCTCGGCTGTGCCGTGGCGGCAAACCAGCAGGATACGGCTCTCGATGCTTTGGGTGAACACCTGCCAGCCGCCCTCAACCATGTCCTGCTGCAGGCCGACCTCACCGCTGTGGCACCCGGCTACCTCGCCCCCACCCTCTCCGAGCAGCTGCTGGTGATGGCCGACGCCGAGGGTCAGGGGCCCGCGGGCATCTTCAGGTTTTCTGTGGCCTCGATTCGCCGCGCCCTGGACGGGGGGTACGACGCGGACGGGCTGCTGGCGTTCCTCCGCGACCACTCCGCCACGGCCATCCCGCAGCCGCTGGAATACCTGGTCAAGGACACCGCCGCGCGCCATAGCAGGGTTCGGGTAGGTCCCGCCGCCAGTTTTATCCAGTGCGACGACGAAGCCGCCTTGGACGCACTCCTCGCCGGGCCACGCGCCGCCGCCCTCGGCCTGGCCCGGATCGCGCCCACAGTCCTCATTTCCACTGCCGCTCCGCGTGAGGCGGCACAGGCGCTCCGCAGCCTTGGCCTCTCCCCCGCAGTGGACGGTGGCGACGGGCCAGCCGCCCGATTCCGGCGAACACCGCACAGCGTGCCAGTTGATGGCGGCAGACCCACCTACTCGGCACCCGGGCTGGCTCCGCCGGCAGAGGACATGGACGCTCAGCTGGCGGTCCTGCGGCAAGGGGGTACCGGCGTCGGGAACTCCGCAGTTGGTGCAGGGGCCGGGGCTGAGGCGGCCACGCAGCTGGGGTTGGAGGCACTCCAACGTGCCATCAGGCTCAAGCAGAAGATCAGCATGAACGTGGTGGACAGTGCGGGGAATGCCAGCCGGGAGCTGGTTGTTCCGCTGTCTGTGAGCGGCGGCCGTGTCCGCGTGTTTGACCCCGCCAAGGAGACCGAACGCGTTCTCTCCGTGCACCGCATCATCGATATCGAGGTTGCAGAGGAACTGCACCAGTAAAGGACCCGCGTGAACGACGGACCCCTGATTGTCCAGAGCGACAAGACCATCCTCCTGGAGGTTGATCATGAGCTCGCCACCGAAGCCCGGCACGCTATTGCGCCGTTCGCCGAACTGGAGCGCGCCCCCGAACATGTGCATAGTTACCGGCTTACCCCGCTGGGATTGTGGAATGCCAGGGCGGCAGGGCTCGACGCCGAACGGGTGCTGGATACGCTGCTGAAGTACTCGCGTTTCCCGGTGCCGCACGCACTCCTGGTGGATGTTGCCGAGACCATGTCCCGGTATGGGCGGCTGCGGTTGGAGAAGGATCCGCAACACGGACTGGTGATGCGGACCGATGATTACCCTGTCCTGGAGGAAGTGATCCGGGCCAAGAAAATCCAGCCACTGTTGGGCCCACGGATCGACGGTGAGACGGTGGTGGTCCATGCCTCGCAGCGCGGCCAGCTCAAGCAGTTGCTGCTCAAGATCGGCTGGCCGGCGGAGGACCTTGCCGGCTACGTGGACGGCACGCCCCACCTGATCGCTTTGACCGAGGACGGCTGGTCGCTGCGTCCGTACCAGAAGCTGGCGAGCGAGAACTTCTGGTCCGGCGGCAGTGGCGTGGTGGTCCTGCCCTGCGGTGCGGGTAAGACTTTGGTGGGCGCGGCAGCGATGGCCACGGGATGCACCACCACCCTCATCCTGGTCACCAACACCGTTGCGGCGCGGCAGTGGAAGGACGAGCTGCTCAAGCGGACCACGTTGACGGAAGAGGAGATCGGCGAATACTCGGGTGCCGTCAAGGAAGTCCGGCCCGTAACCATCGCCACGTACCAGGTCCTCACCACCAAGCGGGGCGGCCTGTATCCGCACCTGGAGTTGGTGGACGGGCACGACTGGGGCTTGATCATCTATGACGAGGTCCACCTGCTGCCGGCACCGATCTTCCGGATGACGGCAGACCTGCAGGCCCGGCGGCGGCTGGGTCTCACCGCCACGCTGGTCCGGGAAGACGGCAGGGAAGGCGAGGTGTTCAGCCTGATCGGGCCCAAACGGTACGACGCGCCCTGGAAAGACATTGAGTCCCAGGGTTATATTGCCCCGGCTGACTGCGTTGAGGTGCGGGTTGACCTGCCCAACGACGAGCGGGTGGCCTACGCCATGGCTGAGGACGCTGACAAGTACCGGCTGTGTTCTACCTCTGAGTCCAAGACCCTGGTGGTGGAGCGCCTCGTCGCCAAGCATCGGGACGAGCAGTTGCTGGTGATTGGCCAGTACATTGACCAGCTCGACGAACTTGGTGAGCGGCTGGGCGCCCCCGTCATCAAGGGAAACACTCCGGTGAAGGAACGGCAGCGGCTTTTCGACGAGTTCCGGGCAGGCACCATCCACACGCTGGTGGTGTCCAAGGTGGCCAACTTCTCCATCGACCTGCCCGAGGCGTCGGTGGCGATCCAGGTTTCGGGATCTTTCGGTTCACGGCAGGAAGAAGCTCAACGGTTGGGCAGGTTGCTACGGCCCAAGAAGGATGGCCGGGCCGCCCGGTTCTACTCTTTGGTGGCCAGGGACACGCTCGACCAGGAATTCGCTGCCAAACGGCAACGCTTCCTGGCCGAGCAGGGCTACGCCTACCGCATCCTCGATGCCAAGGATGCGGACGCGCCGGGCTAAACCCTACGTAACGCTCTCATTGCTGTCCCGTTCCATGGTGCCGGTCCGGGGGTCAAACTGCGGGCGTTCGTACGCCAGTTCGCCGCCGCTCCGGCCACCGTGGGGACGACCGTGATCCGCGAATTCCTCCCTGAAAAACGCCAGGCACCACTGCCCCATCTGGATCCGGGCGCCGGTGCGGAGCACAGCCGGGCCGTTGCCGGAGACGCTTCCACTGACGCGGCCGTGCGGCACCAGGACGTACTCGTCCTGATCGTCGTGGCGGATCTCCGCGTGCACGCCGTCGAGGCCCTCCAGCAGCAGCCCGGACCCCGGGTCGCTGCCGATGGTCAAGGTTTCAGCGTCGAGGAGGACTTCGCGGGGAACCTGGCCCGTCCAGCTGGCTGCGTCCTGGACGAAGATCAGCCGCGGCCGTCCGCTGCCCCTGGTGTAGTGGGTGGTGGTGATCCGGCGGATGACCTTCCGCCGGACTGTGGGCAGCAACGGCAGCGGAGTTGCCGGCGGCAACAAGGATGCTGCGGTGCTTTTGCGCCGACCCTGCCGAACCAGCGGCATCAGGGCACCAAGCTTGCCCAGCTTGATGTTGGCGCTCCTGGTCACCAGCCGTTGGGATGCGGGGCTGTTCACTGCGCCCAGGCTGACGATGGCGCCGTCAGGGCCCGCTAACGTCACACTGACCCCTTTGCCCGCCAACATGTCCGCGAACGGCCGCACGTCCTCGAGCGACGGCATGCCACCACCTCCCATGGGCGCAAGGCTGTCCAGCGACACTGTCACTTCCGTTCCAGCGCCACGGGCGGTACCCGTGGTGACGGATCCCGACTCATCCGTATAAGTGAAGTCCAGGTCAACGTCCAGGCGGTACTGCGCCATGATGCTCAGCTGCGATTCAGATCGGACCCGGCGGCATCCTTATCGCTGGTGGTCACCCGGAGGCTCCCATTGAGCTTCCACGTGGCCCGCGGCGCGTCCGGCCCAATGTCACGGGGAACTTCCACCGTCATGTCCACAAACTGGTAGTTGATGGCGGCGCCTTTGCCCGTGAGGTAGGACCACATTTCCTCGGCCAGGTCAGCCCAGTCTCGGATGCTGCGGTCGGTGGCGCCGTTGCTTTCGATTGCATTTCCATCGGTCATGATGGTCAATTCCCCTTCGATAGGCCACAATACGTTGAACTGCTGGTGTTGCCTCGCCTGGCGTTGGGGTCCTGCTGCCCCGGAAGGTCCGGAGTGACGACGGGAAGGCTGAACACCCCTCACTGTATTCCCGGCCCCCGACAGTGGGAATACGTCCGGCCCGGAACGTTCTGGGGCGCTGTTGGGTTCCCACCATTAAGTGAGCGCCTGGGTTTAGCGCAGTGCAGACTGGTGGGATGAAGCCTGCAAAGAACCGCCCCATTCCGCGCCCTGGCCAGGAGTCAGTCTGGGACTACCCTCGGCCTCCGCGGGTAGAACCAAGCGACGAGCTGGTCCGGATTTACCAGGGCGGCGAACTGATCCTGGAGACCACCGAGTCCGTGCGGGTCCTGGAGACCAGTCACCCGCCGGTCTACTACGTGCCAGCTGCGGCGTTCATCCCCGGCAGCCTGGTTTCGGCGCCGGGGACTAGCTTCTGCGAGTTCAAGGGCATGGCCGCATATCTGAGTGTGCATGGTGGTGGGATCGCTGCCGAGCGTGCGGCCTGGTACTACCCAGATCCGACGCCGGGCTTCGAATCCTTGAAAGGGCTCGTGGCCGTCTACCCGGGTCTGGTGGACTGCTGCGAGGTGGCTGGCGAGCGGGTGCAACCCCAGGCCGGCGGCTTCTACGGCGGCTGGATTACGTCCCGGGTGGTGGGGCCGTTCAAGGGCGAACCAGGCACCCTGGGCTGGTAGTCAGCCCAGCCAGCCCTCCGCACTGACCTGCTCCTCATTGCTTTCCACACCAGACTCCCACCGTGCATCCAGAAAACTCCCAGTGTCTGGGAGCATGATGGGAACATGAACAAGAACGGCCCTGAAGCGAAGCTCCTTGTTGTGGACGACGAACCCAACATCCGCGAGCTGTTGTCCACGTCCCTGCGCTTTGCCGGGTTCGAGGTGGTCTCCGCAGCGAACGGTCGTGATGCCCTGGCTGCTGCCGAGGCCCACTCCCCCGACCTGGCGGTCCTGGACGTCATGCTGCCCGACATGGATGGTTTCACTGTCACCCGGCGCCTGCGCGCGTCCGGCAAACACTTCCCGGTGCTGTTCCTGACCGCCAAGGATGACACGGAGGACAAGGTCACCGGGCTGACCGTGGGCGGCGACGACTACGTCACCAAGCCGTTCAGCCTCGACGAGGTGGTGGCCAGGATCCGGGCCGTGCTCCGCCGAACCCAGCCCGCGATGGATGATGATGACGCCGTCATCCGCGTGGATGACCTGGAGCTCGACGACGACGCCCACGAGGTGCGCCGCGGCGGTACCGTCATTGAGCTTTCTCCCACGGAGTTCAAGCTCTTGCGTTACCTCATGCTCAACCCCAACCGGGTGCTGTCAAAGTCCCAGATCCTGGACCACGTCTGGGAGTACAACTTCAACGGCGACGCCTCGATCGTAGAGTCCTACATCTCGTATCTGCGCCGCAAAGTCGATCTCGATCCTGAGGCACCGGCACTGATCCAGACCAAGCGCGGCGTGGGCTACGTGCTCCGGACGGCTGAAAAGCGCTGATCTTGGTTAAGCAGTGGAAGAGCGCGTCGCTTCGGAGCCAGTTGGTAGCCATGATCATGGCCCTGCTGGTGGTGGCCCTGACGGTAGCCGGCGCCATCACCATGACGCTTCTGCACACGTTCCTGCAGAGCCAGGTGGACGACAAACTCTATGCCGCCGTTAAGCTGGCAAGCCAGCAGGGATCCTTCACGCAGTTGCAGGCGCCCAATCCGATGGTGCCCACCGACTACTCGCTCATCCTCTACCGCGACGGCCAGACCCCGTACACGTTCGGCGGTAAGGAAGACAATCAGCCGGACATCGCCAGTATTTCCGTGTTCGAGGCGCAGAGCCGCAACGGCGCCCCGTATATGGTGCGCGGTTCCGACGACGAAAATTGGCGCGTCGTCGCGGTGAACGTCTTGAGCAACAACGAGCCCGCCGTCGTCGTCATTGGGCTGCCACTGCGGAACGTCGATGCCGTGGTGGGGCATGCCACCCTGGTGGCCTCCGCCGTGGGGCTGGCGACGCTCCTCCTCGCCTCGCTGATTGGCAGCTGGACGGTGACGCGATCGTTCCGGCCGTTGGCGCGGATTGAAAAGACGGCAGCCGCGATTGCTGCGGGTGATCTTTCCCGGCGCGTGGAAGTGGACAACCCCCATACCGAGCTGGGCAGGCTGGGCAGTTCGCTCAACGCCATGCTCGCCCACATCGAGACCGCCTTCGCCGCACGCACGGCATCCGAATCGAAGATGCGCCGCTTCGCCGCCGACGCCTCGCACGAGCTTCGCACACCCCTGGTGACCATCAGGGGCTTCTCCGAGCTGTACCGACACGGCGCACTGGCTACGCCGGAAGACGTTGCCACGGCCATGGGACGGATCGAGAGCGAAGCCAAGCGGATGGGATCCATGGTGGAGGACCTGCTGCTGCTGGCCCGCCTGGATGAGCAGCGCCCGTTGCAGCAGAAGCCCGTGGACCTGCAACTCATCGCCCATGACGCGGTGGTGGACACCCAGGCCAGCGATCGCGAGCGGGTGGTGACCCTGGTGGGGCTCGACGGCGGCCCTGGCACCCCTGCCCCCGTCCTGGGTGACGAGGCGAAAATCCGCCAGGTGGTGGGCAACTTGGTGGGCAATGCCCTGCGCTACACCCCCGACGGCAGCCCGATCGAACTCGCGGTAGGGGTTCAGAGCGTAGATGGCCAATCCAGATCCGTCATTGAAGTGCGGGATCACGGTCCCGGCATCTCCACCGACGATGCCGCCAAGGTTTTTGAGCGCTTCTACCGTGCCGATACCTCACGCACCCGCGAGACGGGCGGCAGCGGGCTCGGCTTGGCGATCGTGGCAGCCATTGTGGGTGCCCATGGCGGTTCGGTACAGCTTGTGGAGACCGACGGCGGCGGCGCGACCCTGGTGGTCAGCCTCCCGGTGCGCGACGACGGCCCAGCCTCAGACACCGCACATACTGACGACGCAGGTTTGGTGGACGGACCTCCCGGGGCAGCCAACGACGGAGTTATCCACATATAGCCTTGGGCGGCTGGTGGCCGACGCCGGGCATTCCTAGGCTGGTCTCATCGCCCGGATCTCCCGGGCCTGGCAGCCTCGCTGCCGCTGGAAACAGGGAGCCATCCGATGAGCATCATTTCTGTCGACACCGAGTTGTTGCAGGTCAAGTCGGCCAACGTGCAGGCCACCGTGGATCGGATCAGCGCGGACGTGCATGCCATGAGGCAGGGCCTGGACGAGCTGCAGGGTTCCTGGCGGGGCGCAGCTGCCACCAACTTCCAGGCGTTGATCATGGAGTGGACCCTGACGCAGGGCCGGGTTGAGGCTTCCCTGGCGTCCATCAACGCGGCGCTGGCGTCAGCAGCCAACACCTATGCCCAGGTGGAGCAAGGGAATGCGATGCGCTTCAGCTAGCTGTATCGCAGGGCCTGACGGCCGTGACCCGGCACCCAGCTGCCCCTGCACACCATTGGGCCGACGCCCTACACATCGGCGAGGCCTTACGCTTCGGGGGTGCCCTGGTGGAACCTCAGCCGCCAGCGGGCACCGTCGAGGACCCAGAGGGAACTCCGCAACGACGAGCCGGCACGCGCCAGGCTCCGGTAGGTCAGCAGGATCGACGAGTCGCTGATGCGGTCGGTGCTGAGGACTTCCATCTCGATGCGTTCGCCCGGGTCTTCTTCGAGCGCCATCATGATGGCATCCCGGCTCCACATCCTGCCGGAGCTGCCGATTTCCACGAACTCCGGGTGCAGGAGGACAGCCGTCTGGCCAATGTCACCTCGAACCTGGGGACTCAGCAGGTCGCGCTCGAGTGCCGTCACGAGCTTCTCAGCCGAGTCGTCAGCGTCGTGCTGGGACACGGCGTCCGCCTCGAACGCTGCCAACTCGCTGAACAGGTCTGGTTCGTCATAGAGGGCCGGCTGGTGCGTTGGCAGGGAGGTGCTCGAACTGGGGTTGCTGTTGACCTCCGCTGCCCCCCTCCAGCCGGATGCAGCCTGTCCGGCCGAGGCGCTGGTGACTGTCCCCCGCCCTGCCACGCTATTTCTGCCGCCAGCCGACGCGCCGTCGTCTGACATTTCCGCTGCGCCGCTGCGGGGCGCTGTCGAGTCGAGGTAGCCAGGACCGATCCGCGGCGCCACGCGTTGTTGGTAGGCGGTGGCTGCGGCCCGGGCTCGGTCATCCGCCGCTTCGTTGAGGGGATGTCCGGCGTGGCCCTTGACCCATTCGAAGGTGTACTTCCGGCCAGCGAGCTCGCGGTCGAGATCCTTGAGGAGGTCCACGTTCAGGACAGGCTTACCGTCTGCCTTGCGCCAGCCCTTCCGTTTCCAGCCTGGCATCCATTTGGTGATCGAGTTGATCACGTATTGGCTGTCGCAGAGGATGCGCAAATCTTCCTCCGGGCGATGTGCCGTGGCGCGGAAAAGATCCAGGACGGCCATCAGCTCGCCTTGGTTGTTGGTGCCGTGCGGCCAGCCGCCAGCGCTCCAGCAGTCATCATTCACGTACCAGGCCCACCCGGCGGGACCGGGATTTCCCAAGGCCGAACCGTCAGCCGCTGCAATTATCGTCACCGGACTATCCTGCCAGAGCACCCGGACATTTCAGGTGTCGAGCACTGCCAGCTCCCGGAGACCCACAGCGGGGCAGCAACGGGACAGCAAAAAGCGGCCCCCTCTTTCGAGGAGGCCGCTTTCAGGAAAAGCACGGGACGTGAGCCCGGCAGGAAGGCTTAGAAGCCGCCCATGCCGCCCATGTCGTCGCCGCCGCCAGCAGGTGCTGGGTTCTTCTCAGGCTTGTCTGCAACGACTGCCTCAGTGGTGAGGAACAAACCAGCGATGGAGGCCGCGTTCTGCAGTGCAGAGCGGGTGACCTTGACCGGGTCGTTGATGCCAGCAGCCAGCAGGTCGACGTACTCGCCGGTTGCTGCGTTCAGGCCGTGGCCTGCGGGCAGGCCGCGGACCTTGTCCACGACAACGCCAGGCTCAAGGCCAGCGTTGAAGGCGATCTGCTTCAGCGGAGCGTCGATGGCAACGCGGACGATGTTGGCGCCCGTTGCTTCGTCGCCGGTGAGGTTCAGGTTGGCAAACGCCTTGGCGCCGGCCTGGATGAGGGCTACGCCGCCACCGGCGACGATGCCTTCTTCGACAGCTGCCTTGGCGTTGCGCACTGCATCTTCGATGCGGTGCTTGCGTTCCTTGAGCTCAACTTCGGTGGCTGCACCGGCCTTGATGACTGCAACGCCGCCGGCCAGCTTGGCCAGGCGCTCCTGCAGCTTCTCGCGGTCGTAGTCCGAATCGGAGTTCTCGATCTCGGCGCGGATCTGGGAAACGCGGCCAGCGATCTGGTCAGCGT
The DNA here is from genome assembly GCF_900609065.1 of Arthrobacter ulcerisalmonis. Classification (GTDB taxonomy): domain Bacteria; phylum Actinomycetota; class Actinomycetes; order Actinomycetales; family Micrococcaceae; genus Arthrobacter; species Arthrobacter ulcerisalmonis. The sequence continues at coordinate 75,483 of NZ_UXAU01000019.1, read as the reverse complement.
CGCCAGCACCTTCGACGATGGTGGTCTCGTCCTTGGTGACAACAACCTTGCGTGCCTTGCCCAGGAGTTCCAGGCCAGCAGTCTCCAGCTTGAGGCCAACTTCTTCGGAGATGACCTGGCCGCCCGTGAGGACGGCAATGTCAGCCAGCTGGGCCTTGCGGCGGTCGCCGAAGCCCGGAGCCTTGACGGCTACGGACTTGAAGGTGCCGCGGATCTTGTTGACGATCAGGGTGGCAAGTGCCTCGCCCTCGATGTCCTCGGCAATGATCAGCAGCGCCTTGTTGGACTGCATGACCTTTTCCAGGACAGCAACCAGTTCCTTGACGTTGGAGATCTTGGAGTTGACGATCAGGATGTAGGGATCCTCCAGGACAACTTCCTGGCGCTCTGCATCGGTGACGAAGTAGGCGGAGATGTAACCCTTGTCGAAGCGCATGCCCTCGGTGAGCTCGAGCTCCAGGCCGAAGGTGTTGGACTCCTCAACGGTGATAACGCCTTCCTTGCCGACCTTGTCCAGGGCTTCAGCAATCAGGGCGCCAATTTCTTCGTCGCCAGCAGAGATCGATGCGGTGGCGGCGATCTCTTCCTTGGTTTCGATTTCCTTGGCGGAGTTCAGCAGCTCAGCGGTGACCGCCTCGACAGCCTTCTCGATGCCACGCTTGAGGGACAGCGGGTCGGCGCCGGCAGCAACGTTGCGCAGGCCTTCCTTGACCAAGGCCTGAGCCAGGACGGTGGCGGTGGTGGTACCGTCGCCAGCGACATCGTCAGTCTTCTTGGCAACTTCCTTGACCAGCTCGGCGCCGATCTTCTCGTAAGGATCGTCCAGCTCGATCTCCTTGGCGATGGAAACACCATCGTTGGTGATCGTGGGGGCGCCCCACTTCTTTTCGAGGACGACGTTGCGGCCACGCGGGCCGAGGGTGACCTTGACGGCGTCGGCGAGGATGTTCAGGCCCCGCTCAAGGCCGCGGCGTGCCTCTTCATCAAATGCAATGATCTTGGCCATAACGGCAGTAGTCCTTTCGGGACAGTCGTTAAGAATGAACCTCCACTGCAGTGCCCGCGACGGACGATCCTTGCCAGCGGCCTCTGTATGCCCCTGGGTCCGGATCTCACTTCAGGAAGGTGTTTCTCTCGCTCATCACTCGATGCCTCGCAACGCCGGCCGAAACCGAGCGCTGCTTAGCAGTCGATACGTCAGAGTGCTAACTCAATAATTAGCACTCTCAAGGTGTGAGTGCAAGCGCCTACATGGCTGTTCAGCTCTCCGCAAAGTCTGGTCACGACGCGATTTACGGCGCTGACCGGCCAGCTTTCTCGGTTCCCGTGGCTTGGGGTTCGTTGTCGTCACCATACGTAAAGACCGTGTAGCCAGCAGTGGTGATGTCACCGTTGCCGTCGAAGTCAATGGGGCCGGATTCGCCGTCGTAGCTCATTGCCGCCCCAGCTGTCGCAGCCGGTAGGCAAGACGTGAAGGATTTACAAGGGGCAACGACCGGGCCAGGGGTTCCCGAGGCGGACCCGCCGGAAACGGCGATGAGGTTTGCAGCAATCGAACGGCCGGCGTCGTCTCCTGCCTTGGCGGCGGCGAGGGCTGCCAACGTGACGGCATCGAACGTCTCAGCCGCAAACGAGACGTCCTTGAGCTTGGCGTTGACGCTCAGGAGCCGAGCCTGGAAGCCAGCGCTCGGCAGTCCGCCGGGGACCAGCGCACGTGCCCCGGCAAGGGATTTGGCGGGCAGCGCAGTGCCGTACCGGGCAAAGGCGCCGTCGCTCAGGACCAGACGGGTGCCCTGCACGCCGGCCTTGGCCACGTCGGCAAGTGCACCCTGCGCGCCCTCGCGGGCCACGATGATGACGGCGTCCGGCGCCGACGCAGCAATGGCCTGGGCCGCCGGACCGGCCGCACCGCTGGTGAACTGCGTGCTACCCAGCACCTCAAGCCCCAGTTCCCGGGCGGACTCAGCTGCCGCCGTCGCCACGCCTTTGCCGTACGCGCCGTCTTGGTAGAGCAACGAGACGGTCGCGGCACCGGAATCCTTGGCAAGCTTGGCGAGGAGCGGCCCCTGCGCCACATCTGCCGCTGCGGTGCGGAAATAGTATCCGCCACTGTTGACGGTGGACAGGGCGGCAGCGGTGTTTGCCGGCGAGATGAGCGGGGTGCGGGCACGGGACAGGACGTCGATGGCAGCGCTGGCATGGCTTGAGTCGGTGGGGCCAATAACCACGTCGGCTTCGGACTCCACCAAAGCGTGCGCCTGGGCTGCGGTGTCTTCGCCAGGCTTTGCCGGCAGGAGTTCCACTTGGCGGCCCTTGAGGCCACCGGCAGCGTTGATTTCACGGACCGCCAAGGTGGCCGCGGCCTGCTGGGAGTCGTTAAGGAACGCGCCATCGCCGGTGCTGTCGAGGATCAGCCCAACGCGGAGCACACCGTCTCCTGAGGCTTGCGCCGCGTCAGTGCGGGCGTTGCCGGGAACGGACGAGCAAGCCGAAAGCGTCAATATCGCGCACAGCACCGCAGCCGCAGCGGTTCGAACGCCGCGTCCTCGAATCGGTGCCGTCACCCTGCCGGCCGGACGTTCTCGGCCTGCGGACCCTTTTCGCCTTCGCCGAGGTCAAGTTCCACGCGTTGGCCTTCATCGAGGGCCCGGTAGCCGTCACCCTGGATGGCGGACCAGTGGACGAAAACGTCGTTGCCAGAGCCGTCAACCGTGATGAAGCCGTAGCCCTTCTCCGCGTTGAACCATTTGACGGTTCCCAGTGCCATGCTCATCCACCCATTTTCCGTTGGTCGAAGGACTGCCGCGCCGGGGTGTGGCGCCGTCCCACACCGATGCCTGATGTCCCACTCTAGCCAAGGTGACCCTGGCACAGCTGGTCCGTGACGGGCCGGTCGGCAAACGTTATTCAGGCGTAACCGCAGGACGATTTAGCGGAATCCGGGTCCCACCACGACTACCAGGGGGACCTGGAATTCGGTGCTGCTGACCAGAGTGGGGATGTTAAGGAGGGCGCCCAGTTCTTGGGCGTTGGCCAGTTGCTCCGCGCCGGCGTAGAAGATCACCGAGGTTTGCTGCGGGGCGCCGGCCCAGTTTCCGACCTGGCCCAGGGCCCACCCGTCGGCCTGGACTGTGGCGCTGACGCTTCCGGCCAGGCCAGCGACGCCGGCTGCGTTATAGACAGCGACGGGCTGGGTTTTGTCTGCCGCAGGCGTGGTTTCGGTGGGCTGCGTGGCTGTGGGCTCGGCAGAAGGTTCCGCTGACGGCTCGGCCGACGGCGATTCGCTGGCTGTGGCGCTCGGCTCGGGAGAAGTGGTGGGTTCGCTGCTCGCGGTGCTGGCAGCCGATGGGCTTGAGCCGGCGGATGATGCGGTGAAACCCAGCCCCGGCAGGACCAGGAAGCAGACCAGCCCGATGGCCAGGGCCGCGATGCCCACTGCCAAGACGGGCCAGAGCCGCACCCGGGATGCTGCCGAAGCGGTCCGATGAACACCTTGGCGGGACGCGGTCTGCGGGACCTTGTCGAATTCATCACGGGCGTACTTGGTCATGAGGGAGTGACATCCTTGTTGATTGCCGCTGAAGAATCAGCGTGGGAGTCTATGCGTCGGACCCCAGGCGCCGCGCTGTCCGGGCGCGGTGGCGAGACGTACGTAGTCTACGCAATCTCTTGACCAACATGGGATCGTGGGCCAGCGCATCGTCACTGTCGATCAGCGCGTTCAGCAGCTGATAGTAGTGGGTGGCTGAGAGGTCGAACAGCTCGCGGATGGCTTGTTCCTTGGCTCCGGCGTACTTCCACCATTGCCGTTCCAGGGCCAGCATCTGCTGTTCGCGCTCGCCCAGCGGCGACTCTCGGAGGGTGAAATCGGCGAGGAGCGACGGCTTTGAGTCCGGCGTGGGCAGGTGCTCGCGTGCTGGTTCCGCCACGGCATGCTCCCTTCGCTGGCATTACGGTGTTCCTACCCCATGCTACGGACGAATAACACCGTTGTCATTTGCGTACCGCCGCCGGCCGCAGGTGCGCCCTGCCACAATGAAGGAATGGTTGAACCTGACGCGCTCTTCGATCTTGACCCACCCGCAACTCAGCGGGATAGCTTCGCAGCGCTGGCTGAGCTGCCCTTGTCCGACCTGGTGTCGCCAGGCTGGGCCCAGGCCCTGGCCGACGTTGAACCGCAACTCCGCGATGTCCTGACCTTTCTGGGCACCGAAGCCGACGCTGGGCACCATATCCTGCCGTCGCCGTCGAACGTCCTGCGTGCCTTTGCGCAACCTTTCGACCAGGTGCGGGTGCTCATTGTGGGCCAGGACCCGTACCCCACGCCGGGGCATGCGGTGGGCCTGTCCTTCGCCGTGGCCGGGGGCACCCGGCCCATTCCGCGCAGCCTGGCGAACATCTACCGCGAGCTCGATGCAGACCTGGGGATCCCGCCGCGCGTCCACGGGGACCTGTCCGCATGGGCTGGCCAGGGCGTCCTGCTCCTGAACAAGGTGCTGTCCGTGCGGGCGGGTGCGGCCGGCTCGCATCGGCGGAAAGGCTGGGAGGCGATCACGACGGCGGCCATCACCGCCCTCGCGCAACGCACCACAGCGGACGGCTCGCCGGCGCCGTTGGTGGCAGTGTTGTGGGGCAAGGATGCCGAGAGCGTCCGGCCCCTCCTCGGCGCGACGCCGATCGTGTCCAGCGCGCACCCAAGCCCGTTGTCGGCGTCGCGCGGATTCTTCGGTTCAAAGCCGTTCAGCGCGGTCAATCGGCTGCTGGTGGAGCAGGGCGCTGCGGAAGTAACGTGGGAGTTGCCGGCACTGCCCTAGCTTAGGCTGTCCTTATGAGCTTTGTTCCCGCTGCTGCCAGCGCCACCAAGAAGAACCGCCCACAGACCACGTTGGAAGTGCTGCGCCGCGAGCAACTTTCTCCCCACATGGTGCGGATCGTCGCGGGCGGGGACGGTTTTGCCAGCTTCACCAATAATGACTCTGTTGACCGCTACGTGAAGATCATCTTTCCGCAGCCCGGGGTGGACTACCCGCTCCCCCTGGATCTGGCGACCATCCGCGAAACAATGCCACGCGAACACTGGCCGGTCACCCGCACGTACACCATCAGGTGGGTTGACCCGGTTGCCCGCGAACTGGCCATCGACTTCGTGGTGCACGGCGACGAAGGGTTGGCCGGCCCGTGGGCTGCCGCCGCGCAACCGGGCGAAACATTGATCTTCACCGGCCCCGGCGGCGGCTACAACCCCAATCCCGACGCCGACTGGTACCTCTTCGCCGGCGACGAATCAGCGCTGCCAGCCATCGCCGCCAGCCTCGAAGCACTGCCGGCAGACGCCACCGGGCTCGCCTTCCTGGAAGTGGATTCCGCGGCCGACATCCAGCCGCTCACTGCCCCTGCCGGCGTCCAGGTGACATGGCTGCAGCGCAACGGCGTCCCCGCAGGTAGCAGCGACCTGCTGGTCTCCGCTGTTGCGGCCGCCGAATGGCCCAGCGGCACCGCTGACGTCTTTGCGCACGGCGAACGTGGCTACATGAAGGCCCTGCGCGATGTTTTCTACGTCCAGCGCGGGCTGGACCGCAAGCAAGTTTCGCTGTCCGGCTACTGGGCGCTGGGCCGCGTCGAGGACGCGTTCCAGGCGGAGAAGAAACTGCCGGTCGGCCAGATCTAGCTAGGCCAGCAGGGGCCGCCCCGCTGCCGGCGCCGGGCGGCTACCGCGGCGACGGCTGACGTGCTGGCGCCGGGGCGGTGACGATACTAGCGTCGGCGGGCCCGGCGTCGTTCATTGCTCGCCAGGCTGCGGGTGAATGGCCTGGCCAGCGTATCGCCGAGGACAATGCCACCCGCCGTACCCAACACAATGGCGCCAGCGCTGAGCATTCCACCGGCACCCGTCAGGATGGACGATTCTTCCACCGTGAGCACGTACATGGACCGGAAGATGACAAGACCTGGCAGCAGGATCAGCGCGGCAGGCACGGCAACGACAAGCTGCGGCGCCCCCAGCCGCAAAGCCACCACACGGGCCAGCAGACCGATCACCACAGCCGCCAAGGCTGGCGAGAACCTGTCGCCGATGCCCAGCAACCCACCGCCGAGCAGCACCAGGTAACCGGCCACGCCAACCGCGGCCGTAGGCAACAGGAGCTGCCAGGTAGTCTGCTCCGTGATGCCGATGGCCATGACGGCGATCGCGACGAAAAGAATGAGGACCCACAGGTCGTAGGCGGGTGGGAAGGTCTGGGTGACGTCGATCCGTTGAAGTCCGGTGAGTTCGCCCACCACGAAGGCCACGGCAATGCCGGCCACGATGGCACCAAACGTCAGCAGCGTGGACAGGAACCGGCCGGCAGCAGTAACGGGGAAGCCGTTGATCGCGTCCTGGACGGAGGAGACCAGTCGGCCAGTAGGAAGGAGCAGTAGGATTCCCCCCACCACCACAATGGCCGGGGACGCTGTGAGTCCGAACTGCCATAGCAGCAACGCCAACATGGTCACCACGAAAGAGCAGCTCGCGGTGATGAAGAAGTCCGGCACCCGCCAGCGACCCAATTGCCGTGCCATCAGGCTGATGGCGATGTTGGCCACGAAGGCGATCGCAGAGGACACCGGGCCACCACCCAGCACCCCAACGAACACCGCGGCGAAGATTCCGAACGCTGCGGTCACCATCCACCGTGGGAAGGGCTTAGGGCTGGTGATGACCTCGTTGAGCCGGCGGACAGCTTCATCACGACCCACTCCCCCGGCCACGATGTCCGTCACCAGTTGGTGGACACGGGCCAGGCCAGCGTAGTTATTCGTCCAGGAGCGGACCACCCGCAACAGCGAAATGGGCGTCTGGTCCTTCGGCGCGTAGTTGATGCCCACCGACTGGTTGGTGATGTCCACCTCGATGTTCTTCAGACCCAGCGCAGCCGTCACGGCAATAATGCTGGTCTCCACCTCAAGGGCGCCCGCCCCGTACCGGAACATGGTTTCGGCGAGGTGCAGGGCGAAGTCGAGCGTTTTCCGGGCAGACGTGTCCACGCCGCCCACCTGGATGGTGGGATTGGCGTAAGGGCTGCCGGCCAATCGGTCAACAATGCTCAAGGGTGCCGTGGGCGGGTTTTCGCCTTGCACCAGCCGGCGCAGCATGCGTTTTGCTGCTACGTCCTGACGGATCTGCGCTGCTGTGAGAGGTTGCGTTTTGGGCAGGCCGTCGGTGTGTGGCCGTGCTTCTGGGTGATCTGGCCGGTGGGGCATGCCCCTCCTCCCGGTGTGGTGGTTGCTGGGCGCTCAGCCCCGACGGATCGGCAGCTTAGCCTTCAGGGTACGGGCCGAACCTGCCGCCAACCTGAGGAGGCGGTTGGCCTGGAAGATCCGGGGACGAACGGGGAGGACGAAGTCGCCCACGAGTTGCACCACCGTGCCGCCGAAGCCCTTCTTGAACTCGTAGCCGCCATGGCCCTCTTCATCCTGGCCGGAGATGCCGAACGTGCCGTAGAAGTTGTACTTGGGGTACCCCTGCTCCAATGCGTGCAGCATCATCCCCCAGTACAGCGAGGTGGCGCCGTTGAAGTAGATGTAGTCCTGGACGGTGCCGCCAATGACACACACCACCTCATCGCCGTAGCACACGAAATGGATGGCGGCCACGGTGGCTACCCCGACGGAATCAGGGAAGCGCTCAATGTCCTTGAGGCTCCGCTCGTAGCTGTCCGCGAGGTCCTGGACCACCTTGAGCCGGTTGGCTTTCTTCTTGCTGCCCGTCTCCTCAACCTCGCGGCGCAACTGCGCTGCGCTCTCGGATTCAACAGCCAGGCGCTCGGTGATGGACTTCCGGTAGGCCGGGATGTCGATCTTGGCCATCATCAGCTTGGTGAATTCGGGAGTGGTGGTGCGCAGCAGGTTCTCGTAGTAGGACCGCTCGCGGTACGTGAAACCCTTTTCGTCGCCGGCGGTCTGCAGGGCGGTGTAGAACTCGTCGAGGGTTTCCAGGGTGGCCTGTTCAAGGAACACCCCGTTTTTCTCGGCCTTACGGATGGCCTTGCGGGTGCGGTAGTTGGTACTCATGATGAGTTCCTCGGCGTCCGCCACACCCACGAGGTCCTTGATGAACATCCAGTTCACGTTGACGAAGTTCATGTCCAGGCCTTGGTGCCGGAAACCCAGCGTTCCCAGCCGGGCAAGGAGGGGCCGGTTGTCCAACAGTTCCGGGTGTTCGGCACCGTCTTCGTCGCGGGCCAGGTAGGGCAGGTTCGGCGAGATCCGCAGTTCAGCGGCCTTCCGCTCCGCCGCGCGGCCACGCAGAAGGCGGACGACGGCGGCCAGCAAGGCGTCGTCGTCGTACGCCATCAGTGGTCCCTTGGCGCACTCGGCGACCGTGTAACCGAGCCGGTTGGTGCTGTAATTCACCTTGCCGGCAGCCACGAGATCGCCGCCCTGACGAACGCCGAAAAGCTCAACCTGCTGGCCGCGGGCGCGCTGGAACCTGGCGAAGTCCACCGACTGCAGGAAGCTGTTCTGCGGGTGGGTCAGTACGTAGGCCTCGAACTCGGCGTCGCTGAGGAGGACGAACTCGAGGTCCGTAGTGGCGGTTGCGTTCAAGGTGGATTCCTTTGTCATTGCGGGGTGCGCGGTCAGTAGAACTGCTGGCCGGTGCGGGCGGTTTCGATCCGGCGGAAGACTTTCTCCCCGCCCTGCACCCACAGCCGGTGCCGCAGTGGCGAGAGGATGTAGTCGTAGCAGCCCACAAAGTCTGTGACGGTCTTGGTAAAGCTCGTTTTGAACATTCCCATCCCGTGAAGGTTGTGCGTCTTGTCCTTGATCCGGGCGGCCGGTGGGGTGCCGCAAAAGTCGTATTCGCGGCAGCCGAGTTCCTGCATGCGCTGGATGGCCGTCCATTGGACGAGGTGCGAGTCGCCGTACTGCTTGCGGTTCTGCACGGAGCCGCCGTCCTTGTAGGTGGCTTTGCTGCCGTAGTTGATGACGAAGGCGCCAACGCTCGGCTTGCCATCTTCGTAGGCGAAGAAGAAGTTCCCCTGCCCACGGCTGCAGAACTCGTCCCAGAAGCGCGTGTAGTACTCGTAACTGCGCAACGGCATGGAGCCTTTAGCGTTGACGGTGTCCGCCATCAGGTCGTACAACGCCCGGTAGGTCTCGGGGGTGGGTTCTTGCCGGACCACCTCGCAGCCCTCACGCTCGGCACGGCGGACCGCGTTGCGGGCCCGGGAGGAGATAGCTTTCAGCACTGCCTCGGTGTCGGCCGAGATGTCCAGCAAGGCGGTGGAGTCGTTGGACTGGATGTTGGGTGCCTTGACTAAGCCCAAGTGGGCCAACTCTGCCCGCAACTCTTCCGAGTCCACAATGTCTGGCTCCACCTTGATGGTGAAGACCCGGAGTTTCGCGGTGCGGGCCAGCGCTTTGCACGCCTCCAGCGCGGCGACAAGGTCGGCACCGGGCGTCGCGGCGGTGTTCACTGCAAGGTCCGGGCCCTTGATCAGGTACCAGAGCCGGCCCAGGACAGGGAACGATCGTTCGAGCATCAGGTTGTAGCTGGCGGTACCGCCGCTTTCCAACACGAGGAAGAGGACCTTCCATCCACTACCGTTCTTGACCGCCGCGTAGGCCGCCGACTGGAGCATGTTGCCGCCGTTGGGGTTGGCCGTGACGAGTTCGTCCCAGTTCTCAATTTCCTCGGCGGTGGCGAATCGTGCCGTGAATTCTCGCAAGGGAGCCGTGTCCAATCTCAGGGTTTGTGCGCGTACTGTCCCCGCTACTGCGTGCGGACATGCAACCTCAAGTCTAAAGCCTGCCACGTCCTGGCCCACCGCCTTGACTGTGCGTGCTGCGTTCGCAAGGGTGGAATGATGCAGACACATGGGGAGCGGACACTGTCAGCGTCGGCCGAAGCGCCGGCGCATCGGAGCGTCATGAAGCAGGTTCTGGTGCTGGTGGGGTTCATTGCCGCCTCGTTTGTGGTGGCCGGGCTGGGCGGCTTGGCGTCCACCAGCAACGTGGACGGCTGGTACAGCACCGCCAGCAAGGCCCCCTGGACTCCGCCTAACTGGGTGTTTGGCCCGGTTTGGACAGTGCTCTATCTCCTGATGGCCGTTGCCGCGTGGCTGGTCTGGCGAAAGGGCGGCCCGGCCAGCCGCCGCTTCCTGCGGCTCTACTGGGTCCAATTGGTCCTGAACCTCCTCTGGACGCCCCTTTTCTTCGCTCTGTACCCCAGCTTCGGCACCCCGGCGCTGTGGTTGGGTTTCGTCGATATCGCAACTCTCGCCGTCGTGCTGGTGGTCCTGATCCGGTGGGCGTTCCCGCTCAGCCGCGCGGCCGGTCTGATCCTGCTGCCCTACATCGCCTGGGTGGCCTACGCCTCAACCCTCAACTTGTGGGCAGCCATCAACAACTGACCCTCCCGGAGCTTTTACGGCCGAACTGCCAACCCTCCCGGAGATCCCGCGACCGTTTCCCGAACCATCCCGGAGCTTTTTGCGGCTGAGCTGCCACCCTCCCAGAGATCCCGTGGCCGCAGGTAAATCACGACGGCGGCCCACGGCAGACCGGTCACGCACCTGGGTGGGTGCGACATCGCTCCGGAGGGCCGCCGTCGTCGGCCGGAAATCCGCGCAGCGGCAGACCGCCGGGAGGGATACCCAAAACTCGTAAAAGCTCCGGGAGGGATGATGAAACGGCCGTAGAAGCTCCGGGAGGCTTGCTCAGCACTCGACGACGTTGACCGCCAGCCCACCCATCGCTGTTTCCTTGTACTTGGACGACATGTCGCGGCCAGTTTCGCGCATGGTGACAATAACCTCGTCCAGAGATACCCGGTGCGTCCCGTCACCCCAGAGCGCCATCTTGGCCGCGTTGATGGCCTTGGCAGCTGCGATCGCGTTACGTTCAATGCACGGCACTTGGACCAGTCCGCCAATGGGATCGCAGGTCAGGCCGAGGTTGTGTTCCATGGCAATCTCCGCGGCGTTCTCCACCTGTGCAGGCGAACCACCCATGACTTCGGCGAGGCCAGCAGCGGCCATCGACGACGCCGAGCCCACCTCACCCTGGCAGCCAACTTCGGCGCCGGAAATCGAGGCCTGCTCCTTGTAAAGGACGCCAATGGCACCGGCAGTCAGCAGGAACTTCACCACCACGTCGTCGCGATCCTGCTGCGTCGCCTTGTCCATGCCGGGCGCAAAATGCAAGGCATAGTGCAGCACCGCCGGAATGATGCCGGCTGCACCATTGGTGGGCGCCGTCACTACCCGCCCGCCGGACGCGTTCTCCTCGTTAACCGCCAAGGCAACGAGATTTACCCATTCCTGCCAGTATTTGGGGTCGCGATCCTTGTCTTCTTTCAGGAGCCGGTCATGCCAGTCGGGCGCACGACGACGGACCTTGAGTCCGCCGGGCAGCAGGCCCTCGCGCTTCAGGCTGGTGGCAACGCAGGCTTCCATGACGGAGTGGATGTGCAACAGCCCGTCCCGGATTTCAGTTTCGGTGCGCGATGCCTTCTCGTTGACCAGCATGATCTCGCCGATGGACAGCCCCTTGGACTGGCATCGTCCCAGCAGCTCGGCTGCGGTCCGGAAGGGGAACGGCAGCTCCTTTTTTGACTCGTCAAGTTCCTTCTGGGCGGCGTCCTGTTCTCCGTCGCGGACAATGAAGCCGCCACCCACGGAGTAGAAGGTAGCCTCGTGGAGCACGGTGCCGTCGTCGTCGGACACGGTAAACGTCATCCCGTTGGTGTGCCGCGGCAGGATGGTGAGCGGTCGCAGGACCATGTCAGCGACACCGTATGGGAGCGGCTGTGATCCCCCCAGCTGCAGGGTTCCGGTGTCAGCGATGGTGGCCAGGCGCACCTCCACTTCTTCCGGCAGGATCAGTTCGGGGTGGAATCCTTCCAGTCCAAGGAGGATAGCCGTCATGGTGCCGTGGCCGTGACCGGTGGCAGCCAAGGAACCATAAAGGTCCACGCGCAGCGAGGCTACGTCGGCCAGCTTGCCTGAACCCTTGAGTTCTTCGGCAAACACCGCGGCAGCCCGCATGGGTCCAACGGTGTGCGAGCTGGACGGCCCGATACCCACGGAAAATAGATCGAAGACTCCGACGGCCATGTGTGTGGGTCCTAACTGATTGAGGAAAAGTTCAGGTGGCTGGTCCACGACGTACGCCGTGGACAGCCCAGCAACGCTGCTGTTTGGGGTGCTACCGAATCGGGTGCGCGCCGATGAGGCGCCTGAGTCAAGGTTGGGTGGCCAACAGGTTACCCACGGTCACGGCTGAACCACGCGAACCAGGCATTGGCATGTCAGCGGACACTGATCTACGAGGCACCGTTGGCGCATGAACAAACACAAGGAACTCCAAAAACTCAGGCAACGCGATCAGCGCCACAACGGTTCGGGTTCCTCCCCACTCTGTCGAAAACCTGAGAGATTCCGTAGCACCCACAGGGGTGTACTTGCACCGTCGGTGAACCCCAAAAACCAAGGGGTTACTTTCCAGAGACGCCTCCGCGTGGCGGTACATGGGCCTGAGAGATTCCTGGGGAGGATTTGCTCCTACGGCGCCTGCAAACCAAAAGCAGGACTCTCCCGCCACAGATCAAAGGCTTATTTAATTATGGGATGGTGTCCGCGGACCCAGGTGACAGGTCTCACAGGACTCTTATTGTCCTATGCCTTGCCCTCAGCTGCAACCGTGCTGCTCAAGGTCAGTTGCGCAGTTTGCGGACCGCCTGGATGAGGCTTTCGACGTCGGCCTCCCGGTTAGGGCTGGCGATCCCAGCCCTGCTCTCCCAGACCGCGTTGAAGTACATCCCGTCCCCCATATAGAGGACCGCCTTGGCAGCGGCAGCACCGACGTCGTCGGCTATCAGATCCAGCCACCGGCCCTGGATCGCGGTGAACCGTTGCCGCGCCTCGGCGTGCGCCACTTCGGCCAATCGGTTGGCGGCCACGAAGGCCCGGTCCATGGGGGTATCGGCGAAGATCGAGGTTGAGATGAAATATTCGGCGGCACCTTCCGGAGCCGCCTTCATCATCGCGAGGTCGTCCTCAGCATGGGCGACAAACCTTTCCAGCAGGGCGCTGATCAGCGCTTCTTTGTTGGGAAAGTGGTACAGCAGGCCGCCCTTGGAAACGCCAGCCTCCTTGGCCACCGCATCCAGCGTGGCCGCCCGCTCCCCCACGTCAATCAGGAGGCGTTCGTAGGCGTCGAGAACAGCGTCCCGGGCGACTGGTTTTCTAGGCATGCTTCCCATCATGCACACACGGGCAGAAAAACCCGCAACCAGAAAAATTTCGTAACTGTACCGTCTGGACGGTATAGTTAGAGTATGACGACATCGATGAGCCCTGGACAGGCAACCGGCCTGGGAATCCAACACGCCAAGGGCGGCTCGTGGCGTGACTGGACGGCGTTAGGACTGTTGATGTTCCCCGTCCTGCTGGTTGCGGTGGACAACACTGCCCTGACCTTTGCGTTGCCGGAGATCGCGCGGAGCCTGCAGACCACCGGAGTGCAGCTGCTGTGGATCGTGGACGCCTATCCCTTGGTCCTCGCCGCCTTGCTCGTAGCCATGGGCAGCCTGGGCGACCGGATTGGCCGTCGAAAACTGCTCCTGATCGGCAGCCTGGGTTTTGCCGCTGTTTCTGCCGTCACCGCCTTTGCGCCGTCCGCCGAATGGCTGATCGCTGGCCGCGCGGGGCTGGGCTTCTTCGGCGCCATGCTGATGCCGTCAACGCTGTCACTGATCCGAAACATCTTCCCCGACCCCAACCGTCGCCGCCTTGCCATTGCCATCTGGGCAGCGGGCTTCTCCGGCGGCGCCGCACTGGGCCCCATTTTTGGTGGCTGGCTGGTGGAGCACTTCTGGTGGGGAGCCATCCTGCTCGTGGCCGTTCCCATCATGCTTCCACTGCTGGTCCTGGGTCCGTTCTTCATCCCGGAATCCCGCGACCCGCAACCCGGCCGGATCGACATCCCCAGCATCGTCCTCTCAATGCTGGTGATGGTGCCCGTGGTCTATGGCATCAAGGAAATCGCTACCAAGGGATTCGAGCCTGAGGCAATCGCCATCATCGCTCTTGGCTTGGCCATGGGCTGGGTGTTCGTGCGCCGGCAGTTGCGTCTGCAATCTCCGTTGCTGGACATGGGACTCTTCAACAACCCCGTCTTCAGCACGGCAATCGTGGCCAACGTGCTTGCCGTGTTCTCCTTCAACGGCTTCATCTTCTTCCTGGCTCAGCACCTGCAACTCCTCGAGGGGATGTCGCCGTCGGAATCCGGCGTGGCGATGATCCCTGCCCTCGTAGCTACCGTGGTTGCCGGCCTCCTGGTGGTGCCGCTGGTCCGCAAGGTGCGGCCCGGGTTCGTGGTGGCGGGTGGCCTGACCCTGAGTGCGGCCGGCTACGCGCTGGTGGCTTTCGGCGACCACAGTGCCGGACCGGCAATCCTGCTGGCCGCGCTGGTGATCCTGGCACTGGGCGTCGGTGCCGCCGAGACCATCTCCAACGACCTCATCCTGGGTTCCGTCCCGGCGTCGAAATCCGGCGCGGCAGCAGCAATCTCCGAAACCGGCTACGAGGTGGGTGCATTGCTGGGCACGGCAGTCCTGGGATCCATCCTCACCGCGTCCTACCAACGGAACCTGATCCTGCCGGAGGGAGTCGGCGGGTCACTTCCAGCCGGCGAAACCCATCAGGCCGGCGAAACCCTTGCCGGTGCCGTTGACCTTGCGGCGTCCCTGGATGCCTCCGGGGCCCGGGAACTGCTGGCCACCGCACGGGCGGCCTTTGACTCCGGGGTGCACATCACTGCCACCATCGCACTGGTATTGATGGCCCTCACGGCAGCCCTCGCCGCAACGTTCCTGCGGAAGATCCCGCGGGCTACCTCAACAGACAAGCCGGCGCAGCACTAGCCCGATTGGTCCAACCGGGCTGAGCTGGCGCCGGCGGCAGGGGCCCCGGTGAACGTTGCGGCAGAGAGGTTGTCAAGGTATTCGGTGCGGCGGCGGGCAGTGATTCGGGACTCCGGGACGAAAGGCTGTCCCGGAGTGTCTGGGTAATGCGCGTTGAGGCCATCCCTGATAAGGCGAATGGCTTCGGAGCGTTGCTGGGAGACAGCTGCATGGGTTGAGCCCAGTTCCTCGGCGAGGTCCTTCACGGTCCTGGAACCGAAGTAGATCTCCTCAACGACGAAGCGCATCCGATCCGGGAGTGCGGCGACGGCGGCCCGCAGGTAGCGGAGCCGTTCGTCGGCCAGCACGGAGTTCTCCGGCGAAAGTGTGTCCGAGGCCAGGGTGTCCACCACGGCATCGTCCAGCGGCGTCACCGTGCGGGCGGAATCGGCGAGGGCGGCCTCGACGGCTGTCCGCTCCACGCCCAACGTTGCAGCCATCTCGGCCACGGTGGGTTTACGTCCCAGTGACGTCAGCAGCATCTCCTGTACGGAGGCCGTTTCCTTCATCCGCCGCCGGGCCGATCGGGTTGCCCAATCGTTGGCGCGCATCTCATCGGCAAAAGCGCCAACAATACGCCGGCGGGCGAAGGCGCCGAAAGGCACGCCAAGGGTCGGATCGAACGACTCCGCTGAGGTAATCAGGGCGATCGCACCAACCGATGCAAGGTCCTCGCGCGAAAGATGCGAGGCTTTGGAACAGAGATCTGAGACCAGGTATCCCACTAAAGGAAGATGCTGGGTGACCAATTCGTTGCGTTCAACGAGATTCAACGGTGTCCCCCCACGAGACATAAAGACGAAGCACCAATTCACTGGAGCCTTGCCAACCCACCATTCCCCAGAACAGTGCGAAAGTAGCCCCCAGAATGGCACTCTATGGACGTAATTTATCATCTCCAGGCAACGGCTCGTGACCATAGCCCATCTCGCCGCCGTGTAGGCTCAAATACGAAGAATACTTGGTAACTTCCTGAGCCAAATCGTCGAGTCACGCAGGGGGTGTGGGCTATGGGCGCTGAAGACCTCTCTGCTGCCCTGTGGAAACAGCGCACCGACCTCGAACTCCTCCAGTTTCGGTTGGATACCCAGGCGCTGCATGCCGGTGACGAAACCATGGCTTGGCTGAAGATTACTGCCGCCGATATTGAGTCGGTGGTGGAGCGGCTGAATATGGAACTGCTGTCCTGCCATGTGGAGTCGGCGGCCGTCGCATCGCTGTGGGGTGCGCCGCCGAGCGCGCCGCTGCCGACTCTCATTGTCTTTGCCCCACCTGGCGTTTGGCCCACTCTCCTGGGCGAGCACCTCGCGGAGCTGCGGCGGCTTTATGCAGCCATCCAGGCGGGTAGCGCGGCCAACCGTTTGGCGTTCCTCAGACGCGTGGAGGCTGCTGCACCGAAGGCCAGTGCGCCGGTGGAGCCCGACGCCGATCTGGCAGCTTTGCTGGCCGGCGGCACCGTGGCCAGGGCAAAGGCAGCCGCAAAAAGCACCGATCTGCCGTTGCTGGCCCAATACCTGGGCCTGGCCTAAACCTCAGGCTGGCCCGACGACGGCTGGCTGGCCGGCCGGGAGGCGGGGGGTCTCAGCGTCTTGAGGATGCCCTCGCCGCCGTCGCCCACTGCTCCCGAGGCCGCCGCGGCCATGTTGGCCGCTGCGATTGCTTCAATGACTTCCTTGCGTTGGATGGAAACCCCGCGCGGCGCTTCAATGCCCAGCCGTACGCCGTCGCCCTTGCCTTCGAGTACCGTGATGACGATTCCGTCGCCGATCATGATTTGTTCGCCCGGCTTGCGTGTGAGTACCAGCATGCTCTCAATCTACCTTTCGGGCCGTGGTGATGATGGGTTCGTTGCTGCTGGGGTCAGTCATGGCGATCTTCGTCGCTGACTGGCCAGCCGAGGTCATCAATGGATTCAGGGGTGCTGGTTCCAGCCG
The DNA here is from genome assembly GCF_900609065.1 of Arthrobacter ulcerisalmonis. GTDB lineage: Bacteria > Actinomycetota > Actinomycetes > Actinomycetales > Micrococcaceae > Arthrobacter > Arthrobacter ulcerisalmonis. Next base: position 58,602 of record NZ_UXAU01000019.1, on the reverse strand, counting down.
CGCCCACGGACATCAGCCCACTGAGCTCCAGCGCGCCGGCGATGGCGTCCAACCACGTCCGGGAGTCTGCGCTCTTCCGTCCCACATCCACCACGGCCCAGACCTGGTCCGCGCGGAGTGCTTCGATGGCGGGGATCATCCGGGGCAGCGCCGCAAGGCGCCGTCCCAGCCCAACGGCGAGGATGACGGTCTGGCGGTTTTCCACCGCCTGCGCCCTGGCCGCCGTCGCCGCTACCCGACCGTCAACATGCAGGTGACCGAAGGCGGTCAGCTCCCCTGCCGTTCGAACGTCAGCGCCGCCGCGCGAGAGCGACATCTCCAGCGCAGCGTCCAGCGCGTCGCTGCCGAGCCCCAGGAGCACGATCAGGTCGCCGGCACCCGCCAGGACTGCCGGGGCGGGGACCCGTGGTGCGGCGGCAGTGCGGGAGGAAGGTTCCGCAGGTCGCTGCGCCACTGCAGGAATGGCCGGCACGGGTGACGGGATTGGGGTCTCAGCAGGTTCCGGGACTGACAGTGCAGTGAACTGTTCCAGGACCTTCGCAAACACGTCGGACTCAGTGGAGACGGTGTCCCCGCCGGCACCGGACGGGGCATTACTCCGTGATTCGGTAGCGTCCGCGGCGGCGAGGAGCGAGGCAATCGCCGATCGCTGCAGCAGGTGCGGCCCGCTTTCCGGCTGAGGCACGACGGCGGCCGCCCCGGACAGTGCCGACCGTCCAGCAGGCGCTGTCCCACCTTCCGGTGTTCCGGCGTCGACGGTTCCTACCGGTTTGCCGGCGATAACAGTGGGATCAACGTGGATCACGGCCTCGTATTTACTCCCGGCGAAGAGCCCGGCCACGCCTTTGGTGGTGACGAGTTCCGCGGCGGCAATCCGCGCGCCGGGACCATACTTGGCCACGGCCTTCAAATGGATCTCTTCGAGGCTTGCGCCCTTAAGCCGAAAGCTGCCCTGCATAGCGAACCACCCCTATCGTCTCAATCCGGACGTTGGCGCTGGTGACTTCCCGGTAGGACAGGACAGCGATGGAGCCGGGGCCCACCAACCGGCGAACCGCCGGCCGCAGGGTCGGTGCGCAGACCAAGACCGGCTGCCTGCCGGCCGCGGCGGCTGCAGCGATCGCTTCCGACAGGGAACCCAGGACGGTATCCAGCTTGTCCTGACCCATCACAATCTGGGTACCGCCTTCGGCCGGCCGCATGTCCTCCAGCATTGACTGCTCCAAGGAGGGATCGATCATAATCACGTTGAGCGTGCTCCCATCGAGGTGCCCGGCGGCGAGCGCCGGCCCCAAGGCTTGCCGGGCCGACTCCACCAGGGATTCGGCGTCGGTTGAGATCTTCGCGCGGAGGGTCAACGCCTCGTAGATCCTGGTGAGGTCGTTGATGGGGACCTGTTCCTCGAGGAGTCCCTGCAGGACGCGTTGGAGCTCCGCGAGGGACAGCAGGCCCGGGGTCAGCTCTTCCACGGCGGACGGACTGATAGCACGCACCCCTTCGGTCAGGACACGGACATCCTCGCGGGAGAGTAGCCGCGCGGCGTTGGCGGTGACCACCGAGGAAAGGTGGGTGACCAGCACCGAGACCCTGTCGATGACGGTGGCGCCGGACATCTCGGCTGAGTGGCGCAACTCCCCCGGGATCCATTTGCCGGCCAGCCCAAACACCGGCTCCACCATTGATTGGCCCGGCAATGCGGACAGCGAGTCTCCCAGGGCCAGCATCCGTCCGCCCGGAGCGGAGCCTCGGCCAGCTTCCACCCCCGCGATCCGGATCACGTAGGTACCTGAGGCCAATTCAACACTGTCGCGGGTGCGCACGGGCGGGATGACGATGCCCAGGTCCATGGCGATTTTGTGCCGGAGGGAGCGGACGCGGGCCAGCAGGTCGTCGGCGGACCCGGACACCATGTCCACCATGTCGGGGGCCAGCAGGATTTCTACGGGATGGATCCGCATTTCTTCCATCAGTTGCTCGTTGGGATCCACTGGCACGTGTGCCAGGGCAGCCTGCTCGGACTCTTTGCTGGCCGCGTCCGAGCGTTGGGATTTCTTGGCCCGCTGTGAGCCGAACAACAGTGCGGCGCCCACCAGCACGAACGGCAGCGGCGGCATGCCCGGGATCAGGGCCATGGCCACAGCTGCCACACCGGCAATCATGAGCGCGTTGGGTGCCTGCATCAGTTGGGCGGAGGCCGTGCTGCCCATGTCCGCTTCTGCGTTGGAGCGGGTCACGATCATGCCGGTGGACACTGCCATGAGCAGCGCCGGGATCTGGGTGACCAGGCCATCACCCACGGTCAGGAGGCCATAGGTACTGAGTGCGTCGCCCATCTCCATGCCCCGCTGCAGCATGCCAATGGCGATGCCACCCACAAAGTTGATGATGATAATGATGATGCCAGCAATGGCGTCGCCCTTGACGAACTTCGAGGCACCGTCCATGGCACCGTAGAAATCGGCCTCGGCGGAAACTTCGGCCCTGCGTTCACGTGCCTGGGTATCGGTGATCAGCCCGGCGTTCAGGTCCGCGTCGATGGCCATCTGCTTGCCCGGCATGGCGTCCAGGGTGAAGCGGGCGCCCACCTCGGCCACGCGTTCGGCACCCTTGGTGACCACCACGAACTGGATCACCACCAGGATCAAGAACACCACGGCACCGATGATCAGCGAACCGCCCACCGTAACGTGGCCGAAGGCCTCGATCACCTGCCCCGCGTAGGCCTCCCCCAACACCAGCCGGGTGGAGGCCACGTTCAGTCCCAAACGGAACAAGGTGGCCACCAACAGCAGCGACGGGAAGACCGAAAAGTCCAGCGGCTTTTTGACGAACATACTGGTCAGGAGGATCAGCAAGGCCAGCAGGATGTTGCAGACGATGAGGAAATCCATCAGGGGCGCCGGCACGGGCACCACCAGCAGGAGCACAATGCCCACAATCCCAATCGGCACTACCAGCCGGGATAGTCCCTTGTTCATGGTGCGGTCCTTTGTTCGTGTCGTACGCTCATCACTGCCCGATTCATGCCGCCACCATTCGATGCACCCCAGCGGCGGAGCCGCGCTTCTTGAGAGCCATCACAAAGGCCAGCACCCCCGCCACCGCCTGATAGAGGTCCAGGGGAATTTCCTGCCCCAGCTCGCAGGCACCGTGCAAAGCCCTGGCCAGCGGGATGTTGGCCACCATGGGGATCTGGTTTTCCTCCGCCGCGGCACGGATCCGGGTGGCGATGTGCCCACTGCCCTTCGCCACCACCCGAGGGGCTGACTTTCCGGGCTCGTATTTCAGGGCCACCGCAACGTGCGTGGGGTTCACAATGACGACGTCGGCGGTGCTGATGGAGGCCATCATCCGGTTCCGACTCATGGCCATCTGCCGTGCCCGCCGTTGCGAACGGATCAGCGGGTCGCCGTCGGAATTCTTGGTCTCGTCCTGGACTTCCTTCTTGGACATCCGGGTCTTCTTGCGGTTTCGCCGCATGACCACCAGGAAGTCGGCGGCTGCCAGGACCACGCCCGCCGCCACTGCGAACTGGATAAGGGACACCACACCGGAGGCACCTGCACCCACGATTCCGGCTACGGGCAATCCGCCTGCAGCGAGCAATACGGGGATCAGGCCTTGCACCACGGCGTACAGCACTGCACCCACCACGGCGGTCTTGAGCAGCGATTTCAAGCCGCCCCACAGGGCTTGGGCGCCAAACATCCGTTTCAGCCCGGGAAGCGGCTTGAAGTGCTCAAAGTCTGCCTTGAAGGTTTTCAGGTGCACCCCGCCCTGCAGCGCTCCGGCAGCCAGCACGGCGATGAAGACCACCACCAGGAGCGGACCAATAACGGTGGCGATGTCCCCCAACGCGATCAGCAACGCCTCCAGGGCGACCTGGGGATCGGGCTTCGAAATCAGTGCGCGGACGCGATACAGCTGGTCGGTGGCGGCCGCGGAGCCCCGGTCCAGGGTCGCGGGCAGCATCACGGCAGCGGCGCCCACCCCCACCCACGCCGTGAGGTCTTGCGAGCGGGATAGTTGGCCCTTGGAGCGGACTTCCTTGAGCCGTTTGTCGGTGGCTTGTTCTGTTTTTTCCTGTGAGTCAGCCATCAGTTCACTCCCATCACGGCTGCGGCAGCCTGGCTGGCCAGCGACGCGACGATGCGTGGCAGGGCCAGGAACAGGAAGCCGGCAAGCGCCAGGGTCATGAAGATCTTGAGCGGAAAACCCAACGAAAATGCGTTCAGCGCGGGGGCTACCCGGGTGAGGAGGCCCAGCCCGACGTCGGCCAGAAAGAGGACCACCAGGAGGGGCCCAGCGATCTGGACGGCGGCCAGGAACATTCCCGTAAGCGCCCCCGTCATGGCCTGGACGGGTTGGGCCAGGTCAAGCCCGCCAGCCAGGGGCAGTGCTGCGAAGCTGCCGGTCAACCCGCCAATCACCAACTGGTACCCGTCGGAGGAAAACAGCAATGCGAGCGCCGCCATTTGCAGGAACCGGGTGAACTGGGCGCCGTTGATCATCATCTGGGGATCGAAGCCCTGCGCGAGTTGGAATCCGCTGAAGAGGTCGATCAGGCTGCCCGCGGACTGAACCGCGGCAAACACCAGGTAGACCAAAAAGCCCAACACCAGGCCGGTGACGAGCTCCAGCACCACAGCACCGAAGAAAGCGCCCATGTCCCGGCTCTGGTAGCCGTTGGCCACGCGCTGGGAGACAGCCAGGCCCAAACCGAGCCCCAGCATGGCTTTCACCCGGCCGGGAAACGCGTGGTAGGCGAACGGCGGGGCGATGATGAGGAACGCCGTCATCCGCACTGAGGCCAGCAGCATGGCCTCCAGCCAGTGTGCGTCGATGGGGATGTTCATCTCAGCCGCCGTTCAAGAGGGCTGGAATCCGCTCAAAAATTTCGTGCGTGAAGGTGACCATCTCGGAAATCATCCAGTGCCCGCAGATCACCAGGGCCACTGCCACGGCCACGGCCTTGGGCACGAAGGAGAGGGTGGCTTCCTGGAGCTGGGTGACGGACTGCACCAGGGAAATGGCCAAGCCCACCACCAGTGCGGTCACCAGCACGGGCGCTGACAGTTTGGCGGCGACCAGGAGCGCCTGGAGGCAGATATCAAGGACGGCGTTCGTGTTCATCCGCTGCCGCCGTAGCTTTGCACCAGTGCCGTGATGATCAGGCCCCAGCCATCCACCAGGACGAACAGCAGGATCTTGAACGGCAACGAAATCATCACCGGCGGCAGCATCATCATGCCCATGGACATCAACGCCGACGAGACCACCAGGTCGATCACCAGGAAGGGCACGAAGATGACGAACCCGATGATGAACGCGGCCCGCAGCTCGGAGATCATGAACGCGGGAATCAGGGTCTGCAGGGCAACGGCTTCGGGGGTGGCAGGGTTTTCCAGCCCGGCCGCCCGGGTCATCAGCGCGATATCCTCCTCGCGCGTGTGCGCCAGCATGAACTGCTGCAGCGGGGCCAACGCGGCTGAGGCGGCGGCATTGAAGTCGATGCCACCGTTCAGGTACGGCTGGATTCCCTCGGTGTTCATCTGGTTGACCACCGGCCACATGATGAACAGGGACAGGAACAAAGCCAGCCCGGCCAGGACTTGGTTGGGCGGGACGGAGGGCAGCGACAGGGCGTTGCGGGTCATCGCCAGCACCACGAAAATCTTGGTGAAGGAGGTCATCATCAGCAGTAGCGCGGGCGCCACGGACAACAGAGTGATACCCAATAGGGTCAGGACCGTGGTGGACGGGGCGCCGTCGATGCCGTTGATGTCGATGTTGACGTTGCCGCCCGCTGGCGCCGCCGGATCCGTTGGCGGTACCGGGGCCACTGGCGCGGCATGGCCGGCTGCGGCCCCCAGCCACATCAGTACTGTTGCCAGAAGTACGACGGCGATCAGCAGCAGCGCCGGGCGTCCGAGCCGGCACAGGGGGGTACTGATGGTCAAGGCCGGCGTCCGCTCCTGAGCGCGGCGGCTGCCTGTTTCCAGGTGGAGCCGGCCAAGATGGAACCGTGCATCTGCGGGTGCGTCCGGGCACCGCGACGGGGATGGTCGCGGTGGACCGAGCTACGGGTAGGCATGGACCCGGCGTCGGCGAGGATCCTCGCGAACCCTGCAGCCGACGTCGTCAATTCCTGCCCTGGCACTCCGGACTCCTGAGACCCAGCCGATTCCTCCGCTTCGGCGGGAATCTCGCCGGTGTGCAAGACGTTGATGGCGTGGTCGGTGACACCCAGGACAAACCGTTGACCGGCAGCGTCCACCACCACCACTGACGTCTTGGCGCTCAGGCTCTGCCGGCCCACCACGGTGAGCACGGTGGTGGCACGACGGCGGCCCGTACCTTTGCTGAGCCGCTTCTGCAGGAACCACATCAGGGCCAGCACCGCTCCAAGGGATACCAGAACCCGCAGCCCCAGGATGAGTGCGTCCATTCAGCCGAGTCCTTCGGCAACGTCGAGGATGCGAGTGATCCGGACTGCGTAGTCCTGGTCCACCACTACTACCTCGCCGTGGGCGATCAAGCGGCCGTTGAGGAGGACGTCGGCGGGCGCACCGGCGGCTCGGTCCAGTTCCACAATGTTGCCCGGTTCAAGGTTGAGGGCGTCCCGAACGGACATCCGGGTCCGGCCAATCTCCACCGTCAGGGCCATTTCGACGTTGTTGATCCGGCCCAGTTTGGCGGCCACCGAACTCGTGCCGCCACCGGCACCGGTACTGGTGGCCGCGGCGCTGGTAGCCGAACCGCCGAAACCTGAGCTGCCCACGGCTGCGTGGTTGCGCACCCGGACCGCGAACCAGCCGGCAGCCGTGCCGCCGTCGGACAGTTCATAAACGATGGTCTCCGCATCCGCCAGCACAGCGGCAGCGTCTTCTTCGCGCAGCTCGCCCAAGACGCCGGACCCGAACCCGGCGGCGGCGCTTTCCATCGCCGGGCGCAGCACGGCCGTGGCCGCAACCGGCATACCGTTCACGGCTCCACCGGCGGCAGCAAGGAACTCGCGGTCGGTGAGCACCAGGACCAGGTCGGCAGTCACGGCGCCCACGAACGTGGCAGTGATGGCCTGGCTTGCACTGCCATCCCAGCGGGTGGGGCCCAAGACGGTGAGGGGCGTGATCACAGGCAGGTTGGCTGCCAGCTGGTCTGCCGCGCCGCGGTGGAGGGTCAGGGTGCTGCTCATGGCTGGTGCTCCTCGATGGTGACAATGACTGCTGCGGCGCGGGCGCCGTTCCTGACCGGCGCTGCGGTCGCGAGCCGGGTGCCTTTAAGTTCGACGTCGAACGGCCGGTTTTCCAGGTGCGGCAGGGGCAAGATGTCCCCCACCGCTAGGTTGAGGATCTGCTGCGGGGTGACAGTGGTGCGGGCCAGCTGCACGGCAAGTTCCACGGGCACATGTTCCATCTGCGCGTGGATCCGTTCCCGAGCACCGGCGGGGGCCTCTGCTGGGCTCACAATCTGGAGTTTGGCGAGCAACACTTCAGCGGGGATGGCCAGGGTGGCATCGGCGTTGGTAGCGCCGACGCTGATGCTGAACCGGGCCACCACCATGGGCTCGGTGGGAGCCGCGGCTTGCGCAAACCGTGAGTTGTACTGAATGGCCTCGATGGTCACGGCCTGGGATAACAAAGGGCCCATCGAATACTGCAGATCCTCGAGCGTCTCCTCCAGGAGCCGCTGGATGAGGGCCTGCTCCAGCTGGGTGAAAGCCCGCTCTGGCATGGCCGGGTCAGTGCTGCCACCCAGCATGCGGTTCAGCCAGGAGAGGCCAGCTGCTGCCGGGAACTGGATGACCAGGCGGGGTTCCGTGCCGGCAATTTCACACAGCACGACGGCGGTCGTGGCGGGGACGGAGGTGGCGTAGTCGTCGTAGCTGAGGAGGTCCAGGCCGTCCATGCGGACCACGGATTTCAGCCGGATCTTTGCCGTGAGCTGGGTCCCCCACTGCCGCGCGAAAGTTTCAAGGGCCGCCTCGATGACCCTGCTGTGCTCGCGCGCCAAGGTCGCGGGACGCCGGAAGTCGTAGACGTTCACTGTGCGGTCCCGCGCGGATCCCAGCTCTTCCAACACGCTCACGGGGGTGACTATCGGCACGGCTGCCGTGATCGTAAGGGATCGGCGTGAACCGGCGTGTCGTGGTCGGACAATAACGGACTTAACGCGCCGCGATTTTCGGCGCGCCTATGAGAGCCTTCTATTGAAGGGCGCAATGCTTAGGCATGCAATCACGTTCGGTGCGCCGGCCCCACCTGCGTCCACTTCAGTACAGTCACCCGCCCGCCGACTCGATGAATGCGTCGGGACCCAGTTCGACCCCTAAACAGGCGCAGTCAACTCCGTCTTCGAAGGACAGCCTGTCTGCGCTGGTGGCCAAGATACTCGATCAACTCAGCTTGACGTCATGGCTACCAGCGGCTGTTCTGGTAGCTGGTATTGCTGTTTTGTTTCAATTTCGAACAGACAAAAGAATTGACCTCCTGCAAGCGATTACCAAACTGTCGACGGACCCATTTCAACTGCTTGTGATCATGATACCTATTCTGATCATCGCTACTTTGATCACTCAAGCTTTTTCTTTCACGGCCATCCGCTTTCTCGAGGGCTACTGGAGCCGAGGGTGGCTGGCCGCAAGCCTCGGACCGGTATTTAGCCGAATGCAGCTTTCAAAGAAGAGTAGGCTAATAAATAAACAGAAAAAGTTTCAGTTGAAGGCTTTCAATTTCGCGAGACATGAAATGCTCAAGATCGGAATTAACCACGGAATAGTCTGTACCCTAGAAGCCAAAATATACGGAAAGAAGCCCTACTTTGACTTATCGGAAAAAGATGCTGCCGACCTGCACGCTCTAAAATGGGAAGATTTCTGCCGACCATGGCAAGTCCAAAGACTCGATCAACTCCGAGGCGCACTGCCGTTGTTTCCTCGACAATCCAGAATTCTTCCCACCGCACTGGGAAATCGACTTCGCGCTACGGAGGACACTCTCAAGAACACCAACGGCAATCTCGAGGGTTTCGTCAACGGCCGATGGGAAATTATACCGATACACCTGCGAGTAAATCATGATGAATTTCGCGATCGACTTGAAATGTATTGCACGTTGGTATTCGTTGCGGTTTTTCTCTGTATTGCTTCCATTCCTATACTTTTGGTCGAGGAAATTCAGCTCTGGCAAACAATGTCCATGTCTGTAGGATTCCTGGCACTGGCTGTTGTTTCCTACAGCGCGGCGTTAACGAGCGCCAACGCATACTGCTCAGTACTCAAGGAAATAGATCGTCTTTAACCCGACTCGGGTCCAACGGCGATCATGGCGCCATGGTGGATGGGACATTCAGGCTGATCGGCAGCGCTCGCCGTCTCGGTGCATGATGGTACGACGCATCGGTAGTCAGTTAATTCGGCGCGGCTGATTCCAGGGACTCTTCGATCGTTCATAAGAGAAAACTCCTCCTTCTTGCGCCTAGCGTCAATAGTGTCCGCATGATCACATGCACATCAGATGTCGCTCCAGGTTGATAGCCTCGGCCCGGCTAGTGGTAGTCCAACGCGGCCGGAATGAGCGCCCGGATTGTCTCGGGCTTGTCGGAGACCACCACAATGTCCACGCGCCGGTTCAGCTCCATCAGCGCCTCGGTGGAGTCGTCGTTCACCTGCCGGGCGGAGCCGAATGCCACAGCGCCGATGGTGCCCGGCGCGATGCTGCCGTTGTCCACCAGGTAGCGGAGTACGTTGACGGAGCGGGCGGAGGAGAGTTCCCAGGTGGAGGGGTAGGCGGTGATGCCGTTGGCGGCGTGCCCCTCCACCATGATTTCCAGCCCGGTGGGTGCCATGACGGGGGCGATGATGTTGAGCACCTGGACTGCCTTGGTGGTCAGTTGTGGTTTGTCGGGTTCAAAGAAGGCTTGCGAGCCGATCAGTTTCACCGTCAGGCCTCGGGCGGAGATGTTGAATTCGACGTTGTTGCTGAGCCCTGCAGCTTCCAGGCCGGCCTTCATCTGGTCGCGGAGTTCTTTCAGCCGGTCAGCTTCCTTGATCGCTTCTTCCATCTTGGCGAAGTCTTCGCCCTCCTTGTTGACGAGTTCGGCCGGCACCACCGTGCCTTCCGCGGTGTCAGCGGTCTGGGAGGCGACGGTGCCGAAGCCGGTGGCCAGGGAGTTGCGCAGCTTGTCGAACTTGTTCGCGTCAACGGTGGACATGGCGTAGAGGACGATGAAGAGGCACATGAGCACCGTGACCATATCCATGTAAGACGCCATCCAGCGCTCATCGACGTGGTGCTCTTCGGGTTTTTTCCGAGGACGACGGCGGCCACTCACGCGGCGGCGTCCATCGATTCAGCGTCGCCGGACCCCGTCTTGCCGCCCTTGCCGCTCGTTTTCAGTTGGTGTTCGGGCACCATGGAACGGAGCCGCTCGGCCAGCAGCATGGGCTGCGCGCCGGACTGGACGGCCAGCATCCCTTCCATCAGCAGTGTCCTACGTTCGATGTCCAGCTCGGAGAGCCGGGCCAAGCGGGAGCTGAACGGTAGCCAGATGAAGTTGGCGGAGAGCAGGCCCCAGAGGGTGGCCACGAAGGCGGCGGCGATCATATGCCCCAGCTCGTCCGGCTGGGAGAGGTTTTCCAGCACGTGGGTCAGGGAGACCACGGTGCCCACAATGCCGACGGTGGGTGCGTAGCCGCCCAGCGAGGCGAAGAACTTGGACGCCGAATGGTCAGAGCGCGACTTGGTGTCGATCTCGTCCTCCATCTGCATCCGGAGGTCCTCGGCGTCGGTGCCGTCAGCAATGTTTTGGAGCGCCCGGGCCAGGAACGGGTCATCGACGGTGGCGGCTTCCTCTTCGAGGGACAGCAGCCCTTGGCTGCGTGCCTTCTCGGCAAAGCGGACCAGCTGGTCGATACTGTCCTGGGGTTTTGCCGTTTTACCGATGAACATTCGGGGCAGGGCCTTGAACGCCTGGATGACGTCCTTGAGGGTGTTGCCGGCCAACCCGATCGCCAGGGTGGCGCCAAAAACGAGGATCATGGGCGCCGGCAGCAGCAGCGAAGAGATACTGCCGCCCTCGAGCAGCACCATGGCAATGAGCGAGCCAAAGGCGAGGAGCAGTCCAACGACTGTTGCGGGATCCATGGGCTACTTTCCTGGCCGATGCGGACGCGTGGCGCCGCCGTCGGAATCTTCTGCTGGCGTCCGGACCAGGCTCAGCGGGTGGCCGGTGACCGTGGGGAGGTCCCTGGCGCGGCTGAGCACATAGGCGCGGTAGTTGGCGATCAGTTCCACCACGTCGGCGAGGCTTTCCTGCACCACGTACGCGGCGCCGTCGAGCGTTACCAAGTGGGTGTCGGGGCTTTCGTGGATCCGCTCGATCAGGTCCGGGTTGATCGCAAAACGTGAGCCGTTGAGGCGTGTCACGACGATCATGGCCGGGCTACTCTCTGGAGGGGTGCGGCTAAACGCCGCTGCTGGGGCTGTACTCCCTGTACTGTCGGCAGCAGCGGCGCCAACGTTAGGCAGCCGGGCCAACGGGCGTAATTCGCCACCCGCCATGCTCGGCCCATCGTGCTCGCCGAAGGCTTCCCGAGCCTTGGCCGAGGCCCGAGGACTGCGCGTGTGCCAGATCTGTCACAAACCCCAGTTATCGGCAGATGGGCCATATCTGGCACAAATGGCAATTAGGCGCGTATGATCAATATATGTCACAAACTTCGTTTTATCGGGCTGTCGACGCCGCCTCCCTGGGGCGGGCCATCAGTGATGCCCGAAAGGAAGCGTCCCTGACCCAACAGGATCTGGCGGACCGGCTCGGCACCGCCCGACGGACCATTGTCAGGCTTGAGCATGGAGAAGCGGTCTCCGTCGTCGTCGCCATGGACGCCATCCGGGTGCTGGGCCGCGACGTCGCCCTGGTCCCCCGGTTTGCGAAGCTGCAGGTCAAGGCGTGAGCCCACGGAGCAAAAGCCTCGAAGTATTCCTGCACGGGAAGCACGTCGGCGTCCTCACCGGGTCTGGTCTGAGGATGTCCTTCCGCTACGACCCGGACGTCGTAGCCGAGTACGGCGCCTCCTCCGTTTTGCTGTCCCTGTCTTTGCCTGTGGACCGGAAGAAGATCGACGGGCCCGCGGTGTACAACTACTTTGACGGGCTCCTGCCGGAGGGCCAGATCCGTTCGCATCTCGCTTCAGAGAAGGGGCTCTCGACCCCTGATGCCTTGGGGCTGCTCGCCATCCTGGGCGCCGACTGTGCCGGCGCCGTCCAGGCGCTTCCGGCAGGTATGTCCCCTGATGGCCCGGCCGGCTCCCAGCCGATGACCGTCGATGAGGTCGTCAGCGTCGTCGAGGCGCTGCCGACCTGGGATCTGCCCGATGACTTCGCGATTACCGCTTCGCTGGGCGGCATTCAGTCCAAGGTGCTGCTGAGCCGGTATGGTGACGGCTGGGCCTGGCCTGGCCCCGGGGCAGTGTCCACGCACATCATCAAACCGGAGCCGCTCGATTCGCCGGTGCCGCACCTAATCGCCTCGGAAGATTGGGCGCTGAAGGTGGCCGCTGCCGCCGGACTGCCGGCCGCACAAGCGCATCGGGAGACGTTTGGAGCCCGCCAGGCAATCGTCGTGACCCGGTACGACCGGACTCCGGACGGTGGCCGGCTGCACCAGGAAGACTTCACCCAGGCTCTGGCGCTGGCCAGCACCTCCAAGTATGAGACCTCCACTACACCGCCGTCCCGCCTGACCCAGCTCGCGCGAGCCGCGGCACCGCACACGAGGGACGACCGGGAGTTCCGGCGCGAGCTGCTCCGAGCCATCACCTTCAACCTCGTGATCGGCAACGGGGATGCGCACTCGAAAAACTATTCGATGCTGATTCGGGACGGAGGCGAAGTGTTGCTCGCCCCGCTCTACGACATCGCCCCCACCCTGCTGCTCTACGCCCAGAGCAACAACGCCGGCCACGTCGTGGGCGGCCAATCAAGGCTGAACTACCTCACCCTCGATCACGTCATTCGGGAAGGTGAATCGTGGGGCATGGATGCCGACGATGCGCGGGCGACGGCGGTTGCCGTCCTGGAGTCGGCGGCCACGGCGGCGTCCAAGGTGCCCGCGCCGGAGGAGATTGGCTTCCTGAGCGAACTCGTCGCAGCGCGGGCCGGCGACCTGCTTGAGGGCCGAACGGCCCGCCGGGTCCTTGTCGGTCAGACTCCGGCGGCCACCTGACGTTTCGGACGCCGACCGTGCGTGAGGGGCGGCCGCTACCGCTTCAGGCTGCTGAGTTCCTGCAGCACCTCATCGGAGGTGGTGATGATTCGGGCGTTGGCCTGGAAACCGCGCTGAGCCACAATCAGGTTGGTGAATTCCTGGGACAGATCCACATTGGACATCTCCAGGGTGCCGCCGGTCAGGCTGCCCATGCCCGCGTCGCCAGCCGACCCAATCTGTACCTCGCCGGAGTTGGCGGTAGCCACGTAGGAGGAGCCGCCTGCCTTCTCGAGGCCTGACGGGTTGGTGAAGTTTGCCAGGGCAATCCGGCCCAGCGTCTGCTTGCTGCCGTTGCTGAAGGAGCCGATCAGCGATCCGTCAGTGCCGAGCGTGAAGCCTTCCAGCTTCCCGGCCGCGGCGCCGTCGGCAGCCTTGGCCGTCAGGTTGTTGTTTCCGGCGAAGCCCGAGACTGCTGACAAATCCACTGTCACCCCGCCCACTGTCAGGTTCCCGCCATTGGTGCGCACGCCGTTGGTGAATCCCAAGGTTCCGGTTGCGGTAGCTCCGGTGGGGCTGACGGCACGGGTATCCCAGCCCGCAGCGGTCTTGGTGAAGGTCAGGGCGATCAGGTTGGCTTCGCCGCTGGGGCCAAAGGTCTTGACATCCCGCGCCACCACGGTTCCGACGGCGGCATCGTTGGGGAGGTTGCCCTCCGTGCCCACCCGGGTGGTGGCCACCGCCGGGGACAGCGTGTTGGTGTTCAGGGCCAGGCTGGAGGTGGGTCCGCCAGCGTTGACCACGCCGTTCACGGCGGGCCAGCCCTGCAGGACGGCACCGTCTGGGCTGACCAACTGTCCCGCGGAGTCGAAGTTGAAGGCGCCGGCGCGGGTGAAGAGGTTCTGGCCGCCCTTGCTGGTGAGGAAGAAGCCGTCGCCGTTGATCATCATGTCCTCGGCACGCCCGGTGCTCTGCGATGAGCCTTGGCTGAAGTTGGTGGTGACGCCGGCAACCTTCACGCCCAGGCCGATCTGGGCCGGGTTGGTCCCGCCGCTTTCGGCTTGAGGGCCGGTGGCACCCTGGGTCAGCTGCGAGAGCGTGTCCTGGAACTGGGTAGTGGAGGACTTGAAGCCGTTGGTGTTCACGTTGGCGATGTTGTTGCCGGTGACATCGAGCATGGTCTGGTGGGCGCGGAGCCCGGAAATTCCCGAGTAGAGCGAGCGGAGCATGGGACTGCCTTTCGTCAAAGGTGGAACTGAAGAATGAGGGGGGTGCTTCTAGATGATCGGCGTGGCGGGCCCAGGGCTGGTCCCCACCCCGCTGACCGCGTCGAGGGTGACGCTCTGGGAGCCCACCATCACCGTGGGAACAGGCCCCGAGTAGGACACCGAGTTGGCGATTCCCGATCCCACTGTGCCGTTGGGCAGCGTGTAGTTCACGGTCTGACCCACCAGCGCCGCGGCGGCGGACCGCATCTGCAGGGAGAACCCTTCCTTGCTGTTGGCGGCCATCTCGGTGGTTTTTTCCATCATGGACAGCTGGATGGTCTGGGCCATCATCTGGTTGGTGTCCATGGGTGCGCTGGGGCTCTGGTTCTTTAGCTGCGCCACCAGCAAGGACATGAACGCCTCGGAATCCAGGGTCTGCGCGGGCTTTCGCGTCGCGGCGGCCTGGGGAGTGGCCCCAATGCCGGAGATGGGTTGGACTGTCATGGAAGGTCCTTCAGGTAGGTGCAGGCGGAGTCAGGCAAGGACGTCAAGGGGCTGATGGCGGCCGACGGCGGATACTTCAGCAGGTCCGGTCAGCCCGCCGTTCGGCGGGCTCCTGGCGTCGCCGTCGAACGCTGCAGCTTCGGTGCGGTGGGCATGGCGTTGGTCGCTGAAACCGTGCCCACTCTGCTGCCCGAACCCTTGTTGTCCGAACGGCTGCTGCCCGGGGCCAGGTTGGCCGAATCCACTGTGGCCGGACCCTTGCTGACCTGGGGCTTGGCTGAAGGCAGCCCCGGGTTGGCCCGGCTGCGCGGCCTGCTGATTCTGCGTGGAGTTCTGCGCCAGTTGAAGGTTTTGTCCGGCCAGGGCTGCCAGCGGCAATTCGCCGTCCGCCACTATCAAGGACGCGGCGACGCCTGCTGTGACCAGTCCCTGCCGAAGTTCCGGCAGGATGTTGGCCAACGCCGTCCGTGCTCCCTCGCCGGCAAAGAGTTCGATCCGGACACCGGCTGGTCCGATCTGTGCCTGCACGGTGATGCTGCCGAGACTTTCCGGGCTCACCCGCAACGTCATGGTGTGGTTGCCTGCGCTGCTGGCGGCAAGCGTAAAGAGGGGCCGCTGCAGCTGGTGCGCCAGGCCCTGCGATGGCGGCGGGGACGCAGCCTGGCTGACACTGGTTGGCTGCATCGCGGGGACGTTGGCGTCCGCGCCGACCTGAGTCACCGCGACCGACGCAGCTGCGACCGACGCGGTCATCCCGCCCGGCGGGAGGGTTGCGGGAACTGCTGCTGGCAGTGGGGTCGCGGCTGGTGCGCCCTGGGACTTTTCTGCTGGTAAGGGCTTCTCTGCAGCTATCGACGGCTCTGCCGGAACGGCGTCGGTCGCCGCCGCAGGGGCGTCATCCTGAGGAACGGCCACCGGAGGAACGGCCACCGGAGGAACGGCCACCGGAGGGGCGGCATCCTGAAGCGCGGAGTCCAGAGGAGCGGTCGCTGGAGAGGTCACCACCGAAGGGTTCGCCGCCGGAGCAGGAACAGCCAGCGAAGGCCCCGGAAAATAAGGTACCGCCAGCGAGGACTGGTCGGCCGTTTCTTCAGTCACCATAGGCTCCAGCGCCTCATCGGGAGAAGGCTCAGGACGACCCGCAGCCTCCCCCGTCAGCGAAAAAGCAGAAACGGAAGCCGCCGCAAAAACACCAGCGAAGGCACCCGCGGACGCGCCGCCGTCGTCCGCGGTGGCGTTTTTCGCCGAGGTGCCGGGCGCAGCGGACTGCATTCCGGGCAGCGCCTTGCCGCCGAGAACAGCAGCTACAGTACTCATGCGCCGTTCCCACCTGGGACGATGCGGCGGATCGAGGTGAGGTTCGAGTGCTGTTCCCACGCGTCGCGGATCTGGATGGTCTGGCCGGGCACTGGTGCGTCGATCGCCTTGCCGTTGCCCAGGTAAATGGAGATGTGCTCGCCGCCGAAGCTGACCAGCAGGTCGCCTGCTTTCGCTTCGGCGAGGGAAGCCACGGGCGTGCCCTGGTTCATCTGGTCGCTCACCACGCGCGGCAGTTCGATGTTGAGGTCCTTGAAGACCCGCTGGACGAACCCGGAGCAGTCCATGCCGGTGGCCGGGTTGGTCCCGCCCCACACGTACGGCACGCCAATGTACTTCTTCGCGGTGGCAACCACGGTATCGCCGTTCACCCCGCCGGCGGCACCGGCACCGGCAGCTCCCGCAACGCCCGAAACGGCGAGCGCAGCCGACGTCGACGCTCCCGTTCCTGCGGTCAACGACGCCGGCAGCCCGC
The DNA here is from genome assembly GCF_900609065.1 of Arthrobacter ulcerisalmonis. GTDB lineage: Bacteria > Actinomycetota > Actinomycetes > Actinomycetales > Micrococcaceae > Arthrobacter > Arthrobacter ulcerisalmonis. The sequence goes on along the minus strand of NZ_UXAU01000019.1, from coordinate 41,892 downwards.
CCAGGACTGCCGACGCGTCAGTGCCGCCCAACGCGGTGGTGAGTGCCTGGTTGAATGCTGCAGACCCAGCAGCCGAGGACGCCGATGTTGCCGGCGACTTGGCAGCAATGGGCGCTTTGAGCTGGTCGATCATGCTTTGGATGCCCTGCATCCGGCCGATCACGTCTGTCATGGTCATGATCGGGCGCCTTCCCGTCGGTGCCACGAGACGGAGGCGATTTCGTCCAACGCTCCCTGTTCGGTCTTCAAGTCGGACGCGGCAAGGTCTGCCTGGTGCCGGACCTCGAGCTTTTCCAAGCCCACGGAGCGGACCCTGGCCTGGGTGAAGTCCCGGCGGGCGCTGCTGAGCTGCGCCTCGGCGTCAACGGTCAAGGCGTCGAGTTCCGTCAGCATGCTTTGCGCTGATGCACGCGCCGCAGCGATCGCCCGGAGCCCAACAGCGTTACTGACCTGCTCCGGCGAGTCCTTCAAGTCCTGGCGGGCAGCGGCTTCCCGGGCCCGGACCGAGCGGGACCGGGAGGCGGCCCGAGCCACCCCGCTGGCGGCTTGGTCTTGCTGGATGCGTCGGATCCGCAGGAGTCCGGCCAGTGAAAATTCCCGGCTCATGGCCGTACCCCCAAGGTTGTGACAAGTGTGTGTAGTTGCTGCCAGGCCGAGTCGATGTCCGTCGATTGGTCCATCCGCTGCTGCAGGAGCTGATTGATGGCGTTCTCGTGTGCGAGCGCTGCATCAACCATCGGGTTGTTACCCGGCTGGTAGGCGCCCACATCGATCAGGTCCTGCGCCGCCTTCCGCGCCGCCAGCACTTTCCGCAGCACGGCGGCGTCAGCAGTCCGGCTGGCCGGGTTGACCTTCGACGCCACGCGGGAGATGGATCCCAGCACATCGACGGAGGGAAAATGCCCGGTCACGGAGAGCCTGCGGTCAAGGACCACGTGCCCGTCCAGGATGGAACGTGCCGCGTCCGCGATGGGTTCGTTGTGGTCATCGCCGTCCACCAGCACCGTATAGATTCCCGTCACGGAGCCGCGTTCAGCGGTGCCGGCGCGTTCGAGCAGTTGCGCCAGAACGGAAAAGGTCGACGGCGGGTAGCCGCGGGTTGCCGGCGGTTCGCCTGCCGAGAGTCCAATTTCGCGTTGGGCCATAGCCACCCGGGTCAGGGAGTCCATCATCAACACCACGTGCCGGCCATCATCGCGGAAGGCTTCGGCGATGCGGGTGGCAGTGAACGCTGCGCGCATGCGCATCAAGGCGGGTTCGTCAGAGGTGGCCACTACCACCACGGAGCGGGCCAGGCCCTCGGGGCCAAGATCGTCTTCGAGGAATTCCCTGACCTCACGGCCACGCTCCCCCACCAGGGCAATGACGGACACTTCTGCGTCGGTCCCCCGGGCCATCATGGACAGGAGGGATGACTTGCCTACTCCGGAGCCGGCAAACAAGCCCAGTCGCTGGCCTTTGCCGAGCGTGGTCATGGTGTCCAGGGCGCGGACGCCCGTCTGCAGCGTTTGGCTGATGCGGGCCCGCTGCATGGCCAACGGTGCGGCCTTGTCGATGCTGACGGCCGGGCCGCTGGCGAGCGGACCCTTGCCGTCGACGGGGCGGCCCAACCCGTCCAGCACTCGGCCGAACAGGCCCAGCCCGGTGGGAACGGTGGCGGGGCTTCCGGTGGCCCGCGCTGGATCTCCGGCCGAAATTCCGTTCAGCCTGCCGAGCGGCATGCAGCGAGCTGCAGCGTCGCTGACGGCCACCACCTCAGCTTCAAGGCCGCCGTCGTGCCCGATCCGCACCAGGTCTCCCACGGCGCAGTCCAGCCCGGAGACTTCCAAGCCCAGGCCCACCACCTTGGTCACGCTGCCTACGCGTTCGGGTCGCGCAGCTTCGCGGGCAGCACCGAGTCGCGTTGTGAGCAGCCCGGAAGCCGGCGGACGCGTGCCCGCTGGCCCCGTTGGATGACCAGCCTCAAGTCCCTCGAATCCCAAGGCGGACCTCATGGCCCCTCCGCCAGAAGGGCAGTCTTTGCCCGCTCCAGTGCGCTGGCAAGCCGGGCGTCCAGCCACCCGTTCTGGTATTCGGCAATAGCGTCGCCGCGGAGCAGGGACGGGTCGGGCAGGATATCGACGCCGGCAGCAGCCGTTTCCGGGTGGCCGGCAACCAGTCTGGCGTCGTCGGGGTGCAGCCGGATCCTGGCCACGTCGCGGGGATCCGTTCCGGTCAAGGCGCGGTCCAGCGCGGCGCGGGCGGAACGTTCGCCATCAGTCAGTTCGTAGCCGAGGATCGCCTCCGCCAACTCCAGCGACGTCTCAAGCAAGGCCCGCTCGGCGTCCAGGATGGTGCCGGCATTAAGCTGGTGCAGGGCCGACGTTGCGCGTTGGAACGCTGCCGCAGCCGCAGCGAGCTGCTGCTCGTGGGCCTGCGCCGTAGCCGCCACCTGAGCCTGCTGCCGTTCGAGGGCCCCTCGCTGTTCTACAGCTGCTGCCCGGAGCCCGGCAGCGTATCCCGCTGCGTGGCCGTGCGTATAGCCTTCGGACCCGGTGTCCGTGCCAGCCTTGCGGATGGCGGGGAAAACCACCTTGGCAGGGGAAACTGCGCTTGCGGTGGGGCCGTCATTCCACAAAGTCGTCCTCCACTTCGCCGCGATGCAGCGTGATGACGCCGTCCGCTTCGAGCTGGCGCATGGCCCGGACAATCTCCGCGCGCGCCTCTTCCACTTGGGATGCCCGGACTGGGCCGGTTGCCTGCATCTCGGCGCGAAGGATCTCCTGGTTGCGGCCGGACACGTTGGTGGTGACGGTTTCCACCACTGTCTCGGAGGCGCCCTTGAGTGCCAGGGCCAGGACGCTGGTGTCCACGCCGCGGAGGACCTGCTGGACGTCTTTGCGTTCCAGGGCCACGATGTCCGCGAAGGCAACCATCCGGTTGCGCAGTTCCACTGCCAGGTCCGGGTCCATGGCATCCAGGCCCTCAAGAACTGCCCGCTCGGTGCCGGAGTCGGACCTGTTGATGATGTCCACCAGGGGTTGGATGCCGCCCACAGCGTCAGATTTTTGCCGGGAATTCGTCGCTCCGCCGCGGAGTTTGAGCGATTCCGCCACCACGCGGACGGCGTCTGGGGCCGGCGAACCCATGGTGGCGATGGAGTGCGCCACGTCGGCCCGAAGGTTGCCGGGCAACCCAGCCATCACCGCAGAAGCGTGCCGTGGGCTCAGGTGCGCCAAGACCAAAGCAATGGTCTGCGGCAGCTCCGCCTCCAACAAGGCCAGCACCTGAACGGGCTCCAGGTCTTCAAGGAATTCGAAGGACCGGCCGGCCATGGTCAAGGCCAAGCGGTTCATGACGCCCGCCGCTTTCTCGCTGCCGAATGATGCCGTCAAAAGGCCCTCAGCCAGTTCCCGACCGCCACGGGCGCCCCGGCGCCCACTGGAAGCGGCGTCATGGAAGTCCGCCAAGATGTCCTCTGCCACGTCGGCATCCACCGATTTCAGCCGGACAATCTCCGCTGCGATGTCTTCCGCCTCGGTTTCGCTGAACTGCGACAGCACCCGCGAGGCGTTCTCGTTGCTCATCTGCATCAGGAGGACCGCAGCCTTCTGGATGCCGGAGAGCTGCGTGCCGGTGGTTCTCATACCGGCCTCCGGTCATCCATCAAGGAGCGCAGATAGTCGGCAGCCTGTTCGGGATTTGCCGCTACCAGGGTATCTACTTCATCGCGTCGGCGCTCTGCCAAGGCCGCCTCCATGCCCAGCCCGCCGCCCGCTCCGATGGCCACCGGTTCGGGGGTGGGAATCGCGGCCATGGCGATTGCCGCCGTCGCCGGTGACGGATCCAGGGCAGGGGTGCCAGGTCCCAGCGGAATGGCGGCGAGAGGCCGCTCACCCAGGTCCACGGGTTCGCGCAGCTGGCCACGGCGGCGCAGGATCGCGATCAGGACTGCCAGTATGGCGATGACCAGAACGGCGCCGCCAGCCATCAGCAGCGTGTTCATGAGGCCCGCGTCCCGCTGCGCATCGGCGTCGGCCTTTCCCGCTTCGAGGGCAGCGGCCGCCGCGTCGGCGGCAGCAGTGCTGAACGGGATGACCTCCACCGTCACCACGTCACCGCGGGCGGCATTCAGGCCAGCGGCAGAGTTCACCAAGGATGTCAGCGAGGCCAGGTTCACGCCGACGGCGGCAGATTGGTTGACAGCCACCGAGACCGTCTGCCGGCGGACCGCGCCCGGCGGGATGACCCGATCTTCGGTGACCTTGTTGACCGCGTTGTTCCGGGTGTTGTTGGACGAGCTGAAGGTACCGTTGCCCGTCCCGTTCTCGCCGTTGGGGACGGCGATGTTGTCAGGTCCCAGCACGCCCGCAGCCCCATTGCCGGTGCCCGTGTAGGTCTCCGTCTGCGTCGATTCGCTCAGCGGCGGAGTTTCGGCGGAGTTGGTGAAGGTTTCGCTTTTCTGCTGGGCGGATTCGCCGGTGACGTCGGCAGCAACAGCCACGGACGAGTTGCCCGGCCCCACTACCCGGTCCAAGACGGCCCGGACAGCGTCAGTGGTGCGTTTCTGGTAGTCCTCGGCCTGCTTTCCGGAGGAGCCGACGGCGGCACCGCCCACTGCGGAGAGCACGTTGCCTTGGGAATCCACCACCGAAACATTGGCGGGCTTGAGGTTCTCGATCGCGGCGGACGTCAGGTGCACAATCGCCTGCACCTTGTCGGTGCTGAGGGTATTGCCCGGTGCCGTCTCCAGGAAGACCGAGGCGGTGGTGTCAGGGGTGCTGGACACGAAGACTGTCTTCTCCGGGATGGCCAGGCGGACAGCGGCGGACTTCACGCCTTCCATGGCGCCGATGGTGGCCGCCAATTCGCCTTCCAGGGCACGCTTGTAGGTCACCGACTGTTGGAATTCGGAGGAGGTCACACCAAGCTTGTCCAGCAGGGAGTAGCCGGTGGCGGCGGCAGTGGGCAGCCCCGCGGAGGCTGCCTTCAGCCGCTCGTCGTAGACCTTGCTTTCCGGCACCATGATGGTGGACCCGCCGTCGGTCAGTTCGTACGGCACGTTGTCGGCGCGGAGCTGTTCCACAATGCTGCTGGCGTCCGTGTCCTTCAGCCCGGAAAACAGCGGGGTGAGCGCTGGTTTGGTCAGCCACGCGGAGAGCGCCACAATGCCCACCACCAGAAGGGCGGCGCCCAGGACGGCGAGGGTCTTCTGGCCGGCGGTGAACCCGCCGATTCCGGAGCCGAGGCGGCGGAAGAAGCCGGTGATCTGTGGTGGCATCAGGCTTGCATCCTCATAATTTCGGTGAACGCGTCAACGCCCTTGTTGCGGACAGCTGCCACCAGTTCCAGGGTGATCTGGGCGCGGCTGGCGACCAAAGTGGCGTTGTGGATGTCAGTCAGGTTGCCAGTGACGGCGGAGACGGCCAGTTCCTTCGACGTCGACTGGAGTTGCTGCAGGTTGTCGACGGCGCCGGTCAGGGATGCCGCGAAGCCGGAGCCGTCAGTGGCTGACGCCGCGCCCACGTAGCTGGTGCGCGCAGGCCCCTGGACGGGTGCGATGGGGATGATGGGCATCAGGAGCGTCCAATGTCGAGGGCGGCAAGGTAGGTTTCGCGGGCACGGTCTACAACCTGGGCATTGAGCTGGTAGCCGCGCTGGGCCATGATCAAGGCGCCCATTTGTTCTTCGAGGTCAATGTCCGGGTATTTGACGTTGCCTTCCGCATCGGCCAGCGGATGGTCCGGCTGGTAGACCATCCGGCCCTCCGCGCTGCCGTACTGGATGCCCTTGACGTAGACGCCGGTGGTTCCGCTGCCGTCAGTTGCTTCCAAGTACCGGGCGCGAAAGGCGTCGCCGGAGGTTGCGCTGGCGGTGTTCATGTTGGCCAGGTTGTCGGAGACAGCGTCGAGCCACTTGCGGTGGACGGTCAGTGCTGTGCCGGCGATGCCGATCGCGTCGAACGTCATCCGTTGGTCCGCAAGGCAGCGCGGATGGCGGTGAACTCGCCACCAATGGCCCTCGACGCGAATTGGAAGCGGAGCACCGTATCGATGTTGGACAGCGTTTCGGTGTCGATGTTGACGTTGTTGCCGTTGAGCTGCGTGGGCTCCAACGACGTCGAGGTGGCGGCTGTGGTGTGTCCGTTGCCGGCTGCCACCGACGATGCCAGCGCAGCCTCGAAGCTCACGCGTTGGGCGCGGAAATTCGGAGTGTTGACGTTCGCGATGTTGTTCGCGATGGTCCGCTGCCGCTGGGCCAGCCCATCGAGGGCACTACCCAAGGCAGCAGAAGTCACGGATTCGAGCACGGGTATCCTGCCTGGCAATGAAGGAAGGCCGATCCGTGGCCACGAAGCGAGCAATCCGTGCTCTGAGATGGTTTATCGGCAGCAGTTCGCGCGGCGTTAGTGAAACGCGTAGAAGTCGTGCAGGAAATTATGTTTGACGGGCTTGAGACACCGCGCAGGAAGTCTCCCCCGGGACCGACTGCGGGTGCGTCAGCCGTGAGGCGGTTCGCCGGTCATCAGGTGATCGGCGTGGTTCATGGTCTCGCGGATCAGCCGGACCAGGTGCCCGTCATGGAGCGAATAGATGATGTGGCGGCCGTCCTTGCGGGTGTCTACTAATCCGCTGAGCCGGAGTTTGGCCAAGTGCTGGCTGACTACGGTCCGTTGCGCTCCGGATAATTCAGTCAGCTCGGTGACGGTCTTGGGGCCGTTGGAGAGTTGCCAGAGCAGGTGCAGCCGGGTGGGTTCGGCCAGCATCCGCAGCGTCCCGGTTGCCGCGTCGAGCAGCTTTGGGTCCGGCGTGACAGAGTGCGCCAGGGAGGGTTCGCCGGGCCCTGCGCCCTGCACGACGCTAGGGCTCTGCGCGCTGCTGGACCTGCTGCTCAAGGTTCTGCTCCTCAGGGGCTGGGTCTTGGCTTCCGCGCTGGTGCGACGGCCAGGACAGGAATGCACCAGTACTGCCTATCATCGCAATAAACGTCAGGGCAAGCGCGGCCCAGCCCAGCCCTGCGGCAGAGCCGATCCAACCGGCCAGCGGATAGGTGAGGATGTAGCAGGCGTGCGAAAGGGAGAACTGGGCAGTAAAGACGTAGGGCCGGCTCGCCTCGGTGGAGGCATCACGCAGCAGCCGGGACGACGGCGTCAAAATTGTTGAGTTCGCGGCACCGAGCAAGAACCAAAGTGCCAACAGGCCCCACCACCCCGGGCCGCCGGTCCCCAGGAGGGGCAGGAATGTGGCACCGGCCAACACAGCAGGGATCACGGCGGCGCCCGTCAGCATCACGCACCGGTTCCCGAACCGGTCCAGGGCCCTGGGCGCTGACAACGCCACGATCATCGACCCGACACCGAAACAGGCCAACGCAAGAGCCAGATCGGCGTCGCTGCGGTGCAGGACATCGCGGACGTAAACCACTGTGTTGACGAGTATCAGAGCCGTAGGGGCTGCGACCACCAGGTTCAACGCCAGCAGGGACCGCAGCCGCCGGTGCCGCCAGAAGATCCGTGTCCCCAGAGTGGTCCGGTGCCACAGCGACGTCTGCAAGCCGGTGGGCGCGGACTGACAAGGCAAGGCCGTGACCGTGACCACGAAGGCCGAGAAGAGGAAGCCGGCGGCTGTAGCGAGGAACAGGTTGTTGTAACTGATCACCGTCAGCAACAGCGCCGCAAGGGCCGGGCTGACCAAGGCCTCCATGTCATAGGCCAGCCTGGAAAGAGACAGCGCCCGCGTATAGTCCCGCTCGTCCTTCAGAACGGTCGGGATCAGCGACTGGAAGGTCGGAGTGAAGGTCGCGGATGCAGATTGCAGCAGGAAAATCAGCACGTAAATCTGCCAGGTCTCTGTGACGAACGGAAGAGACAGTGCCATCGCTGCCCGGACCAGGTCAGCCCCGATCAGAACCGGTTTTTTCGGCAGCCTGGCCACCACCGCGGTGATGACCGGGGCGAGACCAACGTAAGCCAGCATCTTGATCGTCAGGGCCGTGCCCAGGACGGCTCCGGCGTCCCGGCCGGTCAGGTTGTACGCCAAGAGCCCGAGGGCCACGGTGAGCAGCCCTGTGCCGATAAGAGCCACTATCTGGGCGGTAAAAAGCCGCCGATATGTTTTATTTCGCAAGACCGTCAACGTCAGACCTCATTGAGTGCATGTGTGCGACTATATGCACATATTCTAGCTCCTTTTCCGCTACCCCACCAGTGGGCCGAGTAGTCTGGAAGCGGAAGGCACTCGAGAGGACAAGGAGGACCACCGTGGCAAATCAGCTCAGGAGGACCGACTCCACGCTGCTCACGGCCTCCCTCCTGGTCGCAGTCCTCGCCATTATTACCGGACTTCTCGGCATGCACGTCATGACCGGCAGCCACTCGCCAGACACGTCTGCCATGGTTTCAGCGGGCGTCCCGACGACGAGTGGTCTGGCTGCGTCAACGGCCGGAACCGAAGCAGCCGGCCACGACGTCCATATCGCCGCATCGCCGGATTCTGCCGCGTCCCACGAACTGTCCGCGCTCAATGGTGCAGCCTCGCCTGCACAGTGCCCCTGCCCCGGGAACTGTTCAAGCCAGCACTCCATGAGCGCCTCCTGCATTCCGGCACCGGCAACCGGCGGCCTGACGATTCACGCACCGGATGCCACGGTTTCCATCACGGGCACATCCACAGCCTGGGCTACCGCCGGGTACGCCCCCTCGTCCTTCCGTCCCAGCAGTCCTTCACCGGGTGACCTGTCCATCAGCAGAACGTAGGAGCTCCGGACGGCTCGGGCGGTCGCCCGTGCCGTGCCCCATGCTGACGCTCTTCACACGCCCAGTAGCGGCGTGTCCGATGCACCCACTTCTCCTGGCGCGCGAGGCTCCTCGCGCGCCCAAAATTCTCCTGAAGGACCTGATCTTGATGATGACAAAGAAATTCTTCCCCTTGGCCGCAACCGCTATCGCTACCGCCATCGCACTGGCTGGTTGCGGAGCCGATGGCGGTTCCAGTTCCGCCGAACCATCCATGCCCGGAATGGAACACAGCAACAACTCCTCCAGCCCAACAGCAGCAGCAAACCACAACGCCGCAGACGTGATGTTTGCCCAGATGATGATCCCGCACCACGTCCAGGCTGTTGAGATGAGCGACCTCATCCTCGCGAAACAGGGCATCCCCTCCGATATCACCGCCTTAGCCACCCGGGTCAAAGCGGCCCAGGCTCCGGAGATTGAGACAATGACCGGCTGGTTGACGGGCTGGGGGCAGTCCACTGAGGCGCCCGCCGGGCACAGCATGGACGGCATGATGGGCGCCGACGACATGACCCAGTTGGAAGCCGCCCAAGGTGTTGAGGCAGCGAAGCTGTACCTGAGCCAGATGATCGCCCACCACCAAGGTGCCGTGGCCATGGCCACAACAGAAACCGTGGACGGCACCGACACCGCAGCGATACAGCTCAGTAAAGACATCGTGAGCAGCCAAAAGGCTGAGATCCAGGAGATGCAAACCCTGCTGGCCACTCTCTAACTAGCCCAAGGAAGTACCTGCCCCTCTCCCCAGAGAGGGGCAGGTACTTCCTCTTCCTACGCCTGCAGCCAGGCCGTAGCGCAGCCGGGCAGCAATCCAGCGTCCAACGGAGCACTGGTGACCAGTACCGATCCCTCAAGGAGCTGGAACGGTTCCTCGCCGAAGTTCGTCACCGAGGTCCAACCGTTGGGCCGCCGGAACGCCAGGACGTCTGGACGGCCGGTCACCAACCATTCCAGCTCCTCACCCGCCTGCAGCTGGGAACGTAGCGCCAGCGCCTTCCGATACATGCTGAGGGTGGAGTCCTGCAGTGGTTCTTGGGCTGCAACAGAGGCGCCGGCAAACCACTCCGGCTGCGGCAGGTGGGAGCCGCCGGTCCCGAAACCAAACGAGGTGCTCTGGTCCGTCCAAGGGAGGGGAACCCGGCAGCCGTCGCGGCCTACGTCCACGCCCGGGTTGCGGAAGAACGATGGGTCTTGCCGATCGGCGTCGGGAATATTACCCACTTCCTGCAAACCCAACTCTTCGCCCTGGTAGAGGTACGCGGAACCGGGCAGGGCAAACATCAGCAGCGAAGCAGCCGTTGCCCTGCGCAGCCCCAGCAAGGTGTCCACTGCCGAGGGATCGCCGCCGGCCAGCAGCCAAGCCTTCCCGGCATTTCCGGCCATGATGGCCCCTTCGACGGCGGGCCCTGCGGCGGGCAGGCCGTAGCGGGTGGCGTGCCGGATGACGTCGTGGTTGGAGAACACCCAGGTCGAAGAGGCCCCCGATGCGTCTGCCTCAGCCAGGTTCGTGGTGATGATGCTGCGGAACTGCTCGGCGTCGAAATCGGCCTGAAGGAGGTCGAAGTTGAAGGCCTGGCCCAGGCCGTCGGGGCTCGCGTAACGGGCACGCCGATCAGCATGGACCCAGGCTTCGGCGACAGCGGTGCGCGGCGGGGTGTACTCGTTGAAGACCTTGCCCCATTCGGCGTAGATCTCGTGGACCTCGTCGCGGTCCCAGAGCGGGTGCGCGCCGAGGGCGTTTTCGCCTTCTGAGGGCAGTTCGGCCTTGCTGGGCAGGACCTCCGGCAGGTTCTTGGTCAGGGCATGCGCCACGTCGACGCGGAAGCCGTCCACGCCACGGTCAGACCAGAAGCGCAGCGTCGCCAGGAAGTCCTCCCGCACCTCGGGGTTGTCCCAATTGAAGTCTGGCTGTTCCTTGGCGAAGAGGTGCAGGTACCACTGGCCTGGCTGGCCGTCGGGTTCGGTGAGGCGTTCCCATGCGGGGCCGCCGAAAACCGATTCCCAGTCGGAGGGAGGCAGTTCGCCGTTGACGCCGAGCCCGTCGCGGAAGATGTAGCGGGCCCGTGCGGCGGATCCCTTCGGTGCAATCAGTGCTTCCTTGAACCATTCGTGCCGGTCCGAGGAGTGGTTGGGCACAATGTCCACAATGAGGCGGATTCCCGCGGCGTGGAGGGCAGCCGCCATCTCGTCAAAGTCGTCAAGGCTGCCCAACCGCGGGTCCACATTGCGGTAGTCGTCCACGTCATAGCCGCCGTCCGCCAAAGCCGAGGGGTAAAACGGGCTCAGCCAGACGGCGTCGACCCCCAAGGCCTTAAGGTACGGCACGCGGGAGGTCACACCGGGCAGGTCTCCCATTCCGTCACCGTTGGAATCCGCGAAGCTGCGGGGATAGATCTGGTAAACGGAGGCCTGCCGCCACCAGTTGGCGTCCTCGGCGGACAGGGTGGCAACGGACTGCAAGGTTTCGGTCATTAATACATCTTTCGGGATCTGCGGTGGGTGGAACGGAACGGGCGTTGGCCTACTTGATGGCGCCCTGGGTCAGGCCGGACATGACCCAACGCTGCGCAAACAGGTACACAACGATCGAGGGGGCCATGGCCATGAGGTAGGACGCGAAGGAGACGTTGTAGTTGTTGCTGAACTGGGTCTGGAACATCTGCTGCAGGACGGGCAGGGTTTGCAGGGCCGGGTTGGAAATGATGAGGGACGGCATCATGAAGTCGTTCCAGGAGGCCAGGAAGGCGAAGATGCCCACCGTTGCGCTCATGGGAGCCAGGAGCGGGAAAATCAGCTGCCAGAACACCTGCCAGGTGCTGGCTCCGTCAATCCGGGCACTTTCCTCGAGTTCCATAGGGATGGACCGCAGGAAGGCAGTGAACAGCATGACGCTGAAGGACAGCTGGAACATGATGTGCAGGATTGTGACGCCTACGGGGTTGTCCAAGTGGACCATGCCGCTCAGGCTCACCTGGGACAGCGCCACCACCGGGAACGGCAGGAACATGGCCGCCAGCAGGTAGAAGAAAGACCAACGGAACACCTTACGGTCCCAGTTCCGGGCGATTGCGTAGGCGGCGAGGGCGCTCAGGATGATGGTTCCTGCGACGCTGAGCGCAGCAATCCCCACCGAGACGGCGAAGCTTCGGGGGAAGTTTGTCAGGGTCCAGGCCTGGAAAAAGCCGTCAAGGCTCCAGGGCCCGGGGAGCGAGAAGGCGTTTCCGTCCACAGCCTGGGTGGTGGTTTTGAACGCCATGGACACGGTCACGTACAGGGGCACCAGAATCGTCAAGGAACAGACGGCCAGGAGAATCGTCAAGGTCCAGCGGCCGCGTTGCGCGCGGGACATCCGACGGCGGGGTGCGGCTGGCGTGCTCGGTTGCGTTGGGTCCGTGATGGCCTCGGCCAGGGTTGGGGTGGTCATTAGAAGGTCGCCTTTCCGTGGGTGGAACGCAGCTGGAGCAAGGCGATCACGATGGCTATCAGGAAGAAGATGGTGGCGTTCGCCATCTGGTAGGAGTAGTCGCCGCTGCTGAAGCCGTTGAAGATGGACATCGCCACGCTGGTGGTGGAGGTGCCGGGGCCACCGTTGGTCAGGCCCACGATGATGTCGTAGGCGTTCATGAAGCCCTTGAATCCCATGATCACGTTGATCACGATGTAGCCCGCTGCCAGCGGAATGGTGATGGATGCCAGCTTCCGCCACGACGAGGCGCCGTCCAGGGCCGCCGCTTCATAGACGTCTGAGGGGATGGACAGGATGCCCGCAATGTAGATGAGCAAGGTGGCAGGAATTGCCTGCCAGGCCGTCACCAGCACCAAGGCCAGCCAAGCCAGGTTGGGGTTGGCCAGCATGCTCGTTTCCAGCGACGTGATGCCCAGGGCTGTGGCTATCTCCGGCACTGAATTGGAAAACAGGAAGTTGAAGACGTAGGCAATGACGATTCCTGAAATCACCATGGGCAGGACGAACACTGCGCGCAGGGCAATCTTGGCCCGAATTTTTTCGGTCAGGCCCAGTGCCAGGAAGAAGGCAACCGCGTTGACCACCGCCACCGTCACCACGGCGAAGCCAATCGTGAAACCGTACGCCTGGAGGATAGCCGGGTCAGAGAAGGCCGCGACGTAGTTGGTCAGGCCAATGAACTTGAACTCGCCAAAGCCCACCGAATTGGTGAAACTGAGGGTGACTCCCATGATGGCCGGGAGCGTGATGGCCAAGGTGAAGAGCAGAACCGTGGGGAGGAGGAACGCGTAGAACAGGGGTTCAACGCGTCGTCGCGTGGACGGCCGTCCGGTGCGGAGCTGGGACATGGAAGCACTCAATTCTTGCGGGTCAGTCAGACGTTGCGCAGGGCAAGGCGAGCCCAGTCGGCGTCGAGGGTCTGGAGCGGGGCCTCGGGAGCGGCGCCGAGCGCGATTGACTGCGCGTAGCTGGCGACCGGAATGGCGGCGGGAATCAATTGCGACGCACCCAGGTAGAACGCGGCGTCGTCGTAATACTTCTGCATGCCGGCCAGGGCTGGGTTGACGGCCGGCGGCGCGTCCTTGCGGACGCCGAAGCCGTTGTTGTCTGCGTTGTACTTGTCGTTGATCTCGGGGCGCATGAGGAAGGACAGGAACTCACGGGCCGCATCCTTCTTTTTGGACACCTGGGGAATCCACAGGGCCAGGTCCACGTTGACGCGGACCTTGAGGTCGGCCGGATTCTCGGTGACAGGAAGCGGAAAGGTGCCCAGCTTCATGGTGGGAGAGGTCTTGGCGATTTCGTTCAGCGCCCATGGACCCTGCAGGTACATGGCGCTCTTGCCCTGGGCGAAGGCGAGGTTGCCGTCGGCGTAGCCACGACTGGCAGCATCCTTGTTGGCAAAGGCGGCCAACTCCGCGACCCGGCCCATGGGGTCCTTGAAGTTCACTTCAAAGGAGGCGGCAGAACCGGGCTCCACCGACGCGCCCTCGCCGTTAAGTGTGGAAAAGAACTGGGGAACGTCCAGCATGCCACCGACGCTGTAGTCGAAGAGGCCCTGCGCTACGGTCCAGCTGTCTTTGATGGTGTTGTAGAACGGGGTGATGCCAGCGGCGCGCAGGGCCTGGCAGACGGCAACCAGTTCAGACCAGGTGGTGGGCACTGACAAGCCCTGCTGGGCGAAGATGTCCTGGTTGTAGATGACCGATGCAGCAGTTACCGAATACGGGATGGCGCTGGTGCGGCCCGGATAGTCCGCCGTCTGCTGCAACAGCGGCCACAACGCGGGGTTGATCGATTGCGCTTCCGCCGTGTCCGACAGGTCGCTGAGGGCACCATGCTTGACGAAGGCAGCGACAGCAAAGTTGTAGTTCCAGCAGCCCAGGTCCGGCGGCTGGTTGCGGACGAAGTTGGCAGACATGTTCGACGTCGAGTCACGCACCACGCGCACCCGGTCCTGGCTGCGATGGAACTGGTCAATGACGCCGTCGAAGTAGCTGATCACTTCGGGCTTCGATACGTAGAACGTGATTTCGGTGGGCGCCGATGAGGATCCCGACGCTGGCGCGCATCCTGCGAGTGCGCCTACGGCACCCAGGGCACCGGCGCCGAGCAGAAACGACCGTCTGCTGGGGCGGGGCTGCCTGGCCGTGTGAATTGCAAGCACCTCATTGTCTCCTTTGACTGAGGGCACCACCTGATTGATGCCGTCCGCTGTGACTAGATCTAGACCATAAATCTAAGTCGTGAACTAATATTGCACCAGGCCGAGGATAAGGTCAAGGGATGGAAAGAACTGACGTTGCCACGTCGCCGCAGCTGCTCCGCAGAATGAACAAGGTCGCCATCGTCCGCTACGCCCTCGAGGCCGAGGCATTCCGGGCCGTCGATGCCATGGCTGCGACAGGTCTGACCCGCTCCACCGTCCTGGGTGTCTGCGACGAATTGGTTGTCCAGGGCTGGATCGAAGAGATGGGCGATTCGCGCGAGGCCGGCGAGTACAGCAAGGGCAGGCCCGCGCGCCGATACCGGCTGCGGGCTGAGGCGGGGCACATCGTCGCAGTTGACGCTGGGCACCATACGGTGACGGCCGTCGTCGCCGATCTGAGCGGCACCATCCTGGCACGCACTGCCCACACTCTGGCCACCGAAGACGCCCAGGACCGCCGCGTGATTGTGCGGGCCACGGTTGATGGCGCCCTGGCTGAGGCAGGTGTCCTGCCTGCGGAGATCTTTCTGGTGGTGGTGGGAGTCCCTGCCCCCGTCGACGAGTTCGGTCGATCGCCAGAAAGTACCGCGTTCTGGGGCAACATGAACCCGGATTTCCCCACAGTTTTTGCGGACTACGGACGCACGGTGGTGGACAACGACGCGAATCTGGCCGCGCTGGCCGAGCAGGCCCATGGCACCGATGCGAGCACTTTCGCAGCACTGCTTTCCGGCGAACGCTTCGGAGCCGGGTTGGTTGTTGACGGAAAGCTCCTGCGCGGGCCACGGGGCGGCGCCGGTGAGATGCGCCTCCTGGGCGTTGTTGAGGGTGTGGGCTCCGCCGATGGGTTGGGCCTGCTGGGCCGGGAGTGGGCCGTCGCCGCCAGCAAGGCCGGGGCGCTGGCGCCGGGTTCGATTCTGGCCGGTATCCCCCGCGCGCAATTGTCGGCGGAGAAGGTGTTTGACGCCGCAGCCGCTGGCGATAAAGCAGCATTGACTATCGTGGATCGACTCGGCGAACGGCTAGCCCGGGTGGCCCACGTGTTGGCGAGCCTGCTGGACGTGGAGAAAGTGATCGTGGCTGGCGCGGTTGCCGCAGCTGCGGAGCCCGTTCTCACGCGCGCGGCCGCCTTCCTCGCGACATCGTTCGAGGCCCCTGCACCCGTCTTGGCGGCCTCCACTTTGGGGGCCGACGGCGTGGTGCTGGGCGCGCTGGAATGCGGACTCTCGATGGTCCGCAGTCAGCCGCTGTCCTTTGACCCGCGGCTCCCGGAGCTGCCCAGTGCTTGAACCGCGTCAGCTCAGTCCCGGCATCACCATGCGGCTGCTTCGATCAGGCGATGAACAAGCAATGGCCGCAGCCTACGTGCGCAATCGGGAATACCTGTCGCCATGGGAGCCGGTGCGCCCGGACGAATACTTCACCGAGGCAGGGCAGCGGGCAGATCTGATGCGTCGCCTTGCTGCCGAAAAAGCCAGTGAAGGATGCTCCTTCGGCTTGTTTGCCAACGATGCCCTCGTGGGGCGGTTCAACGTGGCCAGCATTGTGCGGGGTCCGTTTCAAAGCGCGGGGCTGGGCTACTGGGTTGATGGCGGTTACGCGGGCCGCGGGCTCGCCTCCGCCGCAGTTCAGGAGATTGTCAGCACGGCCCACGACCAACTCGGGCTGCACCGGATCGAGGCGAGCACGCTCCTGCACAATGCCGGCTCACAACGGGTGCTGGCGAAGGCCGGGTTCCAACAGATCGGGATGGCGCCAAAATACCTGCACATCGCGGGACGCTGGCAAGATCACAACCTCTACCAGGTGATCCTCCACAACCACCTGTAACCTTGGGCCACATCAAAGCGGACGCCTACACCTCTGTGTGCAGGCCCTGGTCCGCGGCAGTGGTACGCCACGATGTGAAGTGCACGGTGAGGTCCCCGCGCGTTGGGGCGCAGCAGAATGGCCCCGCAGTGACGATAGCTTCGGGGTCGAGCGGCGCTACTCGTACCAGGCGCCACGGCTCGTGATCCACCCGCGCCCGGATCGTCAGCGCGTCGCCGAACCTGCTGGCTCGTACCGTGACGAGCCGCCCGGCCCAGCCGGGGACCGGGGAAAGGGACCAGTCGGACACGCCACGGGTCACCACGGCGCCGAGGCTTTCCTCGCCGTCGCTCCACTCAACGCCGGCCTTTGTCCACGTGGTGTCATCAACACGCACGAAGATGCCCGCCTGGTCGAACTGAGCCGAGAAATTGAGGTGGAAGGAAACCTCAACGGCAGTGTCCTGCTCGAAAGGGGCCAGGAGTGCGTGTTCGGTGTCGTGAATGAATCCGTACGAGGTGATTCG
Organism: Arthrobacter ulcerisalmonis; assembly: GCF_900609065.1. Taxonomy (GTDB): domain Bacteria; phylum Actinomycetota; class Actinomycetes; order Actinomycetales; family Micrococcaceae; genus Arthrobacter; species Arthrobacter ulcerisalmonis. The sequence goes on along the minus strand of NZ_UXAU01000019.1, from coordinate 25,106 downwards.
CCAGGCGTCGCTCGCCTCGACGGCAGTCACCCGCATACCGTCGTCGGCAATCTTGGCGAGGACGGGTTCGGTCGTCCAGGTCCCCTCGGTCCAAGCAATATCAGGCACTGCGTCAGCTCCTTATGGTCTGTTATGGATCACGGGGTCAGGACCCGTTGCGGAGATTGCCGAGGCTCTCCGAGACTAACATTGGCAAGACCAATTGACGCTGAGTGGGGCTACCACCTATCGACGAGGCGCCCCTTTCGGGCTGGGGCGGCTACTCTTCAGGCATGACGATTGAGCCGGGAATCTACGAACACTTCAAAGGGGCACGCTACGAGGTTGTCGGAGTGGGCAGGCACAGCGAGACGGAAGAGTATTTCGTTTACTACCGGCAGCTGTACGGCGATTACGGCTTCTGGGTGCGCCCGCTGGCCATGTTCACCGAACACGTGGTCCGCGACGGGTACAGCGGGCCGCGCTTCCGCAGCGTCGCCTGACGGGCCATCCCTGCGCCCACGGCAGTTTCGCTCTGCTAGCCGTTGACGTCCAGGTACACAGCGCCCCCGGTCTTCAGTGGGGCGGGAATCGCCGCCACAGCCTGCAGTTGCCGCTTCGCTTCCACGCTGGCATGCTGCAAGTGACCGATCAGGACGCGCTGCGCAGCCAACAGCGAGGCTGCCCGCTCGGCCAGTTCTGCAGGCAGCGACCCGGAGAGAGTTGGCGGCTCCCACAGCACCAAGGGCTGCGGTGCTTGGTCAGCGGCCGACGGCGGCGGGCCAGTGAGCAACGACCCGGCAGCCAGCAATCCCGCGTCGAGTCGGTCAAGGGCTGCCGTCCACGCCACCAGGTTTTCAGCCGACGCCAAGACTGGATCCACTCATTGTTCCCGGCTGCTGCCAGGCGGCGGCCGCTGCAAAGCCCCGAGCCGGAGCTGGCGCACCCGTAACGGGCGCGCCAGCGGCTGGCAGTCCAGACGCTGCCTCGTGCCAGGCCTGCCGCAGGGGCTCCAGTAGGGTGATAGCTTCCCGGGTCAACGCAGGATCCTTGCGGATATTAGCGTTGATCAAGGCAGTCGAAACGTAGTTGTACAGCCCCAGCAGCCCGTCGGCGCCGTCCCACACACCGACGTTCAGCGATGTGGTGAGTTCCGTGACTATGGCTTGCGCGTGCAGCAGTTGTTCGGACGCCGCGTTCCAGTCCGCATTTTCCTGCGCCGTTTCGGCCCGGTTGAGGTCCAGCAGCAACCGGTCGTAGAGCATGGTGAGAAGCCGGGCCGGCGAGGCCGAGTGCACGGAATCTGCAAGGTAGCGGGACCGCAGGGCTGCGCCTTGGTCGATGGGCGTGGTGAAAGAGGTCATGAGGAGCTTCCTGACGAGAGTCCGTTGATCTGCGAGGCCAACCAGGTTTCCTGGGACTTCATGTTGCTCAGCGCCACCTCAAGGGCGGTGTAGGTACGTTGCAGTGATTCCTTCCGGGACGCCAGGCGAAGGTCCCAGTCGAGAATCCGCTGCCCCAACTCCTTGACCTGGCCCTGCTGGCCAGTGATCGCGGTGGTGAGTGCGCCGTCGTACTTGTCCGAGGCCGCCGTGGCAGCCGTGGCGATCCGGCTGGCCAACTCCTGGACCTTGGCGCCCACTCCCACGGGGTCGGCGGCCAATGCTGCGGCGAACTTTTTGTCGTCGAATTCCATGGTGCCGGAGCGGGTGATGCTGATGCCGATTTCCGACGGCGAGCGCGGCGGTGTGCCCACCGGGAGTGAAGCCGCGGACAGGATCTTTTGGTTCACCTCGCGCACCACGCTTTCGCCAGTGAAGAGCCCGCCGCTGACGCTGGAACTGGAGGTATTCACAGCGCTGCGGCTGGCGATCAGTGCCAGGATGTCGTTGACGCCGGCCACCAGGTCCGACGCCGATTTGGTGGCTTTGGCGTCATCGCGCGCCACGGCCAGCGTGACGGGCTCCGTGGGGATGCCTTTGAGGGTTACGGCCACACCGGGAACAAGCTCGGCAAACGTATTGGTGGCGGAGGTGATGGTCTGTTGCGCCGCCGATCCTGCCCACAGTGTCAGTTCTGCGTCCTGGGCGGTCTTGGCGGTAGTAAAGGTGGCAGCGGTTCCGGAGACAGTGAATCCTGCTGCCGATCCGGACGTTTTCGCGGTGAGCTGCAGCCGGTATTGCCCATCCCCTACGGCCACACGGGAGGCTGTCACGCCGGCTTCGGAGGCGTTGATTGCCTTCACCACGTCGTCCAGGCTGGACGACGCCGGGGTGACGGTGACGGACGTACTGCCCGTGGTGATGGTCAGGGCGGAGTCCGGCCACGCCGATAGGGGCGCGGAGACGGAGACTTGGGTCTGGGCCAAGCGAGTCACCGAAAAGTCGATGCTGCCTGCACTGGCTCCTGCGGTGACGGCAGCGGAGACCTTTTCCGTTCCGGTGCTCACGGCCAGCGGGCTCATGGCGTCCGGCTTGGCCAGTGCCGAGGCTTGCGTGGCCAGGGACGCCACCTTGGTGTTGAGCCCCTGCAGGGCCGAAATGAAGGTTTGGATACCAGCAGACTTGGTCTTCAACTGGGTCTGCGGAATAGCTTCTACTTGCAGGAACGAGGAAATCAGCGCTGTCGTATCGAGTCCGCTGGAGAGTCCGTCCAGTGTGATTCCCACGGTTACTGCTCCTTGCCGCCGGTGGCGTGGTGATTCTGGTTCCTGGCAACAGAATGGGCCAGATGGCAGGAACCGGGCGGTGGACAGTCCACCACCCGGTTCCATTGGTCATGCTGTACTGCGATGAAGCTGCCAGCTAATACCGGCCAGGATTTAGCGCAGGAGCTGCAGAACGCCCTGGCTGGACTGGTTGGCCTGTGCCAGCATGGCGGTACCGGCCTGGGACAGGATGTTGTTCTTGGTGAACTTCACCATTTCCTCAGCCATGTCCGTGTCGCGGATGCGGGAGTTTGCAGCCGTCAGGTTCTCCTTGGAGACCTGCAGGTTGCGGACAACACTCTCGAAGCGGTTCTGGCTTGCACCGAGTTCTGCGCGGGCGGTGGAGACATTCTTGATCTGCGTGTCCAGGGCAGCGATGGTGGTCAGCGCGGCAGCAGGATCAGCGAATCCAGCGGTGGCCAGGCCGGTGACGGCCGTGCCGATGAGTGAGACGTCGGTCAGGTTCACAGAGATCTGATCTGCCGCAGTCCCGTTCGCGCCAACCTGGAACGTCAGAGAAGTCTTCGCGTTCGCCGCCGTCTTGTCACCAAGAAGGTTGGTTCCGTTGAATTCCGAAGACGCAGAAATACGGGTCAGTTCAGCGCCGAGCGCGGTCACCTCGGTGGCGATGGCCTTGCGTGAATCAGCGTTGTTCGAGTCGTTACCGGCCTGGACGGCCAGGTCACGGACGCGCTGCAGGATGGTGTGGACTTCGCTCAGGGAGCCTTCAGCGGTCTGGATGACGCTGATGCCGTCCTGGGCGTTACGGGCTGCAACGCCCATGCCGTTGGCCTGTGACTTCAGGCCCTCGGAGATTGCCAGGCCTGCTGCGTCGTCGCCGGCGCGGTTGATCCGCATGCCGCTGGAAAGCTTCTCCAGTGACTTGGACAGATCGTTCTGCGTGTTGTTCAGGGTGCGGTACGTGTTGTTGGCCGCGAGGTTGGTGTTGATCTGCATTCCCATGGTGTTTTCCTCCGTGAGTTGGGACTGGTGCGAGGGTCCATCCGTGGTCCCTCACAGGTAGCTATCGCCGTCCCGGGGATGCCGGTAAGGGAAAACGCTGAACATTTTTGCAAGCCAACTCCCATGCCTGTCACCTAACGATGACCATGAGGTGGCCGATAGTTCGGAGGGAACGCAGCTGTCCGTGGCCTGGCGCCCGGCACGACCAACCCGCACTCCACTTTCCCTAAGGACCCGTCTTACTCATGGCTATCCACGAACTGTCAGCCCTCCTGTGGCGGGAACGTGAACTCCTCGACATCCTGACCTTCAAGCTCGAAGAAGAGCAGCTCATCCTGACCTCCGGTAAGTCGCAGTGGCTGCCGCACGGAACCAAAGAGGTTGAACAGGTACTGGACCGGCTTTCGCAGGCGAGCCTGGCTCGCACGGTGGAGGCTGCCGCCGTCGCCCGTTCGTGGGAGCTCCCGCCAGATGCCACCCTCACCCAATTGATTGCGGCGGCCCCAGAAGGTCCGTGGGCGGAGATCCTTTCCGCCCACTTGGCCGCGCTGACCAGGCAGGCAGCCCTCATCAAGGACCTCAGGGACGCAAACGCACAATTCCTGCGGGCGGCGGTCCGCTCCACCCAGGAAACGTTGGCAGATATGCGCCCCACCACGGGGACTTACGACTCCCACGGCAAAACCGATGCGGACAACGGCTCGCAGCTCTTCGACAGGCAGTTCTAAGGACCCCATGAGCACCTTCGGCGCACTCAACACCGCGTTCCGCGGACTCACCGCCGCCCAACAAGGCATTGCGGTGGCCGGCAACAACATCGCCAACGCCACCACCGCCGGCTATACCCGCCAGCGCGTCGATCTTTCGTCTGTGGCAGCTCCCGCCCAACGCCTTTTCAGCGGTGGCGCACCACTGGTGGGTCAGGGCGTGTCCGTGGACAGGATCGGGCGCCTGGGCAGCGATTTCCTGGACGGCGGCGTCCGCACCGCGGTGGCCCAGGCCGGTTTCACTGCCGCCAGGGCCCAAGCCCTCCGTGGCGTGGAGGACATCCTCCAGGAGCCTGGCAAGTCAGGAATTTCCGCGGGCCTGCAAGCCTATTGGGCCGCTTGGCAGGGTGCAGCCAACAAACCGGGCGATGCCGCGGCGGGCGCGGTGCTGTTGGAGGCCGGGAATGCCCTGGCTACCACCATCAACACGGCTCAAACCGCCCTCTCGGGCCAGTGGAGTACCAGCCGCAGCCAGGCTGAAGCCACCGTGTCCGCCATCAACAGCACGGCCGCGCAGGTCGCGGAATCCAACGCAGCCATCAGGTCGATCCTCAACTCCGGTGGCGCGGCCAATGAACTGATCGATGCCAGGGCCATCCTCACGGAGACGCTCGCACGGCTTTCAGGTGGAACCGTCAAGGAACTTCCGGATGGCACCATCAACGTCTTCGTGGACGGAAACGCGCTGGTGGACGGCACCTCAGCCCAGCAGCTGGTGTTGTCCGGCCCTTCCACTATGGGCGGCGCCTTGGCGTCAGGGGCTGCCGTGCGCGTGGAGTGGGCGGATCGGCCGGGAATCGCTGTTGGCGTTGGTGGGCAGATCGCCGGCGTCCTGACGACTCTGGCGCCTGCCGCCAATGGTGCCGGTGGAATCCTTGCTGAAGTGTCGACGTCGTACGCCAGCTTCGCCCAGGACCTCGCCGCCCGCGTCAACGCCCTCCACGGCGGCGGTCAATCCGCCACGGGCGCGGCCACCGGAGACTTCTTCAGCATCTCGGCCACCGGCACCGTATCCGTGGTTCCGCAAAGCGTCGCAGGAATCGCCACCGGGACCCCCGGCGGCGGCACCCTGGACAGCAGCCGCGCAGACGCCATTGCGCAATTGGGCGTAGGTAGCGGCTCGCCCGACGCCGGCTGGCAGGCCATCGTGTCCGGTATCGGCGTTGCAGCGAGAACAGCTCTCCAGCAGGACGCCCTTGCCTCGGCCGCGCAGGTCTCGGCAGCTGGCGCACGGGATTCGTCCGCCTCCGTCAGCCTCGACGAGGAAAACATCAGCCTCCTCAGCAACCAGCATGCCTACCAAGCGGCTGCCCGGGTGATGACCGCCGTCGACGAGGCGCTCGATGTTCTGATTAACCGCACCGGACTGGTGGGCCGCTGACCATGATCAATCGGATCACCAACCTCACCCTGACCACCTCGGCCCAGCGCGGGCTGCAGGAACATCAGGCACGCCTGGCCGAGGCGCGCGATAAAGCAACCTCGTTGGCCAAGATTTCACGCCCGTCAGACGATCCCGCAGCGATCGCGAGCGCCATGCAGACGCGCGGACTACAGACCGCTGCAGCCCAGTACGGCCGGAACATCGACGACGCCGGCGCGTGGGTTGCGCTGGGCGACTCCGCCTTGGAGCAGGCCACCAACACGCTGAACAAGGTGCGGGACCTGGCCTTCCAGGCAGGCAACGGCTCGCTCAATCCTGCGGCCAGGGAAGCCCTCGCGGCGGAAATCGAGTCACTCAACGTGGAGCTGCTGCGGGTGGCCAACAGCCAGTACGCGGGCCGGAACCTGTTCGCCGGGAACTCCGATGCCGGCGCCGCCTACAGCCCAGGGAACCCGCCGGTGTACAACGGCACGGCCGGGAGTTCGGTGGAACGCCGAATTGGCGCGGGCAGCACCATCAGGGTGGACCTTGATGGAGCCGGAATTTTCGGCCAGGGCGCCACGTCAACGTTCGCACTGCTCGGCAACATTGCCACTGCCATCCGGGCAGGCTCCGAAGTAACCTCTCAGGTGGCAGCAGTGGACAGCAAAATCAGCACCACAGTTGCCGCCCGCGCCGAGCTGGGTACTCGGCAGGCTCGATTGGAACTGGTGGGGCAGGCAAACACAGAATTGGAGGGCCGCTTGGAAACCCAGCGGACAGGACTTGAGCAGGAGGACTTGGGAGCCATGATCCTCAACCTCAAGGTGCAGGAAAACAACTACCAGGCAGCGCTGGCGGCCACCGCCCGCGTCCTGCAGCCCAGTCTGATGGACTTCCTCCGATGAGCACCTCGACCCAAACGGCCGGCGGCGTCACGTTCACCGCGCCCATGCCCGGACTAGCCGGAGTCACCGATTTTTCGTTGCGACCCATCCCCGAAACGGATGGGCTGTACGCGCTCGAAGGCTCCGGCAGCTTCTCCGTCCGGCTCTTCCTGGCCGACGCCGCACTGTTCGTCCCGGACTATGCGCCGCCAGTTCCTGCACGAGTCTTACTGGAGCTGGGGCTTGCTGAACTGGCGGCGGGGCAGATCCTGGTGGTGGTCAATCCGGCCGACTCCGGCACCACTGTGAATCTGATGGCACCGGTGGTCCTCAACGCCGCCACCGGCACCTGCACCCAGGTGGTCCTCGAGTCCAACGCGTACCCCCTGCAGCACCTGCTGACCTGACGCGCTGATTCCTGCCTGAGGAACCTCCCGGCCTTTAGCCTGCTACTTCGTCGCGTCTGGGCGGACCAAACCAACTGCCGAGCGCCTCGGCCAGTCCTTCGGCTGAATCCAGACCCACCCAGGCCACGTACCCGTCAGGCCGGACCAGGACAGCCGTTGGCGCTGCTACGTCACCTATGACCGGCAGGTTCCAGGGGTCCGTGGTGGTTGCCCTGACGTGCTGGACCCGGTCAGTCCACCCCGTAACGTCCAGCTGTGGGCCGCCGAGTTCCAGCAGCACAGGCCTGGCGCTATGCAGTAGGTCGTAGACCTTGCCGGTGTGACCCTCCGCTGTCGTTGCGCCTGTAGTCGTTCCGCCTGGTCTAATTCCGACGGTGGTCATTCCACCAGTGGTGACTCCGACGTCGGGCATCCTGCGCCCCAGCAGCGGATGCCCCGTTGCTGGTTCTTTCGTGTCCGCCGCGTCAGAAGTCATCACGCCGTAAACCACGTCCAGCCCAGTCACCAGCGCCGCCGCGGGAACGCTGGCACGCTCCACGCGCAAGGCCTCATCGAGGAGATCCCGCAACGCTTCCTGCCGTGGATCGGCCTTCTGGAACAGTGACTGGGCCATGGTGAACTTCAGCGCACGAGCACCAGCTGGATGCCGTTCCGCGTGATAGGTGTCCAACAGGTCTTGGCTGGATTCCCCGCGCAGCACCTGGCCCAGTTTCCAGCCAAGGTTGACGGCGTCCTGGATTCCCAGCCCAATGCCCATCCCACCCGTTGGCGAGTGCACGTGGGCGGCATCCCCGGCCAAGAAGATCCGGCCTGACCGGTAGGACGCAGCCTGCCGGGTGGCATCACTGAAGCGGGAGAGCCAGGTGGGGCTGTGGACACCGAAGTCGGTACCGAACACGTCGTTGAGCGCCTGTTGGAGATCAGCCAGGGTGGGTTCGGCGGCGGATTCCAGGGTCGCTTCCGTCACTACCACCCGCACCATGCCATCAGCCATGGCGTGCAGCCCGTGAATGCCCCTGGCGTCCACCTTCGCCGCTGGCGGCAGTGGCTCGGTAGCCTGCACCTCGGCAATGAGGCTGCTGCGGGTTGCATCTGGGCCAATCAGCTCGATTCCCGCCGCACGCCGAACAGCACTTCGGCCACCGTCAGCTGCCACAACAAACTGAGCCGTCAGCGGTCCGCCGCCGGCGAGCTGAACGGCCACGCCGTCGTCGTGCGAGGCCACCCCCGTCACCTCGACGCCCCGCCGGATAGGCGCACCCAACTCCTCGACCCATTCCAGCAGCAGCCGCTCGACGTGGTTCTGGAACAAGGCCAGCGTGTACGGGTGGCGGGTGGGCAGCGCGCTGAGATCCAGCGGCGTGCTGCCAAACGTTGCCGCGGCGAACGTGGTGCCCGCGGCCAGGAACCGATTCACAATGCCGCGCTGATCAAATAGCTCAAGGGTGCGGGAGTGCACTCCGCCACCCCGGGAGCCAGCCAAGGCCTGCGACGCCCTCCGTTCCAGGACCACCGCATCCACTCCCGAAAGCCTAAGCTCTGCCGCCAGCATCAGCCCGGTAGGACCGCACCCAACAATCACCACTTCATGCATGAACAACCCTCATTCCGAACGGCACGGCTCCGCCAGCCGAACCGCCAGTATGGGCCATCCTGGGGGCCTTGCCACAAGCCCCATGCCAGGCGTTATCTTGGAAAGAGGAGAACAGTTGGATGAAGCCGAACCGGCTTTGGCGACAAAAAACGGGTGGCGCCGGAACTAATGTTCCGGCGCCACCCGCTTTAGTACTGCCGTAAACCTAGTCGACGTCCGGCGTGGTGACCGATGCCGTGGCCTTCATGTTTTCCGCCTGCACCATCCAGGCGAACTGCTCCAGCTTGGAGATGAATTCGTGGAGCAGGTCCGCGGTAGTGGGATCTTCCTCATCCACCTCGTCATGGACCTTCCGCATGGTCGCCACGGCGGCTTCCATGGCCGCAACGATCTTGTCGATGGCGTCCTTGGTGTTGATCAGCCCCTCGGGAAACGCAGGCAAGCTGGTGGACTCGGCCACCACTGAGCTGCGTCCATCCGGCAGGGCGTGCAACGCGCGCATGCGCTCGGCCATGTCATCGGCGAAAAGCCGGGCAGCGTCCACGATTTCGTCAAGCTGCAGGTGCAGATCGCGGAAGTTGGTGCCCACGATGTTCCAGTGCGCTTGCTTGCCCTGGATATGCAGCTCAATCAGGTCAACAAGCACGGCCTGCAAGTTGTTAGTCAGCGTCGGTGAAGCCTTCATACATCCTCCTCGATTGGTCCTAACCCTGACCGTAGCAGCCCTGTGACCCCGCCGGAACGGGGTCACAGGAAATTTCACAGTAAGCTTACTAATTTGTGAAATCGGTCAGTTGACGGTCACCAGAAGTGTGCCACGTCCACCACCAGCCGTGATCCTCCAGCAGGACCGTCAAGGGTCAAGACCCTAAAGGGAAGCCTTGCCCGGACGCCCAGACCGAGGTTGGTGTAGCCCTCGAAACTGTTGGCCCAGACGATTTGCCTGAAGGTCTGGTAACCACCCACGCCGACGAGGCTGATGCTGTCGTCGAACGAGTAGGTGGGGTTGCCGGCGTTATCGTACGAGGGAGCGAAGATCGTTACCTGCAGGCGTGCACCGCCGGCAGTAGGGACGATCGCGCCGCTGCCGTCTGCGACGATGTTGGGCACGTAGCGGACAGAGAACCCTTCGGCCGGCCCGCTGAGGTCAACCACCATCCGGTCGTAGCAGTAATGCTGCCCAGCGCGGACGTTGGTGAGTGTTGCGGCGCTGCCGGTGTCTGCGCCGGCTTTGGCAAGAGATCCCCAGCTCAAGCCACAATACGAGGCTGCCGAGGCGGGCCCCGGAACCAGCAATCCGAGCCCTATGGCCAGGAGTATCGCGGAAATCCAAACTGCGAGTTTTTTCATGATGATGCCACCCAAGGAAGGAGCGAATGGATAGCTCAAGGGTAGGAGCGCACGGCCGCCGAATCGAGGGCCGTAGCCGCTTCGGCGCGGAACCGTTAAGTTCGCGCCGCCAGCGTCACGCAGTAGTGCGTCAAGCCCGTCTTTTCGCGCGTTCGATGCGCTTTTGATGCAGTTGCTGCGCCGCTCCGTTATGGCAAATAACGACGCCGGCACAGGGCTTTCCGCGCCGCTCACTTGCGCGTCACTACTGGAGTGACGGGAGTGAAAGGTGGGGCCCCGCGCCGCGCTTTACAACGCCGTCCAGTCTCAGTGTGCACGGGTCTCTGTGCCTCCCTGCACAGTGAAGTCCAGGCTCACTGTGCACGGGCAGTCCCTGCACATTGACGGCGGACCAAGCTGCGCCGTGCGGTCCGCGGGTGTGGAGACTGCGCTAGCCGCCAGCCGTCGTCGTGCTCTGGTGGGCGGCCGCGTGAACGCTCCTGGCGTGGGCGGCGCCTGCCGTAACCCCGCTCAAGGCGGGCAGCCAGCCCCATCGAGTGGCGTCGGCCATAGCCCCAACGGCGCTGTCTTCGGACTCGTATGTGAAGAGGTCGAGGAGCCAGGCCCGAAATCTGCTGCTTCTGGTCGTTGTCATGCCTGAAACCTATGCAGGAATTGTTGTGGCTTCGTTTCGGACCGGTCTCCCGCCGATTAACTCTGTTCCGTTCCCTGGTCCGCCTGGGCGCGTTGCCGACGACTGAGCAGGATAAAGGGGACGGCGAGCAGTTGCACGGCGCCACCCACGGCCAGCGACGCCGAGTAGCCGAAGAGGTCAGCGGTCCGGCCAAGCGCGGGCTGCACCACCACTCCCCCGGCCGAGCCCATGAGCGAATCGAAGCTGAGGACCGTGGCTCGTTGCCTCGAGGCGATCATGTCGTTGAGGTAGGCCTGGCGCACCGGCGTTCCGGCGCTGCCCACCACCGCCCAGACCGACAGCAGGACCAGCGCCAGCCAGAACTCGGGCGTGAACATCAACACCACGAGCACGGCGGCGCTGACCACGTTGCTGACGATCAACACGGTGGTCCGGCGGCGAACCATGGACCGAACCTTAGGCGCCAGCCAGCCACCAAGGACATTCGATCCCGCTACTATCGCCGCGGCCAAGCCGGCAATGGCGTACGCGCGGGGGTCGCCAAAGAGTTCCAGGAGGTAGGGCTGCAAGGCATAGAACACATAAAAGCTCACTCCCTGGGTGAAGGGCGCTGCAAGCATCATGTACCGGATCGGCGGGTTTTTCAGGCCGCCATCAATCGAGGCCCGCAGGACTGCGCGAGTTGCCTGCAGGGGGTGCGGCGAGCGCTCGGGGACGAAACCGACGTCGTGCATCAACCGGAACGCCACAATGAACATGGCTAGCAAAATGCCTGCCCGGAGCAGGAACGGTACGCCGAGGTTGGTGGCCTGGGCGATGACGCCGCCGGCAACCGAGCCAGCCAGCATGGCGATTCCCGACACCATCTGGCCCTTGCCCAAAACTGCTTCTAGGCCGCCGTCGTACTTGGCGAAGGCCAGCGCATCCACCAGCCACGCCTCAACCGCCCCGGAGAAGAACGTGAACCCCAACCCCAGAAGCACCGATGCCGCCGCCCACCACCAGAAGGGCGCCGAGAGTTGCCACAACAGGTAGTAGAGGAAGGTGGTGACGGCGAGAGTCACGGTCCCCAGCAGGAACGATGCTCGCCGGCCCCAACTGTCGGCGACCACCCCGGTGGGAACCTCGAACAGCACCATCCCAGCGGTGTAGAAAGCGTTTGCTGCGAAGGCTTCGAAGTTGCTGAGCCCGGCGTCGAGGAGGAACAGCGTGTTGATGCCCCAAATGAACGAGGCCGCCAGCGTGTTGCCCAAGGTCAACGTCAAGTAGACGCGCTGGATTTTCTGGGCCTCCGGGTTCACCGTGCACTCCACATCATTCGGGACTGTTCCCTGCATTCGACACCCTGACGGCCAGTTCAGCAAGGACGTCACCATTCCCAAACCATTGCTGCGGGACTACGATGGCGCCAGCGGACGGGGTGAGCAGTCGGAGCGGTGCTCTAGCCTGAAGATTAATTTCTCGGGGGACTTTTGACGCAGCTCCGTCCGCTACTTCCTCCGCAGGTAGGTGTAGGCCGGCCGCGCCGCAGCCAGCGTCCGGAGCCGCCCAGCCGTGTTGAGGTCCAACGCGTCCCGCAGGCACTCGAGGTGGTCTTCACCGGCCTTGCCCTTGTAAGGTCCAGCGCTTTGCTCCGTTGCCCAGTACTTGGTGTGGGCAAACCCGCCGAGGCCTACCTCCCTGGCCTTCACCGGGCGGTCGTAGATCCACTTTCCGAACAACGGATTCAGCGGCCCACCCACCGGGTCGCCGCCGATGATTCCGTGCGCGGGAAAGTAGAGGTTGGTCCATCTGGTCATGGCGAAAAGGGCCCCATGGTCAGGAACCATGAAGGTGTTGCCTCGTGAGCCGTCCGTGGCCCGGTTCGGCAGGGCGTAACTGAAACGTGGGGGTCCCTTGCGGTCGTCGGGTTGCGGCGGACACGTGGGGAAGACCTTGTCCCGGATCATCGCGTTGAACTGGTCCGCACTGGCGGCCATCAGGATATGGGCATGAGTGAGCGGGGAACCCATGGTCACCAGGTCCGTCACCAGCCAAGGCTGGGTGTTGCGCCGATGCTCCATCCACGCTGCGGCCTGCACCGTGCGGGCGTCGTACCTTTGCGACCGAGTGGCGTCTGACGCTTTCTCGGCCGCCGCGAGCGCAGTCAGGCTCTGACGATCGGGCCGCTCATGCTGGCCATGCATCCAGTTCCAAGTGAAGGTGAGGATGTCATAGGCGATGGCGCTGCCCAGGCTGTGGGAGGCAATCACGATCCGCTGGTACTCGCCTGATTCATGCAGCTTCTCGAGCAGGCGTACCCCTTCCTCACGGATCTCCTGCCGACGAGCAATGTTTTCCGGCTTCGGCTCGAAGTATCGGGCAGCGTCCCCAAGGAAACCGGTCAAGAGCTTGGCTCCAGGGCCTTTGACCACTTTCCACAAGGTGCGGCCCACGGCGAGGGCCACCGCAAGCAGCGTGGCCAGGCTGCCCGCCACCACCAGGTCAGCGGTGGATTTCGGGGTGAAAGCCTTGTAGATGGGAAAACCCAACAGGATCAGCAGTGTGAGGGCGGCAATGATCCGGATGGTCCAGACATGCGGACGCAGCGACCGCGGAATGTCGCGGCGCAGCAGCAGACTCTTCGCCCACGCCAGCACCTGGCCTACGGTGCTGTCGACGATCAGGTGAGCCCAATACAGCTCGTAGACATCCGTGGTGGGCCTGCCCTCGGTACTGGGGTCGGGTCTGACGGCCTGCAAGGTGAGCTTTCGGGTCTCGAAGGATCCCAACAATGTATCTGGCTTCACCCAACGGCCCGGACCCACCCCCTCCCCAAAGACACCCCGCACGAATTCGGTGAGCGTCTGCCCCGGCTGCTGCTCACCGATGCCGTGAATGACGATCAATGCCTGCTTTGGCGAGTCCCGGCGTCGTCGGGTGGCATGGACGATTGAGGTGAGCCGGTTCAGTGCCGCCTGCCAAAACGCCAGGCTCAACCGCACCTGGTGGGGATCCTTGAGGTTCCCCACCGTTATCCGGACGGTACTGGTGTCCCGCCTGGACCTGGCGACGCCTGAGGCGACCCCCGTCACGGTGATGGTAAGGCGCGGGCCCGGGCCGGACTCGGCCGTCAGGGAAGAGGAACCGGTGCTGTCGGATTCGGTGATGCGGGTGACCAAGCTATTTCGGTAGGAACCGTCCGACGTGGGCAGCACGGCGAGACCACCTACCCGGGCGGGCACCACGGCCCCTGGTCCGACCCACCTTTGCAGCATTTCGGGACGAAAGAGGAACCCACGCAGCTCTTCGGCGTTCATCCGCGGGCTGGCGCAGACTGTCAACCGAAGCCCACCGGGGCGGGCCGAAGCAAGGGTATTCATGGTGGCCCCCAAAGAATTGGCGGATCCGAGTAGACCTCAGCCTAGGACCGTTGGGAGTGCACCGCCAGAGCTTTTGTAGGCCGCATTGTCAGAGCCTCGCCCTGCGCCAAGTGCATATGGAGCCTCCTGTCGGATTCGAACCGACGACCCCCGCTTTACAAGAGCGGTGCTCTGGCCAACTGAGCTAAGGAGGCGAACCCGGTAAGGGGTACGCGCCGCAATGGCGCTAGATAAGGTTAGCCCAAGTCCCGCCGGTGGTAAAAACGCGGCAGAACCAACGCAAAACGGCCCGACTCCAGATCACTCCGGAATCGAGCCGCACGCTCGGCCGCAAGGCCGCAGGGGCGGTGAAACTAGCCCTTGGCGGTGATGGCCGTCTGGATGTCGGCGTTGAGGTCGGTGGTGCCGTCCCACTGCTTGCCGTCAACGAAGATGGTGGGCGTCCCCGTGATGCCGGTGTTCGCAGCAAGTGTGGTGGAGTACTTCACGTACGGGCGGAACTTCTTGTCGTCCACGCAGCTGCCGATGTTGGCGCCAATGTCGCTGGCCATGGACTTCAGCTTGTCATCGGACAGGCCAGCGCTGCCTTCTGCAGGCTGGTTGGTGAAGAGAAGGTCCACGTATTCGGCGTACTTTTCCGGTGACGTGTCGGCCACGCAGGCAGCGGCGTTGGCTGCACGGGAAGAGTAGTTGGTGCTGGACTGGCGGTCCAGGAAGCCGAGCGGACGGTATTCAAGGGAGATCTTGCCGTCGTTCCGGAGTGTGGTGAGGGCATCGTTGTAGGTATCCTCGAACCGCTTGCAGACCGGGCAGATGAAGTCGACATAGGCTACAACCTTGACCGGCTGGCCAGCCTCAGCCTCGGCGCCGGGCGCCACCAGCGGGCTCGGCACGGCATCGGGCTTGGCCGGCACGTTCGCCAGGTCCACTGAGCCACCGCCGCCGTTCTTGACCTCAGTGTTGGCGAGGAGGGTGACGCCACCATTGACGTTGGCGCTGGCTGGTACCGGCCCCTGATCGGCAATAGGCGTGTTTTGCTGAATGTTGGTGGTGACCACGAGCCCCACAATGACCAAGATAGCGACAACGGCACCCACGATGCCCCAGCCGATGAAGACCTTGTTGCGTTTGTCCTTCTTGATCTGGGCTTCGCGGATCAGCCGAGCCTTCTCGCGCGCTTCAGCAGTGCGCTCAGCCTTGGACTTCCGATTTTCGTTTGCGGGGCTCATGTGTTCCTTGGATCGATCGACGAAGGGGGACCACTCAGTGGCAACTCCCATCATTTTAGGGGAGAAAGCTGGGAGCTTGCGCCTTCAAGTAACTAAAGGACGGGGCGCGCCAAAGATTCCACCCGATAGTGTTGGCTGCAGCACCGATTACCCCAAGGGGGCAGCAATGCAATCACCCGTCCAGGACAAATCCGCCACTGCAGCAACGTCCGGCGCCGCCGGGACCGCGCAGCACCACCACACCACGTACGACTTCATGGTGGTTTCGAATCGACTTCCGGTGGATCGGTGCGCCCCTGGCGAGCCGGGCGATGACGGGTCCGGGTGGCGCCGCTCCCCCGGCGGGCTGGTGACGGCATTGGCGCCCATGATGACCAAGACCGACGGCGCGTGGGTGGGCTGGCACGGCGCTCCGGACGAGTCGCTGGCTCCCTTCAGCCACGGCGGCATGGACCTCGTTCCGGTCCAGCTCAGCGGCAACGAGGTAGAGCTGTACTACGAAGGCTTTTCCAACGCCACCCTTTGGCCGCTCTACCACGACGTGATCGCACCCCCGGAATTCCACCGGACCTGGTGGGACGCCTACCGGAAGGTCAACCAGAGGTTCGCCGACGCCGTCGTGCGTCATGCGGACAAAAACGCCACCGTTTGGGTACAGGACTACCAACTGCAGTTGGTGCCCCGGATGCTGCGAGAGGTCCGCCCCGACCTGCGGATCGGCTTCTTCAACCACATTCCGTTCCCGCCGCCGGAGATCTTCGCACAGCTGCCGTGGCGCCAGGCCATCATTGACGGCCTGCTCGGCGCGGATCTGGTCGGTTTCCAGCGGGTGAGCGACGCTGCCAACTTCATGCGTTCCGCCCGCCGCTTCCTGGGTGCCAGCGTCAAGCAGCAGCAGGTCCACGTGAAGAACGACGACGGCGACATCACCCATATTGCCCGGGCGCAGGCCTTCCCCATCTCCATTGATGTGGCCCAGATCAGCGCGCTGGCAAACGATCCGGACATCATTGAGCGGGCCCGGCAGATCCGGCAGGACCTGGGCAATCCCAAAACCATCCTCCTTGGCGTGGACCGGCTGGACTACACGAAGGGCATCCGGCACCGCCTCAAGGCCTTCGAGGAGCTGCTGGCAGATGGCAAACTCTCCGTGGCGGACGCTACCCTCATCCAGGTCGCTTCACCCAGCCGCGAGCGAGTGGAGCAGTACCGGATCCTCCGCGAGGAGATCGAGGGTACGGTCGGCCACATCAACGGCAACTACGACACCCTCGAGAACACTGCCGTGCGCTACCTGCACCACAGCTATCCGGTGGAAGAAATGGTCGCGCTGTACCTCGCCGCCGACGTCATGCTGGTCACGGCATTGCGGGACGGCATGAACCTGGTGGCCAAGGAGTACGTGACCGCCAGGACCAACAACGACGGCGCGCTTGTTCTCAGTGAGTTTGCGGGCGCCGCCGACCAGCTCAAACAGGCGTTCCTGATCAACCCGCATGACATCGATGGGCTCAAGAGTGCCATCATGACGGCGGTGGACATGCAGCCGCGGGAGGCCTCGCGCCGGATGAAGTCGATGCGCAAGCAGATCCTTGACCATGACGTTGACCATTGGTCCGCGGCGTTCTTGTTGGCCCTGGAACAGAAAGCCATCCGCGATGACACCTGAGCAGCGCCCCACCCTGGCCCTGTCACCCGAGCTGCGGGCCGCCCTGCAGGAGGTTGCGCAGACTGAGCATCTCCTGGTGGCCATGGACTTCGACGGCACCCTCGCGCCCATCGTGGGGCGGGCTGAGGACGCCCGGCCGCTGCCGCGTTCGGCTGCGGCGTTTGCTGGCCTGGCCGCGTTGCCGCGCACGACGACGGCCCTCATCTCCGGCCGCGCCCTCGCCAGCCTGCGGGGCGTGGCATCGCCGCCGGTTAATTCGCTGCTGATCGGCAGCCACGGTGCCGAAGCATGGCTCGGCCCAGGTTCTGCCGGGTTGACCCTCGACCCGGAACAAGAAGCGTTGTTGGCGGAGGTGCGCGGCATCTTGACGGAGATCGTTTCGGTGGCACCGGGCACCGTCCTGGAAGAGAAACCAGCGGGAGTGGTGCTGCATACCCGCCTTGCTGCCGACGATGTGGCTGCTGATGCCGTTGCTGCTGCCCGGCAGTTGCTGCAGGACCGCAAGGGCGTCTACCTCAAGGACGGCAAACGCGTCCTTGAGACGTCGGTAGTCCATGCGTCCAAGGGCGAGGCCGTAACCTTCTTGCGCCAGATCACCGATTCCACCGCGATCGTCTTCGCCGGCGATGACACCACTGATGAGGACGCGTTGGGCCGGCTCGAACCAGGCGATGTGGGCATTAAGGTGGGAATCGACTTCACCAGCGCCCAGTACCGCGTCGAGGCGCCTACCCACGTGGCCGAGCTCCTCGAAGTGCTGCTCCAGGCGCGCAGTGAAGCCGTCGCGGAGGACCTGTCGGAGCCGGAAGGGACCTGATCTCCGCCGCATACGTCGGGGGAAGGAAGCGATCAACGCCACACGTGAGGTTCGTAACAGACTGGACCCTTCGGCGCGAATATGGCATATTATTGGTTGTGATGTGGCGCACAGTTCCGTGCGGCATTGCTCGACGCCCACTGGCTCCGGTCAGCGGGCGTCAAAAACTAAATAAACATGAACCATTCACAACGGATCGTCCGGCACGTACCTGCCGGTGAAGGGATTGATAACTGTGGCTACAGTTACTTTTGATAACGCTACGCGTCTGTACCCGGGCACAGAAAAGCCCGCCGTCGATAAGCTCAACATCGACATCGCCGATGGCGAATTCCTCGTCCTCGTTGGACCCTCAGGTTGCGGTAAGTCCACCTCCCTGCGCATGCTCGCAGGCCTGGAAGACGTCAACGCCGGCCGGATCCTCATTGGCGACCGCGACGTCACGGACGTCCCGCCGAAGGACCGCGACATCGCCATGGTGTTCCAGAACTACGCGCTGTACCCGCACATGACGGTTGCAGACAACATGGGCTTCGCCCTGAAGATCGCCGGCGTCTCCAAGGAAGAGCGCGCCGAGCGCGTCCGTGAAGCAGCCAAGCTCCTTGACCTCGAGCCTTACCTGGACCGCAAGCCGAAAGCCCTCTCGGGCGGCCAGCGCCAGCGTGTCGCCATGGGTCGCGCCATTGTGCGTAACCCGCAGGTCTTCCTCATGGATGAGCCGCTTTCCAACCTGGACGCCAAGCTCCGTGTCCAGACCCGTACCCAGATCGCGTCGCTGACCCGCAGGCTGGGCGTCACCACCGTCTACGTGACCCACGACCAGGTCGAGGCCATGACCATGGGCGACCGCGTGGCAGTCCTCAAGGACGGCCTCCTCATGCAGGTTGACACCCCGCGCAACCTCTACGACCGCCCCAAGAACGTCTTCGTTGCAGGCTTCATCGGCTCCCCCGCCATGAACCTGCTCGAGCTTCCCGTGGTCGACGGCGGCGTCCAGTTCGGCGGCACCGTTTACCCCGTGCCGCAGAACGTCCTCGCAGAGGCCAACGGCTCAACTGTCACCGTCGGCTCCCGGCCCGAAGACCTGGAGCAGGCACCCGCTGGCGAAGGCCTGAAGGTTGAGGTCGACGTCGTCGAAGAACTCGGCGCCGACGCCTACGTCTACGGCCACACCACGCTCGACGGCAAGGACCACGACATCGTGGCACGCGTCGACGGTCGCCGTCCTCCGCTGAAGGGCGACACCCTTTACGTCCGCCCGCAGTCCGGCCACGTTCACCTGTTCGACACCAAGACGGGCCTGCGCCTCGGCGACTGATCCCCCACTGGCACCCTAGCCTCGCTTCGCTTCGGCCAGGGAACCCTGCCCGCGTGGGCCCTTGCAATACCGACGGCGGCCCCTTCACTGGAGGGGCCGCCGTCGGGCGTTAAGCCAGATGTTTAGCCCATCGCCACCGAGTACGGAAGAATCACCCTTATGACCGAGGACAATAGCGCCCAGTGGCACGACGAACCCACCGACTACGCGCAGATCGGGAAGTTGCCGCGCTTCGTGGCGGCCAGCGCGGACGACAATAAACTCCCGTCGGTGTCCAGCTCGCTGAACATCACGGCGGCCGCCGCGGATCCTGAACTCCTCGACCTTCCCTGGCACATCGCGTTGGAGGACTGGCCAGCCGAGAACCTGGCGGCCCTCCCCCGCGGCATTTCCCGGCACATTGTCCGGTTCGCCCACCTGGGCGGCTCGGTCATCGCCATCAAGGAAACCTCCGAGCACGTGGCCCGGCACGAATATCACATGCTCCGGAAGCTGGCGCGGCTGGATGTGCCGTGCGTGGAACCCGTCGCCGTCATTACCGGCCGGACCACCCTTGACGGGCGCCCGCTGAACCCGGTCCTCGTTACGCGGCACCTGAAGTTTTCCATGCCGTACCGCGCACTTTTTTCGCAGATGCTGCGCAAGGACACGCTGACCCGACTAATCGATGCCCAAGCCCTCCTGATGGTCCGGCTGCACCTCATCGGCTTCTACTGGGGTGACGTCTCACTCTCCAACACCCTGTTCCGCAGGGACGCCGGGGCGTTCGCGGCCTACCTGGTGGACGCCGAAACCGGCGAGCTCTACCCGGACCTGTCCACAGGGCAACGCGAATACGATCTCGAGATCGCCAGAGTCAACATCGCCGGCGAGCTCATGGACCTGCTCGACGGCGGCCTGATTGAGGAGAAGGTGGATCCTGTCGCCACCAGCGAACTCATCATGGACAGCTACCGGCGGCTGTGGACCGAACTCACGGAGAAGGAATCGTTTGAGCTCGGCGAACGGTGGCGGGTGGGCGCGCGGATCCGCCGGCTCAACGAGCTCGGCTTCGACGTCGAGGAGTACGTCATCAAAACCACCCAGAACGGGTCCACCATCCAGCTGCAGCCCAAGGTGGTGGATGCGGGGCACCACCAACGCCGGCTGCTCCGCCTCACCGGTCTCGACGTTCAGGAAAACCAGGCCAGGCGGCTGCTCAATGACATGGACTCGTTCCGCGCCGACAACAACCCCGACATGGACGAGGAATACAGCGCCCACCTTTGGGTGAGCCAGATCTTCGAGCCGATTGTCCGGTCCATCCCGCGGGATCTGTCCGGCAAGCTGGAGCCCGCAGAGGTGGTCCACGAGATCCTGGAGCACCGCTGGTATGCCTCTGAACAGCAGAGCCGGCACATTCCGCTGGCCGAGGCCGTGCAGTCCTACATTGATTCGATCCTGCGGCACCGCCGCGACGAGGCAGCCATCATGCTGAACCCGGACACCGAGCTGCTGAAGATCCTCGAAGTGGAGACTGAGGAGTCCCGCTACGGCGACGACGACGTGGAGGACTAAGTTTCCCCTAGATCGCCTTGCCGGGGTTCAGGATTCCCGCGGGATCGAACAGCGCTTTGATCCCGCGCTGAATCTCGCGCACGGGCTCGGGAAGTTCCTGGCCAAGCCAGCGCAGCTTGTATTGCCCCACGCCATGCTCGCCGGTGATGGTCCCGCCCATGGCCAAGGCCACCGTCACCGACTCGTCCAACGCAGCATCCAGGCGTGCCGCAGCATCCGCGGCAACGCCGTCGGCCGGGCGTTCGACGGCGAACGTCGGGTGCAGGTTGCCGTCACCTGCGTGGGCCACCACTTTCAGCGACACCCGATGCGCGGCCGCCATCTCTTCCAGCGCGGCCACATAGTCCACCAACCGTGAGCGGGGCACGGCAACGTCCTCACCAACACGGTACTGGTCATCCACCTCGGCTCCTCGGCTGTGACGGCGTAACTCCACCAGCCGCTGCGCCTCAGCGCTGTCCTCGTTGGTGACCACTGCGCCGCCAGCCTGCAGGACCTCCCGGATTGCCGCGGCTTCGGCAGCGGCGCCAAAGCCGTCGGTCTGGATGAGCAGCAGGGACTGGCCGCGGGTGCTGAGGTCCGAGCCGTGGACCTCGTCCAGCTGAGCCAGCGCCCCGCCGTCGAGCAGTTCCATGATGGCGGGCTGCACCCGGGCTCGGCCTACCGCCAGGACCCCTGCGGTAGCGCTGCGGAAATCGGGATAGAACGCGGCGATGGTGTGGACGTCACGGGGTAGGTACTTGAGCCGCACGGTCACGCCCACCACAATGCCCAGGGTCCCCTCCGAGCCCACGAACAGCCCGGTCAGATCGTATCCGGCCACACCCTTGAACGTCTGTTGTCCGGTGTGAATCAACGAACCGTCAGCCAAGACCACGTCCAGGGCCAGCACCGAATCCCGCGTGACACCATACTTGGCGCAGCGGAGCCCGCCGGCGTTGGTGGCCACGTTGCCGCCAATCGTGGACATGCGGTAGCTCGCCGGGTCCGGCGCATACATCAGCCCGTGCAGAGCGGCCGCGTCGTTGAGCACGGCGTTCACGACGCCGGGTTCCACCACCGCCGTCTCATCGTCCGGGTTGAGCTGCAGGATCTTATCCATCCGCTCCAGCGACATGACCACACAGTCCTTGGTGGCGTGCGCGCCGCCGGAGACGCCGGTCCCTGCACCACGCGGGACAAGCGCGACGCCGGCGGCCGAGCAGGTGCGCACGATCGCCTGGACATCGGCAACACTTTCCGGGAACACCACTGCTTGGGGGAGGTGGAAATCGATGACGGGGGCTTGGTCGATCGCGTACCGCTGACGTGCGTCGTCCGTTTCCTCAAGCTGGCCGGCCGCTAGGAAGCCAGCCAATTCGGTTACTACGCTGCCCACAAAAGTCTCCATCCGCCGTCGTACCTCCCAGTTTATGACAGCGCTGACAGCGCTTTTTCCACCTGTTCTGCAACCGTTTCCACACTTGATTCCGCGGATTTTCCCGGGTTGTTATCAAGTCTTGATCAAGTCCACTGGAAGCGCTTTCATTTCTCGCTTGCGTACCCCTATGCTGTCTCTCATGACAGTCGAAACTGTGACCCAGAACACTCTGCAGTCGGTGGGACCGCTGACGCTCATTCACGCTGCTGACAGCGTTCCCGGCTGGTGGCGTTCAGCCGTGATCTACCAGGTTTACCCGCGGTCTTTCCGAGACCTGAACGGTGACGGCGTGGGCGATCTTGCCGGTATCACCACCGAGCTGCCGCAGCTGGCGGACCTTGGCGTCGACGCAGTCTGGCTTTCCCCGTTCTACCGTTCGCCGCAGCGTGACGCCGGCTACGATGTCAGCGACTACTGCGATGTGGATCCGATCTTCGGAAACCTCGGTGATTTCGACGTCATGATGGCCGAGTCGCAGCGGCTGGGGCTTCGGGTCATCGTGGACCTGGTCCCCAATCACTGCTCTGACCAGCACATCGCGTTCCAGGCAGCCCTTGCGGCCCCTGCCGGCAGCGTCGAACGGGACATGTTCATCTTCCGCGACGGCCGGGGCGTGGACGGCAACGAGCCGCCCAATAACTGGCAGTCGCACTTCGGCGGACCTGCCTGGACCCGCATCGTTAGGCCCGATGGGACACCGGAGCAGTGGTACCTGCACCTCTTCGATTCCTCACAGCCGGACTTCAACTGGGACAACCCGGCCGTCCACGCAGAATTTGAGCGCGTCTTGCGCTTCTGGCTGGACCGCGGCGTCTCCGGATTCCGGGTGGATGTGGCCCATGCGTTGGTCAAGGCAACGGGCCTCCCCGATTGGGGCGGCCGGGCCGACGGCGGCAGCAGCGACGGCTTCCCGGGGCAGGACGCCCCCATGTTCGGCCAACCCGCCGTCCACGAGATCTACCGGCGGTGGCGTGAAGTCCTGAGCGAGTACGGCACGGATCGGATCCTGTGCGCCGAGGCCAACGTGGATCCGCTCCCGCGGCTCGCCAATTGGGTACGCTCGGACCAGATGCACCAAGCCTTCAACTTCCCTTACCTGCATGCGGGCCTGGACGTCTACCGCCTCCGGAATGTCATCACCGACTCGCTGACCGTGCTGGATTCCGTCGGCGCCCCCAGCACCTGGGTGCTGTCCAACCATGACGTGGTCCGGCATGCGAGCCGCTTTGGCTACAACGGGCAGGGACCGCGGGACGGCGACGGAATCGGCCCCGCCGACCAGCAGCCAGATACCGCCTTGGGGAGGCACCGAGCTGCCGCGGCATCGCTGTTCATGCTGGGCCTGCCCGGCGCAGCCTACATGTACCAGGGCGAAGAGCTTGGCCTGCCCGACGGCATCGACATCCCAGAACACCAGCGCCAGGATCCCACTTTTGCCCGCACCGGGGGGCAGCGCTTGGGCCGGGATGGTTGCCGGGTGCCGCTGCCGTGGCGTGCCGGGGACCGCAATCTGGGATTTGGTGCCGACGCCGATCCTTGGCTACCGTTCCCCGAATCGTTTGCCGGGTTGGCCCGGGACGTCCAGGCAGCCTCGCCAACATCGCACCTGTCTCTCTACAAGGACACTCTGGCACTCCGCCGGGAACTGGGCCTTGGGCGGGGATCGCTGCACTGGGCCGAGGAATGGTGCACCGGCTCGTCACTGGGCTTCGTCAACGGGAACATCTTGGTGTTGATGAATCTCAACCATGAAGGACTGGAAATGCCGCCCGGCCAGGTCCTGGTGCGGAGCGTTCCGTCCAGCACCGACACCGCACTGGCCTCAGGCGAGACGGCATGGATTGACCTCGGAGCCAGCGACTTCGCTGACTGAGCATGTCTGGTATTAAAGAGGTTGCGGTCAAGGCTGGGCTCTCAGTGGCCACGGTGTCACGTGCACTGAGCGGGAAGGCCAACGTTTCGGCAAAGAGCCGGGAGTTGGCCAAGCAGGCAGCGCAGGATCTCGGGTTTGTCCCCTCCTACCATGCCTCGAGCCTGGCCTCTGGCCGAAACTCCAACATCGGGTTGGTGGTGCCATACGTCCAGCGCTGGTACTTCGCGTCGGTCCTGGAAGGCGTTTCGGACACCCTGTTGAACGCCGGCTACGACCTGACGCTGTACAACGTCGGAGAACAGGTAGAACGGCGCAGCAGTGTCCTCAGCGATTTCCTGCTGCGCAAACGCCTGGACGCTGTCATCACCGTCGCCCTAATGCTGAGCGAAGACGAAATCCAACAGCTCCTTGCAGTGCACCGGCCCATTGTGGGCATTGGTGGAACGTTGCCAGGGGCTGCTTCCATCAGGATCGATGATGCCCGGCTGGCCCGGATGGCTACCGAACACTTGATCCGCCTGGGGCACACGAAGATAGCCCACATGACCGGAGACAACGAGCTCACCCGGGACTTCAAACTCCCTGGCATCCGCTTCGATGGCTTCCATACGGCCATGGCTGCCGCTGGACTGTCCGTGCATCCAGAGTGGCGGGTGAGTTCGGACTTCACTATCCAGGGCGCTTACGTTGCGGCCCGACAGCTTTTGGGCACAGCTGTAGAGCGGCCAACGGCCATCTTCGCGGCATCCGACGAAATGGCGATTGGCTGCATCCTGGCAGCGCGAGACTTCGGCCTGCAGGTTCCGCAGGACCTGTCAGTCATCGGCATGGACGGCCACGAACTCGGCGCCATTTTCGGGCTCACCACCATCGACCAGGATCCTCGTGGCCAGGGCGCTTTGGCAGCCCGGACGGCCCTGGAACTGCTCGACGCATCCACCACCCGCGATGGCGGCGGGGCTGCCCTGCCGGCCTGTGACCACGAGTATCCGACGCGCTTCATCATTCGCACCAGCACGGCCGCCCCAGCCCCCCTCCCGGGAATCTGACGCGGGTTTGCCCAACCCTCCCGGGGTAGTTGCGCCGGTTTGGCCAACCCTCCCGGAGCTCTTGAACTGCTCCCCAAATGTTGGACTGAGAAATTTTCAGTTCCGATGTGAGGGGAGCAGTTTTATGTGTTCGCGTAGTTCGTTGTCTGTGGTGCAGCGGG